>CAWGLE010000011.1:0-41759 GCA_963823345.1 Candidatus Sulfomarinibacteraceae bacterium
GTGGTCATGGTCTCGACCGTTCTCTCCTGATCTCCATCGACGGCGGGCTGGAGCTTGGCAAGACCGAAATCGAGAATCTTGAGACGGCCCTCGGGCGTGACCATCAGGTTGGAGGGTTTGATGTCGCGGTGGGTGACGCCGTGGTCGTGGGCGGCGGCGAGGGCGTCGGCGAGCTGTGCCCCGAAACCGACGATCTCGGAGGTCGTCAGCGGCTGGCGTTCCATCCGGTGGCCGAGGCTCTCGCCATCTACGTGCTCCATCGCGATGAAGTGGATGCCGTCGGCCTCGCCGATGTCGTAGATGTGGGCGATGCCCGGGTGGTTGAGGGCCGATGCGGCACGGGCTTCGTCTTCGAAGCGCCGACGGCGGTCCTCGCTCTCGGCCCGTGCCGGAGGCAGGGTCTTGAGAGCGACTGTCCGGCCGAGACGCGTGTCGCGCGCCAGCCACACCTCACCCATGCCCCCTTCACCGAGCTTGCCGGTGATCTCGAAATGCGAGATCTTCTTGCCGATCATCACAACTCCCCCGAGCCGCCGGAGTCCGCTACCCGACGTCCTCGGAGGTGCGCGTGCATCGCGCTCACCTCCTCAACCGTCGGCACCGTCTCATTCAGGTCCGTTTTTCGTTGAGCAGTCGCTTTGAGTAGACGCCAACCATCATAACGCACTTGAGACGTGGACGCATTTCACTTTTGAAACATTTTTTGGGGAAATGTCAAGGGAAGAGGTTCGATCAGTTCCCGAGGCGACGGATCAACAACAGGGTGCGATCATCCGGGAAGGGCACGCCGCGCGCGAATTCGAAGAGGTCCTTTTCGATCGCTGCCATGATCTCTTTGACCGATTGAGCGCGGGTCGTGACGCAGATCTCGCGCAGACGTTCTTCGCCGTACTCTTCGCCGTCCGGGTTTTCCGGTTCGGTGATGCCGTCGGTGTAGAGGATGAGTGCGTCGCCGATCTCGAGAGTCTTCTCGCCGGCACTGAACACGCCTTCGGGGAGAATTCCGAGGGGCATCCCCGTCGACTCCAGCCACTCCGTCGATCCGTCGGCTCGCAGCAACAGACCGGGGTTGTGGCCCGCGTTGCAGTAGCGGAGCTTCCCGGTCCCGGGCTCCACCGAGGCGAGAAACGACGTCGCATATTTCTCCGGCGGCGTCCGTTCGAAGAGCAGGTGCGACACCGAGCGAAAGACGTCCTCAACCGCGACGCCGTCGTGAATGGGACCGGCGGAGAGGGCCTCGAGGGACGCCGTCAGGAGCGAGGCGGCGATCCCCTTCCCCGAAACGTCGGACAACATCAGGACGACCTCGCTGTCGTCGTGCCGCATCTCGACCTTGAAGAAGTCGCCCGAAACGCCGCGGGAGGGCATGTTGCCGGCGGCAATGTCCCAGCCCGGAAGCTCGGGAAGGTGGTCGGGCAGCAACCCGACCTGGATTTCGCGGGCGAGCGCCACCTCCTGCTCGAGGCGCTTGCGCTCGGCCGCCTCCTCGGCGAGGTGGACGTTCCGGATCCGCATGGCGGCCACCGAGGCGAGCGACGCCAGCAGCTCCATGTCGGCTTCGTCGAACTGACGCTTCGTCAGACGCGAGCCGAGGACGATGAGGCCGAGAGCGCCGTCCGGGTCGAGCAGCGGCGCCGCCACCAGCGACCGGACTCCGGCGTCGAGCAGGCTCATGGCCTCGTGAAACCTCTCGTCGGTCTGGGCGTCGAGAACGAGGGCCGCCTGCCGGCCCTCCACCACCTCTTCCATGAGGCTGGTGGAAAATAGGATTTCGGGATTTCCCTTTCCGGTCGAACGGCTGGCCGCCCGTTCGTACCCGCCGTCGTCGGTCCGCAGGTAGATCGCGGCGTCCTCCGGCCGCAGGTGTTCGAAGGCGCGGTCGAGGATCAGATCGAGAAGGTCCTCGAGCGACATGACCCTGTCGAGAGCGAGGTTGACTTCGGTCAGAAGGCGGAGCCGGTCCGCATAGCGGCGCAGGCCTTCGCCCATCGGCGTCACCGAATCGGTGCGGATCTCTTCGGGCGCCTGCAGGAGTTCGGCCGCCGAGCGGAAAATGGTGTGGCTGTCGCGGCTGACCGAACTGGCCTGCCTGTTCGGCATCGGACGGCTGGCTTCCCGCAGAGTGATCGACGTGCTGCCGACCTGAATCACCGATCCGTGGCCGACCCGAGCCGGTTGTTCGACCGGTCGGCCCCCGATCAGAGTGCCGTTCCGCGAGCCGAGATCTTCGACGTGCCACGCCCCGTCGAGGAGAAAGAGCCTGGTGTGCAACCTCGACATCGAGCGATCGGCGATCGTCAGATCGGCCTTCGAGGACCGGCCGATCACGAAGCTCTCGCCTGAGAGCGTCCGCTCGAACGGGTTCCCGTCCGTGGGGGCGACGTGAAGACTCAAGGGCGGCATGACGTTGGAATTTTCGACCATAAACGCGCTCATCATACATCTATAACAGAGAAGCCCTCGAATTCTTCCGGGGTGTTCACGCCGGTCCACGCATCACGGATTTCCTCCGGGGGATTCGGACACATCACCCGCCTCGATCCGGCCAGTTTTTGAAATCCGAACCGGCCCATCTCCGCCCGTCGTTGGAGAACGACCTTCATCTGCGGTTCGTACACCGCCAGCAGCGGTTCCACCTGGCGCGCGGAGGTTCGGGGTAGGACCGCCCAGACGCCGGGACGGCGCTGCGACAGCAGCCACTCGATGGCTTCTCGACGGACCCGCGGCAGGTCGCAGGCACAAACGACCCACGCGGCTTCCGGAGCGTGGCGCATCGCCGCGAGAATCCCGCCCAGCGGACCGGCGATACCTGGCACGTCCGCGAGGCGGTCGAGACCGTCGAGTTCTCCCGACACGGGACCCGCTCCGGCCAGGACGACCCGCTGCACGGATCCTTCGACCGCCGCGACCGCGATTTCCGCCAGAGTCGCGCCTTCGTGGCTCAGAACCTGTTTCGGCCGGCCCATGCGTCGGCTCTTCCCGCCGACCAGAATCACAGCGTGGAGGTCGGGGCCCCGCCGGGCGCGCGGTGGCCCGACCTCAGTCATCACGGATCATCGCTGTCGACCGGGTGCTCAGTTGCTCTTCCACCGGATCGCCACACCCTGGCACACGACCTCGGGGCCCATGCTCCTTATCTGATCCATGTTCGCTGACCTCACGTGTTGTCCGCAGGCAATGATCACGACGGCATCGGCGTCGAGCTTGGCCGCGCGGCGCCGCAGGTTCTCCTTGGCGGTGGCGACCGCGTTCCCCTCACCGAGAGTACCGATGTCCACCGTTTCTTCGAGGTTCGCGACCTCTTCGTACTCGCGGTCACCGATCTGGTGCGGAGCGATAACCCGCACTTCGCGAGTCCATGCCTCGAGATCGGCATCGGCGGAATCGGACGAACTGCAACCCAGCGCCGCCAGAAGCAGCACTCCCAAACACAGTGTCTTGTTCATCTGGATCTCCTGATCCTCGAATGTCTCGACGGATTCATCCGCGAGCGGTACGCCGACAATGTAACAGACATGACGCCGTCATCAGGGTCAGGCGGTCCTCACCCGACTTGACAAACCAACACTCAAATCGCAGAATACGCGATTGGCGATCGGCGAGCCGATCGCACCGGAGGATCTCCATGCCCCTGTATGAATATCAATGCCAGAAATGTCGAGCCCGCTTCGAACGTATCGAACGGGCGTCGACTCAGCACGATGGCGTGTGCCCCACCTGCGGCGGCGCCGCCCATCGCCTGCTGAGCGCTCCCGCCCTTCAGTTCAAGGGCAGCGGCTGGTACGTCAACGACTATGCCAAGGGAAGCGCGTCGCAGCCTTCAGAGAGCAACCACGATTCCGCCTCCACACCCGCCGCGACGAAGGAAGAGAAGAGCGACTCGAAGAGTGACGGAAAGAGCGACTCGAAGAGCGACTCCAAGACCGAAACCACGAACAAGGCGACCCCGAAGGTCGCATAACGAACGGGCCGCTTCTGATTTTCGGAATTCGGAATTCGGCAGGTCGTCCCCTACAACCCGCCGCACGAGCGGTCACGACCGGTGAGAAGATGGACTCATGCCTCGGCACCACAGCGACCATTTGATCCGAGCCATAGCCCTCAACGGTCGCGCCCGGGTGGCGGCTGCGCTGACAACCGAGACCGCCGAGGAGTTGCGGCGAATTCACGACCCGTCGCCGCAGGTGGCTGCGGCCCTGGCGCGGCTGTCCACGGGCGCGTTGTTGCTCGCATCCGCCCTCGAAAAGGTGACGCAGAGAGAGCCCATCCTGACCCTCGAAACCAACGGGGGGGGACCGGCGGGCCTCCTCGTGGCGACAGCTTCGCCGGCCGGATGGGTCCGCGCCGTCGCCGCCAATCCTCTCGCAGCAACGCCAACGGGGAGTGACGGCAAGCTCGATGTTGCAGCGGTTGTCGGTAACGCCGGACAGCTCGTCGTTACTCGCGACCCCGGACACGGCGAGCCCTACCGCGGGGTCGTGGAGCTGTTTTCAGGCGATCTCGCCAAAGACCTCGCGGTGTATCTGAACGAATCGGAGCAATCGCCCGCTGCGGTGGTCTTCGGTGTCCTCGTCGTTCCCGAGGGCAGGGTCGATATTTCCGGGGGGATGCTCATTCAGCTGTTACCCGGGGTTAGCGACGACGAGGCGGACGCTCTGGCCGCTCGTCTCGGAGAACTCGGGGCGCTTTCGTCTCGTATTGCCGACGGAGACGGCCCCCGAGAGTGGTTGGCGACCGTCTTTCCGGAAGGTTGCACCATTCTCGACGAGGTTCCTGTTCGCTTCCACTGCGGCTGCTCATCAAAAAAGGTCGAGGCGGCGCTCAAGCTTCTCGGCGTCGGGGAGATCCGTGCCGCAATGGACGAGGACAACGAACGGCGCGCGGTCCTCACCTGCGGTTTTTGTCACCACGAGTACATCGTGGCTCATGAGCGTCTCCGGGAGCTCCTGGCCGAAGTGGATTCCGAGCGCAGACCGGCCTCCACCGCATCAGAATCGGAATGACCCCCTGATGGTGGGCCTCGACGCGCCCCAATCGAATCTACGGCAAACCCGCGAGCCGGGCCTCGGAAACTGTCATCCCGACCGAAGGCCCGAAGGGCCGTAGCGGAGGGATCTGGGTGGGGGTTCCAGGCGACATCGATCCGGAAGCCAGCCCACAGATCCCTCCGCTCGCTCGCTTCGCTCCCTCGGTCGGGATGACAGGGGAAGAAGGTGGGCGCTTTGCTCCCTCGGTCGGGATGACAGGGGAAGAAGGTGGGCGCTTTGCTCCCTCGGTCGGGATGACAGGGGAAGAAGGTGGGCGCTTTGCTCCCTCGGTCGGGATGACAGAGGAAGTAGGTGGGCGTTTCGCTCAGAATGCCGTCGTGTCAGTCACAGCCCCCATCTTGCATCCTGCATCCTGCATCTAACGAACGATATTCATGAACACCTGCTGCGACGGGCGCGGTTCCTCGTTCTTGGCCGGACGACGGCGGACGTAGGTGCCGTCCGACCGGAGATCCCAGGCCGTCTGATTGTCATTCTCGGCGATTGTCAGAATCTCCTCGACCTCGGCAACCAGCAGCGGGTCACGAACCGGCGCGATGGTTTCCACCCGGCGGTCGAGATTGCGCTTCATCCAGTCCGCCGATCCCAGGAAATACTCCGGCGAGCCTCCATTTTCGAACCCGTAGATCCGACCGTGCTCGAGAAAACGACCGAGCACGCAGAACACCCGGATGTTCTCGGAGAGATTTTCGATTCCCGGCCGCAGACAACACAGGCCGCGCACGTTGAGAGTGATCGGCACGCCCGCCTGGCTCGCCCTGTACAGCTCGCGAATGATCTCCGGGTCCTGAAGCTGGTTCATCTTGGCGCGAATCCCCGATGACCGACCTTCGCCGGCGTGAGCCGCCTCACGACGGATGAGTTCAATGAACCGCCCGCGCATCGTCTGCGGCGCGACCAACATCAACCGGTAGGCGCCGTACGGCGTGGAGCTCGTGAGTTCGTTGAACACCGCCGCCACATCTGCACTGAGGTCGGGGTCGCAGCTGAGAATACCGAGATCCTCGTAAAGCCGCGCGGTCCCGCTGTGGTAGTTCCCGGTGCCGACGTGCACGTATCGCCGGACTCCGTCCGCCTCCTCGCGGACCGCCATCGCCAGCTTGACGTGCGTCTTCAGTTTTTCGACTCCGTAGGAGACGTGGACACCCTCTCTCTCGAGCAACCTGCCCCAGGCGATGTTCGGTTCTTCGTCGAACCGGGCGGTGATCTCGACCAGAACCGCCACCTGTTTGCCGCGACGCGCGGCTTCCGCCAGGGCCTGGACGATCGGCGAGTCCGACGAGGTCCGGTAGATCGTCAGCTTGATGGCGAGGACTTTGTCGTCCGTCGCCGCCGACTGCAGAAATCGGAGCACCGAGGTTTCAAAGCTGTGGTAGGGGTGGTGGAGCAGGATGTCTCCGCGTGAAATTTCGTCGAAGATCGCCGCAGAGTCGCTGGCGATGAGGTTGCGGAGTCGGCTGTGGGTGAGCGGGACGAACGGAGGGTAGCGCAACTCCTCGCGGCCTTCGACGTCGAACCGCAGGAGATCGGCCACCGCCATGAAGTGGTCGGTCACGTACACATCGGTGTCCGCCAGCTTGAGCTGCTGCGTCAGCCATTGCCGCATCTTCTTCGGCGTTTCCTTCGCCACCTGAAGACGGACCTCGCCGGCGAAACGCCGCGCCTTGAGTTCGTCGGTCACCTGCCGGATGATGCTGCCCGGTTCCAACACGCCGGAGGGGATCGTCGAATCGCCCTCCTCTCCCTCTTCACCGCGCGCGGCGCGCGTGACTCGAAAGACGTACGAGGAAATCTCGGCGTCGGGGAACAGCTGATCGAGGTTGGCGGCGATCACCTGTTCGAGCGGCACGAACCCGCTGCGGTCGCTGAGCGGCACCCAACGATTCCGGTTGGCCGGGACCTTGACGCGGACGAAGCGTTCGCCGCGTTTGCTCTCTTTCACGATGACCGCGAGGTTGAGCCCGAGGCTTCTGATGAAAGGGAATGGATGTTCGGCGTCGACCGCCAGCGGAGTGAGGATCGGCAGCACCGATCGTTTGAAGTACTCGGTGAGATCCGCGCGGTGGTGGTCGGTCAGATCCGCGAGGTCGACGATTCCGATTCCGTGATCAGCCAACGCGGGCCGCAACTCGACGCTCAAGAGGCGCGACAACTCGCTGTTCTGTTTGAGCACTTCCTTTCGGCACGCCGCTAACTCCTCGGTCGGCGTCATACCATCGAGGGAGAGTTTGTTGACCCCCTTGTTGATCTGCCGTTTGAGTCCGCTGACGCGCTTCATGAAGAACTCGTCGTGGAGCATCCCGAGGATGCCCGCGAACTTCACGCGTTCGAGAAGCGGCACCGTCGGGTCCTTCGCCAGCTCGAACACACGTCGCGCGAATCGAAGCCAGCTCAACTCGCGGTTGATGAACGCACCCGGTGACTCCGGTGTGAGATCGTCCTTCGATTTTTTCTGGACCATCGTGCATCTCCGTCGACCTTCGACTCGCGACTCTCGTGAGATCGACCGACGATTATATGGAACACTCTCGCGAGATTCGAGGGACATCGCAAAATATTTTCGAGTTGCGTGTTACTATCGAATCATCAAGTTGATCGTGAGCGAACACAAGAGGAGGAAAGAGATGGCCACTAAGACCGGAACTGGAGCGAAAGCAAAAACGACCGCGAAGAAGGCTGCGCCCAAAAAGGCCGCCGCCAAGAAACCGGCTGCCAAGAAACCGGCCGCCAAGAAGAAGGCTGCACCGAAGAAGGCCGCCGCCAAGAAACCGGCCGCCAAGAAGAAGGCTGCGCCGAAGAAGGCCGCTGCCAAGAAACCGGCCGCCAAGAAGAAGGCTGCGCCGAAGAAGGCCGCCGCCAAGAAACCGGCCGCCAAGAAGTAGCCGGCGTGAACACCTGACGAGCGCGAGCCGACGCTATCAACTCGCGCTTCGTCGGTGTCTCTCGATGTCCACATCGACGGGAGCGTGGGAGCTGTCTCGCATCCACGCTCCCGTTTGTTGTGTCCGTGATACCCTCAGTGCTTTCCGGGGTGCCGCCACCCGCAGCTTTCCATGTTGGACGCACTGACACTTACCGCCGACGATTGGTCTCTCGAGTCGTTCGAGAATCGTCTCGGTGATCGCCTCCACGTCGAATCGCGATCCACCCTCCGCGTCACCTACCTCGACACCTTCGACTGGCTTCTCCACGAGTCCGGGTGTCGCCTCACCCACGAACGGGAGAAAGGGAAGGCATCACTGCACTGGCGTTCCCCTGTGCGGCCTCTCCCTTACGTGATGCCGGTTCCTCGCGCGCCACGGTTCGCGCACGAACTGCCCGAGGGATTCCTGAGGTCGGAACTCGACGCCGTGGCGGGACCGCGCGCCCTGCTGGTCGTCGGCGCCGCCCGGGTTACGCGCCAGTTCGCCCGTATCGTCGATCGTCTGGACAACTCCATCGCACTGTTGCAGATCGAGGACGCGACGCTGCTCGACGCTGCGAACAGGTCTGTCGGTCCGCCGCGGCGAACGGTGACGGCGCGACCTGTCGGTGGCGGTTCACGAGCCTACCGACGGGTCATCCGCCTCCTCCATGAATGCGGCGCCTCCGATCCGGCGGCGTCCGATGCACTCGCCGCGGCAGCGGAGGTCCGCGGCCGCCGTCCCGGCGACTACTCGTCGAAGCTCCGCCTTCAGCTCCAACCGGACGAACGCTGCGACGCCGCGCTGCGGGTGATCCTCGGTCATCTCCGACAGACCGCCGAGGCCAACGTGCAAGGAGTGATCGATGATGTGGACGTGGAGTTTCTCCACGATCTCCGTGTCGCCTGTCGACGTACCCGGTCGGTGCTGAGTCAGCTCAAGGGAGTTCTTCCGCAACCGGCAGCCGGCCTTCTCGCGAGCGAGCTCCGCTGGCTGGGCGAGGTCACCAACCCCTGCCGCGATCTCGACGTCCACCTCCTCGAAATGACCGGCTATCGGCGGCAGCTCGGCGCCGCAGGCGGTGCAATCGACGACCTCGAAAAACTCCTGCGACGCGAGCGGTCGAAGGCACTGCGGAGGGTTCGCGGCGCGCTGCGATCCCAACGGTTCGCACGCCTGATGGATGCGTGGGCGGAGCTGGTCGATTCGAAGGCGACGGGTTCGGACTCGCCGACCTGCGGACGGCCGATCTCCGAGGTTGCCGGCAGGAAGATCCTCAAGGCCTACCGGAAAATGATCAGACGCGGCACCGGCCTCGCCGATCCGCCGTCGGTCGATGACCTCCACCGGCTCCGCATCGATGCCAAGAAGCTTCGCTATCTGCTCGAGTTCTTCGGCGGCCTCTATCCCGGAAAAACAACCGTCCGGCTTGTCAAGGAGCTCAAACAGTTTCAGGACATTCTCGGCGAGTCGCACGACATGGTCGTGCAGCAGCGCCACCTCGCCGGATTCGCGGAGACGCTCATGGCGGAAGGTTCAGTGCGCGCCGAGACCGTGTTCGCCATGGGCAGGTTGGCTGATGAGATGTCGGCACGGCAGGCGGCCTCGACCGAAGCGTTTGCGGAACGCTTCCGCGTTTTTGCGGGCGATCGGAGCCGCAAGCTCTATCAGACGACTTTCGGTGGAGGCTGACGCATGCACACGTTGGCTGTCTGGACCATCAAGGGCGGCGTCGGCAAGACCGCCGCGTCGGTCAACCTCGCCCACGCCGCGGCGTCCTCCGGGATCAGGACCCTCCTGTGGGACCTCGACCCACAAGGCGCCACCAGCTTCTACCTGCGCGCGTTGCCGCGCCTCTCCGGCGGGGTGGAATCCATCCTCGACCGATCGCTGGATCTCATGCAGTTCGTACAGCCCAGCGAGTTCGACAATCTCTTTCTCCTGCCGGCGGATTTCTCCTATCGCCACCTCGACCTGGCGCTCGAGGAAAGCGGCAAACCCAGAAAGATGCTCGGCAAGCGGCTGCGGCCATTGGCCTCCGATTTCGATGTCGTGCTGCTCGACTGCCCGCCGAGCGTATCGCTGGTTTCGGAGTCCGTGTTGCGGGCGGCCGACGCGTTGATCGTGCCCGTCATTCCCACCACCCTCTCCATGCGCACCCTCGATCAGGTGAGAACCTTCGTCGCGACGGCGGGAAAGCACGAACCCGTTCTCCTGCCATTTCTGTCGATGGTCGACCGCCGCAAGAGGATTCATCTCGACACGTGCGACGAGTGCCTGGCCGACGATGGTTTTCTGCGGACGATGATCCCGTCGGCCAGCGTCGTCGAACGGATGGGAGTAACCCGCGCTCCGGTCGCAGCCACGCTCCCCTCCCAGCCCGCCGCCAGAGCCTTCGGCGAATTGTGGCGTGAGATCGCGGAGCGCCTCGGTATCGGACCGGGGATGGGTTGATCGTTGGAACGTTGGAACGTTCAGGCCTTTCCGGTGGTTTGGAGAAATGATCAGGCGTCGTCGGGCGCCGGATCGGCGTTGACGACGGCGAGGATTTTGCGTCCGTATTTCTTCAGGAGGGTCGGCCCGATCCCTGCGACCTCGAGCAGTTCGTCTTCGTCGGCTGGACGCGCGCGGCAGATCGCCGTCAACGTACGGTCGGTGAGAATCCGAAACGCGGGCACCCGGCGCCGCCTCGCCTCCTCGAGGCGCCAGGCGCGCAGCCGACCGAAGAGCGCGACCTCGTCATCATCAAGGGCGCCCTCGGGCGCCGCGCGAGCACGCTTCCCTTCGACCGCCCCTGTGCGGCCGGCGGCCCGCCGCGGCTTCTTGGGTTTTGCAGGGGCCTCCACCAGCCGAACGCGTTCGACATCGCCGGACCCCGCCAGCCGTCCGCTGTTCGTCAACCACACTCTCTGAAAACGGATGGTGCGGCCGTCCTTCGCAAACGAATCGCCGCGAATGTCCACCAGGTCCGCTCGCGACAGACCGTCGAGCAGGGTTTCGAAGGCCGGTCTCGCCATGCCGGCGGGCTCAGCGATCTGACGAAAGAGCTGGCCCGAGCTCAGACCGTCGCGTTCGAACAGAAGATCGAGGGCGCCGGCGAGCGCCTCACTCTCGAACGCCTCCGGCGCGCGGAATGCGACCGCCACACAATCGGATGGCGCACATTGATCGCAGGACCCGCACGGCCGGCCCGAGTCGTGTTGGTCGCCGAAGTGCCGAACCAGGTCGAGCATGCGACATCCCCGGCCCGCTGCGAACGCCATCATGCGTTCAACCTGGTCCCGGCGGTGGTTGCGCTGGGCTTCGTAGGGCTGCCGCCAATCGGCGTGGCCGCGGGCGGCGTTCTCGTCAGGATCGACGATGGCGCCGCGGTGGATCCAGAGCTTTTCCAGGGCCGTCGCAAAGACGTCTTCCTCGAGGCCTGATTTTCTCCCCACTTCGGCGGCGGGCCGCGGCACTGGAGCGAGCGCGGCGTAGACCTTTTCGAGGACGTTCGGTTCCGGGTAGTCGCGATCGAAAAAGAACTGGTGGGTGTGGCGATCGGCCCAGGAGTAGAGCAGCACCGCCCGCGACGGCAAACCGTCCCTCCCGGCGCGGCCGATCTCCTGGTAATAACTCTCGAGGGTGCCCGGCAGCCCGGTGTGGATCACCGTCCGGATATCCGGTTTGTCGATCCCCATCCCGAAGGCGATGGTCGCGACGATGACCTCCAACTCACCCGTTTGAAAGGCACGCTGAACCCGGTCGCGAATGGCACCTCTCATCCCGGCGTGGTAGGCCGCCGCCGGGAATGTCTCGTTGAGCTCGGCGCCGAGCGTCTCGGCTTCCTTGCGGGTCGGCGTGTAGACGATGGCAGGTCGGCGACCGGGGTCGGCAAGCACCCGCTGCGCCAGGTCCCGCCTCAGCGAGGGAACCGATTCCACCACTTCGACGGCGATGTTGGTCCGTCGGAACCCGTGGATGAAGCGTCGGGCCTCCGGCATCTCGAGCTGTTCGACGATGTCGCGCTGCACCAGCGGCGTGGCGGTGGCGGTGAGGGCGATGACTGGCGCCGGGCGGAGAATCGGCAGACGATCGGAGAGCATCCGGTACTCGGGGCGGAAATCGTGGCCCCAATGGGAAATGCAGTGCGCCTCGTCGACCGCGATCAGCACCGGCGGCCGTTTCGCGAGCATCTCGGGAAATCCGGGGACCGCGAGCCGCTCCGGCGCCACAAAGAGGAAATCCAGCTCACCGTCGAGGTAGCTCCTGCACACCATTCGCGATTCCTCGCGGTCGCGGCCCGAGTGGATCCGTTCGGCTGCGAGACCACGGGCTGCCAACGCCGCGACCTGGTCCTCCATCAACGCGATCAACGGCGACAGCACGAGGGTCGTCCCGCCCCGTGCCAGACCCGGCAGCTGATAGCACAGGGACTTGCCGGCGCCGGTGGGCATGACCAGCAGCACGTCCTCGCCAGCCGTCACCGCACGGCACACCTCTTCCTGCAAGGGACGAAACGACTCGTGGCCGAAGGCCGAGAGGAGGAGCCCGTCGAGCCGGTCGACCGGGGTCGGGGTGCGGCGGTGAGGGGCAGCGGTGTGCTCGGATTCCATGAAGGAGAACACTACCACGTGACGGGAGGGGAAAAAGAGAGTCATCGGAATTTCGGATTTCGGATTTCGGATTTCGGATTTGATCCCCGATTCGTGATACGGGGCGTTTCTCCCCCGCCCGGATCCCCTTTTTTACTCATGAGCTATCGTCCGAAATTCAAAATTCAAAATTCAAAATTTAGAATTGCCCCCTTTTGCTCCCCTGCTCCCCCACGGCGCCCATGTACACTGTGGCGTCCGAAAATCACCAGTGAGGTGGGTTCATGGAGCACAGCCAGCCGACGAAGATCGCGGGACTTCCGGAAAACGCGCGCCGACCGCTGAAGGCCGGCGAAGTCTACGTTCCGGTGGTGCCGGACGAGACCGGGGTCGCCGAGGTCACCACCCGATCGGTGACCATGGGTCTGATCTTCTGCGCCCTCTTCTCCATGGCCGCCGCCTACCTGGCGCTGAAGGTCGGACAGGGCATCGAGGCGGCGATCCCGATCGCCATCCTCGCCATCGGCCTGTCGCCGCTCTTCTCCCGCCGCAGCACGATCCTGGAGAACGTCATCGTCCAGTCGATCGGCGCCAACTCGTCGCACGTGGTGTCGGGCGCGGTCTTCACCATTCCGGCGCTCTACATGCTCGCGGCCGATCCCGCTGTCGGGCGTCGTCCAGCCGACCGTTCTGCCAGGTCATCATCGTCTCCTTCCTCGGCGGCTGTCTCGGCATCCTCTTCCTGATCCCGCTGCGCTACCACTTCATGGTCGAGATGCACGGCGAGTTCCCGTGGCCCGAAGGGCACCGCCACCACCGAGATCCTGCTCTCCGGCGAGCGGGTCGGCGGCCAGGCCAAGATCCTCGCCATGGCGGCCGGCCTCGGCGCCCTCTACGACGGCCTCGTCACGACCTTCCACGCCATGGCCGAGCTGATCACCTTCCGCGCCGTCGGTCTCGGCCAGGTCCTCGAGCGCCACTTCATGACCCTGCGCATCCTCAACAACGCGGCCATCATCGGCATCGGCTACATCGTCGGCATCCGCTACGCCGCCATCATCTGCGCCGGCTCGTTCCTCTCCTACTTCGTGCTCGTGCCGCTGGTGCACGCCATCGGCGTCTACGTGCCGAACGTCCTCCCACCGGGCGGCATCCCGATCGCCGAGATGACGCATCGACCAGGTCTTCCGCTCCTACGTGCGGATCATCGGCGTCGGCGGCATCGCCGGCGCCGGCATCCTCGGCATCCTGCAGCTCGCTGCCCTCGATGGTGCGCTCGATCGGCGCCAACATCGTCGGCATGAGCAGCCAGGACGACGCGCGACGTCGACAGAGGTGCCGCGGATCGACCGCTCTCTGCCCGGCGGCTTCACGATCGTCGGGCTGGTGATCTTCGCCGTCGCCGCCTTCCTCTTCTTCTCCTTCGGCGTCGGCATCGGCGGCTCGTTCGTGCTACGCGGCGGTCGGCGACCGCCCTGGTCATGCTCATCGCCTTCCTGTTCGCGCCGGTGGCGGCCCGTGCGATCGCCATCGTCGGCACCAACCCGGTGTCGGGGATGACCATGCTGACCCTGATCATCACCGGCTTCGTGCTGCTCAAGATGGGGCTCTCCGGCGGCAACGGCATGTTCGTCACCATGATGGTGGGCGGCGTGGTGTGCACGGCGCTCGCCGCCTCGGGCGCGCTCGCCTCCGACCTCAAGGTCGGCCACTGGATCGGCGCCACGCCCGGCCCGGCAGCTCGGCCTCAAGTTCGCTCGGCACCCTGGTGGCGGCCATCTTCTGCGGGATCGTGATGTGGGTCATGGCTCAGGCCGATCCCGGACAGGGCTTCGGCACCGCCGCCATCCCGGCGCCGCAGGCCTCGGCCATGAAGGAGATCCTGGTCGGCATCTTCGGCGCCCAGACCGCACCCGCTGCAGTGGTACCTCTTCGGCCTCGGCGTGCTGCTCGCGCTGATCCTGCGCATGACCGGCGTCCCGCCGCTGGCCTTCGCCCTCGGCATGTACCTGCCGATGGAGCTCAACACCCCGGTGCTGCTCGGCGGCATCCTGTCGTGGTTCGTCGGCCGCAAGCGGGCGGACGACAGCGACGCCGACGTCAAGGCGCGCACCGACCGCGGCGTCCTGCGTGGCATCGGGTCTGATCGCCGGCGGCGCCATCATGGGCGTGTTCGACGCCATCGCCAACGCCGTCATCAAACAGACGACGGGCTCCACCACCGCCAAGGAGGTGGTCCACCTGCTGTCGGACCACGCCTTCGAGGGCCTCACCGGCGAGATCATCGGCAGCGTTGCGTTGGTGGCGCTGTGCGTGTTCGTCGTGATCTTCTCCCGGCGGGCACGAGCCGCTTCGTAAGCTCCCCGCTCCCCGTGCGGTTGCAGCCGAGGCTGTGACTGACGTCACTCGACTATTTCGTTATTTACGCATATAACCAAGAGGTGACATCTCACAACGGGGGCCTTCGATGCGATACACCACCTCGATGATCCGGATTGCGAGCGCGACACTCTTCGTGATCGCCGCCTTCGCCTCCCGGGCGGTTGCCGACGGGGACGATCATGGCGACCTCACGTGGCAGGGGCCCGGCACCTGTCTCGAGTGTCACACCGAAGAGGCGACCGACGTCCACGGTTCCGTGATGTACCAGTGGCAGGGCGGATCGCCGCAGATGACGAGCGGACCGGCGAGCCAGGGCAAGATCGCCGGCGCCGTCAACAGCTACTGCATCAACATCCTCGGCAACTGGAACGCCTGCGGCTCCTGTCACATCGGGCTCGGGACGATGCCGGAGGCCGAGGCCACCCCGGCCGAACTCGCCAACATCGACTGCCTCCTGTGCCACCAGCTGGGCTACAAGCGCAAACGGGTCGACGGCGTTTTCGTTCCCGACACAGCGGCCATGTCCATCACCATGGATGAGGCGGTGCGGACGGTGCACGAACCCCAGCGCATCAACTGTCTCCAGTGCCACGCCAAGGCGGGCGGCGGCGACGCTGTCAAACGCGGCGACCTCACCCTGGCGCACGCCGCCACCACCGACACCGCATTCGACGTCCACATGGCGACCACCGGCGGCGACCTCCGCTGCCAGGACTGCCACACGTTTTCAGACCACAGATTCGCCGGCCGTGGTTCGGACCTGCGACCGAGCGACTCGGCGACTCCGCTCGAGTGCACCAACTGCCACGCCGTCATGGCCACGGCGGCGGGCCACGACGGCTCCACCATCGACCGCCACGTCGCACGGATCGCGTGCCAGACCTGCCACATCCCGCGCTACGCCAAGAACGCGTCGGACAGCGCCGCCTCCGAGGCCACCGAGACCCACCGCACGTGGCTCGCCACCCACAGTGAAGTGCCACCGTTCCACCCCGCATCCGACAAAGCCAACGATCTGGTCCCGGTCTACCGTTTCTGGAACCGCCTCAACCGCAACTACCTGCTCCACGACGAGGCTGTGATCGATCCCGCCACCGGGCGCTATCCGACATCGCGGCCGATCGGCCATGTCGGCGGCCCTCAGAGCAAACTCTACGCCTTCAAGTACAAGACTGCCGAGCAGCCGATCACCAACTTCGGCAACCGGCTCATCGCTCTCGACACGTCTGTCTTCTTCGCCACCGCCGACCCGGCGGCGGCCACCGAACAGGGTCTGGTCAACATGGGGCTCGCATCCACCGAGGCCTACTCGTGGGTCGAAACCGACACCCTGCAGATGCTCAACCACGAGGTCGCGCCCCACGGGCAGGCCCTGCGCTGCAACGACTGCCACGGTGGGTCGGCCCGGTTGAACCTGCAGCGCGACTTCGGTTACGGGCTGAGAGGCCCCAAAAACACCATCTGCTTCCAGTGCCACGGCGCGGAGGAGGACAAGGACTTCGAGGAGATTCACGAGAAGCACGTCAAGGACAAGGGTTTCGACTGCTCGTGGTGCCACGGATTCAGCCGCGAGGAGCGTTCCCTCACCCCTTCGTCGCTCCTCTTCTTCGACGACTTCGAAAGCGCAGGCACCGACGCGTGGCAGGAGTTTTGAGTTTTCAGTTTTCAGTTTTTTGGCGTCTGGAGTGATTTCTGCGGGCGGCATAGTGCCGCCCCGACCCTGAAAGAGCTGAACGGCCGTCAGGGCGGGACGGGTCCCGCCTGCTCACCGCGACGGCGTGGCCATCGGTTCGGCAAGAACCCACCCGTCGGGGTCGACCTCGACAACGGTGCCTGCTGCGACCACGAATGACGCGCGACCGTTCTCCATCTCGAGCCGTCGGCGTTCGCCGCCGACCTCGACCTCGAGCGGCATGGCAAAGGCCGGGTCGTCCCAGCCGATCTCCACCGTCTCGCCGCCCGCCTGCGCTCGACGATTCACGCGCCACACCGGGAGCTCGGCCCGGTGCAGGTACCGATCCCAGAACCACCCCAGGTCGCGACCGCTGAGCTCCCCCACCAGGTCCGCGAAGTCCTGGCTCGAGACCAGACCGTAGGCGTACTCGGGGTCGTTCGCGAACCGGTAGAGCGCGTCGAAAAAGACCTCGTCCCCGACCAGCCCGCGCAGGGTGTGGAGCACGCACGCGCCCTTGTGGTAGATGTCCCCGTTATAGGCATCGGCGGCGGTCAGGTCCTTGCCGGCAACCAGGGGCCGCTCGTTGGAAACCCGCGCGCGAAGGTCGTCCATGTAGTCGAGGTACCGTTCCCCGCCGAGCGTGTCGTTGACATACAGGGCCTCCGCGTAGGTCGCGAAGCCCTCCTGCACCCAGAAATCCGCCCAGTCGGCGACGGTGATCTTGTTGCCCCACCACTCGTGCGCCACCTCGTGCAGCAGAAGATCGTCGAACCCATAGTCGTTGTCGGTAAAGAGCGCGCCGTATGCGACCAGCGTCTGGTGCTCCATTCCGTAGTAGGGCGCGTGGGCGACGGCGAACTTGTCATCAAAGAACGGGTACTCGCCGAAACGGCGCCCCAGCACCTCGAGGATCCGCGGCATCTGCTTCCACATCACCTTGGCGTGCGGTTCGTACTCCGGGATCGACCAGAAAACCAAACGCTCGTCGAGGGTCCCGTCGATGCCGTGATAGCTCTCCTCGACCGCCACGTAGGGAGCGATGTTCACCGTCACCAGGTAGTTGTTGATCGGATAGTGCACCTTCCACCTCGAAGTCGCGGTGCCGTCGCCGTTGTCGGTCACTCCGACCAGGGCGCCGTTGGACAGCGCCACGAGGTCGGCAGGCGCGGTCACCGCGATGTCCATCCCCTCGTCGGGCTCGTCCGATGGATGGTCCTTGCAAGGCCACCAGTTGTCACCGCCGTCCCCCTGACCGGTGACACCGATCCACGGGTCGCCCACGGGGGTCGCCTCCCAGACGAACCCGTCGATCCACGGCGGCCGCAGCGCCACCTTCGGCGCGCCGCCGTAGGCAATGGCCACCGAGTGGCGCTGTCCGACAGTCCAGCTCTCCTCCGGCTCGACCCGGATCACACCGTTGTCGTGCCGGTACGGTCGATCCATCCCGTCGACGGCCACCGACGTCACCTGCATCCGATCGTCGAGGTGGATCTCGAACACCGATACCGGAGCCACCACCCCAACCGTCACCGTGTTGATGCCGCGAACGCTCTTCGTCGCCGGGTCCACGACCACGTCCAGATCGTAGTGGCGGACGTCATACGCGGCCATCGTCGCGGGCAGCTCCCCTCCGGAGGGGAGGAACTGGTTCTTGACGTACCAGCCTACCCCGAGCAGCACGGCAAAGACCGCCACCAACACGAGCCCGACACCGAGCATGACGATCTTGAGCCAGCGGGGTAGAGGTTGCATCACGGTCCTTTCAACTTGCAAGAGACTCGAGGTAACGATCCAGATCGCGCGCCACATCGGCCTCGTGCATGTAGGTGTTCGACGGGCAGCGGACGGCGGTGCCGAAGGGCATGGCATCGACGATCCGTTGCACTTCTCGTTCGTCGTGCAGGGTGTCGGAATCGGCGAAGGCGACCGCAACCGGCGCCGTGATGGTCTCGAGGCCGGGCAGGACCGAGTACCCCTGCACCGCGCGCGCCGACAACTTGAGGCGCAGCGCATTCGCGGCGCGGACGGTTCGCACATAGCGGGCCATCTGATCGGGGTCGGACTCCGAATTGACCCTGAATCTCCCGAGGTACCAGATCACGAAGCCCTTGAGCCTCTCGATCAACCACGCGGGCACCACCCGCACGGCGACCTTGCCCCAGGCCGGGAAATAGAACTCCTCGTTGGGTCCGATCAGAAAGGCCGCAAGTGCGGGCAACCTCGAGTTCTTGAGGGCCTCGAGAATCGCGTTGGCGCCCATCGAGCTGCCGAAGAGGACCGTGCGGCGGTTGTCGAGCCCGAGTGTCCCGGCGGCGCTCACCACATCGTCGGCGAGTCTGGGAATCGAAAAACTCGACGGCTTCATGAGCCGGGGCGGAATCACCGCCGACGGTTTCTCCCGGGTCTCGAGATAGAAGACCGGACGGGTGCGAACCTGCTCGCGGAGCAGCGCCTTCCAACCTTCCACCCGCGAGATCCATCCGGCGATGAAGAACACCGGCGCGGCGCCGTTTCCGGTTCGCGGTTCCCACCGGTAACACAGCAGCCGCACACCTTCGCCGACCTCGACCAGGTCTTCGCTGAACCGGGCGCCGTCGGCAGCTATCGGGTCGGGGTCCCCAATCACCCCTGAAGGCTAGAGTAGACTCATGAAATGAGCAACGACGAAAACCGTCTGCCGGTGATGAACCGACCCGTCGCCGAGAGCGAAGGCCCCTCGTGCTCTCCCAAGATCTACGTCTCGAATGAAGAGGCGTCGTTGCTGGCCGAGATGCGTGAGCTGCGCGAGGCCTCCCTCGAGGTGCGCCGCCGGCTGGAAAGGGCTGAGGGTGACGAACGCTCCGCCCTCGAGATCCGGCTCGAGGAACTTCGGAGACAACGCGAAGAGGCCGCCGAGCGCCGCGAACGCGCCTTCACCCGGAAGATGATCATGCTCGGCCACCTCCCGCCCGACTATCCCGTTGAACGTTGAAACGTTCAAACGTTGGAACGTTCAACGTCTCGCCCGGAGGGCGGCGACCTCGCGGTGACGGAAACACCCGACGAGGTGGTCGTTGACCATCCCGGTCGCCTGCATGTGGGCGTAGACGATGGTCGGGCCGACAAACCGGAAGCCGCGTCTCTTGAGGTCCTTCGAGATCGTCTCCGCGAGCGGCGTGGTGGCGGGGATTTCCGACAACGAGCGCCGACGATTCTGAATCGGCGCGCCGTCGACGAAGGCCCAGATATAGTCGGAGAAACTCCCCTTCTCGTCCCGGACGTCGAGGAACGCGCGCGCGTTCGTCACCGCCGACCCCACCTTGAGGCGGTTGCGCACGATGCCCGGATCGGTGAGGAGCTTCACCACTCTCTTCCGGTCGAAACGAGCCACCTTCTCAGGGTCGAAGTCGGCGAACGCGCGACGATAGCCTTCTCGCTTGTTGAGGATGGTCGACCAGCTCAGACCGGCCTGCGCGCCCTCGAGGATGAGGAATTCGAACAGGGTGCGGTCGTCGAAAACGGGCACTCCCCACTCGACGTCGTGGTAGGCGACGTACAGGGGGTCGACCCCGCACCACCCGCAGCGAACCCGATCTTTCATGGCGTCTCCCGTTGCTTTCCACACGCGGCCGGGGCTTCAGTTCAGGCGCTCTCGGAGTCCTGGTGTTCACCGAGAAAACGCAGGTTGATCTCGCGACCGAACACCCGCTGAAAAAGGTTGGCCTTATTTTGCACGGTGAGACCCTCGAGCAACGCACCCGCGGTCCCGTCCAACCACAACGCCACCTCGTCGGCGCTCACCCTCGCCGTCACCCCGGTCACTCGTTGCCGGTGCTCGCGATCGAGGGCGTCGGCGACCCGGAGCAGGGCGGCAAGCCGGGTCACTCTCTCGCGTTCACTCTCGTCGAGATTGATGAAGTACTGATGGTGCTCCTGCGGATGCGCCTTACGGTGGTAACGCGCCACGTTGGCCACCATCATCATGTCGCCGGCTCCGAAATTCGGCAGCTCGGTGTTGGAGATGAGATAGAGCGAGTGCTTGTGGTGGCCCTTGAAGCTGACGAACTGGCCGATGTCGTGGAGCATCGCCGCCGCCTGGAGGATCTTCCGGTCCCCGATCGCCAACCCATGCAGCGGCCGCAACTGGTCGAAAAGCGACACCGACAAAGCGGCCACGTGGCGGGCGTGGGCCTCGTCGAAGAGGTACTTGCGGCCGACGATGGTCGCGCTCGACAGCACCTCCCGTTCCTGACGGTCCTCGTGATCACGCCTTCGCACGAGACCGTCCACCTGATCGAAGAGCACGCCCTCCTTGATACCGACGCGCGGTACCGTGATCTCCGACGCGCCGCTGATCTCGGCAAGCCGTTCGTACACCATCGCCGCCGGCAGGATCACATCGGCGCGGTCTTCGCGCAGACCGAGGTCCTCGACCCGTTGACGGTAGGAGAGCCTCGCCAGTTGTTCGATCACCGCCCGCAGGAGGTCGACCGGCAGCTGGGTCACGCCGGTCTCATCGGAAAACCCCGCCACCTTGGCCAGCGTTTCGATATTGCCGCCGGTGGCGATGAAGCCCGCAAGCTGCTGGCCGTCGGGCATGGCCGGCACCTTGAGGACCGAGATGTACTCCGCGAGCAGCCTGCGGAAACGTCCCGGGTCGGCGCCGGCCTCGGTCAGTTCCTCGAGCAGCCGCACCGACCCCATCGTGTGCGACTCCGACCAATACGAACCGTGGTGGTCGACGAGCGACACCTCGACGCTGCCGCCGCCGAGATCCGCCAGCAACCACCTCCGGCTGCCCAGGGGGACGACCTTGGAGACCGCTGTGTGGACCAACCGCGCTTCCTCCGAGCCGCTGATCACCTCGAGCTTCAACCCGGTCTCGGCGGCGATGCGTTTGACGAAGTCGCGGCCATTCCTGCTTTCGCGCACGGCGCTGGTTGCGACCGCGCGACAGTGCTCGACGCCGAGCTCGTCCATCGTGCGTTTGAAGCCGGCCAGGGCGGCAACCGCAGCGTCCATCGCCTGGTGATCGAGCCGCCCCGAAAGAAACACGCTGTGACCCAGGCGGACCGGGCACCGCTCTGAAGCGAGCACGACATAGTCGATTTCGGAGGAGAACTCGGCCGCAACGAACCGGATCGCGTTGGAGCCCATGTCGACACACGCCACCCTGAGCGGGAAGCTTTCGACCTCGACCCCGTTGCGTTTCTTCTTTCCCATCAATCCCCTTGATCGGCCCCGATGCCATTCTACCCGCGGCCCGCACACCACTCTCCTCGCACGTACCCGATTTCGAACTCCGATTTCGCGAAATTCCGAATTCCCGGTTCCTATTTCTTCCCGAGGGTCTTCGGCGTCACCAGCCACCGCAGTACGCAGACCGCTCTCGAGAGATCCGCCCACGAACCGTGTGGCAGGTCGAGACAGGCCACCGCCGCCGTCGACATCCGGACCCGCCCTCCCCCGATCAGCCGGCTCACCAGGCTCGACCAGGTGGGCTCGTGCCCGGTGATGAGCAACCGGTCCACCAGCGGGTCCACCCCGGCGAGGACATCGAGCACCCGCTCCGGATCGCTCGCGTAGAAATCGCGGCTGGTGGTGATGGCGCAATCCCAATGCCCGGCCTCGGCCGCCAACTCGGCGGTGGCCAACGCTCGGACGGCGGTGGAGCTGACGATCAACTCCGGGACGGTCCCGGAGATGGTGAGAAAACGGCCCATCTGCCGCGCCGCCTTCACCCCGCGCTCGTTGAGCCGGCGCTCGTGGTCACCGCCCGACGTCTCGCTCCAATCGCTCTTTGCGTGGCGCATCACCAGAAGAGTCTTCATCGGGGTCCCAGTCTCGTAGAATTCGCGCCCATGGATCACTCAGCCCGGGACGACCGCGACGTCTGCGACCGGCTCCCGCTCCACGTGTCCGTCGCGCAGACGGAGCGCCGTCAGAGCTCCGCCGTATACGCAGCCGGAGTCGACGCACGCAACATCGTGACCGCGGTAGTAGCCGAGCATCGCCCAATGGCCGAAAACCAATGCATACCCCTGGAGGCGGACCGCCGACGCTTCAAACCACGGGCGCCATCCCCGCGGGGCATCCCCGGGCACGCCGTTGAAGCCGAGCTGCGCTCCTCCTTCGTCGTCCACCATCCGGATGCGGGTCATGGCCGCCACGGCGGTCGCGAGACGCTCGTCATCCCCACCGGCGCCCTTTCCGCCCTTTTTCCGTCCTCTGGAGATCGCACGAAGCAGGGTGTCGCCTGTCGGCCCGGCGAGACGCTCCTCCGCCGCCTCCGCCAGCGCGCACGTCCTTTCGATGTTCCACTCCGGCAGCAGGCCCGCGTGGACCATGACAAACGGTCCGAAGTGGTGAATCAGCGGACGCGCCCTCAGCCACGTCAGCAGATCATCCCGATCCGGCGCCGCCAGGACGTCGTCCAGGGTGTCCTCTTTTTTCGCGCCGGTCAGACCGGCCGCCCGCGACAACAGGTGCAGATCGTGGTTGCCGAGAACCACCTTGATGCGGTCACGGTTTGCAAACGCCCACCGCAGCACGGCAAGCGACGACGGTCCGCGATTCACGAGATCGCCGACCATCCACAGCTCGTCGCGATCCGGTTGCCAGCCGATGCGTTCGAGCAACCGCTCGAGCGTCAGCCAACAACCGTGAACATCACCGATGACCCAGGTTGCCATACTTCAAATCCAGGTCAGAGGGTAAGCGCAAACCGCCTGCAAGGGAAGACGCAGATGAACGCGACGGGCCACGACCCGTCTCTCACCCCCATATCGTACGCGAGATCCCTCTTGCGCAGAGGTGCGGACGACCGCCGAAACTGAGACGAAAACGAAGACGAAAGGGTTACACTCCCTGACCGGAGGAGTTCATGCGTCTTCAGCTCATGTCGTGGCCCGAGGTCGAGAGGTACCTGTCGGAATCCAACGGCATCATCGTGCCCATCGGCGCCACCGAGCAGCACGGACCAACCGGTTTGATCGGCACCGACGCCATCTGCGCCGAGACCCTGGCGTGGCGGGTGGGCGAACTGGCCGCGGCGGCGGTGGGGCCGACGCTCACCATCGGCATGTCCGAGCACCACATGCATTTCCCGGGCTCGATCACGCTGCGGCCCTCGACCCTGGTGGCGGTGGTCCGCGACGTCATTCTGTCGTTGGCGCGGCATGGATTCCGCCGCATCTTCTTCGTCAACGGCCACGGCGGCAACACGGCCTCCGTCAAAGCCGGTTTCTTCGAAGCCTATGCCGATGCGCCGAGCCTCGTCGAGGGCGGCGATGGCGTGCGCTGCGTGTGCGCCGAGTGGTGGCTCACGACATCCGGCCAGAAACTGAGCGGGGAGCTGTTCGGTGACCGCGACGGCGACCACGCCTCGGCGTCCGAGGTCTCGGTGGCCGCGGCGGCCTATCCCGACCACGTCAAGACCGCCGACATGGCGGCCGAGCCACCCCCGACGACCGGGGTCTTCGGTCCTGCGGACTTCCGCCGTCGTTACCCCGAGGGACGCATGGGTTCCCACCCGGCGCTGGCGTCGGTCGCGGCGGGACAGAGAATCGTCGAAGCGGTCGCCGCTGACCTCGCGGACGGGTATCGGGAGTTTCTGACCGGGAAATGACGGAGGCCGGGTTGAGTTCAATTTTTCGTCTTTCAGCGCTTGCAGAGAGGATGCAACCGTCTCCGATCCGGGAGCTCTTCCAGATGATCCAGCGGCCGGGCATGATCTCGTTCGCCGGCGGGCTGCCCGACCCCGACACCTTTCCGGTGGAGGCCTTCGCGAGTTGCGCGGACGTGCTCTCACGCGACGGGCGGACGGTCCTCCAGTACGGCGCATCCGAGGGCTATCCGCCGCTCAGGGACGCCATCCTCGACATGATGGCAGTCCGGCTCGGCTATCGCCCCGAGGCCGGAGAGCTGTTGGTGACCTCGGGCTCGCAGCAGGCTGTGGACCTGATCGGTCGCGCCCTGCTCGATCCCGGCGACGTGGTGATTCTGGAGGCCCCGACCTACCCCGGCACCCTCCACTGCCTGCGCAACGCCGGCGCCCGCTTCGCCCTGGTGCCCTCCGACGGCGACGGCATGCAGGTCGAGCGCCTGACCGAGGTGATCACCCGGGTCACCGAGGCGACCGGCCGGCGGCCCAAGCTCATCTACACCGTGCCTGATTTTTCGAACCCCTCGGGCGCCTGCATGAGCCTCGAGCGTCGCCGCCGCCTGGTGGAAACCGCGGCGGAGCTCTCCGTCCCGATCTTCGAGGACGACCCCTACGGGAGGTTGCGGTTCTCCGGCGAAGCGCTGCCGACCCTGAAGATGCTGGTCGGCAACCAACCCCACGTGATCTACGCCTCCTCGTTTTCGAAAGTGCTGGCGCCGGGCGTGCGGGTGGCGTGGACGGTCGCCGCGCCCGATCTCATCCGCGCCATGGTTCTCATGCGGCAGGGTGAGGACCTCTGCACCTCGACCGTCACCCAGGCGCTGGTCGCCGAGTACTGCACCCGTGGCCTGCTCGAGCGGCACCTCGGTCTGATCGTCGGCACCTACGCCCGCAAGAGCCGCGCCATGCTGCAGGGACTGAAACGGCACCTGCCCGCCGGTGCCGCGACCTGGCACGAGCCTCGAGGAGGTTTCTTCTTCTGGCTCGAACTGGCCTCGGGCGACAGCCGCTCGCTGTTCGACCGGGCGGTGGAGGCCAAGGTCGCCTTCGTTCCCGGCAGGGCTTTTTTCCCGGACGCCGACGAGCAGGTCGTAGAGGCCCTTTCGGGCGACCGCTTCGCCCGTCTCTGTTTCACCTTCGCCGACGAGGCGGCCATCGACGAGGGCTGCCGGCGGTTGGGGACCGCGATCGACATGGCGACCCGGGCAACCACGGCCGAAGTTTGACTCGCCCGAACGGAGATCTGCAACCTGGCGGCAGGCGCGGTGGATGCGCCAGCGCGGTATCCCGGTCAGAAGCTCCCGGCGAGGGCCTGTTCGGCCTGCGCCAGCCATTCGGCGGCGTCGGGGTCGCCGGCGTTGATGCCGCTTTGCGCGAGCTCGGCGCTTCGTTCGAAGGCCCGCTGCGCGTCCTGGAGCCGGCCGTTTTCGAGCAAGGCCTCGGCCAGCACAAGCTGGTTCGGAGGGTGGTCAGGAAACGCGTCGGCGGCAGCCTTCGCGTGCGTCAAACCGCCTTCGGGGTCGCCGGGCCCGGTGGGCCAGCCCGGCGCCCGCAGAAGGACCAGGGCGAGGACCCGGTCGCCTCCGGCGAAGTCTGTTGCCTTCGAGACTGCGATGACTTCTTCGAGCAGATCCACCATGACACCGAGACCGTCGATGGCGGTCGACGGCCGCTCGCGTGCCTGCTGACCTACGGCCAGGGCCAGGCGGTAGGTGCATTCCGCTTCGGAGGGGAAGAGCCGGACACAGTGCTGGCCGATCTGGACTCCCTCGACGGCAAGCTCCTCGCGTCTGCCGGCGTCCGTCTCGTGCTCCACCAACCAGGCCGTCGCCCGGGCGGCCCCGAGGAAGGACCCTACCGGCGCCCCGTCGGCGCGAGAGGCTTCGAGGTAGAGAGTGCGGGAGCGGCTTACCGCCGCCGCGTCCGGCCGCTGCGCGAACTCGAGAGCGGCGCGTGCCATCACATCGCCCGAATCCGCCCCCGACGCGCCGGGATTCGGCGGCTGCGTACCGATCGTGGAGACCGGGGGCGGTTCCTGGAGTGCGGACGTGCAGGCCAACGCGAACGGCAGGTATGCCACGCAGACGGCAACCCGCCGCAGCACTCCCCTCACTCGCGGGCTCCGGAGAATGCCCTTTCCGCGCGTTCGAGAGTCGCCGCATCGACAGGTTCGAAACGGTCGAGACGAACACCCGCCAGCGCTTCGGCGGCGGCCGGTTGTTCGTCGAGGGCGGCGAGGGCGGCGAGCACCACGGAGAGCCGGTCCGGCGCCACGCGATTTCCCACCGAACACACGATCGACACCGGCAACAGCTGTGACCTCCGAACGACCTCGAGCTGGTCGGAAAACGGCAACCGTTCGAGGGAATCGGTCTGGGCCTCATCCAGGAGAAGCGCGACGTTCTCGCCCTTCGCGGCCCTGCGCAAACCCGTCAACACCGCACCCGAAAAGGTGATGATCACGGATTCCGGCACCTCACCCCAGTCTCCGAGCGCCGGTCCTCTCACGAAGCGCGGCGAGTGGCCGGCGAGGCTGAAGAGTTCATACCCATCGAGGTCTTCCGGCGTGTTCACCGACCCGGCACCGGCCACCAGGGACCACGGCTCCAGGGGTTTTCGACCGCTGGGAACCGCCATCAGATGCGGGCGCAGATCGAGCTCGGCGCGGTGCTCGAGGAAGAACGGCAGGGTCACCAGCATCAGAGCGACATCCGGCGATCGGAGACTCGCGACCCCGCCCTCTTCGGTTTCAAAGTACACGGCCCTGACGGCTGCCGCGTCCCAGCCGGCTGCGGCGGTGATCGCAGCGGCCAGCCCGTCCATTGCGGGCTGCGCTTCGGTGGTCGAGCCAGGGTACCCCGGCGCGCACACCACCACTGCCAGGCCGTTGGCCCGGACCGGCGCCGGGAACGCCACCACGCCGATCGTCAGGGCCATGAGCATCCACGCCGCCATCAAGCGATTCGTGAACATGAGGTCATCATACTGTGTCTCTCGTTGACCGTTCCCTCGAAACGCGCCTCGTACCGGTCTTCGACGCCATCGTCGCCCGGCGATGGCTGGTCGTGGCCGTCTACCTGGTCGTGCTGGCAGCCGCAGCGAGGCTCGCTTTCGACATTCCCCGCGACAACTCGATCGAAAACATGGTGGTGGCGTCGGACCCCGAGGTCGCCGTCTCCCACGAATTCAGCGCCCTCTTCCCCGAGGGCGAGACCGTCTACCTCATGCTCGAGACCGAAGACCCTCTCGGTTCGGGCCCGCTTGAAGATCTCGAACGTCTCGAGGCGGAGCTCGGAGCCATCGACGGTGCCCAGGCCTACTCGATCGCCACCATCTGGCGGCGCGGACGGCCCGGCGCCGGGTCACCGGTCGACAACCTGGAGGATTTTCGCTCGATCGTCGACGGAACCGATTTCTTCCGTCGTCAGGGCCTGATCGGCGACGGCTTTCTCGCCGTCGTCCTCGCTCTCGACGCCCCCACGCCGGATGTCCGCGATCGCCTCCTTGCCGACATCAACGGCGTCACGACCCGGGTCCCCGAGTGGTCCTCATCCATCGACCGCGTGCGGCGCGTCGGCCGGCCGTGGATCGACGCCTGGCTCGAACGCGAAACCTCGGCCTCGAGCGCGCGCTACTTCCCCTTGTTCGGCGTCTTCATCGTCAGCCTCGTGTTCGGGCTCTACCGGTCGTGGCGGGCGCTCGTGGCAATCCTGGTGTCGCTTGCCGCAGCGGTGCTGCTGGGGATGGCCTTCGCAGGTCTGGCCGGGCTCTCCTTCACGATCGTCTCGTCGCTGGTCCCTCTCACACTGATGGTGACCGCCACCGCGAGCCTGGTCTACCTCCACTCGCGGTTTGTCGACCAGCCGGCAGGGGTCGACCTCGAGACTCACCGCACGCGGGCCCTGGCCAACAAGTTCATCGCCGTCACCGCCTCGGTCTTCGCCGCCGCGGTGGGGTTTGCCGCCCTCACGGTCTCCAACATCCGGCCGATTCGCGAGCTCGGGATCTGGACCTCCGGCGGCCTCCTCCTCGGTTGGATCGTCTGCTTCACTCTCTACCCGGCGCTTCAGACCATTCTTCGCACACCGACGAGGCGCCATCGGAGCATCGCCGGGGCGTGGGTCAACCGCGCCGCCGAGGTTTTGCCCTTGTGGTCCTACCGCTGGCGCTGGCCGCTGGTCATCACCGCCTCGGCCCTCGCCCTGGCCGGGTTGATCGCGCTCCTCGGCATCCCCGGGGTTCTTCCCGGGATGAAACTCGAAACCGACGCGATGGCCTACATCGACCCGGACGAACCGGTGGCCCGCGACACCCGGTACTTCGAGGAACACGTCCTCGGTCTGACCTCGGCACATATCTGGGTCACGACACCGGAGTTCGGCGTCGTCGATCCGAATTCTCTTCGAGCGCTCGATCGCCTCACCCGGGAGCTCGAACTGAATCCAGCAGTCGGTTCTGTGGTCGGCCTGCCGTCGATTCTCAGGCTCCGGCGTCATCTTGCAGGCGACGGCGTCGAGCTGCCGGTGGATCCGCAGACCTTCGACCGGCTGGCCGCCGATCTCGAACAGCTCATGCTCAGCGAACAGTCGGTGGCCCGGTGGGTCGACCTCGATTCCCTCTCTTCGACCTACCTGACCGTGACCTCGGCCGCCGGCGCCGCGCACGGGATGGAGGATCTGACCGCGGCCGTTGAAGCCGCCTGGACCACCGTGTCAACGAAGGACCCCGCTCTCGCCGCGTGTACCTACCAGCTCGCCGGCAGCGGCGTCCTCCAGGCCACCATCGCCGGGAACCTGGTGCCGACCCTGGTCGAGAGCTTCGCCATCACCTTCTCGATCATCTTCGTCACCTTCGTTTTCGTCTTCCGTTCGGGGCCGGCGCGGCTCAACGCCATGGTGCCGTCACTCTTCGCGATCCTGGTCACCTTTCTCGTCATGCGGCTGACCGGGATCCCCTTCAACATCGCGACGATCCTCATCGCCACCACGGTGCTCGGGGTCACCGAGAACGACCAGATCCACTTCTTCTACCACTTTCTCGAGCGGAGAAACGGGGGTGAGACCGAGGCCGCCCTGGCCCACACCATCCGGGTCGCCGGCCACGCCATTCTCTTCGCCACCATCATCAACGCCGGCGGCTTCCTCGCCCTCACCCTGTCGGACCTGCCGCCGATGCGCCAGTTCGGGATCGTCACCTCCATGGCCTTCGCCCTCGCCATGCTCGCCGATTTCACCGCCCTGCCCGCCGCCCTGTGGATCCTCTTCAGGGAGCGGCCTGCTTCCTCAGAGGAACGACCCTGAAGGTGGGCCAGGGCCCACCCTGCGGGTCCGCGCCAGATCTGTCGATTCGGCATGGGGTGAGAGAAGATCCGAAATCCTGTTCCGGGTCCGCCCTACCGAAGAGAGCAAGCCTCCTCGACCATATCGGTTACTGCCTCTGCAGTCATGGCGTCGGAATCCACGGGCGTTTCGCTCATTCCGGCGGTGTGGAGGGCCTCGTGGATCAGGACAGCCGACTGCGCGCGCCGATCCAGTCTGTGGAAGTGATCGCAGATCACGATACGATTCGATCCGACAACGGTGTAAGCGGCCACACCCCTTGAACATTGACGCCTTTCCCATGGCGATTGAGCCGGTTGATAGCGACTTTGACCGAGGGCCTGCACGCCATCGACGACCAGGTCGTCGAAGAGCGCTCGGCAGGACTCGACTCTTTCGATTTTGTTGATCGCACCCTTGAAGGCCACCTTCAATGTGAATCCATCATCCGGGTCCATGGTTTGGCCAACCTGAGCTCTTCGGATCGACGACTTCGCATTTTTCGTCGTGGATCGTGAACGATCGATCTGAGCGGTGTCGTTTGCTCCGCCGCCGGCGGTCACGAATGGACTCAGAGCCAGCAATGCCATCGCGATCCGGCGAGCGGTTTGTGTGCGGCGTTTCGTCATGGTCTTGCCTCCACCTGCGGAGACGGGAACCACGCCGCAATTCCCTCATAGGGTCGTGGAGGCTTTTCTAGGCAGCGAGGAAGGAGTGAGGTAGGTTGTTTTCAGTGGACCCAGCTGGCGAAACCCCGAAGACGATCACGCGTCTCCTGCTCCAGTGGCGTGAAGGCGATGCCGAAGCCCTCGAGACGCTGGTGCCGCTGGTCTACGACGAGCTGCGCCGGCTCGCGCGATTGCAGATGCGCGACCAGGGCGCCGGCCACACCCTGCAGCCGACTGCCCTGGTGCATGAGGCCTATGCCCGGATGGTGGATCTGAAGCTCGACTGGCAGGATCGCGCCCACTTCCTGAGCATGGCGGCACGGACCATGCGGCGGGTGCTGGTGGACCACGCCAGGGCCCGGCGCGCCGCAAAAAGGGGGGGCGGTGCCGTTCAGGTTTCGCTGCACGACAGCCATGTCCGAACAGAAATGTCCTTCGATCTGCTGGCGATAGACGAGGGCATGCGGGCTCTCGGTCGCCACGAAGAACGAGCGGCTGCTGCGGTCGAACTGTACTACTTCGGTGGCTTGACTTCCGGGGAGGTTGCCGAGGTTTTGCAGATCTCACAGGCTACCGCGGAGCGAGACCTGCGCTTCGCGCGGTCGTGGCTCAGGCGGGAGCTGTCGGGCAGAAGGGACCTCGGTGACTAATTCGGAAATCCGATGGCCTCCACGATCTCCCGGAAGCGCGGGATCCCCATGAGGCGGTCAAACTCGGGAGAGCAACGAAGGGTAAGCAGTACGTTACGACGCACCGCGAATGCCGCCTCGACCTGGGCCATCGCTTTGTCCTCCTGTCCTAAGGCCATATAGAGATCAGCAAGCCAGTAGTCACGGCCGCTGGTTTCCAATTCATGGAGAATCTGCCGCGCCTCCTCGACACGGCCGGCCTTGACCAGGGCGAGTGGGAGTATTTGCGACCTAAACAGCGGCATCCATGGAACGACATTGTCGCGCGCTTTCTCGAGGATCATCGACGCCTCTTCATACCTCGATGTTGCGAGGTAGGTCAGCCCAAGAAGGTGATACCCATGATCGGAATCGGGGAAGTCCTCGATCAGGCGTTCTGCCTCGGTTTCGGCTTCTTCGGGATAGCCGGCACAGAGCTGAATATGGCCCACCCTGAAGCGGAGGAGAGGGCTCGTCGGATAGCGCTCGCGCGTCCTCGTGTACTGCTCGATGGCCTCTTGGTGACGGCCCGCGTACCTCAGAAACCGGGCGTAATCCCAACTTGCGTGATTGGGGTCGAGCTCGAGCGCCCGCCGATTCGCCTGCTCGGCCGCGGCCCAGTCCCACTCACGAGCCAACAGAACGGCACCCAGGATGGAGTGGGCTCTGCTCAGAGTGTCGTCGAGCGCGAGCGCTTTGAGTGCGGATTGTTTGGCCTTGGGATAGAACTCCGCCTGCACATCGGATCCACCAAAGGCAGACAACCATTCGTAGGCGACTGCAATCTCGGCGTAGGGCTCCCCCCACTCGGGCTCGATTTCGATCGCTCGCTGCAGGTGTCCGACAGCGGCATGGAACAAATCCCCGCCGTCGGCCTCCCCGCGAAAGGCCTCCTCGAGATCCGCCAAACCCATGAGGTAGGCCTCGTGAGCTTCGGGGTCGATTTTTCTCGCAGTAACAATGCGCGCCTCTTCCTCGGTACTGACTTCGACCTTGACCGCCCCGGCAATGGCGCGGGCCACCTCGCCCTGCAACTCCAGGATGTCACCGAGGTCTCGCTCGTAGCTCTCCGCCCAGAGGCTCCTGCCGTTGCTGGCATCGGTGAGCTGGGTGGAGATTCGCACCCGATCTCCGGCATGGAGCACGGTTCCTGTGAGCACCGTCTCGACCCCCAGCTCACTGGCAATCTCGGACAGGGACATTTCAGTGTCTTTGTAGCGCATCACCGAGGTGCGCGAGATGACCTTCAGGGCCTCGATTTTGGCCAGATGGGTGATCAGCGCATCGGTAAGGCCGTCGGCGAAGTACTCCTCCTGTGCCGGGCCCAGGTTCTCGAGGGGGAGCACGGCGATGGAAGCGGTGATTCCGACGGGCGCCACGTGCTCCCCTTCACGCCTGTCCTGCGACTGCCACCACAGGAACGTCGTTGTCATTAGGGCAACTCCAAGAAGAGCGGCACCCAGCGCCCGCAACCTCGTCGTCCGCGTTCGCGGGGAGGTTAATCCGTCCGGCTTCCAACTGTCGATCTCCGCGAGCCGTTCGGTCAGATCGCGAAGGTCACGCGCCAGATCACGGGTCGACTCGTAGCGGTCTCCAGGGTATTTGGCCAGACACCGCTCGACAATCCAGCGCAGTGGCGCCGGCACCCGCGAATTGAAATCCTCGGGTCGCTCGGGTTCCGAACGCAACACAGCGACCATGGTTTCGGCATCAGTCTGCCCGCGGAAAGCGCGTTCACCGGTGACCATCTCGAAGAGTACCGATCCGAACGCAAACTGATCGGAGCGGTGATCGAGAGCCTCGCCGCTCGCCTGTTCCGGCGACATGTAGCTCGGCGTCCCCATGCGGCGACCGGTTTCGGTTTTCAGGACTCCGAGCGGGCCCTCGGCCTCAAAGGTGGCCTTGGCGAGCCCGAAGTCGAGGATCTTGATGAAGCCGTCGTCGCTGAGCATCAGGTTGTCGGGCTTGAGATCGCGGTGAATAATGCCCGCCTCGTGCGCCTTGGCCAGACCCTCGGCGATCTGTGCCGCCAGCCGCACCAGGGTCTTGATCGGCAATGCTCCCTCGAGCAATTTGGAACGAATAGTCACTCCATCCAGGAGTTCAAGGACCAGGTAGCGAACGCCCTCGGCCTCCTCGATACCGTGAATCGTGGCAATGTTGGGGTGGTTGAGCGAGGCCAGTACACGGGCCTCGCGCTCGAATCGCGCAAGGCGTTCAGGATCACGAGTAAAGGCCTTGGGCAGAATCTTGACCGCCACGTTGCGACCGAGACGGGTGTCGGTTGCTCGATATACCTCCCCCATCCCTCCTTCGCCGATCTTGGAGATGATGCGGTAGTGGCCGAGGGTGTGCCCGAGGACAACCGGGCCGGTCAGGAACGAGCCTTCGAGATCGACAGTCTCTATCACGGCCTGATCGAAGGCAGAGCCGGTCTCGAGCGAGTGCTCGAGAAGAGACTGGAGCGTCCTCTGGAGCTCGACGTCTCCTCCGCACGAACGAGCGATGAACGCAGGCCTTTCCGAGGCCTCCAGATCCAGAGCGCCGTCGAACAGCTCTCTGAGCCGTTCCAACCGTGCGGAATCCAACCCGCCCCTAGGAATCTGAATTGCCTTTCGTTCGCGAGCAGGCTATCACGTTTTGAGTCAAGAATTTCACGTCCCAGTCGAGAGATCTCGCGAGCTGTGCGGTCCCGCGAATCCGCAGTCCCCGCACTGAACCTTGAATTCCACCCTTTGACCCGGATAGGCTCCTCCACTCTGGAGGCATTTCATGCGCATGCTCCTGTTGATCGCGTCGTGTCTGATCGGCGCTGCCGTCGTCACCGCAGCCCAGGTCGAGGATCCTCTCGCGGGCCGCACCATCTGCGTCGACCCCGGCCACGGCGGAACGGCCGACACCGATTCCTACCGCGTCGGACCGACCGGCGAGCGCGAGGAGTGGATCGATCTGCGGGTCGCCCTGATCCTGCGCGACATGCTGGAGGCGCGCGGCGCGAAGGTGCTGATGACCCGTACCGGGGATGTCGCAGTCGCACTCGAGGATCGCGCCACCCTGGCGGCCGAGAACGGGGCCGAGGTCTTCGTCTCGATCCACCACAACGCCACCGCCGATCCCGAGGCCAACTTCCCCGTCGTCTACTTTCACGGCGCCGCCTCGGAAAACCAGGCGGGCGTCGCACTCGGCCGGGCGCTGGCTGCGTCCCTTGCCGAGGCGCTCTTCGGCGGGCAGACCGAGGTCAGCGTCGTCTCCGACCATGCGATCTTCCCGACCGCCGGGGCCGCCGTTCTGCGCCACTCCTACGGCATCCCCGGCGTCATCGGCGAGGCTTCGTTCTTCACCAACCCGGAGGAAGAGGAGCGCCTGCGCGACGTTGGCTACAACCGGCGGGAGGCCGAAGCCTACGTCGCAGCCCTCACCACCTTCTTTTCCCAGCCCATCCCACCCATCCTCGACAAGGGCTCGCTCGTCACCGTCGAGCCCTTCCAGGTCTTCGAGGAGGATGAGCGCACTCGCGCCATAGCCCTGAAGTGGAAGGAGAATTGGCTTGCAGGCCTTGCCGCGCAGGAAGCCGGAACCCCGGAGGCCCTCGCCGAGGCCCTGGATCTGTTGACCCTCTCTGCGCGGTCCTTCCCCGACTCGTGGGTCGCCGGTGACTGCCACGCGCGCCGTGCCCAGATCCTCGAAGACTTCGGGAACAGCGAGGAAGCGGAGATGGAGCGCGTCCGGGCGGAAGAGCACTACGCGGCGATCACCCGGGAGTGACCAGGCCGCTGGCGCGGGGATTCCCCAAACGTCCTTGGCCGCGCCGGCTCCGTTCGCGCTGCAATCCGCGGTTCACGTCGAAAAAAGGGAGTTTCATCGGTCGCCGCGCGTGAGCCGGACCCCTCCGTCGGGTCTTCGCTCCTCCCTTGCGTGCATGTTCACCGCACCTCCGATGACGAAGGACCGACCGCCCGGATGACAACGGCACAGGCGACCGCCGTCGAAACCAGCACGGCGAGACTCGCCAAACCCAGGATGTCGTGGGCGAGTCCGACGTTTGCGGAGAAGGCGGAGACCAGGAAGACGAGAGCAAGCCCGAGGCAAACGGCGACCGCCAGGTCTCTGAGATCGGGCCACCGCCCGACAACCCAGTACAGCGGGGGCACGAGCAGGAGGGCCTGGTGGACATGAGCATGCCAGGTGAAGGCATTCGTGGCGGCTGCCAGACCGAGCCAGGCGAGGGGTCCGACGGCCCGGTCGCCGCGCCGAAGATCGCGGCCGCACACGAACCCCGCCGCCCCGGTGACGGCCATGCCGACAACCGCGCCCGCCCATGCCACGACCGGAGGCAGGACCCGCGTTGCATTGAGCGCGAACGCCCGCCAGTTCGTCATCGAGTTCGGAAACGTGTTCATGACCATGCCGGTGGCGTTGAAAAACGTGCGGAGGCCGTCGATGTACCCCGCCATCCACGAACCGGCGATGATGAGCGTCGGCGCGATAGCCGATGCACATGCGGTTGCGACACCGCCGAGCACCCGCCACTGTCGGTTGCAAACAAGCACCGGAACGATGAGCACGAGTGTCTGCGGTTTGAACATCAACAACCCGAGCCAGGCGCCGGCTCGAAAGAGATGACCCCGATGGAAGGCGATCATCGCCTCACCGAAGAACACCATCAGCCAGGCACTGATCTGGCCCATGATCAGGTGGATCACCACGGGCGGCGACAGCATGACGGCCGCGATCAACCACCCCGGCCCGCTGACTCGAAAAACTCTGCTGAGCCGGACCTGGTACAGCAGCAAGACCACGAGGTGGACACCGGTCCAGCCGAGAAACCCGGGCACCGGGTCCAGGAAGGTCGAAGGCACGAAGATGAGGGAGAACGGCGGCGGGTACGGCGACGGCACGACACCGAAGGGGAGAACGCCGTCGCCCTTCGCGTGCACGAAGCGATCGTAGAGTTCGCGTTGCGCGGCTTCGAGCAGTTCGGGTTGGTATGACGCTTCGAGGCCGTGTTCGAGAATCGCCTCGCCGGCCGCTCGTGTGCCTCGATAGTCCAACGCGACGTAATCGAACATACCCCGCTCTCGGATGATCCGAACGACGAAAACCGCTTCGGCGACACCTACGACCACCGCCGCTGCCAGCAGTCCGCGCCGGACACTCGCTGAACAACGAATGAACGGCGATCGGGGTCTGATCTCAGAAGATGCCACGGGGGCCTATTTTACCTCTCTCCCGACACTGCGGCGGGGTGGGGAGACTGGTGCTGGGGATCGGGTTAGAATGCGTGCCGATGTTCGAACAGCCCGCAACACGCCCGGGCGGTGCTCTCCGCCTCGTGATCGCGCTTGCCCTGGTGATTCGGCTCGCCCTGCTGGCCGGAAATTTCTCCGCCAATCCCGATTTCTTCTTCCAGGATCTCAGATCGGTCGAGGCCGGGATATCGAACACCGAACATCCCTACATGAACCCCTTCGGCTTCGAGGCGTCGAATATCGCCCACGCGCTGGTGTGCGGAAATCAAGGGTATTCGAGTCCGTTCGGAGGGGCGACGGGTCCAACGGCGTGGATCGCGCCCGGGGTGGTTGCCCTGTACGCTGTCTCCTTCGCGCTGTGGGGGTGTTTCACCTTCGAATCGATCCTGTTCGTATTTCTCGTCGCCCTCGGTTGCTCCATCCTCACGACTATCGTGGTTTTCAGAATCGGTTCGCGCGTCGGAGGAGACACCCGTGTCGGGTGCTCGCAGCGCTCTTTTTCGCCGGTCTCCCGTTCGAAGCGTGGATCTTCAAGATCTCCGGCCACCTCGATTTCAACCTTCAGGTCACGTGGTTTGCCGTGCTCCTCCTCGGAGTGCTCGTCGCGGTCGACTCCGAAAGGCCTCACACGGGCCTCGGGCTCGGAGCCCTTACCGCGATCGCGGCCCTCTTCAACCCGGTGTTCTTCGCCTGCGCCGCAGTCGGCGTCGCCTTTGCAGTCCGTCGAAAATCTTTCCGCGCAGCCGCCGAGTTCGTCGCGCAATTCGCCATAGCGTGTGCCGTGATCGCCGGACCCTATGTTGCCGCTCAGAGTCATCGGCTCGGTGGTTTCGTACCGGTGAAATCGAACGCAGGATTCGAACTCTTCCTCGGCAATACGCCCGAGGCTCGGGGTGTGTTCAATGACGAGTCTTTCCAAGCTCATCACCCGAGCCAGAACTTCGATGAGTTCATGAGCTACGGTGAGATCGGGGAACACGCCTACGTGCAGGATGCCCGGCGCCGTTTTGTGGATGGGTTCCGTCCCCTCACGTTTTTCAAGTACACGGTCCGTCGGACCGTTCACTTTCTGTTTGCCTACGACGGCAAACCGTGGGATCACTCGAGAGTCGAGTTCGCTGCAAAGACAACGATGTGGGCTCTTCCGATGTTTTCAGTCCTGGCCCTGATCGGGTTTCGCAGGGGACGGCTGGAGCCCGCGGAGATCCTGGTGCTCGTCTACACCCTCGCCTTTGCTTTTCCGTATCTGTTGACAGGCGTCATGGAACGGCACCGCATTCCGATGGTCACGACCGCCGCCGTGGTCCTGGCCCTCGTGACCAGGGAATCGGTGAATCGGTGCCGCGCTTTGGGATCATAGGAAGTTCGATCGGCGAATCGGGATCGACCACGATCCCAGGTTCCTGAAATGAGGCGCCATTTTTCCGACGTCTCCTGCAGCGTCGGCGGAGTGCACCAGGATCACCGCGAGAGGCTCCTGAGTCATCTCGGAGACTGGTGGGTGCTAACCTTGGCATATGGAACGCGACGAGGTTCTCCATGTGTTGCGAGCGGTCGAGGAGGTCGGTCTGGAGTACGTGCTGATCGACGCCGCGGCGATGGGCATTCACGGCGTCGTGAGGGCCACCGAGGACCTCGATCTCTTCATCCGAGCGACCGCCGAAAACGTCGAACGCCTCATGGGTGCCACGTATCACATTGTGACATTAGGGATGAGGCTGTAGACTTTGATCGTCCCGTCTGCGCATGGAGAAAAGCCATGCCGCGGAAACCCCGCCTATTTGTTTCCGGTGCGACCTACCACGTCTATTGCCGCGTTGCTCGTGGCGAGTTTGTCTTCAGTGAAGCAGAGTACTCCGAAGCCTTCATCGAAGCCTTGCTCGATGTGAGGGATCGTGATGATCTGTCCATCCTCGCCTGGTGCCTCATGTCCAACCACTATCACGTCGTGATGAAGACCTCTTCCGTGCCTCTTTGGCGATCGATGGCTCGTCTGCAAGGTAAGACTGCCAGGGAGCACAACCGGAGGAGGGGAGTGTTGGGCAGGCTATGGCAGAGCAGGTACAAGGCGCGGCTGATCGACTCGAACGAGTACTTCATGCAGGTCGTGGCGTATGTCCACCTGAACCCGGTCGCAGCCGGGCTGGTTGCCGACCCGGCCGACTATCGACTCAGCGGACATCGAGAGGTCATCGGGCGCCGGCCGCCATTTCTTCTGGATGCGAAAGACCTTCTCGAACTGTTCGGAACCACTGAGCCAACTGCGATGCGCGCTGAATACCTGTCCTGGCTGCGTCTGGTTGCCGAAGAGCGGTGGTTCGACCGTGGGCTGGCCGAGTTGCCGTGGTGGAGGGATGCAGAGGACGATGAAGAAATCGCAAATCCCCATCGCCATCGTGGTGTCGAAACCTACGATCAGCGGCCGCACGAGATGGACCGACTACAGACTGACCTCGACGATTTGCTCGAGCGATTTGGGCGCGTAACCGGCGTGACGGCCGCCGATCTCAAGTCGGCCAGACGCGGCCCCGATCTGCCAGATCGGAGAATGGATCTGACGGCAATTGCTGCAGGAAGGTATGGGTACCGGGTCTGCGATGTCGCAAGGGTCTTGGAGAAAAACCCCGGAACAGTGAGCCGCTGGCTCACCAGTGCGGATCGGAGATCACTCCAGGAGCCGCATTACCGAACACACCTCGACGACCTCGACCGCCGAATCCAGCACATCAAGCCACCCAAAGTCATAAAGTGATACGTGGCACCCATGAGGAAGTTCGTTCGCGGAGTGGTGAAGTTCAGGTCGTTCGACGAGGCGCAGGAACTCACGAAGCCGCGCCAGAATCCGCACCGCCGTTCGAAGCGCTCCTCCCACTGCCCCCTCACCTCGTCGAAGTGGGTCTCGAAGAGCCGGTAGAAGCGGCGTCGCGCGGGGATTCCGGGCCTGGTAGCGGGTCGCGCAGTCCTGAGCCACAGTGACGCTCGACGTCTCCTGCAGCGTGGACGGAGTGCCCCAGGATCACCGAGACGGGCTCAAGAGTCAATCCGGAGACCGGCGGGTGCTACTCTTGGAGCGTGGAACGCGACGAGATTCTCCGGGATGCTGCGTGCGTTCGAAGGTCGACAGCTCGAGTACGTGCTGATCGAGCGCCGACGGCGATGCGGCATTCCGGCGTGGTGCGCGCCACGGACGACGTCGACGCCTCCTTCATGATCGACCGCATCGAGTCGAGCGGCCGCGCTCCTTTCGAACCGTTGAGTCGACGTGACAAGGAGGTCGACGACACCAACGTCACGATGAGATCTCGGCCGACGACCTGCTGGGGGACTATCCGGCCGTGCGTTACTTGATGAAAAATTACCCGCCGAGCGGAGACCTTTACTTCGACGTCATGACCCGCCTCGGTCAGGCCGCGTCCTTCGAAAGCGTTGAGTCGATGGTGAAGGAGGTCGACGGCATCAACGTCACCCTCGCAACACCCAGGGCCCTTTTCGAGCTCAAGCGAGATACGGTGCGTCCGCTGGATCGCCGCGATGCCGAGGCCTTGCGGCAGAAGTTCAATCTGGAGGATGACTGATGGCGGTCGAGAAGTACCGCTCGATCGAGGAGATGAACGCCGCACCGGTGCGAGACGGAAGGGGCGACGGATTCGAGCGATTCGTGAGGCACTGTGCGAGGTTTCGCAAGCTGGACGCCAGGAAGTTCGTTCGCGGAGTGGTGAAGTTCAGGTCGTTCGACGAGGCGCAGGAAACTCCGGCTCGGATCTCGGAAGACTGAGGACCTGCCGAACCCGGCACCACGAAAACCGGCGGGGCCGTAGCCCCGCCGTTTCGAAATCCGGTCGGAGTGATCGCTACCTGACGTTGCCCACGTAGTTGGTGGTGAGCTGGCGCTCGCGGATGCGTTCGTCGGTGTACATCGGCAGCAGGGCCGGTGCGACGCGGCCGGCAATGCCGGCGTCGACGACCTCCTTGTTGTAGGCCGCGACGTGGTCGAGGTTGAGGGCGCCGTCCTTGAACGAGTTGAGCGCGAATTCGGCGGCGTTCTTGCCGGCGATGCGGCCGAAGACGATGATGTCGAGCAGCGAGTTGCCCATCAGGCGGTTGGCGCCGTGGATGCCGCCGCCGACCTCGCCCGCCGCGTACAGGCCGGGGACGCAGGTCGTGCCGTTCGACTGGAACTCGAGCCCGCCGTTCTGGTAGTGCAGGGTCGGGTAGATGAGCATGGGCTCTTTGGTGATGTCGATGTCGTAGCGCTTGAAGAGGATGTACTTGCCGGGGAACTCCCTCTTCACGGTGCCTTCGCCGTCGAGCATCTCGATCATCGGCGAGTCGAGCCAGACGCCGAGGCGGCCAGCCGGGGTGGGCACGCCGAGGCCGTCGGCGACGCACTCCTTGATGATCGAGGCCGCTTCGATGTCCCGCGGCTCGCGCTCGTTGACGAACTGGTTGCCCTCGACGTTGACCAGGTTGGCGCCGGCGCCGCGGAACTTCTCGGTGATGAGAATGCCCTCGGCCTGCTCCGGGAAGACCACGCCGGTCGGGTGGTACTGGACGGTGTGGAGGAAGGACACCGGCACCCCGGCGCGGTAGCCGAGGACGATCCCGTCCGCCGTCGCGCCGTAGTGGTTGGTGGTCATGAAGCCCTGGATGTGGAGGCGGCCGCAGCCGCCGGTGGCCAGGATCACGGACTTCGCCTTGACCAGGAAGTACTCCTCGGTCTCCAGGTTGTAGAGCACCGCGCCCGCGCAGTGGCCGTGCTCGTTGAGCACCAGTTCGACGGCCGGCGCGAACTCGAGCACCGTGATGTCCTCGCCGCGGTTGCGCGACTCGTCGCGGATGGTGCGCATGATCTCGGCGCCGGTGATGTCCGCGGCGTAGTGCATCCGTTTGCGCGAGGTGCCGCCGCCGTGGATGGTCGCGAGACGGCCGTCGGCGTCCTTGGTGAAGTTGACGCCGTAGTGCTCGAGCCAGCGGATGGCGTCGGGCGCGTTCTTGACCAGCGCTTCGGCCAGTTCCGGGACGTTGGTGAAGTGGCCGCCGCCCATGACGTCGAGGTAGTGGTAGTAGGGAGAGTCCTTGTCGCCCTTGGAGGCCGCCTGGATGCCGCCCTCGGCCATCATGGTGTTGGCGTCGCCGTGGCGCAGCTTGGTGGCGATGATGACCTTGGCGCCGTGCTCCTGGGCGAGGATCGCGGCCGAGGTGCCGGCGCCGCCGCCGCCGATGATCAGGACGTCGGTCTCATAGGCCGGGTTGGAGAGGTCGATCTTCTCCGGCGCCACCCGGCTGGTGGCCTCGAGCACGTCTGCGATCTCGTGCGCGATCGCGTAGCCCTTGGAGGGACCGACCTTGAGTTCGCGCCGCCCCTCTTCCTTGAAGTCGGGGTGGAACTTGAGGCGTTCCTTGCGCTCGTCGAGGCTCAGGAAGGGCACCTCTTCGCCGCGCTTCTTGCGTTCCACGCGCTCGGCGCGGGTGGCCTCGACCTTTTTGATGAGCTCTTTGAGTTCAGGGGTGTAGGGCATCTTGCACCTCTCAGGCCAGACCGACGGTCGAGGCGGGCTTCCAGCTCTCGTCCGACATGGCCGGTTCCATTTCGCGTTCCGTGTAGATCTTCTTCATCTCGTCCACACCGAGA
>CAWGLE010000012.1:0-113512 GCA_963823345.1 Candidatus Sulfomarinibacteraceae bacterium
CTCCTTCTGTCATCCTGAGCGGCCCTACATCCTCTCCTTCTGTCATCCCGAGCGAGCGCAGCGAGCCGAGGGATCTGGGTGGGGGCTCCAGGCAACTTCGTTCCGGCAGCCACCCCCCAGATTCCTCGACTCCGGCGCCGCCGGGCGACGCCTCCGCTCGGAATGACAGATCAGTTACGACCTTCCTCGTGATGGAGCTTGTTGAAGGCGAGGACCTCTCCGAGCGCATCCAACGCGGAGCGATTCCGCTCGACGAGGCCGTTCCTATCGCGCTTCAAATCGCCGAGGCGCTCGAGGCGGCGCACGAAGCCGGGATCGTCCACCGCGATCTCAAACCGGCCAACATCAAGCTCACCGACGAGGGCGTGGTCAAGGTGCTCGACTTCGGGCTCGCCAAGGCGTGGGAGACGGAAGCCGGCGATTCGAGCCTCTCACTCTCGCCGACGATGACTGCAAACGCGACGGCGGCGGGGGTGATCCTCGGCACGGCGGCCTACATGGCCCCCGAGCAGGCGCGGGGCAAAAAGGTCGACCGCCGGGCGGACATCTGGGCCTTTGGCGTCGTGCTGTGGGAGATGCTGACCGGCCGCACGCTCTTCGACGGCGAGACGGTAACCGATGTGCTGGCCGCCGTGGTGCGGCAGGAGATCGACCTCGGTGCGCTTCCCGGAGCGACGCCTGCGGTCCTGCAGCGGCTGATCGCCCGCTGCCTCGACCGCGACCCGAAGCAGCGGCTGCGGGACATCGGTGAGGCGAGAATCTCCCTGGTGGGGAGCTTGCGAACCGACGAGCAACCGTCCGGACCGGAACGGCCACCGGGGCTGACGCGTCGTCGGTTTGCCGTGACGTCGGCGTTGACCGGCGCGGGCGCCATTCTCGGCTTCGGGCTCGGCCGCTTCGTTGCGGTTCGCGATGAGCCCGGGCCGAGCGGGCTCTCGCTCGAGATCACCCGCCTCACCAGCTCGGGCAATGTCATCTCCGCCGCGATCTCGCCCGACGGCCGTTACATCGCCTACGTCGAGTCGGATCAGGGTCTGCAAAGCCTGTGGCTGCGGCAGCTCGCGAGCGGCCAGACGCTGCGGCTCATTCCGGAACGGCCGGACTTTTACTGGGGTCACACCTTCAGCCCTGACGGCAACGACGTGGTCTTCGGGCTCAAGACATCGGATGATCGGACCGGCGCCTTCTTCGCGATCTCGACCCTCGGCGGCGTGAAGCGGCGCCTGGTCACCGGAATCGACTCGTCGCCGTCATTCTCGCCGGACGGCGGGCGGATGGCCTACCTCCGGGCGGGTTATCCGTCGGCCGACGAGTCCGCCCTGATGGTCGCTGCCGCCGACGGTTCCGATCCGAAGCCGCTCGCCGTGTACGGGTTGCCCGAGTTCGTCGCCCCGATCTTCTTCGGCGGACCCGCCTGGTCCTCCGACGGCGGCCGCATCATCACGGCGGTCGGCCGACTCGGCAGCACGAGCGCCGACGCCCGCGCACGGCTCGATGCGGTCGCCGTTGGTGACGGTTCGGTGTCGGTGTTCGCGGACCCGGGCTGGCTCCAGGCCGCGCAAGCCCAGTGCCTCCCCGACGGGCGTGGCCTCCTGGTGATCGCCCGAGCGCCATACCAGCCCAACCCGCAAGTGTGGCACCTGACGTCGGCGGGGGCGGAAGCCGCGCCGGTGACCAACGACCTCAACGACCACCGGATCATCTCGCTGTCGGCCGACGGAAGCTCGCTCGTCACCGTATCGGGAGACCTTTCATCCGCGATCTGGATCGGGTCGCGCGACGGCGACCTCCGGCCTCGGCGCGAAACGTGGGGCAGGCTGGACGGGCTCAACGGCCTCTGCTTTCTGCCCGATGGCCGATTGGCCTACACCACCAACGACGGCGGCCGCTGGAGCCTGTGGACGCTGACGCCCGACGGCGGCGAGCGCGCCCCGCTGCTGACGCTGGGTCCCGGGGAAGTGAGCCTCGGGGTGGCGGTTTCCGGGCTGGGCGAGATCTTCGTGCCCGTGCGTTCGAGCGCCGGGGTCGCTGTCCGTGCCCTCGGTGCCGACGGCACCGACAGGGGTGTCGTGGTGCGCGACATCTTGAACGACCCGATCAGTGTGTCGCGCGATGGAGGGCTCGTCTACGGCGCCCTCGTCGACGGCGTGCCGAGGGTGTTCCGGCTCGAGCCGCCAGGTTCCGAACCCGTGCCGGTCACCGAACGACAGACGTTCGTGCCATCCATCGAACCCTCCGGAGAACGGATCGCCTTTTACTACATCGACGAAAACGGTGAATACCGGATCGGGATCGCCGCCCGCGGGAGCAGCGAGCTGATCTGGAGCACACCGGCCGAGGCGCCGTCGGCCAATGGCCGACTGCTCCTCCGGGAGGATGGGCTGTACCTGAACATCATGCCCAACGACCGCGCCAACGTCTGGATGCTGCGTCTGGACGGCACTGCGCCCCGCAAGATCACGAGCTTCGACGATCAGCTCGTGTTCGATTTCGCGCTCTCGGACGACGGCGACACCCTGGCGGTCGCACGCGGGCCGCGACTGCGCGACGCCGTGCTCATCAAGGGCTTCCCGGGTTCGCCGACTGGAGTATCCAGATGATCGGCACGACCCTCGCCCACTACCGCATCACCGCGGCCCTCGGCGCCGGCGGGATGGGGGAGGTGTGGCGGGCCCACGACGAGAAGCTCGGCCGCGAGGTGGCGATCAAGGTCCTGCCGGAAGAGTTCTCCGCGGATCCGCAACGGCTCGACCGCTTCGAGCGCGAGGCGCGCGCGGTGGCCTCGCTCAACCACCCCCACATCGTCACCATCCACTCGGTGGAGCAGGTGGGGAGCATCCACTTTCTGACCATGGAGCTCGTCGACGGGAAGACGCTCGAGACGATGATCCCGGACGGCGGCTTCGACCTCGGGCGTTTCTTCGAGCTGGCGACGCCTCTGGCCGAGGCGATCTCGGCGGCCCACGACAAGAGCGTCATCCACCGCGACCTCAAACCCGCGAACGTCATGGTCGACGGCGGTGGCCGGGTCAAGGTCATGGACTTCGGTCTCGCCAAGTTCCAGGACGCGAAGGAAGCGTCGGACTCGAGCGAGCTGCCCACCGAGGCCCTGACGGGGATCGGCACGATCGTCGGCACCGTGCCCTACATGTCGCCGGAGCAGGTCGAGGGCCTCGTCGTCGACCACCGCACCGACATCTTCTCCCTCGGGGTCCTGCTCTACGAGATGGCGATCGGAGAAAGGCCCTTCAAGGGCTCGACCTCGCCGGCCCTGATGTCGTCGATCCTCAGGGATGTGCCTCGATCCGTCGTCGAGATTCGCGACCACCTTCCGCGCCACCTCGCGCGGATCATCTCGCGTTGCCTCGAGAAGGACCGGCGCGACCGCTACCAGACGGCTCGTGACGTCTACAACGAACTTCGCGCCCTGAAAAAGGAAACCTCTGGCGTGACGCTCTCCCCAGTACGCCCCCGCGTCGAACCCGCCCGGATCCGATCGACCGCCTCCGCGAGCGTCCGCGTCCGACCCGGTCTGGACCGTGCGATCGCGGTCGTGCCCTTTCGCGCTCCCGCATCCGATTCGGCGCTCACGACGCTTGCCGAAGGGCTCGCCGAGGACATCTCGAACGGTCTCGCTCGCTTTCCTTATCTCACGATCGTCGATGGCGCGGGGCTCGACTCCGGCGAAGGATTGGGTGCTCCGGTCCGCGGCCGCGGCGTGCGCTACCTCCTGCGCGGCGGGCTGCGCAGCGCGGGCCCCGATCTGCGCCTCGCCGTTCAGTTGGTCGACACCGAGACCGGCGCTCACGTGTGGTCGGAGACCTACGATCGCCGGTTCGAGGGCGTCAGCCTCTTCGAACTGCAGGATGGCCTCACCGATCGCGTCGTCGCTACGGTGGGCGACTATGCGGGCGTCCTCGCACGGTTGGTGGCGGCGGAGCTTCGCGTCGTATCCGACGACGAGATGACGGTCGATGACTGGATCATGCGCGCGGTCTGCTTCCAGCAGGTCATTTACCCGCCCGAGGAACACGCCGCGATTCGCGACGGCCTGGAGGCCGCGGTTGCTCTCGAACCGGACAACGCAGAGGCCCACGCCTGGCTCGCCAATATCTACCGAACCGAATACGCCTTCGACTACAACCTTCGAGAGGATCCGATCGGGCGCTCGTTGCGCGCCGCTCAGCGGGCCGTCGATCTCGATGCGGCGTCGCAAGCAGGGTGGGACGGTCTGGCCGGCGCTCATTTCTTTGCGGGTGACATACCGGCGTTCGAGGCTGCGGCGGCGCGAGCCATCGCATTGAACCCCAGAAATTCGTACACGACCGCAGTCATGGGGTTGTTCTTCGGCAACTCGGGGAATCGCAAGAAGGGGGCCGAACTCGGCAGCGTGGCGTGTGCTCTCAACCCGCAACACCCGGAGTGGTACCCCTTCGTGAACGTCTACTACCACTACGACCGAGGAGAGTACGACGAGGCGTTGGCGATCCACAAAGGGATCAACTTTCCGCGCATGCCCTACTCGTACATCAATCTCGCCGCCGTGTGCGGGCAGCTCGGGCGGCTTGATGAGGCCCGCACGGCGATCACGACGCTGAAGCGCGATTTCGACTACGACCTGGAGCGCATCCGCAAAGAGTACGCCAAGTGGGGACACACGGAGTCGTTTCTCGATCACCTCGTTGAAGGACTGCGAAAGGCCGGGTTCGAGGATGGTGACAGCCCCGCAGCGTCAGGACGGCCAAGGCCAGCGGCGGGAGCAGGCAGCCGGTTCGACCTGAACTCCATCGTCGTGCTGCCCTTCGTCAACATGAGCGAGGACTCGGCCAACGAGTTCTTCGCAGACGGCGTGACCGAGGAGATCCTCACCAGCCTGTCGAAGATCCGCGGTCTTCGCGTGATCTCCCGCACGTCGGCCATGACCTACAAGGGCACGTCGAAATCGATCCGCGAGATCTCGGCCGAGCTCGAAGTGGGAACGGTGCTCGAGGGGTCGGTGCGGCGGGCGGGCGACCGGGTCCGGGTGACGGCGCAGCTCATCGAGGCGGCCACCGACCGGCATCTGTGGAGCGAGAGCTACGACCGCGACCTCGAGGACATCTTCGAGGTCCAGAGCGATGTCGCGGTCGAGATCGCGCGCGCCCTCGAGACCGAGCTCGCGAGCGACGTCGTGGCGCAGATCAGTCAGCGTCCCACCGAGAACATGCAGGCCTACGATCTCTACCTCAAGGGACGGCAGGGGGTGCGAACGCTGGTGGCGCCGGAGGTCGCTCGTGGCATCGAACAACTCGAGCAGGCCATCGCTCTCGACCCGGATTTCGCTGCGGCCTGGGCTCACCTCTCCCTGGGGCATCTCTTCTCCGCCTATTGGGGCGCCGCTCGCGGTCGTGAGGACTTCGACGAGGCCCGCCGGGCGGCCGATCGAGCCCTCGAGCTCGATCCGGACAGTGCCCTGGCGCGGGTGGGCCGGGCAGGGGTCCGCTCCCACCTCGACCTCGACTGGGACGGCGCCGTCGCCGATCTCCGGGAGGCCATCGAGCTCGATCCGACCGAGATCGACGCCTACTTCTGGTTGGGCGTGACGTTGTTCCTCATGGGGAGGTACGAGGAGTCCGTCGCAACGCACGAGATCGCATACTCGATGGATCCGCAGAGCCCGAACATTATTTCGCAGCTCGGGCTCGTCCTGTGTTACGCCGGTCGGCGGGAAGAGGGCGAGCGCATGCTGCGCGACGGGATCGAGCAGCACCCCGTCTTTTTCGATCTGCCCAACTTCCTGGCCATTGTCCTCAAGAGGCGGAATTTCTTCGACGAGGCTGCGCGATGGCACGACCGCACGAGCGAGCTCACCGGCCGGCACCCGTTCTTCGAAGCGATGCGCGCGTCGAACCTGAAACTGGCCGGCGAGGAAGAAGAGGCCGGAAGGGTCTTGGACCGGCTGGAAGGGGACGATCCGCGGATGGACAGTGCCGTCCGCGGGATGCGTGCCATCGCCGAACGCGATGTGGATGGGGCGCTCGAGCTTCTTTCGACCGCGGTCGACCAGCGCCTGCCGTTGGTCTTCTGGTTCCGACCGGCGGTGCACGACAACGAGTTCCCCCCGGACCACCCCGGAGTGCGGGCCTTGTGGCGGCGGCTGTGGCCCCAGGACCCGGCGTTGTCAGAGATCGAAGAACCATCCGAAACCCCAAGCAAGGCCGTGGCGGTTCTGCCCTTCACCGACATGAGCCCCGGCCGGGACCAGGAATGGTTCTGCGAGGGCGTCGCCGAGGAGATCCTCAACGCGCTGGCGGCGCTTCCGGAGCTGCGGGTGGCGACTCGGACCGCCGCCTTCCGCTTCAAGAACCAGGACCGAGACATCGCCGCCATCGGCGAGACCCTCGGCGTCACCACCCTGCTCGAGGGCAGCGTGCGGACCGCGGGCGATCGACTGCGGGTCACGGCCCGCCTCGTCAATGCCGTCGACGGCTACCAGCTGTGGTCCGAGAAATTCGACCGAGAGATGGCCGACGTCTTCGAGGTCCAGGACGAGATCGCGGCGAGGGTGGTGGAAGCGCTCGAGATCAGCATGTTGGGCTCCGCCGAGGTCGGCGGGTCCGAACGCCACAGCGCCGACATCGAGGCCTACCACCTCTACCTCAAGGCACGCCACGCCCGGTACTCGAAGCTCGACCTGAAGACCGCACTCGATTGCTTCGAGGGGGCCGTGCGGCGTGATCCGGCCTATTCCCTGGCTCGCATCGGGTTGGCGGAGACCCTTGTCGTGCTGTCCATGTACGGCTTCGTGCCGCCGAACGAAGGAATGACGAGAGCGCGGGACGAGCTTCGGCAGGCAGGGGAAGCGACAAGGAAGTCCGCCGAGGCGTGGGCCGTGGAGGGTCTGATCCGGCTGGTCTATACGTGGGACGTGTCGTCGGCGCTCGAGGCTTTCGACCGGGCGATCGGGCTGAATCCGGCAAGCGTCACGGCGGTCGCGTGGCGTTCGTGGGCGTTGGTGGTCGACGATCGCGCCGAGGAGGCGTTCGATCAGGCCCGCAAGCTGGTGGCCCTCGAGCCCCAGTCGTCCTACGTCAACACGATGGCTGCGATCACGTTCCTCGTTGCGAATTCCACGGACGAGGCGATCCGCCTGTCGGGGACCGCGGTCCGTCTCGAACCCGACTCACTGCTCGGAACCTGGTTGCACGGCGTCGCGAATGCTGATGCTCGTCGTTGGGTCGAGGCGGACAAGTGGCTCGGCCGCGCCGTCGAACGCTCCGGCCGCGCGCCGGTCTTTCTCGGTCTCCTGGCGTGGTGCCGAGCGGCAGCCGGACGTCCGGACGCGGCGCGCGAAATCCTGGCCGAGCTCGAAAAGCGGTCGGAGACGGAGTACGTGTCGCCGTACTTCCGGGTCTGGGCGGTCAGCGAGCTCGACGAACCCGACGCGGCGCGAAGCCTCCTCGAGCAGGCGCTCGCGGAACGCGCCAGCCTCCTCGCCATCACAGGCTTCCCGCCCCATCGAAAACTCCTGGTTGAACCGACGATGCAGGAGCTTGTCGAGAAACTCCGCGGCGGAGCGGCGCCGAAGGAATCGGCATGATCGGCACCACCCTCGCCCACTACCGCATCACCGCGGCCCTCGGCGCCGGCGGGATGGGCGAGGTGTGGCGGGCGACCGACACGAAACTCGGCCGAGACGTGGCGCTGAAGGTGCTGCCTGCGGATTTCGCAGCGGACCCGGAGCGTCTGGCCAGGTTCGAGCGCGAGGCCAAGGTCCTGGCCAGCTTGAACCATCCGAACATCGCCCACCTCTACGGTCTCGAGAGCGTGAACACCCACATGGCAGCCGGGACGGCTGCCCCACAAGGCAGCCAGGCGACGCCCCCTCCTTCTGTCATCCCGAGCGGCCTCACATCCTCCTCTCCTGTCATCCCGAGCGAGCGTAGCGAGCCGAGGGATCTGGGCGGGGGCTCCAGGCAACTTCGTACCGGCAGCCAACCCCCAGATTCCTCGACTCCGGCGTCGCCGGGCGACGCCTCCGCTCGGAATGACAGGGTGGGGGAAGCGTCGCCGGGCGACGCCTCCGCTCGGAATGACAGATCAGTTGTGACCTTCCTGGTAATGGAGCTGGTGGAAGGTGAGGACCTTTCCGCACGCATCGCCCGCGGCGCCGTCCCGGTCGACGAAGCGATTCCCATCGCCCTCCAGATCGCCGAGGCCCTCGAGGCGGCGCACGAGGCGGGCATCGTCCACCGCGATCTCAAACCGGCCAACATCAAGATCACCGAAGCGGGCACGGTCAAGGTGCTCGATTTCGGACTCGCCAAGGCGTGGGAAAGCGACGGCGGCGATTCCAGCATTTCGATGTCGCCGACGATGACCCGCAACGCCACGATGGAGGGGGTGATCCTCGGCACCGCCGCCTACATGAGCCCTGAGCAGGCGCGGGGGAAGAAGGTTGATCGTCGTGCCGATGTCTGGTCCTTTGGCGTCGTCGTGTGGGAGATGCTCACCGGCCGCAAGCTCTTCGAGGGCGACACGGTGTCCGATGTGCTCGCCGCGGTCCTGCGGGCCGAGATCCAGTGGGACGAGCTCCCCAGATCAACCCCGGCTGCGGTCGAGCGACTTCTCCGTAGGTGTCTCGCGAGAGAACCCGAGCGTCGGTTGCGCGACATGGGTGACGCGGCCCTCGAGCTCCGGGAATCGTCCGAACCGCAACCCCAGGACCGCCATGCCGAGAGTTCTTCCAATCGGCGGACCCTGCTGTGGATCGCGGCGATCGCCGGACCGGTCACCGCTCTGTTGGTGACTGGCGCGGTTTTTTCAGGCCTGTTCAGTGATTCGGAACCGACCTCTCCGCAAAGGGTGGTGTCGAACCTCTCCGCACCCGAAGGTTATTCCTTCGACCTGAACGGCGGTCCGCCCGCCGTATCGCGCGACGGCCGGAATGTGGCCTTTCTGGCACGCGAACCGGACGGACAGCGCTTTGTCTTCGTGCGCTCACTCGACAACGCCGACGCCCGCCGGCTCGACGACACGCGAGGGGCGCAGATGCCCTTCTGGTCGCCGGACGGCCGGTCCCTCGGGTTCTTTGCCGATGGCAAGCTCAAGAAGATCGGCTTGGAGGACGCGAGGGCGGAGGTCCTGGCCGAGGCGCCGGAGCCGCTCGGGGCTTCGTGGGCGGATGACGACACGATCATCTTTGTCGGTGACTACAATTCACCACCGCGTTTGATTGCAGCCGACGGCGGCGACGTGCGGCAGTTGCCGGTTCCCTTTCCGGGTCTACTGTCCACGTGGTATGCGTGGCCCAGGATCATCACTGGGGGGACGCACTACCTCTTTGTTCTGCAAGATCTCGGAGGTTCGAGATCCGGTACCTATGCGGCCGCGCTGACGGGCGATCCACAGCCGGTGTTGTTGACCCGGACGATGTCCCGGGTCGAGCTCGTGGATCCGGGTTGGCTGCTCTTCTGGGAGGAGGGCTACCTCAAGGCCTATCCCTTCGATGCCCAACGTCTCGAGATCGGCTCGGAAAGTGTCAATCTGGCCGACGTCGGCTGGTCCTCGTTTTCGTTTTCCGGCCGGTTTGCAGCATCGCCGTCGGGGATCCTTGTCTATCAGCGCGGGACCGGTCAATTCGGTGATACGGAGCTGGTGACGGTTGATCGGACCGGACGCCAGCTCTCGTTGGTGGGGTCTCTGGCCGAGTACTACTCGCCGGCGGTCTCGCACGACGGGCGACGGGTGGCGGTCGACATCACCGATATTCAGAAGACGCAGGGCGACGTCTGGGTCTTCGATCTCGAACGCGGAACCCGAACCCGTCTCGCGGCCGGCCCTCTCGATGAGTCCCGCCCGGTGTGGCGCCCCGACGACAGCGAGGTGTTCTTCCGGCGCGTGCCCGACATCTATGTTCGCGATGTCGAGGGAGCGAGACCGGAACGAGCCGTCACTTCGAACGATCTCAACTCGGAGCCCGACGACATCCATCCGAATGGTCGGCTCTTGCTCTACAGCCTCGAGTCGGAAGACGACGTGGACCTGTGGGTCCTCGATCTCGAAACCGGCGAGGCTCGGCCGTGGCTCGACGAGCCCTACCCTGAACGCGAGGGGCAGTTTTCGCCGGATGGTCGATGGGTGGCGTACGGATCGGAAGAGTCCGGCTCGAGCGAGATCCACGTGCGGAGCTTCCCCGGCGGCGAGGAGCGGTTCGTGGTCTCCGGTGGCGGCGGGAGAACTCCGATCTGGAGCCCTGACGGCAGCGAGCTCTTCTATTACTCGGCCGCTTCTGAAATCACGGCGGTCCCGGTGACCTGGACCGGCGGGAGGCCCGTTTTCGGCAGACCGGCGCCTCTCTTCAGGGTGATTCTCCGGTCGAGCGATCACAGCTATGACGTGTTCCCCGACGGCGAGCGTTTTTTGATCAATCGCATGGTGACGGAAACCGACGAGAAATCATTGGTCCTCGTCCAGGGTTGGCAACAGGAGCTCGAATCCAGATGATCGGCACGACCCTCGCCCACTACCGCATCACCGCGGCCCTCGGCGCCGGCGGGATGGGGGAGGTGTGGCGCGCGACCGACACCAAGCTGGGGCGGGACGTCGCGCTCAAGGTCCTGCCGGAGAAGTTCGTCGACGATGCCGCAGCGGCTCGATCGCTTCGAACGCGAGGCGCGGGCGGTGGCTTCGCTCAACCACCCCCACATCGTCACCATCTACTCGGTCGAGGACGCCGACGGCATCCGCTTCCTGACCATGGAGCTGGTGGAGGGGAAGACCCTCGACGGGATGATCCCGGAGGGCGGGCTCGATCTCGATCGCTTCTTCGAGCTGGCGACGCCGCTGGCCGAGGCGATCTCGGCGGCGCACGACAAGAGCGTCATCCACCGCGATCTCAAACCTGCCAATGTGATGGTCGACGGCGAGGGCCGGGTCAAGGTCATGGATTTCGGTCTCGCCAAGCTGCAGGAGACCAAGGACCCGTCCGACTCGAGCGAGCTTCCCACCGAGGCCCTGACCGGGATCGGCACGATCGTCGGCACGGTGCCCTACATGTCGCCGGAGCAGATCGAGGGCCAGATCGTCGACCACCGTACCGACATCTTCTCGCTCGGGGTGCTGCTCTATGAAATGGCCATCGGGGAGCGGCCCTTCAAGGGCTCGAGTTCGCCGGCCCTGATGTCGTCGATCCTCAAGGACGTACCGTCGTCGGTCAGTCGACATTCGCGACGACCTGCCGCGCCACCTGGCTCGGGTCATCGGCCGCTGTCTCGAAAAGGACCGCCGCGACCGCTACCAGACTGCCCGTGATGTGTTCAACGAACTGCGCGCCCTCAAGCGGGAGTCATCCGGAAAGCCTTCCGCGTCTGTGAACCGTCCGGCTCAGCCCGCCTCGGCCGCGGCGAAGCGATCCCGGGGGATTGTCGTCGCGCCCTTCCGCGCTCCGTCGGCAAACCAGGAGCTCACGGCGCTGGCCGAAGGTCTGGCCGAGGATATCGCGGCCGGGCTTGCCCGTTTTCCCTATCTCAGCATCCTTGACGGCGCTGAGTTCGGTCTCAGCCAAAATTCGACCGCGGCTGCTCGCAGCCATGGTGCGAGGTGGGTGCTGCGCGGCGGGCTGCGAAGTGCGGGGCCCGAGATGCGGCTCAGCGTGCAACTCGTGGAGGTGGAAACGGGCGCCCGCGTCTGGTCCGAGAACTACGACCGTCTCCTCGAGGGTGAGAGCCTCTTCGAGCTGCAGGACGGTCTGACGGATCGGATCGTAGCCACGGTTGGCGACTACTCGGGCGTCATTCCACGGTTGGTGGTGAATGAGCTTCGCGCCACGGACCACGACGAGATGACCTTCGACGACTGGATCATGCGCGCGGTGTGTTTCAACCAGATCGTCTACCCGCCCGAGGAGCACGCCGCAATCCGCGACGGACTCGAGGCCGTCATCGAGCGGGAGCCGAATCTCGCCGAGGCGCACGCTTGGCTGGCGGCCTTCTACAGGGCAGAGCACAAATTCCGGTACAACGTACTGGACGATCCCATGGGGCGTTCTTTGCGCGCTGCCCAACGCGCCGTTGACCTCGATCCGACCTCTCAGGCGGGATGGGACGCCCTCGCCGCTGCCCACTTCTTTCTCGGCGACCTGCCGGCGTTCGAGGCCGCGGTTCCGCGAGCCATCGCCCTCAACCCGAGGAACTCCTTCACCACCGCTTTCCTGGGGATGTTGATCGGGCATACCGGGCAATGGGAGCGCGGGTCTCAGCTCGGACTCCAGGCGTGTGCCCTCAACCCCCATCACCCGGAGTGGTACCTCTTCGCCACCTTTTACCTCCACTACGAACGCGGTGAGTATGAGGAAGCGTTCGCGGTGTCGAAGCGGATCAACTGGCCGCAGATTCCCTACTCTCACGTCAATCTCGTTGCCGTGTGCGGTCAGCGCGGCCGGCCGGATCAGGCCAGGGCGTCGATCGAGGTGCTGCGCGAGACCTTCGGTTTCGATGCGGCGACAGTGCGTGACGAGTATCGAAGGTGGGGGCACTCGGAGAACCTGATCGATCACATCGTGGACGGACTCATGAAGGCCGGGTTCGAAGGTGATGCGAGCCCTCCGCCCTCGTCCGGGGTTATGCCCTTCTCGCAGCTCGGGGCGGAAACGTTGAAGGACGGTGACGGCGCGTCGGATGTGAAATCGATTGCGGTGCTGCCCTTCGTCAACATGAGTGAGAACTCCGCCAACGAATTTTTCAGCGACGGGGTGATGGAAGAGATTCTTACCAACCTGTCGAAGATCGCCGGGCTGCACGTGATCTCGCGCACCTCGGCCATGACCTACAAAGGCACGTCGAAGTCGATCCGCGAAATCGCTTCCGAGCTCCGGGTCGGATCGGTGCTCGAGGGGTCGGTTCGGCGCGCGGGCAACCGGGTCCGGGTCACGGCGCAGCTCATCGAGGCCGCCACCGATCGGAATTTGTGGAGCGAGCAGTACGACCGCGATCTCGAAGATATTTTCGAGGTCCAGAGCGAGGTTGCCGTTGCGATCGCACACGCCCTCGAGGCCGAGCTCGCGACCGATGTGGAGGCGCAGATCCGTCAGCGGCCCACTGAGAACATCGAGGCCTACGACCTCTACCTCCAGGGCAACCAGGGCGTCCGGACCCTCGTGCCACCCGAGGTCCAGCGCGGCATCGAACAGCTGCAGGGCGCCATCACGCTCGACCCGAAGTTTGCTTCGGCGCACGCCGCCCTGGCGATGGGCCACCTGTTCTCGGCTCACTGGGGCGCCCAACGAGGCCGGCCGGACCTCGACGACGCGCTCCGATCGGCCGAGCGCGCGTTCGAGTCCGAGCCGTCCAACGTCCTCGCACGGGTCGCGCGCGCCGGCGTGTCGTTCTTCCGCGATTTCGATTGGCCGGGAGCAATCGAGGAGCTTCACGAGGCGATCCGACTCGACCCGAACGAGCGCGAGGCGCACTTCTGGCTCGGGATGTTGCTGTTTCTGATGGGTCGGTTCGACGAGGCAGTTGCCGCCCAGCAGGCGGCCCGTTCGCTGGATCCCCACAGCCCCAACGTCGCCTCGCACCTCGGTCTTTCGCTGTGCTGCAGCGGACGTCAGGAGGAAGGAGAGCACATCCTCCGCGAGGCGATCGCCCAGCACCCCAGGTACTTCGACCTCACCAACTTCCTGGCGATCGCATTGACGCATGCGGGGCGGTTTGCGGAGGCCGCGAAGTGGATGGAAAGGACCTGCGAGCTCACCGGGCACCACCCGGTCTTCGAAGCGCGCCTGGCGTCGATCCTGCAACTGGGCGGCGCGGAGCCCGAGGCCCGGCGGATCCTGGATCGTCTGCACGAGCAGCGGGACGACCCGCGCATGGACCTCATCACGTTGGCGGCGATCGCTCTGGCCGAACGGGACGTGGAGGCGGCGCTGCCACACCTCAACGCCGCCACGGACCGGCGTTTGCCGCTCGTTTTCTGGTTACTCCACGGGGTGTTGACCGGCCACGAGCTTCCCCCGGACCACCCCGGCCTCCGGGCACTGCGTGAAAGGCGCCTTCCGGGCGCGCCGTCAACCGTCAAGACGACCGTGGGCGCGGTCGGCCGCGCACCGCTGGTCGGTCGCGACGCCGAGCGTGCACTTCTCGACCGCATGCTCGACGAAGCGGCGGAGGGGCGCGGTGGCCTGGTCCTGCTCGGTGGCGAGCCGGGGGTCGGCAAGACCCGGCTGGCGGGCGAGATCCTCGAGGACGGTCGTGAGCGCGGGATGCTGGCATTGACCGGGCACGCCTACGAGGACCGGTCGGCGCCCTTCGTGACGGCCAGCGAGATCCTCGAAGAGATGGTGCGCCTGGTGCCGGCAGACGACCTGCGACATCTGCTGGGAGACAACGCCGCCGAGATCTCGCGTTTGTTGCCGGAGCTCAGGCGGCACTTCCCGGACATCTCCGACCCGGAACCGTTGCCGCCAGACCAGCAACAGCGCTACCTCTTCAACAGCGTGCTCGAGTTCCTGACCCGTGCGAGCGCTGCGATTCCGATGGTCATGATGCTCGACGACATCCACTGGGCGGACGAATCGAGCCTAGCGCTGCTCGAGCACCTCGCGCCGCGGCTTGCCGGGATGCCGCTCCTGATGGTCGGCACCTACCGTGATGCCGAGGCCGACATGGGTGAGGCGTTCGCAAGGACGATGGCGACGCTCGTGCGCCAGCGGCTGGCGGAGCGGGTCCAGGTCAAGCAGCTTGCCGAGCCCGCCGTGGCAGATCTCCTGGCCGCACTCGGGGGAGCCGATCCACCGGCCACGCTGGTCGGGGCCGTTCATCGCGGCACCGAGGGCAACCCGTTCTTCGTCGAGGAGGTCTTCCGCCACCTGTCCGAGGAGGGTGCGTTGTTCGACGGACAGGGTCGGTGGCGGGCCGATCTCGACATCGAATGCCTGGATGTGCCCGACGGCGTGCGGCTGGTCATCGGGCGGCGGCTGGAGCGTCTGTCCGAAACGGCACGGAAGATGTTGACGACTGCTGCGGCGATGGGTTTGCGTTTCGACCTCGCGGTGCTCGAACAGAGCGTCCGTGACCCGGAGGCGATCCTCAATGCGATCGAGGAGGCCGAGGCGGCGCGCCTGGTGCTCCCGGCGCCGGAGAGCCGCGGCGCACGCTACGAGTTCAGCCATGCACTGGTGCGCCAGACCCTCCTGACCGGCCAATCCGCGCCGCGCCTCCAGCGCCTGCACCTGGTGATCGCCGACGCGATCGAGGAGGTGCACAGTGCGCGGCTCGACGACCACGCGGCCGAGATTGTGCGCCACCTGGTCGCAGCCGGGCCCCGGGCGGAGCCGACGAGGACCCGGCGTTTCCTCCGTCTCGCGGGTGATCGGGCGCTGGCGGCCGCCGCTGCGGAGGAAGCCCTGGGCTATTACGACGAGGCCCTGGCACTGGAGGAGGACCTCGATGAAGGCGAAAGGGCCGAGATCCTGTTTCAGCACGGTCTCGCCAACCGATCGCTGAGCCGCTGGGACGCCGCCGAGACAACCTGGCACGAAGCGCTTCCGGGGCTGGAACGCGCCGGCCGGTCCGATCTGGTTGCCGAGGTGTGCGCGGATCTGTCCTGGCTGTACCTCTGGAAGAACGACACCGTCAAGGTGATGGATCTGACGACCCGGGGGCTCGAGGGTGCGAGTGACGAACCGTCCCTCGTCCGCTGTCGCCTGTTGGCCTCGCACGGTCTCGCAAAGAACCACGCTGGCGATTACAGAGGCGGCGAAGGCATGCTGTCCGATGCCGTGGCCATGGCCGAGGCGCTCGGAGAGCCGTCGGCGCTTGCGATTACCCTCGGCATGCAGAGTCTCCACTGCGCCCACACGTTCCAGATCAACCGTTGGCTCGAGGCGAGCAACCGCGCGCTCGACCTTGCTCGGCGGCTGGGGCGCTCCTGGCTACAGTCGAACATCCTCGGTACCGCAATGGAGCTCCAGCCGTGGTCGGGCAACCCTGCGCGGGCCCACGTGCTCGCGGACGAAGCGGAGCCGCTTGCAGAGCTGACAGGCGACAACGGCACCATGATCTTTTCGAGCAGCGGGCGGACCTTTGCCGCCCTCGCCGAAGGCGACCTTCAGGCGGCGCGGGAGCACATGCAACGGGCGGCAGACCTGCTCCGCGCGGGAGAGAGTGTCTTCGTCAACATCGCCTTGACCATTGACGCCTGGTTGGTCTGGCTGCAGGGGGATGCCGCGGCGGCGCGCCGGGGATTCGAAGATGCCCTGGCGATACCACTGCTCGGCTCGTACGCCGGTTTCGACGCTGCGCACGCGCTCCGTTTCTTTGCCTCCGTTGAAGAGGAACGGGCCGCGACGATGCTCGACGAGCTGGCACCTCGGCTGCCGCGGCCGGGCGAGGTCAACGGCGCGGGCTCCTGGAGCATCTTGCTGGCGTCGGTCGAAGCGGCCGCGCGTCTCGGGCGCCGCGAAGAGTCGGCGCGGCTCCTGCCCCTCGTCCTCCAGTTGATGGATCAGGGCGCCGTCTTCATCTGGCCGGGCATTCTCGTCGAGAAGGTTGCAGGGATCGCGGCCGCCGCTGGCGGCACGTGGTCGAACGCCGAGGTCCACTTCGAGAACGCCTTGCGGCGGGCCGACGAGACACCCCACCTCCCGGAACAGCCGGAGGTTCGCCTCTGGTTCGCCCGCATGCTCCTCGACCGCGGAGAAACCGGTGACGCCGACCGGGCGCGGGCGCTGTTGACCGAGGCGCGCACGGTGTGCCTCGACATCGGGATGCCGAATCACCTCGAGATGATCGATGCGCTCATGAAGGACGCTGAATGATCGGCACCACCCTCGCCCACTACCGCATCACCGCGGCCCTCGGCGCCGGCGGGATGGGGGAGGTGTGGCGCGCAACCGATGAGAAGCTGGGGCGGGACGTCGCGCTCAAGGTCCTGCCGGAGAAGTTCGTCGACGATGCCGCAGCGGCTCGATCGCTTCGAACGCGAGGCGCGGGCAGTGGCTTCGCTCAACCACCCCCACATCGTCACCATCTACTCGGTCGAGGACGCCGACGGCATCCGTTTTCTGACCATGGAGCTGGTGGAGGGGAAGACCCTCGACGGGATGATCCCGGAGGGCGGGTTCGATCTCGATCGCTTCTTCGAGCTGGCGACGCCGCTGGCCGAGGCGATCTCGGCGGCGCACGACAAGAGCGTCATCCACCGCGATCTCAAACCTGCCAATGTGATGGTCGACGGCGAGGGCCGGGTCAAGGTCATGGATTTCGGTCTCGCCAAGCTGCAGGAGACCAAAGGACCCGTCCGACTCGAGCGAGCTTCCCACCGAGGCCCTGACGGGGATCGGCATGATCGTCGGCACGGTGCCCTACATGTCGCCGGAGCAGATCGAGGGCCAGATCGTCGACCACCGTACCGACATCTTCTCGCTCGGGGTCCTGCTGTATGAGATGGCGACCGGCCAACGGCCGTTCCGGGGCGAGAGCGGGCCGGCATTGATGTCATCAATCCTCAGGGATGTTCCGCTGTCGGTGCTCGAGATGAGGGACGACCTTCCGCGCCACCTCGGTCGGGTGATCTCGCGCTGCCTCGAGAAGGACCGCCGCGACCGCTACCAGACCGCACGCGATGTGTTCAACGAGCTCAAGGCGTTGCGGCGTGAAACCTCGTCATCGAGGCCATCGCGATCCCCGGTCGCCCCGTCGCCACAGACCGTTCCGCGACCCGCCAGCAGCTCCGAGATCAGACGGATCGACGTGCCGTGGATCGCGGTGCTGCCGCTCGGCTGTCCCACCGGCGACTCGGAGATCGAGAGATTTGCCGACGGCCTCGAAGAGGACATCGCGACCGGGCTGTCGCGGTTTTCGTACCTCTTCGTGGTCGCCCGCAAATCGACCCGCCGTTATCGCGGCGAGGCGACCGATGTCCGGCTGGTGGGCGAGGAGCTGGGCGCCCGCTACGTCATGGAGGGGAGCGTCCGCCGGGCGGGGTCCCGGATCCGACTCGGCATGAACCTGATCGACGCTTCGACCGGCACCCATCTGTGGTCGGAAACATACGACCGCGACCTCGAGGAGGCCGACGTCTTCGACTTACAAGACGAGCTCACCGATCGAGTGGTGGCGACGGTCGCCGACCCCCACGGGGCGCTGACCCGCTCGATGGCGATGGAGACCGATTCGAAACCCCCCGAATCGTTGACATCGCACGAAGCGGTGCTGCGACTCTTCCTCTACCGGCAGCGAGTGAGTGCAGAGGACCACCTCGTCACGCGCACGGCGCTCGAGCATGCCGCCGAACGGGACCCCAACAATGCCGAGATTCTGGCCGCCCTGGCGGGTCTGTGCATCGAAGAGGCGAACCACGACTTCAACCCGCGTCCCGACCCCCTCGATCGCGCCCTGGCCATCGCGCGGCGCGCGGTGGAGGCCGACCCGTCCAGCCAGCTGGCGCACTTCTACCTCGCGCAAGCGTACTTCCACAGTCAGAACCTCAGCGGGTTCCGCGCCGCCGCCAATCGAGCGCTCGAGCTGAACCGCCGCTCGACCGATACCATGGCGATGCTCGGAATCCTTTTCGGCTACGCAGGCGACTTCGAGACGGGTATCGATCTGGCCGGCAGGGCGATGGAGCTCAACCCCCTCCATCCCGGCTGGTACCGGTTCTCGCCGTTCATGTACGCCTACCTCCAGGGACGTGATGCCGAGGCACTCGAAATCGCGCAGCAGATCAACATGCCGGAGTACTGGGGCGATCCGCTGGCGCGGACCCTGGCCCATGCCCAGCTCGGCAACCGAACGGCCGCGGAAGCCGCGGCCCGCGATCTGCTGCGCGTGTGGCCCAGCTTCGAGAAGGACTACAAGCGAGTCGGTCTCGACCCGTGGGTCTATGCGGTCCCGGATCTCGAAGCGCGCATCGTCGACGGGCTTCGAAAGGCAGGGCTGCAGATTCAGTCGGGTTCCAACGGTCGATCGGATCCTCCGGTGGCAGCCCGGGGGGTGGTGCCGAAATCCGGTGTGGTTCGTGCCGACGAGGGTTTCTGGGTCGCCGTCCTTCCTTTCAAGCACCGCGGCACGGATCCGGGTCTCGAGGCTCTCGCCGAGGGGCTCACCGAGGAGATCGTCGCCGGTCTGTCGCGATTCTCGTATCTGCGGGTCGTCACTCGCAGCTCCAGCTCGCAATTCGCCGGGGACGCCGTCGACGTGCGCCAGATCGGCAAGGCGCTCGGTGCGGCGTACGTCCTGGAGGGCAGCTTGCGGCAGGCGGGGTCGGTTCTCCGGGTCGCGGTGCTGCTCGTCGACGCCTCCACCGGTGCTCACCTCTGGTCCGAGACGTTCGACCGCGACCTGAGCGGCCTGAATACCTTCCAGGCTCAGGATCAGATCGCGGACCGGGTCGTGTCGACGGTGGCCGATCCCTACGGGGTGCTGGCTCGCTGCATGGCCGCGCCCACCCAGTCGAAGCGGCCCGAGGATCTCACTCCGTACGAGGCCGTTCTGCGCTTCTTCCTCTACCAGCAGCGCGTTTCGCCGGAAGACCACCGCATCGTTCGTACCGCGCTGGAGCATGCAGTACAGCTCGCTCCTGGCTCCGCGGACGCGTGGGCCGCGCTCGCGGTGATCCGCCTCGACGAGTACCGTCACGATTTTGACCCGCGCCCGGGCGCGTTGGATCGCGCGCTGGAGGCGGCCAACCGCGCCGTCGACGCCGACCCCTCGAATCAGCTCGCGTACTCCTCGCTGGCTCAGATCCACTTCTTCCGCGGCGAAACGGGAGCTTTCCGTGCCGCCGCAGACCGGGCTCTCGCCCTGAACCGACGCGACGGCAACACGCTCGCGGACCTGGGACTTCGGTTCGGCGACACGGGCGACTGGGCGCGCTGCCTCGAGCTCACGCGGGCGGCGATGTCGCTCAATCCCCACCATCCCGGCTGGTACCGGTACGGCGAGTTCCTCGACCACTACCGACGGGGAGAGTACGGCGAGGCCCTGGCGGTCGCCCAGAGAATCAACATGCCCAGCTACTACGTGGGCCCCCTCGCCCTCGCCGTGTCCCACGCTCAGCTGGGAACGACCGGTGCCGCCAGAACGTCGCTTCGGGATCTGCTCCAGCTCCAGCCCGACTTTGCGCGCAACGGCGAAGCCATTCTCGGCAAGCGGCTCTACACCCAGCCCGAGCTCGTGGCACACCTGATGGACGGCCTCCGCAAGGCCGGTCTGAAGGTGCACGGGTCCGAGCCTCGGCCGGTGGGGATCAAAAAGGACGAGGGTGCGGTGACCATTGCGGTCCTCCCGTTCAACGACATGAGCCCCGACAAGGATCAAGATTACTTCTGCGAGGGCATGGCCGAGGAGATCATGAACGCGCTGGTCCACGTGGACGGGATTCGCGTCGCGTCCCGGACCTCGACCTTCAAGGCGGTGGAGGAAGGGCGGGACCTCAAGGCCATCGGCCGGTCCCTGACGGTGGACCAGGTGCTCGAGGGTAGCGTGCGGATGGCGGGCAGCCGTCTGAGAGTCACCGCCCAGCTGACCGAGGTCGAGAGCGGATACCAGCTGTGGTCCGAGCGCTACGACCGCGAGGCGGTGGACGTCTTCGCCATCCAGGACGAGATCGCAGCCGGCGTCGTCGAGGCGGTGACGTCCCGACTCGACTCGGGTGTGCAGACAGTACCGTCTCGTGAAAAGGTCGCCAACGTCGAAGCCTATCGGATCTACCTCAAGGGACGGCACTTTCGCTACTCCAAAAACGACCACGCGATGGCCCTTAAGTCGTTCGACGAGGCCGTGGCCATCGACCCGGGACATGCTCCTTCCTGGATCGGCAAGGCGGAGGTCACGACTCTCGCCGCCGTCTACAGTTTGATCCCGGCTCGGGAGGCTTACCAGACGGCGAAGGACGCGCTCGCAACCGCCTCTCGTTTGCAGGATGAATCTGCTGAGGGAAGCTACGTGGAGGGAATGATCGCGTTCTGTGAGACGAGGTGGAAGGACTCGGAGGCCGCATTGCGCCGGTCGATCGAGCTCCAGCCGACCTTTGTCCAGGCCCACTGTTGGCTCGGATTCCTTCACAGCGCGCACCAACGTCGATTCGAAGCGGAGACCGCGTTTGCGGCGGCCTGCGAGATCGATCCATTGGCCCCGTATCCATACGCCATGACGGCGTGCGGTCAACTGACGCTGGGCGGACCGCGGCAGGCCGTCGAACCCGCTGACCAGGCGAAGACCTTCGAGCGGGAAAACACCCTCGCCCTGTACTGCTCCGGGATGGCCAAGGTGGCGACGGGCGGCATCGACGAGGGGGTCGAGGAGCTGGAAGCGGCGGTTCGACTCTCTCGGAGGGGCGGCTTCATCCTCGGAATATATGGTTGGGGACTGGCTGTTGCCGGCCGGCGCGACGAGGCCGAGGCCGTCCTCGAGGAGCTGCGATCTCGTCCGAAACCTGCACCGACGGCGGTCTCCGAGGCCTGGATTCTCGCCGCCCTCGGAGATATGGACGGTGCCTGGCAGGTTCTCGATCGTGCCGAGGAAGAACTCCAGCCAATCCTCTCCTTCGCCGGCATGGCGCCCTTCGATCCCCTGCGGTCGGACCCGAGATTCGGCGCTCTCCTCGAGCGCCTCGGTCTGCCGGCGGGTCCGGTGGAGGGCGGGCAATGATCGGCACCACCCTCGCCCACTACCGCATCACCGCGGCCCTCGGCGCCGGCGGTATGGGAGAGGTGTGGCGCGCGACCGACACCAAGCTGGGACGGGATGTCGCCCTCAAGATCCTGCCGGCCGAAATGGCCGCCAACCCGGAACGGTTGGACCGCTTCCGTCGTGAGGCGATGATGCTCGCCGCCCTCGACCACCCGGGAGTGGTCGGCGTGTACTCGGTCGAGGAGTCCGGCGGCGTGCACTTCCTGACCATGCAGCTGATCGAGGGTGAGTCCCTCGATCATCTCATCCTCGAGGGCGGGATGGACGTCGACCGGATCCTCCAGATTGGGACGGCCGCTGCGGAGGCGCTTGCAGCAGCCCACGCCAAAGGCATCGTCCATCGCGATCTCAAGCCGGCGAACGTGATGGTGGCTGGCGACGGGCGGGTCAAGGTCCTGGACTTCGGGCTCGCCAAAATCGCCGCACCGCCATCCGATGAGCCGGTGGGTTCCGAGATGGAGACCGACCTCCACACCCGCGAGGGGGTGGTGATGGGCACCATGCCCTACATGTCGCCGGAGCAGATCGCGGGCCGTGCGGTCGATCAACAGACCGACGTCTTCTCTTTCGGCGTGATGCTCTACGAGATGGCGACCGGGCGCCGCCCGTTTGCGGGACAGTCCTCAGCAGAACTCGCGTCCGCCATCCTGCGCGACACGCCCCCGGCTCCATCGACGCTGCGTGCCGATTTGCCCGATGGGCTGTTGCGAGTCATCAGCCGCTGTCTCGAGAAGGAGCCCGACGCGCGCTTCCCGAGCATGACCGACCTTCATGACGCACTGCTGAACCTGGCTCGGGGCGGGAGTGACCGACCGACCCCCCCGGAACGGAGGCAACGGCCGCAGATGCGAGGCCTCCTCATCGCGGGCGGTATCGCGATCCTGGCTGGCGCGGTGGCGTATTTCGGGTTCCTGCATCCGCCGTGGGGGGCGCGGGGATCTGCCGGCGCACCACAGATTCGTTCGATTGCCGTACTGCCCCTCGACAACTATTCCGGAGACCCCAGCCAGGACTATTTCGCGGAGGGAATGACGGACGCATTGACCGCAGATCTCGCCCGGATCAGTCAGATAAGGGTGATCTCGCGCGGTTCGGCCATGCAGTTCGGCGGCGGAAACCGTCCATCGACCCCGGAGATCGCGAACGTCCTCGACGTCGATGCCATCGTCGAGGGATCGGTGAATCGGTCGGGCGAAAGAGTACTGATCACGGTACAGCTCGTCGACGCGCGCGCCGATCGCCACATGTGGGCCGACAGCTTCGAGCGCAGCTCCAAAGACGTACTCGCGCTGCAGCGGGACATGGCTTCCGCGATTGCGCGCGCGATCAACGTCCAGTTGACGCCCATCGAGCAGTCCCAGCTTCAGAGTGAGCAGAGTGTGGACCCGGAGGCCTACGACGCCTACCTCAAGGGGCGATACTTCTTCAACCGGCCGAGCGACGAAAACCTCCAGAAGGCGATCGCCCGTTTCGAGGACGCACTCGAGCTCGACCCGAGCTTCGTGCCCGCGCTTTCGGGTCTGTCGGACGCTTACCTCTGGGCCGGCTACAACGAAGGTTTCATCACCGCCTCGGAGGCGAGGCCGAAGGCGAAGGCCGCAGCCGAGCAGGCCATCCGGATCGACGACACCTCGGCCGAGGCTCACGCCTCGCTCGCGACGTTCAAGCTCTTCTACGAGTACGACTGGGAAGGCAGCGAGGCCGAGTACCGCCGGGCGTTCGAACTCAACCCCAACTACGCCTTCGCCCACGATCAGTTCGCCCTCGGTCTTGCCTTCCAGGGTCGGTACGAAGAATCGATCGCCGAGACCAGGCTCGCTGCAGAGCTCGACCCGCTCAACCCGCAGATCCTGATTGACGGCATCTTCGCCTTTGCCTGGCAGACCGATTATGAGGCGGCGAGGGAGATGGCGAAGCGGGCGGAGGACCTCGATCCGACCTATTTCTTTCCTGAATTTTCCCACGGGTGGATCGACATCCAGGCCGGCAAGATCGAGGACTCTATTCCTCACCTCCAGCGGTCCAAGACGATGGGGTCGCCGGCCTTTGTCAGCGCCTGGCTCGCCTTCGCCTACGGGGCGTCCGGGGATCGGGACAGTGCGTTGGCTGAAACGGAAGACTTGAAGAAGATGTCGCTCAATGGGACGCCCACGCCGTTTGACAACGCGCTCGTTGCAATCGGTCTGGGGGATTATCCGCGGGCGGTGAGCTTGTTGGAACAGGCCTACGCATTGGACTCACAGTGGCTCGGTTGGCTCCGAAACGACAAGGCCTTCGATCCGCTGCGGTCAGATCCGCGATTTGCCGCGCTCTTGAGAAAGCTGAACTTCGAAGAATGAGGATGGAGAAGAGAACCCCATGATCGGCCGGACCCTCGCCCACTACCGCATCACCGCCGCGATCGGCGCCGGCGGGATGGGGGAGGTGTGGCGCGCCACCGACACCAAGCTCGGGCGGGATGTCGCGCTGAAGGTGCTGCCGCCGGAGTTCGCCGAGGACCCGGATCGGCTGGCGCGGTTCGAGCGCGAGGCGAAGGTGCTGGCGAGCCTCAACCACCCCAATATCGCCCACCTGTACGGCCTCGAGAGCGTGAACACTCGAATGGCAGCCGGGACGGCTGCCCCACAAGGCTCCCAGGCCGATGGGAAAGGCCTTGTGGGGCACGCGTCCCGCGTGCCGTACACGGATGCATCGCGTGAGGCTCATGCCCCAAAAGGAGTCCGGGCGACGCCCCCTTCTTCTGTCATCCCAAGCGAGACCGAACGCTCCCTTTCTGTCATCCCAAGCGAGACCGAACGCTCCCTTTCTGTCATCCCGAGCGAGCGCAGCGAGCCGAGGGATCTGGGTGGGGGTTCCAGGCAAGTTCATTCCGGTAGCCACCCCCCAGATTCCTCGACTCCGGCGTCGCCGGGCGACGCCTCCGCTCGGAATGACAGGATGGGGGAGCGTCGCCGGGCGACGCCTCCGCTCGGAATGACAGGATGGGGGGAGCGTCGCCGGGCGACGCCTCCGCTCGGAATGACAGATCAGTTGTGACTTTTCTCGTGATGGAATTGGTGGAAGGGGACGATCTTTCAGCGCGCATCAGCCGCGGACCGATCCCGGTCGACGAAGCGATTCCGATCGCGCTGCAGATCGCGGAGGCGCTGGAGGCGGCGCACGAAGCGGGGATTGTCCACCGCGACCTCAAGCCGGCCAACATCAAGATCAGCGACGACGGCACGGTCAAGGTCCTCGACTTCGGGCTCGCCAAGGCGTGGCAGGACGAGGGCGGCGATCTGAGCTCTTCGTTTTCGCCCACCATCACTCGGCATGCAACGGTGGAGGGGGTCATCCTCGGCACCGCGGCCTACATGAGCCCCGAGCAGGCGCGCGGTAAAAAAGTCGACCGCAGGGCCGACATCTGGGCTTACGGCGTGGTGCTGTGGGAGATGCTGACAGGCCGCAAGCTCTTCGAGGGCGAGACGGTCACCGATGTCCTGGCCGCAATCCTGACCCGCGAGCCCGACCTGGATGCGTTGCCGCCGGGCACCCCGGGCCACGTTCGGGCGCTAATCGGCCGCTGTCTCCGCCGCGATCCGAGAGTTCGCCAGCGTGACATGGGCGACGTGAGGCTCTCGATCGCTGAGGTTGCGGCCGGCGGCGGCGAGGTCGTGGAGGCCGTCGCCGTTCCGGCCCGCGGCCGTCAGGCGATCTGGCTCCTGGGCGCCTGCATTCTGGCGGTTGGGCTCATCCTCGGGTGGCTGGTTTCGGCGTGGAGCGGCTCGGGCCCGGAGGTCGAAAGCCAGGCGCCGTTGCACGCGGAGTTCCAGATCGAGGCGCCGGAGAACACGACCTTGGTGAGCGGCATGGCACTGTCGCCCGATGGGCAGAAGCTCGCCTTCGTGGCCCGCGGAGAGGACGGGCGGACGGCGCTCTGGATCCGCGAGCTGGCGTCGCGTGAGGCGACGATACTGCCCGGTACCCAGGACGCCCGTTACCCGTTCTGGTCCCCCGACAGCCGGAAGATCGGATTCTTCGCGCAGAACCGGCTCAAGGTGACCGAGCTCTTTGGAGGCCAGCCCAACATCATTGCCGAGACCGGTTCGAACCAGGATGTTCGAGGGGGCACCTGGGGTGCCGGGGACGTCATTCTCTTCGCACCGAGCTTCGTCGGCCCGATTCGCGCCGTTTCGGCGGATGGCGGCGAGGTGACAGCGGCGACCAGGATCGACGAGGACAGCGAGATCGGCACGCAGCGGTTCCCGAGCTTCCTGCCCGACGGCAAGCGTTTTCTCTTCTACGCCTCGAGCGGCAGCGGCATCGAGCCGGGCACGCTCTGGCTTGGTGAGCTCAGCTCGCTTGACGCAAAGCTACTCGGTCCCGCCAACTCGTCGGGTATCTGGGCGGCGCCAGGTTACCTGCTCTATGTGACGGGCGAGTCCCTGGTCGCCCACCGTTTCGACGATCGCCGGAACGACCTTGTGGGCGATCCGGCACCACTCGGGATTTCCCTGGCCGGCACCGTCTCCGTGTCCGGTCAGCGGTCGCTCACGGCTGCAAATGGTCTGCTGGTCTACCGAGAAGACAAGCGGGGCACAACGAGGGTGATCGTGGTCGATCGGTCGGGAACCGAGCTGCAGGCGATTGCGGAAGAGAGCAACACCTGGTACTACGCCCCTCGGCTGTCGCCGGACGGGCGGCGCGTAGTGGTCACCCACTACGAACCGGGATCGACCGGCGGGGGTCTTTGGCTGCACGAGCTCGAGGCCAACGTCGAGAGCCGCCTCACGTTCAGCGAGGGCGACGACAACCTGGCTGTCTGGTCTCCCGACGGCCGCCACATCGCCTATTCCTTGACTGGGGGCGCTTCGGGCGCCAGCAGCATCTTCCGCATCGCGGCGGAGCGGTCGGGCCAAAGGCAGGTGGTCCTCACCTCCGCCACTTTTGTGTCTGCAGACGCCTGGACTCCCGACGGCCGCCGGCTGGTGTATTACGAGACCGGGACGCAGGGTGGGAGTTCCCTCTGGATTCGCTCTCTCGAGGGGGACCCCAGCCCGCGCCGCCTAGGCCGGGAACGTGTGATGGAGTGGGGGGGCGACCTGTCGCCGGACGGCCGCTGGATCGCTTACAGTTCCGACGCTTCGAGACGCTGGGACGTGTATGTGCGAGCTCTGGAGAGCTCGGGCGGCGAGGTCCGCGTCTCGTCTGATGGCGGTTTTGCAGCACGCTGGAGCCGTGACGCACGCGAGCTCTTCTACGTCGATTTGAACGGGCGCTTGATGGCGGTGCCGGTCCTGTCGCTCGATCCGCCGAGCTTCGGTTCGCCGATCGCTCTCTTCGCCGCCCGGCTCGAGGAAGCCTCCGACCGTCAGTACGACGTGTTCCCGGACGGGGAGAGGTTTCTGTTGAATCGCAACAGTTTCGACGACCGGGAACCGATCGTGGTGGTGCTCGGATGGGCTGAAAAGCTGGAGAAGGAGAATCGACGATGATCGGCACGACCCTCGCCCACTACCGCATCACCGCGGCGCTCGGCGCCGGCGGGATGGGGGAGGTGTGGCGTGCGACCGACACCAAGCTCGGGCGGGATGTCGCGCTGAAGGTGCTGCCGCCGGAGTTCGCCGAGGACCCGGATCGGCTGGCGCGGTTCGAGCGCGAGGCGAAGGTGCTGGCGAGCCTCAACCACCCCAACATCGCGACCCTCTACGGGTTCGAGAGCGTGAACACCCAAATGGCAGCCGGGACGGCTGCCCCACAAGGCAGCCAGGCTGATAAGAAAGGCCTTGTGGGGCACGCGTCCCGCGTGCCGGACACGGATGCCTCGCGTGAGCCTCATGCCCCACTAGGAGTCCGGGCTGATACTGACGGGTTTGTGGGGCACGCGTCCCGCGTGCCGGGTGGGGGGGTTGATCCCAAGGACGACAACGCCGCCCGGGACGTGGGGCGGTTGGGCGGGAATTCAAAATTCAAAACTCAAAACTCAAAACTGACCTCGGACACAGGGGCGTCCGAGGTCACCTTCCTCGTCATGGAGTTGATCGAGGGTGCGTCCCTCGACCGCCTGATCCCCGAGGGTGGGATGCCGGTCGGTCGGATCGTCGGGATCGGTGCCGCCGTTTGCGAGGCCCTGGCCGCCGCCCACGAAAAGGGCATCGTCCACCGCGACCTCAAACCCGCCAACGTCATGGTCACCGCGGATGGACGAGTCAAGGTGCTGGATTTCGGGCTCGCAAAGATTGCCGCCTCACGGCCGGACGATCCGTTGAGCTCCGAGATGGAGACCGACCTTCACACCCGTGACGGTGTCGTGATGGGCACCATGCCCTACATGTCCCCCGAGCAGTTGCAGGGCGAAGCGCTGGACCACCGGACCGATATCTTCTCGCTGGGGGTGATCCTGCACGAGATGGCCACCGGACGGCGTCCGTTCCAGGGCCGGTCGTCGGTGGATCTGGTCGCGGCGATCCTGCGCGACGCCCCACCGCCAATGACCGAGTCGCGGGCCGACCTGCCCGCCGGTCTCGCCCGCGTCGTCAGGCGTTGTCTGGAAAAAGACCCCGGCGAACGGATCCAGACCGCGCGCGATCTCGCCGCCGAGCTGCGCCTCGAGCGCCGGGAAGATGACGATGACGTTTCGAAAATTCTCCGGCCGCCACCTGCACCGTCCACCCCACTCATCGGCCGGGAGGAGACGCTCGAGGCCGCCGCGGCGCTCCTGCGTGACGGCGCCCGATTGCTCACCGTCACCGGCTACGGCGGCACCGGCAAGACGCGCTTTGCGATCGAGCTGTTCGAGCGCCACGCGAGCGACTACTCGGGCGGCGCCGCGTTCGTCTCGCTCGCCTCGGTGACCGCCATGGCCGAGGTGCTGCCGACGGTCGCGACCGCGCTCGCGATTCCCGAGGCGCAGGGCCGCTCGGCTCTCGACGCGCTGGCGACGGTGATCGGGAGCCGCGACGTGCTGCTCGTGCTCGACAACCTCGAACAGGTTCTCGATGCGGCCCAGGACATCGCCGCACTGGTCGGGCGGTGCCCGAAGCTGCAGGTGATCGCCACCAGCCGTGCGCCGCTCAAGGTCGGGGCCGAGACCGAGTTCGGTCTGCCGCCTCTCGATCTGCCTGCAGACGGCACTCGGGCGCTCGACGCGCTTGGGGGCTGCCCGTCCGTAGCGCTCTTTGTCCAGCGAGCGGCGAAGGTCAAGACCGGTTTCGCTCTGACCGAGGCCAACGCGGCGCCGGTCGCCGAGATCTGCCGCCGACTCGACGGCCTGCCGCTCGCCCTCGAGCTTGCCGCCGCGCGCGTGCGCATCCTCGAGCCTGCGGCCCTGTTGCAGCGGCTTGACCATGCCCTGGACATCCTCACATCCGGTGATCGCGACCTGCCGCTGCGCCAGCGAACCCTCCGCGCGGCGATCAGTTGGAGCTATTCCCTCCTCGACGCGCAGGAGCAGGAAACGCTGCGGCGGCTCTCCTGTTTCCACGAGGGCTGGACGCTCGAAGCGATGGAGCAGGTCTGCTACGGGGCCGACGAGTGCTACCGGGCTCTGGACGAGCTCGATTCGCTGGTCGAGAAGGGGCTGGTGCGAGTCGTTGGTGAGTCCGGGCGCTACGGGCTGCTCGAGACGATCCGCGCGTTCGCCGCCGAGCAGCTTCACGCAGGCGGCGAGGTGGAGAGCACGCGGCACGCCCATGCAGACTACTTTGTCGCGTTCGCGGAGCGGGTCGCCGCCGACCTCCGCACGCCGGACCAGATCGAGGCCATGCAACGCGCCCACCGTGACGACGCCAACGCCCACGCGGCAATCGAGTGGCTCACCACCTGCGCCCGATCAGGCGACAGCGGGGCGCTCGAAAAGGCACTCCTGTTGTGCGGTCACCAGGACTGGTTCTGGCACATCAGCGGCCAGCACGTGACGGCCCGCGTGGCGTACGAAAACCTGCTGACGCTCGCCGCCGATGGTGCAGCCGAGCCGCGGTCGCGCCCTCTCGTGGCTCGGGGCCGGCATGGTTTCGACCACGACCGACGAGTGGGAGCGCTCGATCAGTGAGTGGAACCACGGCTTCGAGGACGGCGAGGCCGTGGGCGACGCGAAGATCGCTGCCGAGGGCCGGATGGGAGTGGGTTACTGCAACCTGAGCCTCGGGCGGATCGAGGCCGCGGCAGAGGCGCTGGACGAAGCGATCGTTCGCGCCGCACCGGTCGACCCATTTATGCAGGCGATGGCGATGACAATGAAGGGCATGCTCCTCTTCGCGACGGGAGATTGCGAGGCCGGCGTGAAGCTGGTGCAGGACGCGCGCCGCGTCCAGGAACCCATCGGTGACCACGAAGGCGGCGGGGTCGCGCAGAGTTTCCTCGCCCAGATGACCTTCGCCCAGGGTGATCCGGGAGCGGCCCTCCCGCTTTATCGTGAGGCGCTCAGAATGCTCGAGGTCGTCGGCGATCACCCCGAGGTCGCCCGCGTGCACTGCGAGATGGGGTGGACGGCGCTCGCCGCATCCGACCCGCGCGCGGCGGCGGAGTCGTTCCGCCGGGCCGTTCACGCCTATGAGGGCGTCGGCAGTGCGCGTGGTACCGGTCAGGCTCTGCTCGGCCTGGCCGCGGTCGAGGCCGCCGAAGATCGCTCCGAAAAGGCCGTCGCAATCGCAGCCGCGGCCGAAGCGTTCCTGGCGCGCGCGGGTACCGTGGTGGCGCACCCTATGGATCCGGGTGTGGCCGATCGCATCGAGGCGCTCAAGTCGTCGATCCCGAAGGGCTCGCTTGAAGGGCTCGTGGCCCGAGCCGCCGCGCTGACGGCTGCGGACGTTCTGGCAATGGCCGGGGAGTCGTCGTGATCGGCACGACCCTCGCCCACTACCGGATCACCGCGGCCCTCGGCGCCGGCGGGATGGGAGAGGTGTGGCGCGCGACAGACGAGAAGCTCGGACGCGAGGTGGCGCTCAAGGTGTTGCCGGCGGAGTTTGCCGCCGACCCCGACAGATTGGCGAGGTTCGAGCGCGAGGCGAAGGTGCTGGCGAGCCTCAACCACCCCAATATCGCCCACCTGTACGGCCTCGAGAGCGTGAACACTCGAATGGCAGCCGGGACGGCTGCCCCACAAGGCTCCCAGGCCGATGGGAAAGGCCTTGTGGGGCACGCGTCCCGCGTGCCGTACACGGATGCATCGCGTGAGGCTCATGCCCCAAAAGGAGTCGGGCGACGCCTCGTCTTCTGTCATCCCAAGCGAGACCGAACGCTCCCCTTCTGTCATCCCGAGCGAGCGCAGCGAGCCGAGGGATCTGGGTGGGGGTTCCAGGCAAGTTCATTCCGGTAGCCACCCCCCAGATTCCTCGACTCCGGCGTCGCCGGGCGACGCCTCCGCTCGGAATGACAGGATGGGGAGCGTCGCCGGGCGACGCCTCCGCTCGGAATGACAGATCAGTTGTGACTTTTCTCGTGATGGAGTTGGTGGAAGGGGACGATCTTTCAGCGCGCATCAGCCGCGGACCGATCCCGGTCGACGAAGCGATTCCGATCGCGCTGCAGATCGCCGAGGCGCTGGAGGCGGCGCACGAGGCGGGGATCGTCCACCGCGATCTCAAACCGGCCAACATCAAGCTCACCGACGACGGCGTTGTCAAGGTGCTCGACTTCGGGCTCGCCAAGGCATGGGAGACCGAGGGCGGCGACACCAGCCTTTCGCTGTCGCCGACGATCACCCGCCACGCCACTATGGAGGGCGTGATCCTCGGCACCGCCGCCTACATGTCGCCCGAGCAGGCGCGCGGCAAGTCCGTCGACAGGCGCGCCGACATCTGGGCTTTCGGCGTTGTCGTGTACGAGATGCTGTGCGGCGAACGGCTCTTCGAGGGCGAGACCGCGCCGGAGATCCTGGGGTCGATCTTCCGCCAGGAGATTTCGTTCGACGCGTTTCCGGATGCGACGCCTCTGTCGGTGCGGGCGCTGATCGCCCGTTGCCTCGACCGCGACCCGCGCACCCGGCTGAGAGATATCGGTGAGGCGCGGATCGCAATCGCCGGTGCGGCCGGCGGACCAGGGGTCGCGGCCGCGGATCAAGCCGTAACGACGCCCGCCCGCCCGACCCATCGTCTGGTTCTGGCCGCGATGATCGCGGCCGGAATCGCCGTCGGTGGTATCGCGGCCTGGCTGCTCACAACGGAGCCGGCGCCGCCGACACGGCGGCTCGCGCTGGCGCCACCGGTGGAGATCGAGGGCGAGAGGACCAAACCGAGCATTTCTCCCGACGGGAGGATGATGGCGTACTTTGCCGACGGGAAGTTGTGGCTCCAGCATCTCGATCAGCTGACCGCGCGGGCCGTTCAGGGCAGCGAATCCGCCACGCAGGCGGCCTGGTCTCCCGACGGCGACGCGCTGGTCATGGCCGTGGGCAGCGAGATCCGGCGCGTCACTCTCGAAGGCGACAGCTCGCTGGTCGCGCACCTGCCGGTCGCGGTCGGAGATATCGGCGCCTCGCTGGGCTGGACGGCGGACGACACGATCGTTTACGCCACCGGTGACAACAGCATCTTCGAAGTGCCGGTTGCCGGTGGGTCGCCGCGGTCGATCCTCGACCCCGATCCGGCGGTCGAGTCCGACTTCCACCAACCGTTCGCCCTCCCGGGGGGGCGCGGAATTCTCTATATCGTGCACCGCGTCCCGCAGGGGCTCGACACACTCGAGGTGCTGGCCGACGGTGAACGGAAGGTCGTCTTTCGCGAACCGGGCGCCGCCCTCGAATTTCCGGTCTACTCTCCGACCGGCCACATTCTCTTCGAAAGGTCGGACACGGTGACCGGTCTGTGGTCGGTGCCGTTCTCGCTCTCGAGGCTCGAGGCGACAGGCCCGGCGGTGTTGATCACCGAAGAGGGAAGCCACCCCGGCGTGGCCCGCGACGGCACCCTGCTCTACTCGTCGATGGGCAGCGAGGGCCATCATCGCCTGGCCCTGGTCGGCCTTGACGGGGCCGTCACCACGGAGATCGGTGAGCCGGTGCAGCACGCCGACAACGCCCAGCTTTCGCCGGACGGAAGGTCGCTCGCGATCTGTATCGTGGAGGGCGGCGACTCGAATCTGTGGGTGTACGACCTCGAGCTGCGATCGAGGAGACGGTTGGTGTTCAAGGCCGGCTGCGGCGGAAGGCTGGGTAGCATCGCATGGCTCTCCGATGGTTCCGCAGTCGTCTTCGGAGATTCCGACAGTCGGACCGTCCGGATGATCGCAACCGACGGCGGCTCCGGCGAGGCGTCAGTCCTGGCCGAGGGATTGCAACCCGAGCTCAGCCCGGACGGGCAGCTTCTCATCTACGCACACGACGGTGATCTCTGGTACCGGCCGATCGACGGGTCGTCGGCCCCGCAACCCGTGATGGAAACACCTGTGCAGGAGGAACTGCCCCGGATCTCGCCTTCGGGCGACTTCTTGGCCTACGTCTCGAACGAAACCGGTCGCGACGAAGTCTATGTCCGCAGGTTCCCATCCGGCGACGGGCGGTGGCAGGTTTCCGAGGGCGGTGGTGATTTTCCGCGGTGGTCGAGGGCGGGCGACCGCCTGTACTACCTCACGGACGAGGTTCGGCTGACGGAGGTCGAGGTGACGACTCAGCCGGTCATGAGGATGAGTGGGGCTCGCGAGCTGTTTTCCACGCCTCTCTCGCGACTCGGTCCGAACCACGGGTACGACGTCACGCCGGATGGGGAACATTTCGTCATGGTTCACTACGGTGAACCCCGCCGGGGCAGCGCTGATCTGATTCTCGTGACGAACTGGAAATAGAATGATGAACACGACGGATTTCGTACGATCATCCGACCGCCGCCCAGTGGTGAAGGGAAGAGTATCGTGATCGGCACCACCCTCGCCCACTACCGCATCACGGCGGCGCTCGGCGCCGGCGGGATGGGGGAAGTGTGGCGGGCGACCGACGAGAAGCTCGGCCGCGAGGTGGCGCTCAAGGTGCTGCCGGAGGATTTTGCGAACGACCCCGACCGGTTGGCGCAGGTTCGAACGCGAGGCGAACGTGCTCGCGAGCCTCAACCACCCCAACATCGCCCATCTCTACGGTCTCGAGAGCGTGAACACCCAAATGGCAGCCGGGACGGCTGCCCCACAAGGCTCCCAGGCTGATGAGGAAAGGCCTTGTGGGGCACGCGTCCCGCGTGCCGGACGCGGATGCAGCGCGCGAGCCTCATGCCCCAAAAGGAGTCCGGGCGACGTCCCCTTCTTCTGTCATCCCGAGCGAGACCGAACGCTCCCCTTCTGTCATCCCGAGCGAGCGCAGCGAGCCGAGGGATCCGGGTGGGGGTTCCAGGCACGTTTATTCCGGGAGCCACCCCCCAGATTCCTCGACTCCGGCGTCGCCGGGCGACGCCTCCGCTCGGAATGACAGGATGGGGGGAGCGTCGCAGATCGCCGAGGGGCTGGAAGCGGCGAATGACCAGGGAATTACCTTCAACTGGTTTGCAGAGCTCGAACGGCTGGCCGGACCCGGAGGCGCGCGATGACCGATCCTCCGAGCGGTATCCACCGGCGGGAGCGGCCGGTCAAGGCAATCTCGATCGACGACCTGGCCGAGGCCGCAGGGATCGTCGGCGGTGTGAAACGTCAAGAGATCAGTGTGGGCGACCGGATCATCGTCTCGACCAAGAACTCCGTGTATTCACTGACGGCGCGAGCCGGCGGTTCGTTCACCGTCAGCGGCGGCTGGTTCGAACGCGAGGGCAAGGGCTCGCCGGCAGTCGAGATCCTCGGTTGCACGGCCGGCGGCCACGCCCTGTTCACCGAGCACATCGCGGCGCCGGGGCTGTTCATCGAGTTCGGCGACGGTCTGCGCACGACCCGGATCCGGACGGTTCGCGTGATTCCGGCGAAAAGGAGCCCGCGGTGATCGGCGGAAACCCGGAATGGAACACCCTTGCGGTGGGGTTTCTTTATCCGAGAACCCATCTCGGTAATGACACTCCGATCGGCGCGGGTCGTTCGCGCCGTTGGCGGGGAGGGACGTCATGTTCATGCGTCTGGTAAATCTGAAAGTCAAAGAGGGCAGGTTGAACGACTTCGCCCGCTTTTACGAGGAACGGACGATCCCCGCACTCCGGGGAACCAAAGGGTGCCTCTACGCGAGTCTCTTGAAACCCACAGACGACGATGTCGAGTGCGTGTCGATGACGATGTGGCGCAGCAAAAAGGATGTCGAGGCCTACGAAATGAGCGGGCTCTACGACGAGTTGCTCGACGAGATGGACGACATGATGGCGGAGGTCGTGGAGTGGAAGGTCCATTCGAGCGGTGACATCAAAAGGGAGTCCCAACTTCTGCAGGACCCGGATGTCGAGGCCTACCCGGTGGAGGTGGCTGCAATCGGTGAGGTCGTGGACGCCGTCGGGCCGCAGCACTTCTTCGTCCGGCTCGTGTCGGCGAGGATTCAGACCGGCAAGTTCAAAGCGCTGAAGGAGAAGTTCGACCGGGAGATCAAGCCGGCTTTGATAGCCACCAAGGGCTGCCGCGCCGTGTTCCTGGTCGAGAACACCAAGACCCAGGAGCGGGCGTTGTCGGTGACGATCTGGGACAGTGAGGAAGACGCCATCCGCTACGAACTCAGCGGCGGGTTCGACGAAATGACCGCCAAGGTGAGCGAGTTCTTCTCGGGTCTTTACCAGTGGCGGTTGTCCTTGAGCTCATCAGAGGACCGCAGGTCGATCACCGGGAAAGACCTCGACGTCAAGAGCTTTCGGGTCGTGACCGGCAGACGGCTGGGCTCCTGACCTCGCCGTTTGAGGAGGCGACCCACCCCGGATTCCGGTTTTGGGGTGGAGTTGACTTCGATGATGAGATACAATCTCCCCGCCTGAAATCTGAATCAGTCGTGTGGATTCTTCGTTGACCATGGTCCTGCGGTTGGTTTGTGGACGAGAGATGAAACCACGCCAACCTCAGGGAGTAAGATCTGTTGAGAACTGTCGTGTTCAAAAAAGCCCGTCCGGGATCTGGGTGACCGGAGTCATCCAGTTCGGGGCGAATCGAGGTGAATCGGATGATGGAACCCGGACCCCGCTGCGAGTTTGACTCGGACCACATGGTTGTGCGGGTGCAGAAGGAAGTTCCGGGGTTGGTCGAGGCCATTCCTCCGGTGGTCGAGCAGATCATGGACGTGATCCGGCAACAGGGTTGCGCGGAAGATGCCGAGTTCGAAATCGAGGTGTCGCTCTATGAAGCGCTCGCCAACGCAGTCGAACATGGATGCCGCCACGACCCCGAGAAGTTCGTCGAGGTCGTCGTCGCCTGTGAAGACCACCGCGGCATGATCATCGTGGTTCGCGACCCGGGTCCTGGGTTCGATCCCGAGGCGGTGCCGAGCCCGATCGTCGGCGAGAACATCTTCTCCGACGGTGGACGCGGGATCTTCCTCATCAATCAGTTGATGGACGAGGTGCGTTACGAAAAGGGCGGCACCGAGATCTGGATGATCAAGGGGCCGAAGACCTGACCCGTCGATCACGGGGTATCATGGCCGCGATATGACGACACAGCGTTTCGGCATGATGGTGATGGCGGCCCTCGCGGGCGTGCTGGCCGGTTGCGCGTCGTCTTCCGAGACGGGGGATTCGTGGACCCGAAGCTATCTCTCGCCGCCGGACGTTGTGTTCAACGCCGTGGTCGAGGTGCTCGAAGCTGACGGCTACCTGGTCGAGGCGAATCGCGAAGCGGGTCGGATCTCGGCAGTGCCGTCGAGGAGCAACCGGGGGCTGAGCCCGTCGCTCGCGGTCCGGGTGGTCGAAAAGGCGGAGCGGGTTCTGGTGGACGTGCAGACCCGCTCGGGCGTCAACGACGCCACGACCCGCGGCAGCCAGATCGATACGATGATGGCCGTGTTCTTCCACGAACTCGAGCTCCGGCTGCAGGGGTTCAAGGACTGACCTCGGCAGTTTTCAGTTCTGAGTTTTGAGTTTTGAGGTCCCGCCCGGCCCCCCTCCGACAATTGACGCCCGAGTTTTCAAAGACGGTAGGGCCTCGTGCGGCGGAGGTGCCATTTTTCGCATTGTTTGACCCACCCGCTTTCGAGTCGGTGGTCCGATTAGGGCGAACAATGCGAAGAGTGGCTCCTCTCGGGAAGCGCGTCAGGAAAGTCGGCGTGCAACGAACGCCCGGAAAGCCGGCGTGCAACGGACATATCTCGGCGCCTCCACCCACCCGGCAGCCGGGACGGCTGCCCCACAAACGCACCGGATTCGGCCTTCTTGTGGGGCAGCCGTCCCGGCTGCCTTTGGGAATAGCCGTATACTCTGAGCACGGTGGGGTTGCCCCGCTGTTCATCTGGAGGTGAGGTATGGAGTTCCCGAAGATTCGGTACGCGGCCGGTCTGCTGATCGCGACGCTCGCGTTGGCCTGCGCACAGCCCGGACCGACGCCGCCGGTTGCCGAGAAGAAGGCGCAGACGCTGGAGGCCCACGGCGATGTCCGCGTCGACGACTACTACTGGCTGCGGGAACGCACCAACCCTGATGTGTTGGCCTACCTCGAGGCGGAGAACGCCTACACCGAGGCCGTGCTCGCGGACTCCGCCGCGCTGCGGAGCGAGCTCTTCGAGGAGCTCAAGAACCGGATCGAGCCCGATGACTCGACGGTGCCCGCCCGCTCCAATGACTACTACTACCTGACGCGCTACGAGGGCGACCTCGAGTATCCGATCTACTGCCGCCGCAAGGGCTCTCCGGACGCGCCCGACGAGGTGATGCTCGATGTCAACAAGGTTGCGGAGGGCCACGACTTCTGCTCGGTGCGCAATCTGGCGGTGAGCCCGGATGCGACGCTGTTGGCGTGGGCGGTGGACACCGTCGGCCGGCGCAAGTACACCATCCGTGTCACCGATCTGGCGACCGGGCAGGATCTCGAGGACGTTCTCTCCGACGTCACGGGCAATCTCGCCTGGGCCAACGACAACCGGACGCTCTTCTACACGCGACAGGACCCGGAGACTCTGCGCGCCTACCAGGTGTGGCGCCACCGGCTGGGCACCGACCCGGAGGCCGACGTCCTGATCTATGAAGAGACGGACCCCACCTTCGGCGTCTCCGTGTGGAAGACCCGGTCGGAGAAGTTCATTTTCATCCAGTCCGAACAGACCCTGGCGTCCGAATTTCAGTTTCTCGACGCGGATGACCCGGAGGCCGCGCCGCGGATCATCGCCCCCAGGGAGCGGGACGTGGAGTACAGCGTCGATCACGTCGGCGACCGGTTCATCATCACGACCAACCTCGATGCCGAGAACTTCCGTCTGATGGAGGCACCGGTGACCGACCCGGGCAGGGCGCGGTGGAGCGAGTTGCTCCCCGGCCGCGAGGATGTTCTGCTCGAGGGAGTCGAGGTCTTTCAGGACTTCATGGTCGTGACCGAACGCCGCGACGGTCTGCGCCACCTCCGCGTCATCCCGTGGGACGGTGCCGCCGAAACCGATGTTGCATTCGACGATCCGGCCTACGTGACCTGGGTCGACGAGAACGAGGAGTTCGACACCTCGGTCCTGCGCTACGGCTACAGCTCGCTCAACACCCCGGAGACCATCTACGACCTCGATCTCGTGACCGGTGAACGAACGCTGATGAAGCAGGGGCGGATTCGCGGCGGGTTCGATCCCGCGAACTACGTCGTCGAGCGGCTGATGGCGCCGGCGCGCGACGGCGTCGAGGTGCCGGTGTCGCTCGTCTATCGAAAGGGTATTCCACGCAACGGGACGGCCCCGCTGCTGCTCTACGGCTACGGTTCGTACGGATACAGCATGGAGGCCGGGTTTCGACCGGACGTCGTGAGCCTGCTCGACCGCGGTTTCGTCTATGCGATCGCCCACGTCCGCGGCGGCCAGGAGATGGGCCGGCGGTGGTACGAGGACGGCAAGCTCCTCCACAAGAAGAACAGCTTCACCGACTTCATCGACTGCGGGCGCTTCCTGGTGGCGGAGGGCTTGAGTGCTCCCGACCGCATGTTCGCCAACGGCGGCAGCGCCGGCGGTCTGCTGATGGGTGCGGTCGCCAACATGGCGCCCGAGCTCTTCGCCGGCATCATCGCCAACGTTCCGTTCGTCGACGTCGTCACGACCATGCTCGACGACTCGATCCCGCTCACCACGGGTGAGTTCGACGAGTGGGGCGACCCCAAACAACCCGAGTACTACGACTACATGCTCTCCTACTCGCCCTACGACAACGTCGACGGCCAAGGACTATCCGGCCCTGCTGGTGACCACCGCGCTCGAGGACTCCCAGGTGCAGTACTTCGAACCCGCCAAGTGGGTGGCCAAGCTGCGCGCGATGAAGACCGACCCGAACCCGCTGCTCTTCACCTGCGAGATGTCCGCCGCCGGCCACGGCGGCGTCAGCGGGCGCTACAAGAAGTACGAGGAAACCGCGTTGGAGTACGCCTTCATCCTCGAAGTGCTGAACGGGACACTGTAGACAGTGGAAGAATTCGGAATTCGGAATTCGGAATTCGGAATTTCATCGCGTTCCGAGACGTCACCACCACGTGAACGATTCTGATGGTGGGCTGAAGCCCACCCTACGTGTCCGCGCGGTGTCAGGGTCCGAAGTAGGGTGGGCCTTGGCCCACCTTCAGAGCAGAAAAAGCCCGCGGCATGCGCCGCGGGCCTTTTGCTGATGTTGTTACGCACTTCTCACTCGGTCACGAGAATCGCCTCCATCTCGCCGAGGATCTTGCGGAAGTTGTCCATCACGGCGCGGATGACCTGCGGGTCGTTCATGTCGACCCCGGCGCGTTTGAGGGCGTCCATCGGGTAGACGCTGCCCCCGAGCTTGAGGGTCTCCAGATAATCGGCGACGGCGGTTTCGTCGCCGGCGCGGAATCGGTTGGCGATCGCCTCACCGGCGGCGAAGCTGGTGGCGTAGACCCACACGTAGTAGGTGCGGTAGAAGTGGGGGATCCGCGCCCAGCCGCTTGCGAACTCGGGGTCGAGGGTGGCGCCCTCGCCGTAGTACTCGAGCCAGAGATCACTCCAGATCGTGCCGAGAGATTCCTTGGTCAAAGGCTGGCCGGCGTGGCCCGCCTGGTGCGCCGCGTGCTCGAACTCGTGGAAGAAGATCTGGCGCAGGAAGGTGCCGACGATGTTGTTCAGCCGCAGGTTGAGCAAGGCGAGCCGCTGCGTGGGATCTTCGGTGCGATCGAGCATCCACTCGAAGAACACCGCTTCGGATCCGACCGATGCGACCTCGGCCACGAACAGGGAGTAACCGGAATCCTGGTAAGGCTGGTTGGCTGTGGCGAGGTAGCGATGCACAGAATGGCCCATCTCGTGGACCAGGGTGAAGACGTCCTCCAGGGTGCCGCCCCAGTTGAGGAAGAGATAGGGGTGGGAGTTGTAGGTGCCCCACGAGTAGGCGCCTCCCCGTTTGCCGGTGTTCGGGTAGACGTCGATCCAGCGCTCGGCGAGGCCACGCGTTGCGACCTCGGCGTACTCGGGGCCGAGGGTCTCGGTCCAGAACTGCATGGCCAGGGCCCAGCCCTCGTCGAAGGTGTAGGTCGCGTCGCCTTCGGGGACGAGGCTCACGTACAGGTCGTAGATGTGGAAGTCGTCGAGCCCGAGGACCTTCTTCCGCAGCTCGACGTACTCGTGAACCACGTCGAGGTTGTCGTGCACCGTCGACACCAGGGTCTCCACCACGGAGCTCGGGACGTTGGTTTGGTCGAGCACCATGTCCAGGGTTGTGGGGTAGTTGCGGACCTTGGACATCCACACGTCCTTGTGGATCAGACCGCTGTAGGTGCCGCTGTAGGTGTTGGCGTACTTGTCATAGGTGCCGAAGAGGGCGAGCGCGGCCTCCTTGCGGACGCGGCGGTCCTGGCTGCCCATGAAGGCGTAGTAGAGCCCGGGCACGACCTTTTTGTCCTCGCCGTTTTCGTCCTTGATGGTCGGCCAGTCGATGTCGGCGTCGGTGAGAAAGCCGTAGGTCTGCTGCGGCGACGAACGCAGGAGCGAGGCCTCGGCGAGAACCTGTTCGACCTCCTGCGACCGCGTGTGCGCCTTGGTGCGCAGGATGTTGTCGATGAAATGTCCGTACTCCGCCATCCTGGGGTCTTCGAGGAACGCCGCCATCGTCGCGTCGGGGATTTGCACGACCTCGGGGTCGAAGTACGCCGTGGCCTCGCCGAAAGCGGCCGCCAATGCCCGCGCCCTGCCGACATAGGCGTTCGCGGCGGCGTCGCGGGTGTCGGTGTTCTGCCACTGGCTAGCGTAGACGAAGATGTCCTCGAGCGTCTTGCCGAGCTCGATCTGGAGGGCGACCGCAGCGAGGAACGTGTCGACCGACTCGCCCAGGTGGCCCTTGGCGGCGGCCAACTCTGGAATGCGGGCGTCGACCTGAGTGTACGCCGCCTCCCACGCCTCGATATTCGGGAAGATGTCCGCCAGGTTCCAGCGGTACTGGATCGGTATGTCGTCCCGGTTGTCGTAGAAGAGCTGCTCTTCCTCCGCACCGGCGATTCCGGCAGCGGCGAGCGCGAGGGCGAGGGCCGATGCCAGCCAGAGATTCTTGCGTGTCATGGATGTCCCCGTTTCCGACCCGCGTCTGCGGGCCTCAAAATCACCCGAAATACTACTACGACCCGGGCGAGACGCCCGCTCGGCGGAGGTGCCATTCTTGACATTGTTGGATTCAAAGCCGTTAACCCACCCATGAGTGCGAGGGCCAACAATGTCTAGAGTGGCTCCTCTCGGGAAGAGCGCCGGAAAAGTCAGACAAGAGATTCGCATCTGTTTTGTTTGGATCTTCACGGAGTGTGGCTTGTTTGTGGTGCGGCCGGGACGGCTGCACTCTTGTTGCGTTGGGCGCCCCTGTGCGGGCGGGACGCCCGCACCACAAATCAGCCCTTCAAATCCACAAGCCCCGCCGCCCGTTCCTGGCAGGCGAGGGTGGTGCAGGTGGAGCAGCACGTAAAGGCCGGGCTGAAGACATGGGCCTCGATCGGTGCCAGGACCAGCACTCCGGAGACCGATTTGATCGGCGACATCAGGCAGCTGTCGTTGATCGTGACCCCGATTTCGGCGGGATCGAGGCTGGCGAACAGAGCCCGTTGGCCCGACACGTTCCAGCCGCAGTAGCCGGGGCTGTAGGGAAGCACCCCCTGATCAGGTCCCTGCTGCTCGGCGCGCCCGAACCGCCCCGCCGCGATCTGCGCCATCTCGTCGGCCGCGAACGACGCCACCTGATCGAGGATGTAACCCTCCGCCATCTCTCCGGCGTCGAAGAGTCTGGGTATACGGCTCGAAACCTCCTCCCCGACTGTCACGGCGAACAGGGCCAGCGACACCGCGTCCTCGAGCACGATCTCGAGCGGGGTGTCGCGGTCGTTGCCGCCCTCGCCGTGATAGACCGAGAGAAAATCGGCGATCGCGACCGACTCCCACACGCCCTGCGGCCGCGCCGAATCGACAAACGCCTTGCCGGCGCCATCGATCAGACCGCGAACCCGGTCTGCCATCGGGGAACCGTCCTGCGCCTCGAGGTTTCTCATGGAGCGGGCGACGGCGGTCAACAGCCCGGTCGGAGCGATGTCGAAAATCTCTCTCACGGCTGACCCTCCATTGGCTGATGATAGAGGACTCCGGCCGGTCGGCAAACACCGGTGGTCGATTCACGCTAAGATCCGGGTGAAACCAGGTCCGTGCAGAGGCTGGAGGGTTCAGCGACATGAGGCGTGGTGAGGGAACAACGAGGTTCAGGGGCGGCCTGCGGTTTCTCGTCGGTGCGGTGGCTGCGTGCGTCGTGGCGGCCGGCCTCGGCTGCCGCGGCGCCGACGAACCTCCGGCCGCCGGGCAGGTACGCGGTGCGGTTCTCGGCGGGGTCGACCCGGCGAACCTCAACGTCATCCTCATCACCATCGACACCCTGCGCTCCGACCACGTGTCCTGCTACGGCGGCTCACCGGTCACGACGCCGAACATCGACCGCCTGGCGGGCGAGGGCGTGCGGTTCACCAACGCCGCGAGCACGGTCCCCTTCACCCTGCCCGCCCACGCCTCGATCATGACCGGCACCTATCCTCCGCGGCACGGAATTCGGGAAAACGTCGGCTACTTCCTCGGCGACGAGCCGCCGACCATCGCGCAGACGCTGCAGACCGCCGGGCGCGCTACCGGCGGTTTCGTGAGCGCCTTCGTGCTCGATTCGCGGTGGGGGATCGGTCGCGGGTTCGACCGCTACTTCGACGACTTCGATCTCGGTGAGTTCGAGAACCCGAACCTCGGTTCGGTGCAGCGTTCGGGCGATCAGACGATCGCCGAGGCGCTGCGCTGGCTCGACGGGCGCGATCAGGCGACTCCTTTCTTTCTGTGGCTCCACCTCTACGACCCGCACGACCCCTACACGCCGCCCGAGCCCTATGCATCGCAGTACCGCGGGCGCCCCTACCAGGGTGAGGTCGCCTACACCGACTCGCTGATCGGCAACTTCCGCAAGGCACTGGAAGAGCGTGCCGATTTCGACCGGTCGCTGGTGATTCTGACCGCGGACCACGGCGAGGGCCTCGGCGACCACGGCGAACAGTTCCACGGCTACTTCGTCTACGACACCACCATCCGGGTGCCCCTGATCATCCGCTTTCCCGGCGCGGCGGGGAGCGGCGGGGTGATCGACCATGCGGTGAGTCACGTCGACCTGCTGCCGACCGTGCTCGAGGCCGTCGGTCTCCCGGTTCCGGCGGAGGCCCAGGGCGCCAGTCTGTTACCGCTGGTCGGCGGCGAAAGAACGACCGCAGCGCGCGAGGTCTACAGCGAGTCGTTCTACCCGCTGCTCCACTACGGGTGGGCGCCGCTGCGCTCCCTCCGCAGCGACCGCCACAAGCTGATCGCGGCGCCGCGCCCCGAGCTCTACGATTTCGTCGACGACCGCAAGGAGACCCGCAACCTCTTCGCCGCCGATTCGCAGGAGGCCGGGGAGCTCGAGGCGCGCCTGGCCAGGCTGCGGCAGGAGATGGAGAGTGACGCACCGGCGGCAAGCGCTGCGACCGAGGTCGACCAGGCGACCATCGACCGGCTGCGGGCCCTCGGCTACATGGCCGGCGGCGGCGGGGTCTCGGTGGAGGAGGAGGAGGAGCGCCCGCGCGCCGATCCCAAGGACACCATCGACATCCACCAGATGATCATGGCCACCCAGAGCCAGATCGGGCGCGGCGAGACGGCCGAAGCGGCGGTGCTCCTCGAGAGGGTCCTCGCACGCGACCCCTCCATCATCGACGCCCACCAGATGCTGGGCCAGATCGCCTCGTCGGAAGAGCGGTACGACGAGGCGGTGGCGCACTACCGGAACGCCCTCGCGATCGACGGCGATCACAAGACATCGCTGTTCGGGCTGGCCGCCACCTACCGGAAGATGGGACGCGACGCCGACGCGATCCCCGGGTTCGAACGCCTCTTCGATCTCTCCCACCGCGACGTCAAGGTGGCGATCCAGCTTTCCGAGCTCTACGAGGAGGCGGGGCGGATCGATGACGCGGCCGCGGTGCTCGACGAGGTGTCGGGTCAGCAGGACCTGCCCGCGATGCTCTTCAACCAGCTCGGCGAGCTGCGGGTCCTCCAGGGCCGATCGGCCGAAGCCGTGCCGCTGTTCGACCAGGCGATCGCGGCCAACGCGGAGTTGCCGAATCCGTACTTCAACCTCGCGGTGCTCTTCGAGGAGCAGGGCGAGTTCGAACCGGGCGATTGCGATGTACGAGCGCAACATCGAACGCGCGCCGAAGAACTACCAGGCCCGGTTCAACCTCGGCCGCCTGTTCGGGGTGCGGGGTCGGATCGACGAGCAGCAGGCGATGTGGGAGTCCGCGATCGAGTCCAACCCGGACTTCGCCCGCGGCTACTACTACCTGGCCAAGCTGATGATGGACCGCGGGGAGCTCGCCCGCGCCGAGGAACTGGCCCGCGCTGGAATCGCCAGAGACAGCGCGCACCAGGGCGGGCCGCTCGGCTACTTCGTCCTCGCCGATCTGTTCAACCGGCAGGGTCGGGCGGCCGAAGCGCAGGAGGCCCTCGCCAGGGGTCGCGAGATCCAGGGAGCTTCCTGAACGACGTGGCGGGAGTGCTGCCGCATCCCCGAGAGACACGGCGCCTGCAACCTGGCGCTCGAGAGTCCGTACAGACAGAGACGTCAGGAATCCCGATGAGAGCAGTCGCGAAGGCACGATCCGAGTGGCGGGCCGAGGTCGCGGCGTGGTGGCGATGAGGCGTGCGGATTGAATCTCAGGGTCGTTGTCAGGGTGCGGCACACCTCGCGATTCCGGCGAGAGTCTGTGCTATGTTGATCGCAGCGTTCGAGACGTGAAATCGAGGGAGGTCCGAGGGATGTCCGGTTTCGGCGTGATCCCTTCCGAGTCAGGCGGCATGACCCCGCGCCTGTTCCACCTCCAATACGACCCACCACGAGAGCGAAACAACCCGCAACACATCAGCAACCGACGGCTCGCGGCACCCTGCCACGGGTCTGAAGGGTATTTCGAAAAAGGAGGAAGGCGTATGACTCGAAGAATCATCATCGGCATCGCGATCGTCGGGTTGTTGCTCTGCTTCGGCCAGCCGGCATCAGCCCAGACCCGAACCGGACGGATCGTCGGCGACGTCACCGGTTTGGAGGGCTACCCGATGCCGGGGGTCACGATCACCGCGACCAGCGATGCCGTCATGGGCGGTTCCCGAACCGCGGTCACCGGCGAGACCGGGGCCTACCGCTTCGCCGCCCTGCCTCCCGGCGTCTACTCCGTCAAGGCGGAGATGAGCGGTTTCAGGCCCCAGACAATCGACGACGTCAGCGTCTCCATCGGCGGGACCGGCACCGCCGACTTCGTCCTGCAGGCCGAGTTCTCGGACGAGGTGGTGGTCACCAGCGAGTCGCCGTTATTGGACGCCACCTCCTCGGCGGTTCCCTCCACCTACACCGCGGACTTTCTCAAGAGATCTGCCGACCACCCGCAACTTCTACGACATCATCGCGGTCTCGCCCGACGTCAGCCTCGCCACGGAGGACTCGGACCGCGTGGTCGCCGGCGGGTCGAACGTCCAGTCCAACAACTGGTTCATCGACGGCATCGAGACCACCGCGCCGGAGACCGGCACCGCGTGGATCGGCGTCAACCCCGATGCGATCCAGGAGGTCCAGGTGATGCACATCGGCGCCCCGGCCGAGTACGGCAACATGCTCGGGGCGGCCATGAACGTGGTGACCAAATCGGGGTCCAACGAGGTCAAGGGCGGCGTCAACGCCTACTGGTTCGACGACTCCCTGGTCGACTCGAGCATCGGTTACGGCGAGGAGTTCCCCGAGTACGTACAAAACGAGTTCTGGGACGTGACCGCCACCCTCGGCGGGCCGATCGCCAAGGACACGCTGTGGTTCTTCGCCTCCTTCGAGTACTGGCGCGACAACCACACCTTCCCCGGCAGCGACCCCGAAACCAACCCGACCCAGTACCAGGACCGCTACGACCTCAAGCTGTCGTGGCGGATCAACGACGCCAACCTGATCGACGTCAAGGGATACTTCGACGAGTGGGGCTACCCGGCAGCCTCGAGCCTGTACGCGACGCCGTCAGCCTCCGCGGGCGAGATCGGTGACGACGTGATGTGGGGGCTCAACTACCAGTCGATCTTCTCCGATCGCACCTTCCTGGAGGCCAGGTACACGGGTTGGACGGCCAACGACGACAATCTCTCGCAGACCGGGAGCACCGAGGCGGCCTACATCGACTACTCGCCGCCCGGCGGCGGCCCGACGACCTACTTCGGCGGCTTCTGGTACCCCTGGACCTACGACACCTCCATCGATCAGGTGAGCGTTTCGGTCTCGACGTTTGCGGACGATTTCCTCGCCGGCGACCACGACTTCAAGTTCGGGGTCCAGGCGAGCAGGGGTGAATCCAAGACCAAGCTCGCGGTGTCGGCCACCGGCTCTTATTACTACCACTACTATTCCCCAGTGTACGAGTACAACGGCTACATCTACGGGGGCGACTACTACTACAGGGTCGACGGTCTGCCCTACTTCTACGGCAACGAGCAGAGCTCGATCTCGGCCTTTGCCGACGACTCGTGGAGCCTCACCGACAACGTGACCCTCAACATCGGCGTGCGCTACGACTACCACAAGGGTGTGATTCCCTCCTACCCCCGTCTGGCGCCGGACGGTGAACCGACCGACGTGATGATCCCGGGCGTCGACCCGGTCTTCACCTGGAACAACTTCTCGCCGCGTCTCGGCCTCGCGTGGGCGCTCGGAGAGGAGCAGAAGGCCGTCCTGCGGGCGTCCTTCGGGGTCTACTACGACGGCAACGTCGGCGGCAACTGGAACGCTCCCGCGCCCTTCGCACCGACCCAGGTCGGGTTTATCGGCTATTCGTGGGAGGGGCCTTGGGAACCCCTGGGAATCTGGTGGGAACCCGGAGAAAACAATGTCGACCCAGACCTCAAGGCGCCGCGGACGCTCCAGTACTCGATCGGTTTCGAACAGGCCATCGGTGAAAACTACTCCTTCGGCATCACGGGTGTCTACAAGGACACCAAGGACCTGGTTGGTTGGGAGGTGATGGACGACGGCGTGTACGAGGAGCTGCCGTGGACCGACCCGTTCACCGGTGACGAGTACACCCTGCTCAACCCGACCGTCTATCCGACGGTGCGCAAGGGCAACGGCCCCGGCTACACCGTCGACGGGTACATTCCCAATTACTGGCAGGAGTACAAGGCGGTGATTCTGACCTTCGACCGCCGCTTCGCCGACTTCTGGAGCATGCAGGCCTCCTACACCTATTCGGAGTCGACCGGTCTGATCGCGGCCTACATGTCCCAGTACCAGTCCAATCCGCTCTACGGCAGCCGCTCCGGTTCCGATCCCAACTCCTTCCTCAACGCCAACGGCCAACTGCTGCAGGGCGACCGCCCGCACATGTTCCGGGTGCAGGCGAACTTCCAGCTGCCGTGGACCATGAATGCCAACACCATGCTCAACTTCCAGAGCGGCCGGCCCTACAGCCGCCTCGCCATGTTGCCGACAGAATTTCGCCCGAATGCCGTCGTGGCGCCGGCGGGCGAACCCGGTCGCCACGACTTCCAGTATCTGTGGGACATCGGCATCGGCAAGCGGATCGATCTCGGAAATGACGTGGCCCTCCAGCTCGACCTGCAGATCCTCAACGTGCTCAACAGCACGCCGACGGACTGGTTCGAGACGACGGTGCTGGATGAGGGCGAGGACTTCGTACCCACCTGGTGGACCAAACCCCGCCGTCTGCAGTTGCACGTCGGGATCGAGTTCTAGCGGACGGAGCTCTCAACGAACTGAATGGCCGGGCGGCGAGCCTTCTCGCCGCCCGTTTTTCTTCTCCACGAGACGCAATCGTGGCCTTTGTGGTGCGGGCGTCTCGCCCGCACCCACAACGATCCAATCAGCGCTGCTCGTGTTGCAGGATCTCCTGCAGCTCGTCGTGCGGGATCGCCCACGCGGCGCGCCCCTGGTCGCCGACCATGTCGCGGGCGGCGACCAGGGCGTTGACGATGGCCTCCTCGGTCGCCTCGACGGTGGCGCCGAACAGGGGGGAGATCTTGTCGTTGGGAATCGAACGGTGGACCAACAGCTGGTCGGCACGACCCAACGAGTCGTCGGAGGATGAGAAGGCGACGAAGATGTCACCTGATCCGTTGCTCGCGATCGAGCCGTTGCGACCGAGGCCCAGAGCCGCGCGCCGGGCGATGCGTTTGAGCTGGTGCGGCAGCAACGGCGCGTCGGTGGCGACGACGACGATGATCGAACCGGTTTCGTCGGGGTCGGGCTCCGTGTAGATTCTGTGCTCGCGCAGGTGTCTGCCGACCGGCACACCTGCGATCCGCAATTGCTCGCGCAGCCCGAAGTTGGCCTGCACCAGCACGCCCACGGTGTAGGACGAGCCCAGCACATCGACCATTCGCGACGCGGTGCCGATGCCGCCCTTGAACTCGTAGCACACCATCCCGGTGCCTCCGCCGACATTGCCCTCGGCCACCGGGCCTGAAGCAGCGCCGTCGAGGGCCGCATCGACGTGCTCAGGCTTGACGTGAAAGCCGTTGATGTCGTTGAGGTGGCCATCCCAGGTCTCGGCGACCACCGGCAGAGCCCACCAGTAGCCGCTGGCATCAGGCTCGCCCTGGCGGATGCGCCAGGCGATGGTCGCCTGGTGGACCGTGCCGACGCTGTGGGTGTTGGTGAGCATCACCGGGCCTTCCAGCTGGCCGGACTCCTCGAGCCACGTGGTGCCGGTCATCTCGCCGTTGCCGTTGAGGGCGAACCATCCGCCGAACACCGGCGTCAGCAGGGTGCCCCTGCCGCGAGGCAGGATCGCAGTGACGCCGGTCCGCACCGCGCGGCCGTCCTCCAGGTCTTCGATCAGGGTCGTGTGGCCCACGGTGACCCCGGCGACGTCGGTGATCGCGTTCAGCGGTCCCGGCGTGCCATCAAAGGGAATCCCGAGATCGCGGGCCCGCGGCTGTTCGGCGGCCACTGAGATCTGAGCGGCCAAGAGGGGAACGAAGATCCACAGAGTCCGTTTCATGCCGTATCCTCCATCTGGAGTGGTGAGTTTCCTCGGGGGAATCATGGCACTGCACGAGAAAAATGTCGCCGCACGCAGCCCTGAAAGTGGAGGCGCCAGGTGAAGGGGAGTTGTGATGAACGCCCATGACGACGACGTGAAGGTCCTTCCGCTCGACGAAGCATCGGCCCTCGCGGCAGCGTTCTACGTGGACCCCGAGGTGGCGGCGGTGGAGCGGGAACGGGTGTTCTCCGGCACCTGGCAGCTGGCCGCTCGCGCCGGTGAACTGGCGGCGGCCGGCGACCACGTGGTGTGCGAAATCGCCGGCACCCCCCTGATCATCGTGCGTGGGACCGACGGCGTTCTCCGGGCCCTCCACAATGTCTGCCGCCACCGCGCCGGCCCGCTCGCGACCGAAAACGGCCGCGGCGCGAAGAACCTCCGCTGCCGGTACCACGGGTGGACCTACGCCCTCGACGGAGCTTTGAAAGCTGCGCCGGAGATGAGGGAGGCCCGCGACTTCGACGTCTCGGCCATCCGCCTGACCTCGGCCCGGGTCCACGAGTGGCAGGGGCTGGTCTTCGTGGCCCTCGATGACGACACGCCGCCGTTCGAGGAGGTGTTCGCCGGAATCGCCGAGCGCATCGCGCCCGTCGACCTTTCGGTCATGGCCTTCCACAACCGGGTCGAGTACGAGGTTCAGTGCAACTGGAAGGTCTACATCGACAATTTTCTGGAGGGCTACCACCTCCCGCACGTCCACCCGGGGCTCTCGAAGGTGCTCGACTACAGGTCCTACGATACCGAGCTCTTCGACTGGTACTCCCTCCAGCACTCGCCGTTGCGCGACGCCGGCGATGTCTACGGTGAGGGCGACGCCTGGTACTTCTTCGTCTACCCCAACATCATGCTCAACATCATGCCCGCGAGATTGCAGACCAACGTCGTGCTGCCGCTCGCACTCGACCGCTGCAAGGTCGTCTTCGACTATTACTTCGCCGGTGAGGGCGCCGCCCGCAGCGGGTCGGACATGGAGTTCAGCGACGAGATCCAGCAGGAGGACATCGACATCTGCGAGCAGGTGCAGAGGGGTCTACTCTCTGGCGGCTACGCCCCGGGCCGGCTCTCCCCCAGGAGGGAGGCCGGCGTCTGGCACTTCCAGAACCTCCTGCGCCGCGCCTACACGGCGCTAAAACTTTGAAACGTTGAATGTTGGGTTCGTCCGGGATTTGATGAGTTGAGCGCACGGGATCTTGTTTGGAGTTCTGAAGGTGGGCCAAGGCCCACCCTACTTCGGTCCCTGGTGTCGAGCGGGCTCGTAGGGTGGGCCTTGGCCCACCTTCAGACCAACGTCCTAACGTTTTAACGTTCAAACGTTCGAACGCCGCGACGTTTCAACGCCTCGGTGGGTGCCGCCGCCACCAGATATAGGCGGGAATGCCGGCGGCCAGGAAGGCCAGACCGAGCAGCGACTCGACCGGCTTCTCCATCAGGGTGTTGCCGAGCAGCAGGACGGACGCGAGGATGAAGAGCACCGGCACCACCGGGTAGCCGAACACCTTGTACGGTCTCTCCGCTTCCGGCCGCTTGCGGCGGAGGACGATGACCGCGCCGGCGGTGGCGGTGTGAAACAGCAGCATCGCGAAGACGACGTAGGTGTAGATCTGCTCGTAGGTCCCGGAGAGCGCCAGCACCACGCCCCACAGGCTCTGCGCCCACAGGCTCCGCCCCGGGGTGTGGAATCGGGGGTGGACCTTCGCCAACCCGCTGAAGAACACGCCGTCGCGCGCCATCGGCAGGTAGATCCGCGAGCTGTAGAGAATGGTCGCCGAGAGACACCCGAAGGTGGAGACCAGGACCGCGAACGAGATCATCCGGCCGCCGCCGGCGCCGAACAGGGCGCTCGCTGCGGTCTCGGCGATCCGCCGCGTGGCCGCCATCTCTTCAAGCGACAAGGCGCGGAAGTACACCAGGTTGATCAGCCCGTAGAGCCCCATCACGATCACGGTGCCCCACACCAGCCCGAAGGGCAGGGTGCGCTCCGGGTTGCGCATCTCGCCGGCGGAAAAGGTCGGTCCGTACCACCCGTCGTAGGTCCACAGCGCGGCGATCATGGCGATTCCGACGCCGGCCAGCAGGGGGACCGAGGGCAGCGGGCCGAGAAGGGAGACCTGCTGGGGGGCGTCGACGAAGAACGCCAGCCCGACGAAAACGACGATGGCGCCGATCCGGAAGACCGTCAGGAAGTTCTGCACCCCGGCGCCCTCGCGCAGACCGATGTAGTTGACCGCGCTCAAGAGCAGGATGGCGGCGGCGGCGGCGATCTGGCCGCCGGACAGGTTCCAGGTCCACGGTCCGACAGGCGCCGACAGCACCACGTTGGCGGTCGAGAAAAAGGGCAGAAAGCTGCCGAGGTACTCACCGAAGGCCACCGCCAGGGCGGCGATGCCGCCCGACATGACGATCAGGAAACAGGCCCACCCGAAGAGGAAGCCCCAGAAGGGTCCGTAGGCCTCCTTGAGGAAGTGGTACATGCCGCCCGCGCGCGGGAACATCGCCCCGAGCTCGGCGTAGGTGAGGGCTCCGGCCAGGGTGAGAAAGCCGGCGAGCGTCCACACCAGCAGGATCATCCCCTGGTGGGGCAGCACGCGGGCGATGTCGGCGGTGGTGATGAAGATCCCGGTGCCGATGACCGAACCGACGGTCAGAAAGGTGGCGTCCCAGCGGCCGAGCCCGCGCACGAGACCTTCAGAGGTCAGCGGTTCGTCATTCGTTTTCACGCCGTGTTCTCCGTTCGTCTTCATGGCGCCGGTACCAGGGCGGCGGCCTTCCGCGTGGCTGCAGTCGCAGCCTCGAGACGCTCGACCAGCACCTCGAGCTGCCGGCCGGCGGTTTCCCAGTCCTGGGCCTCGGCCGCCTCGCGAACACCGGGCAGCGACATCGCAGCGTAGGTGGAGCGCGGCGCGTACAGGGCGTGTTTGAACCACGGCCGGCCGGGTATCCCGTCCGCCAGGAGGAGCGTACGTTCGACCCCGATCAAGGCAGTGTTGAGTGCGGAGAACGACCCGGCCGGCCGGGCGTTGCCGCCTGTGAGGGCGCCATCGATCGTCAGCTGGAGCGTCTCCGCCTCCTTCTGCCACCCGTCGACGGCAGCGTCGATCGCAGTCAGATCCAGTTTTTCCTCGAGCCGGGGAATATCGCGAAGCGACGCGACGAATTCCCGCACCGTGGCCGCATACCGACCGAAGTCGTAGGCGAGCACCTCCGCGTTTGCGAGCCTGAGAGCGAGCCGTCCCCACACCTCGACCATCGCCGTCATGTAGCGGTAGCCCGGGTCGCCGAAGTGTTCCATCCAATAACGGTCGTCGTACTGCGAGTGGTAGACGCCGTAGGGCCCGTCGAAGGTGAGGTCGACGACGGGCACGCCGAGGAAGTTGAGGAAGACCGTGTAGTCCGAACCGCTGCCGAGGTTGTTCTCGATCATCGACCCCGGTGCCGCCGTCGTTCGCCGCCGTCTTCGTCCACGTCTCCAGGAGATCGCGCCCACTCGCGGGGTCGACGACGTCGCGGGCGACCTCGAGGATCGTCGGGTTGAGGCTGGCGACGGCGCTGACCAGAAGGTTCGAGCCGCTGGTCGAGCTGTCGACGTTGAGGTAGGCGACGGCGCCGCGACCGAGTTCGGCGGCGAACTGCTCGCCCCACTCCGTCGAGCCCGTGAGGTGCCACTCTTCGGCGTCCCAGCAGGCGAAGACCAGGGTGCGCTTCGGCCGGTGGCCCTCGAGCCGCCAGCTTGCCCAATACTCGCGCGGCCTCGAGCAGGGTGGCGGTGCCGCTCGACGGGTCCACGGCGCCGTAGACCCAGGCGTCGAAATGATTGCCGAGGATGACCAGTTCGTCGGGCTTTTCCGAGCCGGGGATGCGCCCTTCGATGACCTGGATCGAACGCGTTCCGCCGTCCATGTCGACCTCGACGTGGACCTTCGCCGGGCCCGGACCGACGTGGTAGGTGATGGGCAGCGCGCCCTGCCAGTCCGGGGGCGCGACCGGTCCGCCGAGGTTTTCGAGGATCGGTTGCGCGTCGCGCCACGACATCGGCACCGCCGGAATCTTCGGCACCGAACGCGCCTCTTCCGCTGGAATTCTCTTCGCACCCTCAACCGACGGCCAGCCCGGCGTCAGCGGGTCGCCGGGGACGATGAAGTCGTAGGTGATGGCGCCGCGTTGAATGTGGCTCGCCGGGCCCCACGGACCCTTCGGGAAGACATCGCCCTTGCGATAGCCGTCGTCCATCGGGTCGGAGTAGATGATGAGGGCCGCGACGCCGCGCCGCTCGGCCTCCCACGCCTTGAAGCCGCGATAGCTGTACGGGTTCGAATAGCGGACGATGGCGATCTTGCCGCGGGGGTCGATGCCCTGTGCGACCAGCCGGTCGTAGTCCTCGGGGTTGCCGCTGTGGGCATAGATGACGTCCGCGGTGACATCGCCGGAGGCCGACATGCCGAGATAGGTGAGGCTCGCGCCGACGCCGTACGAGTCCTCGTCGACCGGGTAGGGATCCTCCGCGAGCGACGCGGTCCACGCCACCGGCTCGACCATCGACACCGCGACCTTCTTCGGCCACGGCAGGAGCACATCGTAGCTGTGCATCTGCACATTCTCGAGGCCCGAGGCGACAAACTGGTCGCGCACGTACGCGGCGAGTTCGAGGTTCCGGGGGGAGCCCGCCGGGTGGGGCTCCGCGGTCAGGAGGCGGAAGTGGCGGGCGGTGCTCTCCGGGTCGAGCAGGTCGGCCATCCGCGCCTCGAGGCTGCGCTCGGCGGTGCTCCCTGCGGCAGTGAATCCGGGGATCCGGGTGGTATCGGATGGTGACGGCTCGTCTGCCACCACCCCTCCGGCGATCAGGAGCACGACGGCGAAGGCCGGCCCGAAGGTTTTCATGACCCGTCGTTTCCGGACGTCGCGCCCTTCGGGACGTGGGTCGCGAACCACTTCAAGATCCGCTCATAGAGGTCCTTGTTGTAGGACGGGGTCGTGAACTCGTGGAACTCGCCGGGGTAGACCACCAGCTCGGTGGTCACACCGAGCCGTTTGAGGGCCTGGAAGAGCTGCTCCGAGTTGACGATCGGCACGTTCCAGTCCTGCTCGCCGCCGACGATGAGGGTCGGCGTCACCACCTTGTCGACCTGGAAGTAGGGCGACATCTCCTGATAGATCTCGGGTTTCTCCCACGGCAGGCCGAGCTCATTCTCCCACCACAGCTGGTAATGGTCGTGGCCGTAGTTGGTGATGTAGAGGGCAGCGCTGGCGCCGGTGTAGGCGGCCTTGAAACGGTCGGTCTTGGTGATCACGTGGTCGGTGAGCATGCCGCCGTAAGACCAGCCGCCGACCGCCAGCCGCTCGGGGTCGGAGTAGCCGCGGGCGATGGCGTCATCGACCGCGGCCATCACGTCCTCGAAGTCCTTGCCGCCCCAGGCCAGCCAGATGGCTGTTGAGAAGTCCTGACCGTATCCCGAGGAGCCGCGCGGGTTGGCCATGACCACGACGTTGCCGGCCGCGGCGTAGAGCTGGCCCTCGAAGTGGAAGCCGAAGTCGTACTGCATCATCGGCCCGCCGTGGATGCGCAGCACGGTGGGGTAGCGGACGCCCGGTTTGAACCCCGGCGGTTTGACGATGAAGCCTTCGATTTCGGTGCCGTCCTTGCTCTGGAAGTGGACGTTCTCGACCTCACCGAGCCGGATGCCGGCCAGGGCCTTGTCGTTGGTGTGGGTGATCCGCTCGAGCCCGCCGGGGCCGTGCAGGAAGACCTCGGGGGGCAGGTACGGCTCGGAGACCATGGCGGCGATGCGGCCGTCGCCGCCGACATCGAACTCGCCCACCGATCGCTCGCCACCGATGACCTGCTCGAGTGGGCCGCCGTCGATCGGGACCCGCGCGAGGTACTGCTCACCGTCGTCCTCCACCGCCGCGAGCACCGACTTGCCATCGATCGAGAACTCGGGGTAGAAGACGTTGCGGTCGAGGGAGCGGGTGAGGACGGTCGCCTCGCCGCCGGCGGCGGGAGCCACCGCAAGGTGGTTGGTCGCGTAGACGTCGGCCGCGACGTCGGTGGTGGCCACGTGGGCGATCCACTCGCCGTTCGGCGACCAGTCCGGCGAGGCATCGGCGCCCGGGTTGGTGGTGACCTGGGTCAGGGTCTGCCCCTTGTCGGTGGAGTCGGCGGCCACCACCCAGATGTCGGTGTTGTAGTTGCTGTCCGGGTCCGCCGACCGGTTGCTGGTGAACGCGATCTTCGTGCCGTCCGGCGACCAGTCGGGCTGGGTGTCGTCAGTAGTCCCCGGAGGTGATCTGGGTCGTCTTCCCGGTGGCGATATCGAGGACGTGGAGGTGGGTCCGCAGGCTGTCGAGATAGCCCACGTAATCGAGCTTGAACTGGCGCCGCGTGATCACCCACGGCGGCGGGTTCTCGGGCTCCTTCTCGCCCTTGGCGACCGCGAGCTGGACTTCGGTCGGGTCCTCGATCACGAGGACCATGCGCTGCCCGTCCGGCGACCACGCGTAGTCCTCGACCCCCGATGCGCTGTCCGTGATCTTCACCGCCTCGCCGCCCTCGCGGAACAGCGTCCACACCTGGTCCTCGCCGTCCTCGGGGGCGGCCAGGAATGCGAGGTAGCGGCCGTCCGGGCTCCACCGCGGCGTCGAGGCGGAGCGTTCCTCGGAGGTCATCGCGACCGGCTCGCCGCCGGCCGCGGGGACCATCCAGATGCGGGTCGTGACCTCGTCCTTCTTGAGATCCGAGGTGCTGACCGTGTAGGCCACCCAGCGCCCGTCGGGGCTGATCCGGGGATCGTCGACCCCAAGGATCGTGAAGAAGTCACCGACCTCCAGAGGACGCGGCGAGGGCGCCGCATCGTCCGCGCCGAGGACGGCGCCGAACGGGGCAAGGATGAGAAGGGAGGCTGCGACGACGGTGAGTTTCAGCGCGCGGTTGAACATTGTCTCTCCTCGTTTCGATGGATGGGAAGCGCACCGGGGGATGAATCGGTTCTCTGAAACTGTCATCCCGAGCGAAGGCGCGTGAGCGCCTGAGTCGAGGGACCTGGGGGGTGGTCGGGACGTCATTTCACCACGCCCCCGCCCAGATCCCTCCGCTCGCTCGCTGCGCTCCCTCGGTCGGGATGACAGAAAAGGGGAGTCGCTGCGCTCCCTCGGTCGGGATGACAGAAAAGGGGAGTCGCTGCGCTCCCTCGGTCGGGATGACAGAGAGAGTAGCGGCGAGGCCGTTTCGGTCGGGTGGCCGGGATAGACGATCGGTCGAGGGACGCCCGGAAATGTGATCATGTGACCCGGCAAACTCTACCATGATCTTCTCGCTCACCAGCGGCGGGAGTGAAAGGGCGCCGAGGCCCACCCTACTTCGGACCCACGAAACGAGCGGACGCGTAGGGTGGGCTTGAGCCCACCATCAGAGCCGTTCACGTACGTGGCAACCCGGAGGGAGGAGATGCGATTCTGAAGGTGGGCCGAGGCCCACCCTACTTCGGACCCAGGAACCGAGCGGACGCGTAGGGTGGGCCTTGGCCCACCTTCAGAGGTGTTCGATATGGGCGATCAGTTCGGCGGTCTGAGTTCGCGCCAGTTGAGGATCCCGTTCCACAGCAGGCGGGAGTCCGAGCGGTTGAGGTCGCGGTGCATGGGGTTGAAGTTGTAGGCCACCACCACCCCGTCGCCGGTGGGCACGGCGAGGATCGCCGGCCGTCCCTCGATCTTCTCCCCCTCGAGGACACCGCCGCTCACCACCAGCTCGGTCCCCGGCGACTCGGCGCCCCACTGCAGGACCACCCACCGCATGTCCACGGGACCGTCGAGGCAACTGGTGCAGTAGGCCATCCGCAGCCACCGCCGCGGCAGATCGTAGACCGCGTAGTCCGCGCGGAAGATCGACGTGGTCCGTCCGTATCCGTAGCTCAGGGGGTGGTCGCGGATCAGGAACTCGGCCGTGAGCTCGACGCCAGGTGTACGGATCCCGGTGTCGGAGGCGCGGCGGACGTTGCGCACCAGCCCGCTTTCGAGGACCAGCGCGGACCCGTTGCCCAGCGTCAGCAGGGCGCCGCCGTCGGCGACGAAGTCGGTCAGGGCGGCGAGCCCCTCCCACCCCGGCCCGCCGGTGATGTCGTCGGATGCGGCAGGTTGCCCGAGGCTCGGAAAGGCCGGCGTGGCGGCGAAGGCCATCGGACCGGTGGTGGGCGGGATGCCGTGGATCTGGCCCTGGAGGTCGAGGTCGACCTGGCCGTAGAGGATCACATCCACCTGTTGCCGCAGGTTGCCGGCGCGCACGTCCTCGTCGCGGAGATAGGTGGAGGGCACCCCCCGCTGGTCGAGGGTGTAGCGCAGCCAGCCGATGGAATCGGTGTCGGCCCACGGCACCCACACCCCGATTCTCGGTGGGGGTGCATCGTGGCTCGCCACCCCGGGCGCGGCGGCGGCGCTCGCGAAATCGAGCCCGAGGTCTGCTGCCACCGTAGCGACGGCCCCCGCGAGCCCGGCCTGCGGAGCCAGGATCCACGACCCGGCGGGGTAGGTTCGTGAGTTCGCCGTGAAGGCAGCCTCGGCGATCTCGACCGAGAAATCGTGCAACCGGTAGCGCGCCTCGAGCAGGGCCTCCTGGCCGGTGTCGGCCAACAGGTAGAACGGGCCGTCGCCTTCCACCCGGCCCGCCACCACGACGTCCTCGGTCACCGGATCGAGGGCCGCCTCGAGCACCCGCGGGTCGTCGACGCGCAGGGTCTCGACGCCGTAGTGCACCGGCAGCGCCCACGACACGTCGTCGTAGGGGAGCTCACCGGGGGCGAACTGGAAGTCCTGATTCGACAGCAGATCGACCGCGTAGTTGCGGTAGGGCTGGTCGAGGCGGACGACGAAGGTGCCGGCGGGGAAGGCGCCCTCGTCGGTGGTGAACGCCCGGGTCGAGCGTGCGACCTCGATGCCCTGCTTCCGCAGCAGGTTGACCATGTCGGCGACGCGGCGCCGGTCGGGTTGGTCCTCGCGGATGACAAAGGCGTAGGGGTTGCCGGCGACGCCCGCCTGCCAGGACTTGAGCCCGGTCCGGTAGAAGTCGCGCAGCATCGCGGAGGAGTTGCCCGCGGCGTAATCGAGGATGGCGAGCAGCCCGGTCTGGGTGTAGTTGACGCTGTCGCGCATCGACCACACGAGCGGGTTGCTGGCGGGCCACGGCCGGAACCACGTCTTGGTGATCTCGTGGGGCTCGAGCACCCGTTCGACCGTCTCGCCGGTGGCGTTGCCGAAGGTCTCGTAGCCGCGCCCGATGGCGTTGTGGTTCATCGCGACCGAGTCGACGTAGTGGTGGCCGAAGCCGTCGCCGAAGTCCCAGGTCCAGACGCCGGGCATGCCCAGCGCGGTCATCGTGGTCACCTCGTGAAAGCTCATCTCGAGGAACTTGCTGGTGACGATGGGGTCGAGGTTGGGGTTGTAGGGGCCGGTGCCGTTCCAGGTCTGGAGCAGGGCGAAGCTCTCGTGGAGGTCGTGGATCACGGCGGGGTGGTAGTCCCAGAACATGCGGTAGATCGCCTGGGTCTCGCGTTGGGTCTGCTGGTGGGCGTCGCGGTTGAGGTCGACGAAGACGTAGCGCCCCCAATAGGGCGGCGATTGCCGCGGCAGCTCGGCGAAGTCGGTCCGGCCCTCGAGGTAGCGGTAGAACCAGTCCGCCATCTTGGCGCGGCCGTCGGGGCTGGCCACCGGGTTGATCAGCACCACCAGTTCCTCGCGGATGCGCCGGATCATCGGCTGCTCGGAGACCGCCAGCCGGTAGGCGAGCTCCATCACCGCCTCCGGCGCACTGGTTTCGTCGGCGTGGAGGCCGGCGTTGATGTAGTAGAAGGGCCGCGCGGTGGCGATGATCTCTTCGGCCTGCTCCGGATCGGTCCTCCGCGGGTCGGCGAGCGCAGCCGTCGCCGCCTTGAGGCGGTCGAGCGAGGCGATCCCCTCCTCGTCGGCGATCGCCACCAGCAGGATCTCCCGTCCCTCCAGGGTGCGGCCGATCTCCTCGATGTGGACCCGCGGCGACGCCGCAGCCAGCGCTCGCAGGTAGCCGAAGATCTCCTCGGGCCGGGTCAGCTCGCCGGGAGCGCCGGCGATGCGCCCCAGGGAGTCGGTGGGGGAGGGCACCCCTTCGGCCTCCGGCACGTACGCCACCCACGGGCTGACGAAGGAGGGGTCGGTGGTGGCGGCGGCGATGGCCTCGATCGATCCCGGTTCGGCGGTGTCGGGTGCGGATTGTCCGGTGGCTGCGAACGGGAGGGCGAGCAGGCACAGCGTCGCCAGCGCGCACCGTGTCCGTGTCGACTGGAGATTCGCGGAACTGCGGACACAGGCCATTTCCTCACCCTCCGTGGAACCCGAGCGGCGTGTCGGCGTCGCGTTTTCGATGGCGGGAGTCTAGCAAACACCCCGTGGGTCAGGGGATTCCGAGACATTTCGGATAGCGTAAGATCGATCCGCTGGGGGGATGGTCCATGCCGCACGTCCGACCGCAGATCACCGTGATGACCGGGGACCAGATCGCCCGGGTCCACGACCACTCGCTCCACACCCTGGCCTCGGTCGGGGTGCGCGTCGACGCCGACGATGCGAGACGGATCCTCGGGGATGCCGGCGCCGAAGTCGACGGCGATCGGGTCCGCATCCCGGCCGGCCTCGTGCAGTGGGCCCTCGATGCGGCGCCCTCGCGAATCGATGTTTTCGACCGGTTGGGGCAACCCGCCTTCCAGCTCGGCGAGGGAGGGGAGACCCGTTTCGGGATCGGCGTCACCGCCCTCAACTACCAGGACCCGATGACCGACGAGGTGGTCGAGTTCCGGCGCAGCCACATGGAAACGATGGTCCGGTTGGGGGAGCGCCTGCCGTCGTTCGATGCGATCTCGACGGTCGGCGTCCTCCACGACGTCGGTCCGGATACGGCCGATCTGTACGCCACGCTGGAGATGGCCGCCAACAGCACCAAGCCGTTGGTCCTCCTGGTGTCGCAGGAGGAGAGCTACCCGGCGGTCCTCGATCTCCTCGAAAGGCTGCACCCGGACCTCGCCGCGAAGCCTTTCGTCGTGCCCTACTTCAACCCGGTCACCCCGCTGGTCATCAACAGCGGGACCTCCGACAAGATGCGCATCACGATCGAGCGGGGGCTGCCCTTCATCTACTCCAACTACGGGATGGCCGGAGCGACGACGCCGATCACTCCCGCCGGAGCCTTGGTGGTGCTCAACGCCGAGCTGCTGGCGGGGCTGGTCCTGAGCCAGCTCATGAAGGAGGGGGCGCCGGTCATCCTCGGCATCCTCCCTGCCTACTTCGACATGCGGGGGATGGCCAACTTCTACGACCCCATCAGCTATCTGCTCAATCTCGCCTGCGCCGAGATGATGGCGTTCTACCGGCTTCCGCACTGCGGGACGTCCGGCAGCGGGATGGGTTGGGGTGGGGATGTCATCGTCGCCGGCCATCTCTGGGCCAACCACCTGCTCAGCTGTCTCGGCAAGGTCGGGCTGGCGCCGTTTGTCGGTGACAACCTGGGTTCGACCACGTTCTCTGCGAACGTCATCGTGTACGCCGACGAGGTCATCGCCCAGACCCGCCGTCTCGCCGCCGGTTTCGCCGTCGACGAGGCGTCGCTCGCCCTGGCCGACATCGCAGAGGTCGGTCCGGGCGGCAATTTCCTGATGGCCTCAAGCACCCTCGAGCACTTCCGGACCGCCTACTTCGAGAGCGCCCTCTTCCCCAATCTGACCGTCGACGACTGGCGACAGCAGAACTGCCCGCGGGCCGACGACCGGCTGCGCAGCCGCACCTGCGATCTGCTCGACGGGCTCGCAGCCCCGGAGGACCACGACGAGATGATCGTGCGCGGCGAGGCCTTCATCAGGTCCCTGCCGCGCTGACCTCTCTCTCGGACGCCCCGCCGTTGACACCTCTCACCGCGGGAGGTAGTTTTGTGGCTGTCGCAGAGCGAACAGATGTTCGAATAGCGAACATATTGAGATCTGAAACCGGTGCGTGGTATCGAGGACATCAGCATGACCGAATTTCTGGAGCTCGCCGAGGCCGTCACGAGGCACGTCAAACCGGGGTGCTCGGTGGCGGCGGAAGGCTTCACCCACCTCATTCCGCACGCCGCCGGGGCCGAGATCATCCGCCAGGGGATCCGCCACCTCACCCTGATCCGGATGACGCCGGACATCATCTACGACCAGATGATCGGAATGGGGTGTGCCGACAAGCTCGTCTTTTCGTGGGGGGGCAACCCGGGAGTGGGCTCGCTCTTCCGCCTCCGCGACGCCTACGAGAAGGGCGTGCCGCACGAGATGGAGTTCGAGGAGCACGCGCACGCGGCGATGGCCAACGCCTGGGCCGCCGGGGCGGCGGGGATGCCGTGCGCCGTCTTCAAAGGCTATCGCGGGACCGACTATCCCGAGGTCAATCCGAACATCAAGACCCTGGAGTGCCCCTTCACGGGCGAGCAGCTGACGGCGATCCCGGCCCACCGGCCGGACGTGGCGATCATCCACGCTCAGCGCGCGGACCGCCAGGGCAACGTGTGGATGACCGGGATTCTGGGCGTCCAGAAGGAGGCGGTCCTCGCCGCCGCATGCAGCATCGTCACGGTCGAGGAGATCGTCGACAGCGTCGACGAGCGCGCCGGCGGCACCGTCATACCGCGCTGGGCGGTCGACGTGGTGTGCGAGGCGCGGTTGGGCGCCTTCCCGTCCTACGCGGAGGGGTATTACGACCGGAGCAACACCTTCTACCAGAAGTGGGGCGACGTCAGCAAAGACTACGACCTCTTCCGCGACTGGATGCAGCGCTACCTCGTGGAGAGCGACGACTTCATCCACTACCTCGCCCGGCTGAAGGAGGACGGCTATGTCTGAGCCTCGATACACGCCGGAGGAGATGATGGTGGTGGCGGCCTCCCGCATGCTCGATGTCGACGACGTGGTCTTCATCGGCATCGGGCTGCCGAGCAAGGCCGCCAACCTCGCGCGGCAGACCCACGCGCCGGACCTCGCGATGATCTACGAGAGCGGGACGCTCGATACCAAACCGACGGTGCTGCCCCTGTCCATCGGCGATCCGGAGCTGAGCCGGATGGCCAAGGCGGTGGTGTCGGTGCCGGAGATGTTCAACTACTGGCTGCAGGGCGGGTGGATCCGCACCGGTTTTCTCGGTGCGGCCCAGATCGACCGCTTCGCCAACCTCAACTCGACGGTCATCGGCGACTACCGGAAGCCAAAGGTCCGGCTCCCCGGAGCCGGCGGCGCGCCGGAGATCGCGGGTTTCTGCCGGCGCACCCTGGTGCTCTTGAGCCAGAACCCGAGGACCTTTGTCGATAAGCTCGATTTCATGACGACGGTGGGGATGTTGCACGGCGGCAATTCCCGCCGGGAGCTCGGGGTGCCCGGCCGCGGCCCGCAGGCCGTGATCAGCGATCTCGGCATCCTCGAACCGGATGCCGAAAGCGGCGAGCTCGTGCTGACCCACCTCCACCCCGGGGTGTCGGTCGAGACCGCAATCGAGGCCACGGGCTGGCAGCTCAGGGTCGCCCCCGAAATTCTTGGGACCGAGGAGCCGACCGCGGCGGAGCTCGAGATCCTCCGCTCCCTGGTGCCGTCCGGTGAATCGAACGTCGCCGATCTGATCCCAGCGGTGGGGGAGATTGACCATGACTGAAGCTTTTCTCTGCGACGCCACCCGGACCCCGGTGGGCCGCTACGGCGGTGGGCTCGCCCAGATCCGGACCGACGACCTGGCGGCCCTGCCGATGCGAGCCCTGATCGAACGGAATCCGGACCTCGATCCCGCGCTGATCGACGATGTGGTCTACGGTTGCGCCAACCAGGCCGGTGAGGACAACCGCAACGTCGCGCGGATGGCCCTGCTGCTGGCGGGGCTGCCGCCCGAGATCACCGGCACGACGGTCAACCGTCTGTGCGGCTCGGGGATGGACGCCGTCGGCATCGCGGCCCGCGCCATCAGGGCGGGAGAACAGGATCTGGTGCTGGCCGGCGGGGTCGAGTCGATGTCGCGCGCCCCGTTCGTCATGGGCAAAGCCACCGCGGCCTTCAGCCGCGAGGCGGAGATCTTCGACACCACCATCGGTTGGCGCTTCGTCAACCCCATCCTCGCCGAGCACTACGGCGTCGACTCGATGCCGGAGACCGCGGAGAACGTCGCCGAGGAGTTCGGGATCTCGCGCGAGGACCAGGACCGTTTTGCCGCCTGGAGCCAGGCCAAGGCCGAGGCCGCGAAGGCGGCGGGCGCTCTCGCCGAGGAGATCACCGCCGTCACCGTGCCGCGCCGCAAGCTGGAACCGCTGGTGATCGACAGCGATGAACACCCGCGCCCGGGGACGACATCCGAACAGCTGGCCGGGCTGAAACCGCTGTTCAGAACCAACGGCACGGTGACGGCCGGCAACTCCTCGGGCATCAACGACGGCGCCTGCGCCCTCCTGGTGGCGTCAGAGGACGCGGCAGAGAAGAACGGTCTCGAGCCCCTGGCCAGGGTGGTGGCCATGGCGACGGCCGGGGTGCCGCCACGGATCATGGGCTTCGCGCCGTCGCCGGCGGTCAGGAAGATCCTCGCGCGGACGGGCATGAGCCTCGGGCAGATGGATGTGATCGAGCTCAACGAGGCCTTCGCCGCGCAGGCGCTCGCGGTCACCAGGGACCTCGGTCTGGCCGATGACGACCCGCGCATCAACCCCAACGGCGGCGCCATCGCCCTCGGCCACCCCCTCGGGATGAGCGGCGCGCGTCTGGTCACCACCGCCCTGTACCAGTTGCTGCGGACCGGTGGTCGCTTCGCCCTGTGCACCATGTGCATCGGGGTCGGGCAGGGCATCGCCATGATTATCGAGCGCGTCGCCGACCCCCGGGCCGGCGGCGGGGGAGGACCGGCGAAATGACCCCCGAGCGGTTTTCCGTGCTCCACAGCTGGTGCGTCCAGGCCGATTGGGACGCGCCCACGATCGTCGGCGGCGAGGGCGCGTGGTTCTGGGACGAAAGCGGGCACCGCTGTCTCGACATGAGCAGCCTCTCCGAGTGCATGAACCTCGGCCACCAGCACCCGGCCCTGATCCGGGCCATCCGCGAGCAGGCCGAAAAGCTCTGCTACGTGTCGGCGGCGTGGGGCGCCGAACCGCGGGCCCGGCTCGCGGAGCTGTTGTTGGAGAAATCGGGCTTCGAGGGAGGGCGGGTCTTCTTCACCCTCGGGGGCGCCGACGCCAACGAGCACGCCGTCAAGTTCGCCCGCCAGGCCGCCGGCAAGCCGAAAGGCTGGGTCATCACCCGCGACCGCTCCTACCACGGCGCGAGCTATGGCGCGATGGCGCTGTCCGGGGATACCCGGACCCGCGGCGCCGTCGACCCCGGCGATCTGCGGGTCGTCCACGTTCCCCCGCCGTACGCCTACCGCTGTCCCTTCGCCGCCGTCTCCGACGCGGAGTGCGGTGAACGCGCCGCGCGCCAGGTCGGACACGTCATCGACGAGTACGGGGTGGAGGAGGTGGCCGCGGTCCTCCTGGAATCCAATGCCGGGACCAACGGCATCGTCGCTCCCGACAACTACTGGCCGCTGGTGCGCGAAGAGACCGCCCGCCGCGGGGTGGCCCTCATCGCCGACGAGGTGATGAGCGGGTTCGGCCGCTGCGGCGAGTGGTTCGCCTGGCAGCGATCGGGCGAGGCCGGCCGCCCCGATCTGATGAGCCTTGCCAAGGGCCTCACCGGCGCGCACCTGCCGCTCGGCGCCGTCGTCATGTCGCGGGAGATCGCCGCCCGGCTCGAACACGAGATGCTCCTCACCGGGCTGACCTACTGCGGCCACCCCCTTTCCTGTGCGGCCGGCGTGGCGGCCCTCGAGGCCTACGAGGACGAGAACCTCATCGAGCGCTCGCGGACCCTGGGCGCTCGGTTGTTCACCGAGCTTCGCGCCATCCAGGACCGCGTCGAGATCATCGGCGATGTCCGCGGCGGGCACGGGCTCTTCGCGGTGGTGGAGCTGGTCCGGGACCGCGCCACGCGGGAGCCGATCTCGCCGTGGCCCGAGAGCCATCCCTCCCTCAAGATCTTTGTCGAGCGGGCGCGGGACGAGGGGGTCTCCTTCGCCACCCGCGGCAACCTCATCATCCTCGCGCCGCCGCTGGTGATCGAGGAAAAGGACCTCGCGGAGGCCCTCGGATTGATGGAACGCCTGCTCACAGAATTGGAGTGGTCATGACCTTCAAGCTCACCTATTCGACCATGTTCAACCCCCCGGAGGAGATGCACACGCGCTTCGAGGCGGCCCTCGCCGAGGTGCGGGCCGGGCTCGGCGCCGACCACGCGATGCACATCGACGGCAAGGACGTCGCGGGCCGGGAGATGTCCGAGAACCTGAGCCCGGTGGATCAGCGCGTGGTGCTCGGGCGCTTTCCGGTCGGCGACGCCGACGACGTCAACCGCGCGATGGCGGCGGCGAAAAGGGCGTTTCCGATCTGGCGCGCGACCCCGCCCGAGGAGCGGCTCCGCCTCGTCCGCCGTGCCGCGGCGCTGATGGAGGAGCGGGTCTACCACATCGGTGCGGCGCTCGCCCTCGAGGTCGGGAAGAACCGCATGGAGTCGCTGGGGGAGACCCAGGAGACGGCGGACTTCTTCACCGGCTATGCGGCGGAGTTCGAACGCAACGGGGGCTACGACGTGGTCATGCCCGACGACCCGCTGCCCGACTTCCGTTCGCACAACCGCAGCGTCCTCAAGCCCCACGGCGTGTGGGGGGTGATCGTGCCCTTCAACTTCCCCCTCGCCCTCGGCGGCGGGCCGGCATCCGCCGCTCTCATCACCGGCAACACCGTCGTGCTCAAGGGTGCGACCGACACCCCGTGGGCAGGCCGGCTGCTGGCGGACTGCATCCGCGACGCCGGCTTTCCGCCCGGCGTCTTCAATTACCTGACGGTCCCCGGCAGCGTCGTCGGCACGACCCTGGTCCCGCACCCCGATCTCGCGGGCATCACCTTCACCGGTTCCTACGAGGTCGGGATGAACCTCTACCGGAGCATGGCCGGCGGCGCGTATCCGCGGCCCTGCATCGCCGAGATGGGCGGCAAGAACGCCTGCATCGTGACCGCGCGGGGCGATATGGAGCGGGCGGTGGCCGGGATCGTGCGCTCCGCTTTCGGACTGTCCGGCCAGAAGTGCTCGGCCCTCTCCAGGGTCTACGTGGAGGAGGGCGTCGCCGACGAGCTCCTCGAGAGAGTCGTCGAGGCGACCCGGGCCGTGACCGTGGGCGACCCGACCGAGCGCGGCGTCTCGATGGGCCCGGTGATCAACGACCGCGCCGCCCGCAACTTCGCGGGCTACTGCGACCGGCTCGAAACCGGGGGCGGCCGCATCCTCATCGGCGGTGAGTGCCACGGTGAGGGAAAGTACGCCCACGGCCACTTCGTGCCGTGCACCGTGGCCGCGGCCCCGCCCGACCACCCGCTCTTCGGCGAGGAGATGTTCGTGCCGATTCTGATGGTGGCCCGGGTCAAGGACCTGCGCGAGGGCATCGCCCTCGCCAACGCGAGCCCTCTGGGTCTGACTGCAGGGTGCTACGGCGACGACGAGGAAATCAGGTACTTCCTCGACCACATCGAGGCGGGGGTCCTCTACGTCAACCGCCCCCAGGGGGCGACCACCGGCGCCTGGCCGGGTTACCAGGCCTTCGGCGGGTGGAAGGGCTCCGGGTCGACGGGCAAGGCCATCGGCTCCTCCTACTACCTGCCGCTCTACCTCCGCGAGCAGTCGCAGACCGTTGTCGAGTGAGGGTCGATCCATGAAAACACCCCACATCACGACCGAGCTGCCGGGACCGAAGGCGCAGGCACTGCTGGCGCGGGACGCGCGGGTGGTCTCGCCGTCCTACCCACGCGACTACCCCTTCGTGATGTCGCACGGCCGGGGGTGCGAGGTGTGGGACGTGGACGGCAACCGCTTTCTCGACTTCGCGGCCGGTATCGCGGTCTGCGCGACCGGCCACTCCCACCCCCGGGTCGTCCAGGCCATCAAGGACGCGGCCGACCGTTTCCTCCACATCAGCTCGGATTACTGGCACGAGGGCCAGATCCGTTTGGCTGAGAAGATCGCCGAGCTCGATCCCATGGGCGAGCCGGTGATGACCTTTTTCGCCCAGTCCGGCAGCGAGAGCGTGGAAGGCGCCCTCAAGCTCGCCCGCGATGTCACGGGACGGCCCCGCTTTCTCGGCTTTCTCGGGGCGTTCCACGGCCGCACGATGGGTTCGCTCGCCTTCACCTCGAGCAAGGTCACGCAGCAGAGCGGCTTCTTCCCGACCATGCCGGGCGTCACCCACGTTCCCTACCCCAACAACTACCGGCCGCTGCTCGCCGGCGACGACCAGGGGCGGGCGGTTCTCGACTACATCGAAAACGTTCTTTTCAAAGCCAACGTGCCGCCGAACGAGGTTGCCGGCATCCTGATCGAGCCGATCCTCGGTGAGGGCGGCTACATCGTCCCCCCCGACGGGTTCCTGGCGGGCTTGAGAGCGCTGTGCGACCGCCACGGGATCCTCCTCATCTTCGACGAGGTGCAGTGCGGCGTCGGCCGCACCGGGAAGATGTTCGCCGCGCAGCACTGGGGCGTGGCGCCGGACATCATGACCCTGGCCAAGGGCGTCGGCTCCGGGATGCCGATCGGTCTCGTGGTCGCCAAGCGGCGGATCATGGAGGAGTGGCCCCGCGGCTCCCACGGCAACACCTACGGCGGCAACCCGCTGTGCTGCGCCGCGGCCCTCGCCACCCTCGACCTGGTGGAGCGCGAGTACGCCGCCAACGCCGCGGAGGTCGGAACGTACTTCATGGACCGGCTGCGGGAGCTCCAAACCCGGTTCGAGGTCATCGGCGAGGTGCGCGGCAAGGGCCTGATGATCGGGATGGAGCTGGTCACCGACCGATCCTCACGCACCCCGGCGAAGAAGTTGTGCGGTGACGTGCTCCACCGCGCCTTTCACAACGGCATGATCCTGCTCTCCTGCGGCACCAGCACTCTGCGTTTCATACCGCCGCTGGTGGTCACAAAGCCTGAGGTCGACGAGGCGATGACGATTCTGGAGGCGAGCCTCGGCGAGGCGATGGCAGCCGTTTGAGGTGGCCGCCCGCACCGAGGCCTCACCCGGTGGCGCCGAGGGCCTTCGAGATCCCGCGTGCCGCCTCGAGGAGGACCGGGAGGTAGTCCTTTTGCAGCTGCTCGAGAGAGACCCGGGTCGCATGAGCGGAGACGTTGATCGCGGCGTGGACCTCGCCGTCGCGGCCGAAGATCGGGGCGGCGACCGATCGCACCCCGAGCTCCGACTCCTGGTCGGCGACGGCCCAGCCCTCGCCGCGCACCCGGTCGAGCGCTGCCCGCAGGGCCTTCTCATCGACGATCGTGTGGTCCGTCAGGGGCTCGCGGGTGACCGATTGAAAGTAGCGATCGAGGTCGCGGGGTGGCAGGTGGGCGAGGAGCACCTTGCCCATCGAGGTGGCGTGGGCCGGCAGCCGCGAGCCGACCGCGAGGTTGACGCTCATGATGCGGTTGGCGGCGCGGCGGGCGATGTAGACCACGTCGTGGTTGTCGAGCACCGAGACCGAGCACGATTCGTGGAGGGTGGCGGTCACGGTCTCCATGAACGGGTGGACGACGCTCGTGACGTCGAGGGTCGAGAGGTAGGTGAAGCCGAGGTCGAGCAGTCGCGGCGTCAGACTGAAACGGTCGCCGTCCTGGACGACGTAGCCGAGGGCCTTGAGCGTCCTCAGATAGCGCCGGGCCGCAGCCCTGGTGAGCCCGGTTCGTTCGGCGACGAGGGCAATGGTGAGGCTCGGGGTCTGCGCGGAAAACGACCGGATGACGGCGAGGCCGCGCTCGAGCCCCTGGACGAACTCGCGGGGGCGGGCGCTGGCGCCGGCCGTCGGCTTCGGCCGATCGGCTCCCGGCGCGGCCTTTTTCTTCAGGGTCGACACGCGGCACCTCCCGGTGAAACGCAATACGAACACATGTTCGCAGAACGAACAGGCGTGCGCAAGATCGGGCGCCTGCGAATCGACAACGGTTGAACGGGCGCGAACACGGAGGACGACATGGGCCACATCTACGGAGTTCTCGGCGGCGGCCGGCAGGGCACGGCGGCCGCCTTCGACATGGCGAAGTTCGGCGATGCGAAGAAGGTGGTGATCGCGGACGTCGACGGGGCGGCGGCCAGGGCATCCGCCGGGCGGGTCAACCGGCTGATCGGCAGCGACGTCGCCGAGGGGGTGGCCCTCGACGTGACCGACCGATCGGAGCTGGCGGCTTTTCTCGAACCGATCGACTCCTTCCTCTCGGCCGTGCCCTATTGGCTCAACCCGGCGATCACCGAGGCGGCGATCGCGGCGCGCGCCTCGATGTGCGATCTCGGCGGCAACACCGATCTCGTCCGCGAGCAGCTCAAGCTGGATGCGGCGGCGACCGCCGCCGGCATCGCGGTGGTCCCCGACTGCGGCCAGGTCCCGGGGATGGGCACGACCCTCATGGTGCGCGCCATGTCGCTGCTCGACCGCGCGGACCACGTCTTCATGTGGGACGGCGGCAACGTCCAGCACCCGGAGCCGCCCTTCAACTACCGCTGCACCTTCAACATCGCCGGGCTCACCAACGAGTACTACGGCGAGGCCATCTTCCTCCGGGACGGCAAGGTCACCAGGGTGCCGACCTTCCAGCGGGAGGACTACGAGGAGATCGAGTTCCCCGCGCCGATCGGCCGGATGGAGGCCTTCGTCGCCGGCGGCGGGACCTCGACCGCCCCCTGGACCTTCGAGGGCAAGGTCCAGACCTTCCAGAACAAGACCCTGCGCTGGAAGGGGCACTTCGAGCAGTGGAAGACCGTCATCGACATGGGTCTCATGGACCTCGAGCCGGTCGTGATCAACGGCGTCGAGGTGGTGCCGCGGGATGTCCTCCACGCCTGCGTCGAGCCCAAGATCCGCGCCGCCGACGACGAGCGGGACTTCGTCATCGTCCGGGTCAAGGCCGTCGGTGAGAAGAACGGCAAGCCGGCCGAGGCGCTGGTCGAGCTGATCGATTACTTCGACGAGGCGACCGGCTTCACCGCCATGCAGCGCACCACCGGCTGGGACGGCGCCATCGTCGCCATCATGAACGCCCGCGGCCAGACCCCGCGCGGCGCCAAACCGGTCGAGATCGCCGTCCCGCCGCAGCTCTTCGTCGACGAGCTGAAAAAGCGCGGCTTCTCGCTGACCGAAGAGGTGAGCTTTTAGCTCTTGCGATTTTCGAGCCCGACGGAGGGTGGGCCTCGGCCCACCTTCAGGATCGCAGCCGGCCCCTCGGTTTCGTCACGCAGGTGAACGACTCTGATGGTGGGCTGAAGCCCACCCTACGGATCCGTCCGACAGGCAGGGTGCCCTTGGCCCACATTCAGATCCCTGAGATCGAGGGAGCGAAGCGCCATGCCCTCTCTGTCATCCCGACCGAGGGAGCGCAGCGACCGAGCGGAGGGATCTGGGCGGGGGCTGCAGGGAGCGTCCATCCGGCAGCCGCCCCCCGGATCCCTCCGCTGCGGCCCTCCGGGCCTTCGGTCGGGATGACAAAGGGGGGTGAGTGGGCCTTGGCCCACCTTCAGAATCGCCGCGGGCCCCTTAGGCCTCGCCACGTAGGTAGACGACTCTGATGGTGGGCCGAAATTCAAAATTGAGAATTCAAAATTCAAAATTCTCCAGGGTGGGCCCGCCCCGCCTTCACTCTGGAACAACCAACGGCAGCTCGATGAAGCTCTCGCGGCCGGGAGCGTGCCAGATGCGCTGGGTCGCCTTGTGAAAGTCCTCGGGCTTCGCCCAGAAGATGCTGGGGACGAAGGTCTGCGGGTTGCGGTCGTAGAGGGGGAACCAGCTCGACTGGATCTGCACCATGATGCGGTGGCCCGGAAGAAAGACGTGGTTGGCGGTGGGGAGCTCAAAGCGGTAGAGCAGGGGCTCGCCGGCGCGAATCGGCGCGGCCACCTCGAAGCTCTCGCGGTAGCGGCCGCGGAAGACATCGGCCGAGACCATCAGCTGGTAGCCGCCCATCTTCGGTTGGCCCGCCACCTGGTCGGGAGAGACGTCGATCAGCTTGACCACCCAGTCGGAGTCGGTGCCGCTGGTCGAGGCGATGAGGTTGGCGACCGGCTGGCCGCTGATCTTGACCGGTTCGGTGAGGACCTCGGACGTGAACACCAGGACGTCGGGGCGGCCGGAGGCCTCGCGCTGGTCGTCGACCAGCCACTCCGGCCAGCTCCGGCCTTCGTCCTCGTAGCCGACCGGCTGGATCGGGCGCGCGCGGAAGGGCACCGGTTTGGCAGGGTCGGAAACGTACTCGGCGAAGGCGTCGTTGCCCGCGGCCGGCGCCGCGAAACCGAGCCCGAGATCGGCCCGCAGGTAGAGGGGCGTCGCCTGGACCGTGCAGCCCTCGACGCACCCGGACGGCCACGCCTCGAGCCGCCGCCAGGTGTTGGTGCCGGTCTCGTAGGCGACCACCGGCGCCACGTCCGCCGGGGGCTCGTCGTTCCGGAGATAGCGGGCCAGGAAGGGCGCCAGGACCTCGCGCCGGAAGGTCAGGGACGTGTCGCTGCCGAAACGCAGGGCGCCGAGCGAGCTGCCGTCCTCGATCTGCTGGCCGTGGTTCCACGGGCCCATGACCAGAAACACCATGTCGTTGTCGGTGTCCTTGGGCTCGATCGCTTCGTACACCGCGATGTCGCCGTAGATGTCCTCCTGGTCCCAGAGGCCGTGGACCAGCATCACGGGAACGGTCAGAGGCTGCGCCGCCAGCAGCGTGTCAACAGCCTGGTCGCGCCAGAAGGCGTCGTAGGTGGGGTGGGCGAGGATCTTCTGCCAGAACCCGACCTGCTCGAGCCCGCGCTGCCGGCCCAGCTCGCCCGCCGAACCCGCCGCCATGTACATGTCGTAGTCGTCGAAATGGCTGATCCACCATGTGACCTCGGATTTCCGGGTCGCCTCCTGGTCGTACATGTAGGGCATGTTCTGCTGGCGGAAGGCGCCGTAGTGGAACCAGTCGTCGCCCATCCAACCGTCGACCATGGGGTTCATCGGCACCGCCACCTTGAGCGCCGGGTGCGGGTCGAAGAGCGGCATCAGTGCGAGAAACCCGTCGTACGAGATGCCGAGGATGCCGACCTTGCCGTTCGATTCCGGGATGTTCTTCACCAGCCAGTCGATGGTGTCCCAGGTGTCGGTGGCGTGGTCGATCGGGGTCGGGTTCTGCGGCCCCCGCGGCGGGCGGTTCATCACGTAGTCGCCCTCGGAGCCGTACTTGCCGCGCACGTCCTGGACGACGCGGATGTAGCCGCCGTCGATGATCACGTCGGTGGCGTTGTCGTATCCGTGGAGGACTCTGCCGAGGTTCGAGCTCTGGGCGTGGCTGGTCAGGGCGGTGGCGTCGTAGGGGGTGCGGGTGAGCAGGATCGGTGCGTTCTCCGCGCCCTTCGGCACCAGGATCACGGTGTGGAGCCTGACCCCGTCGCGCATCGGGATCATGACGTCCCGCCGGACGTGGTCGAAGCCGTCGTCGGTCGGCACGAAGGTGGACGGGGTCTCGCTCGGCAGGCCGGGGTAGCCGGCCGGCTCCTGCGCGACCGCGGTGGCGGCGATCGCTGCGGTCACGATGACGGTGACGATCACGGCGTTGTTGCGGGTCATGGGGTCTCCTCCAGTGCGGTTGTTCATTGCGGGGGCTGCGAGCCACCTGCGGTACCAGTCGAGATAGCGCTGCAGCCGGTCGCGCCGGAAGCTCGGTCTCGAAATCCCGTGCGACTCGCCCGGGTAGATCACGAGCTCGGTCGGCACGCCGAGCCGGCGCAGGGCCTGGTACATCTGCTCGGAGTGGATCAGCGGCACGTTGAAGTCGTCCGCACCGCACAGAAACAGGGTCGGCGTGGTGATCCGGTCGGCGTGCAGGAACGGATACGACAGCCGAAGCCAGGCCTCGGGGCGCTCCCAGGGCAGGCCGACCTCGATCTCCCAGTCGCGCACCCAGGCGTCGGTGCCGTAGCCGGCCAGCATGTTGGAGATCCCGGCGCCGCTGGTCGCCGCCCGGAAGCGACGGTCGCTGGCGATCACATAGTTGGTCAGCATGGCGCCATAGCTCCAGCCGCCGACGCCGAGCCGCGCGGGGTCGGCGACCCCCGCGGCGACCACGGTGTCGACCGCCGCCAGCACGTCACCGACGTCGACGTTGCCCCAGTCGTTGAAGATCGCCCGTTGGAAGGCCTCGCCGCGTCCCGAGCTGCCGCGCGGGTTCGCCCCTACCACGACGTAACCGTGGGCCGCAAAAAGCTGCCAGTCGAAGCTGAACTCGTGCTGAAACTGGGCCACCGGCCCGCCGTGGATGCGGAGCAGCGTCGGGTATCTCCGGCCCGGTTCAAACCCCGGCGGCTTCACCACCAGACCGTGGATCTCGGTCCCGTCGGCGGCCGTGAACCGGATCTCATCGGTGGTGCCGAGGTCGACCCCGGCGAGCCAGGCGTCGTTCTGCTTCGACAGCGGGCGCAGCGCGCCGCCCTCGAGAGCTTGAATCTCGGCGGGGCGATCGGGCGTCGTCGAGACGACCGCGATCCGGTCGCCGGGGCCGACGTCATAGCCGTACACGGTCCGCCCGCGCCCGGTCAGCCGTTCGACCGCGCCGCCCGCGGCCGGCACCCGCGCGAGCACCACGCTCTGGTCGTCTTCGAGAAGGAAGTAGAGGTGTGTGCCGTCGTCGGACCACCGCGGCGAGGTCGTATTGCGGTCGAGTGCAGTGGTCGGCAGCCGGATCGGGCCGGAGGCGGTCGGAATGACCGCCACCTGCTGCAGCGAGTACCAGGTCAGCTCCGGCGCGCCGGCCTGCATGAAGGCGACGGCGGCGCCGTCGGGACTGAACACCGGCGGCGTGCCCCACCCCCACTCGGGGTCGCACTCCATTTCCGGGCTCGTCGTCAGCCGCCGCGCCGTCGCGCCGGGTCGCGGCTCGACGAGCCACAGGTCCCAGTTGGAGTGGCGGTCGGGGTCGTCACCGCGCTTGCTGACGAAGACGACCGTCGACCCGTCCGGGGACCACGCCGGCATCATCTCGTCGAACTCTCCCGGGGTGAGGATCTCCGCGCGCCGGTTCTCGATGTCGTATAGAAAAAGGTGGGAGCGGGAGTCGCCCAGGTAGCCCACGCCATCGACCTTGAACTGGTAGCGGTCGATCACGATCGGCCGCGGCCTGTCGCTTTCACCGGCGCTGTCTGGAGCCACCTCCGAGACCAGCACCAACCGCTTCGAGTCGGGAGACCACGCGAAATCGGACACCCCGCCGTCCAGATCGGTGAGGCATTCCGCCTCACCGCCGTCGCGGTCGAGCAGCCACAGCTGGTCCGTTCCCTTCGCCTCGGAGCGGCCCGACAGAAAGGCCAGCCGGCGCCCATCCGGGCTCCAGCGGGGCGTGTGCTCGGACTCCGGGGTGTGGGTCAGCTGCACGGTGCGCGCGCCGTCCCAGCTGGTCATCCAGAGGTCGCTGTTGTCGCTGTCCCGTTCGGCGTCGGTCGAGGTCACCGTGTAGGCGACCCACTCGCCGTCGGGCGCGATCCTGGGATCGGAGACCTCCCGGAGATTCGACAGATCCTCGATCCTCAGCGGCCGGACCCCATCGGCATCGGGGCCTGCCTGGAGGGGGCCGACGACTCCGGCAGCGAGAATGGCGAAGCAGGCCGCGGCAGCGGCCCACCGGGGGGGCTGCTTCCGGGGCCGGGCGGTCACTGGGTTGCACCCCGCCGCAGTACCTGGCCCGGGCGTGCGCCCGCTCGTTTGCCCGCCCTGCCACACCGGGCGGCCGTTGACCCACACCATCTCGATCCCGACCGAGACGGTCTGCGGCGCCCGGGCGGTCGCCCGGTCGATCACGGTCTCGGGGTCGAAGAGCACGAGGTCGGCAAGCGACCCCGGCTCGAGCCGGCCGCGCTCCCGCAACCCGACGTTCGATGCTGCTTGCGAGGTCATCCTGCGGATGGCCTCCTCGAGGGTCAGGACGCGCAGCTCCCGGACATAGCGGCCGAGGATGCGCGGGAACGAACCGAAGCCCCGCGGGTGGGTCCCGGCGAGCTCGCCGTCGGTGCAGAAGTTGATAAAGGGCCAACGCATCAACTTCTCGATATCGGCCTCCCGCATGCTGGTCGCGATCACGCTTTCGACATCGTCCTCCCCAACCGAGGACCCTTTCTTCCTGCGCAGCGCCTCGGCTTCCCGGATCAGGTCCATCAGGGTCGTGGGCGGGTCGGTGCCGCGGATCGCCGAGATCTCCGCCAGCGTCTTGCCGGCCAGCGACGGGTCGGGCTCGAAGACCGGGATCAGCATGTCCTCCGGCGCCGCGAGCTCCTCGACGGCGAACCGCGCCGCCTCCGGGTCTGCGAAGTTGCGGTCGGGGAACATCACCGTCAGCGTCGCCTGCCAGTAGGTGTAGGGGTAGATGTCGGCGGTGACGTCGACGCCCTCGGCGCGGGCCCGGTCGAGGGTTTCCAGCAGACGGTCGGTCTGACCGTGCAGGCTTCGCAGGGCGAGCTTGATGTGGGAGACCTGGACCGGCAGGTCGGCCTCGCGGCCGATGGCGATGATCTCGTCGATCGCCTCCCAGAACCGGCGGTCCTCGCTGCGGACGTGGCTCATGTAGCGGCCGCCGTCGGCTGCTGCCGCCTTCGCCAGCGCGATGACCTCGGCGGTGGTCGAGTAGATCCCGGGGTCGTACTCGAGCCCGCTCGAGAGACCGAGCGCGCCCGCGGCCATCTCCTGCTCGACCAGCGCCGCCATGCGCGCGATCTCCTCGTCAGTGGCCGCGCGTCTGAAGTCCTCTCCCATGACCTTGCCGCGCACGGTCCCGTGGCCGACGTACGAGGCCACGTTGATCGCCGGCGGCGTCGCCTCGAGCCGGCCGAAGAACTCATCGAGCGGCAAGACGGAGTCGCCGTCCTGGCCGACCACCGTCGTGGTGATGCCCTGGCTGACCGCGCCGAGCGCGTCGCGGCGGTCGAGGATCGCGCGGTCGGCGTGGCTGTGGGTGTCGATGAAGCCGGGCGCCAGCACCAGACCCGCAGCGTCGATCACCGGTTCGCCGGGCCCCGGCTCGAGGTCGCCGACGGCGGTCGATGCGGTCGTCGACGATGCGGACGTCGGCGGTGAAGCGGGGCTCTCCGGTCCCGTCCACCACGGTGGCGCCGGCGATGAGGGTCGAGGGGAAGAGCAGATCGATGATCCGGCCGGCGTACTCCTCGCTCTCGAAGTCCTCGATGTTGGAGAGGACGATGACGGTCACCCGTTGCGCGGGATAGCGCACCAGGAAGTTCGAAAAGCCGAGCCAGTGGCCGCTGTGGCACATCCGCGGGCCGAGACCGCCGTAGTCGCCGAGCCGCCAGCCGAACCCGTAGGGGTAGACCTCGCCTCCTGCGAGCTCGACTGGCGCCCAGGCCGCCTCCAGGGTCGCGCGGCTGACCAGGCTCTCGCCGTCGAGGGCGCGGCTCCACCGGGCCAGGTCCTCGACCGACGCGTAGATGCCGCCCGATCCGATGATGTGGTTGAGCGGGTGGGTGTCCAGGAGCTCGAACGAGCCGTCCTTGCGGGCGTAGCCGAGGGCCCGTTGGGGGATCTCGGGCTCCGAGCTGTCGCGCACCACGGTGTGGGTCATACCCAGCGGCGTGAAGATGGTGTCCGCGAGGAACCGCCCGAAGGTCTGTCCCGACACCCGCTCCACAACCAGCGCCAGCATCTCGTAGCCGGGGTTGGAGTACTCGTAGCGGTCGCCGGGAGCGAACAGTGGAGGCTCCTCCCAGGCGGCGAGAAACTGCATCGCTGCTTCGGTGTCGGGCATTTCCTCCCCGGCCTCCTCCTCGAGGACGTCGTAGTAGTCCGGCAGACCCGAGGTGTGGGTGAGGAGGTGGCGCAGCGTGATGCCCTCGCCGAAGCGCGCGAGCTCGGGGAGGAATTCGACCATCGGATCGTCGTAGGAGAGCTCGCCGCGGTCGGCCAGGATCATGATCGCCATGGCGGTGAGCTGCTTGGACACCGAGGCCAGCCGGAAGGAGGTTTGCGGCGTGATGGGGGTGCGGCTCTGGAGGTCGGCGAGTCCGTAGCCGGCGGCGTGGAGGACCTCGTCGTTCCGGATCACCATGACCGCCGCGCCGGGGGAGTCGCCGGTCGTCAAGGGGGCGAAGAGGGCGTCGATCCGCGCCCCGAGATCCGGGGGCGCGGCCGGCGGGGGATCGCCGCCGCACCCGGTCAGAGCGAAACCGACGGACGTCGCGAGAAGAAGCGTGGCGCACAACTTCGAATTCTGCCGCATGGAACCCTCCCGGGCGGGCGCATCATGGTCCGTCGGGGATCGAGGTTAGCACTGCTGGGCCGCGTGCTAACCTGAGAAAACTCCCGCCCGGAGGTGTGAATGGCAGACGTTGCGAGCGGCGAACAAAGGACGCGGTCGGTCCGCCGTTGGTGGAGTGCGATCGGGTGGGCGGCGCTGCTGGCGGCGGCAAGCCCGCTTGGCGCCTTCGATCTCGCCGAGGCGAAGCGTTTCCGGCTCGACAACGGACTCGCCGTCATCGTGCTCGAGGTGCCGGCGGCGCCGGCGGTCAGCGTGCAGATGCTGTACCGGGTCGGGGCCCGCAACGAAGAGGTCGGCCGGACCGGCCTCACGCACTTCCTGGAGCACATGGCCTTCCGGGCCAGCGACAACTTCCCGGACACCGGGCTCGTGAGCTCGATCTACGCGGCGGGAGGCGAGTGGCACGGCTACACCTGGCTCGACCAGACGACCTACTTCGAGACCCTGCCGGCCGGGTACCTCGAGCTGGCGTTGCGGATCGAGGCCGATCGCATGGCGCGGCTGGAAATCCCGGCGGCGGAGGTCGAGGCCGAGCGCGGCGCGGTGCTGGCCGAGATGCACGGGTATGAAAACGACCCGGCGACGGTGCTGCTCGACGCGGTGCTGGCGGTGGCCTTTCTCCAGCACCCCTACCGCAACAACTCCATCGGTTGGGAGAGCGACGTCGAGAGCATCAGCCACGACGACCTGGTCGAGTTCTACCGGCGCGCCTACAGCCCGGCCAACGCGGTTCTCGCCGTGGTCGGCCCGGTGGCGGCCGATGAGGTGCTCGAACTGGTCCGTGATCTCTTCGGAGACCTGCCGGCGGGTGAACGCGTCCATCCGCCGCCGACCGTCGAACCGCCGCAGAACGGCGTCCGGCGGGTCGAGCTCCTGGGTCCCACCGGCCGCCGACATTTCGAGGTGGCCTACCACGCGCCGGCGGCCACCGACTCCGACTACCCCGCCTTCCTGATAGTGCAGCAGGTGCTGGCGGGCGGCCGCGGCATCAACTTCGGACAGAACGAGTTCGGAGATGCGGTGCTGCCGTCGTCGCGGCTTGCCGGCATCGCCGATGACCTCACGACCTGGTACCCGCCGCAGGCCGCCCCCTACGTCTTCACCATCGCCGGCAGCATCGATGCAGATGCCGCGACGGCGGGTCTCGAGGGGCGGCTGCAGGCGGCGATCGATCTCCTGGCCGCGCAGCCGCCGGCGGAGGAGGAGGTCGAGGCCGCGCGGCGGCAGCTCCTCGACGAGCTGGTTTTCGACCTCGAGACGACCGAGGATGCGGCCCATCAGCTCGCCTACTTCGCCGGGCTCGACGCCCTCGACGTTCTCCTCGAGATGCCGGCAAGGCTGGCCGCGGTCACCGCGGCCGATGTCTCGCGGGTCGCCTGCACGTATCTGCGCCCCGAACAGCGCACGATCGGGTGGTACCTCCCGGATCCGGCGCCGGGGGTCTCGTGCGCTGCGGCCGCGGATTCGGCCGCCGCCGCGGCTGCACCTCCGCCGGTTCAGGCGCCGGCGCAGCCGTCCTCACTCTCACCTCCGAGGGTCGTGCGCCTCGCCGGCGGTGTGCCGGTCCTCTTCCAACACGTTCCGCTGTCGTCCTCGGCGTTTCTCCGGGTGCTTGTGCCGACGACGCGGCTCGAGTTCGCGGCCGACGCGACTGCGAACTCTCCGTTCTGGCGCCAGACATCCCTGAACTTCAGGTTTCGCCCGCCGGCGGTCGAAGCGACGCTGGCGGAGGCGCGCGAGGCCTTGCTGACCGCTGCACCGGCGCCGCTGCAGTCGCCCGCCGACGTCGAGTACCCGATGACGCGTCTGGCCCTCGCCTTTGACGAGGCGCTGGGCGTCACCGATCCGGTTGCGAAAACGGGGGCGGCGGTGATCGCCCTCGTCGGCGATCTGCGGTTGGAGGACGTCCTGCCGGCGCTCGAGAAGAACTTCGGTGATCTGGCGCCGGCTGTCATCGATCTGCCGCCGCCGGCGCCGGGCCCGCGCGAGCGGCGGATCGATCTTCCGGTGCCGGTGGCCCAGGCCGCGCTGGGCTACGTCGTGCCGGCGCCTCCACTCGACCACCCGGACTCTCTGGCGTGGCGCATGCTGCTCTACGTCCTCAGCCACGGTTACGAAGGGCGGTTGGGGGTCGAGGCGATCAGCCGCCGCGGCCTCGTCTATTACATCGACGCCGAGTACCTGAGCGACGGCGCGAGCGGACGGGTGTCGCTGGCGATCGGGGTCGACCCGGCCAAGCTCGGCGCGATGCGGACCCTGTTGGGCGAAGCACTGCAAGGACTGGTCGCAAGCCGCCGACGGAGACCGAGATCGACGAGGCGAAGGCGCACCTCCTGGGGCGCAGGCTGACCGCCGCGCAGAGCAACCGGGAGGTCTCGGCGGAGCTGATCGACGATTGGGTCGGCCACGGGAGGCTGGTGTCGGACGAGGAGTTCGCAGCGGCCGTCGAACGCGGTCACGCGGCAGGATGTGGAACGGGTCATGCCCGCGTTCGTGGCGGGGACGACCATCGTCATCGCGGGAGCTGAACGATGATGTCACAGCCGTGCACGAACGATGTTCGTGTGGCCGAGTCTCCTGGTCTGTCTGGCGCTCGCGTCCGGGTGCTCGCGACCGTCGACAACCGAACGCCGACCTCATCGTCAGCGGCGGCCGCATCCTGACGTTGGGTGAGCCTCCGACGGTCGAGGCGATCGCAGTCGGTGGGGGCCTCATCCTGGCGATGGGCGATCGTGCGGAGGTTGAACGGCTGCGCGGGCCTGCCACCGCCGACTACGACCTCGCCGGCCGGGTGATGGCGCCGGCCTTCGTCGACCACCACGTTCACCTCCTCAACCTCGGATTCTCTCTGATGTACCGGGCCGAGCCGTCACCGGCCTTTGTCGACCTTGCCGGTCTGGATTCGCTGGGAGCGATCGCCGACGAGGTCCGTGTCTCCGCGGCGGCTCTCCCCGAGGGCGCGTGGATCCTCGGCCAGAGCTGGAGCCAGGGCGCCTGGGGCGCCTCCGCGCTGCCCACCAACCAGGAGCTGTCGGCGGCCGCGCCCGCCCACCCGGTGTTCTTCACCCGGGTGGACGGCCACGCCGGGTGGGCCAGCGACCTCGCCCTGGTCATCGGCCGGGATCGACGGCGCGACGCCTGACCCGCCTGGTGGGGTCATCCTCCGCGCCCCGGATGGAATGCCCAGCGGGGTGCTCCTCGAACGCGCCAACGAGCTGCTGCGGCCGTCGCTGCCCGAACCGTCGCCTGCCGAGATCCGGCGCGCATTCCGGCTCGCGGCGGAGGCGCTGGCGGCGCAGGGCGTCACCGAGGTCTTCGACGCCGGTTTTCTCGGCCTGCCGGGGGTCGTCGATCTCAGCCTCGATTTCGAAAGCTACATGGAGCTCCTGGTGGCCGCGGATCTCGCGTCGCCCCTGCCGCTGCGGGTCCACCTGATGGTGCCGGCGCCAAGCCCGTTGTGGGACCGCATCACCGCCGACCCGGAGGCCTTCCGCCGGCTGACGCCGCGCATCGGCGTGACCCACGTCAAGCTCTTCGCCGACGGCGCCCTCGGGAGCCGGGGGGCCCTGCTCTCGCACCCGTATGCCGACGACCCGACGACGTCGGGGGTGGAGAGGATGACCCGCGAGGAGATCCGGCGGGAGGCCGTGGCGGCCCTCGACGCCGGGTTCGACGTCGCCACCCACGCCATCGGGGATCGGGCCGTCGGCATGGCCCTCGATGTCTACGAGCAGATCCTGCGCGAGCGGCCCGGGCTGCCGCCCGGGAGGCTGCGGATCGAGCACTTCTCGTATGCGGCGCCGGAGGACTTCGACCGCGCGGCGGCGCTGGGCGTCGTGCTGGCTGTGAACCCCGACTTCGTGGCGCCCGACGACCACGGCCTGGCGATGGAGGACGCGCGCGTGGGCGACTCCAGCGACCGGGTCTACGCCCTGGGCCGGCTGGCCGCGGCCGGCGCGCACCTCGCATTCGGCTCCGACTACTTCACGGCCCCCGCCGAGCCGCTGCTCGGTTTCTACGCCGCGACCACGCGGCGGAACGGCAACGGGCTGCCGGACGACGGCTGGCACCCGGCCGAGCGGCTGCCGCGGCTGGAGAGCCTGAGGATCCAGACCCGGCTGTGGCCGGCCGGTGGCGGCGGCCCGGAGCGCGGCGGTCTTGCCGTCGGCGGCAGGGCCGATCTCGTGGTGCTGACCGGCGATCCGCTCGCCGTCGAGGACTCGGCCATCCTCGGGATCGGGGTCGAAGCCACCATCGCGGACGGCGCGATCACCAGCGGAGGCCTCTTCTGAATACCTTGGGCCGTGAGCTCTATCTCAGGACCTCGCGGGCGATCACCAGGCGCTGAATTTCCGAGGTGCCCTCGCCGATCGTGCACAGCTTGGAGTCGCGCCAGAATCGCTCGACCGGGTAGTCCTTGGTGTAGCCGTAGCCGCCGTGAATCTGCACCGCTTCCTCGCCGATCCGCACCGCCGCTTCCGAGGCGAAGAGCTTGGCCATGGAGGATTCTCTGGTGACGGTTTGGCCCCGGTCCTTGAGCGCCGCCGCCCGCCAGGTGAGCAGGCGGGCCGCGTCGAGCTGGGTCGCCATGTCGGCCAGCTTGGCCTGGGTGAGCTGGAACGACGAGATCGGTTTGCCGAACTGCTCCCGCACCTGGGCGTACTCGATCGTGGCCTCGAGCGCGCCGCGGCCGATCCCCACCGCAAGGGCGGCGATCGAGATCCGCCCGCCGTCCAGCACCTTCATGGCCTGGACAAAACCGTCGCCCTCCTCACCCAGCAGGTAGGACGCCGGGATGCGGCAGTCCTCGAGGATCAGCGACGAGGTGTCGGAGCTCGCCATGCCGAGCTTCTTTTCCTTCTTGCCGGGAGCGACCCCGGGGCGGTCGAAGGGCACGAAGAACGCGGAGATCCCGTGGTGGTCGCCGCCTTTGCCCGTCCGCGCGATGACCACTGCGGCGTCGCCCACCGTCGCGTGGGTGATGAAGTTCTTGGAGCCGTTGATCACCCACTCGTTGCCGTCCCGGACCGCGGTCGTCCTGGTGCCGCCGGCGTCGGAACCGGCCCCGGCCTCGGTCAGACCCCACGCCCCGATCCATTCTCCGCCGGCCAGCCTGGGCAGGAACTCCCGCCGGATCTCCTCGGAGCCGAACAGATAGGTGTGGTTCGTGCACAACGAGTTGTGGGCCGCGACGCCGAGCCCGACCCCGCCGTCCGCGGCGCCGAACTCCTCGACGATGGTCGCGTACTCGACATAGCCGAGCCCGGCGCCGCCGTACTGCTCCGGGATGGTCACCCCGAGAAAGCCGAGCTCTCCCAGTTTTGCAAACAGCTCGCGCGGAAAGTGCGCCTCTTCGTCCCACTTCGCGGCGTGCGGCACGACTTCCTTCTGCGCCACGTCGCGCGCCATGTCGCGGATCGACTTCTGATCTTCGGTCAGTTCGAAATCCACACCGGCCTCCTTCCACACATCGAACGAACTCGAGTCATCACGCCGGCCTGACGACGAACAGGATCTGATCCGTCGTCACCTCGGCCCCGTCGTCGGCACGGATATCGACGACCTCGGCGCGGGCGGGCAGCTGCTGCCCGCCGTAGGTGATGGCGGAAAAACACTTCATCACTTCCACCAGCCCGAGGGTGGACCCGCTCTCGACGATCTGCCCGACCTCGACATAGGCTGGCTCGTCCGGCCGTGGGCGGCGGTAGAACATGCCGTGGGTCGGGGAGGTGACCGCGAACGCACCCTCCGGAACGTCCGGGGAGGATTCCCTTGCGTGCGCGGCTCCTACCGCTTCGCCATCCGATGCCGCGACCGGCATCAGCCGAAGCAGCACCTGTCCGTAGTCCACCGGGTCGCGGCGCGTGACGAGCCGGCGCTCGGCCACCCGCCCGGTCACGCCCTGAGGGACCACCAGCGCGACGGTTCTGCCGAGGGACGTCAGCCGCCCCGCGCAGGACCCCGCGACCAGAACCTCGCCGACCCGTGGAGCGGCGGACCACCAGCCCGGCGCGGGCGATTCCAGGATCAACTCGCCGTCGTCGTTGGTGCCGCGGCGAACGAGCACATCGACCTCCGGGTGGATGTTCACCGTCCGCCCTCCCCGAGGATCGCGATGTCGTGCAGGGACCAGATCCGCGGGTTCTTGACCCGGCGATAGCCGTAGCCCTGGTAGGGCTTCCACCAGCACCTCGAGATACGAACGGATCTCGTCCGACCCGCACGACCTCGTCGGTGTCCATCTGGCGGGCCGCCTTGATCGGATCCATGTCGTCGGTGATGCGCGCCTCGACGTCCTCCATCCCGCTGCGGATCTTCTCGCGCTCTTCCTCGGTCTCGGCGACGATCTCGAAGTTGTCGTCGAGCTTGGTGTTGAAGGCGCCGATCGCGAGCGTTCGCCCCTCCATCACCGCCAGCCGTGAGATCGGCGTCGCGAGCTGCACCACCGGGTCGTAGGGCATGCCGGCCATGGCGTAGTAGCCCGCGCCGGAGGCCTTGCGCAGCAGCACCGTGATCATCGGGCACCGTGTTGGTGGAGTTGGTGTAGATCAGGCTCGAGCCGTAGCCGAGCAGGCCCTGCTTCTCCGCCTCGGCGCCGATGTCGAAGCCGGAGATGTCCTGCAGCCAGACGATCGGGATGCCGTCGTCGTTGCAGCACCGGCTGAACTGGCTGATCTTGGCGATCCCCTCGCGGTAGAGAATGCTGCCGGGGCGCTTGCTCGCCGCGGGCGGTCGGGTGCGGCGGTGAGCCCGGGGTTGTTGGCGATGAAGCCCGCGTAGAGCCCGCCGACCCGACCCACGCCGCAGATCATCTCCTGGCCCACCTCGGGCGCCACCTCGCGGAAGAGCCCGTCGTCCACCAGCCGGGCGATCACCTGGCGCATGTCGTAGGCGTGGCGGTAGTCGACCGGGAAGAGGCTCGAGAGCTCGTCCGGCCGGGAACCGCGGCGGCGCCGGGTCGACGCCGCGGCGGTAGTAGGCAGCGGCGCTGGTCGGCAGGCGCTCCACCTCGCCGCGGATCATCGCTCAGACAGGCCTCGGTCGTCCGGCACCCGGTCGTCGGCGCAGTTGGAGAGGTGGACGTGGACGTCGGGGCCGCCGATGTCGAGGCTGGTGATCTTCTGGCTCTTGCCGCCCTTGACCAGCGCCGCGCCGGCGATGACCATGTAGGCCTGCTCGGTCATGTAGACCACGTCCGAGATGATCGGCATGTAGCCGCCGCCGGCGATGCAGTCGCCGAAGACGCCGGCGATCTGCGGCACGCCGTGCGCCGACAGCAGGCTGTTCATCTTGAAGATGGCACCGGCGCCGGTCTTGCCCGGGAAAGGTGCGGCTCTGCTCGGGCAGGTAGAGCCCCGAGCAGTCGACCAGGTAGATCACCGGGATCCGCAGCCGCAGCGCCATCTCCTGGGCGCGCTCGATCTTCTCCGGGCGTCCGCGGCCACCACGAGCCGGAGGCCACGGTGTTGTCGTTGGCGATGACCATGGTCAAGCGGCCGGCGACCCGGACGAAGGCGGTCACCACGCCGGCGCCGGGCGAGGTCCTGTCGTCGGGGCCGAAGGTGAGCCCGTAGTTGACGAAGGTGCCGACCGGGAAGACCGCGGTCCCCGCGTCCTTCAGGCGCTCGATCCGCTCCCAGGTGGTCAGCTTGCCCTTGGCGTGGACGCGCTCGACGTACTTCTCGCCCCAGCCCGGCGCGCACCTCGTCGCGCTTGGCGTCGAGACCGGCCTCGAGGCCGGCCAGGTGGGCTCGCGTTCTTTGCGGCCTCGGCCGGGTCGAGGGCCTTCTCGAGAGCGGTTCCGATGGAGTGGAGGATCACCTTGGCCATGACTCAGTTCTCCGATCCGGCCAGCAATCGCTCCAGCCACAGCGTGTCGTAGGCGCCCTCGCGGAACGCCGGCTCCGCGAGGATCCGCCGGTGGATGGGAATGGTCGTCGCGACGCCCTCGATGCGGAAGGCCGCGAGCGCCCGTTCGGCGCGCCGGATCGCGTCGTCCCGGTCGGCGCCGCGGACGATGAGCTTGGCGATCATCGAGTCGTAGAACGGGGGGATCGCGGTAGCCCGACTGCCACGTGGGTGTCGACGCGCACGCCGTCGCCGGCGGGCGGCTCGAAGACCGTCGATCGTGCCCGGGTCCGGGCGGAAGTCCTGCTCCGGGTCCTCGGCGTTGATCCGGAACTCGATCGCGTGGCCGTCGATCGCGACGTCCGTCCTGGCGGATCGCGAGCGGCTCGTTGGCGGCGATCCGGATCTGCTCCTGGACGATGTCGACGCCGGTGATCATCTCGGTCACCGGGTGCTCGACCTGGAGCCGCGTGTTCATCTCCATGAAGTAGAGGTTGCCGTCCGCGTCGCGCAGGAACTCCATGGTGCCCGCGCCGAGCGTAGCCGATCGCGCGCCGCCGCGGCCGCGGCCCTGCGGCCCGACCTCGTCGCGCGCTCGGCCGCGTCCATCGCCGGGCTCGGCGCCTCCTCGAGCAGCTTCTGGTGGCGGCGCTGGACCGAGCACTCGCGCTCGCCCAGGTGGATCGCCGCGCCGAAGACGTCGGCCAGCACCTGGAACTCGATGTGGCGCGCGCCCGACAGCACCTTCTCGAGGTAGAGGCCGGCGTTGCCGAAGGCCTTCTCCGCCTCGAGCGAGGCCTCCGCGTAAGCCCCGCGCGAGCTCGCCCTCGTCCCGGCAACGCCGCATCCCCTTGCCGCCGCCGCCGGCCGTGGCCTTGAGCAGCACCGGGTAGCCGACCGCGGCGGCGGCCTCCCGCGCCTCCTCGACGCCCGCGAGCATGCCCTCGGTGCCCGGGATCGTCGGCAGACCGGCGGCCTTCATGGCGCGCCGCGCCTCCGCCTTGTCGCCCATCCGCGCGATCGCCCGCGGCGGCGGGCCGATCCAGGCGAGCTGCTGCTGCCGGACACGGGCGGCGAAGTAGCGCGTTCTCGGCCAGGAAGCCGAAGCCGGGGTGGACCGCCTGGCAGTCGTTCTGCTCGGCCGCCTGGAGGATCGCGTCCATGTTGAGGTAGCGAGTCCGACGACTGGCGCGGGGCCGATGCAGACGCGAACGATCCGCGAGCTGCAGGTGCGGCGAGTCCGCGTCGGCCGTCGAGTGGACCGCCACGGTCTCGATCCCCAGCTCGCGGCAGGCGCGGAGGATCCGCGCCGCCACCTCACCGCGGTTTGCCACCAGCAGCCTTCTGAAGAGCGCCATGGCTCGGCTCAGGCTCTAGACATTCGGAACGGCCTTGTGGCCGTAGAAGATCAGCCCGGCCTCGCCGTCCCACGAGATGCGGCGGAACTCGAGGCGCACCGGCATCCCGATCTCGAGGCTGTCCGGGTCGGCGACATCGCCGATCTGGACCATTACCCGCACGCCCTCCGTCAGCTCGACCAGCGCGATCGGCAGCGGAGTCTGTTCGGTGAAGCCCGCCGGCGGCACCCGCACCACGGTGTAGGTCACGACCTTGCCCTCGCGGGGCAGGACGACGGTATCGAAGGTCGTCGCTCCGCACTGCGAGCAGGCCACCCGCGGCGGGTAGTGCACCTTGCCGCAGGCCGTGCACTTCGCGGCCTCGAGGCGATAACGCTGCGGAAACTCACGCCAGGATCGACCCGGGGAAATCATGATGCCACCTCCAGGATGTGAACGATCGAGCTGCCGCCGGACCCGCCCATGTTCTGGGCGAGACCGGTCTTCGCTCCGGCGACCTGCCGCTTGCCGGCCTCGCCGCGCAGCTGGGTCACGATCTCCGCCACCTGGGCGACGCCGGTGGCGCCGACCGGGTGACCCTTGGATTTGAGGCCTCCCGAGGTGTTGACCGGGATCTTGCCGCCGATGGCGGTGTGGCCCTGCTCGGCCGCCGCTGCGGCCTTCCCGCGCTCGAAGAGCCCGATGGCTTCGGTCGCCATGATCTCGGCGATGGTGAAGCAGTCGTGGACCTCGACGACATCGAGGTCTTGCGGCTTCCTGCCCGCCATCGCGTAGGCCCGGTCGGCTGCGAGCCGTACGGCCTTGAGCTCGGTCAGGTCCTCGCGGTTGGCGAGCGAGATGGTGTCCGTCGCAAGCCCCGAACCGGTGATTCTGACCACCGGCCGTTTGCCGCCGAGCTTCTTCGCGTTCTCGACCGTGGTCAGGACGAGCGCCGCCGCGCCGTCGGTCACCGGCGAGCAGTCCATCAACCGCAAGGGGTCGGCGACCATCGTCGACTCCAGCACGCTCTTGACCGTCAGCTTGAGGTGGTACTGGGCGTGGGGGTTGAGCAACCCGTTGGCGTGGTTCTTGACCGCCACCGCCGCCAGCTGCTCGACGGTCGTGCCGTACCGCTGCATGTGGGCCCGCGCCAGCATCGCGTAGAGGCCGGGGAAGGTGATCCCGTGAAAACCCTCCCACTCCTGGTCGGCCGCGGTGCCCAGCGCATAGGTCGCGTCGGCGCCGTCGACATCGGTCATCTTCTCGACACCGGTCACGAGGACCGTGTCCGACAGGCCCGAGGCGACCTCGGCGAAGCCGGTCCTCAGCGCGAGCCCGCCCGACGCACAGGCCGATTCGACGCGTGCGGCGGGGACGCCCGCCATCCCGAGCTCGTCGGCGAGCAGGGAGGCCAGGTGCTCCTGGCCGACAAAGAGGCCGGGCGACATGCACCCGACGGTGATGAGGTCGATCTTGTCGACTCCGGCGTCGGCTAAAGCGGCGAGGGCAGCCTTCGCCCAGATGGTGCGCAGGCTGTCGCTCCACAGCTCGCCGAACTCGGTCATTCCGATTCCAATGACTGCAACGTCACGCATACTCACCCCCCTCACTCGGCCATGCGGATCTTGCCGCGGAGCTTGGCGTAGGTGCCGTAGTCCACGTAGATCTGGTTCTCGTCGAGCTGCGGTCCGCGTCCTGGCCGCGAGGTCGCGGACCTTCTCGATGCGGTCGCTGACCCGGAAGACGAAGGAGTCGGATCCCGCGCCCGAACCGAACGAGGTGAGCAGCACCAGGTCGCCGGGTTTGGCGACGTCGAGCACCGCGGTGAAGCCGATGGGCGAGGCCCCGGAGTAGGTGTTGCCGAGCCACGGCGACAGCCACCCGGTCTCGAGCTGCTGATCGGTGAAACCGAGCTTCTTGCCGACCCGCATGGGGAACTTGCCGTTGGGCTGGTGGAAGATGGCGAACGCGAAGTCCTTGGGCTGGAGCCCGGTCTTCTCCATCATCCCCTTGGCCGAGTTCATGCTGGTGCGGAAGTAGGCCGGCTCGCCGGTGAACCGGCTGCCGTGGCGCGGGTAGTGCATGTACTCGCGCCGCCAGAAGTCCGGCGTGTCGGTGGTCCACGAGTAGGTGTCCAGCACCTCGGCCACGAAACGATCGCTGTCGGCGCCGAAAATGAACGCGGCCGCGCCGGCTGCCGCCGAGTACTCGAGGGCGTCGCCGGGGGCGCCCTGCGAGGTGTCGGCGCCGATGCCCACCGCGTACTTGACCTCACCGGCCTTGACCAGCGCCTGGGCGACGAACATGCTCTCGGTCCCGGCCTTGCACGCGAACTCGAAGTCGGCGATGTGGATGGCCGGGGTGGCGCCGATGGCCTCGGCGACGATCGTCCCCGACGGTTTGACCGCGTAGGGGTGCGACTCGGAGCCGATGTAGAGGGCGCCGATCTCGGCCGGGTCAACGCCGCCCGAGCGGGCCAGTGCGTTGCGGCACGCCTCCACCGACATGGTGACGGTGTCCTCGTCGGCCCCGGGCACCGATTTCTGGTTGAGTTGGAGCCCGCGTTTGTAGGACGGGGCGTCCGCGCCCCACACCTTGGCGATCTCCTCGAGCTTGATCCGACGCCTCGGGATGAAGGCACCGTAACCGACTATGCCGACACTCATAGGATCCTCCAGTCATTCATGATTCTCGTTTCCCGGTCCGCCCGCGTCGGGCGGTCCTGTCGCCCGCGGATGGTCAAAAACACTCGCGGTGCATCGTCATCGGCCCCTGAGCCCTTCGACGAGCTGATTGACGGTGATCTCAGCGATGTGTCGCGGGTCGAGCGGACCGCCGGTCTGATACCACCGCGCGATGCCGTTGAGGGCCCCGGCGATCGTGAAAGCCGCCAGCTTGGGGTCGCACTCGGCGATCGCGCCGTCCCGGATGCCCTCTTCGACAAAGGAGCGAAACCGGCGGTCGATCGCGGATTTGATCTTCCGGACCTCGGCGCGCATCTCGGGCCCCAGACAGTTGTCCTCGAGCAGCGCCACGTTGCGGACGAAATCCGTCGTCATGAGCTCGGCGTACCTGGTCATGAACGCGGCCAGCTTGTCGAGGCCCGTCAGATCGGAGGCGTCGACCGTGTCGGCCGCCTCGGCGAGCGCGCCGCAGCCGGAGCGAAAGATCTCGGTGAGGATCTCGTCCTTGTTGGTCACGTAGTAGTAGATCGTGGGTTTGGTGACGTTGAGCCTTCTCGCGATGTCATCCAGCGTGGTGGCGTGGAATCCGCGCTCGTTGAACTCCTGCGCCGCCGCCAGCAGCACGGCCTCCCGTTTGAGCTCGCGGAGCTGCTCGCGCTCCAGTGCCCGCTCCTCCGCCGTCTTCCACGGCGAGCTCTGCTCCGGAGCCGGCGCCGGCTTAGCCTGCATTTCTCACCAGCTGTCGGCTGCGGCCGCGGTCTGAGGCGTCCTGGAACCCGTTCGTCGTGCGCCCATCTTCGGTTTCACCCCCGCCATGGGATATCGACTCGGAAGTACTATACATATCACCGGGTATGCTTGTCTACTCGAAAGTAAGAAATTTGAATATTCGGGCGGTCCAGGGGCTTCGTTGGTTGCTAACCCGCATTATTCACGAGTCTTCTACTGCGAGGCGCGATCCGCTGCGCGTGGCGGCGCTTTCTCGATTCGCTCGCTCGACGTACTGCAAGTACGCCTCCGCTCCCTCATCTTGCGAAATCGCCACCCCGCTTGCACCTCGCGCCTCTCGCGACGAATCCTCGTGAATAATGCGGGCTAAATCTCCGCCCGCAGCACCGCCGCCATGCGCCGGATGCCTTCCCGGATGCGCTCCGGCGGGGCCGAGGAGAAGCTCATCCGGAGGGTGTTCTCGTTGCCGCCGTTGGGGAAGAAGGGCCCGCCCGGAACGAAGGCGACATCGTGTTCGAGACATTTCACGAGCAGATCCCGGGCGTTGAGATCTTCGGGGAGGGTGACCCAGACGAACAGGCCGCCCTCCGGCGTGGTCCAGCGCACTCCCGGTGGAAAGTGCTCCTGCATCGAGGCGAGCATCGTGTCCCTGCGTTCGCGGTAGAGAGCGATGATCCGTTGGATGTTCTCGCCGATGTCGAATCGATCGAGGTACGCCGACAGCTGCATCTGGCCGAGGGTCGAGGTGTGGAGATCGACGCCCTGTTTGACGTGGACGAGGCGGCGGTAGATCTCCTCGACGGCGCACAGCCAACCGATGCGCATGCCGGGGCAGAAGACCTTGGAAAAGGTCCCGAGATAGATCACCCACTCGTTGCCGGGCAGGGCCTTCAGCGGCGGCACGAGCTCACCCTCGAGGCGGACTTCGGCGTAGGGGCTGTCCTCGGCCACCGGTACCTGGAATCGCCGCACCAGCTCCATGACCTGGCGTCGGCGTTCGAGCGTCCAGGTTCTGCCGCTCGGGTTCTGAAAGTCCGGCACGACGTAGATGAGCTTGACCCGGTCGAGCCCGGCCAGTCGTCGCTCGAGATCGGAGACGACCATGCCGTCGTCGTCGGTCGCGATTTCCACGAACCCGGGCTGATAGGCCTTGAGGGCGTTGATGGCGCCGAGATAGGTCGGGCTCTCGCACAGCACGACGTCGCCCTCGTCGAGAAGGACCCGGCCGAGAAGGTCGATGCCCTGCTGCGACCCGCTGGTGACGAGGATCTCGTCGGCCGAGACCCCGGTCCCGAAGACCGTGTTCATCCTCTCGGCGATGGATTTCCGCAACGGCGGGAAGCCCTCGGTCGGCGAGTACTGCAACGCGGAGGCGCCGTGTTCGGCGAGCACGTCGGCGGTCACCGCGGCGATGTCGGACGAGGGGAAGGTTTCGGTGGCGGGGAGACCGCCGGCGAAGGAGATGACCTCGGAGCGTTGGGTCAGCTTGAGGATTTCACGGATCTCCGAGGCCCTGAGGCCGGCCATCCGTCGTGCGAGCTTGATGTTCATGGTCCCCAACCTTGTCCGTCGGCTCCGGCCCGCCCGGGATCGCCATCGGTGGCGGCTCCGGTCCCGCCACCGGATGTCATGGGCACAACCTGTCCAGGTGCTCCTGTGTGATCTCCGTTTTCACCTTCCCGGTGTGGGCGATGCCCGCAGGCTCGAACAGCATGAGCTTGACGTGGCCGTGCGGGACGATGCGGTGGTCGACGCCGCGTTGCACGATGTAGAACTCTCCGGCGCGCAGGGAGACGGTCCTGTCTCGCTCCAGAATGTCGAGAGTGCCCTCGACAACGAAGAACATCTCGTCTTCATCGTCGTGGGTGTGCCAGGGGATCTTGTCCCCTTCGCAGCGGACCAGCTTGACGTGCTGGCCGTTGAGCTCTCCCACGATCTTCGGAGAGAAGGTGTCGTGGAATTTCTCGAAATATTCGTCGAGGTTCACCTTGTCCGTCATCTGCAACACCTCGCACCGTCACTGTTTGACGAAGACGTACTCCAGCGTGTCGAGCCAGTCCGGGCGCACGGTGACCCTGAACTGCGAGACCTTCCCCGAGTCGTCGAGGTCGAAGTAGACCAGGCTCTCGTCCCACACCCGATCCGACCACGTGCAGAGATAGGTGTCGAACTGCCAGTGTTCGAGCCGCCCGGTGATCTGGGGGTGGGCCTTGGGGTCGAGGATGAGCACGCCGTCCTCGAGGGTGATCTCCGCGTCGCCGTAAACCGCGCTGGTGTAGCGTCCGGTATAGCTCTCGACGGGTAGGGACGGGCTGGTGTCGGGGACCCGGGCCTCGTCCCGCGCGGTCTTCGCCTGCTGCCGTGCCTCCCGGAACTGCTCGATGACCTCGGAGTAGCGCTGGTCCCAGCCGCGGGACTCGACCCCGAGGTAGGCGTCGAAGACGTGGTAGACGACCGCGCTCGTCAGTGGGTGGGTGTCGAAGTTGGTGAGGACGACCACTCCGAGATGCTCCTCGGGCAGCATCGCCACCATCGAGATCATGCCGTTGAGGCCGCCGCCGTGGGAGACCACCAGGCGGCCCTGGTAGTCGGAGAGGCCCCAACCGAGGCCGTAGCCGGTGAAGTGGGTCCACGGGTTGAGGGCCTTTCGCCGGTCGCCGACGACCTGGAAGTTGTGTTGGGTCCGGGTTTCCGCGATCACCGCAGGGTCCACGATCTCGCGGCCGTCGTACACCCCGTCGCCGGTCTGCAGGAGCAGCCACCGCGCCATGTCGTTGGCGGAGGAGTTGATGGCGCCGGCGGGGCCGATGTTGTCCGTGTTGTCGTGCGGGATCGGCACGACCACGCCGTCGTCGAGGCCGTGAGGCGTCGCGACGTTGGCCATCGTTTCCCAACTGCTGAAGCTGGTGTTGGTCCGGTTCATCCCGAGGGGCGTGAAGAACCTCTGGGCGAGGAACTCATCCCAGCTGGTGCCGGTGACCCGGGGGATGATCTCGCCGGCGGTCAGGTACATGAGGTTCGAGTAGCCGACGCCGGTGCGGAAATCATAGGTGGGCTCGATGAAACGGATGCGGTAGATGTTCCCGGCGCGGTCGTGGATGGAGCCGAAGGTCGCCAGGTCGCCCTGGAAGGTCCCGAGACCGCCGCGGTGGCACAGCAGGTCGCGGATCGTGATTTCGCGGGTGACCTGCGGGTCGTACATCTGGAAGTCCGGGAGGTAGCGGAGCACCGGATCGTCCCACGAGATCTTCCCGTCCTCGACCAGCAGGCCGATCGCGGTCGAGGTGAAGGCCTTCGTGTTCGAGCCGACGGCGAACAGCGTGTCGGCGTCGACCGTTCCTCCGCCCTTCAGATCCCGAACCCCGAAGCCCCTTGCGAAGACCACCTTGTGGTCCTTGACGACGGCGACAGCGGCGCCCGGGATCTCGAACTTCTGCATGAGGTTTTCGACGAACGCATCGAGTCCGGCGAGGGGCTCGTTCTCGACCTGCGCGTAGAGCGGGAGGGCGGCGAGGATCGTGAACACGGCTGCGGTCAGGAACCTGCGGATCTGGATGTTCCTCATCGGATGTTTCCTTTCATTTCGGAGGCGGTCGTTGTTCATATCTTCAGCCTGGAATCAGGCGACCGTCACGCGCTCACAGCGCTCGAGGAAGGAGTGATCCATCTCCGCGCCGATGCCCGGGGCATCCGGCAGCGTGATCGCGCCGCCGTTCCAGCGGGCGCCGCCGATGACGGGGTCTTCCTTGAGCTGGAGGTGGCTGTCGAGGTCGACGTACCGGATGTTCGGTCGCGCGGAGACCAGGTGCGCCGCCGCCGTCAAACCGAGCCGGGTCTCGAGCATGCACCCGAGCATGCACTTGGCACCGCAGGCCTGGGCGACGGCGTCGATCTTGAGCGCGGTGCGGATGCCGCCGGACTTGGCGAGCTTGATGTTGAGGTAGTCGCAGCACCCGCCGGCGGTGAGCTTGAACGCGTCGTGGTGGTCGAAGACCGACTCGTCGGCCATGATCGGAATCGACACCCGGGTCCTCAGGCGCCTGAAGTTTTCGTGATCCCAGTGGGCGATCGGCTGCTCGCAGTACTCGATGCCGGACGACTCGAGCCGGCGCAGTACGGTCACCGCGGTCGGGAAGTCCCACCCCTGGTTGGCGTCCACCCGCAGCGGGAGCTCCCGCCCGATCGCCTTGCGGATCGTTTCGATCCGCCGCACGTCGTCGTCAGCGGTGGTCCCGAGCTTGACCTTGATCGCGGGAACCCCGCTTCGTTTGAGCGCCACGGCCAGTTCGGCCATCTTCTCCGGCTCGGCGATCCCGATCGTCGCGTCGGTCTCGAGCTCCCGTTTGCCGCCTCCCAGGAGCGCGTACAACGGCAGCCCGGCCGCCTTCCCCGCCACGTCGTGCAGGGCGATGTCGAAGGCCGCCCGCACGCTCGTGTTGAAGGCCAGGAACCGCCCCATCTCGGCGACGCGGCCCTCGATGTCGAGAGGGTCCTTGCCGAGCACCAGCTTCGCGAGGACCGTGGCGGCCGCGATGTTGATCGATTGCGTGTCGCCGGTGATCTGTGAGACCGGCGTCGCCTCACCCCAACCCGAGACCGCGCCGTCGGTGTTGATGCGGATGAACAGGAAGGGGGCTTCGCTGATCACGCCGAGAGCGATCCTGAAGGGCGCGACCATCGGGATCGTCGCTTGGAAGATGTCGACTCCGGAAATTTTCAGCTCAGGCATTTCAGTCACTCCTCATCGGCTGTATTTTGCGGGCCGGCGGCGCCGTGTTCAGGTAAGCCGCGGGGCCGGGTTCTAATGCGCCTTTCCCCAGAAGGTCAGCTGGATGTCCTCCGGAGGCGGCGGCGTCGCGAGGCTCACCAGCACGTACACCACCGCCGCCGCGACCGTGCACGGAAACGACGGGTGCATCCCGAAGACCCCGATCTGGGGCGCCACCGTGAACGCGAGCACGTACAGGGTGATGCCGGAGGTGATCGAGGCCAGCGCGCCCCACCGGTTGCCCCGCTTCCAGAACAGGCCGAGGACGATCGGAGCGATGGCGGCGTGACGATCCCTCCGAGCGAAAAGAAGATGATCCACTGGACCAGCTTCGGCTGCGTCATGGCGAGGGCGATGGCCGCCACGAGGCACACCGTCATCGTCACCCTGGACAGGGTCTTCATCTGCTGCGGGTCGAGGTCGATCTCCGAGCTCGCGGACCACATTCCGGGCGATGCTCGATGTGATGACGATCGCCATGGCGGCGACAGTCGTCTGGATTCCGGCGACGATGCCCGCCAGGACGATGCCGGCCAACGGCCCCGGCAGGACGTTCATCGCCAGCCACGGCGCGATCTCGTCGGCGACCTCGAGGTTCGGGATGATGGCCCGGCCCATGGCTCCCGCGACGCAGAGCAGCATGGTCCAGACGAAGACCAGGATCGACTCCGATCCAGATCCCGCGTTTGAGGGCGGTCGTGTTCTTGTAGCTCAGGGCGCCGAGCATCCCGTGGGGGGAACCGGCGGCGAAGTAGCCGGAAAGACAGGCGACGGAAAAGATGAAGGGCCACGTGAACTCGCCCGTGCATGGTGGGGGAGAGGAACTTGGGGTCGAGAGCCGCGATCGCTGCGGTCGAACTCTCGAAGCCGCCGGCGGCCTTGTAGGTCCCGACAAACAGCAGGATGGTGCCGACGGTGATCACGACCCCCTGGAGCAGCGTCGCTACCGAGTTGCCGCGCATGCCGCCGAGCACGCAGTAGACCAGGACCACTCCGGACCCGAGCGCCAGCGAGGCGAAGTAGCCCATGCCGGTCATCTGGACGATGACCCGCGCGGCGCCGACGAACTGGGTGGACATGTAGGGGATGAGCAACAACGTGACCAGTGCCGCCATGCAGCAGCACGACGGCCTTGCTCCGGTAGCGGGCCCTGAAGATGTCGAGGTAGGTGACGATGTTGACCCGGCGGGCGACCAGACCCGACCATGATCCCGACCGCCGCCAGCAGCATCAGGCTGAGGAAGATCTGGGTCACGTTGATGAGGACCCAGGAGTAGCCGTAGGCGTAGCACATGCCGGGCCCCGCGATGAAGGTCCCCGCGCTCGCCATGCCGCCGGCGATGATCAACGCCACCACGATCGCCGCCGAGGCCCCGTCCGGCGGCGTAGAACTCCTCCTCGTACTTGGCGATCGGCACCTTCTCGACGATCCGGTACGACCAGATCCCGATCGCCAGCAGCACCGCGGTATAGGCGAGAAAGGAGACCAGCGCGAGGTTCATGGCGCCTCCTCCTCTTCGTCGGACAGCGGAATGTCGGGGATGAGCTTCTCGACGATCGGGATCAGCGCCACCACGAACAGGGCCGGCACGATGATGCTCGAAAGGGCCACCCATCGCGGCAGGCCGAAGAGCAGCGGTTGGTTGCTCGATGCGGCCGCAACACCCAGCGTGACCGCAAGAAAGACGGAAAAAAAGGTCCACGCCAACACCAGGCCCCTGCGGGCGACCTTGATCCTCGGGTCTTCTTCGAACTGCATCTCGGTGCTCCTTGGCTTCACGTCGGCTGATTGAATTCGAACCGTGGCGGTCGCCGGCATCACCCCTTGTTATCGACGATCGGCCGGTCCCTTGAGTCGATACGGCTTCACTCTCCGTGCCACCTTCCGGCACGCTTCCTTCAGGTGCTCCATGTCTTCATCCGTGTGGGTCGTGGCGGCCGCACCGTGGCCCTGCACCATGTGGACGTTCTCGAGCAGCATCGCCGGTCCGAGCACCTGGTTCCTCAAGGCCACATCGCACACCGCGGGATCGTGGACGGCTCGCGGCGTGTCGATCGCCGCGCCCTCGTCGTATGGGAAGTGCACCATGCCGAGCGAGCTCCCGCACCCCAGCTCCGGGCAGTCACCCGTGCAGGTCGCAAAAAGACCCCCTTCGGCGAAACCCGAGATCATGGCGTCGCGCATCTTCCGGCCGAGGTCTGCCAGCCTGGGGTAGACCTCGTCCTCGTGTTTCACGAGATAGCTCATGGCGACCTTGGCGGCCAGCATCGAGGCCGGGTGGGCGCAGTAGGTCCCGCCGAGAACGGCGACCCGGGCCCCGCCCGCGCGCCCGATGAGATCCATGATGTCCTCGCGGCCGGCGAGGGCCGCGACCGGCATGCCGCCGCCGATCGCCTTTCCGTAGACCGCGAGATCGGGTGCGACTCCGTACAGGTGGGCGAGGTTGCCGGCGCGAAAGCGGAATCCGTTGACGACCTCGTCGAAGATCAGCAGCGCGCCGTACTCGTGGGTCAACTGGCGGGCGAGCCGGAGGTACTCCCGCGTCGCCGGGATCAGCCCGCCGGCGCCGATCAGCGGCTCCACGACGAAACACGCGATCCGGTAGCCGTGGCGCACGAAGTCCGCGTGCAGCCGGTCCGGGTCGTTGAATGCCGTGACGATCACATCGTCGGTGACGGCCGCCGGCAGTCCCTCACTGTCGACGCCGTCGAATCCGATCCCGTTTTCGGGGTGAAACCTGCACCCCTTCAACGACCACGGTTGGGCCCCGTGCCAGCCGCCGCCGACTTTCATCACCAGGTCGCGGCCGGTGAAGGCCCGCGCCAGCATGACTCCGTACATGCCCGCCAGGGTGCCGCTGGTCGTCAGCCGCACCCGGTCCGCTCCGGTCCGCCGGCACAGAATCTCGGCCACCTCCGCCTGCAGCCGGTCCGTCATGCCGACCTGAAGCCCGTGGCCGTCGCCAAAGGCCCGCGCCAGCGCCGAGGTGACGACCGCGGGGTTGTGGCCGAGGACGTTGCCCATGTGTCCCTGCCAGAAATCCAGGATGTCGTGGCCGTCCTCGTCGCGGATCCATCCCCCGTGCGCCGACCCGATCCGGGGTGGGAACGGCTCGATCAGCCGCAGGCTGTGGCTGCCGCCGTCCACCAGGCTGCGGCAGGCGCCGCGCTGGAGAGCGGCCGATCGCGGAAAGCGCCCCGAGAACGCCTCCGAGATCTCTTGCAGCAGCCGGCTGTAGTCCCTCGTCGTCACCGACCTCTCCCCGGCAGGGGGATCCCCTGCGCCGAACTCACGTCACTGCGGACCGTCCAACCACCTATCCATACTGGACGCCGAGGACGTTCCAGAACCAGTAGAACCAGACGAGGCCGACGGCGAAGACGGCGAAGAGCGTGTAGTGCACCCGGCGGAAGCGGGTCCAGTAGCCCCGTTTCCAACTCAGAAACGCGAACACCGCGACGCCCAGCGTCAGGATCGAAGTCAGGATCGGCAGCATGAGGGCCGCTGTCAGGGAGGGCGGGAAACCAGAGAAGAGGTCCTCTCCAGCCGAGCTGACGATGATCGTGACGGCCACGATGAAACTGAGCGTCAGCGCGCTCGCCAGCGCCGCCAGGCGCGCCGCGCAACGCGCTCCCGATGGGTCCTCTTTCCTCGCTTTGCGGTGCCGGAAGAAGCTCACGAGCGTCGTCACGCACAGCACAAGCGCCACCCCGAGCAGGATGTAGTTGAACGTCGGGGCTTCGTACCAGGCGAGCCGATAGGCCGGCATGAACGGGAAGGCCGAAAAAGCGAAATGATTGGGAGCGCCGTCGGAGTCCTCGATGAAGGCGAGCGTCATCCCGCCGTCGATCTGGTGAAAGAGGTTGGGTTCGATCTCGACCCAGCGCCACGGCTCTTCGAAGATGCCGCCGGTCAAGAGTGTGCCGTCCGGCATGACCGCGACCTTGACGGCGCTCGGCATCGAAAGGAGCTTCTCCAGGTCGCTCCAGTTGTGGCGAATGAATCGGAACTCACCGGCGTACTTCTTGCCGCGCTCGGCAAAGTCCTCGGGGGGCTCCGGGAGCGGCGGCTCCTCACTCGGGAAATAACGAGCGACAAACGCGTCCTTGAGCTCCATTCGCGCGTGGCCGCCGTTGGTCACGTAGGAAACGAAGAGGCCGACATTCTGTTCAGTGAGCAGGGCGAGATCGGAGTGGAAAAAGACCGTGTCCCCGGCGTGGGCGACGATGGGCTGGCCGTGGATGATCTCCTGGTAGAAACCGTGGGCCATGCCCGGCAACCGCGGATCGGCCGTGTGGAGCAGGCTGTGCATCTGGCGGGCGGTCTCCTCCTCGAGGATGCGCTGGTCTCCGAACCGACCGAGCTGGAGGTGGGCGATCATGAAGTGGGACATGTCGACGGCGGTGGAGGACAGCGCTCCGGCCGGGCCGAAATCGCTGATGAACTCGAAGTAGCCGGGTTCGTACAGGCCGTTTTCGCGCTTGTAACCCACCGCCATGTCCGGCGCGAGATTTTCGGGCAGCGGCTCCCGGAAAGTGGAGTGATGCATCGCCAGGGGCTCGAAGATGTTCTTTTCGATGTACTCGGGGAACGGCATCCCGGAGATCTCCTCGACGATCAACCCGGCGAGCGCGGTCCCCCAGTTGGAGTAGGACGACCAGGCTTCGGGCGGCCGTACCCGGTCGGGCATGTGCGCCTTCAGCGCTTCACGCATCGTGATCAGCTTGTCCTGGTCCTTGATGATGAGATAGCCGAGGCGCGTCTCCGGCGGTTTTTTGTGCGCCACCCGCCCCGCTCAGGCGTAACGATCGGCGCGAAACGGCAGCGGATCGACGAACGGCGGCAGATCACAGAGCAGCTCCGCCAGCAGCCGGCCGGTACCCGTGGCCGTCTTGAGCCCGGTCATGTGGTGACCGGTTGCGAGCCAGAGGTTGCGATACCGGCGGGTGCGGCCGATGGCGGGCATGCCGTCGGGCAGGCAGGGACGCAGTCCGCGCCAGATTTCCACCTCGCCGAGAGGCTCGTTGAGCCGCAGCATGCCTCGCGCCCCCTGGACGATGCCTTCGAGGCGTCTCGAATTGACCGTGAGATCCTCGCCCACCAGCTCGAGGGTGCCGGCGATCCGCAGGGAGTTCGCGTGGGGATTGACCGCGATTTTGCGCTCGGCGAGGTAGAGCGAGCGCCGTGGTTGCGGATCGAGCGGCGGCACCAGCAGCGAGTAGCCCTTTGCTCCCATCATCGGAATGCTGACACCGAGGTGCGCACCCAGCGTCCCTGACCACGTGCCGGCGGCGAGGACATAATCGGCCGCCTCGAAGCGGCCGCGGGTCGTCCGCAGCGAGCGCAGGTGCGACGATGTGCGCTCTGCGGTCAGCACCTCGGCGGACTCGACGATCTCGACGCCCGCCCGCCGGGCCGCAGCCGCCAGCGCTTGAACCGCCAGGTAGGGTTCGCAACGGCCTTCGCGGGGAAAGAACAGCCCGCCGATCTGAGCGCCGTGGATTGCGGGCTCACGTTCGCGCACCGCATCCGCGCTCCATTGCTCGAAGGGCACACCGAGGCTCGCCGTCATCTCGGCGGATGCTCGCGCCGCATCGAGAGCCCCCTGGGTTTCGAAGACGGCCAACAGCCCGTCGCGGGCGAACTCAAATGATTCAGTCCCTGGAGTGTCGGCGATCTCCTCCCAGGCGTCCAGGCTCAGCCGGCTCAAGCTGACGAGTGCCGCAGCGTTCCGCTCGAATTGGCTGTGGCGACTGGCGGCGAGAAAACCCACGAGCCAGGTGAGCAGCTTGAGATCGGCACGCGGCCGGATATAAAAGGGACTCTGGGGGTCCGCAAGCCATTTCAGCGCCTTGCGCCACTGTCCCGGCACGGTGAGCGGCAGCGCCAACGCGGGGGTCAGCCAACCGGCATTGCCTTTGGAGCACCCATGCCCCACGCGATCGCGTTCCAGCACGCAGACTTTAACGTCCCGTCGCGCGAGCTCGAGCGCGCACGCCAGACCCACGATTCCGCCGCCGATCACCGCGACGTCGGTCTGCCTCATCTGCTCCGCCATCACCATGTCTCCTCGAGTGACAATAGGAGGGATGACCTCGGCCGACCTGGAGAGCGCCAGCGGTCAGCCGCTGGCGATCGATTGTAGACGAGCCGCCCCCCCGCGGCGATCTCGCGCACGGTGTCGGCCCCGCCCGATCAGATGTTCGACGGTGCGGTGACCTGCGGCACTCAGTCGGCGGGCAGCTCCGGCGGACCCTCCGGGAGGTAGCTCACGTACACGATGCCGCGGGTCGTCTCCTCGAACTCGTGGCGGACCGCGGCCAGGGCGGACGGGTCGGCGTAGAGGTCGACCATGGTCGCGGCCATGACGTCGGCGGCGTAGAGCATGCCCTTGTGGCCGATCGACATGCCGCCGGCGGCGACCACCGGCCAGGCGTGCCAGGGCGCGCCGATCGGGGATGTGGTCACCGAGAAGTGAAGCGTCGGTACCTGCCAGCTGACGTCGCCGACGTCGGTCGAACCGCCCTGGACCCCTTGCGGGTCGAGGTCGAGGGGCTCCGGGTCGCCCTCGAGCCCGACCGGGTCGGCGTCGGTGGCGCGCTGGATCTGGCGCGCGAACTCCTGCTCGTCGTCGGTGAACCCGATCGGTCCCAGCCAGGTCATGTTGTCGTGGATAAGCTTCGCTCCGGCCATGGTGAGCAGCAGCTCCCAGGACCCCGACTGCACGGTGAGGCGGGACGTGGTGCCGGTGGCGAGGGCGGCACCCTCGGCAATGTGCCGGGCGCGCTCGAGCAGCTGGTTGACGCCGGTGGCGTGCGAGTCGCGCAGCCAACACCAGACCCGGGCGGAGGCTGGCACCACGTTGGGGACGTCGCCCGCGTCGGTGACGATGTAGTGCATCCGGACCGTCGGTTTCACGTGCTCGCGCATCAGGTTGAGGGCGAAGGTGAAGACCTCGGCCCCGTCGGCGGCGCTGCGTCCGTTCCACGGGTCGTAGGCCGCGTGGGCGGCCCGGCCCTCGAACTCCACCGCGAAGTCGACCATCGCCTGGTTGGACTGGGTGTCGGCCCTGGCATTGACGTCGGGGTGCCAGGTGATCGCCGCGTCGAGGTCGTCGAAGAGCCCGGCGCGCACCATGTAGAGCTTGCCGCCCACCGTCTCCTCGGCCGGCGAACCGTAGAAGCGGACCGTGCCCTGAATCTCACCGGCTTCGAGGAGCTCCTTGATCGCCAACACCGCGCCGACGCCGGCGGTGCCGAGCAGGTTGTGACCGCAGCCGTGGCCGGCCGCCCCGTGCTCCAGCGGCTCTTCGATCGGCTGGGCGCGCTGCGAGATCCCGGGGAGGGCGTCGTACTCACCGAGGACGCCGATGATCGGTCGGCCGTGGCCGTAACTCGCGACGAAGGCGGTGGGCAGCCCGGCGACGTCCCGGTCGACCACGAATCCCTCGCCTTCGAGGAAGTTCTCGAGGAGGGCGGCGGACCGGGTCTCGTGGAGCGCAGTCTCGGCGAAGGCCCAGATCTGGTCGGCGAGACCGATGAGCTCGGCGCTCCGGGCGTCGACCGCCTCCACGGCGGCTTCCTTGAGGGGTTCGAGGTCGGTCGCCGCCGCCGGTATGGCGGCGGCGATGCACATCAACAGACAGGCATGGAAGGGAACTTCTCTCATGGCGCGACATCTCCGCTGAGTGGCGTTTGACGACCGAGGCTACCACGCTTTCTCATCTCGTTTTGGCGGCCGGGTTCGACGAAAATCGGTGTGAGACAATTCCCTCACGGAGGCACGTATGCGCATGGATGGGCGCGAGACGGAACGGCTCCCCGTGCCGAAGGCGAGTGCCGGGGTCGCGCTGCTCGCGATCGTGCTGGCCGCTCTCGTCGGCGCCTGTGCCCCCGCCGGCCAGGGTCAGCCGGTGGTGGAGCGAAACGTCGCAGTGCCGATGCGAGACGGGGTCGTCCTGCGGGCGAATGTCTGGCACCCTGCGTCCACAGGGGAGTTCCCGACCCTCGTCTACCGGACGCCCTACGGCAAGGACGCCACCGAGACCTGGTACGAGACGCACGTGCAGGCGGTCGAGCGGGGTTACGCGGTGGTGATCCAGGATGTCCGCGGCCGCTACGAGTCCGAAGGTGATTTCTCTGCGTACGTGAACGAAGGACACGACGGCTTCGACACCATCGAGTGGGCGGCGCGCCAGCCGTGGTCGAACGGCTCGGTCGGGACCTATGGGCTGTCCTACCCCGGCGCCGTCCAGTGGTTGGCCGCGCTCGAGCGCCCGCCGCACCTCGAGGCGATGGTGCCGGCGATGACCTTTTCTTCGGGGCGGAGGTTCTTCTACAGCCACGGGGTCTGGGACCTCTCCTGGCTGGCGTGGACTTACGGCGCGATCGCGCCGGACACGCGCCGCCGCCTCGGGCTGGCCGGACCGCGGACCGTCGAGGAGGCTGAAGCCGAGTGGCCGCGGGTCGCCGACCGGATGCGGAACTTCCTGCCGCTCGCCTCGCTCCCGGATTTCGAACAGGCGGCGCCGTTCTACACCGAGTGGTTGCGCCATCCCCCCGAGGATGCGTGGTGGGACTGGGCCGAGCTGGGCGGCCGCTACGACCGCGTCACGGCCGCGGTCCTGAACATTTCGGGTTGGTTCGACGAGTTCTACGGTCCCGAAGGCGCGGCGACGAACTTCGCCGGTCTGCTGGCGAGCCGTGCCGGCGACGGCGATCCGAGAACCCGGCTCATCCTCGGCCCCTGGATCCACGGCGTCGGCGCGGTGGGGAAGCAGCGTACCGGCGACCTCGACTTCGGCCCCGAGGCCGCGATTGATTACGACAAGTTGGTGCTGGGCTGGATGGACCACCACCTCCGGGGCATCGACAACGGCGTCGACCGCGAGGCGCCGGTGCGGATCTTCGTCATGGGCGAGAACCACTGGCGCGACGAAGCGGCATGGCCCCCGCCCTCGGCGGTTCCGGCGACCCGGTTTCTAGGGCCGAGCAGCGTGTCCGGGACGCCCGGGGTGCTGTCGGAGGCGCCGCCCCCGGCAGGGGCGCAACCGAGCTCCTTCAGATCCGATCCGAACGAGCCGGTTCGAGACCCCTACGAGGTCTTCGGGCCGCACGACTACAGCGGTCTCTCCCGGTCAGAGGGAGTGCTCGTCTTCGAAACCGAGCCCTTTGCGGAGGACACCGAGATCACCGGCGCGATCTCGGCCGAGATGTTCGTCTCCTGCGACTGCCCCGACTTCGATCTCTGGGTCAAGATCCTCGACGTCGGCCCCGACGGAAAGGCCTTCAACCTGATGAGCCCGGGCTCGGATGTCCGACGCGCCAGCCTGCGCGATCCCGGCCGCGGCCGCGAGTTGCTCGAGCCCGGCGAGGTCTCCCTGCTGAAGTTCGACAATTTGATGACCAGTCAGGTCTTCATGGCCGGGCACCGGCTGCGGATCCTCGTGACCGGCTCCTTCTTCCCGCACTTTTCGCGAAACCTCCAGACCGGGGAGTCCGAGGCGTTCTCGTCGGCAATGTCAGTGGCGGAGATCCGGGTCTTCCATGATGCCGGCCACCCGTCACGTCTCATCCTTCCGGTGGTTCCCTAGCCGAGCACCGGAGAAGGCAGTGACGCCGACGAGGGCGAGGATCGACAGGGCGGGGCCGAAGAACAGGGGGTGCACCGCGCCCACGAAAGCGACCTTTTGGAACAGGAAGAAGTGGGAGACGAGGCCTCCCAGGGCCCCGGCGAGGATCGCCCAGAAGCCGGCCGCCGGCGCCACGCGCTTCCAGTAGAGCGCGGCCAGCACCGGGAAGAAGATCGCCGCGTGCGACACCAGCACCGACAGCACCACGGCGTCGACCACCCGCGGCGCGGTGGACGCGATCACCACCGCGACAGCGGCGATCCCGACGGTCGCCAGCCGCGACACCCTGAGGAGGTGTCGCTCCGAGCACTCGCGACGCCGCAGCGGCTCGTAGATGTCCTTGGCAAAAAGCGACGACCCGGCGGCCAGAAACGACGACGAGGTCGACATGGTGGCGGCCACGATCCCGGTCAGAAACAAGCCCCTCACTCCCGGCGGAAAGATGAGCTTGATGAGCGCCGGAAGGGCCTCGTCGTGTTGGGCGAGGTCGGGGAGGAGGGCCGCAGCCGACATCCCGAGCACGGCCACCGCGCCGCCGAACACGAGGTAGTTGAGTCCGGTGTAGGTGTATGCGATGCGGGCGGTGCTGGTCTCGCGGGAGGCGAACACACGTTGGAGATACGCCTGGTCGGTCCCGTAGGAGAAGAAGCACAAGGCGACCCAGGCGAGCGGTTCCATGACGCCGAGCTGGCCGATGTCGAAGGCCTCGGGCGGCAGGGCCTGATGCAGCCCGTCGATCCCGCCGGCGTGGTGGAGGGCGAGAACGGCGCCGACGACCACCGAGACCATCAGAACGAGGTAACAGGCGACGTCGGTCCATACCACCGCCAGCAGCCCGCCGGAGTAGGTGTAGAGGACGAAGACCGTCGTGATGACGAGGGTGGCCGCCAATTTCGGCACCCCGAGGAGGGTCGAGAGCGCCAGGGTCGAGACCAGGATCTGCACGGCGAGAAAGATGATCCCCGACGCGAGTTGGCTCGCTGAGGCGAGACGGCGGGCGCGCGTGTCGTAGCGGTTGCCCAGGAACTCCGGCACGGTGTAGAGCGCGAGCTTGCGGAAGGCGACGGCGACCGTGAACGCGAGGATGATCCAGGCCGGCACCGCCGAAAAGTTCCAGAACACACCGGCAATGCCGACCGTGTACGCGAGCCCGGCCCCGCCGACCAGCCCCGAGCCGTTGAACTCGGTCGCGGCGAGACTCAACGTGACCGGAACCACCCCGAGGCGCCGGCCCGCGAGGTGGAAGTCGAGACTCGAGTGGACCCGGCCCGAGGCCCACCGTCCGATAACCATCAGGCCGATCAGGAAGGCCACGAGGATAGCGGCGTCGAGCATCAGCCGTTCGGGTCAGACTCCGGCGCGGCCGTCGGCGGCCGCCACCAGGGCACGGAGCGTCTCGAGAGCCGCCTCCGGCAGCGGCACGGGCTCGTGCCGCGAGACCGCGTCGCGCGCGACGGTCCGCGCCCGGTCGACGATCGACGGGCTGCCGGCCTTCTCCCACGACTGGTGCGACAGCCGGTCGAAGATTTTCGGGTACCAGCACTCCTTGTAGTGACGCAGCGTGTGGTCGGCGATGAGGTAATCGCCGCCCGGGCCGACCTCGTCGATCGTGTCCAGGGCCAGGGTCTCGGCCGACACCTCGACGCCGCCGGTCAGGCGGCGGACGAAACCGATGATCTCGTCGCACAGGACGATCATCTCGGGGGAGCAGGTCATGCCCGACTCGACGTAGCCGATGTCGTGCACCAGGTTGGCGCCGCTGAGGGCGGTCCACAGGATCCACAGCGCGCTGTCGGCGCCGGCCTGGACGTCGGGCACCTTGGAGTCGGTGCAGCCGGAAAAGCCCCAGGTCGGGAGGTGGTAGTAGCGCTGGCCGAGCTCGGAGAAGGCGCGGCAGTGGAGCATGAACTCGGGACTCGAGTAGGTGGCGACGGTGGTGCGCATGTCGAGAGGGCCGCTGCCCGACCCGTAGACGATGGGCGTGCCGCGCCGCCGCAGCTGGGCGATGGTGATGCCGCTCAGGACCTCGGCGTTGGCCATCACCAGGCTGCCCGCCGGCGTCACCGGCGCCGACGCGCCTTCGACCGGCCCCGGCGCGTACACGAAGGGCAGGCCCTTGTCGGCCATGATCATCATCTTGGCGAGCACCGTCTCCGAGTGCTGCAGCGGCGACGACGGTTCGAGGTAGGCGAGGAGAAACGGGTTGAGGCTCAACTGCCCGGCGCCGCCGGCGACGGTTTCGGCCATCGCGATGATGTCTTCAAGACCGCTCTCGTCCCAGGCGGTGAAGACCACCGGCTTGGAGGTGTTCTCGATCATCGTCAGGAAGGAGCGGCGGTCCGACGTCGCCGCCGGGATGTCCGACGGCAGGGCCATCGACATCACGAAGTCGATATTGGGGAGGGAATCCGCGAGACGGGCGGTGTCCGCCACGTCGGACAGCCGGGACAGCCGGCGTTCGCCGGTCTCGAGGTCGAGGAAGTTCGGCAGATCGGAGCCGGTGCCGAAAAACGTCCGCCGCCCTTCGAGAAAGACCCTCGGTTCGGCTTCTCTGCTGCACAGCACGATACGGGAGGGCGCGAACGCCAGCGCCTCCTCCACCACCGCCGCCGGAAACCGCACCAGGTCTCCGTCGCTGATCGCACAGCCGGCGGCGCGCAGCAGCTCGAGCGCTTCGCCGTGACGGACCCGCACGCCGGTCCGGCGCAGGACCTCGAGCGTGGCGTGGTGGATCTCGACGAGCTGGGCGTCGTCGAGCAGCTGCGAGCCGAAACCCATCGAGCCATAGAAGGCGGGCTGTGTCATGATCCCTCGATCTCCTTCCGGCGGAAGTCTTTCGCGACGGCCAGCGAGTCAACGCCCGGCGATCACCGGTTGCACCACGTACTGCACCCCACGGAGTGCGGCCAGGGCATTGAGATCGGCGAGCTTGACGGTGAGCAGCTCGTCGAGGGCCGCTTCCTGAGCCGCCAGCTCCCCGGCGAGGTCGGCGCCGACCTCGACCATGCCCTGGGTGGGCGGTCCGTCGTGGCCGTCCGCGCCCAGAAGCAGCCAGGCCAACCGGGAGTACAGCTTGGCGCCGCCTTGACGGCCGGCCAGGATGTCGTAGTTGACCTCGGATTGCGGGCTGTGGAGGGCCTCTTCGACCGCGTCGAGCGCGCCGATGATCTGTTCGCCGAGCTCGATCAGGGGAGCGGTCTGCGGAAGTCCGGCGAGCGCTGTGCTGCGATCCTTGATCTGGGTACGGACCGCTCGGATGGTCGATACCATGTCGGTGATCCGGTTCAGGCGATCGCGGATTTCGAGGTTGAACGCCAGCTGGGCCTCGAGATCGGACATCGATGCCGTCGAGCGCGGGTCGGCCTCGACCCGCACGGTCTGCATCCTTGAGCTCCCGCCGACGGTGAGCTTGACGGTGTAGTCCCCGGGCAGCGCGAGCGGCCCCGACGTGAACTGGCCGTTGTCGCTGCGGGCGCCCGGCGGCCACCGCGGCGCCTCCCAGGTCAGATCCCACGTCGCCCGATGCGTGCCCGGTTCCACCTCGAGCTCCGGCTCCGGTTCGCTTTCGGGGTCCGCGTCCGGGTGGCCGGGCGGGTCGTACTGGGGCTCGAGCAGGCTGCTCAGCCGGCGCACCAGCTTCCCGGCGCCGTCGAGGATCTCGAGGGTGATCTCCCCCTCCGGTTTGGCGGCCAGAGAGTAGGTGATGAGGGCGCCCGCGGGCGGGTTGTCGCAGGCCCCGTCGTCGCTGCCGTAGGGTGCGCTCGCGACGTTCCACTGGATGGCCGGTAGAACCGGGAAGAGGTGCGCCGGCGCGGCCGCGATCTCGGGGGTCATTTCGCGGACCGGCGTCAGGTCATCGAAAATCCACGCTGCGCGTCCGAGGGTGCCGACCACCAGGTCGTCTCCGGCCACCGCGATGTCGACCACGGCAACGGTCGGCATGTTGAGCCTGAGCGAACGCCAGGAGGCGCCGTCGTCGTGCGACACCATGACGCCGCGTTCGGTGCCCAGGTACAGCATCCCACGGCGGCGGGTGTCCTCGCGCACGACGTGCAGGTAGACCTCGGGGTCGAGGCCGGCGGTCAGCCGGGTCCAGGTGCGGCCGAGATCCGCGGTCTTGAACAGGTACGGTGTTTCGTCGTCGAGCCGGTGGGCGTCGACCACGACGTAAGCCGTGTCGGCGTCCCACCGCGAGGCCTCGATGGTGCTGATGGTGGCCCACTCGGGGAAACCCTTCGGGGTGACGTTCGACCACGTACTGCCGCCGTCGCGGGTGACGTGGACCAGCCCGTCGTCGCTGCCGGCCCAGATCAGACCCGCTTCGAGCGGCGACTCGGCGACGGCGAAGATGGTGTCGTAAAACTCGACGCCGGTGTTGTCGCCGGTGATCGGCCCTCCGGACCACTGCTGGCGCGCCGGGTCGTCACGGGTCAGGTCGGGGCTGATCGAGGTCCAGTGCTGGCCGCCGTCGTCGGTTCTGAAGAGCTGGTTGGCGGCGTGGTAGACGACGCTCGGATCGTGCGGCGAGACCAGGATCGGCGCGGTCCACTGGAAGCGGTAGCGGAGATCGACCGCGCCGTGTCCGGAACCGTTGACGGGGAAGATCCCGACGTGGGGCGCCTGGCCGGTTCGTCCATCGTAGCGTGAGATGAAGCCGAGGTACTCGCCCGCCCAGACGATGTCGGGGTCGGATGCGTCAGCCGCCACGTGACCGGCCTCGCCGCCGCCGACCGAATGCCAGTCGGAGAGCAGGATGCCGCCGCTGTGGAGGCTGTTGCTGGGGCCGGAGACGGTGCCGAAGTCCTGCAGGCTGCCGAGCACCCGGTAGGGCGTGCGGGTGTCGACCGTCAGGTGGTAGAACTGGGCGATCGGGATCGGCGGGCGCACCCAGGTCTCGCCGCCGTCTCTCGACAGGGAGACACCGGCGTCGCTGCCGACGATCAGCCGTTTCGGGTTCGTCGGATCGATCCAGATGTCGTGGTAGTCCCAGCCGCCGCCCGTGACCGGACTCACGGTGCTGCCGCCGTCGATCGTCTTGAGCATCGAGACCTGGGGAAACCAGACCGTGTCGCCATCCGCCGGGTCGATGGTCAGCGTCGTGTAGTACCAGGCCCGCTGCCGCAGCCCGCGGGACGGGTTGACCAGCTTCCAGGTCTCGCCGGCGTCGTCGGAGCGGAAGAGCCCGCCCTTCTCAGCCTCGATCAGTGCGTAGACGCGGTTGGGCTCGCCGGTGGCCACCCGCACGCCGACCTTCCCCCAGATGCCGTCGGGCAGGCCCTTGCCCTCGAGCCGCTTCCAGCTGTCGCCGCTGTCCCGCGACACGTAGAGCCCGCTGCCGGGTCCGCCCGAAGTCATGCCCCAGGGTTGCCGTCTGGCCTGCCACAGACCCGCGTAGAGAATGCGCGGGTTCGAAGGGTCGAAGCAGACGTCGGAGGCGCCGGTGTCGGTGTCCTTGAAGAGCACCTTCGTCCAGGTCGCGCCGCCGTCGGTGGTACGGAAGACCCCACGATCGGGCCCGGGCCCGAAGGGGCTGCCGAGCACTGCTGCGAATGCGGTGTCAGGGTCGGTCGGGTGGACGATGATGGTGCCGATCTGTGCCTCGGCGGTCCACACGTGCTTCCACGTCGCCCCGGCGTCGGTCGAGCGGTAGATGCCGTTGCCCTCGCCGACGTTGCCGCGGATGTTGGCCTCACCCGAGCCCACCCAGACCACGTTGGGGTCGGAGGGGGCCACCGCGATCGAGCCGATCGACGACACCGGCTGGTCGTCGAACACCGACTCCCACTCAACGCCGCCGTTGACCGATTTCCAGACCCCGCCGGCGGCGGTCGCCGCGTAATAGGTGAGGGGATCACCGGCCACCCCGGCGACCCGCGAAACCCTGCCGCCGGCGGCGGGACCGATGAGGCGGTACTCGAGCCCTTTGAGGGGGTCTTTCGCGGCGTCCGCGGGCGGAGATTCCACGGCGGATACCACGGCAGGCGACAACAGCATCACGGCAGTGACCAGGATTCGCCTTCTCAACGTCATCGGTGTCTCCTTTGACCGCGTCGTCACGAGATGCAGAGCATGATACCGGGTTTCCGGGCCGCGGGTGACGACGGTTCCGGCCGGGCGAGAAGACGGCCCGGTCGTGGTACGGTGGCGGCGAGCGGGAGCCGGGCGGGCGCGAGGGGTTTATCATTCGACCGACGGTGTGAGGACACCGTCGGAGATTCACGGGGAGGTAGCTTCATGGACGTGTTGCGCGAGATCGATGACAGCCTGCAGCGGGGGGAAGATCAGAAGGTCGCCGAACTGACGCGCAAGGCGATCGACGAGGGCCTGACGGCCTCGCGGATTCTCAACGAGGGGCTGCTGGCCGGGATGGCGGTGGTCGGCAAGAAGTTCGGGGCGCACGAGATCTTCCTGCCCGAGGTCCTGTTGTCGGCGCGGGCGATGCACGCCGGCATCGAGGTCCTCAAGCCGCTGATGATCGCCGAGGACGTTCCGAGCATCGGCAAGGTGGTGATCGGGACCGTCAAGGGCGACATGCACGATATCGGCAAGAACCTGGTCGGGATCATGCTCAGGGGCGCCGGTTTCGACGTCGTCGATCTCGGCAGCGACGTACCGGCGGACCGGTTTGTCGACTCCGCCGTCGCCGAGGGCGCTTCGGTCATCGGCATGTCGGCGCTGCTCACGACCACCATGACCGGCATGAAGAAGGTCGTCGATCTGATCAGGGAAAGGGGTCTCGACGGCGACATCAAGGTCATCGTCGGTGGGGCACCGTTGTCGAAGGCCTTTGCCGCCGAGATCGGGGCCGCCGGCTACGGCTACGACGCCACGTCGGCGGTGACGCTGGTCAAAGAGCTCACCGGGACGGCCTGATGCAGAAGCTGCCGGACCGCCTGCGGTCGGGCGCGATCCTGGTCGGCGACGGCGCCTGGGGAACCCAGCTGATGGCGCGCGGGCTCGAGCCCGGCGACAGCCCGGAGGCCGTCAACCTCTCGAACCCCTCGGCGCTGGTCGAGATCGCCACGCTGTATCTGGATGCGGGCGCCGATCTGGTGACCACCAACACCTTCGGCGCCTCACCCCTCAACCTCGCACGCTACGGTTTGTCGGAGAAAACCGAGGAGATCAACCGGGCTGCGGTCCGGACCCTCAAGCCCGCGGTCGCCGGCCGCGCCTACATCTCGGGTTCGGTCGGCCCGACGGGGAGCATTCTCGCCCCCTACGGCGACACCCCGAAGGCGACCGTGCTCGCGGCATTTCGCCGCCAGGTCGGCGCCCTGCTCGACGGGGGAGCCGACGTCATCTGCATCGAGACCATGACCGACCTCGCCGAAGCGTTGCTCGCGGTCGAGGCGGCACGATCGCTTTCGGACGAGGTGCCGGTGATCGCCACCATGACCTTCGACGCCACCCCGCGCGGCTACTTCACGATCATGGGGTCGAGCGTGGAGCAGGCCTGCACGGCGCTCGTCGAGGCGGGCGCAGATGTCGTCGGCTCGAACTGCGGCAACGGCATCGACACGATGATCGAGATCGCCCGCGAGTTCGCGCGCCACGCGACGGTGCCGATCGCCATCCAATCGAACGCCGGCCTCCCCGAACACCGCGAGGGAGTGCTGGTCTGGCCGGAGACGCCCGACTGCATGGCCGGACGCGTGGGCGAGCTGATCGATCTCGGAGTCAAGATCATCGGCGGCTGCTGCGGCACCGGGCCCGACCACATCCGTGCAATTCGTTCAGCGGTGGATTCCCACCGCTGAACGAATTGCAGTCAAGGATGATTTCGGCAGCTGATCTCCGTCGCGAGTTGCACCGGCACCCTGAGCTGTCGGGGTCCGAGTCGGAGACCGCCGCCCGGATCTGCCGGTTCTTCGAACCCCTCCAAGCGGATGAAATCATCCTCGGGTTGGGCGGCCATGGAGTGGCGTTTGTCTTCGCGGGCGCCGGAGCAGGGACCGACCGTGCTGCTGCGTTGCGAGCTCGACGGGTTGCCGATCCGGGAACTGAGCCGGACCGCGCACAGTTCCACGATCGACGGCAGATCGCACGCGTGCGGCCACGACGGCCACATGGCGATCCTCGCTGCGGTCGGTGAACGACTCTCCGCCGCGCGGCCGCCGAAGGGCCGGGTGGTCCTGCTCTTTCAGCCCGCCGAAGAGGACGGCAGCGGAGCCGAGGCCGTCATCCGGGACACGCGGTTTTCGAAGATCCGCCCCGATTTCGTCTTCGCCCTCCACAATCTGCCCGGCTTTCCGCTCGGAACGGTCGTCGTCCGGGCGGGGACCTTCTGCTGTGCGTCCCGTGGGATGGTGGTTTCGCTCGAAGGGACTCCCGCCCACGCCGCGCAACCGGAGACCGGAAGGAGCCCGGCGCGGGCGATGTGCCGGATCATGCAACTGATCGACGGCCTGCCCGCCAGCCTGGAAGTCGGCGACGAGGTCGCGTTCGCGACCATCGTCGGCGCCCGCCTCGGCGCCGGCGAGGCGTTCGGCACGGCGCCGGGCGATGCCCGGTTGTTGTTGACCCTCCGCAGCGAGACCGACGCCACCCTGAACCGGATGGTCGAGCACGTGGAAAGGTCGGTGCGCCGGGTTGCCGCCCGCCACGGCCTGCGCTGCGAGATTTCCTACTGCGACGATTTCACGGCAACGGTCAACTCGCGGAAGGCGGTCGACGTGGTCCGTCGCGCCGCTGGCGCGGGATCCGTTGTGGTCATGGATGGGCCGCTGCGGTGGTCCGAGGACTTCGGACGTTTGACCGCAATCGCAGAGGGGGCGCTGTTCGGCATCGGGGCAGGGGAGGAGGTTCCCGTTCTGCACAACCCGGCCTACGATTTCCCGGACGAGCTCATCCCGCTGGGCGCT
>CAWGLE010000013.1:0-834433 GCA_963823345.1 Candidatus Sulfomarinibacteraceae bacterium
ACCCGCCGATCGAGAATGAGAAGGGGGGGCCGGATCGCGAGGGGATGGACGGCACTCCGGTCTACTACAGCCCTGTCAGCCGCGGCTTCTGGATCATGAAGGACATTCTCGGTCTGCGCGCGGATTACGTGAACGCCCGTGTCTACGACCTGCGGCCGGAGTTGTTCGGAGGTCGCACCTTCGATTTGGTGTTTGTGGGCTCCCTCCTGATGCACGTCCGCGATCCAATCGGTGCCCTGATGGCGGCGCGCCGCGTATGCCGCGAGAAGCTGATTGCAAACTCCTTGAAGTCCGGGTGGGACGCTCCCGAGGTTCCGCCGCTTGCGGAGTTTCTGAATAACCCCAACGACAAGATCAACTGGTGGCGGCCCAATCGGGCGTGTCTGCACCTGGCGGTAGAGGGAGCCGGCTTCACCCGCGTCTCAATCGACCGCACGGTCGACATCACAACCGACAAAGTCTACGTCGACAGCCAGAACCGCAGCTCCGGAGTGACCCAGACCCTTTATCTTGTTGACGCCAGGGAATGGCGCCGGCGCCCGACGCCGGCCGCGCCGGGAAACTCGTCTCGGAGGTGCGTTACGGTCAGGCGGTTGTTGCGTCCTAATTGAGTGAAATGGACGTTGCAGACCGGAGTCACTTTGGGGGTCAAGGTTGCGGCGGGAGGTTCGCCAGCCAGCGGGGCCTGTTAGCGCCCGAGCAGCACGACGAATACCACTAGGAGGATTGAATTATGAAACGTGGGTTCTACTTTGCAGTCGCTTTCGTTCGTCTGGCCGCCCTGCCGGTCGGTGCGGCAAACCTCGAGGTGAACGCCGATGCCGCAATCAGCGGCAGTTACGGCCTCGAGGTCGTCCATAACGGGAACACTACGGCGGCGTACGTGGTCGATGACACCCCGGCCAACGAGGGCGTCTACCGTGCAGTGTTCAACATCGAAAACCCATTGACCTTCGATTTTGCAACTGCGCTGCCGCAGTCAACCCCGGCGCTGCGTCAGCAGGCACACCATATGATCTTTGCCGTGCAGGACCTCGATAACCCGGCAGGCAGCGACCGTCTCCACACCACTTTCCACATCAAGAAGGCGAACTGGGGCGGAGGGGTATTTCGCTTCATCCTATGGGCTAAAACGTACGCGCCGACCGACGAACAGGCGGCCGGCGACGGTTGGGTGTATCGTAACCACCTTGGCGAGGCGATGGAGGTCGCGCTGCCCACCGATCCATCCGGCTACCCGGTGTCCGTCCTGATCATGTTCCAGGAGGAAACGTCGCCGGGCGCCAATGACGGTCAGTTCTGCCCTGTATCGCGCCAATAACTTCGCACCCGGTGTATATGGCGGCCGCTGCCACAACACCCTCCCGAACAGCGGGCATGACGTTGACCGCGTGCTCCTCGGAGTCGTCGGCGGCGCCGATGCCACAACCACCGGCTCGACCTACTACGACGACTTCGGTCGTGACCGCACCCGATCACCCCGTAACCTGAAGCGGACCCGAGCACCGACACTGCCGACCGGCCCCGCGGCCGGTGGGCTTCTTAGTGGCGAGCGGTTTCCCTGCCGGGCCGCGGCCCACCGCCGTTCGTCGGTCGCCGCCTTCTCCGTGTTCTCGGCCGTCGCACCCCATTCTGTGGCGGCAGGCTTCGTCGTGTTAGACTGCGCGCCGGTCAACCCCTGTTTCGCCACGAGGGGACTCGGTGGGGCTGGCGACGTATCAGGGCGGCCGGATCGCTGCGCTATCCAGCGGCAAGCAAGGAAGGGTTTGGGACCACACCATGGTCTTCAGCTCGGTCGTCTTCCTCTACTACTTCCTCCCGGTGGTCCTCGTCGCGTACCACCTGCTCGGTTCCGTCCCGGTGACGCTCGGATGGACCCGGCTCTGTGCCGGCGGCTGTGCAACCTGCTGCTGCTGGCGGTCAGCCTGCTCTTCTACTTCTGGGGCGAGAGCTTCCTGATCTGGATCGTGCTCGCGTCGACGCTGATCGACTTCTTCGCCGGCCTCTTGATCTCCGGCGGTCTTTCGACCCGCGGAGATCCGGACCCTCGACGAGCGGACCACGGTCCGGTTGGCAACGAGCGGGCCTGGTCATGTCGATCGTCTCGAACCTCGCCTTCCTGGGGTTCTTCAAGTACTTCAACTTCGGCGTCGAGAACTTCAACGTCGCCAGCGCGCTGGGGCTCGATGGGGCGCAGTGGCTCACGGATGTCGCGCGATCGACGCTGCCGCTCGGCATCAGCTTCTACACCTTCCAGTCGATGAGCTACACGATCGACGTCTACCGCGGCCAGGTGCGCGGCGACACGCAACTTCCTCGACTTCGCGTGCTACGTGACGATGTTCCCGCAGCTGGTCGCCGGGCCCGATCGTGCGCTACCGCGACGTCGCGGAGCAGCTGGTCGACCGCACCGGTGCACGCCGGACGCACTTCGCCTACGGGCGCCGGCGCTTCATCATCGGCCTGGCGAAGAAGGTGCTGATCGCCAACACCGTGGCGGTCGCTGGCGGACGCCGTCTTCGCCCTGCCGACCGACGAGCTGACCGCGCGGCTCGCGTGGCTCGGCGTCGTCTGCTACACGCTGCAGATCTACTTCGACTTCTCCGGCTACTCGGACATGGCCATCGGCCTCGGGCCGGATGTTCGGCTTCCAGCTTCCTCGAGAACTTCAACTACCCCTACATCGCGCGCACGCATCCCGGAGTTCTGGCGGCGCTGGCACATCTCGCTGTCGACCTGGTTCCGCGACTACCTCTACATCCCGCTCGGCGGCAACCGGACGGGGCCGGCCGGACCTACGTCAACCTGGTCATCGGTGTTCTTGCTCGTGCGGCCTCTGGCACGGCGCCAGCTGGACCTTCGTGGTCTGGGGGCTCTTCCACGGCGTCTTCCTGGTGATCGAGCGCGCGGGCCTCTCCCGCGGGATGGCGAGGCGCCGCGGCGCTCCGGCCCACATCTACACGTTAGTGGTGTTATGGTCGGCTGGGTGCTTTTCCGGGCGGAGACCTTCTCTCAGGCGATGGCCTTCTTCGCCGCGCTCGTGGGCGCGGGCGCGGGGGCCGGGCTGGTCCACAATGCTGCCCGGTATTTCACCGTTGACGTCCAACTCGCAATGCTTCTGGGTATAGTCTTCTCCGCGCCGGTGGTGTGTGCGCTCGGGCACCGGCTGGGAAGTGTTCTCGCCCCGGCGGGGTGGCTGCCGGCCCCCGGGGGCCTGCGCGGTGGGTGCTCGCGGCGTCGTCGTCGGTGGGCATCTTGGTGCTGTTTCTCCTGTGCGCGTTCGGGCTCGCAGCCGGAACTCACAATCCGTTGATCTATTTTCGGTTCTAAAGCTGGCGAGGGGGGCCAGATGAGGTCACAGCCCCGGTTCCTGACGGCGTCCTTGGTGTTCGTATTCATCGTCCTGATCTGGGGTCCGCTGGTCAAGTCAATGGTCGAGCCCGATGCCGACTTCGACCCCGTGGAGAAGCGGCGCCTGACGACGTTGCCGAATATAGACTGGAGGCAGATCACGGCCCTACCCACCGCGCTGGAGGCTTACTACCAGGACCACTTCGGCTTTCGCGAGCAGTTCGTGCGCGCGCACCACTCGATTCTGCACAAGTGTATGGGTGTGCCCTCGGAGCGGGTGGTGATCGGCAAGGATGGCTGGCTGTTCGCCGACCTCAACGATTCGATGGACCAGTTTCGAGGCGTCTAAGCGCTTCTCGGAGGGGGACCTAGAGCGCTTTGTGGATTCCATTCGTCGGCGGAACGAGTGGTACCGCCTGCGCGGCATTCAGTTCCTGCTGGTGATGGTGCCGAACAAGGAGACGGTGTACCCGGAAATGGTTCCAGATCGGCTTCACCGCGGCGCAACCACCCACCTCGACCAGATCGCCACGTATTTTCGGTCACACGGAGAGCCGTTCGCCTACCTCGACCTACGGGCGGCCTTGACCGAGGCTAAGGAGCAGGGGCTGGTGTACTACCGCACGGACTCGCATTGGACCGCGTGGGGGGCGTTCGTTGGCTACCGGGAAATCATGAAGCGGTTAACCGCAGTGCTACCGGGCCTCGAGCCATTGACGCTCGAGGATTACGAGTTCGCGAGCAAGCACGTGAAACAGGGGCTCGACGTGGCGGCCTTGCTCGGTATCCCCGAACTTTATCCAGAGGGCGAGGTGCCGATCCTGAAGCGCCGCTTTCCGACGCGAGTGGTCAAGGTGGTGGCCCGCCGAGGCGGGGATGACGTCGAACTGCCGGCACACGAGGCGGCCCGCGCGGCCTACCGCAGCTTCATCACCTCGAACCGGATCGCGGCGCCGAACGCCCTGTTCATTCGCGACTCCTGTACCAACGCGCTGTTTCCCTATATGGTTGAGACCTTCTACCGTTGCGGCTTCCTAACCGGGCAGGCCCCTTTATTCAAGGATGCCAGCGCGCACCAGGTGGAGGCTCTGGACGTGGTGATCGTGATTTGGGCCGAGCGGGCCCTCAATTTGGTTGGCAGCGAGGGAGAGGATTTCCTGCCCGGATGAGGCTTTTGGCTGCCCCGTTGGAGTGGAAATATGTTGCAGGTGGGGGTACACCGCGCTGCTGCTCGCAGCACTGATGTCAGCGGGGTGCGGACGGGCGGTCGACGCCGCCGACTCGTCGCCGTAGAGGTGAATATCGGCCGCAGTCGAGTGGGGGACCCCGGAGTAGCGCTGCCGGTTCGTTGCCGGCCCCGACATTAGCGGGTTCCACAAGTCGATGCCGTTTCAGACGTCCACGGGCGAGGGCGCTATCTGAAGAACGGAAAACCCCAGGAGGCGGTGGCCAGTGGGTTTTCGTGGAACGGAAGACCATTCGTCCGGCTCCTCGATGTCGATGCCCGCTTGCCGCTCTTTTCCCCCGATCCCGCACCGCTGCGACGAAATGGTAGATGCCGAGGGCGAACACCGGGACGGTCCACCAGTCGTTAATCCAGTCCATATCGAAAAGGTCGAGAATGTCGGCGAGCACGACGGTGGCGAAGACCGCGAGGAAGACACCGAACATGAGGTGCTCCTAGCTCTCGGAACGGGGCTTTGGCTACTCCTGCTCGTCGGTGCGGAGGTTGAAGAAGCGAGACTCGGCATAGGTGTCGAAGATGGAGAGGGAGTAGTCGAATGACGCGAGCAACGAGAACGGCCAATAGCCGTGGCTGAAAAGGAAGATGCACGCTTCGATGGTCGTCCGGATCATGAACGCGCGCCCGTAGGCGCACGAGTAGAGATGGTCCATGCAGGGAAACAGGAGGGACAGGAATGCGGCCAGTTGCGGAGTTTTTCGTCGTCGGGCCACCAGCTACGGTCGGGCAGTCGTTGGCGGGCGATGGGGACTGCGGCGCATTTCCTGGAGGCGGTGGAATCGGCGGCTTTGGCTTGGGGGTAGCACCGGCCTCCTCAAGGTCGGATTTGTGCTCTTAGGTGTCGCTCCTGTGGTTCTCCCCTCATCGGTGCCGGCATTACCAACGGACTCGGAGTCTGTACTTGCGGCCCCGCCGCCGACCAGCGAGCATACGGCCTCAACTTTGCCGTATCCCCACCGCCAGATCCGCAACAGCACGAAGCGGATTTCGCCGCGTCCATGCTTGGCGCGCTCGGCGACCTCGGAAGTCACGGCCCAGGCCACCCGCTCGACGGTCGGTGCGGCATGGCTACGGGGCAACGCCACCAGACCACTTATAGCGCGCTACGCAATAATGCCGATGGCTTGGTCGACTCTGTTCGTGAGGTCCACCGGCGGCAGGAGGTGGTAGTGGTTCACTTGGTGAGAATGGCCAGTTAGAACTTGTTGTTGTCAGAGGCGGCCGCGCAGAAAATCCCGTCACTCGTTGTTTTCTGAATCGCCTTTTTCAACTCCTGTTTAAGATATGTCTGGCCGGCTGAGGTTGACCAGATGACGACGCCCATCACGAGCCCTCCTATAATGTCATCACATGAACACCAGGTTTCCGGACGACTATGATCGAGACAAGCTCCGGAGAATCACCACGAGCAGATTCGGATTCGACCTCTGGGTCACGCCGCGGTTCGGTCAGCACTACGCAGACGGCGTCTACGAGGAGATGACCGCGCTGCTCGTGCGACAGATGTCGCGCCGAGCAGCTTGCTTTATTGATGTCGGTGCACATTACGGTTTCTATTCAGTCTTGGCAGGTCTGAGCAATCCGAATTGTGCGATTTTCGCTTTCGAACTGAGTCCGCCGAGAATGCTGAGATTCTCCGGATGAATTTGGACCTGCACGGGATTGAGAGCGACGTTCAGGAGGTGGCCCTGTCCGATGGATTTGGACGTATTCCGTTCCAGGTGTCGTGCGCATCCGACAATTCAGGGTTCATTGCAAACCCCAAGGGCGATGTGCTGAAGACAGTTGACATGGAAACCGGTTTGCTTGATGAGTATCGCGATCGCATACCGGAAGGCCCCGTTATCGTGAAGATAGACACCGAGGGGCACGAGCCGAGGGTTGTGGCCGGAATGAGGGAGCTTCTCCGCGAGCGTGAAGATATCCGACTGTTCGTCGAGTTCAATCCTGCGCGTTGAGGCAAACGGGTTCGCGCCTGAGCAATTACTCGCAGTGATCGACAACGCGGGAATGGAGATGTTCTTCGTCGACGAAGACGCGATGACCTTCGAGAGATACCGGATCGGAGAATCATGGGAACCGCTCATGGGATCGAGGCCGTTCGCCAACGTGGTGTGTGTGCCGAAAGACCTCGCCTTGAATCTCTGCGTCTTTGTATTCGATCCGGCCTCGAAGGAGCTGAACGTTCCCTCCTCGAGCTTGTGGAGGCGCTCGTGGCGAAACGGGGAGACCTGTGTACCGTGGTTCTCCCGTCGGCGGGCCCCCTGATCCAGATGTTGAGCGACCGAGGTGCCGCAACTGTCGCGGTTGATTTCGACTGGTGGTGCGCGGAGGATTCCAAGGCTGAAGAGACGGTTCGGCAACATATGGCTCGCAGCTGTTCCGCGCTCGTCAGGTTGGCCCCTTTCCTCGCAAGATTGCAGCCGGACGTGGTGGTTACGAGTACCCTAGTGGTGCCGTGGGGTGCCGCTGCGGCGACTATGCTGAGGCTTCCTCATATCTGGTGGGTCAAGGAGTTCGGGGAGCTGGATCACGATCTGAAGTTCTTTCTGGATTTCGACAGGGTCATCGAGGCTGTAGACTGCTCCTCGAGTCACATCGTCGTGACATCAAGGGCGGTGAAGGACGCTCTGTTTGCAGACGTTGATCCGGGGCGCTGTACGGTGGCCTACAACGATCGCATCGCTTTCGCCGACGAGGCGGTCACAGGTCGGGAGTACTTTTGCCGTCCGAGGTCCATGAAGATCCTGTTCGTCGGAAGGGCCACTGCAGCCAAGGGGCTCGACGACGTGATCCACGCGACGCGGATTCTCGTGGATCGCGGATATGACGTGGAGTTGTGCATCGCCGGCAAGATCAACACCGCCTTCGGTCAGAAACTGCAGCGCCTGAAGGATGACATCGGCCTTGACGAGCGGGTTCGATTCACCGGATTCGTTGACAATGTTCGGGAGATGATGGAGCAGGCCGATGTCGTCGTCATGTGCTCGAAGCGTGAGGCCTTCGGCCGAGTCACGGTCGAGGCAATGCTTCTTGGGGAAACGAATGATCGGGAGAACACACGGGCGGTACTGTCGAGCTTATCGATGACGGTGTCACGGGATTCCTGTACCACCCGGGCGATGTCGAAGAACTGGCGGAGAGAATTTGCCGTTTTATCGAAAATCCGACACTGGCGCATGAATTCGGCGATCGTGCCAGGAATGCCATCGTCAGGAAACTCAGAGAGAAGCCGGTGAGTGAACTGATGCATTCCTTGTGCCTTCAATACAAGGGTACAAACAGCCCGGGTGCCACAGGTTTGCTGACCGCGCTCCTTGAATGGCAGACGGGCCGGGAGGAGGACTTGAATCAGCGTCTCAATCAGTTGACCGAGCAGGTGAACCTGAGCGATGAGAAGTATCGGGGACAAGAGATCCGGTTGGCCGAAAACGAAACCGAGCTTCAGAATATGCGAGCGAGGGAACGAGAGGTGGAAGCCCTGCTGTCGGCGCGAATGGAACAGGTCGAATCCCTTGAAACACGCTCGACGAAGTTGGAAGGGCAGATTGTGGATCTGTACGCCGAGTTGGAGCTGTGCCACGAGCAGACAGAGAAATTACGTGTTGAGCTGGCGTGGCGCGACGAGCAGGTCGAGTCACTCGACGCACAATCGAAAGTCTTGGAACGGCAGATAGGGACTTATCAGGGCAAGTTGGTCAATCGCGATGAGCAGATCGATGTTATGCACAGGAGACTCAACGACATCATCGCAAGCCGGGCCTGGCGCATCGCCAATTTGCTATGGCGAGTCCGGATCCTGTTAGCCCCTCCAAGTAGTCTGCGAGCACGGTTGCTGGGTCGATTGGGGTTTTGAGGTCGAATACCACAAGCCGCATTCATTGCGTGATGAGAATGCCCGTGCGACATGTTTGGTCCTTCATCAGGGCAGCCGCCAGATCAGCATCCAAGGCGTGTTTATTGACCCACCAAAAGAAGGGCTGCGTCGCGATGAACATATGTCTCGAGTTGTCGTTTACAGTTTTTTCAGCACGTACCGAATGTTAACGCGTGCTCACATGGCCCGTCCTGATTGGCAAGTCAGCAACGAGGCCGGTTCTGTACCGGGCGTCCCATCACGCCTCGTCCACATCCCCGCCGCCGATTCCCCGCTGCCGATCCTTCATCCGATCCCACACCGCGGCCCCGATGAAGTACACCCCGAGCAGGAAGACCGGGATCGGCCACCACTCGGCGATCCAGTCCATGTCGAAGAGGTCGTAGCGGTCGAGGAGGACGACGGCGGCGACGACGGCGAGAAAGACGCCGAACATCAGCCGGCCCTGGCCGTCGGGTCGTGGTTTGGGCGTCGCCTGTTCCGCCGCGCGGAGGTTGAAGAACTGAGCCTCACGAAAGGCGTCGAAGATCGAGAAGAAGTAGACGAAGGCGATCAGGAATGAAAACCCCCAGAGACCCTGGACGATCAGGAGGACGCACACGGCGATGGTCGCCCAGATCATGAAGGCGCGTTCGTAGGCCCAGGTGTAGAGGTGACCGAGGCCCGGGATGAGGACGGCCAGAAATGCGGCCAGCGGCGGCGACTTCGGCGGCGCCGGCCCGGGGTCGTAGGCGGGCAGCGGGGCGCGTCGCGCGGGCGGGGCCGGAGGCGGCGCTTCTCCTCGCGGTGGGGGGAGCGGGGGCATCGGTTTCTTCGGACTTTCGGTTGCCGCGAATTCCGGGGTGTCGCTGGTGGTGTCGCTCATGAGGTTGCTCCTTGATCCGCGGGGTCGTCATCCGCGTTGTCGTCGTTGGTATCGTCCTTGCGGTCCGGCGTGAGGTATGCGCGCACAGCTTCGACCTTGTCCTCGCCCCACTTCCACACCCGCCACAGCATGATCCGCACCTCGCCGCGGCCCTGTTGCGCGACCCCGGCGACCTCGGTCGTGACCACCTCCGCCACCCGTTCGACCGCGGGCACCGCCTGGCTGCGGGCGAGGGTCACCGGGTTGCCGATGATCAGCGAGGTGAGAACGGCCAGCAGATATGCCGCGGCGGTGGCCAGGCGACGGTTGAGGATCCGGATGGTCTTCGGTTTGCGTTCGCGGGAGTTGATGCACCGGGTCAGAAGGTATGCCGAAGGCTCGACTGCCTCTCCGATCTGGTGCATCAGCGTCAGATCCTGCCAGGTGCGCCGGCACGAGGGACACGACTCGAGGTGGGTGAGGAGGCGTTCGAGGTTGCGCGGCGAGATTTCGTGGTCGACTGCCTGGAAGAGGAGGCCCAGCCACAGGCGGCAGGGGGATGCGGCTAGCTCGGTGGCGAGGGTGTCGGGCGGGTCGAGCTCACCGAGGGCCGACCCCGCACCCATGACCTCGGCCATGGTCTCCGCCAGCTCCGCGCACTCCGGACATTTGGCGAGGTGTTCCTGCACGTCGCTCGCACGCGCTTCGTCGAGCTCTCCTTCGAGGTAGAGGCTCAGAAGCTCCCGGAGTTCGGCGCAGCCGTCCATCACGCGCTCCCCTCCGCCATGCTGCTCCCGGCCGGTACGGCCCGGATCTGGAGGCGGCGGCGGACTGACGTGGCGAGCTCGAGCCGGGCCCGATTGAGCCGCGACTTGACGGTACCGAGCGGCAGCTCGGTGGCTTCGGCCATCTCCTGGTACGACATGCCGGCGAAGTCCCGCATCAGAACCAGCGAGGCTAGCTCCTCTGAGATCTGGCGCAGGCTGGTGGAGATCAGCCGAAGACGTTGTCGGCGTTCGGTCTCCTCGTGAGGGTCATCTGTGGCGGGGAGACGGTCGATCACCTCCGGGTCGAGCCACGCGGCCTCGCGTTCGCGCCGGCTGCGGCGGTAGGAGTCGATGATGAGGTTTTTTGCAACCCGCCACGCCCACGCCATGAAATTCGACCCGGGTTTGTAGTGGTGGAGGTTTTCCCACAGCTTGAAGTAGACCTCCTGGCAGAGCTCTTCAGCCTCGGCCGCAGACGGCGCGTAGCTGGCGCACAGGCGGTAGATGGGGCGCAAGGTCGTGCCCACCAGGGCGCTCCAGGCGTCCTCGTCGCCCTCGCGACAACGTTCGACAGTGGATTCGAGTTCAGCCATATCCATCACTCAACCTCTACAAACGGAGATCCTGCGGCAAAGGTTCGCGGCGGCTCCGGAATCCTGGCCGGCCGGCGCCATCATGTTCGACATCGGGTCGTGATCTCCACGGGAATGATACGACACCCGCTCGGCGTTGAGGATGCTGGACGGAGGACAATTGACTTTCGATTCGTGGCCCACCGGGACCGTCGAGGATCGCGTGGCATTCGCCATCGAGGAGGTGCGCCCGGCCATTCAAGCCGACGGGGGAGATGTGGCTCTCGTCGGTATCGAGGGGGCGATCGTCCGGGTCAGCCTCCACGGCGCCTGCAGGGGGTGCCCGATGGCCAACTCCACGCTTTCCGATTTCGTTGCCGAACGGATCAGGCTCTACGCGCCCGAGATCGAAACCGTCGTCGCAGAATAGGTAAACAGACTCCAGGACCTTGGACGGGCTGCCTGTGACTCTTTGAAGTGCCTGTTAATTCCGGCCTGAGGGGGGGTGGGCGGCAAATTCGAAATCCGAAATTCGAAATCCGAAATCGGAGACGACGCGCCAGCGGCGGCGACGTGGTCAGGCCTGCTTCGGCTCCTGCTGCCTGCAGTGCGCGCAGTGTCCCGCGAACACGACGTCCTGCTCGGCCACGGAACAGCCCACCAGGTCCTTCAAGGTTCGCCAGTCGATGGCCTTGACGCCACGAACATCGATGATCCGGTCGCACGAGTCGCAGATGAAGTGGGCGTGGGGCGAGGTGTCCGCATCGTAGTGGGCCCGCCGGTCGTTGCCGTAGATCTCGCGCACCAGACCCTCTTCCTTGAGGACGCCGAGATTCCTGTACACGGTACCCAGCGACACTTTCGGCATCGCATCCCTGACCTGCTCGAAGATCCAATCCGCGGTCGGATGCGAGTAGGTGTTCTTGACGGTCTCGTACACGACGCGTCGCTGCTTGGTTTCGCGGGTGCGTGGACGTTTGCTCATCGTGCCCCCATATACGCTGGAAAGCTATGATCTGTTTCTATCACAATCGGACCGCGCAGTCGATGGTCGTTCCAGGTATCGTTCCTGAACGAATACGTGCGATCGCGCCTGAGCTTGTGCGATCTCTGGCAACATGCTACCGTTTTCCGGCAACCCCGTCCACGCCTGGGGCGTCCGCCCCGGGGAGTGCACCATGACCCAGTGTATCCGTGATATGGAACCCTCGCAGCGCCCGCGGGAGCGGTTGCTCGACTATGGGGCTGCGGCCCTGTCCGACGCCGAGCTGCTCGCGGTACTGATCCGGACCGGGACCCGGGGGCGCGGAGCGGTGGTGGATGCCCACCGACTGCTCGCGGATTGCGGAGGGCTGGCGGGCTTCGCACGGCTCGACCGGCGCGAGCTCGAAGAGCGTCCGGGGCTCGGCCCGGCCAAGACCGCGTCCCTGCTGGCGGCCATCGAGCTCGGAAAGCGCTTCGCCAAGGCCGATCTCCAGACCGCTGAACGTCTCGATCAACCGCAGATCGCGGGCGAGTTCCTGGTCCGGCGGCTCCACACCGAGAGCCGCGAGGTCTTCGGTTTCATCGGTCTCGACAGCCGGCACCGCTACCTGGCCCTCCACGAACTCACTCTCGGGACCCGCAACCAGGCGCCGGTTGACGCGGCCGAGCTCTTCCGGCTGGCGGTCCTCGACCGGGCGACCGGTCTCCTGTTGTTCCACAATCACCCCTCGGGCGACCTCGAACCGAGCCGCGACGATCTCGACCTGACCCGGCGTCTGGTCAGGGGGGGCCAGGTGGTCGGCGTCTCGGTCCTCGACCACCTGATCGTCGCCGGTGGGCGGTGGCTGTCACTGCGGTCGTCCCGCTCCGACCTCTTCGGCCCTTGACGGCCCGGTCGAACGCTTGACAGCCGGGGTTCGAGAGGTCAGGATGCGGGCGCCGAGTGAGCGTAAATGCTGTGGAGGCAATAACATGAAACGGTTTCTCATTCTCAACGTGGTCGTGCTCGCGATGTTCGCCCTGCCCGTTCTGGCCGGCAGTGACGTCGAGACCTATGGCGACGGAGTGACCCTGACCGAGGCGGTTTCTATCAACACCCTGCTCGCGAGCCCCGACGACTACGTCGGCAAGGTCGTCCGGGTGGACGGCGTGATCACCGGCGTCTGCAAGAAACGCGGCTGCTGGATGCAGGTGACCGACCCCGAAAGCGGCAACGGCGTCCGCATCAAGGTCGAGGACGGCGTGATCGTGTTCCCATACACGGCGATGGGCCATGAAGCGGCCGCTGAAGGCGTGTTCGAGGCCGTCAAGCTGACCCCCGAACAGATCGAGGCGCGCGCCGCGGCCGAACACAACCACGCCGAGGGCGAGACCTGCGACAAGACCGGGCCGAAAGGCGAAGGCGCCGGCGCCGGCTGCGATGCACCGGCGGTCGACGCATACGTCTACATGATCCGCGGCACCGGAGCCGTCATCAAAGGCTGAGAAGCTTGAAGTTCCGCAGGCTGATCATCGCGACCCACCGCGATGTCGGCTATTTCTTCGCCGGGCTCACCGTGATGTACGCCGTCTCCGGTGTGGCGGTCAATCACATCGATGATTGGAACCCGAACTACGTGATCCGGCGCGAGGTGGTCGACGTCGGCGCCCTCCCGCCCGGTTCGGCGGCCGAAACCGGCGCCGAGGTCCTGCGGCGGATGGGTATCGTCGAGGAACCGAGGTCCGTGTCCCGCCTCGGGCCCGACCAGCTCAAGATCTTCTTCGACCAGCGCACGGTCACGGTCGCTCTGCCGGCGGGCAGAGTGGTGGATGAGCACGCCCGGAGGCGGTTCGCCTTCTTCGAGGTGAACTACCTCCACCTCAACCACGGCAAGGGTTTCTGGACCTGGTTCGCCGATGCCTATGCCGTGGGACTGCTGGTGCTGGCGTGCACCGGGATCTTCATCATTACCGGCAAGAAGGGGCTCGGCGGGCGCGGGCGGTACCTCCTCCTCGCGGGGATCGCGATTCCCGTGGTCTACCTGATGCTCACGGTCTGGTAGCCGGCTCCAGGAACCTGCCCTGATCGAGGGCAACGAATTCCCATCCCCGTCATTCCGACCGAGGGAACGGAGCGACCCCCCCTTTGTCATTCCGACCGAGGGAGCGGAGCGACCCCCTCCCTTCGTCATCCCGACGGGGAACGGAGCGACCCCCTCCTTTTGTCATCCCGACCGAGGGAACGGAGCGACCCCCCCCTTTGTCATTCCGACCGAGGGAGCGGAGCGAGCGAGCGGAGGAATCCGGGCGGGCGGTCGAGGAGGCGCGTTTCCGAAAGCCGCCCCCCAGATCCCTCCGCTGCGGCCCTTCGGGCCTTCGGTCGGGATGACAGGCAAGGAGAGTCTCGCGTCGCCCAGAAACTACGCTGAGGGAGCGCAGCGAATCTCCAACCCTGTCATTCCGGCCGAGGGAGCGAAGCGACCCCCTCCTTTTGTCATTCCGACGAGGGAACGGAGCGAACCCCCCCTTTGTCATTCCGACCGAGGGAGCGGAGCGACCCCCCCCTTTGTCATTCCGACCGAGGGAGCGGAGCGAGCGAGCGGAGGAATCCGGGCGGGCGGTCGAGGAGGCGCGTTTCCGAAAGCCGCCCCCCAGATCCCTCCGCTGCGGCCCTTCGGGCCTTCGGTCGGGATGACAGACCAGGAGAGCCTCGCCCTCCGGAGCCTGCGTGGGGGATCGAGAGTCGTCAGGGGTCGCGCCGCGAAGTCTCAACCGCGCTGTGCAAGCTTCTCGAGCGCGTGGCCGGTGACCCTGAACGTGGTCCAGCGGTTCATGGGCCGCGCACCGAGGCGCTCGTAGAAACGAATGGCGTCCACATTCCAGTCCAGCACCGACCACTCGAATCGGCCGCCGCCGCGTTCCAGCGTGACCTTGGCGAGGTGGGACAGCAGCGCCTGACCGACCCCTTTGCCACGCATTGCCGGCACCACGAAAAGGTCCTCGAGATAGATCCCGTTGCGGCCGAGAAAGGTGGAGAAGTTGTGGAAGGACAGGGCGAACCCCACTGGTGTCTGGTCGTCGGAGGCGACCACCACCTCTGCGACCCGGCGGCCCTCGAAGAGCGGCTGGGCTAGTCCAGATTTCGCGCCTCGAATCGCGCCACCAGATCGCCGGCGTCGTCGAAGAGATCGAGGTGCTCACCGATCATCCGCCAGGACCGCGCGTTGGCGAGCGCCTCGGAAAACGCCCGCTCGGTGTCCGCTCCTTCGGCACAGGCCATCATGGTGGTCGCGATGTCCGAAAACGCGATGGTCGATCCGCTGACCGAATAGCTGCCGGTCAGTCGGTTGCAGCCGCCGTAGCCTGTGACGCTTCCGCTCTCGGAGCGGAGCACCACGTGAGGTTCCCGCTGTTGGCTGCCGAGGAAAACCGGTTGGTCCCCGAGCCGGGTGAGTTTCCAGCGGGTGTTCTCGAGTTCGACCGTGACCATCCTCGCGCCGCAGGTCTCACCGGGCCACACGCCGATGAATATTTCCGGCACGACCGTCAGCACCATGGATGTGCCCTCCATGGCCGGCCGTTCGGCGATCCGCCCCTGCAACGAGACCATCAATTCCTCGCCGGGCTGTCGCTGTGCCTTGAGATAGGCCCGTTCCAACGAGATATTGTCGGCCTCCTGAGCGACCTGGAACCGGCGTCCGCTGAGACATTCGGTGAACACTGCCGCGTCGGCCATGTAGCGGTACATGCCGCGCATTTTCAGGCGGGGTTCGATGGGTTCGGCCTGACGCTTCCGTCTCAGGTCATAGTTGAGAGGAGACTCGATGTCGCGGCCCTCGACGTCGAGCTTGCGCAGAGTGTCGTGGTCGACAACACGGAAAAAGACCGGAGCCTCGGTGCCGCCGAAAAGAGCCAGGCGGCCGTCGTCGCCCGCCACGACCCACGACCCGATGGTGTCGGTGACGGCGTTGGCCCCCCGCCCGTCATAGGTCGTGCGCAGGAAGAAGACGCGATCCTCGAAGAGATCCAGGTGGTAGAAAATCCCCGGGCAGTCGGCGCACGGCAGCTCGCCTTCGAATGTGGCGGGCAGGTCGCCCAACACGCTCAGCTCAGCTGCCGCTGCGCCTCCCCTCGTTTCGTCGGCAGCGGCCGGGCCGCATCCCGAGAGGGTGGCTGCGGCCATGATGCAGACCATGACTGCGAGGCGGCATCGGCGCCCCGGCGATTCTGCGATCATCGATTCCATGCCTCAGTCTTCCGCACGCTCGAAGGTCAGCGCCTCGTTGTCGCCGGCCCACAGTCTGAGGGTGTCGCCGTCGACTGCAAACGTCGAAACCTCACCGAGACGGGTGAAGAAGGTGCTTTCAAGCTCCATCGCCTCGGGCGGTCCGGCCATCTTGGTCGCCGCGGTCGGTCCGAAGGCGAGGCGGCCACCGGAGATCTCGATTTGGGCGGAATAACGGTTGACGCCGCCGACGCCGCTCGCACCTCCATCTTCGGAAATCACCAGGGTCGGCTGTTTCCCGACCTCCGGCACCGCAGCGCCGTCGATGGCGATCAGATTCCACGCCCCGACCGGATTGCCGGCGACAGCGGTCGCCGGAACATCCGCCGGATCGAGGGCCGATTTCTCGTTCGCGGGTGGGGCGGGTTGGGTGGCGGGTCCGGTGGCCGCCTGTTGCGGATCTGCCGATCCGCTGCCGCACGCAGCGAGTGTCGTCAAAAAGAGGGCGAGAACCATTTGCGCCGGTTGTGCCGAGGTCATTTCAAATCTCCTTCCCTTCGGTGAACCGCCCGATCCGGGGCGCCATTCCTGGGCAACGACGAGCACGCTCCGTCAGCGTCCTGCGTTGACTTCGGACCCCGGCCACTGTAGTCAATCGGCGTGGTGCAGACGCCTCTCTCGCGCGCGGTCGGTTCGGGCGGCCTCGAGGTCAGCGGGTTATCGGTTCGGCTCAGTGGTGAGGCGCGTCCGATTCTCAACGATCTCGGGCTCTCGCTGAGGCCCGGTCAGGCAGTCGGACTCACCGGCCGTTCGGGGTGCGGAAAATCGACCCTGATCCATGCGATGGCGGGCCTGATTCCCTGGCTCCGCCCGGCCGATGTTTCCGGTGAGGTGGCGATTGGCGGTGACTCGGTGATCGACCTGGATCCCGGCCAACGGGCGCACCTCCTCGCCGCCTGTCTCGACCGCCCGGACGGCCAGCTCTTCTTGCCCACCGTGCGGCAGGAGATCACCGCTGCCTGCCGCCTCCACGGCTGCGAAGAAAAGTCCCTGGTGCTGGCCGCTGCCTTCGCGGTTTCGCATCTGATGGAGAGAAGGATCACGGAGCTGTCCTCCGGGCAGAGACAAAGGGTCGCCCTCGCGTGCGCCTTTGCCGGGAGTCCGCGGCCGGTGCTGCTCGACGAGCCGACCGCCCATCTCGACGAAGAGGGTGTGGACGCTCTGTGCAGCGCCGTCGCGGATCTGGTGGGGGACGGGGGCTCCTTTCTGGTGGCCGAGCAGGCGGGCTGGAGGTTGGCCCGCGCGATGGGTTCGTGGCTGCGTCTCGTCGGCGGACGCCTCGAGATCGTCGAGCCACCCGCGGCGCCGCACCTCCCGGCCCCGGCGCCTGCCGAGAACCGGGTGGTGCTGTCGTGCCGCGGTCTGGCCGTGGAGCGCGGCGGGCAGGAGCTCCTGGCTGACGTGGATTTTCAGCTTCGGGCGGGCGAGGTGGTGCTGCTCACCGGCGCCAACGGCGCCGGCAAGTCGACCCTCGCCCGGGTCCTGGCCGGGTTGCGGCGGCCCCATCGCGGCAGCGTCGGAGGCGACCGGCGGGCGGCGTTGATGCTGCCGTCGGCCGAGCTTCAGCTTTTTGCGGCCACCGTGGCCGGCGAGGTCGAAGCGGCCGGCGCCGGCCGCGAGGAAAGCGCGCGGGTCCTCCGCCGCCACCGGTTGGAACACCATGCGGCGCGCGCACCGTGGACTCTGTCGCGGGGCGAACGGCAGAGGCTGGTTCACGCGACCCTCGATCTGATGCGTCCCGAGGTGATGATCGTCGACGAGCCCGCCCAGGGCCTCGATCCGGAGGACCTGGCCGACTTCGTCCATCTGGTTCACCGGAGAGCCGAAAAGGGCAGGGCCTATCTGATCGTCTCGCACCGGTTGGAGCTCGCCCGGGCGGTCCACCGGCATCTCGCAAATCCGCGACCGGTCCCTGGTCGAGGTGTCGTCGTGAAGGACGTCAGACCGTGGACCTACGCAGCCCTCTTCGGCACCCTCTGGGGCGCGCTGGAGGCCACCCTCGGGACGGCGGTCTATCTGGGGAAAGTGCCCTTTCGCGGGACCATCATGGGCATCGCGGGGCTCGTGTGCCTGCTGTGTCTGCGACGGTTGCAGCCCCGTCCCGGTGTCTGCCTTCTGGCCGGCGTGGTCGCTGTTTTTCTCAAGATCTTCACCCTGGGCGGCTTGTATCCGGGCCCGGTGATCGGCATCCTCGTCCAGGCGCTGGCGGTCGAGGCCGCGATGACCGGTTTGGGCGGCGGCGCCGTGGGCGCCGCAGTCGGGGGGTTCGTGACCCTGGCCACCAACCCGCTCCAGAAGCTCGGAATGACGTGGGTGGTGGCCGGTCGCGAAGCCGTGTCCGCATCGTTCCGGCTGCTCGAGGAATCGGCGGCGGCGCTCGGGCTTCCGGCCTTCCGCGCGGTCGCTCTCCTGTGGGCGATCGTGGCCGCGACCGGTCTGGTCGGAGCCGTCGGCGGTCTCTGGGCGTGGTGGGTGGCGGGTCGGGTCGCGCGCCGGCTGGGAGCATCGCAGTGAACCGGCTCGCAGGGACGCTGCTGGCGGTCGCGGCTGCGGTGGTGCTGTTCGGACAGCCGGTGTACGCGCTGTGGGCGGCGCTCGTGGCCCTCGCCGCGGCGTGGGTTCTCGACCCTGCTTCGGTGAGCGCCGGTTTCCGTTTCGGGGTGGTCCTGGCGATCCTCTTCGCCGCGAGCGTCACCGCCGCTGTCGTCGCCTGGGCCGAGGGCCCGGAAAAGGCAGCCATTCTGGGCGGAATGGTCCTGCTCCGGCTCGCGGTGCTGACCGCGGCCGCCGCAGTCGTGGTGCGAAACATCGATGTCGAGCGGGTGCTCGAGACCACCCGACGGGCCGGCCTCGAAAGGCTCGGGCTGGTGCTGGGCCTTTCGCTCAACACCCTGCCCCATCTCGTCGAGGTCGCCGGAGACGTCTGGACGGCGCACGTGGTGCGCAACCGGAACACCGCCGACAGGCTGCGTCGACTGCCGGGCCTCGGAGTCGTGCTGCTCGCCCACACCGCTCGTATCGCCGAGGACGCCGCGGCCGCGGCGTCACTGCGCGGCCACTCGGCGCTCACGCGGCCCGGCGTCGCCCTGAGATCGCCGGTGCGAACGGTGGTGGTGACGGGTTCGCCCGACGGCGGCAAGACCGCTGCGGTCACGAGACTGGCGGAGATACTGCTCGACAGCGGCGTGCCGGTCGCGGGTTTCGTCCAGACAGCGGAACTCGAAGGTGGGCGAAAGGTCGGCTTCAGGGTGCGGGACCTCGCGTCCGGCGACGAGGCCGGGTTGGCGCAGCTCGCCGGCCGCACCGGAGGCGAGTTCGGGACGCGGTTCGTGTTCGCCGCCGAGGGCTTCGATCTCGGCCGCACGGCTCTCGGACGGGCGGAGACCGGTGGCGTCGTGGTCATCGACGAGTTGGGGCCGGTTGAGCTGCGCGGCGACGGCCACATGCCGGCGGTCGTCAGGGCGATGACGGTACCGGGACTCGCCGCGGCGGTGGTGGTGGTGCGTCGATCGCTGGTGCCCTCTCTGCTCGCGACCCTCGACGCCACCGATGCGGTGGTTCTCGATCTCGACGAACTCGGCGACGCCGCCGTGGAGAAGATCCTCGACGCCCTCGCCCTGTGATAGTACCCACACGGCAGCCGGGACGGCTGCCCCACAAGCGCTCCGGGCCCGGGTTTCCAGTGCGGCACGGGTTTCGCTTGCCGGGCGGGTGGGTGGAAAATCCGGCACTGCCCGTCAGGAGCGGTTTGTGGCCGAAGGCCGAGAAGGAAGGGTGGGTGGAGGTCGGCCATCGGCCACCCGCTCATGGCGGGTAGACGCCGCGGCCGCAGGCCGCGAGCAAATCCGAAATCCGAAATCCGAATTCTATGTGTGACTCTCCCGTGACACCCGCCTTGACCCCGGTCAATGCCTTGAACCGGTCGGTGGGGCATCCTGTCCCCGTGAAGGTGCTCAAGCTCCGCCGTGCGATCCAGTGGGCCATGACCGCGATCGTGGTTCTGATCGGCATTCAGTTCAGCCTGTGGGTGATCCCGCACCTCAACGGCCGCTGGCCCGAGGTGTCGCGGCCGCCGGGGGTCGAGGCCTTTCTGCCCATCGATGCCATGCTGGGGCTGCGGTACCTGCTGCTCGAAGGTGTTGTCGACGCCGTCCATCCGGCCGGGCTCGCCATCTTTCTCGGCATCTGTCTGATGTCGCTGGTGGTGGCCAAGTCATTCTGCTCGCACATCTGCCCGGTCGGTCTGGTCTCTGAGCTGCTCGGCCGACTGGGTGTCCGCCTGACCGGCCGCACCCTGACGCCGCCGAAGTGGCTCGACATCCCGCTGCGCGGGCTCAAGTTCCTGCTCTTCGGTTTCTTCGCGTGGGCCTGCTGGTTCGCGATGGACCCGAAGGCGGTCGAGGCGTTTCTCGTCAGCCCCTATGCCAAGGTCGTCGATGCCAAGATGTGGCTCTTCTTCGCAGAGCCCACGCGGCTGACCATCGCCGTGCTCGGCGTCCTGGTGGTCGGATCGGTGTTCGTGCGCGATCTCTGGTGCCGCTACCTGTGCCCCTACGGAGCGTTACTCGGCGTCCTCGGTCGCTTCGCCCCCCTCAAGGTGACCCGCGATCCGGATCTCTGCACTGACTGCCAGTCGTGCACGAAAGCCTGTCCGGCGCGGCTTCCGGTCCACACCATGAACCGGGTCGCCTCCATCGAGTGCACGGGCTGCCAGGATTGCGTCGTGGCGTGCCCCGTCCAGTCCTGTCTGGCGGTGCGGCCGCCGGCCGCGGCGGGCAGGAAGTTGTGGCTGCGACCGGCAACCGCCACGCTGCTCGCGGTGGGGCTGTACCTCGTGGTCGTTTTCGGTTTCCGCGCCGCCGGCTACTGGCACACCGACATCACCGAGCACGAGTACCACCGCCGGCTCCAGGAACTGGACTCGCCGCTCTACACCCACGTCGGCGGCACCGCCATGACCGAGGAACCGGCCCGACGCTGATAGAATCCGCCCGTGTCCGGGCACCACGAAATTTTGGCCAGTCTGCCGCTGTTCGAACAGCTCACCGTCGAGCAGCGCGCGCGCGTGCTCGCAGCGGGGCACGAGCGCGCATTCGCCAGGGGCGAGATCGTGTTCCACGAGGGCGAGCAGGCCGAGGCGCTTTTCGTCGTGCTGTCGGGCCAGGTGAAGCTCGTCCGCTACTCGCCGAAAGGCCGCGAACTCCTTCTCCACCTGGTCCACCCCGGCCAGACCTTTGCCGAGGCGGCCTTGTTCTCCGGCAACACCTACCCGGCCACAGCGGAGGTGATGGAACCCTCCCATGTGTGGAGCCTGCCGCGGGCGGCGCTCACCGAGCTCCTGAGGGAGGGTCCTGAACTCGCCATGGCCATGCTCGCCTCGGTCTCGATGTGGACCCGCAAGCTGGCCTCGAAGCTCGAGCTGCTGACCCAGCGCAGGGTCGAGGAGAGGGTCGCGCTGTACCTGATCGCCCGCGCCGGACCCGGCGAGATGAAGCCCGGCGACACCATCCCGCTCGCCGAGGCGCGCAATCTCATCGCCGCCCAGTGCGGCACCGCTCCCGAAGTGCTGTCGAGGACGTTTCGCCGGCTCGAAGAGGACGGCATTCTCGAGGCCGCGCCGCACCACGTGACGGTCGTCGATCCCGGCAAGCTGCGGGCGCTGGCGGAGTGGCTCGAGTAAGGCTCAGAGCTCGAAGGGCGGCCAGTCGCCAAAAGGCCGGCGAAGGCCTGCGCGCTCGCGCATCCAGTCAGGTGGAAAGAGCTTGTTGAGGTTCTTCAGGTCGCCCAGACGAGCTTGCGGACGCCGCGACCGCAGCGCCTCGACGTCCTCCGGGGTCGTCGGGAGGTCGCGATCGAAGTCGAGCTCTGCCGTGCCGTCAGGTGACTTCGCCATACAACCTTCCAAGCTCGTGTTTCTCGAAATACGAACGGACCTCGTGCCGATGACGTGGGCGAAGTCCACTGGTTACCTCGATACAAGGATAGCCTGGACGTGGGCGCGCCGCTGTTGAATGCCCTGCAGGCGCCTCAAGGCACCGGCGGTGTCGGCTGGGCTTCGGGCTCCTCCGTTTCGGTCGCGGCCTGTTCGACCTCGCCGGACTCGAAGTCCATGTCGGTGATCTGGTCGCCGGCTGCAGCGGTCGGAGTCGCCTCGGGTACTGGAGGGGACTGGTCGGATGGCGTGCAGCTCAGGGTCAACGCGGCGGCAAGGACGGCGGCGATGAGCAAGATTTTCATTGAGGCCCTCCCGGGTCATGGGTGGAGACGGTCGCGCCGCCTCGGTTGCAGCATACCGAGGACGTAGTTCCAGCGAAAGCCCAGATCCCACGTCATTTCTCTCGTCCAGTTCCCCGGCCACAGCATGGTCAACGCCCGCACGTTGGCCGCAGCCGCCGGACGCACCATCAACGTCCACAGCAACTCCGGGTGGCGGCGCACGCACGAGCGTGCTGCGGCACCCGACACCCGGGCTCGAAAGCGGTAGTCCCGCGGCCCGCGGTAGAGGTGGTCGTGGTAGCAGACCGCCTCCGCCACGTACCGCATCTGCAGACCTGCCCCGGCCACCCGATAGCCCCACTCGATGTCCTCGAGGGATGGATAGGGGAAGTGCGGATCGAACGGGTGGTCGAGGGCCCACTGCCGCGGCAGCGCCAGGTGCGCGCCCCACGCCGCGTCCCAGGGCAGCGGCCTCTCAGCGTCAAGGCGTGAGAAGTTGAACTGGTGGCCGGCCGGGGCGAGCCACCGCATGTACGGTGTCACCTCGGCCTCCGGGTCCCATTCAACCCGGCCTGCGGCGATGCACGCCCCGAACCGACGCTGCGCCTCGGCGTGGGCGACGAGGCACCCGGGTTCGGGGCGGGTGTCGTCGTTGAGGAAGACCACCAGCCTTCCGGTCGCTTCTCGAGAGCCGCGGTTCTTGGCCGGGCCGTTGCCCGCTCGACGCTGGCTCATCACCCTTACCGGGAACGGCCGCGGCCGCTCGCAGACCGCACGCGAGTTCGGGTCCTCGCCGTCCAGCACCACGATGACCTCGAACGGTGGAGTGCCTGCCGCGAGCGATTCGTAGGCGGCGAGCGACGCCCGGAGCTTTTCGGCCCTGCCGACAGTGGCGATGACCACGGAGATGTCGCAGCCGGCTTTGTTCATGCGAAAAGCAGTGTACATGCGAAGGCAGAAAACTCGGGACGGAGGCAGAATGCAGGAATTTCTGGTCAATATCACCCATAGTGATGAGAAAAACCATCCATTCTGACCATTGCGCCGGAGGAGCGGCGGCCCTACTGTGTTCAAAAGAGGGCGTTTCGACAACGGTGAGAGGAGCCAACCGATCACCATGAAGGCAGTATCGCGGTTCTCGACACAGTCACCCACGGACCACAGGGGGGCGGGTCCGGGATGCGTCCCGGGCCTATTCTGATGGTCCGCCCGTCGCTGCACCGTGCGCTCCAGGCGATCACGATCGTGGTCGTGGGTGCGGCGGCGGGGGGGTGGGGCGAAGAGCTCGTCACCGGCCAACTCGAAATCCGGGGCGCCGTTCTCCGGGTTTCTCCGGCGCGACAGGACATCGATCCCGGACGCCCGACGGTGGTGCACACGGCGCTCGGTGATCTCCGACCGGATCAGGTGCCGACCGGGCTTCGCGTGGTCGGAGATCTCAGCGGCCCGGGGCTCGACCAGCCTCTCAGAGTGACCACGGTCCCGGGGGATCCGTTCAGGATCCCGGGTCTGAACCGCGAAGGGACGTACCTGCTTTCCGGGATCCGGTTGATGGACGGCAGCCGGGTCGTCTCTTCCGCGGTGCCCGACACGGCCGAAATCGTCGTGCATCGTCTGGTGATCTCATCCATCACGTCGCGTGCGTTGACGCCGGACGAAATGGACGCGTACGGCATCGTCATCGACGACGACAACTACACCGCGTGGCACTACACGGTCGGTTTTCAAATCGAGGGCGGTTCGGTCGAGGTCCCATTCAATCTGATGGTGGGGCCCCAGGGGATCACCCTTCTCGACTCACCCAACGCGTACGCGCTGGAGGTGCCGAGGCCCGACCTCCCCGAGCTGCACGTGCCGACCGTCAATTCGGGGTCACTGGAGCCGATTCCTTCGACAACCCTGAATCTCCCCGCGCACGATTCGGAGATGCTGAATTCCACCCCGATACCGGGCTTCATCATCATTCCCACCGATATCGCGTTCTTGCATCAGTTTTTTTCGGTCATCATGGTGGTGCAGAACGGAGCGCTGGCCGGCAGCGGGCTCGAACTCCGGGATCTGACGGGCGTTCTGGAGTTGTCGGGGGATGGGGTACGGCAGGCCGAGACGAATCCTCCGACGATTCCCGGAGAGTCCGTGCCCGTGCTCGACCCGGGACCCGATGGCGTGCCGGGAACCGGCGACGATCTGACCTTCATCGTCGCTCAGGCGAGCGGCCAGGCAACGTGGTTGCTGGAAGGGTTGCGGGAAGGTCAGCACCGGTTGACGGCCCGCCTGACCGGAGCGATCCACGGCCTCGCTTCAGGCCAGCCTGCGTTGATCGAAGGAACGATTCCCGGTGTCGTGGTGGTGCGTGATCCGCGGTTCTCGCTCACGTTTTTCCATCCCAACGTCGTGCGTACCGGGGAGTACTACGACTTCAGAGTCTCGGTCGCCAATACCTCGACGACCCCGGTTTACGACCTGTCGTTGGAGTTGCCCACCAATGCCATCTCGGGGGCCGTGCTGGCGCCGTCGGAGGATGGGACCGGTTTCGCGACTGATCCGGTCCAGAACGTGCCGGAGCTCCTTCCGGGCTCGACCGGCATGGTGACCTGGAAGCTCAAGTCGCAACGCACCGGTCGCGTGGTGGCGAGCGCCTTCAACTCCTCGAACGCCATCGACGCCAGATTCGTTTTCGAGATCGGCATCGGCGAGTTGGGCATCCCGCTGTCGCCGGAATCGATCGTCCTTCCGCCGACCGTGGATGCGCTTCCTGATGCCGTCGTCCAGCCGGCCCTCGAATTGCTCGGGCTGGCGCACTCACTGGCCAATGCACCCAACGGGGTCGAGGTCGACCTGCCGCCGGTCGGCGAGAACACCGTCATGCTCCGCGGAACCGGGTTGGCAGCCGCCGGCCAGCGTTATGCCTTTGGCGAACCCATCGATCGCACCGTCGTCGGATTCGGACTCGAGTGGATGGGGTCGACCCACTGGAGCTCGAGCTTCGATGTTCTCCGCCGGCGGTCACGACGGGGACACGAGCTGGAGAACGCAACTGCCTACCACCTCGGCCTTCGGATGGAGGAGATTGGCGACACCGCGGCGCTGGACGAGCTCGAGGAGCTGGGGATCACCGGGCGACCGATGCTGTTGGTCTCCGCGGAGGGCGCCGGGTTCGACGGTGGCGCCCGGCTGGCGTTGGTGGGCGGCGTCAGCGGTCGAAAGGCCGTCGGCCAGCGAGCTGATGTCGACTTCTTTGCCCGGAACCTGGAAGGCGCGGCCATCTTCGGTGTCGATTCAAATGTCTGGGCGGGCGAGGTCGGCGTTGTCGCAGTGCCTCTCGACGACGAAAGCGGTTGGCTCGAACAGGGTTACCAGGTCCAGTTGTGGGGAGTCGCCCAGGGATCGGTGGACCTCCAAATCGTCATCGTCATGCCGGATGGCAGCACTCGCCGTTTCACCCCCCCTGATCCTTTGGAGACCCGCAACGGCAGCCTGGCTACCATCGACATCGGCCCCGATCTGGATTCGGCGGTGCTGTGGCTCGACACCGACGGCGACGGATTCAATCTCGGTTGGGAGGAGATCGCGGTCGAGGTCAGAAACTCTCCACAAGCCTCCGTGATCGCCGCTCGATTCGAGGACACGGTCAATCCGGTCCGCGGCGGGCCCTACCGCAACGTCGTCATGCTGCTCAGCCAACCCGTCGACGGGGCCGCGCTCGGATCGATGGACCCTGAAGAGTGGCTGATCGAGTCGGAGCTTGAGATCCCCGGCGCAGGAGGAGGCACGGAGACGTTCTCGAGGGACCGGCGCGGGCGTTCGTTCAGGCTGCAGCTCGACCCGCGGATCTTCTCCGCGACGTTCTCCGTGCCGCTCAACCCGCACGCCGCGCTCCGGCTCTCCAGCGGATCGTCACCTCTGCCGCTGGTCGGCGGTGGCGAACTTGAAATCATCGACCAACCGATCTCGATCGGTGGAGGATTGGAAAGCGGATCCGTCCGCGGCGTCGTTCTGGGGCCTGATGGCGGTCCGCTCGCTCATGCGGGCCTCGAGCTTTACGAGATGGTCGAGTTCTGCCACGCCATCGAGGGTTGCAGCTGGCTGCAGAGCCTCTCGGATCGTGTGCAGGCGGATGCGGCGGGCGGTTTCCTCTTTGATGCCGTCCGCTATCGCGACCAGGCCATTCCGAGCCAGCAGGCCGCGTTCATGGTTCGTGCCGTCGATCCCGAAACGGGCCACGAAACGCGGCTGGCGGCGCGGCTTCCGGGTGACAACACCACCAGGTCATTGACCCTGGCAATGGTCGGCCGCGGTGATGTCGTGGGGACGCTTCGACGGGCGGACGGATCGCCGCTCGGCAACCCAACGGTCACCGCCCGTTCCATCACCAACCCTACCGAGGGAGCCCAGGTGGCGCCGGATGTTTCGGGACGCTTTCGACTGACGGATCTGCCGGTCGGCCCGATTCAGATTCTGGCAAGAGACGGTGATGCCTACACGTTCGCGACCGCCCAGATCACCGGGCCCGGAGCCGAGGCGACCGTTGATCTGGTGCTGCAGATATTCAGTCAGCCGCTGGCTTCGGTCGACGGCAGAGTTGTCGATGGAGCGACTGCGGAGCCGGTCCCCGGCCTCGACATTTATGTCATCCCCGCAGGTTTCCAGGGTCCGACCCACGTGGCGGCAAGCGGCGGCGACGGCAGTTTTTCGATGACCGGCGTTCCTCCGGGCGTCTCCCGGTTCAAGGCCTGGAACCCGGCCCTCGGACGGTACGTCGCCGAAGCGGTCGCGGATTTGCTGGGTGACACCACGACGACCATCGAAATGATCGTTCGACCGGGTGAGACCGGCAGCATCGTCGGCACAGTGACGTTGGTGGTCGGCGGCGCCGAAGTGCCGGTTGAAGGCGGCTATGTGGTGGCCCGTGAGCAGGGTCTGTTCACCCTCACCGACGGCGACGGCCGCTACGAACTCACCAACCTGCCGCTCGGCCAGATCGACCTCGAGGTCTGGGACCCGGCGACCGCCGCCTCGACCACGCGAACGGTGGACCTCACCGCCGATGGCCAGGTGCTGGTTCTCGATTTCGTGCTTCGCGAAGGCAACGGCGGAGGTTCTGTGACCGTCAATGTTGCTGATGCGAACGGTGTTCCGGAAGTGGGCGCCGACGTCGCGCTGGTCAGGTTCGGGGGCGGTTTCGAGGGCCGCACCGGCGGCGACGGCAGCGCGCGCATCGAGGGCGTGCCGCCCGGCAAACACGACGTGTTGGTGAGGCTCGGCAGACGACTCGCTCGGGGCCAGGTCCAGGTGCTGTACCCGGGCCATGCGGCCTCGATCAACCTCGTGCTGGGCGGCCTCGCGAGAGCCAAGGTGTGGGCCACAGGCGATCAGACGGGCGGTGGCACCGCTGTGGTGCGCACCCCGATCAGCTATCGCGTCCCGGGCGTCACGTCGACCGGGCGTATCGGTGGGGTTCCGGAAGAAGGCTGGACGGAGTGTGAGCTGGACGAGAACAGCGTCTGCTGGATCGAGGACCTGCCCACGAAAGTCGGCTCTCTGATCGCAGTGGCAACCAGCGGATTCTACGGCCCGGTGACCGTGTCGAAGTATATCGACCGCGAAGGCCAGCATGAGCTGATCATCAACTTCCAGGCGCCTGGTGTCATTGGTGGCAGGGTGGTTCGATCGGGACCGGACGGTCCGGTTGCGGTCGAGGGCGCAATTGTCGAGTTATGGGTCGAAGGGAACTCGTGGGGTCTCATTCCTCAGTCGCAGTACACGACCCTCGATGACGGCGTCTTTCTGTTCGAGCTCGTCAAGCGCGGCAGCTTCAGCCTTCGCGTGTATCACCCGACACTCGGAGTGACCTGGCTCAACGGAACGATCAGCTCGGGTCAGGTGATCGACGATCTGGAGCTCTCGCTCCGCGGTCGGGCGGCGATCGAAGGCGAGGTCGCGCTCTGCTACGACAAGTCACTGGCGAAAGCGGGTTCCCAGGTCCGCGTCACCCTGAGCCCGGCCAATGTGCCGCGACCGTTCATCTCAGATCTGGAGATCGACGACTTCGCTGACGGTGTTCTCGATGTGACGCTCGGAGACGGAGATCGCGCGTCGTTCATGTTTGCCGACCGGATGATCGGTGGCTGGACGCTGACCGCGACCTCGGCTCTCCACGGTTCGGCGTACGAACCCGTGACCCTCGGTCCGGCGGGGGAGACCACTGTACTTTCTGAACCGCTGTGCCTCCACCCGACCGGCAGCGTGAGCGGCCTGGTGTCCTTTGCGGAGAACGGCGAGCCCGCGCCTTCCGTGACCGTGCAGCTCTTTCGGGGGAGCGACTATCTGACAACCGACTCCACCGGTGAGGACGGCCTCTACACCTTCTCTGACATTCCCATCGGTCCGGTCTACCACGTGCGGGCGTACGACGCTGCCACAAACAGGGGCGGAATCTCTGCTGTCGCGAGGCTGTGTGATACGTCGGATTCCGGCTACGGAGTCAACTGCAGCCGCGATGCGGTGCTCGATGTGGTTCTTTCGCCCATGGGGCGGCTCGAAGGTGTGCTCCGCGATCACGAAGGGTCGCCGGTCGCAAATGCCCACGTGGTCCTCCGGACATCGGTGGTCGTGAACCAGACCGGCCAGGTCCAGAGCTTCCAACGCGAGTGGACCACCTTTACCTCGGCGGAAGGCGGTTTCGCGTTCGACGGGGTGCCGGCCGGGACCGCCGTTGTGACCGCGTTTGACCCGGCTTCGCCGCTGTATGTCGAACGGTCGCTCCAGGTCGATCCGGTGGGTTCGCCGGTCACTCAATTTGATCTCGAGCTTCCGCCGACCGCGGAGGTTTCGGTGCGGGTCCTCGATCCGTTCGGTGTCGGTCTTGAAGGCGGCGACCCGGTCGTGGTCTTCCGGCAGTGGAGTGGCGACTACTTCCGCGAGCCCAGCGGCTCGCTGCCGACGGTCGAACACCTCGTGACCGGCGCGACGCCGTCATTTGCAGGTGTGGTGGCTGACCGTTACTCGGTAGGCGCCTGCTTCGGAGATTGTGCAAGCGAAGACGTCGGCCGGATTCTCGGCCACCAGTTCATCACGGCGCTCGGTGCGAGTTCTGCGCAGCGGATGCCGAACCCGCCCGCGGATCAGGTGGTTGACCTCATGCTCGTCGGGCGGGCAGCAGTTTCGGTCACGGTGACGCGTGACGGTCAACCGCTCGAAGGCGCCGAAGTGCGCATCACGGGCAGCGGTTTCTATGGACCACGCGAGGTGATTTCGACGACCGGAGCCGATGGCACGGTCGGACCGATTGCAGGGCTTGGCGTCGGCACGTACGACGTGACCGCTTCGAAGAGGGAGGGCCTCAACACCACCGGCGGTTCGACCGAAGTCGCCATTCTCCAGAGTGATCACGGATCGGTGATCGACGTGGTCGTGTCCGCAGAGTCAGTCGCATCCGCAGACGGCCGGGTCCTGGATCCCACGGGTGAACCGTCGGCTGGAGCGCTGATCAACATGCACACCGGGGGCCGCGTCTTCCAGGCGGTGTCCGGCGACGACGGCACATTCTCCTTCCCGGCGCTGCCATCGAACGCCACCTACACCCTCGAGGCGTACGCCGCGAACGGTCTGGGCCGGCACACGTTGCGCGGGATCGTCGTCGGTACTGACCTCCTCCATCTCGGTGATCTCGTTCTCGACGAACTGAACCCTTGGGTTTCGAGCACTGTTCCGGCCAACGGCTTCCAGGGTGCCGACACCGATGTCGATGTCGTGATCGATTTCTCCGAACGCATGCGGTACGCGACTCTGACCGGAAACAGCATCAGGTTGCGCGAGCAGGGTTCGGGCGCCGTTGTTTCGACGAACCGTACCATCGAGGACCAACCGGACCCGGACGGCGACGGCCCGCTCCAGGCCTTTTCCCGGGTCACGCTTTCGCACGGCCCGCTTGCGAGCGAACGGCTGTATCTCATCGACGTGTTGAAATCTGTCGAAGACCTTGCCGGCCGCAGCCCCGCCTTCGATTACCACGCCACCTTCCGCACCCGCGACACCGTGCCGCCGGAGGTGCTCAGCGTGATCCCCCCAAATGACCGCGATGGGATCACGCCCGTGGGACCGGACGTGGTGCCGATCGTCAGCTGCTCTGAATCCATGGATCCCGAATCGGTGAACGCATCGACCGTGCAGCTCCTCGACGGCGATGATCAGCCGGTGGAAGCCATCCTCGATCTCCAGCGTGATGGTTACGATATCCGCATCCGTCCCACTACCGCTCTTGAGCTCGATACCTTCTACACCGTCATCCTCGAAGGTGTGACCGATGCTGCCGGTCTCCCGCTCGCCGAACCCTACTCCTGGACGTTCCGCGTGCGCGATATCGAGCCGCCGGTCGTGACACTTCTCGAACCCATCGGTGCAACCGTCAACGGTGGAACCTGGACCGCACTCGAGGGGCGCCCGCTCGCCCTGCGCGCGGCAGTGGCATCGAACGACGCCTTGAAGACCGTCGTCATCACTTTCAACGGCGTGCCGGCGTCGGTGCAGGTCGACGCCAGCGGAGAGTACCGCCGCGAGGTGATCGCTCCGACGGGTGTGCCCGAGGTGACGGTCGCGGCCCAGGCGGGTGACGTTTCGGGAAACACCTCTCTGCCGGCGGTCCACACCATCACCCTTGTCGACGACCAACCGCCGACAGGCGAGCTGTCGACCGATCCATCCGGCGAGATCCTGCCCAATCACGTGCTGACGATCACGGCCGACGCCCAGGATGATCATGGGCTGCGGAGGATGGTCCTGTCGACAACGGGTGTCGTCGAGCGGGTGTGGACACTCGACGTCACTGGTGCTGAGGCATCGGAGACCCGTGAAGTCCGGGTTCCGGTCGAGGCGATTGCCGGCAGCCAGATCGTGGTTTCTTGCGAGGTCGAGGACACGCTCGGTCAGCGGGCGCCGCTGACTCCGGTCGCGGTCACCGTGGGTGCCGATACGGAGCCTCCGGTCGTCACCACCGTCGAGCCCGCTCCCGGTTCGTCTTTCAGGGCCGGGGAAGAGGTTGCCTTCAGGTTCACGCTTGCTGACGCGGTTGTCGTCGACTCGGTGTCGCTCGAGGTCGACGGCGAGGTGGTTTCCGTCAGTTTCGGTTCCCCCGTTCCTCCAGGATCACGTTGGTCCGCCGAGGCCTCGGGTCATTGGACAGTGCCAGAGGTCGCCGAAACTCGAGAGGTAACGTGGACCATGACCGCCACCGACTTGGCCGGGAATCCGGGCACCGCGAACGGCACCATCACGGTGTCCCCGGCCCAGGGCCCGGAGGACCCGGTGGTCAGGTTCGTCTGTCCGCTGTCCGGCGACCACTGTCTACCCGGGGGCGAGGTCACCGTGCGCTTCTCTCTCGAGGATGACGACGAGATTCAGCACTACTCGGTGTTTGTCGACGGCGATTCCCAGATCGAAGAAGCTCCCGTCGGGGCAAATACATTCAACGGTGAATTCAAATGGACACCGCCCGACGACGCAGAGCCGGGCGATGGGTTCGTAATCCGCATCGTCGCCCGAGACTGGAACGGCAACGAAGGTTCCGCTTCAGCGACGCTCTCAATCCCGGCGGGGACCCTGCTCGTGGGAGATCAGGAGCTCGGGGAAGACTTCCAGAGCGAGAATCTGGTGCTCGGGGGCGGCGAATTCACGGCGACCATGACCCTCCGTCCTCAGAGTCTGACCCTCGTTCATGGGGCAAAGTTGACGTCCCCAGTGCTGCAGGCCCTCGTCATTGAAGATGTCGACACGATCGAAATCGAGTGCGGTTCGGCGATTGACGTGACCGGGCGAGGCTATCCAGCGGCGAATACGTACCCCGGAGCCGACCAGGCGGACGATTGGAGGGCAGCTGGCAGCCATATTGGTCGCGGTGGCGGTACTGCATCGTTTGCCTCCACCTTCGGCAGCATTCGTCACCCGCAAGAAGCGGGGGGTGGAGGACGTCACACGTCTTCGGGTCTCCCTGGCGGGGGGACCGTGCGAATCGACGTCGAAAACCTGAATATCCGCAATGGCGGTGCAATCCGGGCGAACGGTGTGTCGTCGACTGGTACCAGCTCCTCTGGTGGCGGAGGCGGGTCGGTATGGATAACGGCCGGGACGCTGACCGGTCCCGGATCGATTGAGGCCAAGGGTGGATCATCCTCCGTGAGAGACCGTGGAAGCGGAGGAGGCGGCGCCATCGCTATCGAGTACGGATCCATCGACGAGGGAGTCAAGGCGGGTTTGAGAGCCGACGGTGGCCATTTCTGGTGGTCTGGAGGGGCCGGCTCAATCTACCTTCGGGGACCGGATGCAGTGTTCGGAGATCTCATATTCGACAACGCAAACATGGGCTCCGGCTATACGGTTCCACCGTCGTTGGGTGCAGGAGTCGCGGTTGCTGGAAGCGGAGGCAACACGCTCGTAACCGACCTGGAAGGTGGGATTCCCTCGTTCTTCGTCGGTCATTCGGTCCGGATCGAAAGCTCTGAAGGAACGGAGTTAAAAGGCACCTGGGAGATCACATCTGTGGACGGCTCCACGCTAACCTTGGAAAGCGACGCGGACGTCGCGGGAGGTGACCGGTGGAGAGGGGTGTACCGGTTTGACACCGTGACAGTCAAGGCAAGCGCGCGCGTGCGGTTTTATGAACTCGATGATTTTGGTCAGGTCGAAGTCGCTTCCGGTTCATATCTTGAGCTCGTCAACCATGAACCGCCGACTATCGAGCCCGATGCCTTCTCATTGTTCGCGCTTCGCGGGTCGTTCTTTGTCGAGGGTCACTCGGGCGCAATCACCGATCCGGACGGAATTAATACAAACGCCACAACCGTGGTTAATCGCGCCACCGGTGAGAGCAGGCAGCTGTTCTTTATCACCAACGAGGGGTCCTTCCCGAAAGTGAATATCGACGGTTCTTCAGGTGACGAGATCTGGATCGTGGCAAGAGACAGCCACTACGATTCTCTGAACAGCGAGAGGTTGATCGGTTCACTGCCGGCCAACCTCGATGCGCCCGTGATCGATCCCAACCTGGTGAGTCTCGTTGTCCGGCTTGATGATTTTGGTGTCGAAGCTTACCACGTCGAGGGTCTCTCGGGTGCGGTGACTGACCCTGAGAGCACCCTCATGGTAACGGTCCACAACATCACCTCGGGTGGATCCTGGGCGCAAGAAATTTGGTCGGGCTATGAATTCTCGATTCATATCGACGGGACCCCTGGTGACCAAATCCGTCTCGAAGTCATGGACGGCCATCCCGAGCCTATGACCTCAGTTCTCGACCTCGGACCGATGCCGGACCTGTTGAGCCCGGTGATTCACTCGGAGCTGATTGCAGTTTCGGCCAAAGACGGCCGCTTCTGGCTGTGGAGCGAGCAGCCTGCAATCTGGGACGACGGAGAAATAACCGAGGCGTTCGCCTTCGACGTTTCGACTCCCGACGTAATCTACCCGCTTGCCCTGGCGGCGGACGGAACCCTCGACCCGTCGCCGGTCACCGATCAGACGGGGGCCATCCTTCAGCTGGTCGTCCGGGACGGTGGAGGCAATGAACAGATCGCCCTTCTTGATCCTCTTCCCGGCAACGACGGCCCCCCCGAGATCGATCCCGCATATCTGTCGCTGGTTGCTGGCGGCGCAGAATACACGCTGTCGAGCAGTGGGAGCTGTTCGCTGGTCGAGGACCCCTGCGGTCATCCCATCCGGAGCTTTGACGGCATTTCGTGGGCGCGGCTCGAGAACCGCACCACACCGATCTTCGCCGACGTGGAGCTGACGATTTTCGAGGCGCCCTGTTCCGCGGACTGTGGAACAGGCGTGTTCGGCTTCGATCCGGCGACCTTGGAGTGGGCTGTGGGTGACGAGGTGTGGCTGGTCGCGGCCGACGGTCATCCAGAACAGCTGCAAGGGGACGGCCCCGTGTGGGTCTTGCCGAGAGCGGACGATTCTCCGCTGGTCGGCCTCGACTCCCGCAACCTGGTCTTTTCCGGTGGGCAGTATCGCCTGCGGCTCTTCAGGGGTTCAGTGACCGATTCAGATCAACCGTTGACAGTCGAAGCGACAGTGTGGCGGGAATCGTTCGACGGCTGGAGCGAGGTGGTCGCCGAGAGTCATGAAATCGAATCCGGCCAGCCAGTTGACATTCCCTTGTCGGGAGGTGAAGAAGGCGATCTCGTGATGGTAAAGGTTACGGATGCGCTTGGCAACGCCACGACCGTCAAGGTCGGGACGCTGCCCGAGATCCAACTGACGTTCGCACGCTTTGCGGATGCGAGCGTCGAGGTGGCCGAGTCGGCAGGCGGAGTTCGCTTGACCGTTGAGCTCGCAATGCCGCCGACGTACCCGATCGATGTCGGATACCGCACCGTCGACGGCACTGCCGATGCCACGACCGACTTCGTGCCTGCTGACAGCACCCTTTTCTTTGAACCGGGGGTGAGAACTCGCGATATCGTGATCCGGGTTTCCGACGACGAGACACCGGAAGGCCCGGAGACCTTCACGGTCGAGCTCGTCGCGGCGGTGGGCACCGATCTGCTCGATCCGTACGTTGCCCAGGTGACCATCCTGGACACTGACGCGACGCCGGTGGAGGTGACCTATTCGGTCGGTGTCGACTCGAGCAACATGCTGGAACGCCCGATTCCGGTCGTGATCGAGCACGGCCAGGCTTTCTTCGCTGAGTCTCTACCACCGGGTCCGGACAGCGGAGACATGGTGGTGCTCGACGGCTTCGATTCCGTGTTCATCACCGACTGCGAAAGTCTCACCAGCTGTCGCGTTTGTGACGCGCTCGGCCGACCGCCCGAGGACTTCGGTTCGACGACGGCTCTCGAGATCGTGCCGGCATTTACGTCTCTTTCGCGAGCAGTCGTGCAGGCCGGCGATACCGATCACCTCGGAACGATGGACCTGGAATCGATCGACAGGACTCTCCATCTCCTGTGTTACGGCGGTTCTGCGGACACGGCACCGGTGGCCGTGAATGACTGGATCACGACGCCCGACAACCGTATTCGGATTGTCGCAGCCCCGGCCGAGGGGCACCGTCATTCGGGCACGTGGTCGAACTTCGCCTACCGCCTCGAGGTGGCCGGTAACCAGTGCCTCTCAACCACGGTCGGCAACCTGCAGCTCGACGGGCTCCAACTCGCGTGTTCCGGTGGGCCGGGGAGCGAAGTTCGGGGAGTGGTGATCGACCATCCCACCGGCGGTGTCGAGATTTCGGGCACCCTGATCCAGGTCGACGGAAGCAACGCTGAAGGGGCCGTGCGTGAGGGTGTTTCGTTCGTCGCTGATGGTGCGGTCGATGTGGTGGTTCGCAACTCGATTATCTCCGACCCTGCTGGGTCGTCCAATTCGCCGGTGGTCGGTATTGCGGCGGGTGACCCCGACATCACGGCGTTTCTCGCCAACAACACCGTCGTCGGTGTGGGGACCGCATTCGAAGGAAACCCGCAGGTAACGGCCAGCAACAATTTGGTGCTCGGCTCCGTTGTGGCGTTCGCCGGTTCGTTCGGGGTGGATTCGCGGGCGAACCTTGCGTCCGACGAAACGGCGCCCAGCCCGCCTGTGAACCGCGTCGGCCCGATCGCCGTCGTGAACCCGACCGCCGGTCCGGGCGCCGACTACCACCTGTCTTGTGGGGTCTTCGGTTTCGGAGACGCCAACGTGATCCACAATTTCGGATCCAATCAGACGGCGTACATCTTCGACGACAACCCGGACACGCTGGCCGTGACCAACGGCATCAATCCCGGCTTCGTATTGGTCGAGTTCGAGGAACCTCGCGCACTGACGGGGACATGGATACGTCTCAGCAACGCGGACTCCCACGATTGGATGGTCGAGACCGCGATGAATCGCGAGGACCTCGACAATTTCACTGGTTCGTACAAACTCCTCGTGCCCGGGAACCCGGCGAATTTCCGCGAGCGAGCATGGGATGGCGTTTCCTTTGAGGAGCCAGAGGAATTTCGGGTCATCAAACTGACAGTCTGGAGAACAACGGGCGTCGGCGGCGGACATGACTACGTCCATCTCGTGGATTGGTGGATGGAAGGTCTCAATCCGGCCTGCGAGCAGGGTGTGGCGCTCTCGTCCGATTCCCTGCACCCATTCGCCACGGATGTCGACGGGCGCGGCCGCAGCGGTCAATGGGACATAGGTGCCGATCAATCGAAGGAGCTGACCGTGGGATTCCCCGGCGGCCCGGTGGAGTGGTGGGAGGAAGAGGGCGAAGCCAAGGTCCAGGTCGTGCTCTCCGAGCCGGCTTTGGAAGAGGTTAGCGTCCGATACCGGACCGTTGACGGAGAGGCTGTCGCCGGCCATGACTATTGGACATCTTCGGGGCGGCTCGATTTCCAGCCCGGGGAGTTCTCCAAAATCATCTCGGTACCGATCGTTGCTGACGAGCCGGGGGATTCGGGCGAGGACTTCTGGGTCGAGCTCTTCGACGCGGCGGGCGCGCGGCTCAGGAATTACTCGTGGCGTTTCGTCATCAACGAAGGCGGCATACCGACACGGGTCCATCTGGTGCATCCGCTCATCGAAGTCCAGGAAAACGCGGGAACGATTCTGATCGAGGTTGAGATGACCCGCCCTGACAGTCTGAGAGTCGATGCGTGGTGGGATGTGCGCGACAACACCGCATTCTACTCCGCAGACTACAGCGCGCCGAGCGGCAGCTACCCATGGCGGCTGGCAAGGTTCTGGCCAGGGCAAAGGACTGTCAAACTCCAATACCGAATCCTCAATGACGATATCGTTGAGCTTGATGAGGGCTTCCTAATGCGGCCGATGGATTACGTCGTCAATGCGCAGCGAGGAGTGCCGTCCTTCGCCTACATCCGCATCCTCGACGACGACGGAGTGGCGCCGTGAGGCGCTGCCGAGCCCTCGCCCTGCTCGCCGCGCTGATCGCGGTCTCCCCGATGTGGCTGTGGGCCGACGACAGGTCCCCGATCGACGGCACCGATCTGCCGGTCGTGACCCACACCGACGACCGGATGACGGTGGAGATGCCGGACGGGCAGCGGCTCGAGCTGGAAATCGATCGGGAACCCCAACCGCTGGAAATCACGAGGGTCGAGCAAGCGCGCACGGCACTCAAATCGGCGTCTTGCGACCCCTACATGGAACGCTACGCGGGCTACGCGCCGGTTGATCCGGCATCGCACGCAACACTCGGCCTCCCGCCGCTCGACAGCAACTGCGACGGCCGTCCCGACCGGCCGTGGTACATCTCTCGCCAGCTCGACTGGCACTCGGTCGACAACCGGCTGGGTGCGGTCGATCTGACCGACGTGCGGGCGACCATCATCCGTGTCCGCACCCGCGGTCCGCACGCTTCCGTGTGCACCCTATTTGCGGCCATCGACTCCGACGGCGAGGCGGTGGGGGGCTGGGTCAAGGAGCGCCACGGAGAGGTGTGGGGCGAGGCGCTGGTCGGCCGGCACGGGGCCGGTGTGGTCTCGTACCGTTTGTTCGCACCCGAGCAGGAACCGCTGTCGGTGCGGATCCTCGAGAGCGGCGCGCCGCTCACTGACGGCGCCCTATTCGACCGCGCCGTGGTCTTTACAGCCGCCGTGGACGGTGGCAACGGCGCGCCGTCCTTCGACGCGACGATCGACGGTTCGCCCTACTCCCTCGGCGACTCATTCGCCGTTGAGGGGACGCACGTCATTGAGGTCACGGCAACCTCCGGTCCCGACTCGGCGACGGCATCCGCCGGTTTCACCATCGATCTCTCGCCGCCGGTCTTCGACCAGCTCGAGCCGTCCGACGGCGCGCTGCTCGGCGGCGCCGTGGTGACGATCGCCGGCCGGGTTTCCGCCGACGCCATCGAGGTCACGGTAGCCGGTTCGCCCGCGGCCCTCGGCAGCCCGGAGGGCGCGTGGCGGTCGTTCACTTCGATCCCGCTGACTCTCGCGGAAGGCGGCAACACGCTGGCCCTCCACGCCGAGGACGGCGCCGGCCGCACCACTGACCAGAACCACACCCTGGTGGTCGACAGCCTACCGCCCGTGCTCGCGGTGACGTCGCCGGCGGACGGCATGGTGACCGGCGCCGCAGGTGACGGTGTCGGGCACCGCGGTCGATCCCCACCTGACCGGCGTGACGGTCAACGGTGCCGCGGCGACGGTGGGCGGCGGCAGTTTCAGTTTCGAGATGACGCTCGCTGAAGGCGTCAACACCATCGTGGTCGCCGCCACGGACTCGCTGGGCCACACCAGCCAGACCTCCCTGACGGTCACCCTCGACTCGGTGCCTCCGGTCCTCACCATCTTCGAGTCGGGCGTCGCCTTTGCGGATGGGCTGCTGCTCGGCCGACCGGCGGTGATCACCGTTGTGGCCGACGACGCGACGGCGGTCGATTTTGCCGCGACCATCGACGGCCAGCCCTACATGCTGGGCTCGCCCTTTGTCACACCGGGCGCCCACACCTTCGCTGTCACCGCGACGGATGAGGCCGGCAACTCCGCGTCCGCCACCAGGTCCTTCACCATCGACGACGACCCGCCGCTGATCGACGATCTGAGCCCCTTCCCCGGTACCGTGATCGGCGCCCCGACGGTGCATGTGGCCGGTCGCGTCTCCGACGACGCCGTCGAGGTGGTGGTCAACGGCATCGCCGCAAGCTTCACCGGCGGCGGCAGCAACTGGGTCGGGTGGTCGATCCCGGACCTGCCCCTCGAGCAGGAGGGTCTCAACCTGCTGCCGCTGCGCGCGGTGGACGCTGCCGGCAACGCCACCGAGTTCGACATCTCCTACGACCGCGACACCCTCGATCCGCAGATCACGCTGACCGCACCGGTTGAAGGGCTGGTGACCCGGTTCGCCAACCTGACGGTGGCCGGCGCCGTGGCCGACGCCCACCTCGAGCGCGTCACCGTCAACGGCACCGAAGTCGCGGCCGGCGCCGATGGTTCGTTCAGCCACGCCGTGGTCCTGGCCGAGGGCCCCAACACCGTCACCGTGGCCGCCGCCGACGTGGTCTCCCACGAAAGCACGGCAGTGCGGACGGTGATCCTCGACACCGCGCCGCCCGTCATCTCGGTGACCCACAATGGCCAGCCGCTGAGCGACGGCTTCCTCTCCAACACCCCGGTCGCGCCTGTGGTGACGGCGGCCGACGACTCCGAGGTCACGCTCGCGATCATCCTCAACGGCGCGCCCTTCACATCCGGCACCGCGGTCTCCGCGGAGGGCAGCTACATCCTCGTTGCCACGGCCACGGATGCCGCGGGCAACACCGCCTCGCTCGAAATCGGTTTTCGTCTCGATCTGACGCCGCCCGCAATCAGCGGCCTCTCGCTCGCCGACGGCGCGGTCATCGCCAACCCTTCGCCCATGCTTTCCGGCGCCTGCGACGACGCGGTGTCGGTCGAGGTCAACGGCTCACCGGCCGTCATCACGGCGGGGACATTCAGCTTCGCCGGTCTGACCCTCGCGGAGGGCGCGAACCAGGTTGTCGTCACGGCGGCTGACGCGGCCGGCAACCAGCGCACCCTCACCTTCAGCGTCACCCTCGACACCGCGCCGCCGGTCATCACAGTGACCGCGCCGACCGAAGGCGACCTGGTCGGCGCCGCAAACGTCCTGGTCATCGGCACCGCGGCCGACCCGCACCTTCACGAGGTCACGGTCGCGGGGCGCAAGGCCGCGCTTGCAGGTTCCTCCTTCCAAACCCAGGTCCCGCTCGCGCAGGAGGGGTCCAACGTCATCACCGTCACCGCCGTCGATCGCGCCGGCAACTCCGCCGAGCTCACCGTCACGGTCGAGCGGGACACGACGGCGCCGGTGCTGACGGTCACCGAGCCGGGTCCGTCGGCTGTCCTCGGCGACGGCGCAGTGACGGTCAGCGGGACGGTGAGCGACGCCCACGCGGTGACCGTCACCGTCGACACGCGATCGCTGACCCCGGGCCCGGACGGCGCCTTCCAAACCGTTCTGCAGCTCCCCGAAGGGGCGCACGCGGTCAAGGTGGAGGCGGTGGACGCCGCCGGCAACCGCGCCGCCGTGACCCGCAACCTGACGATCGACCTGTCGGCGCCGGAGCTGCGAATCACCGCGCCGACCGCGGGCGCCGTGCTCGACATCGCAACGGTCACGGTGACCGGCACCGTCGCCGACACCAACGGCACCGAAAGGGTCACCGTGAACGGCGTCGACGCCGCGCTCGACGGCAGCGGAGGGTTCTCGCTCGCCGAAATCACCCTTCCCGAGGGCGCCAACACGATCGTCGCCCGCGCATGGGACCGCGCCGGCAACACCGGCACCCGTTCGATCGAGGTGACGGTGGACACCGTGCCGCCCCGCGTGACGGCGACCGTCCCCGCCAACGGCGCCACCGGCGTGCCGCGCAGCGCCCGGCCTCGGGTCAAGTTTTCGGAGCCGGTGGACACGGCCAGCATCCCCGGCAACATCCGGCTGCTGCATGACGGGGCCGTGCTGCCGGTGACGCTGTCCGCCGTCGGCAGCGGCGCCGAGGTCGACGTGGCGCCGACCGGCGGCCTGGTGGACGACGCCGAGCACGTCCTCGAGGTCAGCACCGGGGTTCGCGACCGCGCCGGCCACCCGCTGGAGGGAGCGGTCACCGCCACCTTTTCGACCCTCGACGGCACCCCGCCGCAACCCCCGATGCTCGACCCGGTCGCCAGCCCGGCCTGTTTCTCGAGCCTGATCGTGAGCGGCTTCGCCGAGCCCGGCGCCCACGTCCATGCGACCGGCGACGTCCAACCGGCGTCGACCACGGCCGCAACGGACGGCGCGTTCAGCCTGAACCTCGAACCGACGGTGGGGGAGGGCGCCGTCGAGATCGAGGTGACCGCCGAGGACGCCGCCGGCAACACTTCGACTCGGGCCTACCTCGCCGTCGAGCTCGACTGCACGCGGCCCAGGGTGACCGCCTCAGAGTGGGACGGCGGCACCACGATTACCGTTCGCTACTCCGAGATCCTGGACGAGGCCACGGTGGCCGCCGGCCAGTCGGCCATGCTCGACGGGTCTGTCGGCCCCGTGACCTTCACCATCGGCGTGACCGGGTCGACCGTCACACTCTCGAGCTCGTCGAAGCCCCGACGGTGGAGCAGCTGCCGCTGCGCCTCGAGATGAGTTCGGACATCACCGACCTCGGCGGCAACGCCGCGATTCCGTACTCACAGCTCTTCGCCGCCCCCGGAACTGCCACCTTTGTCGCGGGCGAGGTCTTCTCCGACGCCGACAGCCTGGAGCTGCCCGGCGCCCGCATCGTCCTCGTCGAGGACGGCGGTCCGGTCCTCGGCGACCCGCCAGTGGTGACGGCCGACGGCCGCGGGCGATTCCAGCTGCCGGTCACGGGGTCGCCGGTGACCGTTCGTGTCGAGGCCGACGGCTACCTGCCGTCGTGGCGCCGCACCGTGCCGATTCCAGGCGCCGCCACCGTGCTCTTCGACGTCCGTTTGAGCCCCCGCGCGGCAGCCCATCCAGTCAGCGGTGCGACCCAGCTCGAGGCCGGCGCGGCCCGCCTCACCATCGACGGCGCATCAGTGCCGACTGAGGGCCTCGATGTGACGTTGACCCCGATCTCCGAGCAGGGTCTACCCGACCTGCTGCCCCTGGGCTGGCGGCCGCTGGCCGCAGCGCACGTGGGTGTTCCCGACAGCTTCGCATTCGACCCGCCGGCCGTCCTCGAGTTCCGGACCGATGTGCCGCCAGGGGCGGTGATCGTGCGCTATGACGAGGCCATCCACGCCTGGGTCGCGGCGGCGTTCGGCGGGACCGTCGACGTGGTCGATGCCGCGACGTTTGCCCTGTTGGTTCCCGATAGTGACCCGACCGCTCCCGGCGCGCCGGTTGTCGGATCGGTGCTGCCGTCGGCAGCCGCTGCCGACCCGGGCGTCCTGACGGCCACCCTCCGGCTCGACCCGCCGGTCATCCTGCCGATGGAAATCGCGCAGGCCGAGGTCGCCGCCGATCCGGCGGCAATCGTGCCGTCAGGCCACCCGGTCGAGGCGCGTCTGGACGAAGTGCTGCACGTGGTCGACGGCGGCGTGCTGGTGACGCCGCCGACCGCGGTCGACCTGGTGCTCTACCGCCAGCCTGACGACTCGCTCACCGCGACGTTCGGTCTCGGCGCGTCCGAGACCGCGCGTCGGATCGCCCTTGACGAGGGCGTCAAGAACATCTCGATCCGGAGTCTGCCCGCCGAGGTCCGGACGCAGGATCTCGTGGGCCCCGACGGCGCCTCGCTCCTGAGTCCCGACGGCGTCGGTCTCGAGGTGCCCGCAGGCGCCCTCGACCGGGTGATCGGCGCCCGCGTCGGTGCGCTGCCCCTCGACGCCCTGCCGCTGACAGTGCCTCCGGGGCTCGAGGCGGTGGCCGCCGCCGACCTCGACCTCGGCACCGCGGTGCTCTCGGTTCCGGCGACGCTGACTTTCCCGGGCGCAGGCGTGGCCGACGGCCAGTACCTGCTGCTGAGCCCGGTGGAGGCGGACGGCGCGTCGTACTGGCGGCTCATTGGGGTCGGTGCGCTCGAGGGTGGCCGCATCGTCTGTGGTGCCGGTCAGCTCGACGGGCTGCCGGCCCCCGGCGTTCGCCGCACGGGCCTCTACCTCCTCGCGCGATCGACCGGCGAGGCGTGGGCCCTGCTCGGCGGCACAGTGATCGACATCGATGGGGATCCTGCCGCCGAAACCTGCCTGGTGACGGCCACCGGCGGCCTCGTCCAGCTGACCCTCGGCGACGGGGTCTACGCGCTGGCGGCGCCGGCCGGGACCGTCGATCTCGAGGCCGAGAACCTGGTGTCGCGCGACAGTGGGTCGCTGACGGCCGGAGTCGACGGTGGCGTGCTGAACGCCGGGCTCGACATCGCGCTCGAGATCGTGAGACCGCGAATCCTCGCCACCTCGCCGGTTGACGGCGCCGACAGAGTGAGCGCGGGGACGGCGATCACGGTCGACTTCTCCGAGCCGTTGGCTCTCGACCGCGAAAGCCCGTGGGGCATCACGGTCGTGGCCATCAGCTCTCAAAACCAGGCGTGGGAGGGCGCCCTCGAGCTGTCGGCTTCCGGCACCCGCCTGACCTGGACGCCCGCCACGAACTTCCCGCCCGCGACCCAGATCCTGGTGACCGTCGACGGCAACCTCGAGGACCTTCAGGGTTATCGCCTCGAGGGCGGGGACTCCACCTTCCGCTTTGGCGTCGAGCGCTACGTGGGCAACGAGAACGTCGACGAGTCGAAGATCCGGCTGTTTGTCCCGGGCCGTGATTCCTCCCAGCCCGATCGCGCGGTGGTGGAGGGCGAGGAAGGCGCGGTTCCCGCCGATATCTGGATGTTCATCGAGGACCTCGACCACGACGCCCCGGTGACGACCTTCCAGGCCACCGGTCTCGGCGCCTTCGCGACGACCCTCGCGCCGTTCGATCCGGCCACCCGCACCGGGGTCGCAGTCGGCGACCGCCTGCGCCTCCACATCCTCGACTCGGACAACCCCGACGACGAGCTCTACGTCGTCGAGCTCAAACCGTGGCTCACCATCGACGGCCTCGGCGCCTTCTTCAACATCGACGGCGGCGACTTCATCACCACCGAGGGGATCGGCGTGTCGGCGCCGTGGGGCGCATTCCCCGCCACCGGGACGGTGCGCGCAACCCTGCTCGACCACGCGCAGGTCCTGCCGCAGGCGAACTGGCCGTCGTTTGCCCAGGCCCGCGCCGCCGCACGCCTCGAGCTGACGGTCGAGGCCGCCCGCACACTCCAGCTGATCATCCCCGGCGACCCGCCGATTGACGCGAGCACCACCATGCACGCCTGCATGCGAATCGACGTCGCCGGAACGCCGCACCCGATGCTCATGCGCACCGCGACCTGGGACAACGAGCGCCAGGCCTACGTCACAGCGCCGGTGGAGGAAGCCGCGGCGCAAAATGCCGCTGAGGCGCTGGTCAAAGCCGCCGCCACCGGCAACCCCGACCCGCTGCTGCCCGGCATCCGCCGCACCATGGATCTGGTGGTGCTCGAGCCGAAGCGGCTGCCCGGCCAGAAATCGGCATCTGCCGGTCTCAACGGCCGCCTGCTGGTCACCAAGGGCACGGTCGAGGGCGACGTCCAGGTCAAGGCGATGTTCCTCGATTCGGCAGCCGACGTGGTTTACGCCAACAGCCACTTCGCGCCTTCGGATGCGGCACTGGTGGCCTTCGATTCGGGCGGCGCGCAGAAGCTCGACGCCTCGACCATCGCCGGGTACGCCGCGCTCGGAATCATCGATGTTCTGACGCCAGACGGCGGCGCCACGGTGCCGCTGCGCCCCGACGACGACTTCGTGCTCAAGGTCACCGATCCCGACACCGGCTACACCCACTCCGAGCGCGGCTACCCGGCACCCGGCAGCGGCGACTGGCTGGACATCCCGCCGTCCGATGCACCCGGTTACAGTGACCGCCGCGCACGGATCGTCGGCGGCTCGCCCTTCACCATCTTCAGCTTCGAGGCCGCGGTGGGCCGGACGCCCTGACCCATCTGCTCGAGGTTCAGAAGGACAACGCAACGGCCAAACTGGTGTGCCAGATCCCCACCGGCGCCTTGCCGAGCGGGCGCTACGTCCGGATGATCAACCTGCGGACAGGGGCCGTCGCTCCGAGCGTCCCCCAGGAGAATCCCACCACTCTCAGCCTCGACGCCAAGGTCGGCGACCCCGTCATCCTGGTCCTCGAACCGCTGCTGTCCTCCGGTCAGCAGGAGGTGGTCGTCCGCTTCGATCGCTCGCTCAAGGGTCTGGTCAACCAGACGATGGTGAATCTGGTGCCCGGCAGCGCAGCGACCACGAACGCCGTCGAGGTGACAGTGGACGGCGACGTGCTCCGCATCACCCCCGATCCGGTCTGGGAGACCGGCAAGCGCTACGAGCTGCGGCTTTCCGAAGGCGTTCTTCGCCGCCCTCGGGTCGCCCCTCGAAGGCGGCCAGTTCGTGGGGCTCCCGCTCAAGATGGCGAAGGTCGCTTCGGACAGGCCTGTGACCCCGGAAGCCGCGGTCGCCGAGGCCGCCCTCGAGAACAACGTGCTGTTGGTGGCGGCGCGCGATGACGGCCTGCTGGTGTACGACATCTCGAACCCGGCCCAGCCCGTTCGCCGCAACACCGTCCAGACGGTGGGTGGGATGGCCGGCGTCGCATCCGACGGGTTCGGCAACGTGGTGACCCTCGAGGGCCGGGTCGGCCAACACGTCGTGCTGCGGCTGTGGTCGCTCGCCGATCTCACCGGCGGTGCCGGGTCCCACATCGACGAGCAGCAGCTGTCGCCGCCTCTGACCGCGGTCGGCCCGGGCGACCTCGAGCTCGAGGTCTTTGCCGATACCGTCGACTTCACCGCCGCCTCGCCTCCCGCCGGGATCGAAGTGGTGCCCGAAGCCGGCGGCGGCTGGGCGTCGCTGTTGGTGGGGGAGAGCCTGTTCACCGCCAACCACCGGGTAAAGCTGGTCGACGCCATCACCGGAAGCATCGTGTGGAGCGGCTGGGCGCCCGCGGACGGCCCGTTGAGCATTCCCAACGACCACGAGGTACCGCTCGCACAGCCGCTGAGGTTGCGGGCCCACGCCGACACCCTGGTGTGGGCGCACGCCGCGGCGGGACCCGTCATCGCCGCGAAGCTCACGTTCGGCGGCAGCGGGGCCTCAGGCTTCTCCCTGGGAGCCGTCGGCCAGAACGCCGATCTCCTCAGCTGGATCCGAGGCGGGCAGGCCAACAACGCCTGCCGCGCCCTCGGCCCCGAGGACCCGGTCTACCTCGGCCGCCTCGCCGCGACCCCGCGTCGCAGTGGTGAGAATGTCCTCCTTGCCGCTTCACGCTACGAGGGGATCTGGGGCTTCCGCCAGACCGGATCACCGGAGCTGTCGCCGGACTGGATCCAGTGCGTGCGCTTCGGTTCGCTGGGCTCGGATCTGACCGACATCGCTTCGGCGCGCGTCGTCTTCGACGAGGGTGGCACCGAGGTGGACCACGATGTCGTTGCAGTCGTCGGGCACCGCCGGCTCGAGATCTTCGAGGTCGGCTCCAACGGCGACCTCGACAAGTTCGCGGACGGCGTCGATCTCGGTTGGAACCCCTTCCGCGTTGCCATCGATCCGGTGGACCGCCTGATCCTGGTGCGCGACAACGCCAGCCGGCTCGCCGTCTACGCCCTGACCCGCCCGGGTGCCGCGCCGCAGATGGTGGTCGACATGGTGCTGCCCGACGGCGCCGGTCTCGGGCCGTTGGTGCTCGATCCAGACCTCGGGCTGGCCATCACCGGCACCTCCCCGGTCCAGTACAAGCCGCCGCGCCTCGAGCTGGTGTCCGACACCGACGGCAACGGGATTCCCGAGATCGTCGAGTACCTGCAACCGCTGGGTGCGCCCGCCGCGCCGCCGACCGCCGACGGCCAGCGCCCGCCCTACCTCGCGTGGGTCAGGGCGCGGATCGTCGGCGTCCCGGAGGGCCAGAACACAGTCGCGGTGCGGGTGGAGGGTCTCGGCCCCGGCGGCGGCGTCCTGCCCGACCGGCCCGAGCCGTTCCTGCCGTCGAGCCGAGTGGTCACCCTGCGGCGAGCCGAGAACCTGGCACTCGACGACCCGGGCCGCAACGTCTTCGTCTCCGACCAGCCGATCCTGCTGATCGCCGACGAGCGGGCGCGGACCGAGTACTGGAAGAATGTCGACCAGACCGCTCCGCACCAGGCTCACCGATGAGGACACGGCCAACGCCCGCTACGCCATCTGTCGCAACTGCGGCGTCGATGTGGACGATGACGGCCGCGATGTCGACGGCGGGCTGACGATTCCGTGGAGCGATGAGGGTGCTGCCGGAACGCCGATCGAGCTCGCCGCCGCGAGCCGTCTCCGCGTAACCTTCGACGCAAAAACCGCGACGGGATGGATCAAGCAGATGCTCGACGCCGGGATGGCGCCCGCCGCCGAGGTGGCCTCGCTGCCCTGGATGCCCTCGCCGCCCATCGGCCGCGACCCCGGCATCGAGGCCCGCGCCGCCATGCTGCCCGAGGTCGAGCTCGCCACCGGCGCCCTCACCCTCGGCCGCACCGACCTCGTCCTGCCCGCGCCCGGCATGGACGTCGTCCTCGGCCGCGAGTACTCCTCGGCCGGGATCCGCTACGGCCTCTTCGGCTGGGGCTGGGAGCTCGCCGGCCTCGACCGCCTGCGGCCGAATCCCGACGGCACGGTGGATCTGTATGCCTCGTCGGGGGACCGGTTTGTGTTTGGGAACTCGACGGGGCACCCGGGAGCGAACACGAAGACCCTCACCGCCTGGGGCCACCCCGGCGAGCTCAAGAAGAAGGCCGATGGTACGTGGTTCCTGCTGATGCCGGATGGGGGTTACACGGAGTTCTCAGGCGACGGGCAGCCGACCGCCATGAGAGACCGATATCGTCTGACCAAATCCTCCGGTTCCGAAATCCGGTTCAATTGGTATGGCGACGGAACCCTGGCGCAGATCTCCCAGGTCAACGGTAAATACACCACTGACGTTTTTCCGAGAACGATTTCTTTCACTTATGGCGAGACTGGCGATGGCCAATCCAATGGCCTGATTGAAATCGCTGAGGATTCAACGCCCCGAAAATGGGAGTACATCTACGACGATTTCGGTCGGCTGAGTCGTGCAACCATCAAAGGAATCGTCATCGACGCAGACGGCAACACGGCGGACCATTTCGAGCGATACACCTGCCTCGACGACGATCCAGGCACAGAAGTGGCTTCGGGGCTTGAGATGGGTGCCCGCATCGACACAGTGCACGACGCAGAGGACCGAACGACACTTGATGTTGACGCAGACGGTGGCAATCCCTTGCGCGTCGGCAAATCTTGCCAGGGGGAGATCTGCTACACAGTCGAAACTGTTGACTCCGCCGGAACTCGTCAATGCGACGTTACCGATGCCACGGGCCGGAAGACACGCTATGTCCTCGACGACCTCGGCCGTGTCAAGGAGTTGAGAGCTGACCCGGATGGCGAAAATTCACTCACCGAGTTCCTCTACCAATCTGATTTTGGCGATCAACTCGTCAGCCGGACGAGCCTCCCCATTGGGCGTGTGATCCACAACACCTGGCAGGCTTCGGAACTGCCTCCCGGCCCCCGCCGCACGTGGTGGAATCTGCGCACGGTCCTCGATACTCCAGGCCCCAACGATCCGGGAGTTGAAGGGGAGATCTCTGCGCAAACGACACTGTATGACTACAAGCCGGACACTGATCTCGTAACCTCGGTAACGTTGCTTCCGCTCGAGCGGACGACAACGATTGACAGGTCCGCGGAAACAACATCGAGTGGAGCAAAACGGGTTATCACCGATCCGGAAAACCGAACGACGACCCTGTTTCTCGACTCATTGGGGAGAACCGAAGAAGAGCGTCTTTTCGACAAATATTCGACGTCTTACAAGTACGACGACCTGTTGACCGGCTGCGGTGAGGTCGGGGAGGTCACACCTCCATCATCCGACAACCTCGTCGTGACAGAGGCCAGAACCACTACCGTCACCGAATACTCTCCATTCGGATTTCCGCAGACCATTACATCGCCTGGCTCGTCCACCATCCAACCGATTTTCATCCACAAGCCCAGATTCAACAAACTCGGGTGGCAGCTGAAACAATCCACGGACGGAGAGGATGATCAAGTAGCTTTCGTCTACGATGCTTCCGGTTGGCTTTCCAAAGAAATCCACGGCAGTGGCGACCTGACGCTGACGATCACGCACGAGCCGCTCGCATCAGGGCTCGAAAAGAAGACGATCGAGGAAGGCGGCGCAGACACTCGCACGGTCGAGTACACCTACGGAGAAGAGGGTCTGGATCCAGACGGCCTGCTCCGATCGATGAAGACCGTCGAAACCGGCCGGGAGGTCGTCCTGGAGTACGATTCTCGCGGGCGCGTCGAGGAACGCAGGGTCAAGATCGACGAAAACTCCTGGGCCGTAACTCGGTACATTTACGAGCGCTCCGATGACCTGGTTACAAAAATCGTGTCGCCGATACGATCGGATGGGACGGCCAACAGCCTCTCGGTAGCTTACGACGGCTTCGGGAGGCAAAGGCGGGCTACAGACGGCATCGGTCGAGCCTTCATTACAGACCACGATGAGGCGGGCCGTGTCGGAGAGACTCGCGTCGAATATGACGGCAAGGTCTGGCGCAAGGAGACTTTCAAATACGACCTCACCGATCAGCTGCGACTGCAGAAGCTCGTGGACGTTGATGAAGGTACCTGGGACCGCGAGACTGAATATGTGTATGACGAGAAGACGGGAGCGCTCAAAGAAATCTACGATCCCGAAGATCGAAAGACCGCAATCGATTACGACAGTGCTGGGTTCGAAAAGCTCCGGACCCTCAATGATGGGACCACTATCGGCACAAAGTACTGGCCGAGCGGCCTTGTTGCAAAGGTGACGGAGACGCCGAGTATTGTGGGGCAGGGGAATCCGGCGGATTACGTCACTTCCACTTGGTACGACGCATTCGAACGACCGCGGGAAGTCGTCAGACCGGGCAACCTTGTGAGCTCTACTTTCTATGATGCTCTCGGGCGGGCAGAAAGGATTATCGAGCCGGGAACATCTTCCGACAGCCCTCCCAGACTGACGCGTGTCGTATCGAGCCCTCGCGGACAGACGGTTGAAGTTATCCAGCCCGGCGATGTGAGGCAACAGTATTCATTTGACGAAGATGGTCTGTTGGTGACTGTTTCAGAAGCGGGTGAAGGAGATTCCGATTGCGGTTCAACCCCGTACGGTCCGGTCGCCTCGCGGTCCGAATACGACCTGGCAGGACGTCCGATCAACACGTGCATCGGTGGGATCGCGAAATCGACGTCTTGGGAGCCAGACGGGGCCCGAAAGACGAATTCGGTCCAACCGCTTTACGAGTTGGCGTATTGCACCGACGTCACTGGTCGCATTTTGGACGTCGTGTATCGGTACAAGAGCTCCGACTCTGCGTGCGGTGCGGAACCGCCTGTCACGGACCCGTTGATACCTACGAAGGTCAGTTACGAATACGATCCATTGAACCGGATCGTGAGAGCTGCCGATAATCGGGGTTTCGAGCTGCTTCGCAGCTGGACGTTTGGTGGCGATCTTGAATCCGAAACAATGATCGTTCCGCCAACGGCCGGGGACGCTCCAAACGATTTGATCGTCAATTCAGCGGCGACTTATGATAGGTCTGGCCAGCGCTTGACATTGACCTACCCTGACGGGACTGTTGTCGATACCTCCCTCAAAGACGGGTTGGGTCGGACGACTGTTTGGACAGTGAGCGTGCCCGGAAAAGGGCCAGAACAGCGGTGGACGGCGAGCTACGGAGGCATGCGCCAAATCGCAGGTGGTCTTCCCGCCGGGTTGGCCAGCGAGAGGCATTATCACGAAATGGGGCTTGAAAGCTCGAGGGCTGTTTTCGCCCCCGGCGCGGCAGACGAAACCCGGTCTTTCAGATTCAGGCTAGATCGGGAGCGCGCATATACCGGAAGATTCACCCTTCAGAATATCCAGAGCTCCGTTCCCACGCGGCAGGAGCTAAATAGCGACCTCGCCCGACGTTTCGATGACTGGGGCCGCTCCGAAGCGGTTTTCCTCGTCGCGAAGGACATTAACTCCCACCTGCCGGATTCTCCCCCAGTGAAAGCGTCTCTCCGGCAAGCTCCAACAGCGCACTCGGCCAAGGTGGGTCCGAACGAACTAGGAGATCTGAGAGGTTGGTCGTCGGGACAACAATTGAGTGATCATTTCGTTCCCGGAACCGACCATCGCCTCGATACCTCCGAGCACGAGTTACCTGTCGAGGAGGGCCAAGGGGATTCTGAGATTCTCTGGGATTTCGACTACGATTCCATGGGCAACCGAAAACGGGACAATTGGACCAAAGGAACTCTAGAATTTACCTACACCCACGATTGGGCCAACCGACTCGTGCGAGTTGAAAGCTCACTCGACAATTCCGTGGACGAGCTCTTCCTCGATCCCTTCGGGCGTCGAGTCCTTTCGTCGATCAATGGAGTGACGACACTCCGAGTTCCCTGGGGCGAGCAGGTCGTCGCCGAGTACGTTGTGAAGCACAACTCTGAAAACGGCGGATTCGAGAAGGCGCTCCGAAAACGTCTGTACTGGTACGAAGGCATTGATCGACTTGCCGGGTACGATCTCGATCGCGACCTGGATGGAGTCCCAGATTCCCCATACACCGCGCTGACCGATCCTCAGGGAACGGTGCATGCCGTCCTCGACGATGACGGTGAGTTCCGGGACGACGAGATGATTCTCGAGCCGGGGAGCGTCGTCGAAAGCTATCTCTACTGGCCTGACGGGACCTTTCAAATCGTTGGTCCGGACCTCAAGAGACCCCGCCTGAAGAGTGCCGCGATCTTCTGGCCGAAAGTTGATACACAAACGGTCATCCTGTTGTTCTCGGAGATCGTCGACAGTGGCCTCGAAGGGATCATGGAGCTTCGAGACGGCAATGGTGAATTGGTCCAGGTGGGGTCGTGGAGAGCGTGGCTCGGCGGGCGTGGAAGATCGCTCGACCTAAGCGAGCCATTGACTCCCGGCGAGCCCTATCAAGTGTACGTGGACGGAATGGAAGACCTTTCCGGCAATTTCCTGGAACAGGCGTATGTCATCGATTTCGTCGCCGGCGGGACCGGTGAGGACACTCTGATCTGGCAAGAGCAAACGACCAAATCAGGTGGTTACGCCGGGGATGTTCTCCAGATTATCGACGGGCCCTCCGAACTCGCGGTCGTTGTCGACACCCGAATAACAGATTCCGACGTTTCGAACGACAGCATCATCGTCCGTCGAAACAACACGGTGATTCCTGGACGAGTAAGGGTTTTCGACCCTTCAGAGGCGCGGAAGGCGAGATCGCTGGAAAAGAGTGCAGAGCTGCCGAGCCTACCACCATACCCCTTTGTTGTTCTGTGGGAACCAGACGACCCCTCGACCTACATTGCCTATCCGGACAACCCTCTGACCTACGACGTGACCGTGAATATCGGAGGCGGTCAGAAATCGATCATATCGGTGACGGAAAATCATGTGGGCGAGGGAGGTGAGGTCTGGTCCGATTGGTATGACTCGCCGCTCTTGTCGGCTACTCAGGTTGGCAATGACCGGTTCCAGCACGGCCGCCCGTTCGTTGTTTTCGTGCCGAATCGAGTTGAACTCTACGACCAGCGAGCCCGGTGGTACGAACCGAAGTCTTTCAGGTTCCTCGAGTTGGATCCGCTGGGTCCCGTTGACAGCACAAACCTCTATCAGGCGTTCGGGTTTGACGGAATGAACGCGTCTGACCCGATGGGAATGAACACGTACTTCGAATTCTACCTACAGGAAATATCCGGCCTGCCTCCGGACTCACGAAGGGGGAGAGACTGGCAGCAATTCAATCAAGCCAACGCGGAGGCAGCTGAGCGCGTCCTGTCCAACCCGAGATTTCAGGGCGCAGTGCAGGCGACTGGGGGTTGCACTTCTGCAGTCGTCGGCGGAATGGCATTGGTGGCGCCGGAGCCCGTGCTGACGAAGGTCGCGGGTGGGGCGGCGTTGGCGTACGGAACCGACGTGTGCATTGCAGGGTTCGGAACATTGATCTCAGGCGAATTGCAAAACACCCTCACGAACACGGCGTTGCGAAGCGGATACGAAGCCGCCGGCATGGATCCCGCCCGGGCTGAGCAGTGGGCGATGTGGAGCGAGCTGGCGATTGGCGTTGCGGTGGATGTGGGTGCGGCGCGGGGGTTGGTTGCGGGGAGAGCGGGTGGTAGGGTAGTCCCAGGGAAACAAGCGCAGGTTCAAATCAACAACCGAGTTGGCAACGATTGGGATAGATACGTACAGGGCACACGATTGAAAAGTCTTGACGAAGCGGGTTTGCTGGACACTCAAGTTCACGCGACCCTAAAATACGATTTGGACATTGCACAGACTGCAGTCAGACCCGACTACGCACTACTTAACAAACACAATAGGTGGGCTGCAATTGGTGAGGCGAAAGCGCTCGAAAGTCGACTCATCGAGTTTTCAGAACAGTCGCGAGGCTTGGTACGCTGGGCAAAGGCGACCGAGACACAACAACTCTTCTACTATGTTCCCTGGCAAACCAAGGTTCACCCCAAGCTGATGCGATTTGCCGCTAGCGAAGGTGTAGGCATAAGGGTAGTGGTGGTGAAATGAACCACGAAACGATGGTTGACTTCTTCGTTTTTTCAACCAGATCCAGTTTGTTTCCGGAGGTGGTGAGAGTAATCCTACGTGCTCTGTGCAAACTGAAGTGGTTACGGCCAGATGTGTGGGGATTCGACACGCCTTTCGTAAACGCGTTTGATGAGTCAAAGTTGGATCAGGTGATGAGTGCCTTCTCTGACCGTTCGGTTTGGGACCCTCTTGCGCTTCAGGATCACAACGACCGGTTCAGCTATCTGATCGGTAGGGACCAGAACTCTGATGGGTTCTGGGTCGCCTCAGGTGGGTTTGAGACGTCGTATCTCGCTAGTTCTCTCGAAGCGGAGAAGGAACTTGAGTTTTTGGTCGATCAAATTGTGCTGGAATCTGGGGCGGACTATGCTCAGATCGCAAACCCAGATACGCCTGGTGCAAAGGTACCATTCCATCTGAGGATGCGGCTACCGGACATCCAGAACATCATTTACCTTGGCCCGGCCTGCGTTAGGGAATTCGGTCACGATCATATTTCGAACTCCCGTCCTGAGGGTGTTGAATGGTTGAACTCAGAGACAGCCAAAATACGTGTCAATCAAACAGTACTTTCACCCCTGAGCCCAGAAGAGCAAGAGCCTTTGAGGATGTATTTTGGTGAGGACTATTTCAAGAAGCACCCGAAAAGGAGGTACAAAACAGGAAAATCCCCGTTTAGCGTTGAGTAGTTGTCCCAAGGACGGGAGCTGGCGCATGAATATCGTATCGGTGCCAGGCTTTAGAAACATAGAAAGTTGTGATAGCGTTTGTACTGCCCCAATGGGAATTGCGGCCCACTTTCTGAGACAAAAAATTCGTATTTCTGAGATCGATTCTCGCACTTGGGGAGGTACGGTTATCGGACACCAGCTTCACTGCCCCGATTGACGCCAGCCCTTCTCCACTCGGCCATGTATCGGTGCCAGGCTTTAGGAAGTTGGGAAGTTGTGGTAGGTTCCGTATTACGGATCCTCAGATATGCCACGAAGACCACGGATAGTCGTTGAGGGTGGTTTGTACCACGTGTACAACCGGGTCTCGAGCGGCGAGGCGGTGTTCGCGAATCCCGCTGAAGCGATCGACTTCATCGACATCATCAAGGAAATCAAAAAGCGCGATGGTTGGACGGTTTTCGCATGGTGCGTCATGTCGAACCATATCGAACCATATCGGTGCCAGGCTTTAGAAACATAGAAAGTTGTGATAGCGTTCCCGCAAAGGGAAGAGGCTATGGTTCGAAAGGCGAGGGTCGAGGTTGAAGGCGGTTTGTACCACGTGTACAACCGGGTTGCGAGTGGCGAGCCGATCTTCTCCGATCCCGAGGAAGCGGTCGAGTTCATTGAGACCATCCGAGAGGCGAAGACGCGCGATGGATGGACAATGCTGGCTTGGTGCGTGATGTCGAATCACTACCATCTCGTGATTCGTACGGCGAGAGTGCCTCTGTGGCGCGGGATGCACCGCATCCAAAACCTGTTCAGTCGCCGATTCAACATTCGCCACGGTAGAACGGGAAGCCTCTGGCAGAGTCGCTACAAGGCAAAATTCGTCGAAGATGGTTCGTATCTCAGCCAACTCGTTCTCTATGTGCATCTGAACCCAATCAAAGCAGGCGTCGCCGGCGACCCAGAAGAATACGTTTTTGGTGGACATCGGACGTCTAAAGCCTGGCACCGATTCCGATCAGCGAGGCTAAGGGTTTGGTGTATGGCTTCAGAGAGATGAAACGACTGGGCTATTCGCTGGAGGACGTGAGCCTCGCGTATCGGGGTCGCCAAGGAGTCGACGCAGTTTATTCACGAGGAAGTGATTTCGCGATTCTGGAGAGTAAGGCGGGGTATTGGCTTTCTTCACTTAAGACTTACAGCGGGCTAAGACAGGGTTCCGCCGGATACAATCGCAGCCGACTCCTTCGATACTTGCAGTTTGGCGACGGTTCAAACAATGAGTTTGTCTCCCAGCTTCTCCAAGAGCAGGCCCTGGGGCGACTAAAGAGCTTTGCTTCCTTCTATCGGTGGCGTAGGCTATACGAGTTGCCTCAAAACTGGCCTGATAACCGGGCTACAAGAAGGTAGGCAAGGACTATGGCGATGACGGCGAGCCAGATGATGGACCTTTTCTCTGCGCAGGCAGATATGCATTGGTCAGCATCCGAAACGGCCTTTTCCTCCCGCGATTATGGTCTTCTGGCGTTTAACTTATCCGCCGCGCTCGACTCGCATTTGATGGTCGCGCTCCTAACCTGGCGAGATGGACAGAACAACCCGTCAGGTTCAATGAACCGTGTGTGCGAGGTGGCAATCAATGGGCTGGATCTCATGCAACAGGTCGAACCCGATTCGCAACATTGGCGGAGTTTTGATTTTCTGCCTGCCGGGTACTGCGCTTTGCTGCTCGATAGGTCATTGGGATTACCTCTCAACGACATTCTCAGTGGTTGCGGCGCGGATCCTGGGGCTCATTTACCTCAATGCCTAGATGCCTGCATATTCGCTGCAGTAGACAAAGACTCGCGCCCATCACAGTGGGATACATTTGTGTCCAAGCTATCTGGTCAGAGACGCTTGAAGCTGCTCTTCGACACTTATGATGCGTACTTCCGTATCATTTTTGAAGGTAACGAGAGTGAAAGCTGGCAAATTGATTCCGTGAAAACGGCCGCCACGCTCTACCGCGCCCGACGGAATGATGAGTTCTTTTCGGGCGGACGGGGAACAGACGGCGGAGGGCTAGACAATCGGTTCGTCGTAGATTATCGATTGGCTGCGATTGCAATGACTTCCGTGCAAACCGCGAGTCCGGATTTGGCGGACGAACTTGGTGTTCACCACTGGCGGTGGTAGTCGGTTTCGGTGCCAGGCTTTAGAAATAGGTGCCAGGTGTGCGCCAGGCGAAGCCTGGGGAAGGGGGAAGAGATGACGTGAGTCAGTTAAAGGTGCCAGGTTCACACATTCGGCAATTCTCGGTACACTGACCACAGAGGTTCAGAATGCCGAGAGCGCCGAGGGTCTTTATCGAGGGTGGGATCTACCACGTTTACAACAGGGTCACCCGAAGCGAGCGGGTGTTTGCCGAGGACGGTGAGGCGCAACGCCTCGTCGATGTGATGCGCGAGATCAAACAACGTGATGGGTTCGTCGTTCTTGCGTGGTGCGTCATGTCGAACCACTACCATCTGGCCGTTCGTAGCATTTCGGTCCCCCTTTGGCGTTCTCTGGCCAGTGTGCAGCTCAAAGTGAGCCGTGCGTACAACTCCCACTACCGGGTCCGCGGCCCTTTCTGGCAAGGGAGGTACAAGGCGAAGCTCGTCGAAAACCCTGAATATCTTCGCCAGCTGATTCTGTACATTCACTTGAACCCGGTTGTTGCCGGGATCGTGGACAAGCCGGGGGAGTATGTGTGGAGCGGTCACCGGGAAATTGTCCGAATATGGGTGCCAGGCTTTAGAAACATAGAAAGTTGTGATAGCGTTCCCGCAAAGGGAAGAGGCTATGGTTCGAAAGGCGAGGGTCGAGGTTGAAGGCGGTTTGTACCACGTGTACAACCGGGTTGCGAGTGGCGAGCCGATCTTCTCCGATCCCGAGGAAGCGGTCGAGTTCATTGAGACCATCCGAGAGGCGAAGACGCGCGACGGATGGACAATGCTGGCTTGGTGCGTGATGTCGAATCACTACCATCTCGTGATTCGTACGGCGAGAGTGCCTCTGTGGCGCGGGATGCACCGCATCCAAAACCTGTTCAGTCGCCGATTCAACATTCGCCACGGTAGAACGGGAAGCCTCTGGCAGAGTCGCTACAAGGCAAAATTCGTCGAGGATGGTTCGTATCTCAGCCAACTCGTTCTCTATGTGCATCTGAACCCAATCAAAGCAGGAGTCGCCGGCGACCCAGAAGAATACGTTTTTGGTGGACATCGGGAAATCAAACGAAAAGCACGGAACGCCCTCGTCGATATTGATGAGGCAATGTTGTGCTTCGGGTCGTCCCAAAAGGAAGCTCGACGCTCGTACCTGAGCGCGATCAGGACGGGAATTGACTTGGAGGATGCGGGGGAACGTTTATCGTGGCACCCGCTCTCCTCTTTCGAGAAGGATCAAGAAATTGAGGTCGATCAGACGGCGCCTAGAATCGATATTCTTGGACGCAGCACGGATCTGGAGAGGCCTGGTCTGGATCCAGCGGTGTACGTCGAGACGGTTTGTGGTCTTCTCGGAGTCGATGTGGCGGTCGTCTGTTCCCGGGTTCGGGATCGTGCCACCGCTGCCGTCCGGAAGAAGATTGTGACGCTTGGAGTCGAACGATGGAGGCAGGGCAGGGTGGGTCTCGCAAAGGTACTCCAGAAAAACCCTGACATGGTGAGTTGGTGGGCCGGGGAAGGTGCAAAGAGCCGCATCAGCGACCCAGAATACGCGGCGGAGTTGGATCGGCTGGACGAGAGGCTCGCATCGAGAGTGGCCGCAATGACATCGGGAGAGCGGTTTGGTCAAACTTTCTAAGTTTCTAAAGCCTGGCACCGAAACGGCACCGATACGCAATTCACCAAAGGTAGGAAAGGAACCATCGCAAGGAGTTATCGAGACCTTGACACCACCGGCCTACTCATCCCATCTGGCACGAATTCGAGACAAAATTCGCGCAAAACCACTCATTTGCATGAGAAAACCACTCATTCGGGCGATTGTGCCCTGCGAAGCCGAGCAATACATTGGTAGGCGAGGGCGTAGCACTGACAGACGGTGGCGGGTCGCAAGAGGTTGAAATGGCGACAACTCGCCAGCGACGATCCCGGTGGGGAAGCGCTATGAATCCGGGATCAACGGTGCTGGAAAGGATGACAACATGTCCAGACTCCTTCTTGAAAAGCGGATGCGGATGCTGCTGCTGTGCTTGATCGTATTCTTTCTGATCACCTTGCCCCGTTTGGGACGTACCCAGGAAATGACGCTCTGGCCATTTGCCCAACCAGAGGTTCAAAGCGTGGTTCGAGAGGACGGTTCGGAGACTGGCGCAGTCATACCTCCCGGTGTCACCCAGTTGATGTTTGCCTCCGCAGGGGAATCTGACCCGCTGATCGAGACCCACCTGAAGTCCACTCTCACCCTCGCCAAGGCACTGAATCAAAACAGCTGTGTCGATGACTGGGCCAATTCGGGCGGAAACTCCGGGCGATTCGGTCAGTCTGACGAGATTGGGCCCGCGGATGTCGATGCGGTTCAGCTGTGGCCGCCGATTCGCTCGTCGCTGATCGCCTACCAACCTGTCATCGAAAACAACCGGGTCTTCACGGTCAGGATAAAGGAATTCGGAAATTCGGAAAATCTCGATGACTCGCCAATCGTCGCTCTCGATCTCACAAGCGGCGAGGAGTTGTGGTTCGTTCACCTTCCGAAAAACCCCGGCGACTGGACCACCTGGGTCGGGGGCGTCCGGAACGGGCTTCTTTTCGCCTCGCGCTCCGGCAACGGCGGCAGCGTCGCGGCGAAACTCTACGCTCTGAATGTTGCAACGGGTGCGATCGTCTGGGAATCGCAGGATACGGTGACCGCGGGTCCCTATGACGGCATGGTCTTCGCTCCTGATGGCGATCCTATCGTCGGCAGTTTTACCAACCTCACGAGGATCGACGCCGAAACCGGGGAGACTGTGTGGGACAGCCCCCGTCGCTGCTCGGTTTCTTCGTCGTGTGGTGCCGCAGTCAATGGGAATGCAGTCTATGTGGCTGATAGCGTGCCCGTAGGGGGAGGGCAGACTGGCGGGCACGTGATCGTCAGGTTCGATCTCGAGACGGGCGTCCGTCAATACGAGAGCCCCGCCATGGGTACGGGTATTCTGACTGTCCAGAACACGCCGATGGCAGGACCGGACGGCACGGTGTATCTTTCGCGCACCATGAACAACGCCAGTTATGATTTCTTTTACGCTTTTTCGGATACGGGCAGTGAGTTCATCGAGAAATGGAACGTGCCGGCGGCATGGACGACGCACTCCGAATTCGGTATAGGTCTCGACGGATCGGTCTACACGGTCGCGCCAGGTTACGAAGTTGTTCGCCGGGATCCGGCCACAGGTGCAGTAACAGCGACGACTGGACCGTTGACTGGGCTCAGCAGCGCGCGAATCGCGATTGACGGTGAGGGTAATGTGTACCTCGCAAACAAGGCATTTGCCACTGGCCGCCTTTATGCGTTCACGGCTGATCTCATGCCGATCTGGGACAGCGCTGTGGTCAACATCAATGTTGGCGGCCCCGCCCTCGGTCGCTATGGCACCCTGGTGGTTTGTGGGATCGGCACCGACGCTCGCGCATACCGTCTCCCTGACGCGACGCTCGTGTGTACCGAGATCATGAGTGACGGCTTCGAGTCAGGCGATTTTTCAGGTTGGTCTGACTATGGTGTGGAGCCGTAGGTTTTTGAAGGTCTTCCCTGGAGGATTTTTCCAGAATCGACCCGGACCCGTCAGGTTTGCTCGGAGGACAGGCTGGTGAAGAGTGCCACTTCGTATTTGGTTTCAGCCCTTCTCTTGAGTCCAGTATCGCCTTTTTAAAGCCGCCGTATTGATTGCAGACTGTCGCACTTGGCTCGTCTGCGTCACCACACCAACTCGGCCATCGAACAGTTGATGCCGCTGCCGATCCCCATGAGGGCGATCCGGTCGCCTTCCTTGCAGGGTGCCGGAGGCGACCAGCTTGGAGAAGGCGATGGGGACTCCTGCGGGGCCGATGTTGCCGTGGTTGGGGTAGAGCTTGAAGATCTTGGCCAGGGGCACGCCCAGGGTGCGGGCGAACTTCTCGGTGTGGGCCTTGCCGACCTGATGGATGATGAACTGGTCGAGGTCTTCGATCCTCCAGTTGAGGACGTCGCGGGCGCGCTCCCAGGTCTTCAGACCGAGCTCGAGGCCGTGGTGGAAGAGCTTCTTGGTGTTGGTGAGCATCTGGTCGACCTGGGCCGTGCAGAGCTTGCAGTGCTCGGTCGCCGCCATGGTCACGCCGCCGAGGTAGCGGTGTTCCTTCGCGGCCCCGGTGGCGCGGGACAGGATCATCGCAACTGCGCCGCAGCCGAGGGTCAGGGTCGCGAAGTTGTCGCGGAATGCGGTCCAGGTGGTGCGCGGCTCCAGCAGCCGTTTGATGGTCTCGAGCATGGCGAAGTGGGTGTTCTCGCAGGCGACGACGATGCCGTGGTCGGTCCGGCGCTGTTCGATCATGGTGGCCACGAGGTCCATGCCGTTCATGAAACCGAGGCACGCATTGCCGACGTCGAAGCTCATGCAGTCTTCGGCCAGACCGAGCTTCTGGTGAACGACGCCGGCCGTTGTCGCCTCCCCGGGGTCCCGGCACACCGAGGTGTTGACGATCACCCCGAGCGTCCGAGCGATCGATACCGGTCGCGTCGATCGCCTGTTCGGCCGCCCGGACCGCCCCGTCGCTCGGCAGCAGGGAAGGGTCGAACATCTGGCGGGATTCGATCCCGGTGAGCTTCTTGAGAATCCCCCGTGGAATCCCCATGCGCACCAGGGCAGGGGCGAGGCGGTTCTCGATGTCCTCGGACGAGACGCGTTCCGGAGCATCGACGTGGGAGATGCCCGACATCTTCACGGTGGAATACCTCACGTTGCCTTCCTCCAGATGGCCTGCCGAGCTCTCGGCGCGCGACCCTCAACCTCAGCTGTGTGACGTTATCAACCGGCGGCCCCCGGGGGAAAGGGGCGCTGCGGCATGGATGCCTCACGTCGGCACCGACAGGAGCGTGTGGCAGCCGCTATACTTGTCGTGATGCCGAATGTGACCCACCAACTTGCGGAACAAAGAAGCCTCGCCCTGCACCGCGAGGTCGCGCGCCGACTGCGGGAACGCCCGGAGCTGCTGGGTGCGGCTCGCGAGCGTGTTCGTGATTGGCTCGAGACAGGATGCGTACCGCGGTTCTGGGCGGAGGCGTGGGATGAGGCGCTGGAGGGCGATCTCGATGACGTGATCGCGCGGATCACGGACACGTCGGAGAGTGGCCGTGCCCTTCGGCAGGCCTCACCCTTTGCCGGAGTCCTCGGCCCCCGGGAACGATGGGAGATTCTCCGTCGCCACACGGGACAGCTGGTGGCCTCATGACCCGGGAGCAGTTGGAGCACGTGATCCGGGCGGCGGCCACGATCGCCGACGATGACGAAATCGTTGTCATCGGCAGTCAGGCCGTACTCGGCCAGTTTCCGGATGCGCCCGAGGAGCTCTGCAGGTCGATGGAGGCCGACATCTGGCCGCGAAACCATCCGGAACGATGGGAGCTTGTCGACGGGTCGATCGGTGAGCTGTCGCCGTTTCACGAAACCTTCGGTTACTACGCGCAGGGCGTCGGGCCGGAAACCGCGATTTTGCCCCGTGGCTGGCAGGATCGTCTGGTCAGGGTCGAATCGCCGCGGACCCGCGGGGCAGTCGGTCTGTGCATCGAGATTCACGACCTCGTGGTCTCCAAGTACCTTGCCGGGCGAGAGAAGGACATGACATTCGTCAAGGCTGCCATCGTGCACGGTCTGGTCGAGGAAGGGACCCTCCGGCAACGTCTCGAGGGCATTTCAGCCGATGAATCGACGTTGCTGCGGGTTGCTTCGTTCATCTCTCGAGACTTCGCTCACTGATCTCCCGCAGCGCACACCCGACGGTGTCGAGCGCCGTTGAGTCGGGATACGGCGGCATCCAATCCGGCCTCTGATTTTTCGAAAGATGCGGTCGGGCAGTGTCGTTCGACACATTTCGCCTCGCGTCCCTTTGCTACACTCGAATGGGCGGAATCAGGGGGCACGACATGTCGGCCTACGTTCACACGTGCGAGAAATGCGGCGCCCAGATGCAGGTCCACGACCGTTATGCCGGTCGGACGCTCAAGTGCACGACCTGCCGCACCGAGTTCGTCGCGGGCGGGCCTGAAGGCGGCGCCGACGTCGATACCTACGTACCGGCGCAGCTCTTCGCAGGCCCCGGAAAAGAGCGCGAAGCGTTTTCTGCCGCTGCTCCTGCTGCTGATACCGTTGGCCGGCTTTCTGTTCTGGATGGGCGGCGACGACGAAAGCGTTCCCGACACCTCCTTCCGCGAGGGGCACGCGGTCGGCGATACCGCATCGCTCGACACCGGGACGACGCGGCCGGTCTTGGTGGCGCTCGACCACGAGTCGGTGGCGGCCCTGGTGGACATGCGCACCGGCGCGATCCAGATCGGCGTCTCGTCGCTGATGACCAACCAGGACAAGTACCTCGAGCTCGAAGCCGGAACCAAGGTCCGGGTGCTCGCCTATGCCAACGAGGACCGCGAGGCCAAGGTGCGCATCCTCGATGGGCCGTCGGCGAACCAGGATGTGTGGGTCCCGCGGCGCTGGCTGCGCTGAGCGGTCGCCCGCACCCCGCGCGGACCTCGCGGTTCCCGAACTCCACTGTGTGTCGCGATCGAAGTGACCGGGCGATGAGGGTATTCTGGAGAGGTCGTGGAACAACCGACTGAAGAGCTCAAAATCGCCATCGTGACCGCGCTCAAGGGGGAGCGGTGGGGCGAGGCTCTGCCGCTGTTGGAGTCGTGGTGCGAACGGTACCCCGGCCACGCCAAGTCGTGGCTCAACCGCGGCTACTGCCTGTTCCGGCTCGGACGGCTCGACGAGGCGGTCGTGGCCTTCGACCGGTGTCTGGAGCTCGACCCGGGCTCCGAATCTGCGAAGAGCTGGAGGCAGAGCGCCCTCGCCGGGCTCGACGCCGCCCACACGGTGACCCGGGATCTCATGGAGCCCGCGGCGGTCACGGCGGCGGCGCAGCCCGCGCTCGCGGATGTGACCCGCCGCGCGTCGGTGGAGTCGCAGGCGCCGAAGAGCTTCGCCACCATGGCCATCCCGGACACCCGCCGCGGGTGGACGGCGGGGTCGGTGATCGACGGCCGCTACGAGGTCCACGCAACTGCCCGCGGCGGGATGGCGGTGGTGGCGATCGCCTTCGATCGCGAGCTGTGGCGGATGGTCGCCATCAAGACACCGTTGCCTTCGATGCTCGCCACCGCCGACGGCCGGGCGAGGTTTCAACGCGAGGCGGAATCGTGGGTCGCCCTCGGAGTCCACCCCAACATCTGCTGCGCATACTATCTTCAGGAGATCGGCGGGATGCCGCGGCTCTTCATCGAGTACGTGGACGGCGGCGATCTCACCGAGTGGCTGAAGCGCGAGGAAAAACCGGGGCTCGAGGAGAAACTCGACATCGCGATCCAGATCGCGAGCGGGCTGGATTACACCAACACCTTTCCGTGGACCGACGGCGACGGGGTCGAGCACCGCGGTCTGGTCCATCGCGACGTCAAGCCGGCCAACGTCCTGCTGACGACGGACGGCATCGCCCGGGTCACCGACTTCGGTCTGGTCCGCTCCCACAACGTCGTCGAGATCGAGGAAAGCGACGACGTTCGCGACCAGCTGGTCCCCGAGCTGCCCCACACCGCGCGCCTGCAGGACAGCGTGGCGACGGGGTCGTGGAAGACCGTGACCGCGGCCGGAGGGTTGGTGGGCACGCCACCCTACATGGCGCCCGAGCTGTGGCGGCAGTCCCAGCGCGGCACGGTCGCCACCGATGTCTATGCCTACGGCTGTCTGCTCTACGAGGTGTTCTGCGGACGGCGGCCCTTCGTCATGAAATCGGACGCGGCGTCGCAGACCCGAGAGGCCCACCTCGGCAGCCTGATGCGGATGCACCTGCGCGACGCTCCTCCCGACCCGCGCACTCTCGATGACGGTATCGACGACCGGTTGGCGGCCCTGATGCAGTCGTGTCTGGCCAAGGAAGCCGGAGAACGGCCGCAGTCGTTCGCCGAGATCCGCACGACGCTGGTCGCGGTGTACGACCAGGTGGCAGGCAAACCGTACCCGAGGCCGGAGCCCAGGCGTACGCAGCTCCTCGCCGACTCGCTGTCGAACCGGGGCGCGTCCTTCGTCACCCTCGGTCTGGTGGACCGGGCGGAGGCGAGCTTCCGCGAGGCCCTCGAAATCGACCCGACCCACCTCGAGGCCACCTTCAATGCGGGTCTGCTCGAGTGGCGACGATCGGGCCTCACCGACGCCGAGTTCGAGAGGCGGTTGAGCGAGGCGGAGAGCTCCGGGGCGAATGCGGCCCGTACGGGTCTCCTGCGGGCGAGGTTGCGGCTGCTGCTCGACAACCCGGTTGGGGCGCTCGAGGTCCTCGATGCTCTTCCCGAGGGCGATGGAGAAAGCCTGGCGGTTCGCCGGGCGCGCGCCTTCGCGATGCTGGCAGCGGCCCGTGCGTCGTCGTCGGCGGTGGATACCGGTCGCGTCGGCGAGCTCCTGCGCAGCGTGGTGGAAGACAGCCCTTCCGATCTCCCGGCGATGGTCGGATTCGCCGAGTGCTGCGCCCTCGCGGGCCAACGGGGAATGGTGGACGAGGCGATGGCTGCGGCGCGGGCGCTCGACCGCGACCTGACGGAGGACCTGGCCGCCGCGGTGGCGGCGCACCTCCCGGGGCATCGGATCGATCGGGTGATGAACCACTCGGCGCCGGTTCAGAGCCTGCGGGTGGCGGACGACGGCCGGGTCGTGGTGAGGACCGCCGGGGCCGAGGCGTTCATCTGGGGAGATAACGGCGACCGTCCCGATCTCCGGATCGACCTCGGAGGGCCCGCGCGGCAGGGGCGGTCGATGGCGGCTGCGGGCGGCGCCCTCGTGGTGTGTCTCGAGAACGGACCGCTGACGGTCTTCAGCCTCGACACCGGGCGGCGGTTGCGGAGCTTCCGGACCCACCCCGGGGTGGCGACCTGCGTGGACTTCTCGACCGACGGGGGCACGATCGCGAGCGGCGGATCCGACCGCGCACTGCGGTTGTGGAACGTCCACAGCGGGGAGTGCGAACGCACGCTGCAGGGGCACACCGCATTTGTCAGCGCCCTCGCCTGGCACCCGACCGAACCGCTGATCGTCACCGCCAGCGCAGACGGCACGGCGAGACTGTGGAACTACGTCGAGGGGCGGCAGACGTATGTCTTCGAAGGGCACCGCGGACCCGTCCGGAGCGTGGCGTTCGCCGCCGGCGGAAGCCTGGTCCTGACCACCGGTCAGGACGGCGTTGTCGGCGTGTGGGACGCCGCGACCGGCGAAAATGTCCGGTTTCTGCGCGGCCACAAGGGGGCTGCGACCGTCGTTCTCCCGGTGGGCGGGTCGATCGCCGCCGGTGGCGAGGACGGCACCATCCGGTTGTGGTCGCTCGACAAGGGCGAATCCCAGCGGGTGATCCGGCTGGACAACCCGATCCATGATCTGGCGGCGAAGGCCGACGGCTCGGGGCTGATCGCGGCCCTCGGCTCCCACGTCAACCTGGTGCCCTTGAGCGAGCCCTCAGCCTCGCCCCTGCCGCTGGTCCTCGCCGAGTCGGCGGCGTCCGGCGAGCTCGCCCGTCGAGAGCGCCAGTTTCAAGAGCACCTGGGTCGGGCGCGCGAGCTCCTGCGCACGGAGGCGGTGGCGGAGGCGGTGGGTCCGTTGCGACAGGCCCGGGCGGTGCCGGGATACGAGCTCCACGAGGAGGCACTCGACCTGTGGAACGGAGTGCTGGCCCACTTCCCGAAGGCCGAGTCCCGCGCCGTCGTCGAGCTGCGCAGATTCAGCGGCGGACGCGGTCCTTTGACCGCATGCGGTCTGACGCCGGACGGGTCGAAGATACTGGTCGGCGGCGCCGACGGGTCGCTGATCGCGTTCGACTCGCACACCGGGGACGAGATCTTCGCCGTTGCGGCCCACCCTCAGAGCGTGACCGCCCTCGCCGTGAGCGCGGACGGCGAAATGGCGGCGACCGCATCGCGAGACGGTTCGGTCGGGGTGTGGCGGATTGCTGACGGCGAGAGACGTTACCGTTTCGGAGGCGGCGACGCGGCGGTGCGGTCGGTAGTTTTTGCGCGGGGCGACCGGGCGGTGATCGCCGCCGGCGACGACAAGGTCGTCCGCGTGTGGCGGCTGGACGAAACCGCACGCGCCGAGACGGTCGGCGGGTGCGACGACGCGGTCTCGGATCTCGACGTGAGCGCGGACGGACGGTTTCTGGTCGGTGGCGGGTGGGACAATCTGGTCACGGTGTGGAACCTCGGTCGGCGGGTCGAGCTGCGGCGGATGGAAGGCCACGAGGGGATGGTTCACGCCGTCGCCGTCAGCCCCGATTGCCGGCTCGTGGCGTCGGCCGGAGACGACGGCACGGTGCGCCTCTGGGACCTCGAAAACGGCAGAATCTGGCGCACCCTTTCCGGTCACGATGATGCGGTGCTGGCGGTGGCGTTCACACCCGATGCGCGCCACCTCCTTTCGGCCGGCAAGGACGCCACCGTTCGTCTCTGGGACGCCCGCACGGGAAGCGCGGTCCGGGTGGTCAAGGGCCACGCGGGGGGCGTCGCCGATCTGGTGGTCGGTCGCGACGGCGGGACGGCGGTCTCGGTCGGATCGGATGGAAGTGCGCGTCTCTGGTTTCTCGACTGGGAGCCGGAGCTCGCCGAACGCGGCCCGTGGGACGACCGGGTCCGTCCCTTCCTGCAGGTGTTTCTGAGACAGCGTGAAGGAGATTCCCCGGAGGGGGCGCCGCCGACGTGGTCGGACCAAGAGCTCGCAGAGCTGCTCGAGGACCTGGGGCGGCGCGGGTTCGGCTGGCTCGCCCGTGAACGCGTCGAGCAGGAGCTCGAGAGGCTCGTCGCGTTCCGCGGCGAGAGCCGGGCCGAGGAGCAGGAAAAGGCCCGCGAGCAGGCCAGGCGAAGGGCTCGGCAGGTCAGGGTTGCGCCGGTCAAGGAGATCGCCGAGGGTCTCTCGCGGAATCTCGGGCTCAAGGCGGCGGCGGTAGCGGCGGCGGTGATTGTGGTCCTGGTTGCGCTGTGGAGCCTGACCTCACCCTCCGGATCGGTGAAGTACGGCCGTGCCTACCACGAGATCGGTGCGACGGTCGAAGGCCGCGCGCTCCGGGTGGACCAGGGGACCGTGGTCGCCTACCAGACCGGAGTTTCGGGGGGCTCGCGTGACTGCGGTCAGGAGGAGTTCTCGGACCTCGTGCGGGTGGCGCTCAATGCCGAGAGCCTCCGCACGCCGCCGCCGGACCCCGGCGTCGGCGCCGACAAGGGGTTTCGGGAACGCTACGCCAACGCCGTCAACTGCGTCGGCAAGCTGGGCGAGAAGGATCTGATCCCGCAGGTGTTGCAACGTGCCGCCAAAGGGCTCCACCCGAAGAGGACGGAGGACCTGGTCGGAGTGCTGGTCGGCATCGGCGCCGCGCAGGATCCCCGGATCGAGAGCGCACTTACCGATCCGTCGGCGTCGGTGCGGCACCTCGCCGCGCTGACCCTGGTCTATGGCAGCGATGACCACGGTGCGGCAGTCCTCTTCAAGGCGCTTGAGGGGGACGACCGGCGCGGGGTCGAGGCCGCGGCGTCGGTGCTGACCGATTTGATGTGTCTCGGTGTGATCAACGAAGACGAGGCCTTCGAAACGGCGCGCAGGTTCTGTCAGAACATCGACCCCGAGGTCCGGCGGAACGCCGTCCGGACGCTGGTTCTTTTCGAGTACGAGAAACCCGTCCGCGAACTGCTCGAAGGCGCCCTCGACGACTCGGATGCCGAGGTCGCAGCGGCCGCCCGCGAGGTCAGAGACACCATCGAGAGGGTGGATTAGTCGGCGGCGAGGAGAGACTGCTCGACGTCGTCCCAGTCGAGGAGGAGAACTTCGGCGGGGGGCAGGGCCAGAGACCTCGTGAACTCGTCATCCAGGTCCGCGAGGTAGGACTCGAGCGCGTGGCGGAAGATCTGCGCCCGCGACGAGTCGAAGGCCTTTGCCGCGCGGTCGACGCCGTCGACCAGCGAGTCGGGCAGTGTCGCGCTGATCTTCTTCATACGAAGCCCCTCCAGGCTTCTGAGTGATAGCAGCTTCACCGGGGGTGCTGATGTGATGCGGGTCACTTTCCCCGCCTTCCAGTCCTCGTGTGGGGCACGCGTCCCGCGTGCCGGGCGGGTGGGGTTGGGCGTGGGGGAGCCCACACGAAATTCAAAGGTTTTCCCCTCTCAACCGCCCGCCCGGCAGCCGGGACGGCTGCCCCACAACCGCTTCAGGATCTGGCCACTTGTGGGGCACGCGTTTCGGTGACTGGCGGCACGGGGTTATTTCCGGGTTTTCGGCCGGTCCTTGTCGGGCGGATCCTGGAACTCCTGCCGGAGGTAACGGAAGACGCCGCCCACCAGAAAGAGGGCGATGATCACGAGGACCGCGATGAGCAGACCGAAGTGCACCCTTCGATGGTAGCAGCAGCCGGTAGTCAGGGCTGCCGTCGAGCCGTCGGACGCCGCGGCCAGCGGCCCTCGATCCATCGCTTCGCGGCCTCCACAACGGTGTCCCGGCCCGCGGCGACATCGTCGCGATCGAGCCAAACGTCCTCGTCGGGCTGGACGCCGGTGTGGGCGAGGTAGTGGTGGCCGTCTATCAGATAGCCGCTGCCGGTGGCTTTCGTGAAATACCAGTCGTCTCCCAGGTCGGGAAAATCCGACAGGGTGAAGGCCCCGTTGGTCGGCTTGCCGAAGGTGCGGACCATGGGGTGGAGGCCCATGCGCAGCGACTCCCAATCGCCGTTGCTGACCGCTCCGGGCCCGAACAGGACAGCGACAGGCTTGTCGTAGTAGGTGTCGGATTCGCCGGGAATTGTGAACATCGCGGCGGTGTGGGTAGGTGACGGGACCATGTCGAGGTGTTCTTCAGGGTCACCGCGGACATCGAAGGAGACCGCGGTGATCCTCTCGTTAAACAAAAGGCGGTAGCCATTGTGTGCCTCGCGCATGTCGCCGCCATAGTTGAGTCGGAAGTCGACGATGAGGCCGATCGTCTCATGGTGGTTCATCAGCTCGTCCAGCGCCTCGTACCACTGCTCGCTGATCCGGTACTGGTCGTCCCAATGCCACGAGGCAACGTAGATGTAGCCGATCTGCGTGTCCTCGATGACGCCCCATGTGATGTAGTCCTCGTTCACGAAGTCCGGCATCTCGACGCCGGGGATCGGCATTTGTTCGTTGCCCCAGATCGTGTCGTGCGGCTGGTTGAGAAGGAGGTCGGTGGGCAGGCTCACGATCTCGTCGGACCCGTGTTTCTGGATGTCAATGGTGTCGAAGAGGTGCCAGTTCATGCCGGCGCTCGTGAGCATACAGTGCTGCATCGAGTCATCGGTGCTCCCCCATGACCCTCGGAGCTGGATGGGGAGTTCAGCCGCGAGCAACTGGGGGTAGAGGTCCTTCCACGGTACGCCGTCATAGCCGAGCACCAGGTCGCCGGGCTCGAGACCGAGGACGTGGTTCGGAAGCACTCGATAGACCAGCAACGACCCGTCCGGCATGGGCGTTAGAGCGGCGCCGAAGGGTGAGTGGTCGACCCAGGCGCCGACGATGAAGAGAGGAGTGTCGACGTTGATTCTGTTGGTCCAGTTCACCACGTCGTTCATGATCACTGTGTGAGCGTCCTTCATGGCAAGCGACAGATGGTTCATGAGGGCCGCAAGTCGGCCCGCGCTCACGCCCTCCCGGATCTCCTGCCTGTACTGGCGGCGCAATACCTGCATGTCGACCTCGAGGTTCATATAGGCGCCGTAGTCGCGGTCGAGGTTGTCCCATGCGGCGTCGAAGATCGCCACCTGTTCGGCAGGCGTTGATCCGGGACCCCAATAGGCATCCACCATCTCGCGCCACTCCTCGACCGTGTGCCTGCCGACCTTTGTGAGGGGAGAGATCGCTGACCGGGAGATCGTCGCGCTCGTTCGCGGCTGATCGGCGTCGACCGGTGGCGCCGTCTGAGATCCCGATGACGCGGCGATCAGCAACGACGATGCCGCAACGGCACCCAGGGCGGCGGCCCGCGAGGCGGTCAACCACGTTGTGATGCTTGGGGGCTTCACGTCACTGGATATACGGCGGGCGGGGTGAAAAGGGTTTGTTCCGCGCCGCTCAGGTTGGAGGGTGTAGAATTCGACGACGAGCGAAGGAGGATCACCGATGTACGAAAAGAGTATCGAGCTTCTCAATACCGCGATCGCCGATGAGCTGGCGGCCATCCACCAGTACATGTACTTCCACTTCCGGTTGGACGACCTCGGTTACGCGCCGCTCGCCAATCTGTTGAAGATGACCGCGATCCAGGAAATGCAGCACGCCGAGATGATCGCCGAACGCATCCTCTTTCTCGGCGGCGACGTCGAGATGAAGGTCGGTCGCGAAATCGAAAAGATCCACGACGCGGAGGGCATGCTCAAGAAGGCCGACGCATTGGAGCAGGACGCCATTCAAATGTACAACCGCTTCGCCAACGAGTGCGCTCAGAATGCGGACTCGGGGACCAAGAAGCTCTTCGAAGAGCTGGTGGCCGCCGAGGAAGGCCACTGGGACCAGTTCGACCAGCAGTCGGAGCACGTCAAGCGCTTCGGCGAACAGTACCTCGCGCTGCAGTCCTTCCAGAGCGGCCCGCCGGAGGGTGGTGCCGCGCAGTAGCAGCGTTGCACGTTAAAACGTTAGAACGTGAGAACGTTCCCGCCACCCACCCGGCAGCCGGGACGGCCGCCCCACAAAGGTCCTCAATCCCGATGATGCATTGTGGTGCGGGCGTCCCGCCCGCACTTCTTCTTGAATACCTATGAGCGTGGGGCGGTTCGGCGGAACGTTCTAACGTGTAACGTTCCAACGTTTCAACGATTCTCCCGCTTTCCGGCCTGTACGAAAAAGCGGGCGCCGCAGCGCCCGCTGTTTCGATTCGGTGCCTGAAGCTCAGTGCTTGCCGGGCTCGAGTGCGACGCCTCGCCTTTCATACGTCGCGTAGGCCTCGAGCGCGATCATCTGGCGGTCGTCGAGGGCGAGGGTCTCCCCCTCGAGCGGGTTCATGATGCACCAGTTGATCATTTCGCGGAAGGTCGCGACCCGGCCCAGCTGCTGCTGGAACTTGGGGTAGGTCTCGGGGTGGGTGTTGGTTGCGTTGGGGTGGCACTGGCCGCAAGCGACGCCGTTGGTGCCGAGCTTCGGGCTGCCCCACAGCGCGCGGCCCTCGGTGACGACCGTCATGAACTCGCCCTCCCAGCGTTCCAGGTCCTTGTCGGTGAACTCGTCGGCCTGGAGGCCGTAGCCGACCAGGATACGACGCGGCGGCCACGAAGGCGATCGCGACCCACAGGTCTTTCTTGAACATGGCAAACCTCCTAGTACTGCGTTTGCGGCGGGATCCGGTCTGCCGGGTCCTGGAATTTGGTGTCTTCAGGCTGCCCGGTCTCCCGGTTGAACGCCACCGTCCGATTGGTGTTGTTGTAGAGGTTGTACTCGAGATCGACGCGCCCGGTCTTGACGTTGATGAACTGCCATCCGGTGGCGTCGCGCTCGAAGAACGGGTTGGCCCGGTTCATCGGCACCGTGATCTTCGGCATGTGGCTTTCCGCCTGCGCGTAGGCCCGCGGGTAGGGCCACGGCCAGGCGGTGGCCATCACCGCGTTGAAGCTGATGTTGCCGATCTGGTTGTACTGGATCTGGTGGACGTGGCCGTACACCACCGAGGCGTCGTTGAAGGGTTGGAGCAGGGCCTGCACATCTTCGGCGTCCTCGGTCCAGAAGTTCCAGCCTTTATAGATCTTCTGGATGGGGGAGTGGGAGAAGACGACCACCGGAGTGCTCTTGGCCACCCCCGACAGGTCCTTGGCGAGCCACTGGCGCTGCTTCTCGCCGACCATGAAGGGTGATCCGTTGGGGTTGTCGAGACCGGCCATCTCGAGCATCCGCTGCTCAGGCGTGGGCCAACGATCGAAGGTCCACTCGTCGTAGGTGAGGATGCTGTTCAAGACCACGAAGTGGACCCCCTTGTGGTCGAAGCTGTACCAGTGGGGGCCGAAGAGCTCCGACCAGTACTCGCCGAGGTCGAGATAATAGTCGTGCTCTCCCATGACCATGTGGGTCGGGTAGTTCAGCTTCGCGAGCATTTCGGCGCCGTGGTCGAGCTCCGGCTTGCTGCCGAGCTGGGCGAGGTCGCCGCCGAACATCACGAAGTCCGGTTTGGGTTGCAGGAGATTGGTCTCGGCGACCGCACGGATCAGACCGCGGTCCCAGTTGTAGACGAAACGTGCGCCCGAGATGTGCTGAATGTGGGCGTCTGAGATATAGGCGAACGTGAAGTTTTTCGTGGGGTCGGCGAAGGCCAACTCCACCATGCTGACGGGCAGGGCGCTGGCCGCAGCGACGGCGCCGGCACCTTTGATGAATCCGCGTCGGGTCAGTTTTGAGTCAGTCATCATCCACCTCTACTTCCCGCCGTCGGCAGGGTCGGTCGGCTTCTCGAATTCGGGGCTGGTCAGCGCCTCCATGAACGCCACCAGATCGTCGATCTGATCCTCGTCGAGATTGAGGGGCCGGATGCCCCCGGACAGGAAGTCGTTGACGGGATCGCCGACGTCGGTCACGCCACCGTTGTTGTAGTGAATGACCACATCCTTGAGGGTCTCGATGCTGCCGTCGTGCATGTAGGGGGCGGTGACGGCGATGTTGCGCAGGGTCGGGGTCTTGAACGACCCGAGGTCGTCAAAGCCGTGGCTGATGGCGAAACGACCGAGCTCGGACGTCTTCGGGTCGGTCAGCACCTCGACATCAACCTCGGACAGATTCATGTCGGCTTCGAGAAAATTCGCCGCGAGCTTGGGCACGTCCGATTGAATGTTGTTGATGCCGACGCCGATGTTGTGGAAGCGGTTGTCGGTGAAGAGAGCCTGGGTCTGCTCGACGACGTGGCAGGAGACGCAACGGCCCTGGTTGACGAACAGGTCGAAGCCGCGAATCTGCTGCTCGGTCAGGGCGTCCGTTTCGCCGGCGAAGTAGTAGCGGTCGAAGGGCGAGTTCCCGGAAATCACGGTTCTCTCGAAAGAGGCGATCGCGAGGGTGACCTCCCGCATCGTGATGTCCTCGCCCGATTTCCCGAAGACCTCCTTGAATGCCGCGGCGTACTCCGGGTCGGTGCGCACGATCTCGAGAATCGGGTCGTGGCTCGGGAGCCCGTGCTCCACCGGGTTGATGAACGGGTGCAACGCCTGGTTTTCGAGATCCGCCGAGCGGCCGTCCCAGAACTGGGTCGTGAAGTAGGCGGAGTTGATCACGGTGGGGGCATTGCGGGTGCCGGTGAGTTTGTTGATGCCCTCAGACGTCTTGAGAGGACTGTCCGTGAAGGCCTTTTTCTGGTCGTGGCAGGTGAAACACCCCACCTCACCCGTGGTGCTGAATCGAGTCTCGTTGTAGAGCTTCTCCCCGAGCGCGATCTTTTCCGGAGTCTGCGGATTGTCCTCCGGGATCGGCACCGGTGGAAGACCCAGCGGCGTCCCGTGCTGCTGACCGGCGTTGCTGAGGGCTCCCGCCGCGGCCAGCAGAGCGGCGCCCAGGATCACGATGAATACACCTTTCCTCATTTCGAAACCTCCTTCTTTCCCTTTTCTCGGCAGGTTCGGCACGTCCCCCGGAGCTGCACGCGATAGTCGCGGACCTCGAAGCCGAAGGCCGAGGTGTCGGGCAGCGGCAGCCCGGCCAGGGCTTCGTCTTCGAAGTCGATGAAGTCGTTGCAGTGGAGGCACACCAGGTGGTGGTGGATGTCGGTGCGCGGGTCGAATCTCGCGACCGCGCCCGGGTGGCACGCCTTGGTGATGACGCCCATGCGGGCGAGTTGTTCGAGGGTGCGGTACACCGTCGTCCGGGCGATGCCGGGAACGCGGGCCTCGACCGCTTCGAATATCCGGTCAGCCGAAGGGTGGTTGTCGAGATCGAGGACCGTTTCGAGGATGACCTGGCGCTGCACCGTGACGCGCTCTCCGCGCTCACGGCACAACCGTTTGAACTCCCGGATCCGGTCTTCTTTTGTCGTGACGTCCATGTTCCGCCCAGGTCCCGGGCCACGCCGAGATTGTCTAAATGCTAATATGTAGCGTTAACGACAATCTGTCAACAAAAAAAATCTGAATCTCAGTACGAAATCAAGAGTGAGAATCAGTTCACAGGGAAACCGTATAATCCGGAAGCGCTGGATCTTCGTGGCGGGCCGCGGCCCCGTGATCACCCGGAGGACCTGCCGCGACCGGCGCGAGAGGTGGCCCCGGATGACTGACAACGACATGATCACGTCGGCCTTTCGCCGTTTCGTCACGCTCGGCGGGTTGGCCGGGCGGGTGGGGGTCTCGGTGATCGGCGGCCAGGTCGCCGACGTGGCGCGGTCGGGGCCGGCCAGACAGATCAAGAGAACGGAAAACCTGGTGCGCAACGCCGCGCGCATCGTCGAGACCCTCGGCGAGATGAAGGGCGCGGCCATGAAGGTCGGCCAGATGCTCAGCCTCCACGACGGCATGATGCCGCCGGAGGTCGCCGAGGTCTTGCGGAGCCTGCAGCAGTCGGCGCCGAAGGTTCCGGCCGAGGTGATGGAGTTCGAGATCCGGGGCGCCCTCCCCGACTTCGACGACCTCTTCGAGGAGCTCGACTTCGAGGCGTTCGCCGCCGCATCCATCGGCCAGGTGCACCGCGGCAGGCTGCGGGACGGCCGCGACGTCGCGGTCAAGATCCAGTACCCGTTGATCGACGAGATCGTCAAGGCCGATCTGAAAAACCTCAAGGCCCTGGTCAGGACGCTGCTCGCCATGATCTCGGACATCGAGTTCGACCCGATCTGGGGGGAGCTCCACGACCGACTGCTCGAGGAGCTCGACTACCACCACGAGGCGGCCAGCATCCGCCGCATGGCCGGGCTCCACGAGGGGGTGCCTGAGATCGTCATCCCACGGGTTGTCGAAGAGGCCACGACCCGGAACGTGCTGACGCTCGAGTACGTGGGCGGTCGTTCACCCGAGGAAGCCTGCGGCGACGAGACCGATCAGGAGCTGCGGGACCGGTGGGGAGTGGTGCTGGCGGAGTTCGTGCTGCGCGGGCTCCTCGAGCACAGATTCCTGCACGCCGACCCCAACCTGGCGAACTTCGCTTTTCTCGACGACGGGCGGGTGGTGGTATACGACTTCGGCAGCGTCAAAGAGGTGCCTGAGGCCATGGCCCTCCGATACGCCGAGCTGCTGGCGGCCACCGCCACCGGGAGGGGTGACGCCATCCCGCCCATCTTGAAAGAAATGGGGATCTTCATGAGGGACGGTTCGTTGATGCCGGCCGAAGCGGTCGAGCCGTACCTCGAGATTTTCGGGACCGTCCTCAGGGCTTCGCCGCCCTACACCTTCGGCGAGGACCCCGAGATCTACCGGCGCGTCATCGAGACCGGCATGAACAACTGGCAGTACTCGATGGACATGCAGTTTCCCGAGGACGCCATCTTCATCAACCGGGCGTTGGGCGGGCATTTCGGGAATCTCGCACGATTGGGTGCCACGGGACCGTGGCGTGACCTGGTGTTCGCCGCCGTGGCTCGACTGGGCGTCGACACGGCGTGAGGGTGCAGTCGCTCCGGGCGGAGCGGCGCCCTACTGGACCGGGGCGCCGGCGGTCTGCATCGCCACCAGGGCGTCGATCTGCCGTTGGAGGTCCGCGTTGATCTGCTGCTGTTCAGCGAGGGCCACCTTCGCCCTTGCCAGCTGATAGCGGGCCTCCTTGCGGAAGGTCGTGGTCTCGTCGCCGAATTGGTTGATCCTGAGGGTGTTGAAGAGGGTCGTCGCCAGCAGGAACAGGATGACGATCGACAACAGCCTGGAATTCGTATTTTCGGGCATCTGGCCTCCTTGGGTTGCGCCGCTTTGGGCCGGTCCGGCCGGACCGGCTGTTCCGTCTTTCGCTCCATCATACCTCGTGAAAACCTGGATGGTGACCTTTCACATCGGCCCGCTGCACTGGGCGCGCTCGCCCACCAGCCGGAGGTAACGGTCCTCGAGTGATCGCAATTCCTCGATGCGGTCGGGATCGGGTTCGGCCACGCGCCGATCCGTCGCCTTGACGGTGACGGTCACCGGTTGCAGGGTCCCGGGTTGGTGGTCGGGTAGCCGGCTCAAGCTGATATGGAGATCGATCTCGGTGCCGAGCACGTCCGAGTCGAGTCGCCCGAGGATGGCGCCGGAGCTGCTGTTGGCGCTCACGACGCGTGCCGCCGAGCCGGCCCACCGCGGTTTGAGCGGCGACCCACACCGTGTCGTAACGGTCATCGCAGTCCTGACGCAGGGTCGGGATACCGTCCGAGGACGCGCATCCGGCGGCCGCGCAGAACACGAAAAACAGGGCAAGGTGTCGCATCGAGTGCCTCCTTGGCGGTAGCCGGGACAGCGTACACTGATCGCCGGGAGGGTGCCATGGCGGAGATCCGGACCCTGGACCTCGAGTTTTTCGGAGCGACGGAGATCATCGCGTCGTTTCTGGTGCCGGTTGGAAACGGTTTCGTGCTCTTCGAGTCGGGCCCGGCCAGCTCGGTGGGAGCACTCGAGCGGCGGGTGAACGAGGAGGGCTTCGATCTCGACGATCTGCAGGCGGTGTTCGCGACCCACGTTCACCTCGACCATGCGGGCGGCGCCGGCGTCCTCGCGCGCAGAACCGGGTGCACGGTTTTTTCGCACCCGCTCGGCGCGCCTCACCTTGCGAACCCGGGGGACAAGCTCCTGCCTTCGGCCGAGAGGATCTACAAGGACATGATGGTGCCGTTGTGGGGCGTCACCGACGGCGTTCCCGAGGCCCAGCTCCGGGCGGTCGACGATGGAGAGTCGGTCAGCGTGGGCGGTCTCGAGGTCGTCGCCCACTTCACCCCGGGTCACGCGGTCCACCACGTCGCCTGGCAGATCGGAGACGCGGTGGCCACCGGCGACGTGGGAGGCGTTCGCTTCCGCGGCGCGACCCACGTCCTGCCGCCGATGCCTCCACCCGACATCGACGTCGACGACTGGTGCGCGAGCCTCGCGCTCCTGCGCCGACTCGAACCTTCGCGGCTGCTGCTCACGCACTACGGGGCGTTCGACGATCCCGCCCGCCATCTCGACGAGCTCGAGGACCGATTGCTGCGCTGGACAGGATTCGCCCGGCAGGTCGTGGCCGATGGCGGCGACCGCGAGGCGCTGGGAGCGGCTCTGTTGGAGTTGGACGAGCGCGAGATGGACGCCTCGGGCGTTCCGCCGGAGGCGGCAGCGCGCTACCGCAAGTTGTGCCCCGTGAAGGAGAGTTCCGCCGGGCTGTACAGGTACTGCTCGAAGCAGTGAACCGGATGTCGATGTCCACGGTGCTCGAAGAGCATCCCGTTTCGGGGGTGGCTGGGTGGAAACGTTTGAACGTTGAAACGTTTGAACTTTGCAACGTTGCGTCCCACCCACTTGGTAGCCGGGACGGCTGCCCCACAGGGGAGGAACCACCGCGACAATTGTGGGGCACGGGTCCCGCGTGCCGGGTGGGTGGTGACTGGTTCCAACAGCTCTGAGCACTCGAGCGGCTATTCTCGGTGGGGGGTTGGTCGGAAAATCCGAAATCCGAAATCCGAAATCCGAAATCCTAATTCCCAATTCCTAATTCCTCGTTCCTCCCTGCTACCATGACCGTGTTCGGAGGTGGTCGATGGCCAAGGCGCGGACGGTTTTTCTGGGTGCCGGATGCCTGCTGGTATTTCTCGGCGTGATCATTTTCGCGATGCTCGTGCGGGGGCTTTCGGTCCCGTCGCTGCCCGACGAGATGGTGGTGTCACTGCGGCTCGCAGGCCCGATCGCCGAGGTCACGGCGGAGGACCCGTTGTCGGAGCTCATGGGCGATCAGCCCACCAGCATGAGCAATCTGCGCAAGGCGCTGACCCGCGCCGCCGAGGATGACCGGGTGCGCGGACTGCGGCTGCGGATCGACAGCATCGGCGGAGGCTTCGCCACCGCGGCGGAGCTGCGCACGCTGATCGCGAGAGTCGGCGCTGCGGGCAAGTGGACCGCTGCCTACCTGGACACCGCCGGAGAGTTCGCTCCGGGCAACCTGGTCTATTACGTTGCCTCGGCCTGCGACGAGGTGTCGATGAACCCGCAGGGCGACCTCAACCTGATCGGCCTCTCGTCGAGGACGCCGTTCATCCGCGGCACCTTCGACAAGCTGGATATCCAGGCCGAGTTCCCCGGTCGCGGCGATTACAAGACCGCGCGGTTCATGTACACCGAAACCGGGTTCACGCCCGCGCAGCGGGAAATGACGGAGTGGTTGATCGACTCGCTGATGGAGCGGCTGACCGGCGACATCGCGAGCAGCCGCGGGTTGTCAGCCGAAGAGGTGCGCAGCCTGATCGACCGCGCGCCGTTTCTCGGTGACGAGGCGGTCGAGGCCGGGTTGATCGACCGGCTCGAGAACCTGGGAGAGTTTGACGATCGCCTCGAAGAGCGCGCGCCCGACGCCAGGTCGGTGGGTGTTCGTGCCTATTTGCATCAGGGTCGATTCGCGCCCAGGGGCTCGAAGATCGCGGTGGTGACCGCGGTCGGATCGATCATGCGCGGTTCCAGCGGCGAGAGCTTCAACCCGCTTTTCGGCGGCCAGGTCATGGGGGCGGATACGATCTCGAATGCCTTCAAAGACGTTCGTGAGACCGCCGGTATCGAGGCGGTCGTGTTCCGTATCGATTCGCCCGGCGGCAGCGCCGTGGCGTCCGAGATCATCCGTCAGGAGATGGTGCGGACCGCGCTCGAAGTGCCCGTGGTCGTGTCGATGGCGAACGTGGCGGGCTCCGGCGGGTACTGGATCACCTGCGGCGCGCAGCGGATCGTCGCCGAACCGGTGAGCCTTACCGGCTCCATCGGCGTGTTCGCGGGGCACCTCAACACCTCGGGTTTCTGGTCGGGCAAGCTGGGTGTGACCTACGGTCGCATCGACGAAGGTGCGAACGCCAACATCTACGGCGATCTCGAGAACTGGACCGACGAACAGCGCGCCATCGTCGATCGCATGCTGGATCGGATCTACGACGACTTCGTGGCGCGCGTGGCGGCCTCGCGGGGTATGACTCCGGAGGCGGTGGACGCGATCGGCCGCGGCCGGGTGTTCACGGGCGTCCAGGCCGTGGAGAACGGTCTGGTGGACGTCCTGGGCGGTTTCGACGTCGCGTTGGCCGAGGCCAAGAGGCTGGCGGATATCGACGCCGATGCGGAGGTCGAGCTGGTGCAGTTTCCGCGGCCGGTGCCGTGGTGGCAGGAGCTGACACGGAAGCGCGGATCCGACCAGGTGGCCCTCGAGGCCAAGGTCGATTTCCTCCAGAATTGGATCACCAGCGGCACCCTCGACACCCCGGGCGTGGTGTGGATGCCGCCGATACTGATTCAATAGTTTTGAGTTTTCAGTTTTGAGTTCTGAGTTCCCGCCCCAATTGCAGCCGGGAGCCGGCTTCGCCTTTGGCTGCGCCGAGACAGGCAGATTGCCTGACAGTTCTTCATGATCGGTCCTTGTGGTGCGGCCGTCCCGGCCGCACGTGCGGGCGGGACGCCCGCACCACAACGGGTCGAACCGCGTGTGGCGGAGGTGCCCGGCATCCTCTCGGGAAGCGCGCCCTGAGAACCGGGTCCGGCAATTGTGATTCTTAGCCGGTTTTTCCGATCACGACCGTGACCCGCCCTCGCGTGACGTCGTCGCCGGCGGCATCGCGCACGACCACCGCTGCCTGCAACTCGCCCGTAAACCCCGACGGCGGCGGTTCGCAGCTGCCTTCGGCGGTCACCGTCCCGCGCGCCTTCTTCACGAAACTCCGACTCCAACCGGACCGGGATCATCCGTGTTCCGGGGTGCATGGAGGCGATGATGGAGAGGCTGCCTGAAAGCTCGATCAGGTTGGTCAAAGCCACGGCGTGGACCGATCTCAGGTGGTTGCGAACCGCCTTGCGGTCGCGCATGGTCACCACGGCTCGACCCGGCTCCAACACCGCGATCCGGGCGCCGATGGTGCCGGTGTAGGGGGCGAACCGGCCCACCGCACGGCTGAAGAGCCAGCGGCCGAAGCTCGAGCCTTTCGCACGATTCCACCTCTCGACAACGGCCTGTTCCATCCCAGCCATGCAGCCTCCCTGAGCTCGTCTCTGCCATGCTACGCGAGCCCGCCGGGGTCGACAATGAGCGCTCGTTGACACCGGGGAGCGCCCGTGGTCCCATGGAATCGATCAGATGCACCCTCCTTCCGACACCCACCCCCGGGTCATCGTCTGCCGCGGCGCCCGCGCCGCTGAGAGGCGCCTGCTCGAGGAGATCGACGGGCTGTCCGGCACGCATCTCGCGGACCTCTCGAGACCGCTTCGCGTGGTCGTCCCTTCGCGAAGTCTCCGCAGACACCTCCTCCGCGCCGTGGCGCGGCGGCGGGGGGCTGCAGCCGGGGTCCAGGTCCAGACCCTGTTCGGTCTCGCCCTCGAGATCGTGACCAGGAGTGGGCTCGCAGCGCCCAGAGCGGACGCCGCCTTCGAGGTCCAGGTCCGGCGCCTCGCCGCGGCCGAACCGACGTTGCACTCCAGCCTCGATGGGATGACCGACGGGTACGACGCCGTGGTGGGCGCGGTCCGCGACCTTCTGGACGCCGGCTTTCTCCCCGGCAACGAGGAGGGGGTGCTCGAGCGGCTCGAGGACGTGGCCGGAGAGGTGGCGCCCGAACGCCTCGGTCGATCGGCTGCCCTGGTGCGGCTGGCAGCCGCGGCCTTCGACGAGGGTGAGGAACGGGACCTGCTGCGGTCCATGCGCTCGTTGCAGATGGCCGAGGACGCCATCAGGATGGGCGGTCCCGACCTTCTGCCCACCCGAGCCCTTCTGGTGCACGGTTTTGCCGATGTCACCGGGGTCGTGGCCGACCTTCTGGTGGCGCTGGTCCGGGTGCTCGGCGGTACGGTCATCCTCGATCGCCCGCCGGACCCGGCTGCGCCGGACCGAGACGATCTCGGCGGGGCGTATCTGTCCCGGCTCGAAGAAAGAATGGCTCACCTCGACCGCGTGGACGACGGGCGAACGGATCCACCGCCCGAGATCGAACTGGCGGAGGCGCCCGACATCGAGGCCGAGGCGCGGTGGGTGGCCGAACGGGTTCGTGATCTGCTCGACGACGGGGTCGAGCCGGAAGACGTGGGAGTGGTGGGGCGGACGCTCGACTCGATGGCCCTGCCGCTGCGGCGCCACTTCCGGCGGCTCGGTGTGCCGTTTTCGGGCGCCGGTGCGACGGTCCCGGGGGCCGGCCCGAGACGGCGGCTGCGTCGCCTGACCGGGGTCCTGCGCCGCGGGTCGTCGGCCGATGTCGAGCTGTGGATCGAAGCTCGGGCGCGGCAGGCCGGTTCGGCGGAACTGCTGCTCGGGCTGCGGGTTCTCGGCCTCAAGAAGTTGACCGACCTGGCCGATCTGGCGGTCGGCGGGGTGCCGCGGTCCGGGGTTCGCCTCCCGGTGGCGATCGGTCCCGAAGACGAGGCCGACGGCGACGGCTCCCCGTCGCGGTACCTGGCTCAGGATGCACTTCGGCGTGCAATCGCCGAAGCCCGGCACCTGGTCTCGGTGCTCGACGCCCGCCCCGCGGCCGCTCCGGCGGTCCTCCACCGCCGGCGCACGGCGGCGGTTCTCGCCGCCCTCGGGTGGGACGCGGAAACGCCGGAGTTGCGGACCGTCTCCGAGACCCTCGACGGGCTGACGAGAGAGTTGCCCGACGACTACGAGCTGACGCAGGCGGAGTGGTTGAAGCTCATCGGCGATCGCCTCGACCGGGTCGGTGAGGTGCCCCTGGGAGGAGATGGCGCCGGGGTTCAGGTCCTGACCGTCATGGAGGCCCGCGCCCGCACCTTTCTCCACGTGTTGGTGGTGGCAGTCAACCGCGGTGTGTTTCCGCGTGTCGGGCACGAAGACCCGATGCTCCCCGAGGCGGTTCGCGCACGTCTCGCGGCCGACGTCCTGCCGGAGATGCCGATCAAGGGCCGCAGCGCGGACGAGGAGCGGTACCTCTTTGCCCAGCTGCTGTCGAGCGCCCCGTCCGCGACCCTGTCGTGGCACGTCTACGGCGCCGATGGGACGGCGACGCCGTCGCCCTTCGTCGATCGGCTGGGCTGGCGCGACGGCATCGGCGCGCCCATCACGGTCGCCCGGTTGTGGTCAGGCGGCGAGATCGACTCCAGACCGAGACCCGCCTACGAGTTGGCGGTGCTGGCTGCACCGTCGGTGCCTGCCGACGGCATCAGAGGGGTCCTCGGGGCGGCGATAGCCGAAGGGCGCGCCGATGCCGGCTCGATCGCCTGGTCGGTGGCGCCGGAGGCGGTTGCGGCCGCCCGAGCCGATCTCCTGGCCGCGGTGGAACGGCCGCCGGGGTCGGTCGCGGCGTCGCCGTGGTTCGGATTCTCGGGCGCGGGCGTTCGGGTCGACGATCAGGTTCTGTGGGTCACCCACGCCGAGAGCATCGGGACCTGCCCGTGGCGGGCGTTCGTCCAGCGGCGCCTCGGGGTGCAACCGATGCCCGACCCGCTGCTCGGTCTCCCGGGGATCGACGGGCCGATGGTGGGGCAGGTGGTGCACGCTGTCCTCGAGGCGGTCGTGGCTGAAGCGGTCGACAACGGGCGCGACCTCGCCGATGTCCTCTCCAACGAACCCACCCGCGTCGCGTGGCCGGATGCCGGCCGGTTGAACGAGCTTGTGGAGCGGGAGGCCGGCCGCGTGGCCGACCGCGAGGGTCTCGGGCCCATGGGAATGGCGCCCTTGCTGGCGGCGCGGGCACGACAGTTTTTGGAGGTCGAGCGTGCCCTCGAGTGGAGCGGCGGGGCACTGTCCGGCGTCCTCGGCACCGAGGTCGAGGGGCGGGCCACCGTGCCCGGTGTCGACCACGTGGTGCGGTTTCGCGCGGATCGGGTGGATACGGACGGAGAGGTCACGTCGCTGGTCGACTACAAGGCCGCACAACCCGCGGTGGATGCCTCCACCGAACCCTTTCGGAGCGCCAACATCCGCAGGCTGATCGCCCGCGGCAGAATGTTGCAGGCGGCGGCCTATGCGCGGGCCGAGGGTGTCCGCAACGGAGTCGGCAGGTACCTCTATCTCAGACCGAAGGAGGACTGTAAAGAGGAGATCCGCGAGATCACGATCGCTGGCGATGCTGCCGATTTGGTGCAGCCCTTCGAGGAGGCCGTCGGCGCGATCGCGGCCGGCCGATCCAGCGGTATCGCCTTCCCGCGGGTCGAGGAAGCGGATGGGCGTGCGGCGGAGCACTGCTCGTACTGCGCCGTCGCGGAGGCCTGCCGCAGAGACGACTCCGCATTCCGCCGCGATCTCGTGCGCTTCATGGCGTGCGGTCAGGGCTCGGGCGATCCCATGATCGATGCGGCGCGTTCGCTGTGGTGGCTCGGCCATGACCGCCCGGTGGTCGACGAATGACGGTTCCGCAGACCGATCCGCTGGCGCTTGACGAGCAGAGCCGCCGGTCGGCGCAGAGCGAGTTCGACCGCCCGGTGGTGGTGGTGGCGGGCGCCGGTACCGGCAAGACGGCACTGTTGGTGGCGCGGGTCGCAGCCTGGTGCATCGGCCCGGGGTGGGAGCGCCACGCCGGCGCCGGGCCCGAGGCCCAGGCCGTTGCGCGGAGCGTGATCGAACGGGTGGTGGCCATCACCTTCACCGAGGCGGCGGCGGCCGAGATGGCGCACAAGATCGGGTCCGCTCTCCTTGATCTCGCCAGGGGCCTGCAACCGGTGGGATGGGACCCGGAACCGGGAACGGTGCCGGGTGATTCAGGAGAAGTGATTCGGCGCGCCAGGGCCCTTTCCGAGGAGAGCCACCGTTTGACGGTCTCCACCATCCACGCGTTCTGCCAACGGTTGCTCGCGACCTACCCCCTCGAGGCCGGGCTCCATCCGCGCTTCGAGGTCGATGCCGACGGCACACGCATCGAGGCGCTGGCCGAGGCGGTGGTGGAAGAGACCCTGCGGGATCTGCATGCGGATCCTGACCGTGGCGCCTGGGAAGAGCTGGCGGTCGAGGGCGTGTCGCCGACCCGAGTGGTCGAGGCCCTGGTCGAATTGGTGGAAGCCGGTTCCGGTCCGGATCTCTTCCGAGACGACCCCTTCAGCGACAGCGCGGTGGTCGCGGCGCGGCTGCGGTCGGCGATCGAGGTATTCGAGGGCGTCCTGGGTGATCGTCTCGACGGCGTCAAGGCCGAGGTGATCGCCGCGACCCGGGACGTGCCCGCGGTGCTGGCGTCTCTGACGGCGGAGGGCGTCGCCGCGCCGTCGATGGACGAGCTCGGAGCCGTGGCCGCGGCAGTCGATCCAAGGGCGTTGAAACGGCTCAAGGACTGGTCGAGGCTGAAGTTCAACAAAACCGAGGGGCAGCGCCTGGAGGGGGTGGAGCACGAGGTGGCAGCGGCTGCGGGTCGGCTGGAGGCGGTTCTGGCGCCTCTGACCGATCTCCATCGCCCCCAGTTGACCGCGGCGCGCCGGGTGGTGGGTCCCCTCCTGGAAGCCGTGGAGAAGCGGCGGAGCGCGGAAGGCCTCGTGACCTTTGCAGACCTTCTCCGGCGCGCCGAGTCCCTGCTCGCATCGTCGCCCGGTGTCCGCCGCGAGGTGGTGGCCGGGATCGATCATCTGTTGGTCGACGAGTTTCAGGACACCGACGATGTCCAGTGCCGGCTGGTGGAGGCGCTGGCCCTGAGCGGCGATCGCGAGCGGCGGCCCTCGCTGTTCATCGTCGGTGATCCCAAACAGTCGATCTACGCCTGGCGCAGCGCCGACCTCGCGGCCTACGATGCCTTCGTCCGCAAGGTGGTGAATGCCGGCGGCATCACGGTGGATCTGGTGCGCAACTTCCGCTCGGTGACACCGATTCTCGACGAGGTGGAGCGTCTGGTGGCGCCGGTGATGCGGCCCGAGCAGGGGATCCAGCCGCCGTTCCAGCGCCTCGAGGCCACCGACGAAAGGCGAGGCGTACCCGGTGTGGATGAAGGGCCGTGGAAGACCGTCGAACACTGGGTGGCGTGGCAGCTCGGCGAGGACGGCGTGGGCCCCGAAAAGGGCAACTCCGACAGCCAGACCACCGCGCTCGAGGCCGCCGCCCTGGCCGCCGACATCCGCCGTCTGCACGATGAGGCAGTGATCTCGAGGTGGGGTGACGTCGCGGTGTTGTTGCGGGTCACGACGTCCCAGGAAGAGCTGTTGGAGGCCTTTCGCGAGGCGGGGGTGCCGTACGAGGTGGCGCGGGAGCGCGACTACTACCGTCAGCGAGAGGTCGTCGAGATGGCGGCCCTGATCCGCTGTGTTCTCGAGCCCACCGACGCCCTCGCCCTGTTGACCGTGATGCGCAGCGACGTGGTGGGGGTGCCTGACGCGGCGCTCGCGCCCCTGTGGGACGCCGGCTTTTCCGGCCGGATGGCGCGGCTGACGACCCCGGGTTCGACGGCGGCGGACGAGGTCAGAGCGTGCATCGAGGCGGCCCGCACCGCCGCGCCGACCGGTCTCCCCGGCAGTGATTCCGTGCCCAACTGGGCGGATGCGGTCTCGACCGCGGTCGAGATCATCGCCGAGCTGCGGTCGTCGCTGCGGGAGGACCCTCCCGATGTCTTTGTCGAAAAGGTCCGGACCCTGTGGCTCGCCGAGGTGACCGCGGCAGCGCGCTACCTCGGGGGTTTTCGCCGCGCGCGGGTCGACCGCTTCCTCGCTGATCTCGAGCAGACGCTGGTGGCGGGAGAGGGCGGTGATGCGGAACTCGCGAGGTTCCTTCGACAGGCGGTGGAGACGGGCAAGGAGAGCCGGGTCCCGGTTCCGCCCGACCTCGAGACCGACGCGGTTCACGTCATGACGATCCACCGCGCCAAGGGGCTCGATTTCGAACACGTCTACGTCGCCCAGATCCACAAGGGCGGCCGCAGCGGATCCAATCGGAAAGCGGCCGGTGTCAGCACTCTCGTCGACAGCCGCGAGTACCGGCTGTTCGACTGGTCGACCCCGGGTTACCAGACCGCTGAGTGGGAGCAGACGCGGAAGACCCGGGCCGAGCTGGTCCGTCTGCTCTACGTCGCCGCCACCAGGGCGAAGAAGCGTCTGGTGGTGTCGGGTGGGTGGCAGGAGGCCGGCAAGGAGGTTCCTCCCGAATCGGCCGCGGACTTCGCCGATCTCCTCGGGCGCCGTCTCGACCCGGGTGCGGTTGCGCGCCAGGTGGCCGCGAGAGCCGAACGCCACGACGACGAGGCGCCGCACGTGGTGCGGGTGATGCCGGTCTTTGCGGACCTGCCGACGGCGGGAACGCCCGAAGTCGGTGGCAGGGGTGGGTGGTCGGTGCCCTCCGGCGCGCTCGAACGGGCTGCGGATCTGGCCGCACAGCGGCGCGAAGCGGCCGGACGGATGGCGCAGCCGGTCTTCCGGTCGGCCTCCGCAGAGGCCCACGACCGGATGCGCAGCGCCGAAGCCGATGACGCGGAATCGATGGGGGAGCGCTCATCGGATCGAAGCCTGGCGATGGCCCTCGGTACCGCAGTGCACTCCATGATGGAGAATCTCGACCTGACCGCCGCCCTCGCGCCGCAGATCGCCGGGCACCGCGAGCGGATTCTCGCGGAGCTTGCGTCCTTCGATGACGGGAAGGCCCAGGTTGATGCCGTCCTGTCCGGGGTGGTCAGGGGCTCGTGTCTCGAACGGCTCGAGGGCATCGCCGCTCATGTGGTGGCGCGCGAGCTGCCGGTGATGCTGTGGTCGGAAGCGCCGGGCGCCCCGGGCGCGGTTGTGTCCGGTATCGTCGATCTCGTCTACCGCGACCCCGACGACGGGCGCATCGTGGTGGCCGACTACAAGACCGACGCGCTGCCGGATCAAGCCGCCATCGACGAGAGGGTCGTGGTGTACGAGCCGCAGGTACGCACGTACGCCCGGGCCCTCTGCGAGGCCCTCGACCTCGACTACGGGCCCCACGTCGAGCTGTGGTTCCTTGCCGCCGACCGCATTGTCAGACTGTGAGCAGTCGCGGTGCAGGCGGGACGCCCGCACCACAAAACCGCGCATTCAACGTTTTTGTGGGGCAGTCGCCCGGGCGGATGAAAAAACCCGGCGGAACCGCCGGGCCATCGCAGAGAGAAACTCCTCCTCCCTCACTACGAAGCTGGAATTATAGCGGTATTTTCCCGACTTCAAGATGTTTCACTTCGTGTTGCATGCTTCGGAGCCCTTCACGTTCCAGCAGTTAGCTTTTAGCTGTTAGCTGGATTCCAATCCCAATACGGCACATCTGAAATGAAGAAACGCCCCTGGATTCCCGGGGGCGTGAGTTGATTATTTCGTCCGTCCGAAAGCTAACAGCCAACCGCTGACAGCTAATAGCTAACAGCTAACCGCTCTCAAACCAGAGACTCGGACTCCATTGCGCGTTGCATCGTGGTGCCGATCTCGGCCGGGGTCGCCGCGACGGCGATGCCTGCCGCGCGGAGGGCTGCAATCTTGTCGGCCGCGGTGCCCTTGCCGCCGGAGATGATGGCGCCGGCGTGGCCCATGCGGCGGCCCGGGGGCGCGGTCTGGCCGGCGATGAAGGCCGCCACCGGTTTGCTGACGAACTGCTCGATGAACGCGGCCGCGTCCTCCTCGGCCGAACCGCCGATCTCACCGATCATGACAATCGCCTCGGTCTGGCCGTCCTCTTCAAACGCCTCGAGGCAGTCGATGAAGTTGGTGCCCGGCAGGGCGTCGCCGCCGATGCCGACGCAGGTCGACTGGCCGAGCCCGAGCGCGGTGAGCTGGCCCACGGCCTCGTAGGTGAGGGTGCCCGAGCGCGAGACCACGCCGACCGGGCCGGGGATCGAGATGTGGCCGGGCATGATCCCGAGCTTGCACTCGCCGGGCGTGATGATGCCGGGGCAGTTGCCGCCGATGAGGCGGGTGGGCAGCCCCTGGAGGATGCGCTGCACGCGGATCATGTCGCGCGCCGGGATGCCCTCCGAGATGCACACCACCACCTCGATGCCGGCATCGGCCGCCTCGAGGATGGCATCCGCCGCGAACGGCGGCGGCACGAAGATCAGCGACGCGTTGGCGCCGGTTGAGCGGACCGCGTCATCCACGGTGTTGAAGATGGGCACGCCGTCGACGTCCTGCCCCGCCTTGCCCGGGGTGACCCCGGCGACGATCTTGGTGCCGTACTCGCGGCACTTCTTGGCGTGGAACGTACCTTCTTTGCCGGTGAGACCCTGGACGACGACCTTGGTTTCGGAGTTGACCCAGATGCTCATGCCGCACCTCCGACCGCCGCCACGACTTTTGCGGCGGCATCCGCCATCCCGTCGCCCACGATCAGGTCGATCCCGGATTCGGCAAGCACGCGCCGGCCCTCCTCGACGTTGGTCCCCTCGAGCCGGACCACCAGCGGGATGCTGAGCTTGACCTCCTCGGCCGCCGCGACCACGCCGCGGGCCACCATGTCGCAGCGCACGATGCCGCCGAAGATGTTGACCAGCACGCCCTTGACCGAGGGATCCGAGAGCAGAATGCGGAAGGCCGCGGCCACCCGCTCCTGGGAGGCGTCGCCGCCGACATCGAGGAAGTTGGCGGGCTCGCCGCCGCAGTGCTTGATGATGTCCATGGTCGCCATCGCGAGACCGGCGCCGTTGACCATGCAGCCGATGTTCCCGTCCAATTTGATGTAGTTGAGGTCGAACTTCGAGGCCTCGACCTCGAGCGGCTCCTCCTCGTGGATGTCGCGCATGGCGGCGATGTCGGTGTGTCGGAAGAGGGCGCTGTCGTCGACGTTCATCTTGGCGTCGAGGGCGATCACCCGGCCGTCGGTAGTGGTGACCAGGGGGTTGATCTCGAGCAGCGAGGCATCGGTATCACCATAGGCCTTGGCCAGGGCGTGCCATGAACTTGGTGCCCGACTTGAAGGCCTCGCCCTCGAGCCCGAGCCCGAAGGCGAGCTTGCGGCACATGTAGGGGTGGAGCCCCACGTCGGGGTCGAAGTGGGCCTTGAGGATGGCGTCCGGGTTCTCGGCGGCGACCTCCTCGATCTCCATGCCGCCGAACTTGGAGGCCATCATCACCGGGAAGCCCTCGGAGCGGTCGAGCACCACGCCGAGGTAGAGCTCGCGCTCGATCGGCAGCGCCTCTTCGATGAGAACGGTGCGCACCAGCTTGCCCTCGGGGCCGGTCTGTTTGGTGACCAGGGTCATGCCGAGGATCTCGCCCGCCAGCTTGACCGCCTCGTCGGGGTTTGCGGCGAGCTTGACGCCGCCGCCCTTGCCGCGACCGCCGGCGTGGATCTGCGCCTTGACGACGACCCGTCCGCCGAGCTGCTCGGCCGCCGCCCGCGCCTCCTCGGCCTTGGTGATGACGATGCCGCGCGGCACGGGTACTCCGTGCGCCGCCAGCACCTGTTTGCCTTGGTACTCGTGAATCTTCATCTCGCCTCCTTAGGGACTGCCCGTTGCGGGCCGGGCTATTTTGTACCATCTTTCACGAGCGGGCAAGGGCGGCGGGAGAATGAGAGAATCGAGGAGGCGAGGCGGGCTGGGAATTTCGGATTTCGGATTTCGGATTTCGGATTTTGCCCCACCCGCCCTGGACACGGGCCACAGAAATCGGAAGGAACGGGCGAGGTGAAGGGCATGGAGCGACGCGATGTGAGGCACGTCTGGCGGTGGACGGCGGCGGAGGCGAGGGTCTTCGACAGGCTCGATTCGCCGCGGGCGATCCAGGACTTTCTCGACGGGGTGCCGTACAACGCCGAGCCGGTGTGCCGGTCGCCGCGGGAGGTCCTGCGGGTGCGGCGCGCGCACTGCATGGAAGGGGCGTTGTTCGCGGCGGCGGCGCTGAGCCACCACGGGCGGCCGCCGCTGCTGGTGGATCTCCGCGCACACAACGACGACGACCACGTGATCGCGCTGTTTCGCGAAGACGGTCTGTGGGGAGCCGTCGCCAAATCCAACACCACGGCGCTCAGGATGCGCGACCCCGTGTACCGGTCGGTGCGCGAGCTCGCGATGTCGTACTTCCCCTATTACTTCAACCTCGACGGTTTCAGCGCGCTGCGCGAATACTCGGTGCCCTTCGATCTCACCCGATACGACGACCTCGGCTGGAGGTTCACGACCGACGACCTGGAGTACCTCGGCGATGCCCTCGACCGGCTGCGCCACACCCGCCTCGTCGACGAGGAGACCGCGCGGCGCCTGCCGAGGGCGCCGCGCTACCTCATGGATGCGTGCTTCCTGGGCGCCGACCCGGACGGGCTCTTCAAGCCTTCGAAGACCCCGTGAGTGTCGCCGGATCGAGCACTTTGAGAAAGGTCACCCTGGCGTCGCCGGGTGCGTAGAAGTCCGTGAGCTCGGCCGCCACGTGATAGCCGCAGGCGAGATAGAAGGCGCGGGTCGGTGTGTAGAGCTCGCGGCCGGCGGTTTCCAGATAGACCCGGACCCGTGCCGACTCGGCCATCCACCGCTCGGCGGCAGTGAGCAGGGTGCGGCCGACGCCGAGGCCCTGGCTCCGCGGGTCGACGGCGATCCAGTAGAGATCGGCGGATTCGACGGTCCCGGGGATCGGGCCCCAGCACGCGTAGCCGACCACTGCGCCGCCGTGCTCACCGACCAGAAATCGGTAGTGGCTGTCCTCGCCGAGGGCGAGACGGTCGTCCACCAGCTCCATCGCGACCTGGAGCTCCTCCGGGTTGAAGAACCCGGTCGCATGGAGAAGGCTCCGCACGGGCTCCCGATCCGCCGGTTGCAGGCCGCGGCGGACTTCGATTCCAGACGCGCTGTTTGCCGCGGTCATGCGGTCCACCCGGCGGCGGTCAGGATCCGGCCCACGACTTCGGCGGGTGCGAGACCCGCCGCGGAGGCGGCCGCCGCGAACCCGGCGTCCGCCGAGATGCACGGGTTGGCGTTGACCTCGAGCACGCAGGGCTCTCCCTCTTCGTCGAGACGGATGTCGATCCGGCCGTAGCCTGAAAGACCGCAGGCGGACCACGCGGTCGCCGCCACCTCGTCGAGCCGGTTGCGGAGCGGCCATTCGGAGCCGTTGAGGAACACCCGCACGGTGTTCCGGTAGGCAAACGAGCCCTCGTCCCACTTTGCCTCCCAGCCGAGGATGCGCGGGCGGTCGGCCGGATAGTCGACGTAGGTCATCTCGGCCGGCGGCAGAACATCGAATCCGCCCGGTTTGGCGAGCACCGAAATGTTGAACTCCCGCCCCGGCAGCAGGTGTTCGACGAGCACGGGCTGGCCGTGAAAAAGCCGCCGGAGCTCCCGGGCGCGGGTGACGGCGCCGGTCCTGTCCGAGGTGACGGCGTCGTCGTCGAGACCGAGGGAGGCGTCCTCGAGGGCCGGCTTGAGAATCCACGGCGGCGGCACGAGGTCGAGGATGTCCGGGCGGTCGGGGTCGAGCAGCCCGCCCGGCGCCACATCCACGCCGTGGCCGGCGAGGGTCTTCCGGGTCCCATCCTTGTCGGTCGTGGCGCGGATGACTGAGGCGGACGAACCGGTGACCTTGAGGCCCGCCCGCTCGAAGGCGGCCGCGGCCTCGACCTGGAAGGTCGGACGCCCCGGAGGCGACTCGACGAGATTGAAGACCGCACCGACCTTTTCAAGCGACGCGGCGTCGACCCCCCCGTCCCCGACCGCAAGGATGCGGTAGGGGAGATGGAGGGCGTCGAGAGCAGCGGTTACGAAGCCGACCTGGGCGAGGACGTCGCGCGTCGACGGGTCGTCTGCGGCCGCGACAGCGTTGTGGGCAACAAGGATGTCGGACATGTCTCGGAGTCGTACCTTTCTTTGGCTGCGGTGACGATCTCGCCGAGGAGCTCGTCGTAGCGGAGACCCGCCATGCGGGCCATGATCGGGAGGTCGGAGCGCACCGGGTGGAGACCCGGCAGCGGGTTGACCTCGATAAAGGAGAGCCGGCCGGCCGCGTCGCACCGCATATCCACGCGGGCGGCATCGCGGCAATCCAGCGCCTCCACGACTGCCAGTGCAAGCTCCGCCGCCTCGTCCGCCAGGGGTTCTCCCGCGACCAGACGGTAGTCCATCCGGTCGAGATACTCGTCCTTGTTGAGCTGGGTGTAGGCCTCGACCTCGGAACGGCTGGTCCACACCACTTCCATCACGGCGACGACGCGAGCGCGCAGACCGTTGCCGATCACACCGACCGTGACCTCGCGGCCCGGCAGAAGCTCCTCGACCAGGAGACCCGTCGGGAAGTCGGGGAGCAGGCGGGTGCAGGTCTTGATCAGCTGCTTTCGGTTCGAAACGATCGAGTAGGCGCCGACGCCCTTCGAGCTGCCTTCGGCGAGAGGTTTGACGAACATCGGGTTGCCGTTGACCCGGGAGTCGATGTCGGTCAGTGACCGCACCACGATGAAACCGGGGGTCGGCAGGCCCTTGTCGCGCACGATGCGCTTGGCGAGCGACTTGTCGAGGGTGAGGCCGCACGTCACCGGATCGGAAAAGGTGTAGGGCTGGTCGAAGAGCTCGCAGAGAGCCGGCACCTGGGCCTCGCGGGCGCGGCCGCGCAGCCCTTCGGTGACGTTGAACACGAGGTCCCAACGGTCGCCGGCGACCAGGCGCGCAGCCAGGGCGCGGCCGCGGCCGACCCTCTCGACGCGGTAGCCGAGACCGGACAGGGTGTTCTCGAGCCCGGAAATCACGCCTTCATCATCGAACTCGGCCACTTCGAGCTTGCTGTGACCGGCGGCGAGGTACTCCTCTTTGCTGTCGTAACAGAGAGCGATCGAGAGGTTCATCGGGTTCACCTCATTTCCGGTGGGTCGATGTAGGTGTAGACCTCGCCGGCCCAGTTCTTCAGCTGCCAGGTGCCGCCTTCCCGTCCCACCACCGTTTCCGGTTGGACCGGGATTTTGCCGCCGCCGCCGGGAGCATCCACCACGTATGTGGGCACCGCGTAGCCGCTGGTGTGCCCGCGAAGCTGACTCATGATCTCGATGCCTTTGCCGATCGAGGTGCGGAGGTGGGCCGTGCCGACCACCGGGTCGGCCTGGTAGAGGTAGTAGGGGCGGACCCGCAGCATCAGCAGGCCGTGGAAGAGCTTTTTGAGGACCGCGGGGTCGTCGTTGATGCCGCGCAGGAGGACGGTCTGGCTGCCGAGCGGGATGCCGGCGTCGGCGAGCAGGTCGCAGGCGGCCGCAACTTCGGGCGTCAGCTCGGCGGGGTGTGAGAAGTGGAGGGACAGCCACACCCTGTTGCGCCGCAGCACTGCCGCGAGCTCGGGCGTGATCCTCTGCGGCAGGAAGCCGGGCACGCGGCTGCCGATGCGCACGAACTCGATGTGTTCGATCTCGCGGATCGATGACAACAGGCTGTCGAGGCGATCCTCCGACATCAGCAAGGGGTCGCCGCCCGACAGCAGCACATCCCTCACCTCGGTGTGGGCTCGCAGGTACTCCAGGATCGCGTCCATCCGGCGGGGCAGCGGATCGAGAGAGCCCTGGCTGACCAGCCGCGAGCGGGTGCAGTAGCGGCAGTAGGCGGCGCAGGTGTCGAGGGCGAGCAACAACACGCGGTCCGGGTAGCGGTGGACCAGGCCCTCGACCGTGGACGAGTGGTCCTCGCCGCACGGGTCTTCCATGTCGCCGGCGCTGACCACGAACTCCTCCGCGGTGGGGATCACCTGGCGGCGGATGGGGCACTGGGGGTCGAATGGGTTCATCAATGCCGCGAAGTGCGGCGTCACCGACACGGCAAAACGCTCGGCGCCCATGGCGAGGCCGAGCCTCTCGGTTTCGGTGAGTTCGAGATACGCCTCGAGGTGTTCGAGGCGGGTCAGGCGGTGGCGAAGCTGCCAACGCCAATCAGCCCAGGTGGCCGGGTCGTAACTCTCACCGAACACCTGACACAGGCGCTGGCGGAGATCGGGCGCAACTTTCCTTGCCGCCGAGCGGCGGGTTCTAGGCATCTGAGGTTTCCTCCTTTGGAAAACGGGGTTGGGTTTGGCGATGGGCGAGACTTCACCCTGCTCGCTTGATTGAGCGGGTGCCGATTGCGTCACACGCGCGGAATGCCCATTGGGGCGCGACGACATGGTCGACCTATCCTTGGGTGTAGGGTTCCCGATGCCACTGACGTGGCTGGGTCATGGGGCAACCGAAGGTTGATCCATGGGGGGTGAGAGGCCGGGGGCGCCAACGGCGGGCCGTCAGCCGGAGTCGGCGGCGACTTCCGGAGATCGGCCCGAACCTACTGGGGGGCTCGTCGGATTTCGTATCAACTCTCACAATTCGAAAGTACCGCCAAATGAAACTGTGTCAAGTTATTTTTGACGCTCAGGCGGATTTTTTTCCTGAGGGGGTTCCGGCGCCGAGTCCGAATGCCGTTTCCCACAGTCCGGTGAAGAACGATCGTGCGTTGACGCCGATGCTGCGGATTCGATAACCGCCTTCCTGGACTACCAGCGTGGGCAGGCGCAACTCCCCGATCATCCGACCGTTGGCGGTGAAATCGGAGGAACCGAGGTCCCACGTCCCGGTGGGGTCTTTGCGCCCGGTGTCGAGGCCAAGCGCCACAACCAGGATTTCGGTGCCGTGCGTCTCGACTCTCCGCAGGGCGCGGGCGAGAACCTCGCGGTATCTCGAACCGTCGACATGCTCCTCGAGCGGGTAGTTGCGGTTGGCGCCGAGGCCGGGTCCCGCCCCGCGCTCGTCGGCGAAACCGGAGAAGTAGGGGTAGGCGAAGTTCGGGTGGCCGTGGATCGAGACCGTGAGCACGTCGCCGCGCTCCCAGAAGATGTCCTGCTGGCCGTTGCCGTGGTGGTAGTCGAGGTCGAGGATCGCCACTTTGGCGTGGCGGGCCAACTCCTCCGTGGCGATGGCGGCGTTGTTGAAATAACAGAACCCGCCGAACGCTCGGCGCTCGGCGTGGTGACCCGGTGGCCTCACCAGCGCGTAGGCCAGTCGCCGCCCCTCGGACAACGCGTGGGCTGCGGTGAGGGCGCAGTCGACTGCACGTCGGGCGGCGAGGTACGAGTTGCGGTTGAGGGGCGTGAACGTGTCGATGCAGTAGTAGCCGGCCCGGACCTCGAGCTCCTTTGGCGGGCGGGCGACGTTGCGGATCGGGAACACGTAGGGGTACACCGCCCGGCCCTCGCCGACCCGTTCGCACACCCGCTTCAGATAACGGACATAGCCCGGATCGTGAACCTCGAGGAGGTGCCGGTCCGGGAATTCGCGAGGCTCGATCTCCTCGAACAGCGACGTCTGGTCGATCTCCCGACGGATCGCCTTGATCCGAACCGGAGACTCCACGTATCCCTGCTCCCGCACGTGGTGGATGAGGTGCCGGTCGTTGACGACCAGTGCGATGCGCCGGTCGGGAGGGGGGACGGGAGGGCGAACCGCCTCGGCGCGCGACGGTTCGGTGAGGTACTTGAATGGTCGCAGCTGGACCGGATTGTCGCGGATCGATGCCACGACGCTTTCCACATACTCCTGGGGACACAGGCTCTTGTACTTTCGTTCGAGGATCGCCCTCACCGCCGCGCGCATGGCCGTGCGTCCCGGCGCCTTGCCGGTGCCGAGGTCGTCCACCACCAGGTACGGCGGTTCGTCGTCGCCCGGTTTGACCGGGGTTTCGTACTCGGTACCGATCACCGGTCTGGCGCCGAAGCCTTCATAGAAACGGAGCCGGGCCGCGTTCTGCCGTCGCTTCGTCGGGTCGGGGCACAGCGCCGGATCGTCGGGCAGGCACTCGAAGAGCACCGCCCAGGCGCCGAGCTCGAGGGCGTCGCTGCGCACGCGGTCGTACAGGGTGCCGCCGAGGCCGCGCCCGCCGCTGCCGGACCCGCTGGCGAGGTAGTCCAGCCACGCAAATCCCAGGTCGGCCTCGTAGTAGACCAGTGCGAAGGCCTTGACCGTCCGCCGCTGGTTTTCGGCAACGTACAGGATCGCCCGGAAGCCGTGGCTGACCGGCCGCCGGAGCTTGTCGGGAAGAGCCGTCACGTCCCCGGAGTCGAGCCCGGGAATACGGTCGACGAGCATCGCCTGGACCTGTTTGATGGCGGCCTGGTCGGCCGACAGAATGTTGTCGTAGACCCTTCGGATGCGAAACACGAAAACTCCAGTCGCCCTGTCGGAGGGCAACACGGTAGCACCATTCGAGAATTTCGAATTTCGGATTTCGGAATTCCACCCTCCCTCCCGCATTGGATTCAGGGTCTCTGGACGCCCATTTTCCGAGATCTGCTGTTCCTCGATCGTGTTGACCCGCACGAGAGATGGGCCGAAAAATCCGAAATCCGAAATCCGAAATCCGAAATATAAAAGCCCGGGCCGAGGCCCGGGCGATCGAAGTTGCAGGTTGATGTGATGGTTACTTGTCGATCGGCTCCAGGGTCATCGGGTCGCGCAGCGGAAGCTCCGTGATCTTCCCGAAGTCCGAGAGCCTGGCCTCGTGCTCGGGGTGGCCCTTGGTGATCTCCTCGATATTGCCGACGACCAGGACGACCATCGTGTCCGGGTCGAGGCCGGCTGCCATCGCCTTCTGGATGTCGTCGCCGGTAACAGCCGCCACCTTGTCGCGGTAGTCGGTCCAGTAGGAATGGGGCCGTCCGAGGAGCTCGTCCGTGGCGAACAGTCCAACCACCTGGCCCGCACTCGCGAACCGGCGCGGGAAGGTCTCGATGAAGGAGGCCTTGGCCGTGCGCAACTCCTCGTCGGTGGGCGGGGCGGTTCGCATGCTCTTCAGGAGCCCGAAGAAGATCTCTGCGGCAAAGGCGCAGGTCGAAGACTTGGACTGGTAGTAGGCCCGGAACGTCCCCGGCATGGTGACGGGAAAGCTGAGGCTCGAGTAGGCGCTGTAGGCGAGACCCTCGTCGGATCGGATCGTCTTCATCATGCGGGCGGTGAATCCGCCGCCACCGAGGATGTCGTTGCCGATCATCAGGGGGAACTCGTTCGGCGTTCCCTGCTGGTAGCCGATTTTTCCGATACTCACCCGACCCTGGTTGACGTCGGGTTTGTTGACGACGTAGACGCCCTTCGCGGTCGGCGCGGTCGGTTGCGGGATCGAGGGCAGGGTGCCCTCGAGCTTCGGAAGGGTGGCGATGGTGCGGTTGAGCAGAGCCTCCATGTCGGCCTGTTGGAAATCGCCCGCCACCGCGACCACGAGATTGCCCGAACGCACCAGCGAACTGACGAAGGCCTTGCAGTCGGCGGCGGTGATTTCGTTCACCGAGGCCTGGGTCGCCAGACGGTTCATCCAGTAGCCGTCGCCGTAGATCAGCCGGTCCCACTCCCGGCTTTCGATATCGGCGGTGTCGTCGTTGCGCTGCTTCATCGCCTGCAGCATGTTCTCCTTGGTCTTGGCGAAGCGGTCCTCCTGGAAGCGTGGCTTCGTGAGGACGTCCATCAAGATGGCCATGGCCGCGTCGAGATCTTTGGACAGGACGTTCAGGTTCACCGAACCGGTGACGTCGCCGACGCTGGTGTTGAGATTCGCAGCGAGGTAGTCGAGCTCCTCGTCCAGCTCTTGAGCGGTTCTCTCGCCGGCTCCCCCTGAGCGCCACGCGTCACCGGTGATGGCGGCCAGACCGGCTTTGCCGTCGGGCTCGAGATAGCGGCCGCCACGGAAGGAGACGGTGATGTTGACCAGTGGAAACTGGCTGTCCTGTTTGGCGTAGACCGGCGTGCCGTCGGCCAGCTCGAAACGCAGGGAATCGGCGTCCGGCACCTCGAAGGTGAGGTCCGGGTAGACCAGTTTCTCGGGCCGATCCGGGATATCCGCGGCGGAGACTGTCGCCGCGGCAACCATCAGAGCCAACGTAGCAACGGAAATCATCAAGCGGCGCATGTCACTCCCCCTCTCCGGCCGACGCCTTGAGCTCTTCGAGCCGTTCGGTGGCCTTTTTGATCACCAGTTCGATGGCGGGTTTGTATTCGGGCGGCGCCTGGGCGGCCATCGCCTGCATCTGCGCCAACCCCTGTTGAAGCTCGGCGGGATCGGTCACCTGGTTGATCTGCGCGAGGGCCTGTTTGGCCATCGCCTTGCCCTGGGCCGACAGTGCGGCCAGCTCGGGGTCCTCTTCGCTGCCCTCCTTGCGGAAGTACCAGAGGGCGTTCAAGCCGCTCTCGGTGAAGTAGGTATTGGCGACCCGCTGGACATCCTCGGCCGTCACGGCCTGAATCCGGGCCGCAGACTCGTTGAGGAAGCTCCAGTCCTCCCACACGTCGTAGAGGAGGAGCTGCAGCAGCAGGAAGAAGTCGGACTGGAGACGGCGGTAGGAACCGGCCAGGGCCTGGTTCTTGACCTTCTGCAGCTCGCGCTCGCCGACCGGTTCTTCCTTCAGGCGTGCGATCTCGAAGATCAGCGCGTCCTCCACCAGTTGGTGATCCACCCCGTCCGCGAGCTCGGCGCCGACCTCGACGAAGCCGCCGTACTTCAACGCGTCGTGGTTCGAGTAGGGCTCGCCGGTGGCGATCTTCTTCTCCTCGACGAGGCTCTTGTAGAGCCTTCCGGTGCGGTCGTTGAGGATCGAGTCCATGACCTCGAGGGCGTAGAAGTCCTTGCTCCCGAAGGGTACGGTGTGCCAGCGAAGGTGGACCGACGGGTTGGTGTCGGCCTCGGCGATCATGCGCCGTTCGGCGAGCTGCTCGATCTCCTCGGTGACCACCGGCGGCGGCTGCCTTGGCCCCGCGCGGAATGCGGCCCAGGTATTTCTGAGCCAGAGCCAGCGCCTGTGCGGGGTCGAAATCGCCGACCAGCGCAGTCGTGATGTTGTTGGGCGCGTAGTAGGTGGCGAAGAACTCCTCCGCTTGAGCGCGCGTGATCGACTCGACATCGGAGGGCCAACCGACCACCGGGTGGTGGTAGGGGATGGAGCCCCAGAACATCATGTCGAACTGCTCCTGGAACTTCGCGGTCGGGTCGGATTCGGTCCGCACGCGGCGCTCTTCACGGACCACGTCGCGCTCGGTGTAGAACTCTCTGAAGACCGCGTTGAGGAGCCGCTCGGACTCCATCCAGAACCACAGCTCGAGCTTGTTGGCCGGCACTGTGATGAAGTAGATCGTGAAGTCGTTGCTGGTGCCCGCGTTCATCCCCGAGGCGCCGGCCTCGGTGTAGATCTGGTCGAACTCGTCCTTGACGATGAACTGCTTCTGCTGGGCCTCGAGCTCCTGCATCTTCTCGCGAAGTGCCGCCAGCTTCTCGGTCTGATTCTCGGGCAGGTAGATGCTGCCCTCGATCTTGCCGGCTCGTTTCATCTCCCGCATGACCTCGTACTCGGCCTCCATCTCGAGCCGGAGCTCGTCGAGCTGGGCCATGATCGCGGCCTCTTTCTCGAAGTCGGAGGTGCCGATGGTCGGGCTGCCCTTGAACATCATGTGTTCGAAGAGATGGGCGATGCCGGTGGCGCCGGCCTCCTCGTTGACCGACCCGACATGGGTCACCCAACCGGCCGAGACCGTCGGGCTTTCGTGGCGTTCGACCATCAGTATTTTCATGCCGTTGTCCAGAAAGACCTCCTGGACGGGGACCTTGGCCTCCTGGGCTGCGACGGCAAAGGTGCTCAAGAGCACCACCGTCAGCAGCCCGGCGACCGTCAGATGACGCCGAAGACTCATCGTTTCGCTCCTTCCGTGTTGGTGTTGCGGTTGTCGCACTTCCGGTGAAGTTGTTCCCCGGACCGTATTCTGTAACGATTCACGGACTCTCCCGAGATCTGCTCGCGGTGCGCAGATGATACTACGGCGCGAGGCGGTTTGGGTTCGGATCGGGTCCCGTGAGCGGCCTCCCGGCAACTGGACAGCACCCCGGAGGGGCTGTACCGTGGCGCTGTCGGAGGCAGAATGAACAACCTGCTGTTGGCCCTCGATGTGGGCAACACCAACACCGTAGTCGGTCTGTTCGAAGGCGACCGGTTGCGCACCCACTGGCGTCTGACAACCCACGCGGAACGTACGGCGGACGAGGTTGGCATGTGGCTGCTGCAGCTTCTGCGGTGGGAGAAGGTGGACCCGGCCGACCTCGCGGCGGTGGCGATCTCCTCGGTCGTGCCGCCGATCGATCCGCGGCTCGACGAGGGAGTGCGCCGGTTCCTCGACGTGGTCCCTTTCTTTGTCGAACCGGGCGTCAAGACCGGGATGCCGCTGCTCGTGGACGCACCGCATGAGCTCGGGGCGGATCGGCTCTGCGATGCCGTGGCCGCCTATGCCGAACACGGTGGGCCGTGCCTGGTGCTCGACTTCGGGACCGCCGTCACCTGGGAAGTGGTGTCTGCACGTGGCGAGTACCTGGGAGGCGCCATCGCCCCGGGGCCCGGCGTCACCGCCGACGCTTTGGCGTTGAAGACCGCCAAGCTGCCCAGGGTGGCCATGGCGCCGCCCGATCGGGTGATCGGGAAGGGCACGGTGGACAGTATCCAGATCGGCCTCTTCTACGGCTATCTCGGTTTGATCGAGGGCGTGACGCGGAGGATCCTCGAGGAACTGGGCGAAGCGACGGTCATCGCGACGGGTGGCTTGGCGGGGGCTTTTGCGGCGCACACCGAACTGATCCACCACGTGGAACCCGACCTCACTCTGCACGGACTGAGGATGCTCTGGCAGCTCAACCGCGGAGAGGTCGCGTGAGCCCCAGGGGACGCGAAGCCCGCAGGGAGGCGCGGCAGCGAATCCGCCGGCGGGTCGAGGAGAAGATGCGGCCGATCACGCTGCCGAACTTCATCACCCTGACCCGGATGGCGATGGTGCCCGTGTTCGTGATCGCGGTTTCGGACCGGGACTTCCGCCTCGCGTTGTGGATATTCATCGTTGCAGGTCTCACGGATGCTTTCGACGGCTTCCTGGCGCGGCGTATGGACATGAAGAGCCGTTTCGGCGCCTACCTCGATCCCATCGCCGACAAGATGCTGATCACCGTCGCCTACATCGCCCTGACCTTTCCGCAGGGCCAGGCGGTGGTGATTCCGCTGTGGCTGACCATCCTGGCTCTCTTTCGCGATTTCGTGATCATGGTGGTGGCCGGAGTGTTGTACATGGTCGAAGGTCTCAGGGAGTTCCCGCCGTCGCCCTTGGGCAAGGCCACCACCTTCGCCCAGGTCGTGACCGTGGCGGTGGTCCTGCTGGCCAACGTGTTCGAGGTGTCTCCGTGGATCCCGACGGTGTGCTTCTACCTGTCCTTCGTTCTCGTGATCGGGTCGGCCTTCAACTACATCTACCGCGTCAGCCGGTTCGTCGAAGAAGCCCGGCAGGCACGGGAGAGCGAAGGAGGAAGTGGATGGGAGTGCGAATTCGGATTCGGAATTGAATGTGGAATTAGGAATTAGGAATGCCACCCCACCGCCAGGAACCCGAAAATGGGCCGGTTGGGATGGCCGAAATTCCTCAATTCCTAATTCCTCATTCCTAATTTGGGACGTGGCCGGCTAGGTCACCGTTTCCGGCGGGTTGAAGGTCGGCATGATGTTGTTGAGGACCCGGATCACGTCGCGGGCGATGGTCTTCTCCTCATTGGTGGGGACCACCAGCACCCTGACCCGGGAGTCGTCGGTCGTGATCTCTCCTTCGCCGTCGGTGAGGGCGGCGTTGCGGTCCCGGTGGAGCACGATACCCATGAACTCGAGACCGACGAGGGCCGCCTCCCGGACCTCGGGCGACTTCTGCCCGATGCCTCCCGTGAACAGCACCGCATCCACACCGCCCATGGCCGCCGCATAGGCGGCGAGGTACTTCTTGATCCGGTAGCAGAACATGCGGAACGCGACGTCGGCGCGCTGGTTACCGTCGGCGCGGGCGGCCAACAACTCACGCATATCGGAGGAAACGCCCGACACGCCGTACAGCCCAGAATGCTTGTTGAGCATGGTGTTGACCTGGTGGAGCGTCATCTCTTCCATCGCCATCAACCAGGGAACGATCGCAGGGTCCATGTCGCCGGAACGGGTTCCCATGACGAGCCCCTCGAGCGGAGTGAACCCCATCGATGTGTCGATGCTCTTTCCGTGATCGACCGCCGCCAACGAGCACCCGTTCCCGAGGTGGACGCTGATCAGCTTCTTGTTTTGGCGTTCCCAGCCGAGGATCTGACTGCCCCTGAACGTCACGTAGCGGTGGGACGTGCCGTGGAACCCGTACTTGCGGAGATGGTGCTTCTTGTAGAGCTGGAACGGGATTCCGTACAGGAAGGCGTGAGCCGGCATGGTCTGGTGAAAGGCGGTATCGAACACCGCCAGGTGCGGAATGCCGGGCATCGCGGCGTAGGCCGCGTAGTAGCCGCGAAGGTTGGGTGGGTTGTGGAGGGGGGCCAGCACGGAACACGACTCGATCTGTTCCACGACCTCCGGCGTGATCAGCACGGACGACGCAAAGGCCTCGCCGCCGTGCACCACCCGGTGGCCGACCGCGCCGATTTCCTCGACCGAGCCGAGGATGCCGTGCTCGGGGTCCGTCAGGATGCGCAGAACCCACTCGATGGCCGTCCGGTGCTCGAGAATCTCCCGGTAATCCTGGTACTTCTTGCGGTCGGGAACCTCGAGGACCAAGCGCGAGTCGGAGAGACCGATCTTTTCGACCAGCCCCACCGCCAGGGTCTGGTCCTGGTGGGCGTTCATGCGTTCGAGATCTGTCTCGATAATCTGGAACTTGACCGATGACGATCCGCTGTTGAGGACGAGAATTTTCATATGGAACTCCGGAAACCGCTGCGGTCACGCCATGCGCGGTTTGTCATCGGGCAACCGGTCGGTACGGTGCCGGTTCTCGTCATAGGTGAAGAAGCCGCGCCCCGTCTTGGCGCCGAACAGCCCGGCGCGGACCAGCCTCTTGAGCAGCGGGCAGGGCCTGAACCTGGGCTCGCCGCTTTCGGCGTACATGTGCTGCAACCAGTTGAGGACCCGGTCGAGACCGGTACGGTCAGCCCACTCGAGGGGGCCGCTGCGGAAGCCGTAACCGAGCTTGAGCGCGAGGTCGACCTCGGCCGCCTCGGCGACGCCTTCCATCACGACGTGAATGGCCTCGTTGATCAGCGGCAGGATGATCCTGGTGGTGACGAAGCCGGGCATCTCGAAGACCTTGATCGGGACCTTGCCGAGAAGGCGCGCGAAATCGATCGCCTGCTGATAGACCTCGTCGGTCGTCAGCTGGCCCCGCACCACCTCGACCACCTGGGTGGTCGTCACGGGGTAGAGAAAATGCATACCCACGATGCGCTGCGGCTGGGTGTTCTGGGCCGCGAGCTCGGTGATCGAAAGGGTGGAGGTGTTGATGACGATCGGGTGGTCGGGCGCCATGCGTTTGTCGAGCTCCCGCAGGATCTGCCGCTTGAGGCCGAAATCCTCCTGAACGGCCTCGATCGCGAGCTCGCAGTCGGTGGCGCAGTCGAAATGAGTCACCCAGGTAATGCGGGAGAGGATGGCCTTTTTCTCGGAGTTCGTGAGGCCGAACCGGGCGATCTCGTGATCGAGGGCTTCCTCGAGCTCGCTCCGGGCCGCGTCGACGGCTTCGGCCGAGACCTCCTTGAGGTAGACGTTGATGCCCTCCTGGGCGACCTTGGTGGCGAGGGACCTTCCCATCATCCCTCCGCCGACGATCACGACGCGGTGCAGTTCCTTGCTCATCGGCAGAGTGTAGCAAAAGATCGGCGAACCGGCACCCATTTGTACAAAATTTCACAAAACCGTGACGCGGGCCGGATCGCCCCCGATTCCGGTGGTGTATGATGAGTCCATGAGACGAGTTCTCGCAGTTACGGCAGTTCTCATCGCGGCCGCTTTCGGCGGTGGAGGCGCGTCCGGCGCCGAAACGTCCGAAATCCCGCGATTCCCGAATCTGACCTTCCTGTCGGTCGACGGCTCGACGCGGATCGACCTCGAATCCCTGCGCGGCCGCCCGGTGCTGTTGACGTTCTGGGCGAGCTGGTGCGGGCCGTGCCGGATGGAGCTTCCCGAGCTTCAGAAACTGGCGGTCGAGCTCGAGGACGAGGGCCTGGCGCTGGTCACGGTGAACATGGATCGATCGCCGGCGATGGGCATGAAATTCCTCGAGCGCTACAACATCGATGTCCCGGTGTTCCTGATGAGCAGCCGCGATCTCCAGACGCTCGGTGTCGGCGCCCTGCCCACCAACGTCCTGCTCGACCGCGATGGCCGCCCCGCCCAGATTTTCGAAGGGTACTCGCCGGAAGTGCCGATGGAGATCCGTCGGCTGGTGCTCGGTATGAAGGGCGGCCCACCGGCCACGGACTCGTCGACCGTCAGATGAGGTCGCCCGTACGAAACCCGGTCATCCTGGCCGTGACAGCCGCGATCTTGAGCGTCGGCTGGAGCGAGACGACGATCCGGCACGTGGCGTGGACGGCGGTCGACTTCGTCCCACCGGACCTCGCCCGCCAGATCCATCGTCACGACGATCGATTCAACGCGGGAATACGTCGCGGCGTCGCGGCGCCGCCGGCGTGGCGGGCCGGGCCTCCGGGCAACCTGCCGCAGGCGCTCGAGGCCCAGATCCAGCGGTGCGCGGACGACTTGCGGAGACCGGTGGCTCTCGACGACCTGGTGGAGGAGCTGGGCGTGCTGGCGGTGTTGGTGCTCGATGCCAACGACCCGCTCGCCGTGTCCCACGATGACGCCCGCGAAGCGGCGTACGCGGAGAGCTACCAGCGATACGTCGATTCCGTGCTGGGTCGAATCAAGCTCGTCTTTTACGGACAGGACCACGACCTCATCCATGGCGGGGCGGTAACGGCTGCGGTCGACGCGGCCGTCGCCCGCAGCGCCTCCCTCTACCCCTTCGTGGGTCAGGAGTTCTACCGCACCGGCGAGCTGCGGGGGTGGCAGGGTCTCGACGACCGGGCGGTGACCTTCGGTGTCGCCGGCGTCACGCTGTCACGCGCTCTCACCGATTTCGCGAACATCACTTCCTACATCTGGCGCCAGGGGGGCGGTCAGGTGCCGACGCCGCGACCGACACCGTTAGGCCACACGGGTCCGACCATCACCCGCACTCTCGACGGCGGGTTCCCGGAACGCGACCAGCCGGCGCGCGGCAAACCCGCGATGCCGAACCCCGGGCTGCGGTTGCCGCCACCCTGACGGGATTTCGGATTTCGAATTTCGGATTTCGGATTTCGGATTTCCCGCCCACCCCCCCCACAGACGATAAGCACTCGAGTGCTCTGGGTGGGTGGGACGGCGTGCGGCGGAGGTGCCTGGCTCCCGGCCCGTCCGACGGGCCGGCGTGCCTGGCATCCTCCCGGGAAGCGCGTGCGGAACGTCAGCGTGCGGCGGAGGTGCCTGGCTCCCGGCCCGTCCGACGGGCCGGCGTGCCTGGCATCCTCCCGGGAAGCGCGTGCGGAACGTCAGATTTCCGCGGCCCAGCTCTTGCCCTGTTTGCGAACGCCGCCCTCGAGGGTCTTGAGGAAACGCGACCGCAGCTGGTCCGACAAGAGGGCCTTCTTGACCGGTGGGAGTTTGAGAAAGCCGCCGACCAGGCCGCGGAGAAAGGCCTGGCTTCCGCTCGCGGGGTTGTCGAAGAGCTGGTGCTGCAGGGTCCCGCGATCCAGGGCCGACAGGATCACGCGCTGGAACGTGCTTTCCGGTGGGATCACCCGTTGCGCGCGCTTCTCGAGCTTCATGGCGCCGGTCGTGCAGGCGTTGGCGCAGACGCCGCACCCGAGACAGAATTCCAGGTCGACGGCGGGCTTCTTTTTCTTTCGTGTCCCGGGGTTGTCGTCCGCGACCATCGTGATGGCGTCGATCGGACACGCCTTCTCGCAGTGGTTGCACCCTTTGCAGATTTCGTCGTCGGTGGAGGCGATGAAGCTCGAGGTGACGACGACGGAGGTGTAGCCGTGATCGGTGAGGCCGGCCAGGGCGTTGCAGCAGCACCCGCAGCAGTGGCAGATGAAGGTGACGTTGCGCTGCACGTTGTCGGCATTGAGGACCAGACCGAGTTCGCGGGACCGTTCGACGTTGTCCAGCATCTCGGACTTCGAGACCTCGCGGGCGAGATCGTGCCGGATCAGGTAGTCGGCCGAGTACCCCATTGACGAGCAGTTGTCCATCGGGGCGTCGCAGGCATGGCCGAGGTGGTGCTTCTCGTGCCGGCACGAGCACAGACCCATCGAAAACCGTTCGTGCCGGTCGATGATCTCCTTCGCCTTCTCGTAATCGAGGATCTCGACGTGCTCTTCGTCGCGGATGGTGCCCTCGTACGGCAGGGCGCGCATGATGGTGGTGGTCTCGCCGTGCCCGAAGTTCGCGTCGAAATACACACCGTCGGGGCCCATGTACTGGTGGAAGAGCCCGGCGATCTTCGTGCGGTCGAGATCGGGGCCGGTGCGCATCATCGTCAGCTCGAAGATGCCGATCACCAGCGGCGACACGGTATAGCGGTACGAGCCGTGGATCTCGATGTCCATCACCAGGCCCTTGTCGCAGAGACGGTCGAGGCGGTGTCGGAGAGCGGTCGGGTCCTCGCCGGTCACGGCAGCGAGCCGGCGCAGAGTGGACAGGCCGTTGGGCATGCGGGTGATCAGGTCGGCCTCTTCCGGTGTGTAGAGCTCCCGCAGGATCTCACCGAGGGTTTCGTTCCACGGCGTGCGGGTGGCCAGGCTGTCGATCTTGCGGCCCAGCTCGCGATAGACGTCTTTGCCGACGAGGTGTCCCATGAGCCTCCTGAGGGGTCCATCCTACTCGATTCTCAGAGGCGTCATTCCCTTGAAGAATGGCACTCCGCCGCACGCGACATAGCCGAGCGGCACTCGAACGTATCGTATCAGCTGGGTGAGGGGAGCGTGTGGCCAACAATGTCGAAATCGCGAACTCCGAAATCCGAACGGTCTACCGTCTCAGCGCTGACAGCGCGGGCACCAGGCGGTGGTGCGGCCGCCGATGACGTCGGAGCGGAGGATGGTTTCGCATCGCAGGCAGGGTTGTCCCTGGCGGCCGTAGACCGCGAGGTGAACGGCGAAGTAGCCGAAGTCGCCGTCGGGCGTGGCGTAGTCGCGAATCGTCGTGCCACCCTGTTCGACGGCTTCGGTGAGGACCGACCGGACGTCGCGAGTCAACGCGGTCAGGCGGTCGAGCGATGTTCGATGGCCTGACCGGTGAGGTCGAACGCCGGCGCGCCACAGGGCCTCGGCGGCGTAGATGTTGCCGACCCCCGCCACCAGGTGCTGGTCGAGCAGCAGCGACTTGAGGGGGGCGCGCCGTGCCTTGAGCAGAGGCGGGAGCCGGTCTTCGAGGCCAGGGTCGAGCGGCTCGATCCCGAGGGCCGCGAGCGCAGGGTCAGCCGCTTCCTCTCCCGGAGCCAACCACACCATCATGCCGAACCTCCGCGGGTCGACGAACCGCAGCTCCCGCCCGTCGTCGAGCGCGAGGGTGACGTGGGTGTGGGGCAGGACCGGTGCCGAGGCGTCGGTGATGGTGAGCCGGCCCGACATCCCGAGGTGGTTGAGCACCGTGCCCGGCGGGTCGAGGTCGATCAGCAGGTACTTCCCCCGCCGCCGCGGCGTCGTGAGCCGGCGGCCGGGGAGGACAGCCGACAACTGCTCCACGTCGAGCGGGCGGCGCATCGAGATGGAGATCCCGCGGACGGACGTGATGCGGCGCCCTGAAAGCTCGAGATCGAGCGCTCGCCGGACGGTCTCGACCTCGGGCAACTCGGGCATCAGATCCGCCCGCCACGCCCTTGCGAAGGGATCTGGGCTGGCATTCCTAATTCCTAATTCCGAATTCCTAATTCCGATCGAGCTCCAGCTCGATCGGACAGTGATCGCTGCCACGCACATCGGCGTGGATCCGCGCGTCGACCACCCTCTTTTCGAGATCGGGCGAGATGATGAAGTAATCGATGCGCCAGCCGACGTTGCGTTCGCGGACGCCGGGCCGGTTGCTCCACCAGGTGTAGGCGCCGGCGGTGTCGGGGTTCCTCTTCCGGAAGATGTCGATGTAGCCGTGGTCGAGCAGGCGGGTGACCCACTCCCTCTCCTCGGGCAGGAAGCCGGTGTTCTTCTTGTTGGATTTGGGATTCGCGAGGTCGATCTCCTGGTGGGCGGTGTTGACGTCGCCGCAGATGACGATGCTCTTTCCTTTGCGCCGCTGCACCTCGGCGTGCTGGAGGACGGCCTCCGAGAACTCGAGCTTGTAGGGGACGCGGCTGAGGTCGTTGCCGCCGTTGGGAAAGTACCCCGTGTAGAACAGAAAGTCACCGTAGTCGGCGATGATGAGCCGCCCCTCCGAATCGAACGCGGGGTTGCCGAGCCCGCCGAGGACCACGCTCTTCGGTTCCACCCGGGTGTACAGGCCGACCCCGGAGTATCCCTTCTTCTCCGCCGGGTGAAAGTAAACCGCATAGCCGTCCGGGTTGCGGATCGGCTCGTCCAGTTGTTCGGGCAGCGCCCGCGTCTCCTGGAGGCCCAGAATGTCCGGTCGTGCGGTCGCCAGCCAGTCGAGAAAACCACTCCGTCCGCAGGCCCGCAGGCCGTTGACGTTCCAGCTGAAGAGACGGAGAGTCCTGTCCTTTGCCATTCACACTCCCTTGAAAACGGTCCTGTCGAGATCGTCGAGTTGCGCCACCTCGAAACCGAGTCGGCGCGCCGCGACGCGCTCGCGGTCGGTGTTGAAACCCCAGCCGGCAAGAACGCAGCGGACGCCGAGAGGCTCGACTTTGACCAGGTGGTTCAGCTTGTCGTCGACAAACGTGATGTCGTCGAAATCCACTCCGGTCCGCCGCTGCAGCTCGCGAAGGTGGACGGTCTTTTCGATACCGGTCTCCTTGTCGAGGATGAGGCGCGTCTCGAAGACGCCGGTCAGGCCGAGCTCGGCGAGCAGGAGTCGGACCGATCGCGAATCCTTCGCGGTCGCCACCGAAGGGAGGACCCCTCCCCGGTGCCGCTCGAGAGCCCCGACGAGTTCCGGGTAGGGGAGGTGGAGCGCCAGCCAGCGGTCCGGGTCGGCCTCGCGCAGCCGGGTCCGCGCCTCGTAGAATCCGCGGTGAAAAAGGTCCCTCCAGGTTGCCGGCAGCTCGGCGTAGAAGGCGTCGTAGCCGGCCTGGTCGGAGATTGCTTTCGATGCCTCGATCGCCCGCAGCGCCACGCCGAAGTCCTCGGCACGGTTGCCGAGGGGCAGCAGGTCGGAGAAACGTCGATAGGCCTCGTGGTTGCGAAAGCGGTCGCCGCCCGCCAGCGCCTCCTCGCGCAGGGGCCCAAGGACACCGAGCAACTCGGCTCGAGGCTCGAGAACGGAAAAGGTGTCGACCGCCACCACGAACACCTCTCGCGAGGAGTCGCACAGCACACCGTCGAAGTCGAATGCCAAAACGCGCATGAGCGGAAAGTGTAACCCAGCGATTCGGATGTTGCGGCTGGACGCCGCAACTTCCGAATCGCCGGGATACACTTCATCAGTGATCCGGTTGGAGAACGTCCGCAAGCGCTACCCCGGCGCCGAGGTCGATGTGTTGGGCGGCATCGACCTGAGTGTCGGTGCCGGAGAGTTCGTGTCGATCGTCGGCCGCTCGGGTTCCGGTAAGACCACCCTTCTCAATCTGATCGGCGGCCTCGACTCCTCCTTCGAAGGGTCGGTCGAAGTCGACGGCAGGGCCCTGCGGGGGCTGACGGACGGCGACATCGCCGCCTTCCGCAACCGTCGGGTCGGTTTCGTCTTCCAGGCCTACCACCTGCTGGACCACCTGAGCTGCGGCGAAAACGTGGCGTTGGCGGCGATGTTCGCCCGCGGCGAGGCGCGCCGCGACGCGTCGTGGATCCGCTGTCGGGCGGCCGAGGTGCTGGCGTCCGTCGGGCTCGCGGCTGCGGAACGGCGGAGTCCGACCACCCTGTCGGGCGGCGAGCGCCAGAGGGTGGCGGTGGCGCGGGCCCTGTTTCACGAACCGGCGATCCTGTTGTGCGACGAACCGACCGGGAACCTCGATGCAGCCACCGGTCGCGAGATCGTCGGTCTCCTGGGTGAGGTCCACCGCAGGTACGGGTTGGCGATCGTCGCCGCGACCCACGACGACGCCGTCTCGGATGCCGGCGACCGGGTGGTGCGGCTGATTGACGGGCGCCTCGTGAACGGGCGCGAGGACGCGGCGTGATCGGCCGCGGGCGGGTACGGGCGGTGACGGCGGATCTCCGCCGGCACTGGCGTCACTTCGCTGCTGCTGCTCTCGGCATCGTTTTCGGAACGGCGGCTCTGGCGTTTTTTCTGGCGCTCGGCCTCCAGGTTCGCCAGGTCCTCCTCGACCGGGTCTTTCCGTCCGACGGGATCGAGGTCGCGCCGCGAAGCGCAGATCTCGACGTCTTCGCGCTGCGGATCGATCTCGGGCGGGACGCGCTGACGGAGTCGGATCTGGCAGAACTGACTGAGATCGACGGCGTTTCGGCGGTGTTCCCGAAGATGCGTCTCACGGTCCCCGCGCTGGCCTCCGGCGGGGAGTCGCTCTTCGGTGCCGCGATGCAGACCGAAATCGTCGCCGACGGGATCGAGCCGTCGTTGGTGGAGCGAGAGGTCGGCCCCGGCTTCCGCGACCCCGGCATCGGCATGAACGACCGGCCGTGTACGAACGACCGCCAGTGCGGCGAAGGCGCGTATTGCGACGCCTCGCGGCGTGGGGCGGAAGGGGTGTGTCGGCCCTATCTGCCGGTGGTGGTGTCGCCGTATGTCATCGAGCTCTACAACGGCGCCTTCCGGCGCGCCTATCGTCTGCCGAAGCTCAACCCGGACGCTCTGACGGGGTTGACGTTCGAGATGACGTTCGGCGCCTCGACCTTCCGCCAGTCGCCACGGCCGCCGATCCGCCGGCGGGCGCGGCTGGTCGGGGTGTCGGACCGGGCGATCCCGCTCGGCGTGACCCTGCCGTTGGCCGAGGTGCGGCGGCTCAACCAGGCCCTGGACTCCGAGGAGGCGGGAAGGCGGTTCCACTCGGCCGTCGTCGAGGTGGCGTCGCAGTCCGCCATGCCCCGGGTCGTGGAGGCGGTCGAGGCCAGGGGTCTCGAGGTCCTCGACCACGGCGCCCGGCGTGCCGCATTCGGGACCGCGGTCGTGACCGCGGTGCTCGGTCTCGCGGCGGTGGTCCTCATCTCGCTTTCGGCGGCGCACATCATGCACGTTTTTTCACTCGTGGTCATGATGAGACGCCACGAGATCGGAGTCTTGCGCGCGGTCGGTGCGCGCACGTCGGACATTCGTACTCTGCTCCTGACCGAAGCGGCGGTGGTCGGCGCGCTGGCCGGCTCGGCCGGCGTCGTCGTCGCTCTCGTCGGGGCGGCGGTCGCGGACCGCCTCGCGGCGGCCCACGTCCCCGACTTTCCGTTCAAACCGGAGAGCCTCTTCGCCTTCTCGCCGCTGCTGGTGGCTGCGGCGGTCGCGCTCGCGGTTGCTGCATGCGTCGCCGGCGTCGCGCCCGCGGCATCGCGGGCAACCGCCGGCGACCCTTCGGACGCTCTGGCCGGGCGCTGACTTCTACTCCGTTTCGTCGGTTCCGGGTTCCTCGTCGTCGGTCCCGGTCATATCCGGCATGAAATTACCGATATTCCCCATCAGCCCCTGGAGCATCGGCCCCACCGTGGCGTCGAACTCCTGCGACGTTTTGATCGTCTCGAGCTGGCCGACAAAGCCCTCGGCCATCGCGAGTCCGAACATCGCCTGGCCCTTGAGCTCCTGCACCTCTTCCGGCGTGAGCTCGTCGAGTCGGGCATGAGCCTCCGCCACCTTGGCCTGCCACTGTTCCGCCATCTCCGACGGCACCCAGCGGTTTTCGACCCGCGTCAAAGAGATCTCTTCGGGGTCCTCGCCGGCTGCGGTGACTCTGAGCCGGGCGGTGTCTCCGGCTTCCTCGAGGACCTCGATCTGCAGCGAGTCGAACAGAACGAACGGATCCTTGCCCTCCTCGGCCGGGATGGCATCCGCCTGGGCCATGATCTGAGCGCCGGTGCCCGCGAGATACGCCTGCCAGTCAATCGCGGCGAGGCCGGCGAGGGTCGAGATCTCGCTCCCGAAAAACGTCCGCACGACGGCCAACGTCGGGGTCATTTTGGCCTCGATGGCGGCGACGTCAGCACCGGTGTTCTGCACCGTTTCGCTCGCCAGGATGATGTCCTGTTTGGACTGGATCACGTCGATGAATTTAAGGGCGAGGGCCATCGAGCGGTCGTAGAGCTCGGGGTCCATCTTGGCCGCGAAGCTCGCGGTGAGCCCGCTGATGTCGGCGCGGTAGCTTTCGGGCAGAGCCTCCCAGATGATCTCCGGGTGGTTGTCGGCGAAGCCCTGGGCCACGGCCGTGATGGTGCCGTCCGGCGTGGACGGGAAGGCGGGCTGGGCAGCGACGATCTCGGTTTCCTGGGCGCAACCGAGTGCCACAACGCACACAAACACGGCGATCACGGGTCGGCGAAACATCGTCAGCATTTTCGTCACCTCCAAGTAGGCGGAGATTATCGCACACAGTTGGCCGGGCCCGGTCGTCTGGCCTGTGGTCGGGTGTGCGGTACAGGTTTCTGGGAAGCAATTCAGGCCTCTTTGAGTGTCATCCCGAGGGAGCGAAGCGAGTCGAGGGATCTGGGGGGCGGCTACCGGAAGGGCCTCGACTGAAGCCACCGCCCAGATTCCTCCGCTCGCTCCCTTCGTTCGCTCGGTCGGAATGACAGCGACAAGGGCGCCCATCTGCTCGCTCGGTCGGAATGACAGCGACAAGGGCGCCCATCTGCTCGCTCGGTGGGAATGACCTCTGGCTGAAATGACCGTATCGGTCAGGGCAGGCTTTTCGCAGGTGGCTCTCTGGAAATCCAGCCTAACCCGCATTATTCGCGAGGATTCGTCGCGAGAGGCGCGAGGTGCAAGCGGGGTGGCGATTTCGCAAGATGAGGGAGCGGAGGCGTACTTGCAGTACGTCGAGCGAGCGAATCGAGAAAGCGCCGCCACGCGCAGCGGATCGCGCCTCGCAGTAGAAGACTCGAGAATAATGCGGGCTAACGCCATTCCCAGCGGTCACCAGATATGGGGCGAGGCGTGATCCTGGCGGACGTAGACGTCGGTCCGCGGGCGGTCGACCTTGACCTTGATGGTGTAGGCCCCGGGGAGATCGGGCGGCGGAATGATCGAGAGTTCGTAGTAACTCGAGATGACGCGGGTCAGCCTCGACATCGCCGCCTCGGGAAAGATGTGGGTCTGCACGTAGAAACCCCCGGTGTCCTCCGCGACCCGACGCAGTCCCACGGCCAGCGAGTGGGCGTCGGCGTGGGTGACGTCGAGTGAGAACACGGATGTCCGCGCATCTGAGAGTGCCTCCATCGCCCTCGGATAACTGTCGTCGATCGTGACGCGGGGACCGGCACTCATCTGACCGAGCCCATAGCCGAAAAAGACCAGGGACTTCGCGCCCGGGATCTCGTGGAGGCCCCTCCCGATCAGCTCGAGGGCGTCGGCCATCGTTGCGGCGTCACGCATCTCCCCGGGGGCGAGATGTGCGGCCAGGGAAGGACCGTCGGGGTCGGGCGGTTCGGTCCGGCCCTGGAGGATCTCGGTCGGGGTCAACAATTCGGCGACGGCCGGGTGGTTGCCGGTGAAATCCGCCCGAAGTTCGAGGTGGCTTCCGAACACCAGAACCGCCACCCGGTCCCCGGGCCCGAGGTTGGCGACAAACTCCGAGGCGCGCGGCGCCATCCGCACCAGGCCGACGGTTCGCGAAGAGTGAAGCCCGAAATCGATCTGGAACAGGATCACGATCAACCGGCCCTCGGCGGGGCGTGCGGCATCCTCCGGACTCGGCCCCGCTGCCGTCGCGGCGGAGCCGAGTTCTACCGCCTCGGAGGTCGCGGGGATCCACAGCACCGACTCCACCTCGGCCGGATCGCCGCTGATCGTGACCCGGAAGTCTTCGGGCCCGAGACCGAGCACGGGCGACCCGTCGTAGTCGACGACGCGTACCTCGGTGACGATCCGCCGGACCTCGATCGTGGAACCGAAGGGCGTCGGCACCGGTTCCTGGGCGGCGGCCGCCGCCGCGAACACTACCAGCGTTACGACGGCAATCCTGAGTCGCACGGGCTGCATGATTGATTCTACGCAGACGTCCCGCCATGGTTCTGCAGCGTGTGAAAAGACCTGCCCGAAACTTTCACACGTTCAACGTTCTAACGTTCAACGGCTTCGGCCGATCACCACCTCGCGAGGTTGTTCTGGCGGACGTAGACCTCGGTTGCCGGGCGCTTGACCTCGACCTTGATTCCGTAATCTTCAGCCAGGTCGGGCGGCGGGACGATCGACAGCTCGTAGTAGCTGGTGATCATGCGGGTGAGCTTGTCGATGGCGGTGCCCGGGAAGCGGTTGGTCTTGATGTACAGACCGCCGGTGTCGGCGCTGATCCGCCGCAGACCGTGCTCGAGCGTGTGGTAGTCGGCGGTCGTGATGTCGAGCGAAAAGACCGACGCGCGGGCGGCTGCGAGCATCGCGACCGCCGGTCCATAGCGGTGCTTCTCGATGATCGGCTGGCCCACGTTGTACCGCCCCAGTCCCCACCCGAACAACACGACGGTCTTGGGGCCGGGGATCGGGATCAGCGACCTGCCGATGATCTCGAGGGCACGGGTCAGGGTCGCCGCCTTGATGGCCATTGCGAAATCGAAGGTCTCGGCGAGCGACGGCGACGCGGGCGTGGGCGGGTCCATCCGGCCGTTGAGGATCTCCCTGGTGGTGAGCATGTTCGCCACCGCATCGTGGTCGGCGGTGAAGTCGGACCTGAGTTCGAGGTGCGATTCGAAAGCGAAGAGCGCGACCCGGTCGCGGGGACCCAGGTTCCGCACGAATGCAGCCGCCTCCGGGGCCATCCGGACCACTCCCTTGATCTTGTAGAGGTTGATGTCGGTCTGAAAGACGACCACGATCAGCCGCGGTTCGGCGAGAGGTTTCAAAGTTCCATCGCCGACGGTGATCGCCGAGGGCGGTAATTCAGACGTGGTTTCGCCCGACGTCGGGACCCACGACACCGACTCGACGGTCGCCGGCCGTCCATCGAGCCTGACGTGAAAATCTCCGGCCGCCAGCCCCCGGACCGGCTCGCCAGATCGATCCACGACGCGGACCTCGGTCAGAATCCGGGTTACCTCGACCGTGGCGCCGAACGGTGTCGGGGTCGGCTCCTGCGCGGTGGCGAAAAGGCCACCGAGAACGACCGCCAACGTCAAAGCTGCGGCCACGATGGCGGTTCGTCGGTCGGCCGGGGAAACCATGCGTGATTGTACGCCGCCGTTCCGAAACGGTTCCGGATACAGGTATATCCGAGGTGCAGCCGGGACGGCCGCACCACACGTCGCTCGGCTTCGGTCTCGCGGTGAAGGGTTTGTAGGAAAGCCGTCCCGGTCGCCGGGTTCCAGCCTCGCCCGTAAACGGCGAACGTTTCAACGTTCCGACGTTCTCACGTTGAAACGTTGAGATGTCATCACCACGCTCCGGCCCTCGGGTCGTTCTCGAGGTCTTCGAGGAGCAGCTCCACCGCTCGTTGCAGCTGGGTGTCCCGGGTCGCCGATGCGTCCTCGGCCGGCGGCTGCCACACCAGGACGTCGGGTTGGGCGCCGTTGTGTTCCATGTTGAGCCCGTTGGAGGCGACGTACCACCCCCGGCCCGGGAGCCGCACGGTCGAACCGTCGAGGGTCCTCGTGCCGCCGGTCGAAATCACGGCCCCGAAGGTCGGGGAACCGACGAGCGTGCCCCGTCCGAGCGTCTTGAAGGCGTGCGAGAAGATCTCGGCGTTGGAGTAGGAATCCTCGTTGCAGATCGTGACCGCAGGCCGGGTCCAGGCGGCGAGCGGCAGCCTGCTCTGCGGGTACGCCCGGATATCGGGATCGGCACCGCGCGGGACTGTGAACGCGTGGCGCTGCACCATCAGCACGGCCATCAGGTAGTCGGTCGTCCACCCGCCGCCGTTGGAGCGCACGTCGATGAGGAGACCCTGCTTGCCGTCGGCGGCCGCGAACAGCATGCGTTCGAACTCCTCGAAGCTGGGGATGTCCATGCCCTGGATGTGGATGTACCCGAGGCGGCCGTTCGACCAACGGTCGGTGAGGGCTCGGCGCTGGCGGACCCATTCGTTGTAGCGGAGATCACGTTGCTCGAAATAGCTCACCGGCTCGACGACGACGGTGCGGTCGGCGCCGTCGGCGCCGCGGACCGTGACCGGCGTGCGTTCCCCGACCGTGTCGACGAACAGCTCGAAGATGTTGGTGGAGTCGCCGACCGCCACGCCGTTGACAGCGATCAGGCGTTCACCCGGTTGGATGGCGACGTCGGCGCGCCACGCCGGGGAGTCGGGCAGGACCTCGAGGACCGACACACCGGGCCCTCCGGCCGACGGGTCGAAGGTGACGCCTATCCAGCCCGTGCTGTCGCCGGAGGCGGTCGCTCTTCCGCGGGTGCCCGGGGGGTAATAACCCATGTGCGAGGCGTTGAGCTCGCCGAGCATGAGGTTCACGATGTCCGCGAAGTCCGCCTTGGTCGAGGCCTCAAGCGCCCACGGCCGGTACTTCACCCGTTGTGCGGGCCAGTCGACGCCGTGAAAACCCGGGTCGTAGAAGTTCTCGTTGAGGGCGCGCCACGCCTCGTCGAAAACGGCCGCGCGTTCGAGGCGGTTGTCGACCACGTATCGCGCCTTGAAGGGGATGGGGTCGCCTGGCTTGCCGTCGACCGCGATGCGTTTGATGCGGCCCTTGCCGTCGAGAAAGAAGATCGTCTTGCCCTTGGAGTCGAACACGAACTGCTCGGGCTCGGTGCCTTCCTTGGTGAGCCGTTCGAGGCTCTCGCCGTCCCACCGCACGCTGTAGAGGTCTTCTTCGCCTTCGTGCTCGGCGGTGAAGATGATCGTCTTGCCGTCGGGGCTGACCCGCGCCGCGCCCTCGTCGCCCTTGAGGTCGGTGATCCGGTGCACCCGCTCCCACAGCCGTTCGAAATCGATCGAGACCTTCGGCGCCGCGGTTTTCTCGTCTTCGTCGTCGGACTCGTCGTCGTCATCCTTGCCCTTCGGCTTCTTCTTGTCGCCGCCCTTTTCGTTCCACAGCTTGAGCCACTGCGCGGCCGTTCTCTCGTTGTCAGCGCGGGTCAGCCACACCCCCCAGACGTCGAAGGTGTTGTCGGCGCGCTTCGCGGTCCACACGAGACGGCGCCCGTCAGGCGACCACCGGGGGGCGATATCGTCGTCGGGATGGCGGCTGACGTTGTAGCGCTCGCCGCCCGCCGACGGGATGATCCAGACTTCAGAGTTGAAGTGCTCGTCGGTTGACGAGTAGGCGATCCAGGCGCCGTCGGGAGACCACTCGTAGTTCGGCGCATCCCAGTGATCGAGGATCAAAGATTCGGAGCCCCCATTGATCGGACGCACCACGAGCGCGCCGAGTCCGCGGACAAAGGCGATCCTCTCGCCGTCCGGCGAAAACGTCGCGGCGTACTCTTCGGCCGGTTGATCGGTGACGCGGGTGAGCTCGAACTCGAACGCCTCGACCCACGGCGTGCTCTCGAGCCTGGGGCGGGCGAGATAGATGTCGTCGTTCCCGTTGACCGCTGATGAGAAGAGAAGGGATTTTCCGTCCGGCGACCAGCTCAGGTCGCGTTCGCGCTCGGGGCTGGTGGTAACTCTCGCGGTCGGAGGCTTGGCGATCTCCTGATCGTCCTTGTCGACGATCGCGGTGACAAAGATGTCGCCGTGGACGATGAACGCCGCGAGTTTGCCGTTGGGGCTGACGGCGAGCTCGTCGGCGCCGTCGGTCGCAGTCACCCTTTGGATGGGGTTGTTGACCTGGTCGGCCGGCACCTGGATCGACAGGCGGGTGGAGTCGCCGCCGCCGGGGGCCACCGTCCAGATGCCGTCCTCGAACTCGTAGGCGATGACGCTGCCGTCCGCCGCGGCGCGTGGAAAACGCACCGCCGAGCCCTCGTGGAACGTGAGCTGGGTCGCCGTCTTCGCTGCGACGTCGAGACGGTAGACGTTCTTGCGCCCGTTTCGGGATGACAGGAAGGCGATGTTTCCGCCGTCGATCCAGGTCGGACAGTCGTCGGTGCCGTCGAAGTCCGTCAAGCGCGTGTACTCGTCGGCAGCCGTCCTCAGCCACAGGTCGCGGCTCGCCGATCCACGGTAACCGCGACGGGTCCACTTGGTCTGGCCGCGCACGAAGACCAGCGCCTCGCCGTCCGGCGAGAATGCGGCCGCCTCACCGAAGGCCTCCTGAGCCAGGGCCGGCGTGCCGCTGGTCAGCGGCACGGTCCACAGCTGAGTGCCCCACTTGACGCTCTGGGCGCGGTTGCTGGTGAACAGGACGGCGCGGCCGTCCGGGGTGAAATCGTCGGGCAGGTCGGGCGTCGAGGCGAAGGTCAGGCGCGTGGGCTCTGCGCTGCCGTCGACGGGCATCACGAACACGTCATCGTTGCCGAAGCGGTTGGAGGCGAAGGCGAGCGAACGGCCGTCTGAGGACCACACCGGAAAACGTTCGGTGGCGGGGTTGGCGGTGATCCGCCGCGCCTCGCCGCCGGCCGCCGGAACCAGCCACAGGTCTCCCTGCCAGGAAAAGGCGATCAGGGTTCCGTCGGGCGACGGCGCCGGGTGGCGGGGCAGCGGCGCCTCGACTGCTGAAGCGGTTGCGCACACCAAGAAAGCGATGATGGTTGCGGCTGCCGAGCGACGAAACATGGACCCCTCCATCCTTGATTTGAATCGCTTGTCTCGAAATCCCGTGCCGTTCCCACCGGGTCTCGAGACGCCCGCGCGAGCATAGCAGAAGCCGCCGTGTTAACCTGACCGCCGATCGTGGAGAACCGTTACACGAAACTCTGGCTGCCGCGGGTTGGATGGTCGGTGATCGCCCTCCTGCTGGTCTTCTTCATCTGGGGTCTGAGGCACCGGTCACAGCTCGAAATGAAGGGCCAGAAGGCGGTCCAGATGTTGTTCGTGCCGTCGGTGGAGCAGGGCACCCTGGTCCGGCGCGGCGACGAGCTCGCGCGGTTTGTCCGCGCCGACAGCGGCATCACCCTCCGCTCGCAGGTTCCCACCAGCTACGCCGCGGTGATCCAGGCCCTGGGGGCGGGGCAGGCCGATGTCGCGTGGATCCCGGCCTTCGCCTATGTTCTCGCCAACGCGCGGTACGGCGCCGAAGCCCGGCTGCAGGTCGTGCGGTCGGTGGATCGGTACTCGATCGTCATCACACGATCCGGTGCGGGCGAGCCGCAGCGGCTCGAAAACCTGGTCGACAAGCGGATCGCCGTGCCGGCCTCCATCAGCGGACGTTTGCGCGCCGCTCTTGTCGAGCTGCTGGACGCGCATGCGCCCGGCTGGGTCGAGGTCCCGGTGGGCAGCGACCGGGAAGCCGTGTGGCTGTTGGTGAAAGACCGGTCCGTGGATGCCGCGGCCAGCCGTTACGTCTATTCGGGACCTCACGATCTGGTGGGCGACGGGCGCAAGGAGCTCGAGTACGACAGGCCCGGGACCCTTCTCGAAACCCGGGTCATCCACACCAGCGAACAGTCCCAGCCCGAGCTTTCCAGCGTCTACTTCGGGTGTGTCATGAGCCGCACCGATTCCGGCGTCAGCCGTCTCGAAGACCTCAACGGCGGCACCTTCGCCTTTTCGGACGAGACTTCCACCTCGGGTCATATTTTCGCGCGGGCGCTGCTGCAGCGATCCGGCGTGGCGCTCGGCCACGTGTTGTTTGCCGGCGGCCACCCGAACGTCGTGCAGGCGGTCCGGGACGGCAAGGTGGCGGGCGGTTCGGCCTTCTACTCGCCGCCGTCGGAGGCCAACCTCCGGGACGGCACGCTGGTGGGCGACGCCCGCTTTTTGATCCTCAAAAACATGGCGACCCAGTCCGAACGCGAGCAGCTTCTCGACGAGGTTCGCATTCTCGCTCTGACCGACCCGATCCCGAACGACGTGTGCTGCGTGCGGCGGGGTTTCCCCGAGGCCGTGTGGCAACAGTTCGAGGCCTCCCTGCAGCGCTTCCTCGAGACCCCCGACGGACGCGGCGCGTACTACGACCTGGTGGCCGGGGTCGCTGCGTCGCCCTGCGACGACGGCGACTTCGACGACTTCCGTGCGGCGCTGACCGATGCCGGGGTGAGCGCGTCGGCCCTGCTCGACGCCGCCGAGGCGAGGTTGGAGAAGGAGCGGGCGCGCACGAGTGGTGGCTCGTGAGCGGCGCACCCGCACCCGCACCGTCGCCCGCGATCGCCGTCCGCGTTGAAAAACTGGGGATGGTCTACCCGGGTGGGATCCGCGCCCTCGAGGGCGTCGACCTCGAGGTCAGGGAAGGCGAGTTTCTGGCCGTGCTCGGCCTCTCGGGTTCCGGCAAATCGACCCTTCTGCGGTGTATCAACCGGCTCATCAACCCCACCGAAGGCAGGGTGTGGATCTTCGGCGACGAGATCACCGCCCTGAGCGGAGGCGATCTGCGCGGCGTGCGCCGCCGGGTCGCGATGATCTTCCAGCAGTTCAACCTGGTGCGCCGACACACGGTGCTTGCAAACGTGCTGTCGGGTTCGCTGGGCCGCGCCCGCCTGCTGCCGAGCCTGATGCTGACTTTCCCTCAGTCGGAACGGGATCGCGCCCTGGCCAATCTCGCGAGGGTGGGTCTCGAGGACCGGGCGGGCAGCCGGGCTGACGCCCTTTCCGGCGGCCAGCAACAGCGGGTCGCGGTGGCCCGCGCGCTGATGCAGGAGCCGCGTCTGATCCTGGCCGACGAACCGGTGGCTTCGCTCGACCCCGCGCTCCGCCATTCGGTGATGCGCCACATCGAGGCCCTCAACCGCGAGGAGGGGCTGACCGTGATCTGCTCGCTGCACGACATCGACCTGGTGGAGCGTTACGCGACCCGGTTGGTCGCGCTGCGCGCCGGCGCCGTGGTCTGGGAGGGTCTGCCGGACCAGTTCGACCGCACCACCTTCAAAGAGATCTACGGCGAGGACGCGGAACCGGCGTCCAACACGGGGTTCTGATGGCTCCCTGGCGCAAAGGCCTGGCGCGGCTGCAGTCGATCGGAATCGACGCGGTGCTGATCGCGACGCTGCTCCTGATGGCCGAGCTCCTGGTGGTGGCGTTTTCCGGCAGGCGCGGCGCCACCGGATTGCTGCTCACAGCGGAACAGATCCTCGATCTCCTCCACTATGTGTGGGCCGCCCTCGCCGGGGTGGTCCTGGGTCTTCTGTGGAACCTCTTCTATCGCTGGACGGGGGCGTCGCCCGGGCGCGCCCTGGTGCGTGGCGTTCCCGAGTGGGAGCGTGATCTGGAGTGGACCCAGACCCTTCGCGGGTGGTTCACGGCGGTCTTCATCGAGTTCACGTTCTTCGCCGGTTGGCTGATCACCGAGCTCGATCTGTACGACTTCCTGACCAAATTCGGCAAGGCCGCCGACATCGTGCGCGGGCTGGCCCACCCGTCGGCGAGCGTGCTCCACGAGGGGCTCGTGCTGCTGGTTCAGACCATCTTCCTGGCCTTCATGGCGACCGCCTTCGCGATTCCGGTGGCCTTCGTGCTGGCTTTCCCGTCGGCGCGCAACCTGACCCGGGGAACGTTTCTCGCGCGGACCGCCTACACGGTTTCGCGGACCCTCATGAACTTCGTGCGCGCTGTGGAACCCCTGGTGTGGGCCCTGATCTTCATCTCGTGGGTCGGCATCGGCCCCTTCGCCGGCGTCCTCGCCCTGTGGGTCCACTCGGTGGCCGCCCTGACCAAGCTCTACTCCGAGCAGATCGAGTCGATCGACACCGGGCCGATGGATGCCATCACAGCCACCGGCGCGGGCACCCTCCAGGTCCTGCGCTATGGGGTCGTTCCCCAGGTCGTCCCGCCCTTCCTCTCGTTCACCATCTACCGCTGGGACATCAACGTGCGGATGTCGACCATCATCGGTTTTGTCGGCGGCGGCGGTATCGGCTACATTCTCAAACCCAGGGTCGATTTGGGCGAGTGGGGCGAGGTCGGAACCCTGGTGCTGCTGATCGCCGCCACCGTGTGGCTGATGGACATCATCTCCGCCAAGATACGGGAGAGAATCGTCTAGCTGCAATTCGTGGCCGTGCAACCAACGGACATGGTCCGTTGCGTTGCACGGCCACGAATTGCTAGAAGTCGTAGAACCAGCCGATGGCGACCCACGACTCGTCGTAATGGGCGAACTGCCCCATGACCGACCGTCCCAGTCCCGCCTCGATCGCGATCCGGTGGACGGAGCTGCGGTTTCCGACCGGGATCATGTAGCCCGTCTGGATCGTCACCCGGGTGCGCCAATCGGACTCCTCGTAGCTGATCGAGTCGAACGCGACGAAGTACGATGCCCGGTTCTTCCAGTACGTCTGCTCGGTGTTGTACTGGGTGCCGACCTGGATGGTCGCGGTCACAGATCCTGCGTATCCGTTGCCATAGCCGAGTTCGGAGTAGAGGACCCACCGGGGCATCATCTCCCAGCTGACTCCGAGGATCGCGTCCTCCCGCGTGTAGTGGATCCGTTGTTGGCCGGTCCGCACGGAATATTCGTCGCCGATGTGCGACGAGTCGTGCTTGGATCCGATACGAAAACCGAGGTTGTGCTTCGGCTTCCACGCCAGGATGAGTCCGTAAAACCCATCCCACCCCGTGTTGTCAAAGCTGTATCCGATGTCGAACTGGGCGGACATCCCGCCTTCGAACGACAGCTGCCATCCACGTTTCGTATCGCCCTGCGGGTGCCAGCGGTAGATACCGAGGGTGCCCCCGGTCCTCAGTCCGAAACGACTGGCGTTGGTATCTGGAATCTCCGTATGCGGGAGCCACTGGATAGTCAGAGCGTTCTGCGGGCGGAGTGGGTCTGCGACATAGCGGGGGTAGAAATCGTTGGGCGGAAACCAGATCCCGGCCTTTTTCGGTTTCGAGGTTTCCGGGAGCTCGACATCACCTGCGGACGAGGTTGATGAAAAGAGAAACATCACCAGCGATCCCGTGAGCAGGGCCCGAAAAACGTATCTGCACATGGCGCGGGAGTATACCCCACGTCGTGACGGATTTCCCGGGATCAGTGCGCCTCACCGTGGTACTTTTCGCCGGCTTCGATGGCGATGCTGAGCGCATTCTGCGGCGGCGGCAGAGGACAGGTGGCGTACGGAGTGAACGCACACGGCGGGTTGTACGCGAGGTTGAAATCGAGCACGGTGGTGCCGTCGCCACCGGGAGCGTCCGCCGAGAGGAACCTGCCGGCGCCGTAGGTCGTGACGCCGCTGGTCTCATCGCGGAAGATCAGAAACAGGCTGTCGTCATCGGGGCTGTCGACGTAGGGTTCAAGGACCAGCTCCACGCCCTTGATCGAAAAGCGGAGAATGCCCGTCGCGAGCATGGACGTGTCCTGGCCGAGCACGGTCGGGATGGCCACCCGCCTGGGTTCGGCGTAGGGCTCGAAGCGCGCCTGGACCCGGTAGGCCGGGTCGATGTCGAAGTTGTCGATCCCGGCGAAGGTCAGTCGCGTCATCGCCTCGGGGTCTTTGACCCGCGCGGCGAGCCTGCCTTCCCGATCGATGACGTAGAACGAGATGCGGCCGGCCGTCACCGTATCAGGGGCGCCCTGGGCGTCGGTCGCGAGGAGGGCATTGGTCAGTGGTTGGCCGTTGACCGCGACGCCCGCACCCTCTTCGCCGAAGGCGACCACGGTCCCGTCCGCGGCGACCACCAGCATGCCCGCGATCTCCGGCACGCTGTCGTCGGGGAGCACCACCGCGCCGTCCGCCGCCGAACCGAAGCGGTTTTCACCCGGCTCGAGCCAGTACAGCCCGGTCAGCGTCAGCCAGCCGTCGTCCGAGGTCAGCCGCTCGAGGCGCTGGGTGCGCCACGCGCCGACTTCGGCGGCGTAGGCCGGATCGAGGGGCTCCGGGGCCTCGGTGCAGGCGACGGCGATGACGACGAGCGCGGCGAGGGCCGCACCACGGGTGACCAGTGGTGAGCGGTACATCATCGGGGTGTTGTAGCACACCTTCGTTCGCCCATCCAGGGCGAGATGAAGGATGAAAGATGCAGGATGCAGGATCTGAAAACACTGGAGTTGAGGATCGGTCAATGCCATTGTCAGAACGAGGTCCCTAACGACAGAAAACGGCTGTCCAGGTCGTCTACTGAGACACGGGTAAACCGAGATGCTGGGAACATCTCTGAAGGTGGGCCAAGGCCCACCCTACGAACCCGCTCGAAACTTGGGTCCGAAGTAGGGTGGGCCTTGGCCCACCTTCAGACCCGCCGCGGTCGGGGTGGAGCCTGAATGTGATTTCGAGCAGTCCACTTTGCCGTCTTGGACACGAGTGATCCTGGATTCTGAATCCTCCATCAGCGCTTCGCGATCGCCTCGTCGAGCTGTTGATCAAAAAGCGCTCCCAACTCCGCCAACGACCGAAGATCCGTGGGTTCATCGGGAAGGAGGGGGATCTCCACCACCGGGTGGCTGTCGCCCACGAGATCCCTGAGCTCGGCGACGCCCCGGTTGTCCCGTTGCCCGAGCCACGAGAGCAGGCGCCAGCCCTCTCTCGCGGTGTCGCGCACCGGCGGCAGTTCGGGGTGGACGCGGTTGACCACGATGGGTCCCAGGTGGTAGCCGGCCTCTGTCAGGCGCCGGGCGAAAAACAGGGTGTCGGCGACCCGACCGCTGCCGGGCCCTGAGACGAGGACGAACAGGGTGTCGGGTGCGCGCAGCCGCTCCTGGACCTCGAGGGCTCTTTCGCGAAACCCGTCGAAGAGGGGTGCGAAGGCCTGGAAGAACTCGGCCATGTCGCGCAGCAGCTCCAACCCCACCATGCGGTCGAAGAAGCTCTCCACGTTGCGGCCGAGAATCCCCAGCCGCGAGGTCACCTTGAGTTGGCCGTCGGCGTCGAACCACGGTTTGAGGGCGATTCGAAGGGCGCCGCTGTCGAGGAAGCCGACGATGCGTTGAGGTGCCCCGAGAAAGTCCAGGGCCTGGCGGGTCGGCGGTGTGTCGAGAATGATGGTGGAGTAGGCGCCCGACGCGGCGACTTCAAAAAGCCTCTCCGACGCCATGTACTCGAGGACGCCGGCGAGATTGCCCGACAACCGGTCGTAGAAGCGGTTGGTGAGGATTCTCTGACGTGCCGCCTCGTCCGGAGCGTAGCGGAGGATGAGGCGGTCGAACGTCCGTCGGGCATCCAGCAGGCTGGCCCACAACCGGCCTTTGCCGCCCGTGAGGACCTCGGTCTCGGCATCGAGTGCCTCGTCCCCGACGCCGAGAGCGTCCTTGAGCCGCAGCGACGGGTCGAAGGTCATCACCAGGGCGTTGTCGCCGCGCTGGGCCGCGCGCAGCCCCATCGCCGCTGCAAGGGTGGTCTTGCCCACGCCGCCCGCACCGACGACGATGATGAGAGGTTTGCGGCGGGGATCCATCAGCGATCCTTCAGGGCCTTCGCCAGATGCTCGCCGACGACCCCCACCAACGCAGGACCCGCATCGATGGGTTCCAGGGGGATCTCCACCAGGGGGCCCTCCCACCGTTCGGCGAGGCGTGCGAGTTGGTGTTCGTTGACCGCGCGGCGGCGGGCCCACAGCCGTGTCGAGGCATCGCGCCCGGCGCGCGCCGGGAGCGGCGGATAGACGGCGTTGACGACCACCAGTTCCGGTTGCCGGTCGAGCCGCTCGCCCATCGCCACGATGAGCTCCAGCGACTCCTGCACCGGCATCTCTTCCGCAGTGGTCACCACCACGCTGCCGAAACGGTTGCGGTCCTCGAGGAAGGCGGCGATCTCCGTCGCCATGTGGCCGATGGGGCCGCTCGAAATGACCTCGGAAACCAGTTGCGGAGCGGCCATCCACGCGATCCCGTGGCCTGACGCGGGGGCGTCGAGAATGACGACATCCGGCCGCCGCAGCTGTTTCGGCCCGTGCCCTTCGACGAGACGCAGTGCGCGGCCGAACACCGCCGTCTGTTTGAGCCCGGGTGCGCCCTCGGTGAAGTGGAGGTGCACCGGGCTCGACAACACTTTGCGAGCCAGGGCCCCGACCTTGAGCTTTTCCATGATGAGGTCGTCGAGCAGCCGACGGGGCTCGAGGTGCTGGAGCCAGAGGTTGGACGCGGCTTCGACGATTTCACCCCCCGACGGCGGGGTGTCGAGGAGGAGGTGGAGGTTCTCTCTCGGATCGACTTCGATCAGCAGAACCCGCCGGCCGCGGTTGGCCAGCACGGCGCCGAGGGCCGCCGTGACGGTGCTCTTGCCGACGCCGCCTTTGCCGGTGACCACGATCAACTGGAGTTGTTCGAGCCGGCCCAGGACGCCCACGACTCCCCCTCGGTAAATCTTGCAGGAGCTTAGCACCTACCGCCGCAGCACGGCCTCGGCAAAGCCATGGTGCTCGGCCGGACCTCCGCCATGCCGGTGCTCGGGGCCGAGGCCTTCCCACGAGTGGACGATTTCGAAACCGGGGAAGAGCCGTGTCAGTTCGCCGGGTTCGAGATAGGTTCGAAGTTCGCTGCCGATATCGAGCACCGGCAGGCGTGTGTCGAGGTCGGCGAGATGGGCGACCAGCGTCCTCTCGGGATGGTCCCCGAAGTATCCGTCGCCCGAAGTGTAGATGCCGTCGAAGGAAATCACGGGCGAAGAGTAACAGCGAACGGGAATTGTTGAATTGTGGTCCCGGGTTGTAAAGGACGGCGGGTGAAGTGCGCCCGCGGCGGAGGAATGAATGGACCGACGAGCAGACAACCCTTTCAACATCGCGGCGGCCCCCGAGCCCGCCGGCGGCCTCGGGCAGCCGGTGGTCGAAACCGACGCTTCAGCGGACCCGAAGACCCGCGTCAAGAAAATGGTCGCGTCGTCGCCGATGTTCGTCTTCATCAAAGGAACCCCGCAACGACCGATGTGCGGTTTTTCGGCCAACACCGTCGCCGTGATGGACTCGTTGGATGTGCCGTACCGGACCTTCGACGTGCTGTCCGACGAGGCGATCCGCACCGCGGCCAAGGAGGTCGCCGGTTGGCCGACCTTCCCCCAGGTCTATGTCCGTGGAGAGTTCATCGGCGGCAACGACATCGTGACCGAGATGCACGCCAGCGGCGAACTGCAGTCGATGGTCACCGGGGACGGATCGTGAGCGCCCCCGCAGCCGGGACCGGTTCCATCGTGACCCTCAGTGAGCGGGCCCAGCGCGAGGTGCGCTCCATCTTCCAGAGAGAGGGGATGGGAGCGGAGAAAGGTCTGCGGCTGAGCGTGGTCGGCGGTGGCTGCTCCGGTCTGTCCTACGACATGGACTTCTCCGACGTTCGCCCGAATGACACCCGCATCGAGTTGGAGGGTTTCACGGTTCTGCTCGACCCCAAATCGACCATTTACCTCAAGGGCGTCACCCTCGACTTCCAGGACGGCCTGCAGGGCAAGGGCTTCGTCTTCTCCAACCCCAACGCGACCAACACCTGCGGCTGCGGTGAGTCCTTCAGCGTCTGATCAGCTCCTCTTCGAAGGGGGCGAGGCACGGCTCGACGGGTGGGTCGTGGTCGCCGTGGAGGGCGGCCACCGGGAACGTTTTCTCCACAGCCAGCTGACCTCGGACGTCAGGGGCCTCGACCGGGGGGCGTCGCAGATGACCGCGCTGCTCGACCGTGCCGGTCGGCTCCAGGCTTTCGGTTTTCTCCACAAGCTCGCGGACCGCATCGACCTCCTCCTTCCGGCGGCTGCCGCGGCGTCGGCGATGTCCGTTCTCGAGGACCACATCATCGCCGACGACGTCAGCCTGCGGCTGGTCGAGACCGGGGAGCTCGCGCTCCTGCTCGGAGCGGAGGCGGTGCGGCTGAGGTCCCAGCTCCGGCCCGACTCGACGTTTCCGATCGAAGGGTGGGGGAGCCGGGGGTGCGTCACGTGGGACCCCTCACTGAGGGCGTTCTCCACCATTGACGACGACGAGCTCGAAGCGCGCCGGATCCTGTCGGGAATTCCCCTGTGGGGGGTCGAGGCAGTTCAGGGGCAGCTGATCCACGAAACGTCACTGATCGGACCCGCGGTGTCGCTCACCAAGGGATGTTTCCTCGGCCAGGAAACGGTGGCCAAGGTGGCGAGCGGCCGCGGTGCGGCCCGCGCGCCGGTGCTGCTGGAGATCATGGCCGGGGATCCGGATGATGCCGCGGGTGTCGCCGGGGAGTTCGCAACCGAGGACCACTCCCGTGCCGGTTCCGTGTCGGCGGTGGCGCGGTGGGAGGGCCGGACCTATCTGCTGGCCTCCGTCATTCGCGAGATTCGGGTCGAGAACCGGGAAGTGGAGTGCCGGTGGGGCGATGGTGCGTCGTGCACCGTCAGGGTGCGGGCGCTGCCGTTGCTGGCGGCGCCGGAACCCGGCTATTGGGCGACGCGGCTCCAGCTGCGGGCGGTGGAGGCTTTTTCGTACGATCGCGAGGAGGAAGCGGTGAAACTCCTCGAACGGGCGATCGCGGTGTGCCGCGACCACGCCGACTCGTACGAATCCCTGGGAGTCATCCTCGGGCGGCACCACCGGTATGACGAGGCCATCGCCCTGATGCGGCGTCTGCTCGAGGTCAACCCCTCGTCGGTCATGGCCCACACCAACCTGTCGCTGTACTACAACCGGCTGGGGCGGATCGAAGACGCCGAGCGCGAGGCGGGCGAAGCGCTGCGCGCCAAGATGAACCGCGAGCGCGACCAACGTCAGCGCGCCGAAGCTCTCCGCGAGAAGACGAACACCGCGGCGTCGGATCGCAAACGACGGGGCGAGATGTTCCGTCAGGTGCTCGAGCTCGATCCGGATGACGCCCTCGCCAACTTCGGGCTCGGCGAGCTGTTGCTGGAAGAGGGGAGGCACGCCGACGCCATTGCCCGCCTCCAGCGTGCCTTGAGGGCGGACCCAAGGTACTCGGCCGCCTTTCTCGCGCTGGGGCGCGCATTCGAGGGCGCGGACGACCTTGACGCCGCCGCCACTACCTACCGCGAGGGCATCAAGGTGGCCGCCGCTAGGGGCGACCTGTCGACCGCCAACAAGATGCAGGAGCGCCTCGCGAACCTGCAGACGGGCTCCGACTCCTGATTGGCGATTCTGAAGGTGGGCCAAGGCCCACCCTACGGGTTCGCCCGATATGTGGGTTCGGGGTGGGGTGGGCCTCGGCCCAGCCTACGGGTTCGCCGGATATGTGGGTCCGGGGTGGGGTGGGCCCTGGCCCACCTTCAAAGTCTGCTCCCGGCAGCCGGGACGGCTGCCCCACAAACGATACCGACAGGCTGGCTTGTGGGGCACGCGTCCCGCGTGCCGGGTGGGTGGGTGGCAACGTTCAAACGTTGAAATGTCCAGCGGCTAAGAAGACTTTTCCACCCACACGGTGAGGATCTCGAGGGTCGCTTCGACCGCCTTGACCATCCACTCCAGCGACACCCACTCGCGGACCGAGTGGAAGTTCTGACCGCCGGCCCACACGTTGGGCGTGAGCAGACCCATGAAGGACAGGCGGGCGCCGTCGGTGCCGCCGCGGATCGCCTGGCGTTTGGGCGTCACGCCGATCCTCTCCACGGCCTCGAGAGCGTAGTCGAGGACTTTGGGGTCCTCGCGGATCTTGTAGGCCATGTTGCGGTAGGACTCCGAAATCTCGACCGTGATCTTCGCTTTCGGAAAACGTTTTTCGACGTCCGCGATCACCGACCTGAGAAAGTCTTCGCGTTCGTTGAGCTGTTCGACCGAGAAGGCCCGCACCAGGACCTTGAGGTCGACCTTCGAGACGTCGCCGGAGGTGATATAGGGGTGGAGGTAGGGCTCGCGGCCTTCCGTGGTCTCGGGCAGGAGGGCATCGCCGATGCCTTCGATGATCGCCGCGGCCACGCGCACGGCGTTGACCAGCTTGTCCTTGGCGTAGCCGGGGTGGACGTCGTGGCCGACCACTGTGACGTTGGCGGTGTCCGCACAGAAGGTCTCGTCCTCGATCTCGCCGAGGTCGGAGCCGTCCAGGGTGTAGGCGTAATCGGCGCCGAACGCCTTGACATCGAAGTGCTCGGTGCCGCGGCCGACCTCCTCGTCGGTGGTGAAGGCGATCTTGATCGGGCCGTGGAGAAATTCGGGGTTCGATTTGATCCACGCAATCGCGGTCATGATCTCGGCGACGCCCGCCTTGTCGTCGGCGCCCAGCAGGGTCGTGCCGTCGGTGTGGATGATGGTATGGCCGACGCACTTCGCGAGGTTGGGGTTGTCGGCGGTTTTGAGCACCTGGTCGGGGTTGAGCTGGATGTCCTTGCCGTCGTAGGACTCGATGATCTGTGGTTTGACGTTTTCGCCCGAAGTGCCGAAGTAGGTGTCGACGTGCGCGATCAGACCGATCGCCGGGACCTTGCCGGCGGCCGGGTGGCCGGCGGGCAGGTTGCTCGGGATCGACGCCAATACGTAGCCCCACTCGTTCATCGCGGCGTCGTCGCAGCCGAGTGCCTTGAGCTCTTCGGCCAGCAATTTGGAAAGGCCCTTCTGCTTTTCGGTCGTCGGGCTGGTCGTCGAGCTCTCGTCGGATCTCGTGTCGATCTTGACGTACCGGAGAAAACGGTCGAGCAGCTGCTGGCGATCGGCGGATTCGAGGGTTGCGGTCACGGAGCACCTCCAGATCGATCTCGGTTGCCGAGTCTAACGCGGATCAGCGGATTGTCCATTTCCGGCCCCGCCCGTCCGTGCCCGTCTCCGTTTCCGTCTCCGTGCCCGAGAAGCCTGACCGCTTCAGGCCCTACGGGGGAGCCGGATGAGATTGGGCGACGTTCAACCCCGTCACGGCTGTCCGGGGGTCTTGCCGAACCTGTAGGTCGCGCCGACCAGGGAGAAAAAGGCCCGTTGGGTGTCGACGATCGGGCTCTCGAGGATCCCGTTGTCCAGACGCTGGATCTGGATCAGTCCGACCAGGGTCACCCTGCCGGACAGGCGGTAGAAGGCGAGGAGTGCGCTCTCGAAGTTGACGGCGGAGTGGCCGATGAACTCCGGGCGGCCCGGTTGCACTTCTTCCGGCGTGACGCCGTAGTAGTAATCGATGTAGTTGCTGCTCTGCCACACGACGCCGATTGACGGCGTCAGACCCCACCGGTAGCGGCCGAACGTCCACGTGCGCGAGAAGTTTGTCTCCGCCTGCTGGCCGTTGGAGACCCCGAGGACATCGGTGTAGATCGAGGTGCTGAGCTTGTACTTGCCGGGCTTCCAGTCGAACACGAATCCGAGCTCGATCGTCGGGTCGCGCTGCAACATCCCCGCGAGCTCCGGCGAGTCGTCGGGGTCGAGGCCCGCGAACACGAATCCGGCCCGCGCGTCCAGGGTGAACTTGTCGGTGTCGATGAAGTGGTACCCCGCCTGGATCCCCTGGACGTAGAGCTTTTTGTAGTAGAGCTCGATCAGGGGGATCGGGGTGATCTTGTTGTTGGCGCCGACATAGGGACGCGGGGAGGAAATGACTCCGAGCCCGAGCGACCACCGGAGCCCCGAAGGGGGCGGCGCCGTGGGCGGTGCGGCCCCGACGGCCACGCCGTCCGGCGTCTGCGCCGGCGATGCGGCCGCGAAGAGGAGGACGGCGAGAACGAGGACTGGCACGGTGAACTTCATCGGCACTCCCAAAGGGTCGAATTGTAGTTGGGCGGGACCTCCAGGTCCACCGACAACGGCAAAAAAGCCCGCCCTGGTCGGGCGGGCTGTTGGAGGGGGGGTGCGCCGGAGCGCGAGAGTCATCCTCTCGGGAGGATGACGGTGTCGATGACGTGGATGACGCCGTTGGAGGTTTCGATATCGGTGGCGGTGACGTTTGCGTTGTCGATCATGACGCCGCCGTCCACGAGGGTGATCGTGATGTCAGAGCCCTCCGCGGTCTTCGCGGAAGAGAGAGCGACAACGTCAGCCGCCATCACGCGGCCCGGCACGACGTGATAAAGCAACACCTCTCGGAGCTTGTCCGGGTTGGCGAGCAGGAAGTCGACGGTGCCCTCGGGCAGCTTGGCGAACGCTTCGTCGGTGGGCGCGAAGACGGTGAACGGACCCGCGGACTCGAGGGTTTCCACCAGGCCGGCGGCCTGCGCGGCGGCGAGCAGGGTGTTGAAGTCGCCCGCGGCCTGTGCGGTGGCGACGATGTCACCGCTGTTGGCGGCGTTTGTCGCGGAGCTCGAGCAGCCGCCGCCTGCGAAGGCCGGAATCGAACCAAAAGTCAGGACCAGACCAAGAATCAAAGCTCTCTTCATGATGACCTCCCAGGTCGTGTTGTCGGTGCCGGAAGCCGGCTTCGGGAGGTACAATATCGAGATAAATTCTAAAATTCCAAAACTCTCAAAGAAATTTTCGAGGATATATCGAAATATTATCGGGAAAAGATCGAGTCCAGGGCCTGGCGGCGGTAGGCGAAGATGGTCGCCACGTCGCGGTCGACGGCCAGGGCGTGGGCGAGCCGACCTCCGATCGCCGCGTACTCGATCCGGTCCTCGACCAGGGTGCCGCCGCGATGCTCCTCGAACAGATGTTCGTGGCGCCACAACCGGTAAGGTCCCCGGATCTGGCGGTCGACGAAACGGAAGGTCGGTTCCCACACTTCGATCTCGGTCCGCCAGCGCAGCGGCAGGCCGCGCCACCGCAACCGGTAGTCGATCAGGGCCCCGGCAACCATTTCGATGGGTTGCGGTGTCAGGACCTCGAACCCCAGCCACGGAGGGGTGAGGCGCTCGAGGTTCCCGGCGTCCGAGAAGAAGCGGAAGACCTCATCGAGCGGGGCCTGGATGATCTGCCGCGAGGAAAAGGTGGAGATGTGCATCTAACGCCCCTTGCCGGCCTCGGCTCGTTCGGCGATCCGTCGAGCCATCCCGGAGAACATGACCTTGTGGACAGGGTAGAGGAGGTTCCAGTAGAGCTGGCCTCCCAACCCGAACGGCTCGAAGATCGCGGTCTGCACCAGCTGCGTGCCGTCGCCCTCGGGAACGGCCTCGAGCTGCAACCAGGCACGGCCGGGCACTTTCATCTCTGCGCGCAGCCGCAGCAGCTTCGGAGGCTCGACCTTTTCCACCCGCCAGAAATCCAACGCGTCGCCCGGTTCGAGATCGTCCGCATGGCGCCGGCCGCGCCGCAGTCCCGGTCCACCCACCATCTGGTCCATGAAGCCGCGCAGGGACCAGGCCCAGTTCCAGAACAGCCACCCGGTCTCACCCCCGAGCGACGAAAAGGCGCGAAAGGTCGCCTCGGGGTCGGCCGAGGTGTGGGTGCGTCGGGTCTCGCGGATCAGTCCTTCGACCTGGGTCAGCTCGAAAGCCGGGGTGTCGCCGAGGGCGTTGGTCCACCTGGTTGCCACCGCGTTTTCGGTGGTCTGGCGCAGCGCGCGGGTCACCGCGTCGCGATAGGAGAGTGGCGTCACCTCGGGGAAGTCCTCCAGCGTGCGGGAGGTGTCGGCGACAACCGGGTGGGTGACTCCCTCGATCAGCGGCACCGCGAGGCGGTTCGAGATCGGGGTCACCAACCCGACCCACAGGGCCGCGAGGCGCGGCGCGAGGACGGGCACCGGTACGATCACCCTCCGCAGACCCCGCACAGCCGCAAACTCCTGCATCATGCCTTTGAAGGTAAGGGGATCGGTGCCGACGTTGTAGATCCCCGACGGCCCGCGGTCGAGGGCGAGGACGAGGTACTGCAGGATGTCGCGCACCGCGATCGGTTGGACCTGGTTGAGAATCCACCGCGGCGCGATCATCGCCGGCAGCCTTTCGGTGAGATAGCGGACCATCTCGAACGACGCCGACCCCGAACCGATCACCGGACCGGCCCGGAACTCGGTCGCCGGCAGACCCGCGCGGAGGATCTTGCCGACCTCGGCGCGGCTCGAGAGGTGGTCCGAAATTTCCTTACCCTCGGGAAGCAGCCCGCCGAGATAGATCACGTGGCCGAGTCCCCGGGCGGCGGCGACGAAGTTGTTGGCGGCCGCACGGTCGCGTTGGACGAAGTCGCCGCCTGTGCCCATGAGGTGCACCAGGTAGTAGGCGGCATCGACCCCGGAGACCGCCTCGACCAGCGAAGCGGGGTCCTCGACGTCGCCACGGACGATCTCCACCCGCGACGACCACGACCGCCCAGCCACCCGCGCCGGGTCGCGGACCACGACCCGCACCCGGTGGCCGAGTTCCAGGAGCAGGGGGACCAGGCGGCCGCCGATGTAGCCGGTCGCGCCGGTGACCAGGATCTTCATGATCGTTCTCCGTATTTCTCGAGGTAGGCCCGCACCGGGAACTTCCTGGCGGTGTTGGCCGACGACATGTAGCGGACCTTCCCGAACACCGGCCGCTCGGGCCCCCAGGGCCGGTCGTGGCGCCCCAGCACCCAGAAGATCCCGCTGTACGAGTTGGGGTCGCGGCCGTCGAGGGCGAACCGGTTGTTGAGCTCGATCATCACCTCGAGGGCCTCGCGCGGTTCCGAAGTCCACTCCAGGATTTTCTTGCCCCACAGCATGCGCAGGTAGTTGTGGATCGTTCCCTCGCGGACGAGTTGGTTCTGGGCTGCGTTCCACAGCGGGTCGTGGGTCGCGGCGGCGGTGAACTCCTCCAGTGAGTAGGTGTGTTCGCGCTCGTCGAGGACGTGCTCGGTGAGGGTGCGTTGGGCCCAGGCGGGGAGCGACTCCCACCGGTCGTGGTCAGCCCTCTGCGAGCAGACGTTGAAGCCCAGCTCCCGCCAGGTGACGACCTGGTCGAGAAAGGCTTCCGCGTTGTCGCCGACGCCCCACCACCCGGCCCGGCGGCCGTTGGCGGGCGGCACCACATCCTCGGCGGTCCAACGCTCGCGGCGCATGACCTCGAGAAAGACCTCGTGAGCCGAGAGGTGGCCGAAGTGCAGGTAGGGGGAGAGACCGCTCGTGGCCTCGACCTCGGGGCGGTTGCGTTCCTCGTTGTATCGACCGAGCCGCAGCTGGAGAAACCGCTGGAGGGTGGCCGCGGCCGCCTCCGATCCGCCCCGCAGCGGCGTGCGCGCGACGCCGTGGTCGATAGGGAAGTCGTCGACGGCCACCGCGCCCCCACCGAGAAGGTCCGCGGCTGCGGTCGGCCACGAGGTGGCGATGCGGGCCGGGATTGCGGGAGCCTCCGGCAGCACCTCGGCGAGCGGGTCTGCGAGCGGCATGTGGTCGAGGTGTCCGGGAAGGTTCTTCTGGAGAAACCTGCGAAACGCGTATGCGGTCGTGAACTCGCGGTCGGCTGCAGCCATCGGCAGCAGGCCGTTGCTGTCGACGACCTCGAGCCGGATGGCCAGCCGGGCCGCGGCGGCGGCCACCATTTTCGGCAGAAAAAAAGTCGGAAAGTCGTCGCTGACGACGACCGCCGCCCTTTCGGCGAGGGCCTCGAGCAGCCCGCTGCCGGCGCCCGGTTCGGGTTCGAGGTAGGGGAGGTACGCCGTCCGGCGCGCTGCAAAGGCGGCGGCGTTGTCCGCCATGCCGTCGATGACGAAACCGTGCAGCCTGTCCGACGCCCACCGGTAGCCGCACCGCAGCGGCTCGAACACCAGCAGGGGTCTGCCGAGATGCCGGGCCCATCCAGCGGCGCGCTGGAGGCCGAAGTTGAAACGCGCCCGTCTGGAACTGACCATCCAGTAGAGGACCCAGTCGGCGTCCACGTTCACCATCCCGGCGTTGGCCGGTCGGATGCGAATCGCGGGAACGCGATCGCCGGGGACGAGGAGTGTGGACACGTGTTGTCTCCCTCGCAGCATCTCACGATCGGGGTTCCGGCGCTGCGTTGGTGAGCAGAGCGCTGTCCGGCGGCCGAAAATTCCATCTCCCGCCGTACCGCTGTGTATGACGGCCTGAAATCCAAGAAATAAAATTGACAAACCAACGATTGTGCGTCGTGATGATGCCGCACTCGGGTGTCATGACCGATGGGGCCGGAATCCCCTATGAGCGTCGGGAAGCTCGCAAAGAACGGCCACGAGTCACCACCGTTTCGACAGCGATTGGAGGCCGCCCGTGAACACACAGAGACCCTTTCAGCACGACTCGAGTCGGCCCGGGCTCGTGATCGTCTTTCCGCCGGGTGTTTCGAACCTCTTCAACCCCCGTGTGCACCGCACGGTCCGCGAGGTCGAGCGGCGTCTGGGGAATGTCTTCGTGACCTACGCGCTGAGCGGTGACGCTGTTCCCGATGTCGCCGCCGCCGTCAACGCCGCGAGGTTCGCCGGTTGCGGTTCGGCGCTCGTCGTCCACATGGGCGACTGGTACGGCTGGTATGACCGCAACGATCCGGCTACCGATACGCTGTGGGCGGAAAATCCGGAGTGGGCGGGGCTCCACGATACGATCGAACGGGTCGTGGAGGCATACAATGTGGCTCGAACGGCCACGGGGGTCGCGGCGTGAGAATCGGGGCGCAGCGGCGGATCGAGAGGACGCGAACGTGGTGATCAGCGAAGATCAAGGAGAGATTGTGCCGGCAGGAGACGGGACTGACGAGCAACTGTGGCCGATGGGCGCAGTGACCCGCCGGACCGGGATCGGCGAGCACACCCTGAGAGCTTGGGAAAAGAGATTCGGGTTTCCGACGCCGCTCCGGCTCGAATCGGGGCACCGCAGGTACACGGCCGCGCAGGTTCGGCAGCTGCTGCTGATTTCGCGGGCCCTCGACAGCGGTCACCGCGCGGGCGATGTGGTGCCGCTGACCGCAGCCGAGCTCGAAGTTCTGGTGCGCGGCGCCGGGACGGTCGATCCGACGGTGCCGCCGGCCGGCAGTGACGAAACCCTGGCAGAGGTGATCGAGGCGTGTCGCAGGTTCGACCGCGAAACGCTGGTCGCCGCCTTGCGCCGTGATGCGACGGTGCTCGGGATGGCGCGGTTTCTCCGCGAACGGGTGGCGCCGCTGCTCGAAGAGGTCGGGAGTGAGTGGTCCCGCGGCGGCATCGAGATCCGCCACGAACATTTCTTTTCCGAGGTGTTGGAGGACGAGTTACGACTGATGCGCGCGCCGTTGCAGGTCGCGGCGGGTGGGCGTCCGGTGATCCTGACCAGCCTGCCGAATGAGATCCACGGGCTCGGGCTGCAGATCGCGGCGCTCGAGATCACCATCGCGGGCCGCGCCGTGCGCGTGTTGGGGCCACAGCTGCCCCCGGAGGAGATCGTCTCTGCGGCCGCGACGCTCAACGCCGCCGCGGTCGGCATCTCGATGAGCCTCTTCGCATCGGCGGACGAGACGGAAAAGGGTATCGGCATGGTTCGCGAAGCGCTGCCGCGCTCCATCGAGGTGTGGGTAGGGGGCGCGGGCTCGGCCAGCCTCCAGCGACCGCCCGATGGCGTCAAGATTGTGACGACTCTGGACGAGCTCGACCGCGCCGTCAACGACCTCTCCGGGTGAGCCGTTCTCGCCCGCACGAATGCGGTTCCGCTGTAAAACCTCCGTCAATCCGGTGGTCCCGGACATTGACCACGCTCTGCGGCCGGTCCATAGTGGAAAAACCGTCTCGACATGGCGGCACGGACCGCCGCGGGCGGAGACAGGAGAGGGAATGAAAACGAAGTTTTTTGGGACCTTTACAGGGTGTGCGTTGATGGCTCTGGCCGTGGTGGCCTGCGCCCAGCAGGCGGCGCCGCCCGCCGCCGCGGACGTCGTGGCTGCCAGGATCGGCGACGAGGTCATTACCGCAGCCGAGGTGGAAACGATGGTCGGCCCGTCGTTGGTGCAGCTCCGGCAGCAGATCTACGACACCACCGTCGCCGAGCTCAACCAGCAGATCTTCGAGCGACTCGTGGTGGCCAAGGCGACCGCCGCCGGCATCACCCGGGACGAGTACCTGCAACGCAACGTCCAGGCCAAGATGACCCCGCCCGACGAGGGCGAGATCGTCAAGGTCATGTCGATGTACCGGAACCGTCTGGCCGCGGACGATGCCCAGGCGCGCGAGCAGGTTGTCCAGGCGCTCCAGCAGCAGCAGCAGGCGCAGCTTCTCGACGCCCTGCGCAAAGAGCTGTTCGAGGAATCCGGCGTCGTCATCCTGCTCGAACCGCCTCGGGTGGAGGTCGCCATCGCCGAGGGCACGCCGACGCGGGGCCCGGCGTCGGCGCCGATCGTGCTGGTGGAGTACACCGATTACCAGTGTCCGTATTGCGCCAAGGCGCAACCGACCATCGATGCGGTGATGGCGCGCTACGACGGCCAGGTCCGACACGTCTTCAAGAATCTCCCGCTGCCGATGCACCCCCAGGCGCAACTGGCCGGTGAGGCGGCGCTGTGCGCCCAGGACCAGGGGCTGTACTGGGAGTTCCACGACTGGCTGTTCGCCAACCAGCGCACGATGAACCGCGATTCGATGATGGCGCAGGCGGCGGCGATGAACATGGACGTCGAGCTGTTCGGCGCGTGCATCGCCCAGGAGACCTACCGCGAAAAGGTCGACGCGGACATGCGGGAGGCGCGCGGATTCGGCATCACCGGAACCCCCGGATTCATGATCAACGGCAGGGTCCTCACGGGCGCTCAGCCGTTCGAGTCATTCGAAGCGATCATCGACGAAGAGCTGACCCGTAAGGGGATCGCCATTCCGCCGAAGCCGGAACCGCCGCCGGCCGCCGAGGCCGCCAAAACCACCGAGGAGGCGGCAACTGAATAGGCAGAGTTCTCAGTTTTTAGTTTTCAGTTCTTAGTTCTGAGTTTTGAGTTCCCACCCGCCCCCCCGCACCTTCGGGGGGGCGTTTTGCGTATAGCCGGGATGGCCGCACAAGGGTGGGTGGGCGGAACTCAAAACTCAAAACTCAAAACTGAAAACTGAAACCTCGGCGTCAGTCGAGGTCGATGTCCTTGATCGGCCGCGAGCCGTCGTCCTTCTTTTTCGCGTCGTCGAGGAGCTCGCGGAAGCGGTCCCCCATCAGCCGGTCCTTGGATTTCTCCTTGCGCATGGCCTCAGCCATGAGGTCGGCGGCACGGTTCTTCTCGTTTTCGAGCTGTTTCAGACGGGCGTCGAAGTCCGCTTTCTCCACGGGTTTCGACGGCGGCGTGTGGTCGACGACCACGCCCGCCTCGGTGTCGATTTTCAATGCGGATCGGCAATGGGGGCAGGTCACGTTGAGTTTTTCGGCCATGGTGCACCAACCTTTTTGACGACCGGATCGTCACGGAGCCCAGTTTACCCGTGACGCGGGTGGTCGGACAGGGGTGCTATCCTCGCTCACGCAGGATTGACGATTGGAGGCGGTGATGGCGACGCTGCGAGGTGCGTTCGTGCTCGGGCTGGCCCTGGCGATGCTGGCGGTGGCGGGCTGCGAAAACACCGACCCCAGCCCCGAACAGCAACGACTCGTCGAAGAGGCGGTCGGCGGGTATCTCCACGCTCTGGCCGAGGCCTACTCGACGCTCGACACCGGCGTCCTCGAGGGACACGCGAGCCCCAACGAGATCGCCGCGGTTCACACGCTGCTCAAAGAGCTGCTCCAGAACACCGGAGACCGGATCCACGCCGAGCTCACCGGCTTCGAAATCGAGACCATCAGCGTGTTTCGCGGCATCAATGCCACCGTGCGTCTGATCGAGGTTTGGGACATCACGCGCTTCGGCGCCGCCGACGGGGTCGAGAAGGGCCGTTTCGAGAGCACGGTTCAGAGAACCCTCCTCCAACTGCGGTTGGTCGACGGGCGGTGGATCGTCGTCGGTCGATCGAACCTGGAGCAGCACACTCCCGTTCCGCAGCCGGAGGCTTCGCCGGTGGAGGACCCGGTTTGAGCGCCCAACCGGTGGTGGTGGTGGTGGGCCGGCCCAACGTCGGCAAGTCGACCCTGTTCAACCGGCTCACCCGCAGCCGCCGGGCCCTGGTCCACGACCTGCCGGGGGTGACGCGCGACCGCATCTTCGGTGAGGTCGAGCGTCCCGGAGGCGGCGCGATCACGCTCGTCGACACCGGCGGGCTGCTGATGGTGGACGAGGACACCTTCGTGCCGTTGATCCGCGGTCAGGCCGAGACCGCGATTCGCGGCGCCGACGTGGTGGTCCTTCTGCTCGACGGGGTGGCTGGACCCATCCCCGAGGACCGGGAGATCGGCGAGTACCTGCGGGGGCTCGGCGTCCCCGTGGTGGTGGCCGTCAACAAAGGCGACCGCAAGGAAGTCGAGCTGCAGTCGCACGAGTTTCACCGGCTGGGCCTCGGCGAACCGATCGTGATCTCGGCCGAGCACGGCACCGGGATCGATGAGCTCTGGGACGCGTTGGAGCTCTACCTGCCCGAGGCGGAGGTGGAGGAGGGGGCCGATCCGAACCGGCGGGGGTCCGAGATCCCGATCGCCGTCATCGGCCGTCCCAACGTCGGCAAGTCGTCACTGGTCAACCAACTCCTGGGCGACGACCGTCTGTTGGTCAGCGAGGTGGCGGGAACCACCCGCGACGCGGTCGACACGGTGCTCGAAAAGGACGGCGTAAGGTATCTGTTGGTCGATACCGCCGGGATCCGGCGCAAGGGCAAGACCGACCGCGGCCCCGAGGTGTTGTCGGTGGTGATGGCGCGGCGCTACCTCGAGCGCGCGGACGTGTGCCTGCTGGTTGTGGACGCTGTCGAGGGCATCACCAACCAGGACGCCCACGTCGGCGGTTACGCCTGGGAAGCCGGCCGCGGCGTGATCCTTGTCGTCAACAAATGGGACCTGATCGAGGATCGGGAAACGTCGCGCGTCCACCTCGAGGACCAGGCCGATCACCAGCTCAAGTTCATGCGTCACGCACCGCGGGTCTACCTTTCGGCCCTCAACGGCAAAGGCGTGCACCGCCTGTTTCCGACGATCTGCGACGTCCATCGCGCCTACACCCGCAAGATCTCCACGACCGACCTCAACCGTGTCGTTCGGCAGGCCTGGGACCAGCGTCCGCCGCCGATGTCGGGCAGAAAGGCCCCCAAGCTTTACTACGGCTCGCAGGTGCGTCAGGCACCCCCGCAGTTCGTCCTGTTTACGAACCTCACCGCCCCCCCGCACTTTTCCTACGTGCGGTACCTCGAGAATGTCCTTCGCGACGCCTTCGGTTTGGCCGGGGTCCCGATTCGGGTTATGATCAGAGGACGAAAGAGTTAGCCGGGGCAGAAGGTTTCCATGGTTTTCTTCAACTATGCGCTGCGAAAGCTCAATGCGAAGATCGTGTACTACGGTCCGGGTTTGTGTGGAAAAACCACCAACCTGGTGTGGATTCACGACCACTTCGAGGGTGGCGACCGCGGCAAGATGATCTCCCTCGCCACCGAGGGCGATCGGACCATCTTTTTCGATCTCCTGCCGATCGAGATCGGCTCGATCCGCGGGATGGACGTCACCCTCCAGCTCTACACGGTGCCCGGCCAGGTCCACTACAACTCGACCCGCCAGCTGGTGCTGCGCGGCGCCGACGGCGTCGTCTTCGTCGCCGACTCGCAGCGCGCCATGCAGAGCTCCAACATCGAGAGTTTCAGAAACCTGCAGGAGAACCTGCTGCTCCAGGGCATCAGTCTCGAGGGGTTCCCCCTGGCGCTGCAGTTCAACAAACGCGATCTCAAGGACGTTCGTACGGTCGAGGAGCTCGACACGGACCTCAATGTCTTCAAGGTCCCGATCTTCGAGGCCGTCGCCACCAAGGGCGTCGGCGTCCAGGAGACCCTCGAGGGCATCGTCAAGCTGGTGATGCGAAGCCTGCGCGAACGGTATGAGGGCGCGGCCGCCGAGGCCCGGTCGCCGGGAGCCGCCGACCCTGCCGCCACCATGCGCGTGCCGTCCGCCCCGCGGACCTCGCCCGCGGCTCCACCTCGCGCACCGGCCCCGGCACCGGCTGCTCCCGCGCCGCCCAGGGCTGCCCCGGCGCCTCCACCCAGACCAGCCCCCGCGGCTCCTCCCGTGGCCTCTCCGGCCGCCGGCAAGCCGCCCGTCGCGGAATCTCGACGTTCCCCCGGGATGCCGCCGCCTGTCGCCCCCAAAGCGACGCCCGCAGGCCCAAAACCGACACCTGCGGCTCCCAAACCGACGCCCGCGGCCTCCAGGCCGAAACCCCCGGCGCCCGAACCGCCGACGGTGTTTCCGGAGACCTCCGCGCCGCCCCCGGCCCGCCCTCGAGCGCAGGCGCCGGTGGATGAAATCGTCTTTCCCGAGGACGACGGAGCCAGAACCCGCGATTTCTCGAAGACCGCGAGGCCCGTTCCCGGCGGCCGGCCGTCCGGGCGCGGATTCGAGGACGAGGTCAGCACGGCGGTCTACGAGTCCCCGGACGAGATCGAGATCGGGCCCGACGACTTCGCCGACCTGCGGGTCGACGATGACGTCTTTCCGGGTTCCGACGAGCAGTCGTTCGTCGACGAGGTGACCAAGACCGAGGTCGAGGCCCGGGCCGAAATGGAACCGACGCCGCCTCCGGTGGTGATACCGGCCTTCGAGGAGAGCCGGGTTCGGGCCGAGGCCCCGCCGTTGGAGTTTTCGTCGCCGTTTGACGAACCGTCCGACACCGACGAGCCCGTGATCGAGTTTTTCACCGACGACATCCGCAGGGATACACCGCCGCCGACCGCCGATGTCCTGCCGCCCTCGGACCGCTACGTGGACCGTATCGTGGCGCCGAGCCCGTTCGCTCCCAGTGCTCCGTCGTCGGATGGGTTGCCTCCGGCGTTGGCCGCGGTCGGTTCCGACGATATCGACATTGCATTCGGCGTCGGCGAGGACCGGGAGGCCCTCGCGGCTCTCTCCGCCGACATCGTGGTCGACGAGGCGTCGGATCACGCGATCGAGGTGCCGGAGGAAGGTCCGGAAAGAGCATACGAGATACCGGTCGTCGAGTCGCCCTTCACCGCGGTCGACGAGGACCTCTTCGCCTCGCCGGACACCCCGACACATCTTGCGCCCGCGTCGCCCCGCAAGGTTGCGGTGCGCGCCGAAGACAACCAACTGCACCTGCGACTCCACGGCACCGGCGCCATCGTCGAGAGCGGCCAGGTGAGGGAGTTGGATATCGAAGTGCCGGTGCCGGGTTCGTGGGTCGGCAACCGCCGGGTCACCCTGCAGCTGCGTCTGACCCTCACACCCGATACGGAGGACGACAATGGCGGGTCCGGTGAAACTTCCTGACGACCAGGATCAATTCAAACTCAACGAGGTCTGCAAGCTCGCCAACGTTCAGCCCTATATGCTGCGTTTCTGGGGAACCGAGTTTCCGCAGCTCGAGGCCGGCAAGAGCACCACCGGTCAGAGGCTCTACTCGCGCGAACAGGTCGATCTCATCCTCGAGATCCGGCGGCTGCTGTTCGATGAGGGGCTGACCATCGCCGGCGCCCGCAAGAAGGTCGCGGCGATGGAGGACGGGGAGAGGTCGTGCCGCCTGCGGAGCTCGAAGTGGAGCTCGCGCCCGCCGATGCCGATCCTGAAACAGGCGACGACCGGGACGACGACGACGAGCCCGAACCCGCTCCCGCAGTCGAAAAGAAGGCGCCCCCGCCGAAGGCCGTTGTCAAAACCAGCAGCGCGCGCCGCACCACCAAGAAGAAGGCGGCGCCGGCAGAGGTTGACAAGGAGCCCGCCGCCGACGTACAACCACTCCTCGCGACGCTCAAGAACGTCCGCGACGAGATCCACGAGATCGTCACGGAGCTCAAGAGCGACTGACAATTCAAGTGATGAGTTGTGAGTTATGAGTTTTGAGTTTTCCCCCACCCGCCCGGCGGAAACGGGGGAGGGCGGTCGGGAACTCAAAACTCAGAACTGAGAACTGAAAACTGATTCGAGTCGGGACGTAGCGCAGCCTGGTAGCGCACCTGAATGGGGTTCAGGGGGTCCGGAGTTCAAATCTCCGCGTCCCGACCATCTACATCCAAAAGCCGCCGGTTGGCGGCTTTTTTTCGATGGTCGGTCCGCGGAGATCTGGTCTCCCCGCCGCCAGTGGACGTAAAGGTGCCTGGTACGGTGGTTATGATGTTGTGACGATTATTTTGAACGTAACTCCTCTCTTTGGACCGTGTCGACGAGACCGTTGACATCTCCGGGTTGAGTTTGCACTTTCGTCGGGCGTGATTGGACGCGTGGCACACTTCGGAGTGCTTGGAATCTGAGTCGAGGCGGATCAGGAAAGGTGCCGGACACCCACGTGGGCTCGCTCCCGCTCCGCGATAACGGCTCTCGGCAGAAGCATCGAGTGGCTGCTCGCCGCTTCCATCCATCCACCCCGCGGCCGCAGCCACCTTCGCTGCTTCTTGCCGAGTCCGGGGTTCCGGAGTTTCACAATTACGGAACTCGGTGCTGGGCACCTTTAGAGTAATGTCAATACCCTGGTGTCCGGCACCCTTTGGTGGTTTACGGAATCTGACTGTCCTTCTACTTCGTGACCGTGATCCAGCCGCGATATTCGTGGCTGATCTCGTCAACTGTGTTCATCGCACCGTAGAGGCTGGCGGCGGCGATCCAGAACCGCCGATTCGCACCTCTGGGATCCAACACTAGGACGAGGTCCTCCTCTTCGTCATACGCGGCCATGGAGGAGCAATGCCCACCTCCCTCGCCCATTCCTGCGAGGTACATGAGCGAGTAGTTGAGAATCATGTAGTCCCCGTCTGTCGCCGAGTTCTCCTTTAGCGCCTGCCGGAACGTCGAGAGGTCACTTTCCCCGGGACCACTCCCGGCGTGGTTGCAGGCGGCCGATAGTCCCGCCCGAGCGCGGATGAGCGCGGCCAGCTTTTCGAGCGTGCACTGGCCCTGCCGGAATTCGTCCAGTGTGATGATCTGCGCCGTCCCGGGGATGAACAGATTTTTCTGAGTGTAGCCCGCCTCGGGCTGCAGCGAGTTCATCACACTGACGGCGGACGCCGCGCAGCAGAGCATCTGCTCTTGCTGCACCCAGTGGCCCGCAAGCGGCTCGTAATCAGGCGATGTGTTCCGCCGAAGGAGAGCCTGTCCCTTGTCGGATTCGAGGCTGGTTTGGGGGACCGAGTGAGACCTGACGTACCAGACGCCCACGCCGACCAGAACCACGAGGAACCCCAGTATCGCGGCAATGCCGAGGAGTGCTCGCCTTGCCCATCGTTTTAACCGCATGGCACACCTCCGTGGGTTCTCGACCCCGGAACCCCTTCAAAGCAAGTCTGTTCAGGTTGTTGAAAGGAGCTTCTTTTGCCCGCATTCAACATACCACCCTCCACCATGGGCGCAAGGTTCCTGTAAAGGTGCCTGTGAAGGTGCCTGGTACGGGGGTTATGCAAGGTTCCTGTAAAGGTGCCTGGTACGGGGGTTATGCTGTTGTGACGTCTTTTGAACGTAACTCCTCTCCGTGGCCCGTCGTGACGAGATCATTGACATCTCCGGTTTGAGTTTGCACTTTCGTCGGGCGTGATTGGACGCGTGGCACACTTCGGAGTGCTTGGGACCTGAGTCGAGGCGGATCATAAAGGTGCCTGTAAAGGTGCCTGGTACGGTGATTATTAAAGGTGCCTGGTACGGTGATTATGATGTTGTGACGTCTTTTAAACGTAACTCCTCTCCGTGGCCCGTCTTGACGAGATCATCGACATCTCCGGATTGAGTTTGCACTTTCGTCGGGCGTGATTGGACGCGTGGCACATTTCGAACTCGGTGCCGGGCACTTTTACCTTTATGACCAGCACTTATGAACGTGGAGCCGGTCTCCTGCCGGATTCGGCCGACCGTAAAGCGACCTCGGCGAGATCGACCGGACTCCACCTGGAAGTCCCGTGCGGCGCTGGTTCGGGCGCCTTCTCGCAGCTCTCGTGTTCAATCGACGTGCACTCCGACTCGTGATGGGCGCAACGAAACCTCTTCGCGCATTCGGACACCCGTTCCGGCGTCCCGAGGTCGGTCCAACCGCAAGGGGGGACCACGAGGACCTGGATGCGTCCACCACTCCGCTCCAACAACCCGCTCGAAAAATCGACGGTCGGCAGCCTGTCATACAGGCTGAGGAGAGCATGATTTCGGTTGTGTCCGGATGCGAATTCGAGCCTCCGGTCGAACTTATCGACCAGCCACGGCATCGAGCGTCGAAAGTGATTCATCAGCGTTTCACCGGCCGCCACGAAGGTGAAACTGCTCCACAGGGCGCCCGACCGCATCAGCTCGTTTGCGACCTCGCCGTCCGGTTTCTCGACAAACGACGCAACACCTCGAACTGCCCCCTGGTGACCTGGAGTCGGAGTGATCCAGCCATAGCCGGTCTCCGCGCGGTCGGGCACCATGCCGAGCAGAACCAGCGCGTCAGGAAGTGCGTCGACATGAGTTTGGGCCGCCATCAGTGACGACGTGAGAGTTAACTCATCGTAAACGTAGTGATCCGAGGGGGATACGACAACCCGCGCCCGCCGATCTCTTGACAGGATGGAGATCAACGGCAGGAGAACGCCGCACGCGGTGCCGCGGTTGCAAGGCTGGACGATGACGTTCTCGGGGGCGATGTCGGAAAGCTCCGGTTCCCACCACCTTCTGTGCTGGGCCGAGACCACAATCACGATGCGGCTCGGATCCACCACCACTCCGAGGCGATCAATTGTCGTTCTCAAAAGGGAGGGCCCGCCGAGAAACGAGCAGTACTGTTTCGGAATCACCGTCCCGTCCGCGTCGGTTGTCAGGGTGTTGAGCCGGCTCCCCGAGCCGCCTGCAAGAATCACTCCCCAGTTCGTCGAGCTTCTGTTCATCACGCCCTCCATGGTCCAGTCCTTCGAATCGTTGACGGACTCACGTGGACCGCCGGTGACCAGAGAAATCCGGCGCCGGGAGTTGCGCGCGTTGGGCCTGATCGGAATGTGGTGGGATACATACCGACAATTTAGTGCGATAGAGTCTCACTGTCCTGTGACCCGAGTCACCCCGCCGCGGGCAAACCCAGAGAAGGCGACGGGTTTCGAAGGCACGACTGATGGGCGCCAGCTGGAGGGCGAAGTCCGGCGAGAGGGACGTCAGTGAACCCCGCCGGGAAAAGAGCCCGGCACCCATTCAACACACAGGATAATTGCCTTCAACACGGCAGGCCTCGCCATGGCTCGATCGTTCCATGTCAATCGAGTTTTTGGTGAATATTTGGCATGCGCGAGGCTTCCGCATGCATCACCCAGCCGTGCCGTGGAAGATGCTCTCGACGTCGATGGTCGTGTCGCGGACTTTGCGCGGCGGGCGCGAGAGGTAGTTGTACCGCTTGCCGTAGGAAATGAGAGCCTTTTCGATCTTTGTTCGGCCACGGAAAAGCCGCGACATCACGGTTCCCACCGGCACGGCGAGGATCTCCGCGACCTCCTGATAGGTGTGGCCCTGGATGTCCACCAGCAGCAGGGCCATCTTGTAGTCGTGGGGCAGGGCGTTGATGGCGCGGGCGAGATTCTCGTCCATCTCCTCGGCCGGCCCGCCCGCTTCGGACCCGCCCTCCGCGAAGCCGGGCGCGACCTCCAGAGACCCTTCGCCGCTGTCGCGAAGCTCGTCGAGCTCCACGTGCTGCGGCTGCACCTTCCGTTTGCGATAGGTGTTGATGAAGTTGTTCTTCATGATGCGGAAGAGCCACGCCTTGAGGTTGGTGCCCTCCTCGAACCCCGAGTAGTAGCGAAAGGCCTTGAGGTAGGTCTCCTGGAGCAGGTCTTCGGTCTCCGGAACGGAGCGGGTCATCCGCAATGCCGTTTTGTAGAGCTGGTCGTAGTAGGGGAGTTTTCCCGTGCTGAAGTCCCACGCTGTGATCTCTTCAACATGTGCCATTTCGTCCTCCTGGATGGTGAATATAGGTCTCGATTGGTGAATTGTCAAGTATTTTCTAGAATTTTTCTAGAAAAAATTTAAATTCCTGTACATCCGCCGGATAAGGCGAAAAAAAAGGCCCTCACCGCACGATGAGAGCCATCGGGTCTTTGGATGATCAGGTCAGCGAATCGGCCGCCCGCTCGTGCCGGTACAACGGAAGCGGGGGACGAACGCCGACGTCGCGGAATCGGAATCGGTTCCGGGCTTTAGCCCGCATTTTTCACGAGTCTTCTACTGCGAGGCGCGATCCGCTACGCGTGGCGGCGCTTTCTCGATTCGCTCGCTCGACGTACTGCAAGTACGCCTCCGCTCCCTCATCTTGCGAAATCGCCACCCCGCTTGCACCTCGCGCCTCTCGCGACGAATCCTCGCGAATAATGCGGGTTAGAAACTCAGAAAGTGAACATGCGCGCCGTCAGCGGTGCAACCTCCTGGGTTTCGAAAGCCGGCACCGAAACGCCCTACTGGAAACCCCGTCGGGCCAACAGGGGCTCGACGCTCGGTTCTCGCCCGCGGAAGCGGAGGTAGAGCTCCATCGGGTGCACGCTGCCGCCGGGCTCCAGGATGTTTTCGCGGTAGGAGCGCGCCACCTCGGGGTCGAAGATCCCCTTTTCCCTGAAGTACTCGAAGGCGTCGGCGTCGAGCACCTCGGCCCACATGTAACTGTAATAGCCCGAGGCATACTCACCGCCCCAGATGTGGCTGAAGTACGGCGTCCGGTAGCGGGGGAGGATGGCCGGGATGAGGCCGATATCCGTCATGACGTCAGTCTCGAAAGCGAGCGCATCCCTCTGCTCGGTGGTCGCCAGCGTGTGCCAGCGCATGTCGAGGAGCGAGGCCGCGACGTATTCAGTGGTTGCAAAGCCCTGGTTGAACTTGCTCGAGGCCTCGAGCTTGTCGATCATCTCCCGGGGGATCGGCTCGCCGGTCTCGTAGTGTCTGGCGTAGGTCGGCAGCACATCGGGGTGCATCGCCCAGTTCTCCATCATCTGCGACGGCAGCTCGACGAAATCCCAATAGACGTTGGTGCCCGACAGGCTCTCATAGGTCCCGTCCGCCAGGATTCCGTGCAGGGCGTGGCCGAACTCGTGGAAAAGGGTCTTGACCTCGTCGATGGTGAGAAGCGCCGGATCGCCGCCCACCGGTTTGGAGAAATTGGCGTGGTTGGCGACCAATGGCCGCACGTCGCGCCCGTCGATCTTGTACTGCTCTCGATAGGTGTTCATCCAGGCGCCACCGCGTTTGCTCGCCCTTGTGAAGTAGTCGGTGTAGAACACCGCCAGGTGGGTGCCGTCGGCGTCCTTGACATCGTAGACCTTGACGTCTTCCTGGTAGACGGGGATGTCGTTGCGTTCTTCGAAGGTGATGCCGAAGAGCCGGTTCGCGATGTCCAACGTGCCGGCCAGCACGTTGTTCAGTTCGAAATAGGGTTTTGCGGTCGCCACATCGAAGTCGTACTTCTCTGTCTGGACGATGTCGGTGTAGTACCACCAGTCCCAGGGTTCGAGCGTGAAACCGCCGCCTTCGCGGTCGATCATCGCCTGCAGGTCGGCGGCTTCTTCGGTCGCCCGCGCAATTGCCGGCGCCCAGACGCGTTCGAGCAGGTCGAAGACCCTGTCCGGGGTCTGGGCCATGCGCTCTTCGAGAACATAGGCGGCGTGCGTCTCGTACCCGAGCAGGTTGGCGCGTTCGACGCGAAGGGCCGCGAGCCTGGCAGCGATCGCTCGATTGTCGTACTCGTTTCCGTTGCCGCCCAGATTCATGTAGGCGAGGTAGAGCTCCTTCCTCAGGTCCCGGCGGTCGGAGTAGGTGAGGAACGGCGTCCAGCTGGTGCGCTGGAGATTGAACGCCCAGGCACCGTCCAGGCCGTTGGCGGTTGCGACACCCGCCGCCGCGGCGATCACGTCCCCGGGGAGACCCGCGAGGTCGGCCTCGTCCTCGATCACCAGGGCGGGTGCATTCATCTCGGCGAGCAGATTGTCGTTGAAGCGCACCTGGAGGTTGGAGAGCTCCTCGTTGATGGCGCGCAGGCGATCCCTGTTCTCGCCCTCCAGATTCGCTCCGTTGCGGACGAAACCCTCGTATGTGTCTTTGAGCAGCATGGCCTGTTCGGCGTCGAGGCCCAGATCTGCCCGCTGTTCCCATACCGCTGCAACGCGGGCAAACAACCCGGGGTTGAGGGCGATGTCCGTGAAGTGAGCACTCAGAACCGGCGCCATCTCCTTGACCACGCGCTGGGTTTCTTCATTGGTGTGGGCGCCGTTCTGGTTGGTGACGTAGGTGTTCACCCGGGTGAGCAGCTCGCCGGTGCGCTCGTACGCCTCGATCGTGTTTGCAAAGGTCGGGGCATCGGGGTTGCCGACGATCGCCTCGATCTCGGCCGTGTGGTCGGCCATGCCCTTCTCGTAGGCAGGAATGTAGTGGGCCGGTACGATTCGGTCGAAGGGCGGTGCGCCGAACGGATCGGTCCACTCGGAAAAGAAGGGATTCTCTCCAGCCGTCATCGTTTTCTCCCCGGTTGCATGTTCACCCGTGCACCCGCCGATCGCCGCGATCAGCGCCATCGTTGCCAACAGATACGTGCGCTTTCGTTCGTTCATGGTGTTCAAACCCTCCGCGAAATGGTGGACGGTACCTTCGTCAGCGGACGACAGGCTAACACGGAGTTCTCGAGGGGTGTGTCGAGGGGGGAGTCGCAACTCGGCGGACGCTGCGCACGGAACGCAGCAACGCCGAAGGTCTCTTCACTCGGTCACGATCGGTGCTGGGCGTTTCAAAGCAGCGGTTCGACTTTCTGAGTTTCTTACGCCTGGTGCGGTTATCTCTGATAATTGCGAGGGCGAGGCGCCCGGCGACCCATTCGGGATCGCCGGGCAACCTCTCGATCGAAATGCGGCAGTATTCTCGTTCGCGCCTACGGGCTCACCGCCGTCCAGGCACCGCCTGTCAGATCGCCCGATTCGAAGCCGTCCTTGAACACCGTGATGTAGCGTTCCCAGTCCCAGAACTCCTGCTCGTTGCGGGTCAGCTCCGGCGGCAGAACCGTGGTTATCGGCAGCAGCTGCGCGAGACCGTCCGGAAGCATGATCGGCAGATCCGGTTCGATCACGCTCTTCATTGCCGTGTGCTCTCCGGATTCGCCGGTGAGGTAGAGCACCGGGGGCTCGGCGACGATGCTCACGTCGTAGGTCAGGTCGTAGCAATGGCCTCCGCCGCACTCGCCCTCCGTGCCCGGAACGGTCAGATCGTTGACGCCCCGGTAGTCCGCAGAGCTCCAGTACTGGACGACAACGCCGGGCACCTCCGGTGCGCTGGTCGGATCCACCTCGAGAGCGATGGCGGCGAGCACCAGCGGATAAGACTCCAGAAGCGTCACGTTGATGACCTTATTGGTGTTGAGGTTGTCGCCATTCTCCACCGAGTCATCGCTGAACTGAACGCACTGGATACCGTCGGCCTTGATGTCGACATTGGGAGCGGGGGCGGGGAAGTCCACGGTGATGTCGCATTTTCCATTCGGATCGAGGACGGCGAAGACCACTCTCCATTCCCCTTCTTCCTCGAGCCCGTCCTCGAATGCGTCGAAGACCTTGATCTGGTCGAAGTCGATGCTCAGGGTGGTCTCACGCGGCTGCACCTCGACGGACCTGAAGGCGACGTTGTTGTTCTCGTTCGACTCGATGATCTGATTGAAAGTGTCGACCTCTGCGAAACTGGTGTACGGTCCGGCGATCAAGAACTTGGAATCGATCTCCACGGTGACCGTATCGTCCGGCTGTCCGGCGGCGTTGAGCCCCGGAACCTGTACCGTCGGGCCGCCGCCGGCCTCGATCCCGGTCGGCTTCCAACGAACCGAGAAGGCATCGGTCGGGTACGGTCCGGTGTTCTTCACCGTGATCCGAGCCGTCGCCTTGCTCCCGCGAATCGGCGACGCCGGCACGATCACGAACTCGCTGATGATCAGGTCGATCGCCGCCGGCTGGACCACCACGTTCTCGAGAAACAGCTGGTTGGCCTCGTTGCTCTCATCGACATTGTTGAACGCATCCACCTCCGCCACCACCCGGAAATTGCCGTGCTGGTTGTAGATGTAGTCGATCGGCATTTCCACGGTCTCTCCGGGTCCGACGGTGTCGATCTGGTTGACCAGCGTCCCCAGGCTCGGCGTGACCAGGCCCAGCGTGTCCGGGTTCCACTCGACGACGAAGGAGTTGGACGGCGCGTTGCCGTTGTTGACGATCTTCATGCAGACATTGACGTTCCGGCCCTGGGTGAGGATCGGCTCTTCGAGCTTGTACGCCACGTCTCTTTCGCAGGCGAAACCGGCGGGGCCGGATCGGATGTCCATCTCGATGATCTGAAGGTCGATGAAGTCCTCTTCCACCAGGATTTCGAGATCGCTCGTGTTGTTGTCCTCGTCCAGCTCGCTCACCTGGTTGGTGCGGTCGAGAGTCGCGGTGCTGGGGAACGTGCCGAAGAACTGGTAGGTATAGTCGAACATGACGACAGTCGACGCACCCACGTCCAGACCGTTGATTTGACGCGCCAGCGGCGCCGCCAGCGCGGTCGGCTTCCATTCCAGAATGAAGCTCGAGGCGGCCGTGTTGCCGCGATTTCGCACCACGATCCACGCCGTGCCACCGATGCCGCGGACCGGCTGGACGGGATCGAAAAACAGTTCTCTGATCTCGAGGTCGGGCAGTTGCGGCTCGACCGTGAGGCTCATGCTCTGGACGTTGTTGGTCTCGTCCACCTCACTCACTGCGAAGGAGCTGTCCACCCTGGCGGTCGTCGAAACTGTGCGTGCGGTGCCATAGGTGTAGTCGAAGAAGACCGTCGTCGATGCGCCCGGATCGAGGCCGTTGACCTGGGTCTGAAGGGCGGGCACCAGCAGGGCGGGGGTCCAGCGCACCAGAAAGTCGCCGGCCGCGCGGTTCCCCAGGTTCTGAATTTTGATCGAGACGCGCGATAGCCTGTCCTGGACCGGCAGCGGCGGAATGCTCGCGTCCACCCCTGCCGCCGGCTCGACCTTGAAGTCGCTGATCACGAGGTCGATCCCCTGCTTGAGGACGGTGACGGGGACGATCTCGAGGTTGTTGTTCTCGTTGAACTCCTCGACCGTGTTGTCGGAGTCGACGGTCGCGACGGTGGTGAAGTTCCCGGCTTCGGGGAAGGCGTACTGGAAGTTCGCGGTGGTTGTCGCCCCGGCAGCCAGCCCCGGAATGAAGTCGGTCGGTCCGGTGGGGGCGAACTGTGCCGATTTCCACTGCACCAGAAAGCTCAACGAGTCGCAGGTGCCCTGGTTCTTGACGTCGATCTCGATCTGGGCGTTCTGGTCCTCGATCGGAAAGGTGGGGATGATTCTGAAGTCGATGACCACCAGATCGGCGCACTTGGTCGGGTCGTCCTTTGCCAGCGCCACGGGTCCGGGTTCATCCGGCACATCGATTCCCACCCACCACGGCACCTGCAAGGTGGTGTCGTTGCAGGTGATCTGGATCTCACCGCTGAAGTCGCCCCTCAGATCGCCGGACGTGGGCGGAACATCGAGATCGAGCCGGATGTTCGCGGTCTCACCCGGCGCGAGGTCGAGGCTGTAGGCGGACAATGCCAGCATGGCGGGGCCGGTGTCGGCCAGGGTGCAGCTGAGGTCCGCACCGGAAAGGTTTCTGAGTTTCAACTCGCGCGTTCCCATCACCGGCCCTTCCCGCCAGAAACCGAAACTGGCGCTGACCGGATCGACGCTCAAAGGTGAGCGGGACGCCGCGAAGACATCGATACGGCCGCTTCCCTGCGCCAGAAGAGCGGCCGGCACGCCATCGGGCCGCAGCAACGGCGCCGCGGTGTTGACGAGCGCCGATTTGATGTCCGATGCGCTCCACTCGGGATGGAGCTGGCGCAGGACGGCAGCCGCGCCGCTCACATGGGCGGCCGCGACGCTGGTCCCCTGAAATGCGGCGAACTCCCCGTGAAGGACAGAGGAGAGGATGTTGGTCCCGGGGGCGGTCACGTCGGGTTTGATCAGAAACTCGAACGGCGACGGGCCGCGGGAGGAGAAGCCGGCCACCAGGTCCGCACCCCCGAAATACTCGTCACGCTGCGACGCTTCGATGGTGGCGCGGGCCGGCAGGCCATCGAGGATCGCAGAGCCGTCGGCGCTGCTCACCATCAGGGCGGGGATATTCGGCAGGGCGCCGCTGCCGTCGTGGCGCATCGAGATCGGCGGCCCCGCACTGTTGCTGTAGACGATAACGCCGAGCGCGCCCGCTTCCTGGGCGTGGCGGATCTTCGCCGTGAAGCTGCAGCCGCCGTCGTTGATGAGGACGATTCTGCCGGAAACGGGCGACGCGTCGGGTGCCGGCTCGCAGGCGGTCACCCCGCCCCCCGTATCGGCCCAGTTGACGAGGGCCTCGGGAGCGGAGGGGAGGGCGTCGAAGGAGTCAAAGTCGCCCGAAGCCGCGAGATACGATCGGCTTCCATCCCGAGCCAAAACGACGATCGGAACACCGATCAGGCGGCCGCCGCCGCTCGCGCCCACGGTCAGTGCCTTGGCCGCGCCGCCCGGCGACTGGATCGTCGCGATGCCGGGACCGGTGTTGCCGGCCGCAACCGCGACGACGACCCCGGCATCGACCGCCGAGTTCACCGCCAGGGCGAGAAAATCGGTCGAGAGCTCCACCCGTCCCTGAAGGCCCAGGTTGATCACGTCCACGCCGGCGACGACCGCCTGCTCGAGGGCGGCCATCACGTCGTGGGCGAGGGCCGCTCCCGAATAGGCCTCATAGCCGCGGCCGAAGCCGGGGAAGACGTTGAAGTCCCAGAGCTCGGCGCCCGGGGCGATGCCCGCGAGGTGACCGGTGGTGCCGTTGGGGACCGCGCAGCCACCGATGGTTCCGGCGACGTGGGTGCCATGATCCGTCACCAGGGCCCGGGCGCCGTCACCGCCGGCCCTTCCCGAGAAGTAGACGCTGTGCGGAATCGATTCCTTGCACGCGAAAGCAGCGTGAGCCTGGTCGATACCACTGTCGATGATGCCGACCTTCACTCCCGCCCCGGCGTTCTCGAGCCCGCCCGTGCGCGGCCAGACCTCTGTCGCGTCGATGAGATCTCCGCCCGCGTCGGCACTCGGTCGGTAGAGCCTGCTGTAACCCCAGTCGACCACGCCCGGGCCTTCGGCCAGGCGCGCCGGGGTCGCACCGTTGAGCTGCACCGCCACGCCGTTGAACGTCACGCTGAACTCGCGCACGATCAGAGGCGAGGTTCCGCTCTCTGCACCCAGGCTCAGAAGCCAGCCGCGATAGATCTCGTGCTGGACCGTCAGGTGTTGAAGGTAGGCGTCGGACGCGGCGCTCGCGAGATCCAGCCGGCCGCTCAGCGGTCTGGTTCGCGGCAACCCCTCGAGGCCGCCGTCATAGGAGGCGAGGGGCGCGTCCCCGAACTTGAGAATGATGTAGTCAGTTGCAACTGCCGGCGGCAGACGGTGTTGGATGAAGTCGCGCCGCGGCGGTCCGTCCGGTCTGAGTGGCGCCCGGGTCTGTGCGAAGGCCGCGCCGGCAGCCAGGAGCGTTACGAGCACTGAATTGACAACGACTCTTTGACCAACGACCCGTGAACCTGATGAGACCGCTCGGTTCTTCATCTCGACCTCCCCGGTTGCGCTCCAGGCACGCTGCGCGCGCCACGACGGCGGCCGTTTCGTCACGGTCCCCCCGGGGAGGAACTGCCCTCCGGAAGGGATCGCCGCCGCGGCGGTCGCACCGAGCCCGGGTCAATGAACGATTTCGAGACCCAGTTTCTTCAGATCGTTTGGATAAATCTAATACCATCTGCTCCGACATGTCAACCCTCGAGGCGGCGATATTTTGAGTCGGGCTCGTGCAGTGCGGCCACGGAATCGTGGCCCCGACCCACCCATCGTGTAGAATCCGACACCGCGCGAACGTCTGAATCGTCGGGCCCGGCAAGTGCGCCCAAGGTCGGGTTTCGGGGCAACGCCCGGGCTCAGTTCGAACGTGCTGTCGGGAGAAATCGATGTCGAGAGTACAGACTCGCGCTCAGGAGATGATGGACGAGCACGGTTTCCTGGGTGTCCCCCGAGAGACTTTCGAGGAAGCCGGGAGAGCTCAGATGGTCAGACTCTTGAACCACGGACTGCTCCCCGAGTCAAAGGTGTTGGACATCGGATCCGGCTGCCTCCGTGCCGCGTATTGGCTCATTCGTTTTCTGGACCCCGACTGCTACTGTGGAATCGAACCGGCGCGCCGGCGCGTCGAACTCGGCCGACGCTACCTGTTCACGGCCGACGAGCTCGAGAGCAAACGGCCCCGGTTCGACTTCAACGCCGGCTTTGACCTGTCTGTTTTCGCGACCCGCTTTGATTTTTTTCTCGCGTATTCGATCTGGACCCATTGCAGCAAATCGCACATCGAGACCATGCTCGACGGGTTTCTCGCCAATTCGACGCCGACCGGAGTATTTCTCGCTTCATACCTGCCAGCGACGGCGGCGGAAGACGACTATATGGGCGATTCCTGGGTGGGGACCAGTCACGAGTCGGACGAACCGGGTGTGGTTCGTCACTCACTGGCGTGGATCAGCGATGTGTGCACACGGAAGGGGCTCACGTTGAGTACGTTGCAGGGCATAGACTGCGACAGCCAGTACTGGCTCCGCGTTGAAAGGCTGTGATGGGGCGTCCCGGCACATCAGGGTGCATTTCTGGTTGTCGCATCGCGAACGGCTTCTCCGTCCCGCAGGCCCTTTTCCCACCCGGTGGCGAATCGAGGCGGTCCCGAATATCGGGGACGCCGGCTCAGCGAGCTCACAGATCAAAACGCGTCATCGTGCACCGACAGCTCCGATCATCGGTCCGCCCGATCTCGTTGGCTGACGGGTGTCACTCCGCAGTCGGATCCGGTTTCGCGTTCTTCACGTAGTAATCGAACCACCGGATCTGTTCCCAGAGCACGTGCTCGATGCTCTCCACGGCGCGGTAGCCGTGGTCCTCGAAGGGCAGGAGCACGAGCCGTGTCGTGCCGCCCGACCCGCGGACCGCTTCGAAGAAGACCTCGGACTGGATGGTCAGGGTGCCGGGGTTGGAGTCGGCATTCCCGTGGATCACCAGCACCGGCTCGTCGACCTGGTTCGCCACGAAAGTCGGCGAGACCTGGATGTAGACGTCGGGGGCCTCGAAGAGCGAGCGGCGTTCGGATTGGAAGCCGAAGGGCTGCATGGTCTTGTTGTAGGAGCCCGAACGGGCGATGCCGGCGCGGAAAAGATCGGTGTGGGCCAGCAGGTGGCCGACCATGAGCCCGCCGTGGCTGTGGCCGATCACGCCGATGCGCTCGGGATCGGCCACCCCGATCTCCACCGCCTTGGCGACCGCCGCCTCGGCGTCGGCCACCAGCTGCGGCACGAAGGTGTCGTAGGTGGTTTCGGGATCGCCGATCATCGGCATGGTCGTGTCGTCGAGCACCGCGTAGCCCTGGAGCAGGAAGAAGAGGTGCGAGGCCCCGTAAAAGCGGCTGAAGCGGCGGGTTGAACCTCGCACCTGGCCGGCGGTTGAGGGGTCGGAGTATTCGAGCGGATAGGCGTAGAGGACGGTGGGGAGACGCGTTCCCTCCTTGTACCCCGGCGGCAGGTTGAGCTCGAAGCTGAGCGGCACGCCGTCCGCCCGCTCGTAGCGGACGAGGCGCTTTTCGATCTGGCGCAGCTGCGGGGTCGGGTCCTCGAAGTGGGTGATCGCCGTGAGGTCGACTTTCCGGCCGGCCTCGCCCACAGTCGCTTCGATCGGCGCGCCGAGGATCGCCAGATAGTAGTTCGGGACTTCGACGGCCGACTCCGAGCGCAGGACGAAGCGGTCGTCGCCGCCGGCAAACGCGACGAAGATCTCGTAGCGCTCGGGGTCGCACCGGAAGAGGCGCTCGACCGCGCCGGTCTCCATGGAGCGCAGGTCGAGGAACGGCCGGTCGCCCTGGTCGGTGGCACCGCTGCCCGAAAAGAACACGGCCTCGCCCTTTTGATGCAGCACCGAACGGCCGTTTGGCAGCAGACGGGTCACCGGGGAACCCGGCGAGTTGTAGCGGTCGCTGACGTTGAGGTCGTACCACAGCCGCGACGTGCCGTCGTCCACGTCGAGGAGCCAGCTGTAGGTCCAGCGCCGGATGCGCTCGTACTGGACGAGCATGAGGGTGCCGCCCTCGGCGCCCCAGCCGTCCTGCCAGTCGACGATGCGGTGTTCGGCTTTGAAGACCTCTTCGGGCTGTCCGGTGAAGGGAGCTTCAAGGCGCATGAGCCGGTCGCGAAAGGTGGCCTCGGCGACGGGGTTTCCGCCGTCCAGGGCCTCGACCCAGTAGAGCTGGTGCGGCGCGGTGGCTCGCCACGACGCGCCGCGCGGTCCGGTGGGCACGCCGTGGATGGGCACCTGGTCGGCCAGCGGCAGGGAGGCGACGGTCGCGACCCGCGTACCGTCGGGTGTCCACACCTCGAGCTTGCTGGCGAAACGCCACCAGGGCACTGCGTGCGACCACGGACCCACCAGGTACTCGACGAGCACGAAGTTGCCGTCGGGCGAAAAGTCCGCGGTAGCGTACGCCGCGGGCTTGCCCAGGGCCTTCAGCTCGCCGGAGGCCGGGTCCACCACCACCAGCTCGGAGGTGGCGAAGTAGGAAAAGAGCGCATCGTCGTGAGCGGTCTCGAGCAGGTTGCGGGCCTCGTACGTGGAGCGCGAGCTGGCGCCTCGGCCCTCGAGGATCTCGGGCCCTTCCGGGATGGCCGGGGGCGCGGGTGGCGAGCCCCAGTCCGGAAACCGGCGGACCAGGAGACGCCGCTGGTCGGGCAGCCACGTCGCCCCGCCGCCGAGGAGCTGGTTGACGGCGACATTCTCGATCTCCTTCAGGTCGCCGTTGACAGAACCCACCCACAAACCCATGTGGTCGGCATGCCGGACGGTGAGGGCGAAGCGGCGTCCGTCCGCGGTCCAGCTCACGCTGACGACCTCGGCGCCGGCGGGCAGGGGGAGGGGCGTCTCGGCGCCGCCCTCGACCGCGACCAGTCGCGGAGAGGTGGCCCCGTGGCGCCCGTGGATGGTGCCGACCACCGGGTCGACCCGGATGCCGGCGAGCTCGTGCATGGGAGCCGCCAACTCCGCGAGCGGGGGATAGAGAATCGGGTCGGCGAGCAGCAGGTGCTCGCCCGTGGGCGCGGTCCACACCCACGGAAGCTGAGGGGCGTTCAAAACCTCCATCACCTCCTCGGGCGGCTTCTGCCACCCGGTTGCGGGTTCGGGCCCATCGGCTGCCGGAGCCGGCAGTGCGATCGACAACGCGACCGAGATGAACGGGATCAGGAAACGTGGCATGGTTCTCCTCCCGGGGGCCTGAAGATTCGTGCGGGATGGCCGGAAATAGAATCCTTCTCGTGATGTTTGCAACGGGATCGGGCCCTCCCTCAATTCGTCGCGCCAAATTAACCCGGTTCTGAAAAGGGAGTCAACCGGGGGCGGGTCCCGCAGCCGCGCCGGGCGAAACCGAGGGACAGGAGACGAGAGCGCCGATGGCGGCCCGATGTTGGGAGAGTGGTTGTTTCCAACGCGCGGTAAGGGTATGTTCCTGTGAGAAACAGACACGCACGAATTTTCCAACGGGCCGGGGAGGGAACAGACGATGATCGGATCGAAGCTACGCATCTGGGGCGCGATCGCGGTGGCACTCGCGGTGACGATTACTGCGGCGGCTTTGACGGCGACGGACGCGATCAAAGAGCGGCAGAAGGCGATGGAGGGGGTTCGCGATGCGATGAAGAACCTCGGCGCCATCGCCAAGAAGGAGCAGCCGTTCGACGCCGAGGTCGTCCAGACCAGCGCCGGGAAGATCGCCGAGAATCTGGCGCATGCAGCCGAGCTGTTTCCGGAAGGAAGCGACACTGGCGATGTCCAGACCCGGGCGAAGGCGGAGATCTGGACCGACCGCGCACACTTTGACGAGCTCCTCGAGAGTGCGCACCTGGCGGCCGTCGACATGAAATCCGTGACGGAAGCGGAGGCCTTCGGGCCCGCCCTCGGCAAGCTCGGGAGCGGTTGCAAGAGCTGTCACGACCTGTACCGACTGCCCGAGAATTGAGGTTGACCTCCCGCGCGAAGGGCATCGCGGCGGGACTGGCGATCGCCCTGGTGGCGGCGGTCGTGATCCTCTCTGTCCTCACCGCGGCTCGTTCGAGCGGACGGGTCCTGGCGGCCCAGGAGGCCGACCCGGTCCGGGGCGAAGTGATGTATCACGTCGGTGGGTGCATCTCGTGCCACAAGGCGTCGGCCACCGCGGGCATCACGGGACCGCCGAGCGGAGGCGCTCCGTTCGAGACGCCGGTGGGGACGTTCTGGCCCGGGAATCTCACGCCCGACCAGGAGACCGGCATCGGGAGCTGGACGGCGGAACAGTTCGTCGACGCCATGACGCGCGGGGTCTCGCCCGACCTGCGGCACTACTTTCCCGCCTTTCCCTACGCGTCCTACCGCAACATGCAGGTCGAGGACCTGCTCGATCTCCGGGCATATCTGAGGGGCCTCGAACCGGTGCGGTCGCCGGCGCGAGCTCCCGACATTCCGATGCTCGGCCCGGCCCGACGCGCGGTGGGGCTCTGGAAACGGTTGGCCCTGGGCGGGGCGGGGTTTCGTCCGGATCCGGAGCAAAGCGACGTGTGGAACCGCGGCGCCTACCTGGTGAACGGTCCCGGGCACTGCGGCGAGTGCCACACCCCGCGTGACGCACTGATGATCCCCGATGCGAGCCGCGCGTTCGCCGGCGGCCCGCACCCGCGCGGCGATAAGGGTGTGGTCCCGAGCCTGCTCGACCTCGAGGGCCGCGGTCGCTACTCCGGAGTCTCGGACCTCACGCTGGCGCTGCAGTTCGGTGAGACTCTGGGCTACGACAAGCTCTCGAGCGGCGGCATGGCCGACGTCCAGATGAACCTCGCCATGTTGCCCGAGGAGGATGTGCGCGCGATCGCGGTCTTCGTGCTCAGCCTGGAGTGAGCGGCAGGTCTTTGTTCGTCTCTCAGGACGCTGCGGCGAATCCCCGGTTCCGTCTACGGGACGGTCGTCGACCAGGCCGCGGTGCCCCCCGACTCGAAGCCGTCTGCGAACATTGCGCAAATGTCGAACTGCACACCGAGGTCGAAACGAGCCAGGTCGTCCAGAGTCGTGACCACGTTGGCGCCGCTGACGACTTCGCCCGTGATCGACGTCAACCGCACCGAGTAGGGGAGCACGAGCGGGGAGCCGGTTTGAACGACGAATGCGTTGTAGCTCTGACGGTCGGCCTCTAACCACGTCGCGCCCGACGACGAGTCCCGGACCTCGAGCCCGGTGACGCCCTGACGGATGTCGAGGGCGAAAACGGCGTACCACCAGGGGTTGATCCCATCCTTGTTCAACAGGGTGACGTTGCCCGACACCGGGCACTCAACGATTTCCCACGCAACAGAGGTCACGCCCCGGTCCGGGTCGGCCACGGCAGCAAATGCCGCCCGGCTGAGATCGAGGTGGGCGGCGTCACCGGCACACCACTCGGGGTTGGGTCCGGCCGGACAGAGATCGGTGATCTCCACGACGACCGTTCCCAGGGGCCCGGTGACCCTGGCGCAGCGCCCGCACACCGCGCTGCCATCCCACAGGAACTCTGCCACAGCGGTGACCATCGCCTGAGGATCGGCGACCGGGATCCCGCAGGCCCCGGTGGAGGCGTCGTAGAAGGTGGCCCGCCCCCCGCCCGGTGACTCGACGCAGGTCCCTCCCGGGCAGCCGAAATTGTCGGCCGCGTCGAACACGTAGCACGGACGGCCGTCGGCCGGACCACCCGAGCATGTGGAGCCGGCGGGGTGGGTGACCGGGAGTCCGCAGTCGGTCTGAGCCATCGCCGGCCCTGCCAGCACCCCGAGCAGACAGGTGATGACGACCACTGATTGACCGCAGGGAGTGGGCACCATTTCACTGTAGCACCCGAGTGGCAGTTCCCTCGTTTCGCCGGCGCCGTTTCGGCGACGCGATCAGCGCCCTCGACCTTCGGTTGCTTCCGAATGGCGATCCGTCGAACGGCACATGGCGCATCGAAACACCAAAGCACAGATCAACAGAGGAGATGCTGATGGACGACCAGGCGCTCGGGACGTTCGATCAGGTCCGCGCTATGACCTGGCGGCTGCGCAACCCGAAGACCTGATTATCCGCCACCTCGTGACGGGTGCCGCCGGATCGCTGTCGCCGGAGACTGCCGCTGACGTTGTCCCCGTCAGCTGTCGCCGCCGCGGCCGCTGGCGCCGGTCGCCGGTGTCCGGAATTCGAGTTCGAACCGTGCCCATCTCATCGAAATTCGGGTGAACCGAGAACAAAAACGAGTCTGCAGATGGGGCAGCTCGAGCCGCCGACGAACGGGACGTGGACCTCGAGCTTTCAGCAGCGTTCAAATTTGGTGAATGTGGCGCTGATGCGTGGTATGGTTTCTTCAGGTGGGAACGTCGTGAAGTTGACCACGATTTCATCCGGGGGCGGGCTCTAGAGTGACCAGCGGAGCCGCCTCCGGAGTTTCGCCGCGCTCCCCATCCCCCGCCAATGTCATCCTCCTTTACGGTGTCGACCCGGAGTGGGAGCAGTTCGAGCAGGACCGGGTCGTGCGGGAGAGCCGCCGCCTCGGCGTGGCGATCCGACGCCGCGGACACCGGGTTGACCTGCTGGAGATCCACGGCAACCACCTGGCCGACACCCTCGCTCGTTTCGACCCCGCCGAGGCGGTGGTGTTCAACTGCTGTGAGGAAATTCCCGGTGTGAAGGGGAGCGAGGCGGAGGTCGTCGATGTGCTGGAGCAGCTCGGCTTCGCCCACACCGGCGCAACCGCCGAGACGATCCGGCTCAGCTACGACAGGGCGCGGGTCCGGACGATGCTCGAAGACCACGGGATCGACGTGCCGTGCTGGGTGCAGTTCGACGAGCCCGGACAGCACCCGTGGGACGTGTTCCCGGCGATCGTCAGGCCTGCTCGAGAGCACTGCAGCATCGGCGTCGACCGCTGGGCGGTCGTGCTCGACGCCCGCGAGCTGTCGCAACGGATCGCCTACGTGATCGCCACCTTCAACCAGCCCGCCCTGGTGGAGGACTTCATCGACGGGCGGGAGTTTCACGTCCCGCTGTGGGGAAACGGTCAGGTCGAGATGCTGCCGCCGGTGGAAATGGACTTCTCGGCGATCGGCGATGTGCGCGACAGGCTGTGCACCTACGAGGCCAAGTTCGACCTCGACTCGGCGGCGTGCCGCCGGATCAGAAGCCGGATTCCCGCCCGCCTCGACGCCGCCGAACGCGACGCTCTCGAGACGTCGTGCCGACTGGCGTACCGTTTGGGGGGGTGTCGCGACTACGGCCGCATCGACGTTCGGCAGCGCGACGGCCGGATGTACGTGCTCGACGTGAACCCCAACGCCGATCTGTCCGTCGACGCCAGCGTGGCGCTCGCGGCCCGAAAGGCCGGGTACTGCTACGGCGCGATGGGCAGCCGGCTGGTGGAGTGGGCTCAGAACCGGGCGCCCCACCAGTAGCTGCAGAGGAGGGCGGTGAGCTGGGCCACCAGGTACGGCCGGTCGCACCGCTTCGCGACGCGGATGCCGGTGGCGCTGGCGACGATCTCGTAATCGCGGAAGAACGTCTTCAGATCTCCCCGGTCCCGCGCGCCGTTGCCCTGGGCCCAATGCGTGATGCTGTCCAGAATGCGGTCCTGGTACTCCTCGATCAGCTCGGCCAGGTACGGCCCGTCACTGATCGTGTCGCGGCCGGGGCTGGCGAGTCGTGCAACCTCGGCGAGATCGTTGGCCATGCCCTCGGCCGTGTCGTCCGAGCCCCGCTCGCACAGCCGGAGCCAGGCCTCGGAAACCTGCCAGCGCGCTGGTTCGCCGTCGGCGCGCGCCAGGAGGATGGCGAAGAACTGGTCGGGCTCCTCAGAGCCGGGCACCGCATCGGAATTCCAGCTCCTGCGAATCAGGGTCTGCTCGGACCACAGCCTGGAAACCGACGCCTCGTCCCTGGGATCGACGATGATGAACCGGCGCCGGTTCCGGAGGTAGCCGATCACCGCCACCCAATGTTCGAAGTGGTCGACCAGCATGATGGCCGGGTTGCCCACGGCGAGGTGTCGGCGCAGCCGGGTCGCGAACTCACGGCCCCTTCGACGCTCTTCCACGAGGAGGAACTCCGAGGCCACGCCGTAGGTCTCGGCCGCCCGCCGCAGTCCCTCCTCGTCGATGCCGTGGGCGAAGACGCGCATCGGCCGCCCTGCGGCCTTGGCCAGCTGCCGCTGGGTGGCCGTCGTGCCGAGAATGAAGAGGCAGGCGGACAGGCTGCACGGACCGCAGTGGCTGGGCAACTGCAGCTGGCACAGAGGCGCGAAGATCTCTCGGTCGGGCATGGTGAGCTTTGACCCTCTCCCGCTCGGGCGCGGGTCCTCACAGTGTACCAGCCGGTTCGACCCACATCACGCGAACGGGTGGTGGGCGGCGAAATCCCCGTCTCGACGATAGGTGGCTCACGGAACCGCGCGGTGACCTGCCGCGGCGCCTGTGGAGGTCGTTCTAATCGTTCTCCTCCGGGCTCCAGAAACGGTAGTTGTAGCGGAAGGAGGTCTCCGGCACCGTCCCGGTCAGCGTCTGCGACCGGCCGTGGCGGATGATATCGACGGACAGCGCTTCTTCCGGCTCGTAGCTGCGGAGAATTCGCATCACGTGCTCGGGGCTCTTGACCTCGCGGTTGCCGATCCTCAGGATCACGTCGCCGCTCTGCAGCCCGAGGTTCTCGTCCCCATCTGGGCCGCGCACGACGAGGACGCCGGTGTCCGACCCGAAATACTCCCCGAGGCCGGGGTTGATTTCCACCAGTTCCATGTCGAGCCATCCTCGGGGAAGGAACCACGGTTGGGCCGACTGCCAGGCCACGCTCGGGTCGATGCGGAATTCGACGTCCGGCTGACCCACGAGCTCGGCAACCGCTTTCGGAGTGAATTCAATCTCCCGAGCCACCAGAGTCACCTCGTGCTCCTGGTCGCCGCGAAGATACCGGAGGGTGACGGTGTCGCCCGCATCCAGCGCCCGCGATCGGGCGACCAGCTCGCTCGCCGCCTCGGTCGCCGTCTGGCGTGAGTTTTTGCCTGAGGCCGCCAGGGGTTCGCCGTTCCATGCCACGATGACGTCGCCGGCCCGGAGCCCGGCTTCATCGGCGGGTGATCCCGGGCTCACGGCAAGGATCTCGGCTCCCGGAGCCGCCTCACCACCCTGCCAGGGTGATCCGCCCCGGACGATGATGCCGAGCCCGGGGCGGTTGAATCCCGCCTGGTTCACGAACTCGCGGTAGAAGCCGGCCTTGGGTGCGTAGTGGACACGGATGTTTTCCACCGCTTCCCGCAACGCCCGGTGAGGGTCCTGTTGATCATCAGAATCTCCGGTCACTCCCGGGTCCCCGGCAACGACCGGCAGCGTGACGAGACACACGAATAGTGTTACCAACCAGTGGCTTTTCATTGCTGACTCCCTTCGTGTTCCAGAACCGCAGACACCACCCCTTCGCTGTCGAGCGTCCCGGTCCGCGCCGCGACCAGGGCGTCGAGAAGCTCGACGCGATGGCTCCACAGGACGACATTCCCGTCGACCCCCAATTCGGTGGGTTGATCGGCCAGCGCCATATCGACCACCGCGATCCGGTCCTCGAGGTCGACGATGACCGCCGCGCGCCTGGGACTCAGGACCTGGCGCTGCAGGGCGGGGTCCCGGAGGACAGATTCCAGACTTCGCGATGCGGCAGCCAGGTCGTCGATGGCGATCCAGGCACCCTCTGCTGCAGCCTCGGGGCTCGTCGCGGGTGCGGGCGATCTGAGAAGGACCACCGACGTCACGGCCGCAACGATCGAAGCGGCGAGGGCGCCGATCCGAAGTGCCCGGCTCTTTCTGCGGCGCGAGACGATCCTTCGGCGGATTTCGGGCCAGTGGTCCTGAGCGCTCCCGACCGGCGGCAATGCCCGCAACGCGGAGGCCACCGCGCGCATCTCGTCGATTGCTTCGGTGCACCGCGCGCACCGCTCGACGTGTCGAGCCGCCTCAGGGGGACCGTCACCGTCCCGCAGCGACAACAGATCGTCCAGATTCGGATGCATCTCCGATTCCTCCCGTGCTGCCCAGAAGCTCCCGCAACTTCGCGTGAGCTCGTGACAGCCTCGACTTCGAAAACGACTCGGTGCGACCGAACAACGTCGCGATCTCGCGATGGGTCAGACCCTCGACGTCATACAGCCAGACCACGATCCTGGCGTCATCCGGCAGCATCGCCAACGCCCTGTCGAGATCGACCTTTCGCCACCCGGCGCCACCGTCGGCCGCCGTCCGGAACACGGCCGAGCGGTCCAACTCGGCGGTCGCCCGATCGTCGGTTTCGGCCCGCCTCTCGCGCAACCGGAGAGCCGTCAGCGCCTTCGAAACCGCAATCCTGCGCAGCCAGGCGCCGAAGGCGCCGTCGCCGCGAAACGATCGCAGGCTCCGGACCATCTCCAGAAAGGTCTCCTGGACCACCTCCTCGGCTTCGTGCGCCGAGCGACAGATCCTCCGTGCGAGATTCGAAACCGGCTCGGCGTAGACCCGGTACAGGCGTTCCAGCGCCTCGAGGTCACCCTGTCTGGCCTTCGCCAGTTGGATGTCATCGACCACCGCGAAGAAACCCTGTCGACCTTCCATCACCCTGTCAGGATGCACGCACCGGGCAAATGGTCGCAAGGCCGGATGCCGGAAAGGGCGGCACGGTTGCGGTACTCCACACCCCGATCTCAGGATTCGGAGGTTCTCGCCCACGTTTCCCCTTTTCCAACGGTGACCGGGTAATCCATCGGCTGCCTCTTGACGAGGCGGCGAGGAGCGGTGTATTACGAAATTATGGAAAAGTATGATTGACTCGGAGATTGAGCAATGATTGCACGAATCAGCATCGCTATTGAGAATGAGTTGCTCGAAGACTTCGACGAGCTCCTCGAACGCCAGCGGCTCGGCAACCGATCCGAGGCCATCCGCGACCTCGTCAGGCGGCGCCTCATCGAGGACCGGATCGAGCGCGAGGAGGGGGAGGCGGTCGCGAGCCTGACGCTGCTGTATGACCACGAGCAGCGGGAGCTCGCCGAGCGACTGGTCGGGGCGGGACACGCCCACCACGCTCGCGTGCTGTCGACGCTGCACGTTCACCTCGACCAGCGGCTGTGCCTGGAGGTGCAGGTTTTGCAGGGTGAGCCCGCGATGCTCCGCCAGTACGCCGATCAGCTGATCGGGCTGCGGGGCGTCAAGCACGGCGAGCTGGTGTTGAGCTCGGCCGGTTCGTGGCGGGGACAGGAGCACGACGGGGATGTGGGCGGTTCCGCCGCCTCTGGGCATCACCATCGTCACGGACAGAAGGAGTGATCATGGGAATTCGTTGGTTGCATTCCGTCATCCCGATCGCGCTGTTGGTCGTCCCCTCGACATTTGCAGCCGAGGTCACTGGAAAACCGATGGACGTTCAAGAACCGGAAGCCGTCGCCGACCCATCCGACCTTGCACGGGCCGAGGATTCGGATGAGGCATCAACGACGTTCCGGGGTGAGGTGACGGTCACGTCGTCGAAGACGCCGCAATCGCAGGAGGCGGTGACCCAGCAGGTTCGGGTTCTCGACGAACGGGCGATTTCAGAGCTGCCCATGCTCCCGAACCGCAATCTCTCCGAGCTGTTGACCTATCAGCCCGGGATCTTCGTCAGCGCGCTGTCGAGGAACGACGCCAACTGGGGCTCCAACGGCGGCCTCGGCCCCAAGTACAACAGCTTCCTGCTCGACGGTCTGCCCATCGACTCCTTCATCGACAGCATGAGCATCGACCCGCTCGCGATCGAACGCGTCGAGATCCAGAGCGGCCCGGCAGCGGTGATGTACTCCAATTACCTGGGGATGGATTTCGCCGGCAACCAGACACCGCTCGCCGGCATCACCAACTTCATTCTGCGGGAGCGGGTCGAGGCGCCGCTGACCCGGTTGCAGGCGAGCTACGGTTCGTGGAACACGATTGACGTGCAGGCCTACAGCCAGGGGCGGAACGGCGCCCTGAACTACTTCTTCGGCGGCACCTGGGAGACCTCTGACTACACCGACTACGGGGCGCCGAACTCCTGGCTCAACATCCTCGACGATCCGGCCTACACCAAGCTGCGGTTGTACGGCAAGGGCACGGTGTATCTGGGCGGTGACGACGAGGCGCTCTCGCTGTTTGTCGATTACACGGGCCACAGCGGCGATGCGGGGCGTCCGAACCGCGATTTCAAACACGAGTACGGCACGCTCAACGCGGCCTACCGCAACCGCATCAGCCGGGCGATCACTCTGCGGATCATGGCCGGGGCCCGAACCTACGACCGGCGCTGGGGCGAGGATTTCTATCCGGAGAGCCTGGCGTTGCGCGAGCACGACGGCGTGGAGCAGGCCGTCTACCCCGGCGACGTCACCGTGACGTGGACGCAGTCGGGATCGGGGCAGCTCACCTTCGGCGCCGACGCACAGGCGGCCACCTATCGGACCTACGGTGAGGTGGACGGCGTGCAGTCCACCGGTAACGACGCGTCGGCATCGGCATTCGGCGTGTTTGCCGAGGAGCGGGTCACCCTGGGTGAGGTGGTGCTGCGCGGCGGACTGCGGTGGAGCAACAACGGGCAGTCGTACGACCGGCTCGGTGGGGTCGCTCCCGGCGTCAGTGACGCCTCGTGGTCCAAAGGGCTGTGGAGCGCCGGCGTGAGGTGGAACCTGTCGCCTACGGCGGCGGTTTTCACCAATGCCGGAACGAGCTTCGTGGCGCCGACTCCGAAGGCGGTGGGCGGCACCCTGGCGTTGGGGGATCTCGGCATTCCCGGACGCAACGGGCAGCTCCCCAACCCCGACCTCCAGCCGGAAAGCGGTCTCGGGGCGGATCTCGGTCTGGACCTCCTGCCGCTGCCAACCGGTCGATTGGGAATTCGGGGTTTCTGGAACCGGATCGACGACGTGATCGTGGACAATGTCGTGAGCCAGAACCCGTCGCAGACCCGCTCCATCAACGCCGGCAACGCGACCTCGTACGGTGTCGAGGTGGCGTTCGATCACGCCGTGAGTCGCACGATCAGCTGGTTTGCCAACGCCACCTACACCAGCTCCGAGATCGAAAATCCTCTCGACCCGGGTCAGTGCGGCGCCGAAATCCCGTTCGTTCCCGACTGGATGGCCAACCTCGGGGCGAGCTTCCAGCTCCCGCACGGCTTCGTCATCTCGCCGTACCTGCGGGCCGTTGGCACCTACTACGACAGTACGTCGCTGGCCGGCCGCCGTTCGTTCGGCGACTCTGTCATCCCGGCGGTGCGCGCGCAGGCGGTTGTCAACGCCGGGTCGGGTGCCGAGGTCGTCGTCGCCCTCGATCTCAACAACCTCCTCGACGACCGCTACGAGTTGCCGTGGCAGTTTCAGGATCCGGGATTCAACTTCCTGTTCACTGTCGGCGTGAGGCTGCAGTGAGAGCTCCCGTGGCGCTCGCTTCCTTGCTGCTCGGCGCCGCGGCGTGTGCCGCTCCGAACGAGGCGCCTCAGACCGTCGTCACGGTCGAGGTCTTCGCGGTCGCCGTGACGGGTGCGGAAAATGCCGGGCTGGAGTACATGCGTCTCGAAGGCGCGCTCGAGGGCGGCCTCAACCCGGACGATCGAGCGCGCGGGCTCGCCTCGCAGGCGACCGAGGAGCTGAGGTTGATCCACTCGACGAGCTGGCGGTGGGAGCTCGACGGCCGGATCGTGCTCACCTATCTGGCGTGGGCGGGTGACGGCGGGCTCGCAGGGGGCGCGCGACCGCTGCCCGAGCTCGCGCCGCCGGGCCAGACCGACCCGCTCCACCCGCGACCGGCCGAGATCGCGCGAGCTCGACCCGCTCGCCCACGGGCTCCGGCACCTTGCGTTTCTGCTTCGGACCGACACCGACGGATCGGTGGCCGAGGCGCTCGGTCCCCGAGCCTGCGCGGAGCTGAAGCGGTTCGAGCCGACAGTCGCAGGCGAGATGCAGAACATCGGTGCCCGACCTGCATCGGCATCGGTTGTTTCAGAATACATGTGAAGTCGGGCGAACGAGGGTGGTCCTGCGAGATGACCAGGATCCTCGTTCACCCGGCCGCGAGGTGATGCATCATTCACACGGCCACAGACGCCGGCTCGTGAGGTTTGCGTTCACGGGGAACACGTGGGCATCGCGGGGCCCAGGCCGACGCCGAACCTCAGCGATTGTGGACATTACACCCTTTTTGCTGCCAGCCGCGCTGCGGCGATCGTTGTCGCCGTCTCGATGGTGGAGCGGGCGAATACGCCCCACGCGGCGCCGTCGAGACCCCACCTCGCGACCGCCCAACACTGCAGGAGAAAGAGCGGCGCGGCGAGCCAGACCCGCAGCCGCGTGACGATCTCCGGCTTGCCGAATGCCTGGAGCTCGGCGACGGCGATCCCGGCGAACGAGGAGACGAACGCGCCGGCCACGAGAAAGCGCAGCGGAGTCGCGGCCGCATCGGCCATCTGGCCGCCGAGCCACCACGCGAGGATCGGATGGGCTGCGAGCACCAGCACCGTGCACGGAGGTCCCATCAACAGCACGAGGAAAGATGTCATTCGACGTTTGATCGCGCGCTGGGCCGCGGCGTCGCGCGAGGCTGTCGCTGCAGCGAGCGAGGGGAACGAGGCGCCGATCACGCTGCTCGGGATCACGGCGAGCCTGAGCGCGATCTCCGATGCGACGGAGAACTGGCCGACTGCGGCGAGTGTCGACAACGCACCGACGAGAAAGCGGTCCGACAGCCGGTGGAAGCTCAGGACCAGGTTGGCCGCCGTGACGTGCCCGCCGAAGAGAACCACGTCGCCGAGCGCCTCCCCGGCGCGCGCGCGGCGGAGCTCCGGAAATATGGAGGCCGCGGCCATGCGATGCGTCGCGGCCGACACGAATCGGGCCGCAACCAGCGCCCCCGTGATCGTGGGCAGGCTCCACCCGAGCAACACCCCGAGCCACGGAAGGGCGAAGGTCATGGAACCGTAGGTGAAACGCTGGGCGTTCACGAGGTCGAACCGGCCGAGCGCTTCGAGCAGGCCGCGATAGCAGCCGGTCACCAGAACGGCGGGGATGCCGGCCGCCACCAGCCAGAAGACGGCGCGCGTCTCACCCGCGAGTCCCGCCTGGATATGGAGAATGCCGTTGACGAGCCACGGAGTCATCACCGCCAGCACCAGCCCGCCGGCGATGCCCAGTATCACCTGCGCCCGCGCCGCGCTCAGCGTCGCGACAGCCGCGGCCTCACGATCGTCTCGTGCGAGTGCCGACGAGGCGAACTTCGTCACCGCGCGGCCGAGGGCGAGGTCGACCAATCCCGCGCTTCCGAGAACCGCCCACGCGAGCCCGAGGATCCCGAAGCGATCGTCGCCGAGTCCGCTGATGGTTGCGGGAATCGCCAGGACGGCGATCGCGAGCGGCGCGAGCTGGCCGGCGACGTTCAATGCCGTGTCACGGGAGAGAGCGTGGGCTGAATGTGGAGTCGTCACGTGCGAGTCCGGCTCCTCGTCGATCGCAACAGCTGCGCGTATGCGAACGCCTCGCCGCCGAGTGAGGCTGCGTAGCCTGCGGCGACGATCGGAGAGGTTGCCGCGAGCTCGCCGAGCCGGGAAGCCTTCGAGCACTGCGAAAACACCAGCATCGCGTTCCGTACGAAACGCACCGGGAGCGCGGTCACCAGAAACCAACCCAGGAGCTCGAGACGGTCGTTGTCGCGGTGTGCGGCGCGGAGCGTGCCGTACATGACCCCACGGGACCAACGCTCGAGGATGAAGCTGCCGAGCGATTGCACGTGATGGTGCTCGACCACGGCCCGAGGCTCGAAGATCACGGCGCGCCTCAGCGAGCGCAGCGCGTGGGAGAACTCGACGTCGCCGAGAACGAGGTCGCCCGAGAATCCGCCGACCGCGTCGTAATCGACGCGCCGCACGAGCAGGGTCGCCGTCGGCCCCATGTCGACCTCCCGTCGCTCGCCGCCGGGGAGCCACTTGGAGAACTTGGTGATGTGGATACCGCGATCGTGCCAGCGTCTGCCGACGCAGTCGATGGCCCCCACAACCGCTTCACCCGTCTCGTCATGAGCCCGCACCATCCGCTCGAGCCAGTCGGGACGGGCGTAAATGTCGGGATCGGTGAAGACCAGGAGCTGCGCCGTCGTGCGCCGCGCACCTTCGTTGCGCGCCGCATGGGGGAGGAGCCGCCTCGACGAGTGCAGGTACTCGACGCCGGGAAATCGCGGCCGGACGATATCGGCTGTCTGCGTGCCCGGGCTGCTGTCGACGACGACAGTTTCGAAGTCGCGATAGGTCTGCGCCTCGAGCGCTTCGAGACAGCGCCCGATCGTCGCGTGCGACTCGTAGGCCGCGATAACGACGGCAACTCTTCGAGAGATCGTGACCTCAGGCCCCCGGCGGGTCGAACTTCCGCGGCTCGTTCAGCTCGTAGTCCGTGAAACGCGCTTCGGTGTCTCCCGGTCCGAAGACGAGGCCGAGCGCCTGCCCTGATGCCGACGCGAGCTGGGCCACCAGGATCTTCGGTGTGCCGATCAACGCTTCGACAAGAAGATCGGGGCGCACCTTGCTGAGCCGTCTCGCCAGCTTCGCCACGAAGTAGAGGGGGATGAGCGGTGTGGCGACCACATAGAGCGCACGCCGGGCGAGCGACCAATCGTGAACGCGAGCGCGTTCGACCCCGTAGCCGCGATGCCAGTAGAAGTAGCCTTTCACGATGCTGCGAAGGCTCGTCTCGTTGAAATGCTCGAACTTCGCGTCGGCCTCGAGATAAAGACGGTGTCCGTCGGCGACCAGCTGTTGAAATAGCGAGACATCCGCCCGCAGCAGTCTTTCGAGGTCGTCGCCGTAGGAGAGGAGGACCTCGCGCCGGAACGACGAGTTGTGGCCGGGCAGCATGTCGCGCTCGCCGGAAGTCGTCGGCGTGAGCCACGGGTAGTAGTTCATGATCCCGATCAGCCGGCTGATGCTGAAGCTGCCGTTTCCGTGGTGGACCTCGCTCCCGACCGCGGCCCACGGGCCCTGGTGAGCCCGCAGCAGGGCCGCGATCCAGCCCGGCTTCGCGCGACAGTGCTCCTCGAGGAACCCGACGTAGGGAGCGCGCGCCAGGTGGACGGCCGTCGTCCGCGCGGCGGAAAAGACGGTCGCAGGCGACACGCGGTGCAATCTGACGGAGGGGTGGTTGGAGCCGGGCACGTCCGGCAAGCCCTCGGCGCGGTCGAAGAGCAGGATCTCCGTCCGCTCGATCCCGTCTTGCGCGAGCAGGGACTCGAGGGCAAGGCCGGCCCGGGCGCGTTGGGTCCCGACGACGAGGACCACCGAGTAGTCAGGCGTCTTCACGCCCGCAACCTATCACACCGTCTCACGGTGCCGGATGGCGGTGTTCCGCTGTCGGCGGTGTCCTCACATCGAACGCGGGGCACCCGTTGTGATGCAGATCCCGGTCCGTGGTCGTGGGGCGATTCGCGCACCATCGGAGGATGACCTCGTCGCTCTCCAGGTCGGCCCTGATGATTCAACGCTTCAGGTCGCTCTCTTGCTCTCCCCGGCTGTGATCGACCACGAAACACCTGGCGTAGGACCATGCCGGATCCTTCTCGCCGGTGGCGCACTCGTGAACGGAATAGAGATCGACTTCGGTTCGATAGTGCCTGTACGGGACGATCGCGTAGTGTCCTTCGAAGTCGGACGTGTTGCCGAGGCGATCGATCCGTCCCTCGAGACCGGGCGCGGATTCGACGAGCATGTCGCGCAGGGTCTCACCTTCGATGAAGTTCTCGGGCAGCTGGTCGAAGGGGCCATCGAGGTAGTTGTTTGCCTGTCTGTTGCCTTCGAATACCCCGATCAGAATCTTTCGGTCCAGCTGTCGGTCCAGGTAGAACGCAAAGCCGGTCCGTCTGCCGATGACGATGCGATCGGTGAGTTCGGAGGGAGACAGGTCGTCGGCGACGTGTCCGGTCTCGTCGAGGATGTAGAGAAAGGCCCTCAGCGTTGGATTGTAGACGAGAAAGAACGGAATTCCGGACTCGTCGAAGACCGGTCCCACGAATTTCTCGTCGGGTCCCAGCGCGGAGGCAGGGGGTTTGACGTCCGCCAGATCGTTGAGCGCGAAAACGACACTCCTGTGACCGTGGCTCACACGATAGACGAGGGGTTCGAGCCGCACGACAGTGACACCGTTCGAGCCGTCGAGAATGCCGCCGACTTTGAAAACGGGATCCCCCTCCCGGTCGTCCCATCCGGCAGCATCCGCGTAATAGGCGAAATGCACCGTGCCGCTGTCGCGGTCGCGCACGTCGAGGCGAATATTGCCGGCGAACGGTATGCCGCCGTCGGTGAACCTGAAGTAGAAGTAGTTTCCCGTCGGATAGACGTTCACCCGATCCGCCAGGTTGTCGAGAACGAATGCAAAAACGGCGACGGGATCAGTGACCGCGAGCGCGGCCGTTCGCGTCACATCCTCCACGTAGGCCTCGTTGGTGGAGAGCCGAAGTTGGGTCGGATCCTGAGCATTCGCGGGGTCGGCCGTCACGGCGAGGGCCGCGACCGCGGTGAGAAACCGCACCCAGGGCGCGGCAGCTACGGCCTTCACGAATGAGATTTCCCATCTTTACAGACGTTGAGTGTGTACAGAGGATCGTGATAGCCGCCGGGGACATCCTTGTTGCCGCAATGCCGGCTACCGGCTATGAATTTCGCGGCTGCCGCCGTTCGGGAGTCGATCATCGACGTCGCCATCGGAGGCCCGCCGGGGTTCTCGGCGAAATCGATGGAGATTTTCTCTCCGACTGTTGGAAGGCCGCCGAGTTGTGCTGCGGAAAAGGTGATGATTCTCCCCATGGCCTTGAGGCTGAAGGTCCTGGCCGTCGGATCAACGGCCGTCACCTTGCCAGTGAGCGCCCCGACCATAGGACCGGGCGAGACGCCGGCGTCTGCCGTCTCGCTACCCGGAAGCGGGCGTTCCGCAACCGGCGTGGGTTGAACAGTCCGCCCGGCGTCCTGCCGCGCGAAACCGGGCGCCGCAAAAACGGCCGAGAGTGCAACACAAAGGACCAGCAGCAGTGGCTTTCTCATTGGAGGGCCTCCTCTTCATAAATCAGCGGACGGAAGAAATGACACCATCTCGAGACACAGGTCCGAATTTCAAACCGCTTATGAGACCCAGTATCTCACGATTACTCCCGAATCATCGTTTCAGCTCGCCCGAAACGAGCATGCTTCTCGATGATCCAAAAACCTGCCAGCTCCCGCCTGGACGCGATCGGAGTTCGGAAAAAAGGTCGTCACCTTTTGAACGTCCAGCGCAGCGTGACCACCAGCCGATCGCCGTCGTCCCGTCGGGCGTTTCGGCCCCGGCCGGACCTTCCTGTTTGTCCGGGAGCTGCAAGCCGATCATCACCGAACGAGCCCGTTGTCTCGGGATACCGGAACGAACGACCTTATTTCTTTTTCGTTTTGCGAGCGCCCTTGGGTATTACAGACTCGTAGTGGGCCAGGAACTTCTTCACGGGAACGCGGGCGACGGCCTTGGTGATGAGGCCGAGAGGGACGTCGTTGACGTCGGTGAAGCGGACGCAGGCCTTGCCCATGCTCAGCTTCTTGCCGGTCTTTTTCCACTCCTTCTCGAACCACGCGCGGTGTCCCTCGTCGCCGTAGATGCACATCAGGTAGAGGGACATGTAGTTCTTCTGTGAGGCGAGACAGGCGAAGGGGACCGGCTGCGTGGGGTCGCAATGGTAGCCGTCGGGGAACACGCTGTGGGGCACGAACCAGCCGATGAAGCCGTACTGGATGCCCTCCTTGTAGCCCTTGGGCAGGCCCTTGTTGACCGCAGCCCGCACCTTCCGGATCGCCTTCCGGCGGTCCTCGGGCAGGCTGTCGAGGTAATCCTTCGGCGTCTTGGGTAGGCCTGCCATGTTTTTTTCCTCCCGTTGTTGGATCCAGGTTACACCAACGGGCGGAAGAATTTTCCGGCTGCCGGCTCCCGCGACGGCCTGATTCAGAGGTGTCCTCCGATCCGCCACTCGCCATTCGCGAGAGGCCGACTTGGGTGAGATACCCCGTGACGGCTACCGCTCGGCGCGGCTCAATCTGCGGTGCCGCGACATCCATGCACCGGTGAGACCGAGGGCGATGAGCATCAGCGCGATGCCCGCCGAGCCGACTGTCGGAATCCCGGCGACCTCCAGTGCGGCGGTCACCACTCCGTCAGCGGAATCATTGGCCGGCGTCGGGTCGCCCTCGTTGCCGGCGGCGCTCGCGGTGTTGGTGATCGCGCCCTCTTGAGTGACCGTCACGGTCAGGTTGCAGGTCGCCGAGGCGCCGACCGCCAGCGAACCCACGTCCCAGGTGAGCGTGGGATCGACGAAGCCGGCCCCACAGTCGTCGGCAACGTACGAAAGGCCTGCGGGCAGGGTGTCGGTCACCGTCACCCCGGTCGCGGTCGCCGGGCCGTTGTTGGTCACCGCCAGGGCGAAGACGACGTCGTCGCCGACCAGGACGAACCCGGCCTCGGTCAACACCTTGGTCAGTGACAGGTCGGCCGACGCGGTGAGCGTGTCGGTATCGGTGGCGCTGTTGTTGCTCGCTGTGGGGTCGAACACCGAACTCGCCACCGTCGCGGTGTTGACGAGGGTGCCCGTTGCCGAGGGGTCGATGGTGCAGGTCGCGGTGTAGGTTACCGACGATCCGGCGGGCAGGCCGAGGGCGGTGTCGTTGATGCCGCCTGTGCCGGCCGCGGTGTTGCCGGTGGCACCGCCCGCTGCAATGCTCGTGAAGCTGACGTCGGTGCACGCCGCCGGAAACGCGTCGACCACGCTCGCAGGGTCGGCGTCGGACGGACCGGCGTTCGAGGCGGTGATGGTGTAGACCGTCGAACCTCCCGGCGCCGCGTTGACAGTGGCGTCGGTCTTGGTGATCGCCAGATCCGCCGACTCGCAGCTGAAGGTCACGATGTCGAGCGACCAGCTGGCAAGACTCCCGCCGTCACCGGCCAGGTCGTCGGAGATCGTAACGGTCCAGGTGCCGTTCGGGTTTTCGCCGACAAAAGCCCCGATCGCTTCTTCGGGGGCGAGCGGCGAGGCCAGGGTGAGATTGACGTAGGCGTGGTCGCTCGCCAGACCGTTATTGGTCGTGTAGGGCGCCTGTCCGCTCGGGTTCGCGCCGTCGTCCCACACCGTTCCGTTGAAGACGTCGTCGTTGCCGGCCCCGTTGTCGGTCGACAGCGTCACGATCGTCCCGGCGGGAGAGGTCAGAGTGATGTCGAGGTCCGCTGCAAAGGTGTGGGTGATGAAGGTCGTTGCGTTGACGTCGAGGATCGAGGTGCCGGCGCCGGCGACCTCCAGCGTCGATGTCACCACCGCCGGACCGGTCGGGATCGCGACCGGGATGGATTGGGTCACGGTCGGTTCAGTGACTGAAGTCGGTGGCCCTGCAAACGTCGTGACGTCGAGCGACCAGCTCGCGAGAGTTCCGCCGTCGCCGGCCAGGTCGTCGGAGATGGTGATGGTCCACGTACCGTTCGGGTCCTCGCCGATGAATGCTGCCATCGCTTCCTCGGGGACGAGCGGCGAGGCCAGGGTGAGATTGACATAGGCGTTGTCGGTGGCCAGACCGTTATTGGTGGTGTACGGGACCTGTCCGCCGGGGTTTGCGCTGTCGTCCCAGAGAGTGCCGTTGAAGACGTCGTCGTTGCCGGCCCCGTTGTCGGTCGACAGGGTCACGATCGTCCCGGCAGGAGACGTCAAGGTGATATCGAGGTCGGCCGCGAACGTGTGGGTGATGAAGGTCGTGGCGTCGAGATCGAAGAGGTAGGTGTCGACGCCATCGACGACAAGGGTGGACGTCACCACCGCGGGACCGGTCGGGATGACGACCGGGGTGGACTGGGTGAAGGTGGTCGTCGCGGCGCCGCAAGCGGAGGGCGTGGTCGGCACGACCTTCGTCCGAGCCCGCGATTTCGCGGCATTCCCGTTGCCGCCCGCCTCCCCGGGGCGCTCGCCGCCCAGGTACGCCGACAGCTCCTCGTAGCGGGCGCTGCATTCGCCGTAGGCTGCGGAGCTTTCCTGGCCGTTCGCCTTGAGGGTCCGCATCTGGCTCGCGAGGTTCGTCATCTCGGAATAGATCTGATCTTTGCTGAGGTCGGACGGGGCCTGGGCTGCGGTCGGTCCGGTCACGGCGATCATCAGAGAACAGGCGCAGAGAAAGCAGAAAAGACCGCGCATTGATCCTCCAGATGACGAAAACGAAGACGATGACCGAGGAATCCCTCGCAGATCCAGGGTACTGCGGAATCGACCCGGGTGTGAGACATTTTCCAGGGACCGGGGTGCCCTGAGAGAGAATCGCCGGGAGGCGCGGTCAACGCGACGGCGATCAGACGACGAAATCGTCCTTTTCCATCGCCTCGAGCTCTCGCGCGATGGACTCCCTGACCTGTCGGGGCATGTCGGGCTCCCTCGCGAGGAGTAGGCCGCAGCCCCTTGCCCACACCGTCGTCGATGAAGTGCGGGCGAACGAAGTCCGAGGTCCAGGTTCGCTCCTCGAACGACCGGCTCTCCAACAGGTCGAAGAAGCTCTTGACCCCCCTCTCCGCGTCCCCCTCGAGATCTCGGAAGTACGAACCGTAGATGTGGAGGGAATCGCTGATGTCGACGTAGCGTCCGAGCCGGATCGGCCGGGAGGTGGCTTCGGAGATCCGCTCCGCGATCTTCCGCATCAGGGTCGTCATGGCGATGACGTTTTCGAACCAGGCCTTGTACAGATCCCGGCTCCGCCAGTGCGTGTTCATGTTGAACACCAGCTACCCCGTCGTCGTCCTCGATCAACCGCCCCCAGATCCGCTGCAGGCACGGCGGGTCATCCGTCGGCGTGTCCAGCTTGGTGTTCCAGGTGATGCCCTGGGCGCGCCGGGTGAAGGGTGTCTTCGAGAGCCTCTCCACCATGTACGCGATCTGGTCGACGACCGCGCCTTCGATCTCGTACTCGAACAACCGTTTGTGGTAGGTGTAGGTCCAGCGGGTGTCCGTGCTCTCCACGCCCTTCAGGATTTCCTCTTTGGGCTTGACCCAGTAGTCGTGGGCGCCGTGCACCACCTCCATGACGTACTCCGAGAGGCCGCCGAGGCCGTCGGCGAAGGCGCGGTGGAATCGAGGCTGACCGAACGGGCGTTCGACGGTGATCATGACCGTGGCGTCGCGGCTCGGCGGGTCGTCCGGGCGATCGTACTCGGTACGAACGCTGACTCCTTTTTCCCAGACTTCCTTGATCGCTCTCTCGTACGCGAGGGGAATGGTCTCGCCGACGACGCTCAGGACGGGGATGTTCCCTGATTTCATGGCGGCTCCTTCGACCGGATTGTAGCGGGTCGGAGTCGCGTCGTCAGGGGCGAGAGGGGAACGGCGGCCTCGGACTTTCAACACATGGGCGTCTATCGGTCGCTCGGCATCCTCTGCGAGCCGTCGGGCACGGCCGCCCCGGTTTTCGGGTCGAGCAACGGCCCGACACGGCCGCTGGAGCGATGCGGCGGGCGGTGGCGGACCGGGATCAGCGGCAGCAGCTTGTCCACGATCGCCCCGAGGATCGCGCGCTCCTGCGCGTCGGCCTGCGCCGCCTCGACCTGGAAGGAAGCGTTGGCCGCGACCACGAGATCCAGGGCCGGAACGCAGATCACGAACTGCCCGCCCCAACCGATGGCCATGTAGAGGTCGAGATCGCCGGCGCCGGCGAGCCACCACAGATAACCGTAGCTGACGCGCTCCACCGGCCCCCAGGTGGAGGTTCCCTGGCGGTGGACGTCCGTCGCCGATCGGATCCAGTCGGCCGGAAGCACCTGGCGGTCCCCCCAGACGCCGCGGTTGAGAAACAGGACCCCGAGCTTGGCCATGTCCTCGGTCCGCAGCTGGAGCCCGTGGCCGCCGAAGGGATACCCGCGGGCGTCGTCGTCCCACCGCCAACTCGAAATTCCGAGTGGCGAAAAGAGGTAGGCCTCCGCAAACTGCTCTTCACTCAGCCCGGTCGCTTCATCGAGCACCGCTGACAGCACATGGGATCCCGGCGTCGAATAATTGAAGGTGGTCCCGGGGGTTGAAACCAGCGGCCGGTCGAGGATGAAACGCACCGGGTCGCTGCTGTTCGCCCAGGTGGCGAACTCCTGGTTTTCGTTCCACTTCAGACCGGACGAGTGGGTCAGGAGGTGCACGAGCAGGATCGAGTCCTTTGCCCTGTCCGACGGCACCAGAGACGGCGGCAGGTAGTCGACCATGGGGCGATCGACGTCGCCGATGTACCCGCGGTCGATGGCGATGCCGATCAACGTCGAGGTGACTGATTTGGTGACCGACCGCAGGTGGCGCAGCGTGGTCGTCGATCCCGTCCAGTAGGCCTCGGCGACGACCCGATTCCGGTGAACCACGACCACCGACTGTGCGCCCGGGACCTGTTCGAGGTCGTGCAGGAACTGATCGATGCCGCCGGCGTCGATGCCGAGGGCCTCCGGCGGAGTTCTCGGGAGAGGTTCGAAGGCGAAGGCCTGGACGGCGATGATCTGACAGACGAGGATCAGCAAGCCGAGGCCGGTTCGCACCCGTCTCGCCGACGCGCCATCTGCCGTTCCGGTTGTCATGGTCACAGTGCGACTCTACGCGTTTTCAAAACCTTGGTTGCTCTCATCCATCCGAGACGGGTCTTCCCGGCGATCGTCCGGTATCCTCGTGACGTCCAGATGAGTCGTCGGTCAAACGCAGGTTGGAGGTTGAAGTGAGGAACGTGCGGAATTCGGCGAGGGCTACCGTCATCCCGGGGTTCGCGGTCAGCCTGTGCCTGATCGTCCTGATGAGCTGCTCCTCGAGTCCCCGAAAAACTGCCGACGTCAACCCCGAAAGAAGTGTGGTCGATGCCCCGGATCACTTCGTGATCGGCGAGCACGGCGGGCCGGCCGTTTCCGAGCCCTCCGGCAGCGGGGAGTGTCGCAGCCCGATGGTCGATCCGCGGGACGGCACACGGATTCAGCTCGTGCGATCCAGCCAGGGCGCTGGCGACTACGAGGTTCCGCCGGGGCGCTACGGGGTCGGCAAGGGCGAGTTGCTTCGCCTCGACTGCGGCTCCGGCCGCGCCCTCGGGGTCGCTCCGGCCAGGTGAGCGATCCGGCGCATTCGGGTCGAAGACGGCGCGAGGAATGCCGCGCTGTCACGCGAAGTTGTATCAGCTGAAATTTCAACCCTGTTCGGCGAGGTGGATGTGCGGGATCAGAGGAGGCACCCATGAAGTATGTCGACGGATTCGTCACACCTGTTCCGAAGAAAAAGCTCGATGACTACCGCCGCCTCTCGCGCAAGTGCGGCAAGATCTGGAAGGAGCACGGCGCCCTCGAGTACGTGGAATGTACGGCCGAGGACGTCAAGCCGGGCAAGCTGACGTCGTTCCCGCAGAGCGTGATGCTCAAGCGCACCGAGACGGTGGTGTTCTCGTGGATCGTCTACAAGTCCCGGGCGCACCGCGACAAGGTCATGGCCAAGGTGATGGCCGACCCCCGGCTGGCGAAGATGATCGACCCCAAAGACATGCCGTTCGACGGCAAGAGGATGTTCTGGGGCGGGTTCGACGTGATGGTCTCCCTGTAAGGACGACGTCCCACGACGAGGTTCGGTTGTCTGGGGTGTCAAACTGAGACCGATGGTGCCGTTGCGGGCATAATGACCTGTGAGGGCGTGACGCAGGTTGAGAGTGGCAGCAGCCCGTCAGCATCTGGAGGTCGCGGTTGACGCACTGGGCGGACCGCCACAAACCGGCGGCGGCGATGAGCACGCAGCTGATGCTCGCGTGGTTGATGTGGGCGACCGTAGGGTCGACGCTGGTCGTGATCGGGGCCCGGTGGCTGTGGGCGTCGGCGCCGGCCGCTGCACCCTGGATTGCCGCCGGTTGTGTTGCGGTCGGCGCGATCAAGTCGAAACTGGTGCTCGACCGGGCGGTGCTGAGGATGGTCGACCGGATCCTCGTTCGCGGCGACGGCCGATGCCTCGGCGGGTTCCTGTCGCTCCGCACCTGGGGATTGGTGGTCCTCATGATGGCCGGCGGTCGCGTGCTCCGCAGCACCGTCGCACACGGAATCGTCGGGCCTCTCTACATCGCGGTCGGGACGGCCCTGTTCCTGTCCTCGCGCACCTCCTGGCGGGCATGGTGGGAGTCGCGCCACACCCCCACCTGATCACTGGTCGATAGCTGCCGGGTGCGCCTGAATTTGCTGAGTCACCGATCTGACGGCCGGCAGGACTATTTCGGGCTTCCGATTCACCGCCTGCTGCGGGCGGTCCGGAATGTCAGATGATCGAGCAGGCGGTCGGGGGCGTCGAATCCTCCCGCGGTGTGCCTCCGCATTTTTCCTGGTGGCACAGCACGGCGCGGAAGGTTCGGAGGCCCTGGATCTGGAGAGAACCCCGGACGACGTTGCGATCATGGGTCCCGACGGGTCGATCGCCACCCTTGCCGGAGTGATCATGGATCTGACCGGAAACTGTTTCATTCTGACCGAGGGCCCGCCGCACGAAAATCCGTGGAGAGAACGACCCGGTTTCTCGAACGTTCCCCAACGTCTGAAGTCCAGTTGTCGGGCGCACAGCCGGAGGAGGAACGGGAGCGGCAACCTGGGGCCGATCTCCTGCGTCAACTCCCAGAGGCAGTGGGTTCGTCCCCTCGAGAAATTCCCTCGAAAACTATTTTTGATTCATTGTCATTTTCTGAGTAGAAACCTATGATTGAATCATGCTTATTGAGAACGGAGAGAGCCGGGTGGCCCCGTGCGTGGCCCCGCCCGAGGATGACGACGGCCGGGAGAAACGGCGGGTCGCCGTGACCTCGGTGGTCGCCGCCGTGGTGCTCACTGCCATGAAGCTGGTTGTGGGCATCGCCACGGGCAGCCTGGGTATCTTGTCGGAGGCTCTGCACTCCGCCCTCGACATGGTGGCCGCGATGGTCACATTGTTCGCAGTACGTGCCTCCGCGCGTCCTGCCGACAGCCGGCACCCGTTTGGACACGGAAAAGTGGAAAACCTGTCGGCGCTGTTCGAGACGGTGCTCCTGCTGGTGACCTGCGCCTGGATCGTGCAGGAGGCGGTGAAAAGGCTGGTTGGAGGAGGCGTCGAGGTCGAGGCGACCACCTGGGCTTTCGTCGTGATGGCCGTTTCGATTGTGATCGACGTTTCGCGGTCGCGCGCGCTCATGCGGGTTGCCCGGAGGACCGGCAGCCAGGCATTGGAGGCCGACGCTCTGCACTTCTCGACCGACGTGTGGTCGTCCTCGGTCGTCATCCTGGGGCTCGTCGCAGTGCGGCTGGCACCCACGCTCGAGGCCCCATGGCTGGTGCATGCCGACGCCGTCGCCGCCCTCGGTGTGGCCGCAATCGTCGTTTGGGTAAGTCTTCGTCTCGGCCGCCGAACCGTTGCTGACCTGTTGGACGAGACGCCGCCCGAGGTGCATGATCAGGTCGAGGAGGCGGCGCTGCTGGCGGGCGTGCTCGAGGTCAGTCGGGTCAGAGTGCGGCGCTCCGGCTCCGAGCACTTTGTCGACCTCACCCTGAAGGCCGAGCCCAACCTTTCTCTCGAGGGCGCGCACGGACTCGCCGATCGGGTCGAGCAGGCGGTGCGCGAGCGCCTCCCCGGGGCCGACGTGGTGGTTCACGTCGAGCCAATCGATGGCGAGGCCGGGCTGGCCACACCGACCGCCTCGGAGATACGGTCGATCGCACGGAGCGAAGGCCTCGATGCGCACGGGGTGCGTCTGGCGGACGGGCCCGGTGGTCTGACTCTGGAGTTCCACCTCGAAGTCGATCGCGATCTCGATGTAGCTGCGGCTCACGATCGCGCCACCGGGCTCGAGGCAAAGCTTCGGCAGCGTTTCCCGGGGTTGCTCGCCAGGATCGTCCCACATATCGAGCCACGGGGCGACGCGGCGCCCCCCGCCGGGGCCGCCACGAAGGAGGCGATCAGGAGGACAGCCGAGCGGGTAGTCGCCGGCCACGGCCTCCGGTGTCAGGTCAGCGATATCGTGCTCGCGCCCACTGAGGCGGGGCTCGCGGTTTCGTTCTTCGTTGCCACTGACCCCGATACCGGCATCACCGACGCCCACGCGCTGACCGAGGCGCTCGAATCAGAGCTTCACGAACGGTTCTCCGACATCGATCGCGTGACCATCCACGTCGAACCCCTTCCCCCGCGGTGAAGTGTCCGGCATGTTCGACAGTCGGCGCTGCTTCGTCGGCCGGCATCGGACCGGCGAGGAATTCCGGCCCCTGATTTCAGAGCTTTGGGACGCGACGCCAGCTGCAGCGCGGTCCCTTTCGACGTTCTCTGCGGCCCGGGATTTCCGGGCGCCGACTCAGAAGCTGGGAAATCTCAGAACGGTCCCCAGTGGATCCAGTGCGAGATCAACAGGAACATCAGACCGGTCGCGATCCAGATGCACTGGAGCGGCCAGATGAATCTCACCCACTTCTCCCAGGGCACCTTGATGAGGGCGAGCCCGGCCATGAAGTAGCCCTGGGTCGGCGTGAAGACGTTGGTGAAGCCGTCGCCGAACTGGTAGGCCAGCACGGACGTCTGGCGCGTCACGCCGACGAGGTCGGCGAGGGGCGCCAGAATCGGAATCGACAGCGCGGCCTGACCGCTGCCGGACGGGACCAGGAAGTTGAGCAGCACCTGGATACCGTAGATCCCCATGATGCTGATGTCGGCCGGGAGGTTGCGCACCGCCGAGGCCATGGCGTAGAGGATCGTGTCGGTCACGCTGGAGGCCTCGAAGATCACCAGCACACCTCTGGCGAGACCCACCACCAGAGCGCCGCCGGCGATGGCGGCGGCGCCCTCGACGAAGCGCTCGGCCGTAGAGTTGGCGCTGAGACCGCCGAGCACGCCGGCGAGAATCCCGACCGCCACGAAGAGCCCCGACAGCTCGAAGATTCCCCAACCGCAAGCTCGTGGCGCCGACGACAACCGCGGCCAGGGCGCCGACCAGCACCGCGAGGACCAGCCACGTTCGAAGTCCCAGCGCGGTCGCGCCGTCCGGAGCCGACCGGGACGATTCGTCGTCGGGAACGGGCAGAGTCCTGCGTCGCCGCGACCACAGCACGATATAGAGCACCGTGATCGCCGTGATCACCGCCCACACGACCAGCCGGAAACCGAGCCCGGAAAACACCGGCAGCCCGGCGATGTCCTGGGCCACCCCGACGGTGAACGGGTTCAGGAACGCCCCGGCGAACCCGGCGCCGGCGCCGACCAACGCGATCGCCCCGGCGGTGATCTCGTCGTAACCCAGCCGTCTTGGAAAGCACCACCAGAGCGGGCAGGAAGACGAGGGTCTCCTCGGCCATGCCGATGGTCGCCCCGCCCAGGGAGAAGAGAACGACCAGCACCGCGATGACTACCTCGCCGTTGCCGCGGCAGGCGCGCACGATCGCCGTGGATCAGAGCCTCGATGGCCCCGGTGGCGTTGATGACGCCGAAGGCGCCGCCGATCAGGAAGATGTAGAAGACGATGTGGGCGGTTTCCATGAGGCCCTTCGGGAAGGCCAGAAAGACCTCTGCGAAGCCGGCCGGATCGGCCTCCACGGCGTGGTAGGACTCCGGGACGACCAGCTCACGACCCTCGTGCTCCACGCGATCGAACGAGCCGGCGGGAATGAAGTGGGTGGCGATCGCGGCGAGCACGATCAGCCCGAACAGCAGCGCGTAGGTGTGGGGCACCCTCAGCTTCATGAGGTCCGACCGCAGAACTCGGCGGCGGCGATCGCGTAGATCCGTGCGGCCTCGATCACCTGTGCAATCTCGACCGACTCCACCGGCGAGTGGGCGAGCGCGAGATCGCCCGGGCCCAGGATCAGGGTCGGAATCCCGGCGAATTCGGCGAGCAGTGCACCGTCGGTCCACGCCGGAAACGCGCCGAGCTCGGCGGTTCGGCCGTACACACGGCGGTACGCGGCCGCGGCGGCCGCGACGACCGGTTCCGACGGAGAGACCTTCAAGGCGACGTGCTCGAGGGTCGCCATGCCGCCGGGCAACCGGCGGAGCTCGGTGCGGAGACCCGGCATCTCGGCTCGGACCGCGGCCAGCTCCTCGCTCCAGCTCCGCACAGATCATTTCGTAGGTCTCGCCGGGAACCGAGCGGCGATCCGCGGTCAGGACGCAGGACGCGGCCACCGTCGAGGGTTGGTCGCCGCCCCGTACGGTGCCGAAGTTGAGAGTCGGGGGGCCGAGAAGACCGTCGGCGCGCGCTTCGAAACGGCTGCAGCAGCCCGGTGCGGATGCGGTGGACAAACGCCGCCGCCGCGTCGATGGCATTGATCCCGGCTTGCGGCGTGCCGCCGTGGGCCGCCTTGCCCGTGAAGACGAACTCGAGCCACTCCAGACCCTTGTGCCCGATGCACAGCTGGTTCAGGGTGGGTTCGCCGACGATCGCGCCGTCGGCGGTGAATCCCGAAGCGACGAGGTGCTCGGCGCCGAGGCTCTCGATTTCCTCGTCGATGACCGCGGCCAGCGTCACCCGCCCCGCGGTGAGCGAACCGGTCCGCTTCAACGCGACCATCGCCGCCGCCATCGCCGCCACCGCCCCCTTCATGTCGGTCGTGCCGCGGCCGAGGACCCGCCCGTTCTCGATTCTGCCCGGAGAACCCGACACCCGGGTCCGTTGCGTTGAGCGGCACAGTGTCGGTGTGGCCGCAGAGCAGGAGGTGCGGCCCCGGTGCTCCGCCTTCGACCGTGCACATGAGGTTGGGGCGGCCGTCGACGATCTCGACGATCTGGGGGTCGCAGGCCTCCCTGCTCGAGGAACTCCGCCAGGGCTCCGACGACCGCTGCCTCCTGGTTCGGTACACCGGGGTGGCTGGGGATCTGCACCAGCTCTGGTCAGGAGCTCGATCGGTGCGGTCCGGTCGATTGCGTCGAAGATCTCGGAGTCTCTGATCATGCTGTCGCCCTTCAGTGCCCCGAGCGGGAGTGTGCTTGTCGCACCTCGTCGTGAGCGATCATCGTTGTCGGTGTCATGGGAGGCATTATGACGCCGCCGCCCCGAGTGACAGGGTGGCATTTGTCCTCGACGTACGGATGCCCTCGAGGCAAGGCCTCAACGACGGGCGTTCACCCCTCCAGCCGGCGGCGCTCTGCAGGAAATCCGCCGGCGCCCGCGATGACGTCCACCGCATGGTCAACTCGTCGTCGCCAGACGGGCCGGGGAGGGCGTTGACCTCGAGGCGGTGGGCGTCGAGCCACAGGCGCTGCGAAAGATCGCCGGGATCGTAGGAGGGCCGGGTGCCGTACAGGGGATCGCCGAGGATCGGCAGCCCCGCGTGGGCGAGCTGGACGCGGATCTGGTGCTTGCGGCCGGTGGTCGGGCGGACCCGACGAGCACGAGGCCGTTTTCGACTGCCATCACCTCGACCGCGCAGTGTGCGTTGGCGGGCCGGCCGGCTACCACCACCTGGCGCCAGTACTCGTCGGGGCTGCGGGCGACGTGGTCAGCGAGCCGAAGCGTGGGGGTGGAGGATCGCCGCTCATTTCGCAGACCGCGGTGTAGGTTTTCTCGACGATCGATCGCGGTTGGAACAGGCGCGCGAAGTGGGATCGGGTGGCGGGGTCGAGGGACACCAGCACCAGTCCCGACGTCAGCCGGTCGAGGCGGTGCAAGGGCGCGATGTTGTCGTTGCCGGTGGCTTCAGGAGGAGGTGGAGGAGGCAGCCCCGCACCCAACGGCCGCCGGGGGTGACCGGGAGGTTGGGGGTTTGTCGACCACCATCAGGTGTGGATCCGACCACACGACACGGAAGTCCTCGCGCACCGGCGGCTTCGCGTTCGACCTCGCGCAGGTAGTGCACCTCAGAAGAGGCCGGTATGGCGTTGCGGCGTCGATTGGACGCCTCGCTGTCCACACCTTGCCGGCCGCGAAACGCTCGAGCCAGGTCGCACGGGAGATCCTGGGAAGCGGTGAAGCAAAGAAATCGAAGATCGAGAGGACGCCCGGCGGAGGCCGCTCCGGCAGTCTTGACGGTGGAGGGGCGGACCGGAGCCGAGCCCCGGTCAGTCGGGTCGCGGCCGTCGGATGTCGTGGAACACGGTCGACGGTCATGCCGCAACATAGCATCCGCAGCGACCGGCAGGGATGGGTCTCGGGGGACGGGTCCATTCGACGTACTCCCGGACCGGGATGGCGTCAGAAATCCCGACGACGTTCAAGAAGCGCGCCGACACCTCGCCGATCGGGCACTACCCGAACTGAGGCCGGGAAGGCGCGCGAAACCTGCGGTCGCGACGGCGTATCTCGAATGTGACATTTCGTGAGAGTTCGCTGCAGGCGTCGAGATGGATGCTGGCCTCCCTGTTGACCATCTGCTTGTTTGCGATGGGAGGCACGGTCGAGGCTCAGGCGGAGTCCCCCGATCCTCCTCTCCCCGGGGAACGGAAGCGACCCGACTGGCGGACGGCGTCGAGCTGGTTCGCGGACGCTTCGTCCCGGGCACGCAGCCCGACGGCAACAGCGTTCTTCTGCTCGCGCCGGAAGGCCTCATCGTCGTTGACACCGGACGGCATCCAGAGCACACCCAGGCCATTCTCGACCGTGCGGCCGCGGAAGACGTTCCGATCGCCGCCGTCATCAACACCCACTGGCACCTCGACCACATCGGCGGCAACCCGCGGATCCGGCAGGCCTACCCGGATGTGGCGATCCGGGCGAGCGGGGCAATTGCCGAGGCAGAGACCGGCTTTCTCGCTGACTACCGGGCCCAGCTGAAAGCGGCGATCGCCGGCACCGAGGACCCCGCTGCGCGGGCGGCCTGGGAGGCCGAGGTGGCGATCATCGACGCCGGCCCGGCCCTGGCGCCCGACGAGGTCGTGACTGCCGGCGGGCCGCAGACCGTCGCCGGTCGGCGGCTCGAGATCGGTCTCGAGAGCCACGCGGTGACGGCGGCCGATGTGTGGGTGCTCGACCCTGCGACCGGCGTGCTGGCCGCCGGCGATCTCGTGACCCTTCCGGTGCCGCTGCTCGACACCGCGTGTCCGCCGGGTTGGCGGGCTGCGCTGGAACACCTCGCGAGTGTGAAGTTCGAGGTGCTGGTGCCGGGCCACGGAGCACCGATGACGCGGGAGCAGTTCGAGACCTACCGCGCCGGTTTCAAAGCCCTGCTCGAGTGTGCCGCGTCCGATCGACCCGAACAGGTCTGCATCGACGGCTGGCTGCGCGACCTCGGTCCGCTGATTCCGGCGGGCGACCGCGACTTCGCGCGCGTGCTGTTGGAGTACTACATTCCCACCAGCTTGCGCGCCGCGCCCGAGCGGACCGGGCGACTGTGCGGTGACGGTGCGTGACCGGTTCGTGAAACCCACGGCCCGATTCTGCGAATAATCAACTGTGAAAACGCCGATCGTGCGTCGCCACCGACGCCGCCCGACCCGGGTTCACGGCCGCCGCCGGCCGCGGATCCGGGAGACCGAGAATACCGACTGAGGATGAGGAGGAGGGTCGTCATGAAGAAATTGTTGACCGGTGTGCTGTGCCTGCTGGTGATGGCCGCGTGTGGACAGAAAACCGGCAAAAACGAGGTGGTCCTGACCAGCGGCATCGAGCTCGCGAACATGGACACGACGGTGCGGCCACAGGACGATTTTTTCCGCTACGTCAACGGCACCTGGCTGGCGACCACCGAGATCCCGGCCGACCGCAACAACACCGGCGTCTTCATGGACCTTCGCGACAAGGCTCGTGAGGACGTGAAGACGATCATCGAGGAGGTGGCGGTCAAGACCGATCTCGAGCCCGGCTCGGACGAGCAGAAGGTGGCCGACCTCTACAAGTCGTTCATGGACACCGAGCGGCTCGAGGAGCTCGGCATGGCGCCGCTCGAGGCCGAACTGGCGAAGATCGATGCCATCGCCGACAAGGACGAGCTCTCCGCCTACTTCGCCGAACTGGCCGTCAGCGGCGGTGGCGGACCGTTCAGCCCCTACGTCACGGTCGACGCCAAAGACTCGACGCGCTACGCCGCGCACCTCTGGCAATCCGGGCTCGGGCTGCCGGATCGCGACTATTACTTCAGGGACGATGAACGGTCGCTCGAGCTGCGGCGCGAGTATGTCGCCCACATCGAGAAGATGTTCGCGCTCGCCGGCTTCGAAAACCCGGCCGCATCGGCGGCGATGTTGATGGCGCTGGAAACCGAGCTGGCGGCTTCCCACTGGACCACGGTCCAGAACCGGGACAGCGAGGCCCGATACAACAAGTTCGCAGTCGACGAGCTCGGCACCCTGGGCAACGGTTTGAACTGGACGCTGTTTCTGTCGGCGGCGGGGCTTGCCGGCCAGCCGGACCTCATCATCAACCAGCCGAGCTACATCGAGGGCTTCAACACGGTCTTCCAGAAGACCTCACTCGAGAACTGGAAGACCTTCCTGCGTTGGAATCTGCTCAACGTCTCCGCCGTCTACCTGAACTCCGCGATCGACGAGCAGAGCTTCGATTTCTACAACCGCATCCTCGAAGGCCAGGAGGAGCAGAGACCGCGTTGGAAGCGCGGCGTCGACGTGGTCAACGGCAGCCTCGGCGAGATCGTGGGCAAGGTCTACGTGAGCCGTTTCTTCCCACCCGAAGCCAAGGAGCGCATGGTCGCGCTCGTGGACAACCTGCGCGCCGCCTACGGCGAGGCGATCGCCGAGCTCGAGTGGATGAGCCCGGAAACCAGGGCCGCCGCTCTGGTCAAGCTCGAGAAGTTCACCTCGAAGGTGGGTTACCCCGACCAGTGGGAGGATTACTCGGGGCTCGAGATCGTCCCCGGTGACCTGCTCGGCAACATCACTCGCGCCAACCGTTTCCACTGGACGCTGGACACGAGCAAGCTGGGGGGACCGATCCGCAAGTGGGAGTGGCCGTTCACGCCGCAAACGGTCAATGCCGGCTACGTTCCGACCAAGAACGAGATCGTCTTTCCGGCGGGGATCCTGCAACCGCCGTTCTTCAACCTGGCGGCCGACGACGCCGTCAATTACGGCGCGATCGGCGTGGTGATCGGCCACGAAATGGGCCACGGCTTCGACGACCAGGGCTCCCGATACGACCCTGACGGCAACCTCCGCAACTGGTGGACCGATCAGGATCTCGAAGAGTTCAAGAAACGGACGGGGGTGCTGGTCGACCAGTACGCCGCCTTCCAGGTCTTCGACGACCTCAACGTCAACGGCGAGCTGACTCTGGGCGAAAACATCGGCGACCTCTCCGGGCTGACGATCGCCTACCGGGCCTATCAGATCTCCCTCGGCGGCAAGGAAGCGCCGGTGCTGGACGGGTTCACCGGCGACCAGCGCTTCTTCCTGGGCATCGGCCAGGCGTGGAAGTACAAGTCGACCGACGAAGCGATGCGGAACCGGGTCCAGACCGACCCCCACTCGCCGCCGGAGTTCCGGGTCAACGGGCCCCTGCCCAACATGCCGGAGTTCGTTGCCGCGTTCGACGTCCGGGAGGGCGACGGCATGTACCTGCCGCCCGAGCAGCGGGTGAAAATCTGGTAGGGGAGGCGCCCCGAAGTGCTGAACAGAACGCCCTGAATCCCTGAGGCGCGCCCGCGAGGGCGCGCCTCACGGTCTGTTTGATACCGATTTCGCCCGCAGGCGCCGGTGTGGAAATCTCACGGCGATGTCGTAGTATGAGGAATACCGTGAAGGTATTTTCTCAACTCCACAAGGCAAGTCAGCGGGTTGCCGCGGCGATCGTTCTGACCCTGGTGTGCGGCTGCGGCGCTCGGTTTCCAGAACTACGCGGAGAGCCCCGCGACCTTCGGGTCCACCGTGGGCATCTGAACCAGCGAATTCTCCTGACGGGGGCTTTCGAAGCGGTCGAAGGGGCGCGTATCACGGTCCCCTCAACCCGGGAATACCGGCTCCTGATCGAGTGGCTCGCCCCCGACGGCGCCCAGGTGGCGGCAGGCGACCGTGTGCTCGAGTTCGACACTTCGTCCTTCACCTCTGACCTCGACCAGCAACGCACCGCGGTCCAGCGCAGCATTCGCAGCGGGCTTCAGCTGAGAGCGCAGGGCGACGCCCGGCTCAGGGACACTGAAGCGGCCGTCGAACGCGCCCGGATCACCCTCGCCAAAGCCGAACTCGACGCGTCGGTGCCGGAATCGGTGCGCAGCCGCTATGAACACCGCAATGCCCAACTCGCACTCGTCCGGGCCAGGGCGGAACATGCCAAGGCCGCGGCAGGTCTGCATTCTGCGGAGCAGATGGTCGAGACCGATATCCGCGTGCATGAAGAACAGCACCAGAGGATTGTCCGGGCGCTGAAGGAGGCGGAGGAGGCGGTCGTGATGCTCCGCTTGAACGCCCCGCGAGACGGGATTACGGTTGTCGAGCGGAACCCGTGGGAGGACCGCAAATTTCAAATCGGTGACACGGTCTTCGTCGGTTGGACGATCGTCGGCATCCCGGACCTTTCCAGCCTCCGGGTTCGCGCCTCCCTGAGCGACGTCGACGACGGCCGGTTGTCGGTCGGCATGCCCGCCCGGTGCACGCCGGACATCGAACCCGATCTCCACCTGGATGGGCGAATTGCCGCGATCACTCCGATCGCCCGCGAGCAACGGTGGGCGTCCGAACGGCGGGGCTTCGACGTCATCATCGATTTCGAACCGGCGGAATCCGAGGTCCAGTTGGTGCCGGGGATGTCGGTTCGGGTCGAGGTCGAGATTCCGGGCGAGGAGGCGTTGTTGGTTCCAAGAGCAGCCGTGGACATCGTCGCCTCGCCGCCGCGGGTGTTGCGATCCAGCGGTTCGTGGGTGGAGGTTCTCCTCGGTCCGTGTTCCGCCCAGAACTGCGTCGTGGTCAGCGGATTGGAAGATGGCGAGCGGGTGGCCATAGCGGGGGTGGGGCTGTGAATCGCCGCCGGCGGATTTTCGCCGTCGCATTGGCGGCGATCGCCACGGCGGTGGTGGCGGCGGCTGGTATCAAAATGCTGAGTCAGCCGGCTGGGAGCCTGCGCGCAGAGCGCGGCGACCTGGTGGTCGGTGTGGAGGTCACCGGGACCCTTCGCGCGGTCGACTCATCGGCCCTCGGTCCGCCTCAGATTCGCGACGTGTGGCAGTTCAAGATCGCCATGATGGCGTCCGAGGGCACCGAGGTCACCACCGGCCAGCCGGTTCTCGCCTTCGACACCTCGGAGCTGCAACAACGGCTGCAGACCAAGCAGGCGGATCTCGACACTGCCCGAGCCGAGGTCGAGAAGAAGAAGGTGGACATGGCGATCGCCGAGGCCGACGACGTCCTGGCGCGCGCCGACGTCGAGGCCAGGCTTCGCAAGGCCCGCCTCATGACCTCGCAGCCGGCCGGGTTACTGCCGACCATCGAAGTCAAAAAGGCGCGGCTCGACCTCGAGCTCGCCCAACTCGAAGTGGATCTGGTGCTGAGGAGGATCGAAGCGACCCGGCGGGCGGGAATTGAAGAGCTGGGGGTGTTGGAGGCCAACCTCGCCCAGGTCGAGTCCGAGGTCCGCGAGATCGAGGAGGGCATCGGCAAGATGACCCGGGTGGCGCCGCGCGACGGCATCGTCATCCACGTCACCAACTGGCGCAACGAAAAGAAGAAGGTCGGCGATACGTGTTCAGTTAGGGACATGGTCCTCGAGATCCCGGACCTCGGCCGGATGGAGGCCGACGGGGAGGTGGAGGAAGCTCGTGCCGGACGGGTGCGTGAAGGCCAGAGGGTGGTTTTGAGGCTCGACGCCCATCCCGAGCGAGAGTATCGGGGCACCGTCAGTTCGATGTCGCGGGCCGTCCAGGAGAAGAGCTGGCGTAATCCGCTCAAGGTGGTCCGCCTGACCCTCTCGCTCGACGAAACCGATCCCGAGAGGATGCGCCCCGGGATGCGGATTCGCGGAGAGATCGAGGTCGAAAGGATCGAGGACGTCACGACGATTCCCGTCGACGCGGTGGAGCGCGCCGAAGGAGGCCTGTTCGCTTACCGCTACCGTCTCGGCGGCTGGCGTCGGGTGGCCCTCGTTCTCGGTCGCCGAAACGGGGAAAGGGTCGAGGTCGTCGAAGGCCTGGATCCAGGGGATGTGGTGGCGCACGGAGGACGCAGGTGAAACGGCGGACGGTCTTCGTCGGCCTGGCGCTGACGGTGGTGCTGGCGGCAGTCACGATCGGCGTCCGCGCTTTGACCGGGCTGGGCGCTCCCCCGGTGCCGACCATGACCGTTACCGCGACCCCATTTAAGGTTCGGGTGGTTGCTGAAGGCAACCTCTCCGCAGTGCGGAGCACGCCGTTGGCCGCGCCGATCGAGAATCGAATCGGGTACACGCTGGCCTGGCTGGTGGACGACGGGACGATGGTCGAAGAGGGGGACGTCGTGGCCCGTTTCGACGCGAGTCAGCTGGAGAAGAACCGCGAAGACGGACTGAGCGACCGGAGGATCAACGAGCACAGGATCTCGAGCGCCCAGACCGGCCGGGAGGTCACGATCGCCAACCTCGATCGCGACGCCGAGGTCGCCGAAGAAGAGCTCGAGGTGGCGATGGCGTTTCAGTCGACCGATGACCTGGCCTACTCGAAGATGGAGATCATCCAGTCGCAGATCGACACGGAGCTGGCCGAGACCAGGGCGGAACACGCGCGGAAATCGCAGGAGATCCAGGACGAGCTCTCCGACGCCGAGATCGAGCTCCTCGCGATTGACCGTCGCAAGGCCGATATCAAGATCCAGCAGGCGGTCGACGGGCTCGCTTCCCTCGAAATGACGGCGCCGCATGGCGGCATCGTCATGCTCGAACGGGACTGGCGGGGAAACCCGGTTCGGGTCGGAGACACGGTGTGGCCCGGACGACCGATCGGCAGCATCCCGGATCTCGAAGAGATGCAGGCCGAGGTCTTCGCCCTCGAGGCCGATGCCGGCGATCTAGAGGCCGGACAGAGGGCCGCAGTGTGGATCGAGGCGAGCCCCCGGATCGAGCACGCGGCGACGGTCAAGAGTGTCGATCCGGTGGCCGGCCGGCGCAACCGCCAGGTGCCTGTCCAGTACTTCCGCACCGTGCTCGAACTCGAGCGGACCGACCGCGAGACCATGAAGCCGGGGTCGAGGGTTCGCTCCGAGATCGTGATCGCCGACCTGGAAGAGGCCATTACCGTCCCCCGCCAGGCGGTGTGCGACGTCGATGGTACGACCGTGATCTACCGGTGGCGCCGCGGCGGGTTCCAGCCGGTCGAGGTCAATCTCGGGCCCGCCGCCCTGGGCCGCGTCGTTGTCGAGTCGGGGATTGGGGAAGGCGATGTTATCGCGCTCAGGGACCCGACTGCCAAGAACGACGGCGAAAGGGGAGAGGGTCGAAAGCCCTCCGCGCCGCGACTGCCCGGGGGCGAGCGATGACGTTTGGCGACGCATTTCGCAGCGCTTTCGAAAACCTCGCGACGCACAAACTACGCTCCGCGCTCACCATGCTGGGTATGATCTTCGGCGTTGGAGCGGTGATCGCCATGCTGTCCATCGGGGAAGGGGCCGAGCGCGAGGCCCTCGCGATGATCGAGAGGCTGGGGGTCCGAAACATCCTCGTGCGCGACATCGACATGCGGGACGAGGACCTTCAGGAGGTGCGCGAAACCTCGGTGGGCGTTTCGCCTCGCGACGCCATCGCCATCTCCGATGCGGTCGCGGGGGTCGAGTTGACGTGTGCGAGGGTCACGGTCGAACCCTTCTCGGTCCTCACCCACGGTCGCACCACCAAGGCGACCGCCCACGGGGTCGGTTGTGCGTACGCCGAACTCACTCACTTGACGATTTCCGAGGGGAGGTTTCTCGACGCCTGGGACGAGGGCGAGCACGCCCAGGTCTGCGTGATCGGCGACAACGTCCGGCGCGATCTTTTCGGTTACGAGGACGCCCTGGGTCAGATGCTCAAGGTCGACGATCTCTGGCTCGAGGTGGTCGGGGTTTTCGCGGGATCGGGCGGGGCCTCCTCTGTCCAGGGGGTTGTCCTGGGCTCGACCGATTCCGACATCTACCTCCCCGTCTCGACCGCGATTCGCAAGCTCGACCTCCCAGCCCTCGAGGCCCCTCTCGACGAGATCATTGTCAGATTGGATCCCGCAGCCTCGCCCTCGGAGGCGGCGCAGTTGGTCGGTCAACTTCTCGATCGTCTCCATGGGGGTGAGGACGACTACGAACTCGTGGTTCCGGAGGCGCTCCTCGAACAGAGCCGGAAGACTCAGCGGCTCTTCAACATCGTGATGGGGGCGATTGCCGGGATCTCGCTCCTGGTCGGGGGCATCGGCATCGCCAACATCATGCTGGCCACCGTCTTCGAACGAACCCGTGAGATCGGCGTGCGGCGCGCGGTGGGCGCGCGCGAGGTGGACATCCGGACGCTCTTTCTGATGGAGAGTTTTTCCATCAGTGTCCTCGGCGGTCTGGTCGGCGTGGTCATGGGGATCGTCATTTCGAAGGTCGTCGCGGCCTCGGCGGGTTGGTCGACCATCGTCACGCCGTGGTCGGTGTTGTTGGCATTCGGTGTGTCGATGGCGGTAGGGATCGGTTCGGGCCTGTACCCCGCCCTGCGAGCGGCCAAACTCAACCCCATCGACGCCCTTCGCTGGGAGTAGCGGCGGGTGTCAGACGCCGCAGTTCATCAAGAGGTTGGTGCCTTCGCGCGACTATTTCTCGGTAGTGGTCGGCCTGTCCGTCTGTTTCGCGATCGAGGCCTTGAGCGTGGTGCCGAGGACCTCGATGGTCACGGTGACGTCGCCGAAGCTCCTGGTGGTCACGACCGGTGTTGCGGCCGCCCTCGAGGTCCTTGGGCCGATGGTGTAGGGGGATGAAACAGTGGACGAGATCCTGACCGGTTCGCCGGATTCGCTCTCGAACACCTCGTAGCTGGTGCCGCCGACCTGGAACAGCACGTAGAAGGTCCCATCCGGCAGTTTCTCGAACGTGGAGCTTCCCTGCGCATCGGTGACGCCGGTGGCGAGGGTGTTGGAGGATCCGGGAGGCTTTCTTCCGACCTTCACACTCGCACCGGGGATCGGTTCCCCCTCCATCGCGAACGCCAGAGAGCCCGCCGCCATCATCGCAAGAACGGCAAGAAACGTCCTCATGTGAACTCCTTTGTTCAGTCTTGAGGCAGACAACAGCGTGCAGAAAACCTTCATTCCCGGCCGGGGGCTATCGTCCAATGCCACTCCGGGTGTATCGTCGTGCGCGTCCGGGTGCGGGTCCTTGCTCTGACTGGCACCCGGCCGGGGCCGCCGCGGCGCCGGCCGGTTCGATTGGTTGTTCTCACCGTATGCTGCGGCGGGTCTGTCCGCCGTATGAGGTCTCCAATGCACATCGAAATGTCGTTCGGGGGTTGGTGCTCCTTGGTGACGGCGTGGGGCGCGATTCTCGCGCTCACGGGCTACTGCTTCACGAAGGTGTTGCTCAAGCGGCGGCGAAGTCTGGCGCCGGACGCCGCAGTCGACGGCGCCGGGCGGGCGCTGTGGGCGACCCGGATCGGGCTCATCCTCGCGATGGCGGGCAACGCCATCGGGCTCGGCAACTTTCTGCGTTTTCCGGTCAAGGCCGCGGCCAACGGCGGCGGCGCCTTTCTGATCCCCTACCTCTGCGCGTTGGTCCTTCTCGGCATCCCGCTGATGTGGGTGGAGTGGACCATCGGGAGGTACGGCGGCGCGCACGGGCACGGCACCACGCCGGGGATGTTCTCCCTCATGTGGCGCCACCCGGCCGCCAAGTATCTCGGGGCCCTCGGCATCGCCCTGCCGTTCACGATCGTCGTCTACTACACCTTCATCGAGTCGTGGACCCTGGCGTTCTCCTGGTTTTCCGGTACCGGCAGCTTCGTCGGCGCCACCAGCCGCGACGCGATGGGACATTTTCTCAGGGGTTTCCAAGGGGTCGAGCAGAATGCTTTCTTCTCGTCCCATCTGCCGGTCGTCACCTTCGTGGTTCTGACGCTCGCCATCAACTACTTCTTCCTGTCGCGCGGGATCGCCAAGGGCATCGAGGTCCTGGCCAAGATCGGCATGCCGCTCCTGTTCCTGTTCGCCGTGATCTTGATGGTTCGGGTGCTGACCCTGGACACTCCCGACCCCGGCTACCCGGAACGGAGCGTGGGCGCCGGGCTCGCCTTCATGTGGAACCCGGATTTCAGCCGCCTCGGCCAGGCGTCGGTGTGGCTGCTCGCTGCCGGCCAGATCTTCTTCACGCTGTCGCTCGGACAGGGCATCATCGCCACCTACGCCTCGTATCTGCGCGAATCCGACGACGTCGCCCTCAACGGGTTGACGACCTCGATGACCAACGAGTTCGCCGAGGTGGTGCTCGGCGGGACCATCGCCATCCCGGTGGCGGTGGCGTTCTTCGGCCTCGCGGAGACCGAGGCGATCGCCAGGAACGGCGCCTTCGACCTCGGCTTCCAGGCGATGCCGGTGGTCTTCCAGCAGCTGCCCCTGGGGCAGCTGTTCGGTGCGATGTGGTTCTTCCTCCTCTTCATCGCCGGGATCACGTCATCGGTGGCGATGGCCTCGCCCGCCGTATCCTTCCTCGAGGACGAGTTCAAGTGGCCGCGGCGAAAGGCCGTCAACGCCGTGTTCGTTGCCCTCGCCGGGTGCATGGCGCTGGTGGTGGCTTTCTTCAAGCACGGCTTTCTCGATGAGCTCGATTTCTGGGCCGGGACGTTCGGGTTGGTGGTATTCGCCGTGATCGAGATTGTCATGTTCTCGTGGGTTTTCGGGATCGAGCGGGGATTTGCCGAGCTCGAAAAGGGAGCCGACATCAAGGTGCCGCGGGTGCTCAAGCTGGTCCTCAAGTACGTGACGCCGGTCTACCTCATCGGGATTCTGGCGGTGTGGACCTACCAGGATGCGGTCGACAAACTGCTGATGGTTGGGGAGGACCCGGCTCGTCTGCCCTATCTGTGGGGCGCCCGCTTGATGTTCGCTGGCGCGATCGCCGCCTGCATGCTGCTCATCAGGGCGGCCTGGAAGCGGCGTCGAATCGGGGAAGGGGCAATCTGATGCTGCGATCGATCATTCCGCGCGACGAAGAGTTTTTTACCATGTTCGACGAGCTGACGGGTTCGATCGTCGACGGCGCGGAGATTCTGCAACGGATGATGGCGGAAGGTGAAAATTCCACCGCCATGGCGGACCGGCTGCACGAGTGTGAGCACCGGGGCGACGAGACTGTCCACCGGGCGCTCGCCCACCTCCACCGCACGTTCGTCACCCCCCTCGACCGCCTCGATATCCACCGCCTCGTGAACCAGCTCGACGATATCCTCGACTTCACCCACGCGGCCGGTTCGCGGCTCGCCCTGTACCAGCCACGCACCTTGCGGCCCGAGGCGCTCGATCTCAGCACCACGCTGCTCGCTGCAGCCAGGATTGTCCAGGAGATGGTGAGCCTGCTGCGCAACCTCAAGAAAAAGGACCGCATCATGGCTCTCACCGTCGAGGTCAACACGCGCGAGAACCAGGCCGACCGCCAGCGGCGGGAGGCGGTGGCCCGTCTCCTGCAGGAGGAGAGCGATCCCTTCGAGTTCATCAAGTGGAAGGAGATCCTCGACCTCATGGAGCAGGCCACCGACTGCTGCGAGGACGTGGCCGACATCGTCGAAGGCATCGTGCTGGCGCACGGATAGGGGCGAGGGACATGCTCGCGTTTGTGATCTTCCTCGTGGCGCTCGCCCTGCTGTTCGACTTTCTCAACGGTATGAACGACGCCGCCAACTCGATCGCGACGGTGATCTCGACCCGCGTCCTGTCGCCACGGCTGGCGGTGCTGTGGGCGGCCTTCTTCAACTTCGTCGCCGCCTTCCTGTTCGGCGTCCATGTGGCGAACACCATCGGCAAGGGCGTCGTCGATTCCCAGGTCATCACGCCGCCCATGCTGCTCGCGACTCTGGTGGGCGCAATCGTCTGGACCTGGTTGTGTACCTGGGTGGGTCTGCCGATCAGCGTCTCGCACGCCCTGGTCGGCGCCCTGGTCGGGGCCGGGGTCGCCAAGGGAGGGTTCGGCGCTCTGGTTCTGCCCGGGCTGCTCAAGATCGCCCTGTTCATCGTCCTCGCGCCGCTGATCGGTTTCGCACTCGGCGCCCTGCTCATGGTGACGGTGCTGTGGGTCTGCCGTCGGGCGGCGCCGGGCCCGGTGGACCGCTGGTTCCGCCGTCTGCAGCTGGTCTCCGCCGCGCTCTTCAGCCTCGGCCACGGGGCCAACGACGCCCAGAAGACCATGGGCATCATCGCCGTGCTGCTGTACAGCACCGGCTACCTCGGCGACACCTTCTACGTTCCAATGTGGGTTGTGCTTCGCCTGCCACGCCGCGATCGCCCTCGGCACCCTCGCCGGCGGCTGGAAGGTCATCGAGACCCTCGGCATGAGGATGACGAAGCTGCGTCCGGTCGACGGCTTCTGCGCCGAGACCGCGGCAGGCTGCTCGATCCTGCTCTCCACCTTCGGCGGCATCCCGGTCTCCACCACCCACACCATCACCGGCGCGATCATCGGGGTCGGGGCTCCGACCCGTCTCGGGGCGATGCGGTGGGGGATGGCCTACCGCATCGTCTGGGCCTGGATCCTGACGATCCCGGCGTCAGCGCTGACCGCGGCGCTGACGTGGAAGTTGGTGGACGTGCTGGGCCTTGCCGGTGGGGGCTGACGGGGCGACCGGCCGCGCGACGAATGCGGAGCCGAGAACCTCGAATTCCTCGGAGTGAGGCAGATCCGGGTTCGGGCTGGACCGGGTTGGGTCATCCGAAGGGGGAGATTTCAGCACTCACCGATGGCCTGACCGCAGAGCCTCCCGGTGAGCACGCAGCTGCCGAGGAAGGTGCCCTCGAGCGAGCCCTTGCCGTGGATCCCGCCGCCGCCGAAGCCCGCAGTCTCGCCGACCGCGTAGAGGCCCGAAATGGGCTCGCCGGACAGATCGAGGACGCGGCTTTCGAGGTCCGTCTGCAATCCACCCAGGCTCTTGCGGCTGAGGATGAACTCGCGGATGGCGATCAAGGGCCGCGCCTTGGGATCGTCGATCTTCTGGAAGGCGCAGGTGCGCAGGCGGTCGCCCTTGTACTGGCGGAAGGCGGCGATCCGGCGCAGCTGGTCGTCGTTGAAGTACCGTTCGCCGCGGTCGATCTGGGCGTCGTAGGCGCGGATGTCGGCCTCCATGCCCTCGCGGTCGATCGTGGCGCCGTGCAGTGACAGCCCGTCCATCTTCTCCATCAACCCGGGAAGCGAATCGGCGACCACGAAGTCCTCGCTGTCCTCGATGAGACGGTTGACGAGGTTCGTGTTACCGAAGATCAGCTCTTTGACCAGCTGGGCCTTCCTTTTGTAGCGGAACGCCGTCATATAGTCAGACCCGGAAACCGCCAGCTCCTTGATCGCGATCTTCCAGTTGAGGACCTGCCACGAGTACTGCTCGGGGGTGCGGCTGATCTGCTCGACCAACCAGCGGGTGTCGCTGTAGCCCATCAGCGGCACCGGCCCGAATCTCCGCCCGCGGGCGTCGAGCCACAGGGCGGATCGCGGCGGCACCAGGCTGACGCCGTCGCCGGGTCTCTCGGTGGTCTTCGCGTGGACACCCGCCGCGTAGTGCCACTGTTTGTCGAGGTGGGTGAGGGAGGCGCCGTGGCGCGCCGCCTCGTCGTGGAGCAGCCCGTCGGCAAAGCGGTGAGACCCGTTGAGCAGGGTCGAGGGCGGAGCGCCCCACGGCGCATACCAGTTCGCTCTCACCTTGCTGAGGTCGCCGCCGCAGATACCGCCGGAGGCGAGGACGACGTGCTCGGCACGGGCTTCGAACTCGTCTCCGTCGTCCTCGCGCGAGCCCGCGCAGCCCACCACGCGGCCCGCCTCGACGACGAGCCGGGCGACCCGGTGGTTGCAGCGGATCTCCAGCCGGTTGCGATGGCGGTGGCGGTCGAGGGCGGCGACGACCGCCTCGATGATCGCGTGTCCGGTGCCCCAGGCGATGTGCCAACGGGGGACCGAGTTGCCGGGGCGGAAGAGCCCGCGCTCGGCCCAGTTGACCACCGGCAGGAACTCGACCCCGCAACCGGTGAGCCAGTCGTAGATCAACTCGGTCGAACGCTCGACGTAGGTGCGCGCCCAGCGCCGCGGCCACTCGTCGCCGTCGCTGAAATCGGCGAAGCTCTGCCAGTCCGACCACGCGAGTTCCGGGGTGTCCCGAATACCGAGCTTGCGCTGAGGCGGGGTGTCGACGAACATCACGCCGCCGAACGAGCGCTTGGCGAGGCCGCCCAGCAGGTCCTCGGAGTCACGGTCGAGCACGAGGACGCGCAGACCCTTTTCGAGCAGTTCGTGAGCGGTCGCGAGCCCGGCCAGCCCGCCGCCCGCGATGACCACATCGGCTCGATAGGGTGGAGTCATCAGGTCCTCCGGGGGCCATCCTCGCAAACGGCCTCAGCGGGTGTCAAACGTGATCGCAGGTTGTCTGGCGCGGGAGGAGCCTGCAGGACCCGCGGTTTCATGAAACGGCGGCCACCGGATTTCAGGTGGTCGACCCGGCGAGGAGCTCCAACCGCCGCTGCGCCTCCCGTTTGCCGATGCCGCGGACCTCGGCCCAGGCGGCCAGCCGTTCGGCGTTCGGTTTGGATTTCCCGGTCTCCCAGTTGTAGATGGTGAGACTGGAGACGCCGACCAGGCACGCGTAGTCCTTGGCGGACAACCCCAGCCGCTTGCGGTCGGCCTTGACCCACTTGGGCGAGAAGCGAATCGATCCGACGGTTTCGGTCGCGGGCGGCGTCTCCAGACGACGCTTCTCCTGCTGTTCGAGAAAACGCAGCGAGCGCTTGATTCCGGCAACCTCGGTTTTCAGCGAGGTGACCGTACGGCGCAGCTCTGCGACGGCTTTTCTGAGCGGGTCCAGCTGCTGACGAATTTCCTTGCGTGCGAGTCGCGTGGTCTCGTCTCGCAAAACAGTCGCGACGTTGGGCATGACATCTCCTTTTCAACCCTATTGTACGCCCCTGCGCACGACCTTATCAGGTCTGCGCAGAAACTGATCAGATTCGCCCTGCGACAGCGGGCGTCGCCGTATACTCGACACATGGGTGACGACAAGGCTGCGACGCGACCCCCGTCCGGAATGTGGCAGCGGGCCCTGTTCCTTGCCGATCGAACCCCGACCGACCGCAACCGGTACGTGGATCTCCTCAGAGCAGCGTCGATCATGGCCGTGGTGCTCGGCCACTGGTTGATCTCGGCGCCGTACTTCGTCGGGGGCAAACCGGCATATGCCCATCTGCTGGACCTCGCGCCCTGGTCGCAGTGGCTGACCTGGCTCTTCCAGGTGATGCCGGTGTTCTTCTTCGTCGGCGGATTCTCCAACGGCGTCTCGTGGGCATCGGCGCAACGCAAGGGCCACGGGTACCGGGAATGGTTCGACGCCCGGACGCGGCGCCTCGTCGGACCGGTCCTGCCCCTCCTTCTCGCGTGGGCGCTGATGGTCGCGGTCGCCCACGCCAACGGCGTCAGCGACGGAATGATCCGGATCGGTTCCACGGTGGCGCTGGTGCCGGTCTGGTTTCTCGCCGTCTACATCCTGGTGGTCGCGCTGGTTCCCCTGACCTACGCGGCGTGGAGAACATGGGGTTTCGCGTCGGTCGTCCCGCCGGTCGCTGCCGCCATTCTCGTCGACGCGGCTTTCTTCGGCTGGGGTTGGCACGCCCTCGGCTGGAGCAACTACCTGTTCGTGTGGCTCACGGTGCACCAGCTCGGGTACGCCTGGCACGACCGCAGGCTCGCCGGTGTCCGGACGGGCATCCTCATGTTCGTCCTCGGGTTGGGGTGCCTGGTCCTGATGACCCACGTCGGGCCGTACCCGCTCAGCCTTGTCGGCGTTCCGGGCGACGAGATCAGCAACACGCTGCCGCCGAAGGTGCCGCTGCTCGCCCTGGCGGCCGCGCAGATCGGGCTCGCACTCGCCTGCGAGGGACAGATGAGGCGCTGGCTGGCCCACCGGGTCTCCTGGGCGGCCACGATCCTGGTCAACGGTATGATCATGACGCTCTTCCTGTGGCATTCGACGGTGATGATGCTGCTGGTGGGCCTCGCGTTCTGGCAGGTGCCGTCGCTGCTCGCGCAGCAACCCGACACGGCGGCCTGGTGGTGGACTCGGCCGTTGTGGATCGCAGCCTACGCCTTTGCAACCCTGCCGTTTCTGCTGGTTTTCGGACGCTTCGAGAGGGCGGGCGGCGGAGCCGCGGATCGTCCGGCCTCCACCGGGCTCCAGCTTCTCGGTTGCGCTGTCGCCTGCGCGGGCCTTGCCATGCTGGCGATGGACGGCATCGGCGGCACCGGGTGGCTGGGGTTGCGGTGGGTGCCCCTGCTCCTGCCCCTGGGCGGTGCCGGGCTCGCCGGTTTCGGACCTCTCGGCGGTATCGGCCGGAGCCTCACCCGAACCTGAAGGCGCCGAGCCGGCAGCAACCGTCCCCCTGAGTGGCGTTCCTGTGATACTGTGCGTCGGCCGAAGACGGCGCGAGTGGACCGATTCCACCGGCCGTTGACCGTTTCCAGCCCGCTTTCCTCGTTTTCGGCGATCATCAGCTGAAGAAGGAGCTCCGATGAAAAAATCAGTGCCGTGTGCAGCGGTCCTCGTGCTCGCCCTGTGTGTTGCGGTTCCGGCGATGGCGCAGCAGTCGCCGACCGAGGTCGTCCTGACCGTCAACGAGCAGCCCGTCTACTCCTGGGAGGTTCGAATGCTGATTCCCCAGATTCAGCAGGAAATGGCCCGCCAGGGGATGCAGCCCGAACAGGAGATGGTCATTCAAGCCGCCATGCAGCGGGTCGTCGATTCCAAGCTCCTGGCGCAGGAGGCGACGCGGCTGAAGATGCAGCCCAACGATCAGAGGGTCAAGGAAACGATGGCCGAGATCGAGCAGCAGGCCGGCGGTCGTGCGCAGCTCGACCAGGCTCTCTCACAGCTCGGGATGACCTACGACATGCTCGTTTCTAGCGTCAACGAATCGGACCTCGTCCAGGTCTTTATCGAGGCCACCATCGACCCCTTGATCGCGGTGAGCCCGGAGGACGTGGAGAATTTTTACAATGCGAACCCCGAGATGTTTCAACGGCCGGAACAGGTCCACGCGCGCCACATTTTGATGACGGCCGGTGCCGACGCCAGCGAGGAGACCAAGAACGCCGCAAAGGCGAAAGCCGAAGGGGCGCGACAGCGTGCGCTGGCCGGCGAGGATTTCGCGGCTCTCGCCATCGAGCTCTCGCAAGGACCGAGCGCCCCCAAGGGCGGTGATCTCGGTTTCTTCGGGCGTCAACAGATGGTCGCTCCCATTGCCGATGCGGCCTTTGCGCTCGAGGTCGGACAGATCTCCGTGGTCGTGGAAACCCAGTTCGGTTACCACGTGATCAAGGTCGAGGAGAAGCGCCCCGCATCGACCATGACGCTCGACGAGGTGCGCGAACCGCTCGCCGATATGCTGCGGCAGAACCAGGGCGGAGAAGCCACGACAAAGGTCCTGGATCAGCTGGCCGAAAAGGCGACGATCGTCCAGGCCGGCCAAAGTCCGGCTGCGCCGGAAGCCGCTGCCGGCGGCGAGTAGACACCTCGACGATGACTGGGGAACGGGTCAAATACGACACTGTCGTCGGCATCAACTATCGCCTGACGGTAGCCGGCGGGACCGAGGTCGACAGCACCGAAGGGCGCGGGCCGCTGGAGTATCTTCACGGCCACGCGAACATCATTCCGGGGCTCGAAAAGGCACTGGACGGCTTCCAGGTCGGTGACACGCTCGACATCGAGTTCGGCCCTGACGACGGCTACGGCCAACGGGACCCGCAGCGGGTGATCGAGGTGACCCGGGCGCAACTCGGTTTCGATCCCGAGGTGGGGACGGTGGTCCAGGCGCAACTGCCCGACGGCCGTGAACAGCACCTGATGATCGCTGAAGTGGACGGAGACACGGTCACCCTTGACGGCAATCACCCGTTGGCGGGGCAGACCTTGCGCTTCGAAGTCTCGGTGGCGTCAGTCCGGAAGGCCACCGCCGACGAGATCAGCAAAGGGCACCTCGACTAGCTCGCGCTCGAATCGGGGGGCTGCCGCGGTCAGCGACTGCGCATTGCGTCCGGTCGCGCTGTGACCGACAATAGCCGACGATGCACGCGATGATGATCCACGGGGCGGCTGTCCTTCAGTGCGGCGGTGACCGGTGCGAGGTCCTGAAGGACCGGGACATCGTCATCGACGGCAACCGGATCACGGCGATTCGTCCTTCAGGGGAGATCTCCCCGGACGGTGTGGACGAGGTCCTGGAGGCGCACGGCCTCCTGGCGATGCCCGGTCTGATCAACACCCACGCCCACACTCCGATGTGCCTCTTCAGGGGGCTGGCGGAGGACGTCGACATCGCGACCTGGTTCAACGACTACATCTGGCCGCTGGAGAGCAACCTCACCGAGGACGACGTCTTCTGGGGGATGCAGCTGGGTCTGGCGGAGATGATCGAGGCCGGCGTGACTTCCGTCGCCGACCACTACTTCCACATGCACCGCGAAGTGGACGCGGTCGAGAAGGCGGGAACCCGCGCCGCTCTCGGGTGGGCGGTGTTCGGCAGCCAGGGCGAGGCCGGCGTCGAGCGGACGGCGTCGTTTGCGCGGGACTTCAACGGCGCCGCCGACGGAAGGATCACGGCCTGGCTGGCGCCCCATGCCCCCTATACCTGTGATGACGCTTTTCTGATCGCCGTGGCCGCCGAGGCCGAACGCCTCGATCTCGGCATCCACATCCACGCCGCGGAGACCGCCGGCCAGACCGAGGCGAGCCTCGCGGCGCACGGCCGGACGCCGATCGGCGTCCTCGAGGCGACCGGGGTCCTCGACCGACCCACCATACTGGCCCACTGCTGTGGGGCGACCGAAGCCGACATCGAGGTGCTGGCGCGCAAACCCTCCGGGGTGGCCCACGCCCCGAAGACATACCTCAAACTGGCGATGGGTGCCGCGCCCGTGGCCGCGCTGCGCGCAGCTGGAGTCCCGGTGGGGCTGGCGACCGACGGCCCGGTCTCCAACAACACCCTCGACATTTTGGAGTCGTTGCGGCTGATGGCGATGGTCGCCAAACACGAGGGTTCGGACCCGCGCATTCTTTCCGTCGGCGAGGCGTTGACCATCGCCACGCGGGGAAGTGCACGGGTGTTCGGTCTGCCCGACGACCTCGGCCACCTGGAGCACGGATTTCTCGCCGACGTGATTCTCGTCGACCTGGGCGGTCCCCACAACCAACCCCTCCATGACCCGGCCGCGAATCTGGTGTACTCGGTCAGGGCCTCGGACGTGCGGACGGTGATCTGCGACGGGAAGGTGTTGATGCGCGACCGCCGGTTGTTGACGCTCGACAAGGCCGAGATCATCGCGCGGGTCGGCGAGAGCGTGGAGCGCCTCGCCAGGCGCGTACCGGAGTCGAGAATTCAGTCGTATCGACCCTGACCAGGCTGTGCTGCTACTGTCTTCAGGGCTGTCGTCGTCGGCCGCCGTGGAGATGGCGACGGCGCGCGCCCTGTGTGGCGTCTCGGGCATCGACTGGGACCCCGTGGGCATGGCACTCCTGGGGCAGAAGACCGAGTGGGAGTACATCGGCGTCAAGGGCGGGGTGATGGACCAGTTCACCGCCACCATGGCTCGAGAAGGCCACGCCATGTTGCTCGACTGCCGCGCGCAGACCGATCTGCCGAGTTCGGTGTTTGCGGTTCGCGCCGGGTCCGGGGCGCGGCTGCTCCAGCCCTAGCCCTAGCCCTGCGCGGGGCGAGGCGTCGGGTGGGCGATTTTCGGCCACCACGTTGCCCAGTCGAAGCGCTCGCTGTTGCGGTGACAGGAGCGGCAGGTCGTTTCGTCGGGCACCCTTCCGCCGTTGGCGAGAAAGGCCTCCCGATCGGCCATGATCCCGGCCTCGGCGTAATCCGAGCCCGGGCCGTGGCAGCTCTCGCAACTCACGCCCTCCCCGGGTCGGAAGGTTGCAGCGTACAGAGCGTCGTCGTCCTGGGCGCCGGTCACGTGGCACAGAATGCAGCGCTTGTCGTTCATCGGGTCTTCGAGGTCCTGGTAGTGCGGCCGCATTCGGCCCAGGAAGAGCGCCCAGTCCGCGCCGAGGCGCCAGTAGGAGTGCGCGTGCCGGCTCTGAAGCCAGGCCACGTGTTGGTTCTGGTGACAGGTGATGCATGCCCGGGATCCCACGTAGCGGGGCGACGGGGTTCTGGCGCCGTGAACCGTACGGCGGAGAAAGCGGACCTCGACGCCGTCGATGTCGCCGGTATCGTTCCGGTTGAAGCGGACCTGCCACGGTTCTTGCCGGCAGAAGAAGGTGTCGACGCCGGTCGGTACGAGGTCATCCGGCGCGAACTCGCGGATGCGGAGCCCGCCGCCCTCGCGCCACACCTTGACCGTGAATCCGTCGCCGAGGTCGTAGAGGCCTTCGTAATCGCCGAGGATTGACGGTTCGAGGACGACGGCTGCGGGACGTGGACTGTACGAAGCGGCCGCGTTGTTTCCGTCGCCGTCCAGGCGAGCGGGATCGGCGCCCGCGGCCAGGAGCAACTTCGCGACCGGCAGATGGTCGCTTCGGTAGGCCACGTGCAGCGGCGTCCACCCTTCGCCGGTAACGGCGTCGATGTCGGCGCCGCGCTCGAGAAGGACCGCGGCGACGCCGACGCACCCCCGACGGGCGGCGACGTGGAGCGGCGTCCGCCCCCAACGGTTTGAAACATCGATCTCGGCGCCGGCGTCGAGCAGCAGGACGATCATATCGGGGCGGTCGTGGTGGCAGGCCCAGTGGAGTGGTGTGCCGCCGTCGCTGCCGATGGCGTTGACCGGCGCCCCGGCCTTCACCAGTTCAGAAAAGATCTCCCAGTGGCCGCGAATGCCGGCCCAGTGCAGTGCGGTGTAGCCCATCGGGCCGCGGGCGTTGAGATCGGCTCCATCGACGATGAGCCGGTGAACGGCGTGTCCGTCGCCGCGCTGCGCGGCATCGACGAGGTCGGTGACTGCGTAGTCCGCCGCAGCCGGCAACGAAAAGATCCCTATCAGTGAGATCAGGGAATGCAACAAAACCGTTCGTCGAGCCATGCGCCATCCTCCCGTGCGCCCCCGTGGGTTCCGGGGGGTCATACGATGACGATACGGAAGGAACGGCGGCAGGTTCCAACCGGCCGCAACGTCCGAGCCGCCCTTGCAACCATCGGAGAGTCGAGCTAGCGTCTGACAGACAGAAGGAAGGGGAGAAGGGTGGCGCAGCGAGCATTCATTGTCGCCGGAAACGACAGGGAGCGGCGTCGAGTGCCGGTGGGGGGGAGTATGACCATCGGTCGCGGGGCCCACTGCTCGCTGGTGATCAGGGATTCGGCGGCCTCCCGGCAACACCTCGAGATCAGGAGCGCCGGAAACGGCTGGGAATGCCGCGATCTCGGAAGCAGGAACGGAACGCTGGTCAACGGCGCCCGGATCTCGAGCTGCGAGCTGGACGACGGCGACACGATCAAAATCGGTGAGACCGTGCTTGTTTTCGAAATCGGCGAGGAGAGCGCCGTTGGTGTGCCGGCAAAGACCGTATTCCTGCAGACGGTGATCGACCCGGAGGGGCAGGAACAGAAACTGGCGTCGTCGTCCCTGTCGCAGGATTTTCTCGAGGCGGCCTACACCCTGATGAACGCGATGGCCGCCAACTTCAACCCCTGCGAACTGGTGGACACGATCCTGCGGACCACCACGAGTGCGATCCGTGCCCACCGCGGCGCGGTGTTGTTTGTTGGGTCCGACGGTGAGCTGTTGCCCTGCCCGATCTGCCGCAAGGTCCACACCATTCAGGACGGAGAAGCCCGGTCGGCGACGGTCGACGAGATCGAAATCAGCGAGACGGTCGCCCGACGGGTGCTTCGCGACGGTGAAAACGTGTTGTTCCAGTCGGGCTGGTGCAGCAGCACCCTCGACCCCAGCGCCAGCATGGCCGCCCTCAATCTGACCTCCATCCTGTGCGTGCCGATCCGGACCAAGGAGAGCATCTCGGGAATCCTCTACATCGACACCGACATCGCCGACCACACCTACACCCAGGAAGATCTGCTGCTGGCCGCGGCGGCCGGCAACAGCGCCGGGCTGGCGCTGCAGAATGCGCACAACCACCAGGCTCTGTTACAGAAGCAGAAAATCGAGCAGGATGTCGAGGCCGCGTGGAGGATCCAGGAAGGGTTTCTGGTCAGCGACTGGTCGACGAGTGATCCTCGATTCGACATCTACGGCCGGACGCGGCCGTCACGAATCGTGGGAGGGGACTTCTACGATTTCGTCCGCATCGACGACGACCGGGTCGGGATGCTGATCGGTGACGTCAGCGGCAAGGGCATGCCGGCGGCCCTCACCATGGCCCAGATCCTGGCGGAATTCCGGCTCTGCGCGCCGGGTTCGACCTCGCCGGCCGAGGTCCTGAGGCAACTCAACGAGAGACTGGTGGTCCGCAGCCAGCGGGGGCTGTTCTGTACGATCGCCGCGGTTGCCATCAATCTCGTCAACGGCAACATCCTCGGCGCCAACGCCGGCCACCACCCATTGGTGGTCGTCTCGCAGAATCGCTCCGCTTCCCTGTTGGGCGCCTCGGGTCCTCCGATCGGGATCCTCTCCGATGCCTCGTGGAAGGACGAACGGGCAACGGTTGCGCCGGGCGACACCATGGTGTTCTACACCGATGGAATCGTCGAGGCGAGACCCGGCGCCGCCTCGGGTTCGAGTCACGGTGAACTGGACGAGTACGGAGTCGAGAGGCTGAGTCAGGTGGCGCAGCCCGCCGTGGCCGACGGCCCGCAGCGGCTGATCGAGGCGGTCATTCAGGATGTCGACAGTTTTTGCTCGCCCCTCGCGCCTCACGACGACTGCACGCTGATCGCTTTGAGGTACAACGGCAATGGCTGATGATTTCCGGTTGGAGGTCCGTTCGGATCCGAGGTTCCTCCGCTGCATCAGGAGTCTGGTGCGGGGTTGGGTGGAGGTCTGCGAGGTCTCGAGCGACGCGACCGACGAGATCGTGTTGGCGATCGATGAGGCCTGTTCGAATGCGATCCGCCACTCCTACGGCGGCCGCTGCGACCGGTTCGTGGAGCTGACGCTGCGCGCGGATGACGAGTGGATCGAAGTGCGTCTGTGCGATCAGGGTGAGCCGTGCCCGCCGGAGCATCACGAACGACGGGTATTGGAGCCTCCGGATCCCGAGCGCCTCGTTCCCGGTGGTCTCGGCGTTCAGCTGATCCATCGAGCGTTCGACGACGTGACGTTCTGTCCGGGCGCGACCGCAGGCAACTGCGTCATCCTGCGGCGCCGCAGAAACAGGTGAGGGGCGGGCCATGGGGTTGACAATCGAAAAAGCTGAAAGCGGCTCGAAGATCCGGATCTCGGTTCAAGGGGAGGTGGACCTCTACACCTCCCCCGAGCTGCGAAAGGTCATCATGAAGTCGGTTCCCTCGGCCGCGGCCGGGGTCGAGGTCGAGCTTGCTGGTGTCGGTTACATGGACTCGTCCGGCGTCGCGACCCTGGTCGAGGGGTTCAAGAGCGCCCGCGAGAATTCGAAGTCCTTTGTCCTGGTGAGCCCGTCACAATCGGTCATGAAGGTCCTCGAGCTGGCGCGGCTCGACTCCGTTTTCGAAATCGATCGGGCGCCGTGACTCACGTCTTCGGTGCCGTCGGGCGATGGGCCCTCCTCCAGCTCGCGACCTTCGCGAAAGTCTCGACGCTGGTCGTCAACACCCTGACCTGGCTCGTGGTGGCGCCGTTTCGCGGCAAGGGTCTGCGGGTTCGGAGCACCGTCGAGCATTTCGTCGAGTTCGGGGTGCGGTCGCTGCCGATCGTCGGACTGATCTGTTTCCTGATCGGCGTGATTCTCGCTTTGCAGTCCTCCTACACCCTCGGCAAGTGGGGCGCCAACCGCTTCATCGCCGTCCTGGTGGCGGTCTCGGCGATCCGCGAGCTCGCCCCGTTGATGACGGCGGTCCTGATCACCGGCCGCAGCGGATCGGCGATCACCGCCGAGATCGGCACCATGAAGGTCGGCGAGGAGATCGATGCCCTGGAGGTCATGGGGCTCAATCCGGTGAAGTTCCTGGTCGTGCCGAAGTTCCTGGCGATGATCACCGCGGTCCCGTGCATCACGGTCATCGCGATGTTCATCATGATCTTCGGCGGCTTTGCCGCCGGGGTGGTGATCGTCCACGTGGATCCCGCGACCTACATCCAGATGACTATCGACTCGCTCGCCGAAAAGGACCTGGTGATCGGCCTCACCAAGAGCTTCTTCTTCGGAGTCACCATCTGCTGGGTCGGCATCTACCGCGGGTTTCAGGTTGAAGGAGGCGCCGAAGGTGTGGGGCGCATGACAACGTCGTCGGTGGTGACCTCGATATTCCTGATCATCATCGTGGACCTCGTGTTCACGGTCTTCTTCTATTTTCTCTGATGATGGCAGCCTCTGAAGAACCGATCATCGACGTGAAGGACCTGGTGGTCAAGTACGGCGAACGCACCGTGCTCGACGGCGTCACGTTTGCGGTTCGCCGGGGCGAGGTCTTTGTCATCCTCGGCGGTTCGGGATCGGGCAAGACGACCCTCGTCCGCAACCTCGTGGGTCTGATGCGTCCCTTTTCCGGCTGCATCCGGGTCAAGGGCGAGGACTTTACCGCCATGACCGACGACGAGCGGATCGAGCTGCGGAAGAAGATCGGAATGAGCTTTCAGGGGGCGGCCCTCTTCAACTCCATGACCGTCGGCGACAACGTCGCGCTGCCGCTGCGCGAGCACACGGACCTCGAGCCCTCCACCATCGAAATCATGACCAAGATCAAGCTCGAGCTGGTGGGACTGGCCGGCTTCGAGGACTTCATGCCGGACGAACTCAGCGGCGGCATGAAAAAACGCGCCGGGATCGCGCGGGCCATGGCCATGGACCCTGACCTCATGTTCTACGACGAGCCGTCGGCGGGGCTCGATCCGATCGTCGCGTCGGGGATCGACGCCCTCATCCGCAAGCTGCAGTCGACATTCGACCTCACCAGCATCGTCGTGACTCACGAGATGGAGAGCGTCAAACTGATCGCGGACACGGTCTGCGTCCTGCAACAGGGGCGGGTGGTGGGTCTGGGTTCCCTGGACGAGGTCCGAACCCTGGACCACCCGTACATTCAACAGTTCTTCGAACGGCGGCCCGACGCCGAGGGCGCCGGCGAGACCGATTACGCCCGGTATTTGACCGGACTCGACTGAATCGCTACAACGAGAGGCAGCATGGCAGGGAAAAAAGACGACTTTACGGCGACCGAGATCAAAGCCGGGGTATTCGTGCTGGTCAGCATCGTCATCTTGATCGCCCTGGTGGGCGCCGTCAGGGGCTGCAGACCACGCGACGACACTGCAAAGTACTATCACGCGTCGTTCACCGATATCGGCGGCCTCAACCTCCGCGCCGACGTGCGCTTCGGCGGCGTCAAGGTGGGCCGGGTGACCGCCATCGAGCCCGACCCGGAGGACCGCTCGATGATCCGGGTGTCGGCCGAGGTCCGCGGAGACGTGCCGGTCAACCGGGCCAGCGTCGCCAGCGTGGGCCAGATCACGCTGACCGCCGAGAAACACCTCGAGATCTCGACCGGGGACCCGACCGCGGATCTCCTGAGCAGCGGTGAGCCGTTGCTTGCACGCAACGGCAGCGGCGGATTCATGGACATCCCCGACCTCGAGGGCATGGTTGCCCGCATGGAGGTGCTGCTCGACAGCGTGACCCAGTTGGTGGGCGGCGAGCCGGTCGGCGGCGCCGACCGGGATATCGTGGACTTTGCCGAGGTGGCGGCCTCACTTCAAGCAACCCTCGACCAGAGCGCGGGCACGTTTCGCCAGGTCAACACCGTGATTGCGGACAACCGGGAGGGCCTCGCCGAGGTCATCGCAAGGCTGGCGACGCTGGAAGCGACCGCGACGGCGTTGATGACCCAGCTCAACGCGGTCGTCACCGAAAACCGGGTTCCCCTGAACGAGACGTTGGTCAGCCTGCAGCAGATCATGGACCAGACGGGAGATCAGTTGGACGAACTGCTGGCGTCGTTGAGCGTCACCTTGCAGCACTTCCAGGACATGGGCGGCAATGCCAGCGATCTGCTGGACGACCAGCGCCCGACCATCGAGGGAATCCTCCTCAACCTCGAGGAAACCACCCGCAACCTGCGCAGGCTGTCAGACACGCTAGCCGACCAGCCCAGTGCGCTGGTTCGGGGTGCCAAGATCCAGGGGAGGAAGGACGGCGCGACGCCATGAGACTGAAACTGCAACTGGTCGCTGCCATGTGCTGTCTGACGGCGTGCGCCTCGGCGCCGAAGATCAACTATTACACGTTGGCCATGGGATCTTCGGGAACGGTGGACCCATCGGTCAACCTCGTCGTGGAGCGGGTGCGGACAACCGATGCTCTGAGCCGGAATCAGATCATGGTGCTCGCGTCTCCCACCCGAATCGAGTATTACGCCACCGATCACTGGGTCGGCAACCTCGCCGATCTGGTTCGCCAGAAACTCACCGCGGAATTCGGGCCCCAGGTGGAAGGGAGAAGGAGCCTCGCGCTGTCGGTCGCGGTGCTGTCCTGCGAACAGGTGGATGGGGCTGGAAGCGACGAGGCCCGCATGCAGCTGAAGGTGACTGTTCGCGACCCGGCTGAAAAACGCTTTCGGGAGCCGTTGCTCGAGAAGACCTACGAGGCCTCCCGGCCGGTGGCCCACCCCACCGCCGGGGCCGTGGTGGAGGGACTGTCCCTGTGTGCGGAAGAGATCGCCGCCGAGATCGCGGCGGACGCCGCCCTCCTGTGAGGGTCGGGGCGCGGAGGAGTACTCCCCGCCGCCGGTAGAGGAGAAGGAGATGTCGGACCCGCGGATCTTTGTGGTTTCCGGGGGCATGGGCACCACGGGCGAGCAGCTGGCGAGGACCGCGCTGGCCCAGTTCGAGGGGTCCGGGGTGTCGATCGCCGTCATACCGGGGGTCAGGACGGCTGCCGAAGTCCGGGACGCCGTGGACCGGGCGGCGGCGGCGAACGGGCTGATCATCCACACGTTGGTGGACTCCAACCTCCGCGAGGTCTTGAAGGACGCCGCGGCGAAGTTCGGAGTCGTCGAGATCGACCCGATGGGACCGGTGCTCGAACGGGTCTCGACGATGCTCGAGCGCGAACCGGTCGGGCGGCCGGGCCTCTACCGGAAGGTGCGGGAGGATTACTTCCGCCGCATCGAGGCCATCGAGTTCGCGGTCCGACACGACGACGGCCGCTATTTCAACGAGTTGGGGGGGGCCGAGATCATCCTGATCGGCGTCTCCAGGGCCGGCAAGACGCCTTTGAGCATGTACCTCGCCATGCGGGGGTTCAAAACCGCGAACCTTCCCCTGGTCAAGGGCATCGAGCCGCCGGAGGAGCTTTTCGAGGCACCGCGCGGGCGGGTCGTCGGTCTGACGCTCGATCCCGATCGCCTGGTGGTCTTCAGGCGGCAGCGTCAAGGGGGGCTGGGGGCGGGAGCGCCGCAGGCATACTCCGACCCCGGCCAGGTATTCGAGGATCTCGAACACGCGCGAGCCGTCTTTCGCAAGGGCCGTTTCGCGACGGTGGATGTCACTTCGAAACCGATCGAGGAGAGTGCGAACGAGGTGGTGGCCGCCGTGGCGAGGGAAAGCGGTCTGGATCTGGTTTCGCGAACAACGTTCTGATTCCAACGGAGGTGTTCCATGTCGTCCTCGGGAAATGGGATCGATCGTCGCCGGTTTCTGAAGCTGGGAGCGATGACCTCCGGGTTGGCGGTCGGCGGCTGTTCGCGGACACAGATCGAAGCGGGTGAACCGGCGCCCGTCGCGATGAGGTTCCGTCAACTCGGGGCGACGGGCCTCGAGGTTTCTGAGATCTCCTTCGGCAGTTATGGATTCGACAACCCGGCGCTGTTGATGGCCGCGCTCGATCAGGGATCACCAACTTCGACGAGATCAGAGAGTATGCAAACGCCGTCGGCAAACCGCTGAACGAGGCCGAGGTGGCGATGCTGAGGCGGTATGCGGATGAGATGTACGACCGCTACTGCCGCTTCTGCGGCGAGTGCGAGAAGAGCTGCCCTCACGGCGTTGCGATCGCCGACGTCAACCGCTACGCCATGTACTTCAAGTACTACGGCCGGGAGAAGGACTCGATGAGCCTGTACGCGTCGCTCGGCAATTGTCGGACCGCGGGTGTCTGTGCGGACTGCGAGGGCCACTGCGAAAGCGGATGTCCCTTCAAACGCACAGTTCGGCGCGAGCTGGTGGAAGCGCACCGCCTCCTCAGCTTCAGAGGAGGCGAGGCGTGAAGACAACCTCGTTGCTGTCGGTCGTCCTGGTTGCGGTCGCAGCCCTCGCCGGGTGTGGTGCGGCCGGGAACGGCGACGTCCGATCGGACGTGCTTCTCGAGGGCCAGCCCCCGCCCGCTCCACCCGGATGGAGCATCTCGGAGGGCCCCACGTCATACGATTCCGAAACCCTGTTCGAGTACCTCAACGGAGGCGCTCCGCTGTATCTGGAGTATGGCTTCAAGAGCCTGACCCAGACCCGCTACCAGCTGGGGGACGACCCGTTTGCCAGCGTCACGCTCGACGTTTACGACATGGGGTCAGAGCTCGGCGCCTTCGGGATCTACCGCAGCATCCTGCCGCCGGGACCGGACCTCATGAGCTGGGGCGCGGAGGCCTACCGTTCGGCCACGGTCGCCGCCGCGTGGAAAGGATCGGTCTACGTCCACGGCGAGGCCGACGACGACCGGTCGGAGCTCGTCGAAGGTCTCGACCACGTGATGGGTCTGGCGGTCGAGGCGATAGCGGGTTCGGAGTCCCTGCCTTCCATGCTCGATGTGCTCCCTCGCGAGGGTTTGAGAGTGGGAAGTGAGCGCTATTTGGCTGCGAACCTTTTCGGACACGCGTTTCTGCCCGGTGGGTTCGTCGCCGACTACGAGTTCGACGGCGGCAACGTGGAAGTCTTCTTCAGCCGGTTGGGCAGCGCCGCCGAGGCGGAGGAGGCCCTCGAACGCCTGCGCGCCCATGAGGAACAGTGGGGCGAGGTCGGCGAGAACATCGACGATCTCGGTGATGGTGGCTTCTCCTTCATCGATCCTGGCCTGGGAGAAGGTCTCGTGGTGAGGAGCGGAGTCTATGTCGTCGGCGTACACGGAGGCGGTCGCGGTGACGACATTGTGCGTGACGTGGTGTCTCGACTGCCCGACGTCGGCTGACCGTCTCGTTGAGCCGACACGATGGAAACGACTCTGAAGGTGGGCTGAAGTTCACCCTCCCGGTTCTCCCGGCCAATGGGTCCGCGGTAGGGTGGGTTATGGCCCACTTTCAGTTTCGTTGTGTTGCGTGGCAATCGAATTGCCGGTAGTGTTCGGGTACACAATCGCCCGGCGCCGCGATCTCGAAACCGGCGGACCGACCCGGAGATATCCATGGGGAACGACAACAAGCTGGGGACCTTCATCGGCGTCTTTACGCCGACGATCCTCACGATCCTCGGCGTCATCATGTACCTGCGATTCGGGTGGCTGGTCGGGCATCTCGGTCTGATCCGAATCGTGTTCGTCGTGGTGTTGGCCAACGCCATCACCTTCATCACCACGCTCGCGTTCTCGGCGGTGGCGACCAACGCCAGGGTCGGCGTCGGGGGCGCTTATTTCATCATCTCCCGCAGCCTCGGGTTGGAGCTCGGCGGGGCGATCGGAGTGCCGCTCTTTCTCTCACAGACCTTTTCCGTGACCCTCTACTCCTACGGTCTTGCCGAATCATTTCGAATCGTGTGGCCCAACCTGCCGCTGATGCCGGTGACCCTGGTGATAGTGATCGCCGTCGGCGTGCTGGCTGTGACCGGTGCTGAGCGTGCTCTCAAAGCCCAGGTCGTTCTGATGGGCTTCGTCGGGTTGTCGCTGGTGGCGCTCACGATCGGGTCGTTCGTCAGGTCTTCCGGGTCGGACGTCGTTCTGCATCCTCCGACCGGAGAGGTCGGCTTCTGGGTCGGGTTCGCGGTCTTCTTCCCCGCGGTCACCGGCGTGATGGCGGGGCTCGGATTGTCAGGAGACCTCCGCGACCCCGCCAGGTCGATTCCTCTCGGATCCATCAGCGCGGTCGCGGTGGGTTTCCTGGTCTATCTGTTGATTCCCATTCTGCTGTCGCTCGGGGCGGACCCCGAAGTGCTGCGGGATGACCCGATGGTGTGGTCGCGGATCGCGGTTTTGGGCCCGTGGCTGGTCCTTCCCGGATTGTGGTCGGCGATCTTCTCCTCCGCGGTCGGGTCGATCCTGGCCGCGCCCAGGACCCTGCAGGCCCTCGCGAGAGACGGGCTCGCACCCCGCTTCCTGCACCGTCCGACGGGCGACAACCGCGAGCTCCTGCCGGGCATGATGGTGGCGCTGTCGATCGCTGTGGCCGCGGTCTTCCTCGGCAACCTCAACGCGGTGGCGATGGTCGTGTCCATGTTCTTCCTCACCGTCTACGGCACCGTCAACATCGTCGCCACCTTCGAGGTCCTGAGCGGCGACCCCTCGTGGCGGCCGAAGATCAAGGTGCCGTGGACCGTCACCCTGACCGGGGGTCTGGCCTGCATCGTCGTCATGGTCCTGATCAGCCCGATCGCCGGTCTGGTCGCGCTGGTTGCCGAGTTCCTGCTGTGGCTGTACCTCTCGCGCAGGGCTCAACAGGCCCGGTTCGGTGATGCCCGGAGGGGGTTGTACGAGGCCCTCATCCGGTGGGCCCTGATCCGGCTCAACGAGCGGCCGATGAGCGCCCGCAACTGGCGCCCCCACCTCCTCACATTCGTCGACGACCCCTTGAAAGAGCTCGACCTGATCCGCTTCAGCGACTGGTTCAGCCAGGGCCGGGGCGTTGTGACGGTGTGCAACCTCGTCGTCGGTGACCTGATGAGCGACGATCTCGACATCGAGGACCGCCGCAATAAGATCCAATCGGTCATCGATGCCGAGGACATCGTGGTCTTTCCGGAGGTCGACGCCGTCAACGATATCGTTGAGGGTCTGGTGAACGTCTCCCAGGCGAACGGCATGGCGGGAATGTCGAGCAATACGGTTCTGCTCGGGTGGCCGGAATCTGTCGCCCGACGTGCCGAGTTCCTGCGGGTCATGCGACGGCTCGAGCGCCTCAACAAGTCGTTCGTGCTGGCCAGGATCCGGCCCAAGTACATGTTTCGGCGGGAGAGTCCGACCGTTCACGTGTGGTGGGGCGGTCTGGAACGCAACGGCGACCTCATGCTACTGCTCGCCCACCTGTTGCACTCGAACCCGGAATGGACCGGCGCGAGGGTTTCGGTCATGAGCCTCGCCTCCTCGGAGTTGATGAGGAGCCGCACCGAAGACCACCTCAAGAACCTGCTGCCGGAGATCCGGATCGAGGCCGACGTGCGGGTCGTGCTCAAACCGAAGGACGAGACTGTCACCGAGGTGATTCACCGTGAGAGTGCCGAAGCGGCCGCGGTCTTTCTCGGGCTCGAGGTTCCAGCGGAGGGAGATGAAGAGGCCTATGCGGAGCGGATGGACCGTCTCGCCGGCGACCTGCCGGTGGTCTTCTTCGTCAAGAACTCGAGCCTCTTCGTCGGCGATCTCCTGGAGACGACCGAGCCCGCCGTCGAGGATCAGGGAGAGCAAGGCGACTCCGTGGACGACCGCCCCTCCCGCGACACGTTGCCGCTACCGGAGTGACACGCTTCGGGATGCAAGGTGCGGGATGCTGGATCAGTGGTTTCCAAGACTGATCCTCATCTGACCTTGCCACGCTGAGAACATTGGAGTTGAATATCGGTCAATGCCATTTTCAGAACGAGGTCCTCATCGACAGATAACGGCTGTCCAGGTCTCGTACTGAGACACGGGTGAACCGGGGTGCTGGAAACATCTCTGAAGGTGGGCCAAGGCCCACCCTACGAACCCGCTCGAAACTTGGGTCTGAAGTAGGGTGGGCCTTGGCCCACCCTACGAACCCGCACGAAACCCGGGTCCGAAGGTGGGTGGGCCTTGGTCCACCCTACGAACCCGCTCGAAACTTGGGTCTGAAGTAGGGTGGGCCTTGGCCCACCTTCAGACCCGCTGCGGTCGGGGTGGAGCCTGAATGTGATCTCGAGCAGTCCACGATGCCGTCTTTGACACGAGAGAATCAGGGTTGAGGATTCACAACCGCGTTTCGATTGCATCCGGCATCCTGCATCACCCAGACGGGGGAGCCCGGTTGGGTCAGAACCCCCACTGCGTCCAGATCCAGATCTTGTCGGTGTCGGTCGCCCAGTCGTCGGCGTCGTAAAATGCGGCCTCGATCGCGAACTTCTGTTTCCATGGCGAGGTGAAGACGACGCTGGCATCGAACTCGCTTCCCCATGACGCGCCGCCGCTGTCGGCCCCGTAGTCGTGGTACACGCCGAGCAGGGCAAACTGACCGACGTTCGCCCCGAGGCTGACAAAAAAGTCGGTCAGTCCGTCCGCCGGGGTTGACAGAAACTTGTCCGCCCAGCCGTTGAACTTGTGGAGTGTCGCCAACGGCGTGTTGAAGCTGCCGTCGCCGGGGCTCCCGCCGAGCACCTCGTACCCGGCCGCCGCGGTGACCTTGCCGAAGGCGAAACCGAGGTCTCCCCGGTAGTAGTCGGCATCGACCGTGTTCGGGTTGTCGCCGGTGTCCTGCTGGGTCGCCAGTTCGAGGCGGTAGGTGAGCCCGACGGCCGTCGAGAGTTCGGTCTTCCCCGCGAACGATGCACCGTAGGTCACGGTGGACTGGGTCCAGAGCTCGTCCTGGTCAAAATCGATGGAGAGCAGATAGCCGCGCAACGCGCCGACGCTTTCGAATGTGAAGGTCCCCTCGAGGTGCGACGTCGACATCGGACGTGAGGCGCCGCTCACGGTCCGCTGGCGGGCGATGTAGGCGTACCCGAGATCGAGGTTCTTGACTCCGGTGAAATGAACGGTCCCGCCGTCGAAGGTCTGGTGATTCTGGCGCCAGCCGACGTTGCCGATGAAGCGCGCGTTGTCGACGATGATCTCCTGGCGTCCGCCGCGCAAGGGCAGGCTGTCCAGCGGTTTCCAGTCGAGGTAGACCTGGTTGATCTCGGTGATCGGCGGGTCGGGGATGGCCGGGCGGTCGGTGACCCCGTTCCACAACGATCCGTGACCACCGTTGTTGTGGTCGTTGGAGAGACCCACATCGACGACGTTTTCGAACTCGACCATGGCGGCCAGCCCTTGCCACCAGAGGGTACGGTAGCCGAGAGTGGTCCGCAGGGTCGAGGCCCGACCGGGTTCTTCAAACCCTTCCTGGTCGACATCCTCGTAGCGGTAGCGCAGGTTGAGGGAGACCTTGCCCTTCGTCACCGCCTCGCCGAGAGTGGGCGGTTGGTCGGCGAAAACCGGTGAGAAGACCACCACCGAAAGAAAAGTCACAGACATGATGGTGAGCTGCCGTACCTTGCCGTGGGTCATGACATTTACTCCCTGGCCGTCGGGCCCGCCGCCGCGCCGGCGGTGAAGTCGGCGCCGGCCCAAGAAATCGACAGTCCGATCCAGCTGTGTCGCATGATGCCTATCGTTTGTGATGCCTCGGAGCCGTATCGTACGCCCGTTTCCGGTTGAACACTATGATCCGGCGGCCGGTTTCCGTGCGCCTTGACTCCGGTCAATATTCCCTGAACACCGGAGGGGGTTTTGGCTGTACCCGGTCTGCCGTATTCTGAGGGCAGAGGCGGCGGGACCCTTTAGGGAGAGAAATTTCTGTTCGGGAAGTCGCGGGGTCAACCGAGAGCCGGCTTGAACACTGTTCGTAAGGGGGATTGCAATGAGGAATGTCAGCATGAGTGGGTTCCGCGAAATCGGCGGTGTGCGATCGGCCGTGCATCTCCTCGTGGTGGTCACGGCAATAGTCTCGGTGGTCTCCTGTGCGTCGGTGAAGAGCCCGCCGGGCACCGTGACCGTCCAGTTCTTTCAAAATCCCGACCGTGTCTGGCAGAGTATCCTGCTTTCCCTGGACACCCTCGAGTATGTCGTCGAGTCGTCCAACCGGGACGAGGGCGTGATCCGTGCGGCACAACCCGCCGATGATCAGACGCCGCGGGTCGCTCTCGACATCAACCAGATCATGTACACCCAGGATCAGGTCAATGTCTTTGTCCGAGGAGTAGCCGAGGATCCCTCAGCGGCGCCCAGCCAGGATGTGCTCGACAAGGCGGCGCAGGATTTCGTCTCCGTGCTCAAGAGAAAGCTCGGGGGTTAGCCTGTTCCTGTTGGGGGAACCGCAACCGGTTCGGTTCAATACCCGGCCACGGGGTCGACCACCGACAGGAGTTCCTCCCCGGCCACGAAGCGCCGCAGGTTCTCGCGGAAGAGGAGCCACCGCAGATCCGAATCGTCGTTGGACCACGCGGCGAAGTGGGGCGTGATGATGAGATTGGGGGCCTTCCACAGCGGGTGGTCTCCGGGCAACGGCTCCGGATCGGTGACGTCGAGACCGGCTCCCGCAATCGCGCCGCCGACGAGAGCCGCCACGAGAGCATCGGTGTCCACGGTGCCGCCGCGGCCGACGTTGATGAAGAACGCGGTCGGTTTCATCGCCGCAAACAGCTCAGCGTCGAACAGATCCTCGGTATCCGGGGTCATGGGCAGACAGTTGACGACCACGTCCGCCTCGCGAGCGTAGGCCTCGAGATCCTCACCGAGTCCGACGCTCGCCACGAACGGTGGCCCGGCGCGGCGGCTGTTGCGGATCGCCGTCACCCGCATCCCGGCGCCATCAGCGAGACGCGCGACTTCGGTGCCGATCCCGCCGAGTCCGACCACCAGCATGGTCTTGCCCCGCAGCCCCGTGAGCGGAGCAGAATCTCCGATGTCCGATTGTCTCCATTCGGTTTCGACCTGGGCGGCCACGGCATGGTTCAGCCCCCGTGCCAGTGCACGGGTGAGGGCCATGACATGTTCGCCGATGGTTACGGAGGCGAGGCGTTGGCCGTTGGTGAGCAGGACTTTTCCGCTGCCCAACTCGGGTATGGCGAGATACCGTTCGACACCGGCGGCCCCGACCTGAACCCACCTCAGATCCTTTCCAGCTGCCAGGAGATCGGCAGAAGCCGTGCCGATCAGGGCGTCGGCACCACTGATGGCCGCCAGCGCCTCGTCGCTCGTGTCGAACGGCACGATCTCGACACCCGGCGCGACGATCGCCAGCATCGGCAGGCGGTCCGGCCAGGAGTTGCGCCAGAGAACCTTGAGCGGCCGTGTCCATCCCGCGGTTTCGCGGGTTGGAGACGGACCCGCGCTGAGCCCCTTGTCTTCCAACAACTGCCACGGCGGGACCAGACCGCCGATCTCGTCATATACGGCCTGAAACGCATCGGCTGCAGCGTCGGGGGCGGCCTTCTGCCAGGCGCTGAACCACGGAGCGTCAAACGTCGCGGCGGTCTGCGCCGCCGTCGCCCCCGCACGGAGCCCTCTTTCCACATGGCCGCGGAGACCGGTCAGCCTGTCCATCTGGTCATGCAGCAGTCCGGCGCCACCAGGGGCTCCCCGGCCCGGGATGACGATCGCAGGTTCGAGGTCGAGCAGAACGGAGAGAACGTCGATCCACGCGACGGTATCGGATTGTGACGTCGCGTCCACGCCCGTCTGATCGCAGAGCCGCCCGGTGATCATCGTTCTGTCCCCGGGTAACCAGATCACGGCGTCGGCCCGCGTCGCACTCCGGTTGAACGTGAAGATCACGAGCTGCCGCTCCCCGTGGCTCATGGTGAACCCCGACCGGATGCTGACGGAGGTCCCTGCAGGCGCCCCGGCGGCGGGGAGCCGGGTGTCGGGCACCAGCGAAATATGCGACCCCGCAAACACGGTGTCGTCTCCGTCACCGGTCTGAATCATGACAACCGGGTTCCGGATTTCACGGTGCAGGGGGAAGAACAGAGCATCGACGAAGATCGTCCCGCTCCCGAACTCGATCTGAACCTGGTTGCGGCCGTCCGACCGTTCGCCGATCGAGATCCCGGCCGGGAGATCGAGGTCGTTCGCAGTTGCAAAGGGGCCGGCCGCGCAGATGCAGAGAACGACCGACCCGAAAACCAGACAACGGAGGAGTGAGGTGTTCATGGGCCGCATGATACCTGTACAGGCGATCAAACCGGCATGACGGGAGTCAATGCGGCCTCTGACGTGTTCCATGATGATGTGGGGGTGAAGAAGGAACACCGGCGGCTGCGGCGGGAACGCCGGACGGTCCGCGTCATGGTGAGTCTGTACTGCAGGCATCACCACCGGACGCCGGCCCTGTGTTCAGACTGCGAGGAGCTTGCCTCGTACGCCGACCGGCGCCTGGATCTATGTCCCTACGGCCCGGAGAAACCCAGCTGCACCAACTGTCCCATTCACTGTTACCGGCCCGAGCCTCGCGAGAAGATGCGGGAGGTGATGCGGTTTGCCGGTCCGAGGATGCTCACACGACACCCCATTCTCGCTTTCATGCACCTGTTGGACGACCGCCGCACGGCGCCCCCGCTGCCGTCGGTCAAGAGCCAACGCCCTGATGACGACCCTGGAGAACCGGACCGCGATATCCTGACGCCATGATCGGGACTTCACCGAGAGGACGGTTCACTGGCCTGCTGCGGACTGTCGGGCCCGGGCTGGCGATCGCCGCCACCGGAGTCGGCGCCGGGGATCTGCTGGCGGCGATGTTCGCCGGCGCCGATTTCGGGATGGCGCTGGTGTGGGTCGTGGTGGTCGGCGCCGCCCTCAAGTTCGGGCTCAATGAAGGCGTCGCGAGGTGGCAGCTGGCCACCGGAACCACCCTGCTCGAGGGCTGGTGCCGGCACCTGGGGTGGCCGCTCAAGGGCTACTTCCTGGTCTACCTGGTGGTGTGGAGCTTCATCGTCGCCGCCGGTCTGATGAGCGCCTGCGGGGTGGCGGCGCACGCCCTGGTGCCCGCCCTCAGCATCACCGCCTGGGGCATCATCCACTCGTTGGTGGCGCTGGCCCTGGTGGCGGGCGGCAGGTATGGTCTGTTCGAGACCGTCATGAAGGTCTTTGTCGGTCTGATGACCATGACCCTGCTCATCAGCGTCGTTCTGGTCGGTCCGGACGTCGGCGCCTTCCTGCGTGGGCTCGTCCCCTCGCTTCCCTCCGGGTCGGCTGCAGCGACCTTGAGCCTCATGGGGGGGGTCGGCGGCAGCGTCACCCTGCTGGCGTACGGCTATTGGATCCGGGAGAAAGGATGGTCCGGATCTGCGGCGATCGGCACGGTCCGCATGGATCTCGCGGTCGGCTACCTCCTCACCGGGTTGTTCGGTGTCGCCATGCTGGTGCTGGCAGCCGCGGTGTTGAGCGGGGGGGAGGGGATGCCTGCCGGCAGCGAGGGGTTGGTGGCGTGCGGCGATGCCATCCGTCAGGCCACTGCCGCGAGGTTGGACCCGGCCGTCGGGAATTCGGCGGCGCTGATCTTTCTCGTCGGTGTCTGGGGGGCGGTCTTCACCAGCACCCTCGGCGTGTGGAACGGCGTGCCCTACCTGTTCGCGGATTTCGTCAACGCCCTGCGGGGCCGCTTCGACGTCGCCGTCGACACCGCAGGAACCGCCTACCGCGGCTATCTCCTGTACCTCGCCCTGCCGCCGATGGCATTGCTCTTTCTCGGGCGGCCGCTCTGGATCATCAAGGTCTACACCCTGACCGGCGGTCTCTTCATGCCGCTGCTCGCGGGCAGCCTCCTCTGGCTCAACTCCCGGCGAGTGCAGGTCGGCGAACTGCAAAACCGGGCGGCGGCGACGGCGACCCTCGTGCTGTCCCTGGTTCTATTCGGCGTGATCGCCGTTCGCCAGCTCATCGACCTCGGCTGAGGCGTTCCTTTTGAAAACGTCGCGTTCGAGCTGGTTCAGGGTGACACCGAGCCTGCGGGCGGTGCCCACCGCGAGCGAGGTCGTGGCGACTCCGGGAATGAAACGGAAGGTCGCGCCCCGATCCCCGTCGACCTCGGCCTGCAGAAACCCGAGGCCCGTGACCGCCGGTTCGTGCTGCATGCGGCCTGCATAATCGAGGAAATGGGTGGTGACGAAGGCGAGCGGATCGATCCGGCGGAGAAGCCGGAGCACCACGTCGACGATCTCGATGGCTTCCGACGGGTTGGTGCCGGAACAGAGCTCGTCGAGCAGCACCATCGAACCTGCAGGCACCGTTTCGAAGAGGGTGCGGAGGCGCATCATCTCGGTGCCGAGGCGGCCCTCGGTCTGATCCGCCCGGTCGAGCTCGATGATGGAGGCAAAAAGCCCGTCGACCAGCGGCAGACGGGCGGCTTTGCACGGCGCATACAGACCCGACTGGCCGAGGACCTGCAGGAGGCCCAGCGCCTGCAGGAGCCGGGTCTTGCCTCCCGAGTTCGGTCCTGTGACGAGCACGATGGGAGACGGACCCGACGTCACGAGATCGGTGGGCACCGGACGGTCGGCGAGGGCCAGCAGGAGGGGGTTGAAGAGCTGTTCGACCTCGAGAACCGCGCCGCGCTCGAGCTCGGGCAGACACACATCGAGGCCGAGAACGCGGGCGTTCCCGGCAAAGGTCCGCGCGGCGGCGTAGAGCTCGAGGTGGCAGGTCAGCTGCACCACGCGCGCCATCGCCGGCGCCACCTCCTGAAACACGCCCATCACCAAGCGTTCCACCAACTCACCGCCGGTGAGGCTGTAGCGGTGGAAGAGGGTGCGCAGCCGGTCCCACCACCGCTTCAATGGACGGCGGAAGAACGGGTTCTTCCTCTGTTCGCGAAGACCCAGGATCTCGAGGTGCCGGAGCCTCCCGTCGGCACCGACGACGGCCGCCAGATCGAGTTGCGCCATCCCGTCGTTGTGGTCGAGAAGGGCGGTCATCCTGCCGTAGGCGCGGGAGCTCTGAATCTGCGTGCCGACCGAATGCAGCCGCTGGAGCCCGGATCGGGCCGTGTCGAAATCGGCGGCCATGAGATCGACCACTGCCCGAAAGGCGCGAAGGACGTCGAAGCGGAAGCGCGTCGGTTCGAGCCGTGCGTCGTCCCGTGACGCCCGCAGCAGGGTGAGGAGCCGAAAGATCCCGACGAGGAGCTCATCCGTCGAGCGTCGGAGTCCGTCGCTTTCCTCGAGCTCGCGGAGGATGTTCTGCCGGAAGGCGATGGTCGCGCGGTCGTTGGGTGGAGTGGCGAGCACCCGCTCGAGAAAGCCGCGATGGGCTGAGTACCCGGTGTTTTCGAGGCGGATCAGGAGACAGTTCTTCACGAATTCGGACAGGAACAGATCGTCGGCGAAGTTTTCCGCCACCCAGGTCGTGCCGCCCGCGGGCATCGCGTCGAGCTCGCGGTCGATTTCTCCGGCGCTCGCGCGCCCGAGAAAGGCGAGTTCGAGGAGGCTGAGCAGGGTCTCGTTGCGGGGGCCGGAGGAGGCGGCAGGGGAGAGCAGGTCGGGCAGCGGGACGCCGTCGAGCTCGCCGGGCGGGCGTTCGTTCTGCCCGATCCCGAGCATCTCCAACAGTGAGCCGAGAAGCCGTGGTGCGTGCCGGGCTCGGGCGTTGTCGGCCACTCGGCTGCCCGGACCGCCCTCCGCACGCCGTCGCAGATACGACTTGTGGACAACCATCGTCGTCAGTCTACGTTGTCCGCATCGAGAGGTTCCAGTTCTGGCGTTGTCCGCGATGCGTCACGTTCGAGGATTTGACCGAAGAGTATCCAGCGTCGGCGGCCGAGACGGTCACCAGGGTCATATTCACGGACAGCGACCGCGTCCGGCCGATGTTGCTGGAGCCCGCTGCTGCACCTGTACCCGCACCTGTACCTGTTCGTGTCACCGGTCGCTGTCCCGGTCACTGGCGTTTGGGCCGTGGCACAATACGAAACGTGACCACACCGATCTCACGGGACGATGCCCTCGAACTCGACCGTCGCGACCCGATCGCCGGTTTCCGCGATCGTTTTCTCCTGCCGGAAGGGGTCGTCTATCTCGACGGCAACTCGCTGGGGCCGCCGCCGAAAACCACCCTGTCGCGGATCGAAGAAGTGATGCGGCGGGAGTGGGGGAGCGGTCTCGTCCGCAGCTGGACCGCGGCCGGGTGGATCGATCTGCCGCAGCGGGTGGCGGGGAAGATCGCGCCGCTGATCGGCTCCGATCCGGACGAGGTGATGGTCGCCGACTCGATCTCGGTCAACCTCTTCAAGTTGCTGGCCGCGGCGCTGAGCCTGCGCCCGGGCCGCACGGTGATTCTCTCTGATCTCGAGAACTTCGGGACCGATCTCTACGTCGCACAGGGGCTCGAGAACCTGCTCGGCGATCGCGTCCAAGTCCGGCTGGTTCCGCGGCGGAAAATCCTCGACGCACTCGGCACGGATGTCGCGGTATTGATGCTCACGCACGTCGACTTCCGGACCGGGGAGATGGGGGACATGCGGGCGATGACCGCGGCCGCTCACGACGCGGGTGCGGTGGTCCTGTGGGACCTTGCCCACTCCGCGGGGGCGGTCGAGGTCGATCTCGGCGGTTGCGGCGCCGATCTCGCGGTGGGTTGCGGCTATAAGTATCTCAACGGCGGCCCGGGAGCCCCCGCCTTCGCATTCGCGGCGCGGCGCCATCACGGGTCACTGCAGTCTCCGCTGTGGGGGTGGATGGGGCACGCCGCGGCCTTCGATTTCGCAACCATCTACGAGCCTGCGGCCGGGGTTCAGCGGCTGCGGGTCGGGACCCCGCCGATCCTCAGCCTTGCGGCGCTGGAGTGTGGCGTCGAGACCATCGTCGAGATCGGAGTCGATCGTCTGCGGGCCAAATCGACAGCGCTTTCGGAGCTCTTCATCGCGCTCGTCGAAAGGGAGTGCGCCGGTCGATTCGAGCTCGCCTCGCCCCGCGAGGCGTCGTCGAGGGGCAGCCAGGTCTCGCTGCGCCACCCGGAGGGGTACGCCATCATGCAGGCCCTGATCGCAGCGGGCGTTGTCGGCGACTTCAGGGCGCCGGACATCCTCCGTTTCGGTTTCGCTCCGGCCTACATCCGCTGGGTCGACGTCTGGGACGCCGTGGCGGTGTTGAAGAAGATCATGAACGAGCGGCGCTGGGACCGGGCGGAGTACCGGGCGCGCGCGAAGGTGACATAGGTCGGATGGAGGGGACGTGGAGGTCAGGCATGTCGGCGCGGTGGTGGCGTGGATTGCAGCGGCGGCTTGCGCCGGGCCGGCGGGAGCGCCCACGGCCGTGATGACCGCGGCCGACGCTCTCGCCTTGCCCCGCCCCGCGGCTGACCACCGCCTCGCCTACGGCAGCGACCCGCTCCAGTTCGGCGAACTGCGTCTGCCGGATGGCGGGGGCCCGCACCCGGTCGTGATCGTGATCCACGGCGGCTGCTGGCTGGCGGAGTACGACCTCGGCTACATTTCCGGTCTGGCCGGTGCCCTGACCGAAGCCGGGGTCGCGACCTGGAGCATCGAGTACCGGCGGGTGGGCGACGAAGGAGGCGGCTGGCCCGGTACGTTCCAGGACGTGGCCGACGCGGCCGACCACGTGCGGAAGATCTCCTCGGAGTACGATCTCGATCCCGATCGGGTGGCCGCGGTCGGGCACTCGGCCGGAGGGCACCTCGCCCTGTGGCTGGCGGGAAGAAAAAACCTCGGCTCCGGCGACCCGCTGCGCGGTGAGGCGCCGTTGCGCCTCGCCGGAGTGGTGGCCCTGGCCGGCATTACAGACCTCGCAGCCTACGCCTCGCCCGAGGGTTGCGGCTCGGCGGTGGAACCGCTGCTTGGCGGCGCCCCTGCCGAGGTCGGTGACCGGCTCCACCGGGTTTCGCCGATCACCGCGGTGCCCTTCGGAATCACCCAGATCCTGATCACCGGTGAGCTGGATGCGATCGTACCGAAAAACCAGGCAACCTCGTTTGCTCGTGCGGCGCGCGAGGCCGGGGACCCGGTCGAGGTGGTCGAGATCGCCCGCGCCGGACATTTCGAACTGGTGGATCCGGCTCACGCCGCATTTCAAAGTGTTCGTCAGGCGGTGCTGGATGCGGTGGCGCCGCGGTCGAGCGAATGATCGATGTCAGTCGAGACCGACCGAAAACATCCCGTCCAGATCGTGGCGCGAGAAGGTCCGGAACGCGATCAGCGTTTCCGACGACAGCAGACCTTCGACCTGGAGGAGCTGCTCGGTCACCAGGGTGGCGATCTGTTCGTCGTCGCGGGCGCGGATGACGACCACGAGATCGTACTGACCCGCCACCGAGTACACCTCGGACACGCCGTCGAGCTCGACGAGCTCTCCCGCAACGTGGTTGATTCTCGAGCTTTCGACGTTGAGCAGGACGATCGCGTTGACCATGAGATCTCCCCATCCGGCGTGCGCGGCGCCGCCGCCACATGATAACGCGGCGGCCGCGGAACCGGGCGGCACGAACTCGCAGAAGATCGGCGACAATGACCGTCGTGAAGGGGAATCTGCCGCAACCCGGACCACTGTTCGACCGCTGGGCACTCGACCCCGGGATCGTGTTCCTCAACCACGGCTCGTTCGGTGCCGCTCCGAGGACCGTGCTCGAAGAACAGATGCGGCTCCGAGGGTTGTTGGAAGCCGAACCGGTCCGGTATTTCGAGAGGCGCCACCAGGTGCTTCTCGATCGCGCGCGCGCGGCGCTTGCGGAGTTCGTCGGCGCTTCACCGGATGGGCTGGTCTTCGTGGCCAACGCCACCACCGGTGTCAACACGGTGCTCCGCAGCCTCGACCTCCGGGTCGGCGACGAGCTCCTGACCACGAACCACGAGTACAACGCCTGCAGGAACGCACTCGACGCGGTCGCCGCCTCGACCGGCGCCACGGTCACGGTCGCCGATATTCCCTATCCCCTCGACTCGGAGGACGGGGTGCTGGACGCCGTCCTCGATCGACTGACCCCGCGCACGCGGCTTCTTCTGGTGGACCACGTGACGAGTCAGACCGGTCTCGTCCTGCCGGTGGCGAGCCTGGTCCGCGAGGCCCAGCTCAGCGGCGTGGATGTCCTGGTGGACGGCGCTCACGCGCCGGGCATGGTCGAGTTGGACCTGGAGAGCCTGGGTGCCGCCTATTACACCGGAAACTGTCACAAGTGGCTGAGCGCTCCCAAGGGGGCGGGGTTTCTCTCCGTTCGTGAAGACCTCCGGAAATCGGTCCGCCCGCTGGTGATCAGCCACGGCGCCAACGCAGTGGCGGCCCGGCGGTCGAGGTTCCACCTCGAGTTCGATTGGACCGGGACCAACGACCCCAGCGCCTGGCTGAGCGTTCCGGCGGCGATTTCGGGGCTCGGGGACATGGTTGACGGTGGTTGGGCGGAGGTGCGGCGGCTGAATCACGCTCTGGTCCTTGAAGGGCGGACGAGGTTGTGCGAGGTCCTCGGCGTCGACCCTGCGTGCCCCGCCACGATGATCGGAAGCATGGCGACGGTCGTCCTGCCCGATTCCGAGGGTGGCGAGAAAAGGGACGCCTTCGGTCGGGACGCCCTCCAGGATCAGTTGTACAGCGAGTGGGCGATCGAGGTGCCGGTGATTCCGTGGCCGTCGCCGCCGGGCCGTCTGCTGCGGATTTCGGCCCAGCTCTACAACAGCACCGCGCAGTACGACTATCTCGCGGAAGCCCTGAAGGCCCTGATTCTGTCGGAGTGATTTCCGGCTGTTTCGGGAATCCCCGAGCCACCCGCCCGGTTGCATACGAAGAGTCTGCGACTGCGACTCATTTAATAAATACATCGGGAACACCGATCGACGAGGAGGAAGAATGAGTTTCAAACTGCCCGATCTGCCCTATGACGTGAATGCCCTCGAACCGAACATCGATGCGCGAACCATGGGCATCCACCACTCCAAACACCATCAGGCCTATGTCAACAACCTCAACGCGGCGCTCGAGAGCCACCCCGAACTCCAGAAAAAGACCGCCATCGAGCTGATCGCGAACCTCGACGCCATCCCCGAGGACATCCGGACCGCGGTCCGCAACAACGGCGGCGGCCACGTCAACCACTCCCTGTTCTGGACGGTGATGAAACCCAAGGGCGGCGGCCAGCCGTCCGGCGCTCTCGCCGAGGACATCACGAGCCGGTTCGGTTCGTTCGACGCCTTCAAGGCGGAGTTCGCCAAGGCGGCGGCGACGGTCTTCGGCAGCGGATGGGCGTGGCTCTGCGTGGGTTCGGACGGCAAATTGCTGGTGACCAAGACGCCGAATCAGGACAACCCGGTTTCGACCGGCGCGGGCATCCCGATCCTCGGTCTGGATGTTTGGGAGCACGCCTATTATTTGAACTACCAGAACCGGCGTCCGGACTACATCGAGGCGTGGTGGAACGTGGTCGATTGGGACCGTGTTGCTTCCTACAACACCGCGGTCAAGGTGGGTGGAAAGGTCCAGGACGTTGCGGACTGGGCGAAGTCGCAGTGGAAGAGCCTCGGGACGATCCTCAACAAACTCACCGACTGATTTTGTGACGATGGGAATCGGCTTCGGCCTCTGCCGCCGGACGTGGTCCGGCGGCATTTTTTTGACGAATTTCCGGGATTCCGGGATAAGATGACGGCCAGACCTCTGGTCGAACATCTTTTTGGGAGGAGTGAAACATGGGAAACATGGGTAAATGGGCGTTTATCGTCGGGTTCGTGATCTGCATCGTGGCCGGTCTGTTGATCGCTGAAACGTGGATGTACTGGGTGCTGGCGGTCCTGGGTCTGGTCGTGGGGTTCATGAACGTGACGGCGTCCGAGACCAAGGGATTTCTGCTGGCGGCGATCGGACTGATGCTGTCGGCGACATCGGTCGTCACCATCCCGATGATCGGCATGGCGGTGACGGCCGTGCTTTACAACATCGTGACCTTCATCTCGGCGGCGGTGCTTGTGGTCGCCCTCAAGTCGTTGTTCGAGATCGCCAAGGACTGACGAAGACCGGTTTCGGGAAGAACCCCCGGACGCGTTGCGCTCCGGGGGTTTTTCGTTGACCTCTCCGGCTCGGGGTGAAGGCCTGCGTGACTGTGCATCTTCGACGCAATGGGCTAAGGTTACCCATCGTGAAGGCCGCGATCGAAACCGCCGCCGGCGCCATCGCGCCCTACGTTCGGGAGACTCCCTGCCGGTCTTCGGCCGCGTTGTCCAGGCTGACCGGCAGCGAGGTGCACCTCAAGCTCGAGAATCTCCAGGAGAGCGGATCGTTCAAACTCCGCGGCGTCGTCAACAAGGTGGTGTCGTTGAACGCGGATCAGTCGGGCCGCCTCCTGGTGGCGGCGTCCACCGGCAACCACGGTCTGGCGTTCGCCCACGCGGTGGGCCTCTTCGGTCGGAAGGGCAAGCTGTTCATTCCGCGGACGGCTTCACGGATCAAGGTGGATCTTCTCCGCGGCACCGGGATTCCCTTCGAGACGGTGGGCGAGAACTGTATCGAGGCAGAGGCGCACGCCCACGCCTTCTCCCGGACCGGCGGCCACGTGTGGATCTCGCCGTACAACGATCTCGAGGTGGTTCACGGCCAGGGAACCGTGGCTGTCGAGTTGACGCGTCAACTCGAAGGGATCGATGCCGTGCTCGTTCCGGTGGGTGGGGGAGGGTTGATTTCCGGGATCGCCGCCTACCTCAAGGCGTTCGACCGCGACATCCAGGTGATCGGCTGCCAGCCGCGCAACTCGTGCGTGATGTCTCAATCCGTGGCTGCAGGGAAGATCGTCGAGGCTGAGGAGGCACCGACCATCTCCGACGGCACCGCAGGCGGGATCGAGCCGGGATCGGTGACCTTCGATCTCTGCCGGCGATTCGTGGACGACTTCATCCTGCTCGAAGAGAAAGAGATCGAACGCGCCATCTGCTTTCTGTACGAGAACGAGGGGATGGCGGTGGAGGGCGCGGCGGCGCTGGCGGTGGCGGCGATCATGAACAACGGCGCGCGGTTTGCCGGTCGGCGCGTCGTTGCAGTGCTGTCGGGCAGCCGGCTCGACCCCACGATTCTCCGCCGCCTCGGCTGCGGCCGAACCCACGAGGTGCAGGCATGAGGATCCCGATTTTCGAGCTCGAGCGGGTGCAGTCGATCTACGAGAACACGGTTGAGTTCAATCTCACCGAGAGCGGATTCCACCCGTTCACACTGAACGAACTTCTCGAGCCCCGGGAGGTTGCGGATCTCGCGAACACGGTCCTCGGTTACGGTCAGACCAACGGCGCCATCCCGTTGCGGGAGCGGATCGCGGCGCTCTACACGCAACAGACCGTGGACAACGTGCTGGTCACCAACGGCTCCTCGGAGGCCAACTTCATCGCCTGCCACACCCTGGTGGAACCGGGCGACGAGGTGGTCATGATGGTCCCCAATTACATGCAGATCTGGGGCATCGTCGAAGAGATCGGTGCGACTCCGAAGGCCTTCCACCTCCGTGAGCGTGAAGACTGGGCACCGGATCTCGAGGAGCTGCGGGGGTTGGTGACGTCGAAAACCAAGATGATCGCCGTCTGCAACCCCAACAACCCGACCGGCGCCGTCCTCAGCGCGACCGGGATGCGAGAGATCGTGTCGATCGCGGCAGAGGTCGGCGCCTGGGTCTATGCCGACGAGGTCTACCGGGGCGCCGAGCTCGACGGTGTCGAACTGGAGAGTTTCACCGGGATGTACGACCGCGTCATGGTTGCGGGTGGGCTGTCGAAGGCCTACGCTCTGCCCGGGTTGCGGCTCGGGTGGCTGGCGGGACCGTCTGAGGTGATCGCAGAGTCCTGGGCGTACCACGATTACACTTCGATCACCGCCGGCATCCTCAGCAACCGGATCGCCGAGATCGCCCTTTCTCCGGAAGTGCGGCGGAGGATTCTGGAGCGGAACCGGGCGATGCTCCGGACCAATCTCGAGCTCATGATCGACTGGGTACGCTCCTTCGGCGAGGTGTTTCATTTCGTGCCGCCCCGGGCCGGAGGGATGGCCTTCATGCGCTACGACCTCGACATCAACTCGACCGAGCTGGCGGAGTGGCTGCGGAAAGACCACGACGTCTTCATCCTCGCCGGCGACACCTTCGGCATGGACCGATACATACGGTTGGGCATCGGCGCCGAAACCGCCTATCTCAGGGCAGGGCTCGAGAGAGTTGGTCAGGCACTCCGAAAACGCTTCGGTCTCGTCACCGTCTGAAAGGCGGGTTCGCCCAAACAGCGAGAACTGGTGACACCGGGTCACGTTGAATATGACGTCGCGTCGATATCGGCGTCATCCCGAACAGGGAGCGAAACCGGTCCCACGACCCTGTCGTTCCAGGCAAAGGCGTAAAGCCGCTCCTTGCCCGTCATTCCGACGAACGCAGCGAAGCCAATCTCTCTCTGTCGTTCCGACCGAGCGAACGAAGTGAGCGAGTGGAGGAACCTGGGGGGTGGCTGGAGGAACGGTGATCCCTGAGGCCGCCCCTCAGATCCCTCCGCTCCGGCCCTGCGGTCCTTCGGTCGGGATGACAGGAAGAGAAATGTCGTTCGTTTCAATGTGCGCCGCGCACTCAGGGGATGGTCTGGTCTCTGAATCGTTCAATCGTTCAACGTTCAACGTTCAAACGTTCAACGTCAGACCGGCAGCCAATCGACGGGCGAGGCGCCGATCGAGTAGAACCTCTCCCACAGGCCCGGCGCCTCGGTGCGCGCGATCTCGGCGATGGACTGCGGGTCCAGGGTGGTGTGGCGGAAGTCCTCGAGCAGAAACTCACCGCGTGCGATGGTGTGCCGGACGGGGGCCTCGGCCGCGCCGTACACCAGGTGGCCGAAGAGATTTTCTCCGGTCAGCGGGGTCGGCGGAGGGCAGTCGACGACGCAGATGTCGGCAGGCGCCCCCGGCGTGAGTTCGCCGAGCAGCGGTTCGTCGAAGAACCGGCGCGCCACCTCGACGTTGTTCTGCAGCAGGTGGGGATGGGCGGCAAACCCCACCGTCGGGTCCTCGCGTCCGGCACGCTGGATGAGAAACGCATAACGCAGCGACCGCAACATGGCCGACGACATCCCGTCGGTACCGAGGGCGATGGTGCAGCCTTCTCCGGCCGCCCGTTCCACATCGAACCGCCCGACGCCGTTGTTGGAATTGGACTCCGGGCAGTGGATGAGCACCGAGTTGTTGCGGGCCACGACCGCCCGGCCTTCCGACGTCAGATGGACCCCATGCACCAGGAGGGCGCGCTCGTCGAGGAGACCGCGGTTTTCCAGCCGCTCGAGCGGCGCCGCCCCGAACGCCAGTTCCGAGACCTGGAAGTCCAAAGCGCCTTCGGCCAGGTGGATGTGGAGACCGCAACCCGCCGGCCGGCGGCTCGCCACCTCGTCGAGGGTGGCATCGGCGAGGGTGAAGCTGGCGTGCAGACCGATGGTGCCGCGCAACCGCGGGTCGTCCCGGTATCGATCGATGAACTGGAGGTTCTCGACCAGCCCTGCGACCGCCTCGTCGTGCCCGTTGCGGTCGGAGACCTCGTAGCACAGGACTCCCGACAGACCGGCCTCCGTGAGAGTGGTGCCGACGATGCCGAGACTGTCCCTCAGGCAGGAAGGTGACGCGTGGTGGTCGAAGATCGTCGTGCATCCCCAGCGGATGGCGTCGGCGGCCCCGAGGAGAGCGGAGAGCCTCACGGTTTCCGGAGTGAGCGCGCGGTCGAGCCGCCACCACAAACGGTCGAGGATCTGCCCGAAATCCCGAGGGACCGATGCCGGAGCCAGACCGCGGGCGAAGGCCGAGTAGAGGTGGTGGTGGAGATTGATCATCCCCGGCAGGATCATTCCACCGCACGCGTCCACCGGCTCCGCCGCCGGGTATTTCGAGCGGAGTGCGGCGGCCGGACCGACCTCGAGGATACGATCCCCGGACCAGACGACGGCGCCGTCGACCACGATGTCCGGGTCCTCCCATCCGGTCACGACGATGCCGTTGGCCAACAGGATCACCGGCGTGCCTCCGTCGATCACGCGACGCCCCGACGGACCCACTGGCCGCGACCGGGTTCGCCGAACTCGACGCTCCCGTCAGCCGCGCGGTTGAAGACCTTGCAGCCACGGACAAAGGTCGCGCGCACGCTCCCGGTGAGTTCCCGCCCTGCGAACGGCGTGTAGCGGTTGAGGTTGTGGAGATCTTCCGCCCGGACCGTCCACCGCCGCCGCTCGTCGAAAACCACGAAGTCCGCGTCATACCCGGCGCGGAGTTGGCCTTTGCGGTGGTCGATCCCGAGAAACCGCGAGGGCTCGGACGCCGTGATCTGGGTCAGGCGCTCGAGGCTGATCCGGCGGCCGCGGACGCCTTCGGAGAAAAGGTAGGGCAGCATCAGCTCGACACCCGGGACGCCGCCGTAGTCGCTCCACACCGAGGCGGTCTGCTTCTCTTCCGGCCACTGGCCGGCGGCGTGATCGGTGGCGACGAAGGACAGCTCGCCGGCGGCCAGGCCCTGCCACAGCCGGTCGCGGTCATTCGCGGTCTTGACCACCGGCGCGGTCTTGAGGATCGACCCGAGGCGTTCGAAGTCCTCGATCGTGAACTCGAGGTACTGGGGGCAGGTCTCGGCCGAGATCGGAAGGTCCTCCGAACGGGCGGCGCTGATCAGATCGAGGGCCTCGCCGGATGCCAGGTGCACGATGTGGACCCGCGCGCCGGTGGCCCTGCAGGCCTCGATACACTCGGCCACGGCGGCGACCTCGGCCTGCGGCGGGCGCGAGGCCGCGTAGGCCGCCGGCGAATCCTCGTGTTCGTCGTGGGCGCGCCGCGTCAGCTTCTGGACGATCGTACGGTCCTCCGCATGCACTCCGACCGGAATCCCGAGTCGGCAGGTGTGGGTCAGGATCTCGCGGAGCGCCTCGCCCGTGACGTCACGAAAGGACTCCATCCCCGAGAGCAGGTAGACCTTGATGGACCCGACCCCCGCATCAGCGAGCGCGGTGAGTTTTTCCTGCCAGTCGGCTTGGCCGAGGGAATTGGCGGAGACGCCGCCCCACAAAACGTAATCGACAACCGCCTTGGTGCGGATGACCTGCAGCTTGTTGGACAGCGCGTCGACATCGGTGATCGGCGGCAGCGAGGTGCACGGCATGTCGGCGACGCACGTGACGCCGCCGGCCGCCGCCGCACGGGTCCCCGTCTCGAAATTCTCCCGATGGGTGAAGCCCGGGTCGTCGAAGTGGACGTGGCAGTCGATCACACCCGGCAGGACCAGGGCGCCGTCGAGATCGACCCACTGTTCGCCGCCCGCCGCCGTGGCGCCTCCCGCCGGCAGGACCTCCTCGAAACGGCCGTCCTCGACCACGAGTTCGGCGTACCGGGTGCTGTTGTCCGCGCCGGGGATCCTGAGGTTGACGTAACGGGTTCTCATCGTGCACCAGTCTAACCCGTACTCGGGACGCTCCCACCCCGGGAGGCCTCACGAAAACGTTCCGACTTTCAGTGTTTTAACGTTGAAATGTCTCGCCAATGAGCCACGTCCTCCTTCGCCTCGACTACCGGAAGTTCGGGCATCGACTCGGTGAGCGACCGGAGGAGGGTGATCATGGCCCCGAGATGCGTCGGATCGAAACCGCCGCCAGGGGATTCCGGCTGGCAACCACCGAACGGTGTCGAGGTGCAACACATCCTGTTCGAGCTCCATAACCACGTGTGGCGAGGTATACCGCAGGCGGTCGCCTGCAAACAACTCGTGGAGCTCGCCGTTGAATCGTGCCTGGATACCTCGAATGCCGTCGTGGTGCAACAGCATGAACGGCGTTGTCGTCCTCGGACTCGAAATCATCGCGGTGGAGGTACATCCGCGGTTTGTCGCGCCACGGACGGCCCGAGGTCGGGCAGAAGGTGACGCAATTGCCACACTCGTTGCAGGCGTCGGCGAGGATCGCGACCTGGGGACCCTGAGCAACCCTGAACGGAAACTCCAGGGGAGGGAGCCGGCCGTTCTCGATTCCCGCCAAACGCGGGAAGCTCGAGAAGCGCGGGCCGCGCGGTGTAGGTGATGATGGCCCGGTTCGGGCACACACCCTCACAGGTCGAACACATGACGTCGCAGTCGACACAACGGGAGGCTTCTCTGGCGGCGTTTTCCGGCGTCAGGGTGTGGACGACCTCGGCAAAACCGCTCCGCGCGGCCGGGGCGAGGCGGGGGATCACGATCCTCGGCTCGGTCCTCGCCCGACGCCGCAACAGGGCGGCGCGGTCGAATTCCGGCCACCTGCGGGGGAGCTGTGAATCGGTCGGCGGCCGCCCGGAGGTTCCGGCGAGGATCGCCTCGGCGATCTTCCTGCCGTCGCCGGCTGCCTTGACGATGTTGACCGGGCCGGTGCCGATGATGTCGCCCCCCGCGTACACCCCCGGCAACGAGGTCTCGAGGGTCTCGGGGTCAACCTCGAGATAGCCCGACGATGTGAGAGCCACATCCTGGCCCGCGAAAACACTCAGGTCGGGCAGTTGGCCGATGGCGACGATCAGGGTGTCGAGCCCGACCTCGTACTCGGCGCCAGGCACCACCTGGGGCCGGCGGCGGCCCGATGCGTCGGTTGAACCGAGCTCCATCCGCGCCATCACGACACCGGTGAGCCGACCCTCAGCCACCATGATGCGATGCGGCGCCGCCAGTTCGACCAGCCGCCCGCCCTCGTCGAAAAGATCCCGGAGCTCTTCGTCCTGGGCCGGCATCTCGCTTGCGAGTTCTCCGGTAGAACACGGTCACGTCCCCGTCGGTGAGCCGTCGCGCGGTGCGGGCGCAGTCCATCGCGACGTCCCCGCCGCCGACGATCCCCACCCGGCGGCCGATTCCGGGCGCGTTTCCGGTTCGCGCCGCTCGCAAAAAGTCGAGCCCGTCGAAGACTCCTTCAGCACTTTCGCCGTCGAGGCCCAGGGGCCGGCCGCGGCGGGCGCCGACGGCGATGACGATGGCGGCGAACCCCTCTTCTCGCAGCGCCTCCAGGGAGAGATCGACGCCGACATTCTGACCGTATCGGAATTCGACCCCCAGACGACGGATCCGCTCGAGATCGCGGTCGACCGCGTGGTGGGGCGCCCGGTAGCCGGGGATGGTGGCGGAGACCATGCCGCCGCTCGAAGGACGCGCCTCGAAAACAGTGACGCTGCGGCCGGCGCGCGCGAGAAAGGTGGCGGCCGCGAGACCGCACGGTCCGCCGCCCACGACCGCGACGGGAGGTCCTGACGAACGTGCCCCGCCGGTCCTCGCCGGCGGCCTGCTCGTGGTCGGTGATAAACCGTTTGATCTCGCGGATTGCCAGCGGCCGGTCCATGTGGGTCCGCAGACACACCGGTTCGCAGGGGTTGTGGCAGGTGCGTCCGAGGATGGAGGCGAGCGGGTTGTCGTCCAGGGTGACGGCGGCGGCCCCCGCCAGGTCGCCGTCGCGGACCCGCCGCATGTACTCGGGAACGTTCTGGTCGACGTCGCAGATGTCGGTGCACGGTGCGTGGATGCAGTCGAAGAGACCCAGGCGCCGCGTGGTCTTGGTGTGGTCCCGGTGGAAGGTGTCCGCGTGGTAGGCGGGCTCCGACAGGGCTGCGGCGGCGTACTCTGCAAGGTTGTGAGCGGCAGCGGCCTCCACCGTCGGGCTTGATGGCGAGCCGCTGCGGACGAAATCCGGAAGGGTGACAGCCCCGGCGGCCTCCATCGCGTTCTCGATGTTTTCGAGGTACTGCCCGAACCGCAGATAGCCTCCCGGCTTGAGCAGGTCGGAACACACGGTGACGGTGCGAAGACCGCACCGCAACAGTGCCGGGGAGTTGGCGGCGTCGGCGCCGCCCGAAAACGACATCAGCAGCGGTTCGTCGAGGGCTTCGGTCAGGTGGTGGGCGAGGGAGACCGTCAGCGCGTGCAGAGGGCGGCCCGAGAGGTACATGGTCTGCGCTGAGGCGTCGAACACCCGGCGGTGGTTGCGGACCTCGAGGGTGTTGGTGAGCTTGACGCCGAACTGCAGGCCGGCCCGTCCGGCCGCAGCCCGCAACCCTCCGATCAGCGACACCGCGTCGGCGAAGACGAGGTCGTGGGCGAAGGCCTCGTCGGGAACCGCGATGTCGGTGAAACCGAGCGAGTCGTTGAGGATCCCGCGCACCGTCTCGGGCCCGAGGAGGGTCGGGTTGAGCTTGACGCTGGTGTGGAGGCCGCGTTCGCTGAGCAGGTATTCCGAGATCGCGCCGATCTCGTCGGGCGGGCACCCGTGCATGGTGGAGAGCGTGACGTTGTCCGACAATCGCGACGGGACCTCGATGTCGGGAGAGCTCCGGAAACCGCCGCCCGACCCGGTCGAGGCATGCGGCGAGGTCGTCGCCCGCATCCTGCACCCGATCCAGGAAGCGCTGCATATTCGGTTGCCGAATGCCCTCGAGGTTGTAGCCGACCGAGAGGTTGAAAATGACGCCTGGGGAGTCGCCCGGGAACCCGAAACGGTGGTGAAGCGCGTGGATCAACACCCACGCATGAAGGTACTCACGGAAGGACTCGTCAACGGCAAGCTCCTGCGACCACTCGACGTTGTAGCCCTCGTCCTGCATGTCGATGCAGGGTTTGGGAATGGAGAGGGTGTCGAGGGTCTGGACGGTCTTGAGCTCGATAAACCGGGCGCCGCACAACCAGGCGACGATGATGTTCTGGGCGAGTTGGGAGTGCGGACCGGCAGCGACGCCGAGCGGGGTCTCGAGCGCCTGGCCGTAGACCTCGGTTCGGAACGGGTCGCCGGAGTCGGGGACGAAGGCGAGGGCGCGCGGAATACCGAAGACCGAGTCCTTGGCTTCGAGTTCGTCGGCGATCCACGACGTGAGGTGCTCGAGCGAAAGCGGTCGGAATCGATCGGACAACGTTGCCTACCGGGCCTTCTTTTCGGCGTACATCCTGCGGTCCGCCTCCTCGAGAGCTGCGGTCGCGTCGCCGCCCGGGAAGAGCTCGGAGATACCGGCGGCGATGGAAAAGGCCGGGGTGTCCTTCGCTGGGTGGCGAAGGCTCTCTCTGATGGCGGCGACGCGCGTCCTGGCGCTCCCCTGATCCATCCCGGGCGCGATCACCAGGAACTCGTCACCTCCCCACCGGATGACGTGGTCCTCGGGACGGAACTGCTCGGTGATCAGCTGCGCCAGCCGCTGCAGGGTTATGTCGCCGACACGGTGGCCGAACAGGTCGTTGACCTCCTTGAACCGGTTGATGTCGATGAAGATGATGACGCCGCCGCTCTCGATGGCCGATTCCATGGCCCGCCTCATGGCGCGCCGGTTGGAGAGGTTGGTGAGGGGGTCGGTGTCGACCAGGCGGCTCAGCCGCTGCTGCGATTCGAGGAGTTCGCGGTTGGCATACTGGAGCTGTTCCTCGCGGCGGTCGGCGATCACGGCGATGCACGCGAGCGCGAGCATCAGCTCGGCTCCGGCGTCGATAAACGACGAATAGCTGAGGAATGAAAAACCGGATTGATTTCCCCAGAGACCCGGAAGGAGCAGCATCGCCGAATACGTGAAAATCCCTCCCTCGAACAGCATGGCCCAGCCGAGCCAACGCGAAACGGTCGACCGCGGATTGCGCAGCACGACGATGCCGCCGGCGATGAAGACCGCGCCGACCAGGGTGCTCTCTGCGAGCTGCGCGTGCCACAGGCTGGACACCGAAAACCCGAGGCCGACGCTCCACACCGCAACGAACACCAGCAGCGCCGGTGGTGAGATGCCGCGAGCGATGCCGGGCTGAAGGTGATTGCGCGCGCCGGCCACGATGAGGATCGCGAACACCGCCTTGCCCGCGAGGTAGAGGACCAGGGTGACGCGGTGGCCGACGGGCGGGAGTTCGGCGTAGGCGTGAACGAAGACCGCGGCGAGCGCTATTGCATCGGCCAACCAGGCCGACATCCACAACCGGACCTCCCGCAACTTGATCATCCGGCCGAGCAGCAGGAAATAGGCGAAGAGACACGTCACCACCGCGAACTGGACGGAGATGGACAAGCGGTTGAGGATGGCGCCGATTTCCTGCATGACGTCGTCTTCACTATACCCCGTGTCGGGTTGGCTTTGGGGGCGGTGGGGCGGGTGGTATCCTCCCCTCGATGCCGGGTGATCCGCGGACCATCGACCCGAAAGAGTGCGCCGAGTGGATTCGTCGCGCGGGTCGGGTGGCGGCCCTCACCGGCGCCGGCATTTCCACCGCCGCCGGGATCCAGGACTTCCGCGGCCCGAACGGGCTGTACGTCACCCGTCGCTACGACCCCGAGACGGTCTTCGACATCAACGCGTTCCATCGCAATCCGGCGCCGTTTTATGAGTTCACCCGCGATTTCCTGAGGGTCATCCACACCGTCGAGCCCACGCGGACCCATCGGTTCCTTGCCGCCCTCGAAGCCGAAGGCAAGCTCTCCGCGGTCGTCACCCAGAACATCGACTCGCTCCACCAGAAGGCCGGTTCGCAGAACGTGATCCCGCTGCACGGCGATTATTGGAACAGCCACTGTCTCTCGTGCGGCGCCGAGTTCGGCCTCGACTTTATGGAACAGGCCGTGCTCGATGAGGATGTGCCGCACTGCCCGTGCGGCGGCTTCATCAAACCGGACGTGGTCTTTTTCGGGGAACCGGTGCACAACCTGGAATCTGCTGCCGCGGTGGTGGCCGACTCCGACCTCCTGCTGGTGCTGGGCTCATCCCTCAACGTCTACCCGGCAGCATTCCTGCCCGAACAGGCCGGCGGGGATGTGGTCGTCGTCAACCGCGGAGACGTCGGCCTGCCGCCCGCCGCCAACCGCAGGTTCGTGGACGCGGATCTCGACGGTTTCTTCGGTGCAGTCGCGAATGAGCTGCTTACTAGGTGAGCATTCTGCTTACCAATTGATCAATGCTGACGACGCCGTGACATCACGAGTTGGTCGCGGAGTTTTCCGAAGATCCTGGAAACGAGCAACTTCGTTTCCATCCATACGCGGACGTAGGGCTGGCACGAAGAATGCACTGCCGGTGGGTGCCCGGGAGACTTTTGAGCGGTGATTCGCGGCCTGGGTGGGAATAGGCACTCATCCGAGCCGCACGGTAGGATCACAGGTATGGGTTGAGCACGATGCCTCCTGGTGCTCGTTGGTCCGGCCATCCCTCCTTCGGCCGGACCAATTTTTGTGAACCTATTCCCTCGTCGAGCGCTCGACGGCCAGCCGCTTCATCTTCATGCTCAGCCCGTTGCGGGTGACGCCGAGCAGACGGGCGGCCTCGGAGTGGTTTCCCCGGGCCTGCACCAGCGCCCGCTCGATGAGCCGCTTTTCGACGGCCGCGAGTTGCCGTTTGAGGTCGAGGTCGTCGCCGTCGCGGTCGGCGTCGGGGGTCTCTTCGGTCAGGATGGCGGGCGAGATCATGTTGCTCTCGATGGTGTGGGCCGCGGGACAGACTGGTGACGAGCCGGGTCAGCTCGCGCTGCAACTGGCGCACGTTGCCGGGCCACGGCGCGCGCTGCAGCGCTTCGAGGGCGCTTACCGAGAGTCCCCGGATCGTCTTGTGGTTTTCGGCCGCGGCCCGCTCGAGGAAGAAGTGGGCGAGGGCTGGGATGTCCTCGCGGCGCTTGCGCAGCGCCGGCACGTGGACCTCGCAGCCGGCGATGCGGTAGTAGAGATCCTTGCGGAAATGGCCGTCGCGGACTCGTTGTTCGAGGTTGGTGTTGGTCGCGGCAACGACCCGCACGTTGACGGTGATCGGGGCCGCAGCGCCGAGGGGGTGGACCTCGCCCTCCTGGAGAGCGCGCAGGAGCTTGGCCTGCAGCGCCGGGTCCATGTCACCGATCTCGTCGAGGAAAAGGATGCCGCCGTGGGCGAGGCGGAGCTTGCCGGTTCGGCGGGTCACTCCGGTCGCGACCCCGGCCTCGATGCCGAAGAGCTCGGCCTCCAGGAGGTCTGCCGGAATGGCGGTGCAGTTGACGACCTGCAGCGGGCCCGCAGCGCGGTCGGAGGAGGCATGGAGGATGCGGACGACGTGCTCCTTGCCGACGCCGGTCTCACCGGTGATGAGGACGGGGATCGTGCCCCTGAGCAGGGTCGCCAACTGGCGGTAAAGCCCGGTCATGGCTGGGGTTCGGCCCACCACATGCCACGGCGGAAAAGCGAGGTCGCCCTGGTCGGGAGTCGCCGCCGCGCGCCCGTTCTCGGGCACCGGCACCGTGGCGGACTGAAAGAGGCGCAGCGCCACTTCGAGAAAGCGGAGTTCCGACGAGCTGATCTCGGTGCCGGCGGTGATCAGCGCCGCCTCCCAGTTCGTGTCTCCCCACGAAACGGCGGCCGCGACGGGTTGGGTCGAGGGGAGCGTGTGGATGGTGATCGGCGCCCGCAGGGCCGCGTCCGGAAGAAGGCCTTCGAGCGCCTCCGATCGGGCCCACGGCGCGAGGGCGACAAGGTCTCCGGTGGCAGCCTGCACCACCACATCACCCGAAGAGGTGCGGGTCAAGAGCGCCGCCGCGTCGCTCTTCGTGCCCGCCGCCAGGTGCTCCATGGCGCCGGCGACGTCGGGGTTCCAGCGACTGATGAGCCGGGAGGCACACCTGTCGAGCACCTCAGCCCAGGGGATTGAAGTCTGGGGGGAGATGCCAATCTCGGTGGTGATGCCTCCGTGGTCAAGCCCGCGGATCGGGAGGATTTCCTCGGCCGCCAAGGAGATGGCGAGCTCGTGCTCTTCCGCCGCCAGCGATTCGAGGGTCATCAAAACCGGTCCGAACTGGACCCAGTCGTTCTGTCCGAGCCGGGACTTGCGGACCCGGACGCCGTTGACGTAGGTGCCGTTCGTGCTGCCCAGATCCTCGATGCGGACGCGGTTGCCCTCGACGCGGAGCAGGGCGTGTTGCCTCGAGACCTGCCGAATCGGCAGATAAACGGCGTTGGTGGGGTCGGCGCCGACCGGGTTCTCACCCTCCCTGAGTACGAAGACCCGCGGTTCGCCGTGCAAATCGCCGTGGAGACGGAACACACGGGCCGCGGAGTCCCTGGCGGTAGACACCATTTGCCCTCCTGCGACGATTGTACCCCGGCTCAACCGTCCGTGCGATCGAGCACCTCGCGGACGAGAATTCCGGGGAGGATATCCGGCCGCAACGTGCGGGCCAGTCGACCAGCCTCGGCGGCAGCACGGTCGTTCTCGCCGGCGTCTTCGAGGGCGGTTACCCGAAGGGCACGGGCCAGGTCAAGGGCCTGGTGGTCGTTGAAATCGTACTTGGCGGTCGGTTCGAGGGCGGCGATCGCCGCCTCGAGGACCGCCAACGCTGCTGCCGATTCCGAGCGTCCGAGGTGGGCGGCCGCCAGGGCGACCCGTCCGAGTGCCTGCGCTGTCCGGGTTGAGCTCGATCGAACGTTCCATCAACACGACGTCGTCGGGGCCGGTTCGTCCGAGGCGCCAGCGGGCGAGGCAGCCGACGGCATCGCCGTCCGCTGCCAGTTGGGTCGTCTTCGTCGAGCAGTCGGCGAGGGTGCTCTCGTCCCACCACAGTCTGCGTGCGCGCCCACAACGAGTTCCAGTGGGTCCGCTGCTCTTCCTTGAGCAGGCCGTCGCGGCCGGCAAGGTCGATGACGGTGGCGGCGGTCTCGCGGTCGTGGGCGCCGGCGGCGATCCAACTGAGCAGGAGGACCCCGTCATAGTGGGAGCGGGACGTCCTTTCGCCGTTGATCAGCTGCATGACGGTGGCGCGAGCTGAGTCGAGGTCGCCGTTGATCGCCTGAAGGTGGCCGCGCAGATAGAGGAGATCTTCGTCGACGTGGCCTCCTGCGACGTTTTCGAGCAGCTCCAGCGCTCTGTCGAGGTCGCCGGCCGCGGCCATCGCTCGCGCACCGACTACATTCAAGATGAGTCGGTACGGCTGTTCGTCCATCAGCGGGCCGGCGTCGCGCCGGGTGCGCTCGAGGACCGCTTCGACCCCGTCGGCGCTCACCGCCCCCCGGGGGTCAGATAATAAAGAGCGCTCATGAATCCGATCCGTCGCTCGCGCAGATCGAGGCCCTCGTTGGGCCCCGGGATCGGGTTTGCGAAACGGTCGAGGCGAAAACGGGGGACGGCGTTGCCGATGTCGACTGCACCGTCGGCGCGCACAGAAATCCGCTCGCCGCTCCGGGCCATGCCGCCGACGGCCTTGTCGAGCGGAACGTACGCCCTCCAGGAACCGACCGTCGAGGGGTTCAACAATGTCAGGGGAGCTGCAGAGAGCCTGCTCACGGTGCCGCCCATGTTCGGGTCTGTCTGCCGGGAGGCACGAGTTCGATTTCACCGAAGACCGGACTCAGCGCCAGAACATTGTTCAAACCGTAGAACCGTAGACCGGGGGATCCATCGCCAGTACCGGCGCTCACGGTCTCCAAGTGGCCGGGATGGTCCAGTATCCTCTGCCACCGATCCCATCGGGGCCAATACAACATGACCACCGCCGGGTAGAAGCGGACATGATGGCACACGAGGAGAATCTCCTGCTGCCCGTCGGCGTCGACGTCGAGGGCGAACGGCCTCGGGTGGATTTCGACCCGATAGGGAAAGGTCCACGATACGGATGGCCTCTTCGGGAACAAGACTCGTCATGACGACGCCGCGGTCGGTGAGTGCAACGACGTAGGATTCTGTTGCCGTCTGCAGTCGCGCAGACGATTCCTCGGCCGGACGGCCGGCGGCGACGAATTCCGGGTGGCCGTCGCCATCGAGGTCGGCCTCGATCACCCGTGCCGGCGGCGCCGGCAACGCGTACGACCAGGTCGGGCGGTCGTTCTTGTCGAGGCCGTGAACCTCCGCGCCGTCCACCTCGAAGCGGACCGTCTCGCGGTGCAGAAAGTACGGTGCGGCGACAATCGTTGCCGCGGAGATCGCGAGTCCGGCGGCGGCCACCGCCGATCGTCCTTCGTCTGGGGCGCGGCCACGCCCGCTCGAGGACGAAAGCGCCTTCACGACCTGAGACGCGGATGGCCGGTCCGCGGACCTTTGGTGCGAGCATCCACTGGATCAGTCGATTGAGCCACCCCGGGCAGTCGGGCCGTTCCCGCCGCACCGCGGGGGTCGTTCGCGCTGACGCCTGGTCAGGGTGGCGACCGCGGTCTCGGATGTCAGGGGCACCGTGCCGGTCAGGCACTCGTAGAGGGTCAGCCCCAGACCGTAGACGTCGCTGGCGGCCGTGAGGTCGGCGCCGAGACCCTGCTCGGGCGCCATGTAGGCCGGTGTACCCACCACCATCTCTGTCTCGGTGACGGTCATGCCCTCTTCGATCGGCCGCGCCAGCCCCATGTCGCAGAGCTTGACCGTGCCGTCGGAGGCGAGAAGGATGTTGCCCGGCTTGATGTCGCGATGAATGATGCCAAGGTTGTGAAGGTGGGCGAGCGCGGCTGCCACCTGCCGTCCGATGGCGACGACCTCCGAGGTCTCGAGCCTCGTGCGTTCGCCGAGTAGCTCCTTGAGGCTGTGCCCCTCGACCAGCTCCAGGCTCAGAAAGACGCGGTCGTCGGCTTCATGGAGATCGTAGACCGCCACCAGGTTCGGGTGGCCGTTGCGCGAGGCGCGAACCTCTCGCCGGAGGCGTTCGCGGGTCCGTTCGTCGTGGAGGTCGGGGTGGAGGACTTTGATCGCGACCTTCTGACCGACCGATCGGTCAAGGGCCGAAAAGACCGTCCCGGTCGCGCCGTAGCCGAGGATCTCGCGCAGGACGAAACGACCCGCGAGCGTGTCCCCGGGAGCGACGTTTGACAGGTTCCCGGCTCTTCTGCCCGGGATCGCGGGCTTCTCCCTCTCGGTGGCGTCCGATGTGTCCATGCCCTCCTCGGCAATTCGCGCCCGGAGCGCGAATTGCGGATCTGATTGTACTCATTTTGACTCTATCGGGCGCCCCCGCAACAACGTGCAAACGTTGAACGTTCGGCCCGGACAGAATCTGGTGAGACGGCTGTCGCGGCACTGAAGGTGGGCTGAAGCCCACCCTACGAACCCCTCCGGTATCGATGTCCGACGGAGGGTGGGCCTTGGCCCACCTTCAGAGTTGCCGAATGGTAGGAATAGCAACGATCAAACTTCAGGCGTTTTCGGGTCGGCGGGAGCGCGGCAGGGATGGCTGTGCTGCGGGGGTATCGACCATCGGCAGCGCGTTGCGCCACCTCCCGTCGTGGGCGTGCAGCGCCGCGGCGACCGCGCCGGCGGTCGGAACCAGTCCGATCTCGCCGACGCCCTTGGAGCCGTAGCCGCCGACGCCGTCGGGCACCTCGATCAGGATCACTTCGATCTCGGGGGTGTGGGCGGCGCGGAGGATGCCGAGGTCGCGCAGTCCGAGGTGGAGGGGGCGGCCGTCGACGCAGGGGAAGTCCTCGGAGAGGGCGTAGCCGAGCCCCATATGGACGGCGCCCTCGATCTGGCCGGCGCAGGACTGGGGATTGATGGCGCGCCCGACATCGTGCGCCGCGACGACCTTGGTGATCATGCCCTCGTCGTCGAGGATCACGACCTGGGTCGCGAAACCGAAGGCCATGTGGGTCACCGGCTCGTCGACCACGGCGCCCGGCGCGGTCGTGAAGTCGCAGATGAACTCACCGGTGAATCGGCGGCCCTCGAGGTCCGCCAGGCTGGCTGTGGCGAGGGCCCCGGCGAGCTGCCGCGCGGCGATCTGGCTGGCTGCAGTGCACAGGGCCGTGGCGCGCGAGGCGGTGGTCATGCCGCACTCGACCTCGGCGAGACTCACGGTCCGCACGTCCATGAGATCAGCGGGCAGACCTGTCTCCTGGGTCACGACCTGGCGCAGAATCGTGTGCAGTCCCTGACCCATCTCGGTGTAGCCGGTGAGGATCTGGAGGCGGCCGCCGCCGAGGACCTCGATCGCCACTCTGCCGGTGTCCTCCATGCCGTTGCCGATGCCGGTGTTCTTGATGCCGCAGGCAATCCCGGCTTTCGGAGCGCCTTTGTAGGCCTTTCGCACCGCTTCGAGGGTCTGGCGGATCCCGCAGCTGGCGTTCATCAACTGACCGGTGGCGAAGCGGTCCCCGGGATCGAGCACGTTGCGCTCCCGGATGTCGTAGCCGTCGATGCCGACCTTCTCCGCCAACCGGTCGAGGACGCCTTCGATCGCAAAGGCCGCCTGGTTGGCGCCGAATCCGCGCATCGCCCCGCAGGGCGGGTTGTTGGTGTAGACCGTCCGCGCCACCACGTCGACATTGGGCACGCGGTAGGGCCCGCACGAGTGGCCGGCGGCACGCTCGAGGACCTTGGCGCCGACCGAGGCGTAGGCGCCGGTGTCGCCGACGATGTCCGCGCGGACGGCGGTGAGACGGCCGTCGGCATCGCACCCCGCCGTGTAGTGGAGAGTCAGAGGGTGGCGTTTGGGGTGGATGCGGATCGACTGCTCACGCGTCAGGACGATCTTGACGGGCTTTTGAAGCAGCCAGGCTGCGAGGGCCGCGTGGCCCTGGACCGAGAGGTCCTCCTTGCCGCCGAACGCGCCGCCGTTGGACACCAGCTCGACGTCGACGCGGTCGGCTTCGATCCCGAGGATGGCTGCGATCTGCCGTTGGTCGTCGTGCACGCCCTGGCCCTGCGACCAGACCTTCAAACCGCCAGCGCCCGGGACGGCGAGACAGGCCTCGGGTTCGAGAAAGGCGTGCTCGATGCGCTGGGTGGTAAAGGTCTCCTCGACAACGTGGGCGGCTTCGGCGAGGGCGCTGTGGACGTCGCCCCTGGAGAACGCGCACACCTCCAGCAGGTTGCCGCCGTCGTGGATGGCGGGAGCATCTGGGGCCAGCGCCTCCTCGGGCGAACAGACCGGATCGAGCACTTCGTAGTCGATCGCAACGAGGCCCGCCGCCGCGCGCGCGCGGTGCTGGGTGTCTGCGACCACGACCGCAAGGACATCGCCGGTGTACCGGGTGATCGTTCCTTCGGCCACGAGGAGCGGCCAGTCGTGGACGATCAGGCCGTGGTTGCAGACTGCAGGAATATCCTCTGCGGTGAAAACGTGTTCGACTCCGGGCATGGCCAGGGCTTTCGAGGGGTCGATCCGCAGCACGCGGGCTCGGGGGTGTTCGGCCAGGACCAGGGCCCCGTGCAGCATGCCGTCGACCCCGAGGTCGGCGACGAAATCCTTGGCGCCGAGGGTCTGTTCGGCGCCCCGATAGCGGGGGCTCGACGAACCGATGCCGTCGTGAACCGGGACATCGGACGAGCGTTCGAGGCCGTGGCCCTCGCCGAAGAAGCGATTCGTGCGTGGTGGGCGGCCTTCGATTTCGCCACCGTCCCGCCAGATCTCGCCCGCGGTCTGGATCGCGTCGACGATGCGGTTGTAACCGGTGCAGCGGCAGATGTGGCCGGCCAGTGCGCGCTGGACGCGTGTGCGATCTGCCGTCAGATCCTTGTCGAGGAGGTGCGCCGCGCGCACGGCGATACCGGGCGTGCAGAAGCCGCACTGGACGGCGCCCTCGTGAACGAAGGCTGCCGCGAGCAGCTGGCGCTGCCGTTCAGGCAGGCCTTCGAGCGTCACCACCTCGCGCCCGGCGACCTTTTGCGGGTCGGTCTGGCAGGAGAGCGAGGGTTTGCCGTCGAGGAGGACGGTGCAGCAGCCGCACACCCCTTCCGGAGCGCAGCCGTCCTTGGGCGTCGTGATGCCGCAGACTTCGCGCAGAACAGCGAGGAGACGCATGCCCTCGTCGTACTCGACCTCGGTCTCGCGGCCGTTCAGCACGAAGCGGAGAGTGCTCACGGCGTCTCCCGGCAGTTGCGGACCGAGATGATCTCGCCCGCGATGCTGATCGCGATCTCCTCGGGGGTGTGGCTGCGGATCGGCAAACCGACCGGGGCGTGGACCGGTTCCAGGCTTTCCGGAGAAACCCCTTCCTTCTTCATGTGGTCGAACATCGCGCGGATCTTGGCCCTGCTGCCGAGCACCCCGAGGTATGCGTAGTCGCGCGCCGAGGAGCCTGCCGAGGACCTTGCGGTCGTGGAGATGGCCGTAGGTCATGATGACCACCCACGAGCGGTCGCCGGCCGGGACGTGCTCGGCGACCTGGTCGTAGTCGACGACGCGGCGTTCGTGGGCAAAAATGTTGGCCTCCATGGTCGGCAGCTGGTCCCGGTTGTCGAGGAGGACGATGCGGAAGGGGAGGGTCGCCATGACCCTGGCGAAGGCGAGCGAGACGTGGCCCCCGCCAATGATGGTCAGGGTGTCCAGAAGCCCCAGGGGCTCGGTGAAGCTCCAGCTTCCGTTCTCTTCGACGAATCGGGTCGACGCCGCGACTCCGGCTTCGAAAACGAGCTTCTCCGGACCGAGTTCCAGGGTCCCTCTGCCGTGCCCGGCCAGGGTTTCGACCAACTTCTGAACTTCTTTTTCATCGTTTCGCGTCAAGGGGACGATTGCGAAGATCTGAAGACCCGAACACAACGTCCCGCCCTCGCCGGGGGTGTGGCGGAAGCGAACGATCTCCGCACCTTCGCGGTGCTCCCGTGCACGCTCGAGGAGTTGCTTCTCGGCCGCACCGCCGCCGATCGTCCCGGCGATGCCGAGATCGGACACGACCGCCATGGTCCCGGTGACGCCCGGCACCGAGCCCGAGTGATCCACCACCTTGACCAGGACGGTTCGGCAACCAGCGCGGAGGGATTCGAGCGCGTGAACCCACGGGTCCGGGCGCATTTCTGTGCGGTGTTCCATTCCCGAATTGTAACGGAGCGGCGAATACTGAAGGGCTTTCACTGATTTCGAGGCCGGAGTTCGCCCGCAGATCGCGCAAATCCATCGCACTCGGCAAACCACGGAGGCACAGAGAACACAGAGCGAAGAATCGTCGCAACCACGAAGACACGAAGAACACAAAGGAGCGAAACCTGCCTTGATGAGGTTGCCCGGAGTGGACCGGCGGAAATGCCGGCGATCCGAGGATCGCCGGCTTCCGTGGCGAAGCCCGACCGTCTCCGAATGCAAGCGTCCGTCTCGGTCGGACTTTGCCCCGGGCCGACGCGCCTGCAGCGCGTCGGTCCCGCCGCATTCGGATCTGCTCGAACGTGGATCTTCGATCACAGCGCAGGAGGCGAGGCCTGCGCTCTCCGAGAGCGCAGGCCGCTGCGGTTGATCCACGGCGACGAACGCTTGCGTTCGGGGCCGTTGGTCGACCCAGCGGTCCCTGGCCGCCCGGCGGCCGGGACCTCGCCGGTCGTTCGAGGGAACTGTGTGATGTCTTCGCGTCTTCGTGGTTGCGACGTGTGCAGCCGGCTCTGTGCCCTCCGTGTCTCTGTGGTTGGCCGGGTGCGATGGCGCTAACGGTCGCCGTGGAGGAACATGAGGACCCGCTCGGGGGTCATGGGGGCGTGGAAGAAGGGCTCGCGGTCGGGGCGGAACGCCCGCATCGCATCGAGCAGCGCGAAGTAGGCGCCGATGCCGTACATCAGCGGCGGTTCGCCGATGGCTTTGGACATCAGGATGGCGTTCGGGTTGTCGGCGTCCTCGAGAAAGTGGCCCTCGATCTTCGGCGTCGCCAGGATGTCGGGGATCTTGTAGGTGCTCAGAGTGTCGGTGAGGTTGCGGCCGTCGCGGAACACCAGCTCTTCCATGGTCATCCATCCGATGCCCTGCACCAGACCGCCCTCGAGCTGGCCCATATCGACGATCGGATTGAGGCTGCGCCCGGCGTCGTGCACGGCCCGCACCCGATCGATGGTGTAGGTGCCGCGCAGTTCCGTCGACGGTGACCTCGACGACGGCGCTGCCGTAGACGTGGTAGGCGAAGGGCTCGCCCATGTTCGGTCTCGCGGTCGAAGTGGATCTTCGGCGTCGCGTAATGCGCCTGGGCGGACAGGCTGACCCGGCGGAAGTAGGCTTCCCAGACGAGCTTCTCCCACGTCAGGTCGCAGGCAACGCCGTCGATCAGAAACCGGTCGTCCCCGACGGTGATGCTCGTCGGGCGCGGTTTCGAGCATCTGCGCCGCCACCGCTCGCAACCTCTCGAGGATCGTGCGGCACGCGATCTCGGTGGCGCGCCCGTTCATGTCGGCGCCGGAGCTGGCGGCCGTGGGGGAGGTGTTGGCGACCCGCAGGGTGTTGGTGGTCTCGACCGTGATCCGCGCCGGGTCGATGCCGAGGGTGTGGGCCGCGACGCCGAGCATCTTGGCGTTGACGCCCTGTCCCATCTCCACCGCCCCGGTCGAGACGCTGACGCTGCCGTCGGTGTAGACGTGGACCAGCGCGGCGGCCTGGTTGAGGAAGGTCGAGGTGAAGGAGATCCCGAAGCACACCGGCATCATGGCGACGCCTCGTTTGCTCAGGCTGTTCTCGCGATTGTGTTGTGCGACTTCACGTCTGAGTCCGGCGACGTCGAACCGCTGTTCGACCTCGGCGAACGCCCTCTGGGCGTTGCCCTGTTGCGCCTTCATGCCGTAGGGAAAGGTGTCGCCTTCGGCGAGAAGGTTCTTCCGCTGGATCTCCACCCGGTCGACGCCCATCTCGTCCGCCGCGCGCGTGATGGCGCTCTCCATGACGAACATGGCCTGGGGCGCGCCGAACCCCCGAAACGCCGTGAACGGCACGAGGTTGGTGCGGCAGCTCAAGGCCGTCACGCGGACGTTGGGCACGAAGTAGCTGCCGGTCGAATGGAAGAGGCTCCGTTCGAGGATCGCCGGCGAAAGATCGGCGGCGGCGCCCGCGTTCTGATAGTAGGTCGCCTCGTAGGCGAGGATCCGGCCGTCCGCGGCGAGCCCGATCTTGAAGTCCGACGAGTAGGGATGCCGTTTGCCGGTCATCCTCATGTCCTCACCGCGGTCGAGCTCGATCCGCACCGGACGATCGAGGACGCGGGCGGCGAGCGCGGCGATGACCGCCCACGGGGTCGCCTGGTCCTCCTTGCCGCCGAAGGCGCCGCCGAGACGGGCGACATCGACCTCGAGCGCATTCATGGGCACGGCGAGAACCCGGGCGGCGATCCTCTGGACCGCGGTCGGCGCCTGAGTCGAGGAGAGGATCCGGAGCTTCCCGCCACCCTGGGGTATCACCAGAGCGGTCTGGGTCTCGAGATACAGGTGTTCCTGCCCGCCGGAATCGGCCCGTCCTTCGACGACCACCCGGCAGTCGGCCCACGCCGCATCGACGTCACCGAGGGCGAAGGTCCGCGACGGGACGATGAGCTGACCCAGAGCGGCGGCCTGCCGGGGATCGAAGACGCCCGGCTTTTCGTGGATTTCGAGCGCGATCGCAGCCGCCGCCGCACGCGCTCTGCGCGGCGTGTCGGCCGCGACGACGGCGATCGGCTGACCGGCAAAGTGGACCTCGCCCTCGGCCAGCAGCGGTTCGTCGAGGACGATGCCCCCGATCTGATTCTCTCCGGGGATGTCGGCGGCGGTCAGGATGCACGCGACCCCCGCCATGCCGGAGGCGATCGAGGTGTCGAGCCGCACGATGCGGCCGTGAGCGACCGGCGAGGCCAACACCGCGGCGTGCAGACATCCCGGCGGGTCGGGGAGATCGCCGACGAACAACGACTCGCCGCGGGTGTGCGGCCCGATCTCGTGGTTGCTCATACGCGCGCCTTCGCGAACTGGTCGGTGCCGACCTGGAAGAGCACCTGAAAGTGGGCGAGCACGAGTTGGCCGAGAAGCAGTTTCTTGTACTCCGCCGAACCGCGGACGTCGCTGATGGGAGAGATCTCCGAGCGGGCGGTCTCGGCCGCGGCGCGGGCGGTGTCGGCCGAGGGCTCCTTGCCTTCGAGCACAGCCATGGTCTGCGCGAGCTTCATCGGGATCGGAGCCACGCCACCGGCCGAGATCCGGACTCCGGTGAGCCGCCCGCCCGTCAGTTTGACGGAGATGGCGCTGTTGACGCTCGCGATGTCGAGGTGGGTCCGCTTGCTGACCTTTTCGAAGTTGAACTTCGCTCCTTCCCCGGGGGGAATGAAGCGGACCCACTCCACCAGTTCGGCGGGACGCAGATCGAGGTTTTTGTAGCCGAGAAAAAACTCATCGAGCGGCACGACGCGATGACCGGAGCCGTTGAAAAGTCCGACCTCGGCGCCGAGGGCCAACAGCGTGATCGTCATGTCGCCGATGGGGGAGGCGTTGACCAGGTTACCTGCGATCGTGGCGCGGTTGCGGATCGGCAGCGAACCCATGAGCTCCATGGCGCGGTCGATCCCGCCCACGGTTCCGGCCAGCACTTCTGACCGTTTCATGTCTTCTGCGGTGGCGGTGGCTGCCAGATACACGGCGTCGCCGTCTCTCCAGATCGCGGCTGCGGCAGGTCCGGGGACGATGAACACGGGACCGTCCTCGAGATCGTGCGGCCTCTGAACGTAGAGATCGGTGCCGCCGCTGACGATGATCTGCGGCGGCGCGGGCCGCCCGGGTTCCAACGGTTCGGGATCTGGAAGCAGGTCTGCGACCTGCAGGAAGTAATCCGGCAGGATCCTCTCCCGCACCAGCGCGTCGATCCGCGGTTCCAGCGGATCGACGCGCTGGCTGAGAGACACAAGCATCTGGTCGATCGAGCGAACGATGGACGCGTAGCCGGTGCACCGGCAGATATTGCCGGCAACGGCCTCGACGGCGTCGTGAACGTCCCACCTTTCCGTCTCCAGCAGGTGGCCCGCCAGCGAAACGATGAATCCGGGAGTGCAGAAGCCGCACTGCGAGGCGCCGCGGTCGACGAAAGCCTGCTGGATCGGATTGAGCCGGCGCCGGTTGAGGCCTTCGACGGTGACCACGTGGCGGCCGGCGAGTGCCCCGAGCGGCAACAGGCACGACGTCACGACCTGGTAGTGAACGCGGTCGGCCAGACGCCGACCCACCAACACCGCGCACGAACCGCAGTCGCCCTCGCGGCACGCGTATTTGACGCCGGTCAGGCCCCGGTCGCGGCGCAGGAAATCCAGTGCCGGCATTCCCGGCGGGTTGTCGGTCTCCACCGTTCGGTCGTTGAGGGCGAACCGCAATAGCCTGTCCCTGAGAGCCCGTCTCGACTCTCAGGGTATCACGACACCTGTTTGATGCCGCTCAGAAATTTCGTGAGTTCGGTGGCCGAAAGCGGACGGGCGAGGTAGTAGCCCTGGCCGAAAGCGCACCCGAGTTCCACCAGGCTGTTCATCTGCGCCTCGGTTTCGATGCCCTCGGCAACGACCTCGAAGGCCAGACCCTTGCCGAGGCGGAGAATCGCCTGCACAAGAGCGGCGGCGCCGTTGTCCTTTTCGATTTCGTCGACAAAGATCTTGTCGATCTTGACCACGTCGACCGGAAAACGCCGGAGGTAGCTGAGCGACGAGTAGCCGGTCCCGAAGTCGTCGAGGGCCAACCGAACGCCGAGAGACTTGATCGCCCTCAGTTTGCTCGCGGCCTGTTCCATGTCGTGCATGATGACGCTCTCGGTGATCTCGAGGACGAGATGGCCGGGTTCGATGCCGGACTCCTTGATGTCGGCGGCCAGGTTCGAGACGAAGTCGGGTTCGTTGAGGGAGTTGGGTGAAATATTGACGTGGGCGGCGGCGGGTTTGCCGGCGAAGATCCCGGCGTTGAGCTCAACCACTTCGGCGCAGGTCCGTTGCAGCACCATGCGGTCGATCAGCGGCTGCAGGCCGGCCTCTTCGGCCAACGGCACGAACGACATCGCGGACACGAGGCCCTTTTGCGGGTGGTGCCACCGCACCAGGGCCTCGAAGCCGTGCACGGTCCTGTCCGGGATGTGCATGAGCGGTTGAAAGTAGACGTCGAGCCCTTTGTCGTCGAGTGCATTTCTGAGGTCGTGTTCGAGATCGAGACGGTCGAGGGCGGTGGAGTGCATCGTCGGTTCGAAGACCGACACCTGGCCCTTGCCCTTGGCCTTGGCGTGGTGGAGCGCAGTCAAAGCGTTGCGGACAACGTCCTCGGCCCCGACATCGCTGGAGTACTCGAGCGCGATGCCGACGCTGGCGGAAAACCGCACCTCGCGTCCCTCGAGGGGAAACGGCTTGTTGAGGTCGCCGAGAATTCTCTTGGCGGCTGCCGTTGCCTCCGCGGCATCGGACGCTTCGAGCAGGATGGCGAACTCGTCGCCGCCGAAATGGGCCACCGAGTCGCCCATGCGGACGCTGGACCGCAGACGTTCGGCCAGCGTGATCAGGACCTGGTCGCCGGCGGTGTGGCCGAGGCTGTCGTTCACCCGCTTGAAATCGTCGAGGTCGATGAACAGGACCACGACCGCATGACCGGCGGGACGCCGGCGGGCGAGGGCGTTGCCGACACGGTCGAAGAGGAGCGCCCGGTTGGGCAGTCCGGTCAGCGGATCGCGCATGACCCGGAGACCGCCGCGGTCGCTGCGCCGCCTCTGGAACTCGCCGGCCTGGGCGCGGGCGATGGCCTTGCCGGCCTGGCCGCCGAACACGCTCATCGCTCTCAGGTGGCGCTCGGTGAACGTTCGCTCGGGGCTGGCATTGAGGTTGAGCACGCCGACGAGACGATCGCCGTCGAGCAACGGCACGCACATCGCGCATTCGGGTTGCGGCGATTCGTCAGCGTGGTGGTAGTGCTTCCAATCGAAAACGCCCATGATCAGCATCGGCTCATGGGAAGCCGCGACCTGGCCGGCGATGCCCTCGTGGATGGCGACCCGCGCTCCGCGCGCCGCACTGTTGCCGATGGACGAAACCGTGTGCAGTTCGTCCTCGCCCTGCAGGAGCATGATGGAACCGCCCTGGCCTGACAGAAGTTCAAGACAGGACTCGAGCAACGCATCGAGCATCTGATGGAGGTCGACGCGCCCAAGCACGTCGTCCCCGCCCTCGGTGAAGAGCTGAGCCTCGCGGACGGTGTTGGCGAGGGCGGTGGCAAGCACCTGCTCGTCCACGACCTCCTCGGTGAGCGACCGCAGCTCGATCTCTTTCCTGAATGCATACACGCTGAACAGGATGACCAGCACCACGACGCCGACAAACACCGCGGCCCCGGAGGACCACGGGTGAATGTCGATCAGGCTGGCGATCAGCCCGAGCGTGAGAATGCTGACGGCCGACACCAGAAGAAACAGGGTGAGCGACCACATCTGGATCCGACGTCTCGAGATGGTCTCGAGATTCGGGGCGCTGGCGGCACGCAGCCCGGTCAGGGTTCCGCCGTTGGGCTCACCTTTTTTCCGGGTCCGCGTCATCTCGGGCCTCAGGCTTCTTTCGTACGGTTTGTGATCAAACACCACGACTGGTCAGGGTTCGAACCCTTATTAAAAGACTATCACAGGGGTACTCCGTCAAAGTGGCGCAGGTCGCGGGCAGGGCGGACTATAATCCCGGCGACTGGAGAACGAGGGTGCTCAAAAAAGTCCCGGACGTGTACGTCATCGTCTGCTCGCTGATTTTCGCCGCTTCCGTGGCGACCTGGTTCGTGCCCGGTGGTGCCTTCGATCGCCAAACGGTGGACCGAGGCGGGGTCAAGGCCGAGGTCGTGGTGCCCGGTTCCTTCCACTTCGAAGAATCGCGGCCGCAGGTGTTCGAGGTCTTCACCGCGCCTCTCAACGGCGCCCTGCGACTGGCCAACATCATCTTCTTCATCTTCATGGTCGGTGGATCGTTTTACGTGCTCAACGAGACCCAGGCCATCGCGGCCGGGATTCACCATCTGGTCAGGGTTTTGAAGGGGCGGGAGTTCCTGGTCATTCCGGTCGTCATGACGTTGTTCTCTTTATTCGGCGCCACCTTCGGGATGTGCGAGGAGGCGATTCCATTCGTTCTCATCTTCGTGCCGCTGGCCCTGGCGTTGGGTTACGACTCGATCGTCGGGGTGAGCCTCACCTTCCTCGCCGCCGGGGTCGGGTTCGCGGGTGCGTTTCTGAACCCCTTCACGGTGCAGATCGCGCAGGGCATCGCCGGGATCCAACCCGTCTCGGGGTGGGAATACCGTCTGGTGGTGTGGTGTGTGGCGACCGGGGCGACGATCACCTGGGTGATGGTGTATGCGGCCAGGGTCAAGGCCGACCCGTCCCGCAGCCCGATGTACGAACTCGACACGATCCGCCGTCAGGAGGTGCTGGCAGAACAGCAGGCGGTGACCGAGCTGACCCCCCGCCGTGCGATGTGTCTCGCGATCCTCCTCGGCGGAGTCGTGGGCATGATCGTCGGTGTCGTGGTCTTCAAGTGGTACATCATCGAGCTCGCCGGGCTCTTCATGGCCATGGGTGTGTCCGCCGGGGTGGTCTCCGGCATGAATGCCAACCACCTCGCGAAGACCTTCGTCACCGGTTGCCGGGACATTGCGGGCGCCGCGCTCATCGTCGGGTTTGCGGGCGGCATCCTGGTCATCCTCGAGGCGGGCAATATCATGGACACCATCCTGTGGGCCATGAGTTCGGTGACTTCACAATTGCCCGGGGTCATTACCGCCCAGGTCATGTACCTGATGCAGCTGGCGGTGAATTTCTTCATTCCGTCGGGTTCGACCCAGGCCGCGCTGGTGATGCCGATCATGGCGCCGCTCGCCGAGCTTTCGGGGATCACTCCGCAGACCGCGGTGCTGGCGTATCAGTTCGGAGACGGGTTTTCCAACATGATCATCCCGACCTCCGGCGTTACCGTCGGGACTCTGGCGATGGCGAAGATTCCCTACGAGAAGTGGTTCCGGTGGAACCTGCCGATGCAGGGCATGTTCGTTCTCATGTCACTTCTCTTTCTGGTCTGGCCGGTCCTCGCCCACTGGCAGTGACACTCGGATTCCCGACGGGCTGAATTCGGGGTGCTCGATAATCGCCCGCAGATCATGCAGACGACGCTAATCCATCGCACCGGACGAACCACAGAGGCACATAGCACACAGAGCCGGCTGCCCACGTCACAACCACGAAGACGCAAAGAACACAAAGGAGAGGAACCTCCGTCGGCGATGTTGCCCGGAGTGGAACGGCGGGAATGCCGGCGATCCGAGGATCGCCGGCCTCCGGTGAAAGGCCCGACCGTTCCGGATGCAAGCATCCGTCGCGGTCGGACTTTCCCCCGGCCGACGCGCTTGCAGCGCGTCGGTCCCGCCGCATTCGTACCTGCTCGATCACGAGATTCTGATCAACGCGAGAGGCGAGGCCTGCGCTCTCCGAGAGCGCAGGCCGGTGGGGTGAGCCGCTGCGCGCGAACGCTCGCGTTCGGGACAGCGGCTCGCCCCACCGGTCCCCGGCCGCCCGGCGGCCGGGACCTCGCCGGTAATCGAGGGAGCTTTGTGATTCCTTTGTGTTCTTCGTGCCTTCGTGGTTGCGACGGTCCTTCGCTCTGTGTCCTCTGTGCCTCTGTGGTTGGCCCGTTCTCGTGCGTTGCATTCGATCGTGGCTGCGTCTACAGCTCCCGGAGGGCGTGTGCGACGGGCATTCGTGCGGCGCGGATGGCGGGGAGCACACCTCCCACCAAGCCCATCACCAGAGCGAACACGAGGCCCGCTCCCAGCAACTCCGGCGTCACCCGGAAGGCGAATGCGAGGTGCGAAAAGGTCTGCCAGTTCATGGTGCCTGCCGTGAATCCGTTGAGCGGCAGCACGGCGAGACACCCGAGCACGCCGCCCACCAGCGAGATGAACAGCGATTCGAACATGAACGAGAGAATCATGGAGCCGCCGCCGAATCCGAGCGCCCGCATGGTGGCGATCTCGCGCGCCCGCGCCGCCACCGCCGAGTACATGGTGTTGAGGGCGCCGAAGACCGCACCGATGGCCATGACGAAGGCGACCAGGAAGCCGAGCACGCGGATCAGGGTGCTCACCATCTGCGACTGTTTGGCGTAGTAGTCCTGTTCGCGCTCCACCTGGACGGTCAGGCGCGGGTCCGAGGTCAGGGCGTCTTTCAGGGCCTCGAAATCGGTCGGCGACGTGAGGCGAACCGTCACCGAGCTGGACAACGGTTGGTCGATCGTTTGAAGGCCTCGGCGAGGACCGTGTGGTCGCACCAGATCTCGGAATCGAAGGCCGACCCCCCTGCATCGAAGATCCCGACCACGTTCCAATCCCGGCCGCCGAAACTCACGGTGGAACCGAGTCCGAGCCCACGGTAGGTCGTGACGGCGTTGGAGCCGACCACGAGCTCGGCCAGGCCCTCCTTGAAGAACCTGCCCTCCTTGATTTTCACCGACGGGCGCACCTCGAGGACGAGGGGCGTCAGGCCCCGGATCTGGACGTTGGCGTCGGTCCCGCTCGTCTGCAGCTGAAAGGCTCCGATGACCACGATCTCGGGGCTCGAAAGGGGCACGCCGGCGGCGTTCCGCGCGACCTGCGGCGCGTCGGCGATCACCTTCGACTGGTCGAGTGAGACCCCGCTGTCCATCTCGGAGGCCGCGCCGGCCCGGCGGATGATGGCGTTGGAGGTGGAGCCCGAGGCGATCAGCGTCGCCTGAAAGCCCCTCGCCATGGCGAGCATGGCGACGAAGACGCCGACGGTGCCGGCGATGCCGATCACCGACACCACTGCGGCCTTCCACCTGGCGGTGACCGATCGCAGATTGTAGGAGACGGGAATAGCCATCACACCCTCCGCAGCGCGTCGACGATGCGCAGCCTCATCGCCGTCATCGCCGGGATCGACCCGGCAGCGAGTCCCACGAATGCCGCGATCGCGACGCCCGAAGCCATCTGACCGCCGGAGATGTAGAACACCGGCAGCATGCCGCCAGTCGGGTCGCCGCCCATCGTGAAGAGCTTGGCCAGCCCGATGCCGATGGCGCCGCCGACCAACGCGATCACCAGGGCTTCGGTCAAGACCAGCACGAGGACGGTGGTGTCACCGTAGCCGAGGGTCTTGAGTACGCCGAGCTCGGGCACCCTTTCGCGAACCGCCATCGCCATGGTGTTGCCGGTGACCAGCAGCAGCGTGAACAGCACGACGGCGCCGATCGACAGGATGAGCATCCGGATGTTGCCGATCTGTTTGGCGAAACCGGCGGCAAAGGCCTGCTCGGTTTCGGTCGAGGTCTCATAGGCCGAGTTTGCGAATCGTCCGTCGATCTCCGCGCTGACCGCGACCGCGTTGTCCGAATCGTCGATCTTGACGGTGTACCACCCGACGGTTCCCCCGCCGAAGCTGGTTTGACGCCGCTCTTCGAGGTACTTCCAGTGGAACCAGAACGCCGACTCGTCGTCGCCCTGGCGCGATCCTTCGTAGATTGCGCGGATGTTAAAGTCCCAGGTTCCGGTCCAGATCGTCCCCTGGATCGGCACCCGGTCGCCCAGCTTCCAGCCGAAGCGATCGGCAGTGACCTTTCCGACCACGGCACCCTCGCGGTCGGCCAGAAAGGCCTGCCACTGGTCGTCTGCGATCTTGAACTCCGGAAACACCTCGCGGTAGGTTTCGGTGTCGATGGCGAACTGGGGAAAGAAATTCTTTTGGTCCTGGTAGACGCCGCCGAACCAGGTGGCGAATGTGGCCTGTGTGACGTGGTCCATCTGCCGCAGTCGCTCCTGGTAGGACAGCGGGAGGGGCATGATGAGCGAGGTCTTGTTGCGGACGACGAGGCGGTCGACTCCGGCGACGTCGACTCCGGCGTTGAGCGCGGTTTCGATCGTGACCAGCAGACCGAACAAAAACAGGGCGACAGCTATTGAACCGACTGTGAGGGCGGTCCGGGTCTTCTTTCGAAACAGATTGCGAAAAATGAACGGCAGGTATTTCATGACGAGGCCGCCTCTTCCATGGCTTCCACCAGCGCACCTTTTTCGAGGTGCAGGACGACGTCGGCACGCTCAGCCGCAAGTGGATCGTGAGTCACCATGAGGATGGTCTTGCCGTGGTCCGCCTCGAGGCTGGTCAGAAGATCGAGGATCTCTTCGGCCGATTTGCGATCGAGATCGCCGGTCGGTTCGTCGCACAGGAGGAAGGTGGGATCGGTAACGATCGCGCGGGCGATCGCCACCCTCTGCTCCTGGCCGCCGGAGAGCTGGCGGGGGTAGTGCTTCATCCGGTCGGGCAGCCCCACCAGGGCCAAGGCGGTTTCCACGTGGCGCCGGCGTTCCGCCTTCGAGAGCTTGGTGAGGAGGAGAGGCAACTCGACGTTCTGAAACGCGGTCAGCACCGGAATCAGGTTGTACATCTGGAAGATGAACCCGACGTGCCTCGCGCGCCACGCGGCGAGCTTCTTCCCGGACATGTTGGTGATCTCGTCGCCGTCGACGGTCACCGTTCCCGCGGTCGGAGTGTCGAGGCCGCCGAGGAGGTTCAGCAGAGTGGTCTTGCCCGAGCCGCTGGGACCCATGAAGGCCACGAAGTCGCCAGGTTCGACGTCGAGATCGAGGCCCTGGAGGACATCGATGGACTCGTTGCCCCGGCGGTAGACCTTGTTGAGTTTGCGCACCTTGATGAGGCTGTTTCCACGATCCTGTCCATCGACACTGACCATTGAGATTTCTCCTTCTACTTCCGGACGCGAACGCGGTCGCCGCCCGCTAGGCCGTCGGGACCGCTGACGACGATGGACTCGCCCGTCGTGACGCCCGCAGTGATCTCGACATCCGAACCCGCCTCGCGACCGGTGCTGATCGCCCGGCGGTCGAGGATCCCGTCCTCGACCACGAACACGTAGGACTGCCCGTTGTCATCGAAAACCGCGGTCCTGGGGACGATGGCCTGGGCCGTGGCCGTCGCCGTCTCCTCGTCAACGGGTTCCTGAAACGCGACCTTGACCCCCATGTCGGGGAGGATCTTCGGGTCGAGGTCGTCAAAGGTGAGCCGCACCTTCACTGTCGCCTTCTGGCGGTCGGCGGTCGGAATCACCGTACGGACCGTCGCCGGCAGGTGCCAGTCCGGGTAGGCGTCCAGGACCGCGTCCGCAGGTTGCCCGGGGTAGACCTTGGCGATGTGCGATTCGTTGACGTCGACCTCGATTTCGAGGGAGGTCATGTCGACGATGGTGGAGATCCCGGTGCGGGTGAAACCACCGCCGGCCGAGACCGGTGAGACCATCTCGCCCGGCTGGGCGTCCTTCGAAACCGCGATGCCGGCGAACGGCGCCCTGACCGTGTAGTTCTCGAGATCCTGGGCGGAGACCGCCAGCTGGGCCTCGGCGGCGTCGAGAGAGGAGCGGGCCACCCTCAACTTCGCGCGGAGGGCATCCACTGCGGCGGTGGCGGAGTCGAGGTCCTGGACGCTGGTGACGCCCTCCTTCCGCAGGTCCTGAACCCGCCGCAAGGTTCGTTCGGCGTCGGCGAGGTTGACCTCGAGCTCCTCCAATCCCGCCCGTGCCACGTCGCGCTCGGCGCGGATCGCCTCGTACCGCCGGCGGGCGTCGGAGTCGTCGAGCCGCGCCAGAACCTGGCCCTCCTCGACGATCATGCCCTCGTCAACCAGCACCTCGGTGACCTTGCCGGTGATCTTGGAGGAGACCGTGGCTTTGCGGCGCGGCTCCACATACCCGGAAGCGTTCAGCACAGTGGCAGATCCGCCGGCGTTTGCAGACCGCGCGACGGCGACCTCGACCTCGGGCGCGGAACGACCCCCGACGACGAGGATGGCGATGACCGCCAAGGTCACCAGCACAGACGCGATGACCAGCAGGAGTCGGCGATTGCCGCCGTCGCCGGTCTTGGCCGCACGGTCGATCTTGAGGTCGGAGAGGTCGGGTCTGGGTGTTCCGGTCATGTGGTGTTCCCTACCTTGGACTGAACGGGGGAGCGGCCCCGGTTCTTCCCGCTGTCGTGGCGTTGGAGGCGGATTCTAGCACCGCACCCGGCCAACCACAGAGGCACAGAGGCCACAGAGCGAAGGATCGTCGCAACCACGAAGACACAAAGAACACAAAGGAGAGGAGCCTCCGTTGGCGAGGTTGCCCGGAGTGGAGCGGCGGGAAGCCGGCGATCTGAAGATCGCCAGCCTCCGGTGAAAAGCCCGACCGCTCCGGATGCAAGCATCCGTCTCGGTCGGACTTTCCCCCGGCCGACGCGCAGGGCGCGTCGGTCCCGCCGCATTCGCACCTGCTCGAACGCGAATGTCTGATCAACGCGAGAGGCGAGGCCTGCGCTCTCCGAGAGCGCAGGCCGCTGGGAGTGGGTGCAGCTCCGGGCGCTTGCGTCCGAGGCTGCACCCGCTCCCAGCGGTCCCCGGCCGCCCGGCGGCCGGGACCTCGCCGGTAATCGAGGGAACTTTGTGATGTCTTCGTGTCTTTGTGTCTTCGTGGTTGTGACGTGGCCGGCTGGCTCTGTGTCCTCTCTGTGGCCTCTGTGCCTCTGTGGTGTGTCCTTTGCGATGTCAATGAAAGTCATGACTGCTCACGGCGGCATCGGCGTGGACGGCCTCGAAGCTCCGCGCCTTGACCGAGATGGTGCCGTCCTGCTTCTGCAGCGGGCCTTCGACCAGCATGACCGGGGTGGAGACGATGAAGGCGCGGTGCTTCTGATAGAGGTCGGGGCGGATGATGGCCTGGACCATCCCGGTCTCGTCCTCCATGGTGAGAAAGACGAAACCCTTCGCCGTGCCGGGCCGCTGGCGGACGATGACGGCGCCTGCAACCCGCACCACCTCGCCGTCGCTCATGTCGTCCAGGGCGTTGACCGGCACCACGCCGCGCCGGTCCATCTCGTCCCGCATGTAGGCCATGAGGTGGGGGCCGGTGGTGAGGTGGAGACCCGCGTAGTCGGCCACGGTCTCGTCGAGGGGGGCCATCTCGGGAAGCGGCGACGCGCTCTCGGGCGGCAGATCGGCAAACAGGGGCCCGCGCCGCCCCGCGACCTCAGAGACCTGCCACAGGGCCGCACGACGGCTCAGTCCCAACGAAGCGAGCCCTCCGACGTGCGCCAGCCGTTCGAGGCTTTCGGCCGTGAGCCCGCAGCGGTGGGTGAGATCGGCGGTGTTTGCAAAGGGCGCCTGCTCCCGTTCGGCCTCGATCGTGTCGGCGGCTTCCCGGTTGAGCCCATGCACGAACCGCAGACCCACCCGCACCGCACCGCTCTCCCAGCGGCAGCGATACCCCGAGTGGTTGACATCGACCGACAGAAACCGCACCCCGTGGCGCTGGCCGTCCTTGACCAGGGTCGCCGGGTGATAGAAGCCCATCGGCCAGGCGTTGAGGAGGCTGGCGTAGAAGGCCGCCGGGTGGTGGGCCTTGAGGTAGGCGGAAGCGTAGACGAGGAGGGCGAAGCTCGCGGAGTGGGACTCGGGGAAACCATAGAGCGCAAAGGAGGTGATGGAGCGGATGATCTCCTCCTGTGCAGTGCTGCCGATGCCGCGCCGGGCCATCCCGCTGCGCAGCCTCTTCTCGATCACCGCCATCCGCTCCTGCGATCTCTTGAAGCCCATCGCGCGCCGCAGCTCCTCGGCCTCGCCGCCGGAGAAGCCCGCCGCCTCCATCGCCATGCGCAGCAGCTGCTCCTGGAACAGCGGCACGCCGAGGGTGCGTTTGAGGATCGGCTCCAGACAGGGGTGGGCGTAGGTCACCGCCTCGCGCCCCTGACGGCGATTGAGGTAGGGGTTGGTCATGTTGCCGGCGATGGGCCCGGGCCGGATGATCGCAACCTGCACCACGAGGTCGTAGAAGTTCTCCGGCAGGTTGCGCGGCAGCGACGCCATCTGCGCCCGGCTCTCGATCTGGAAGACGCCCGCGGTGTCGGCACGCCGGATCATGTCATAGGTCGTGGGGTCGCCCGGCGGCAGGTGGGCGAGGTCGATCTCCACGCCCTCGTTGTCACGGATCATCGGGATCGCCTCTTCGAGGGCCGCCATCATCCCGAGACCCAGCAGGTCGACCTTGATCAGACCGAGATCGGCGCAGTCGTCCTTGTCCCACTGGATCACCGTCCGGTTCTCCATTGCCGCCGGTTCCAACGGGACGACCTCGTCGAGGCGCCCCTGGGCGATGACCATGCCGCCCGAGTGCTGGCCGAGGTGGCGGGGGAGGTGGTGGATCTCCCACCACAGCCGCTTGAAGTGCTCGAGCCGGCGCGAGGTGGGGTCGAAGCCTGCCGCCGCCAGTTCGGTGTCGAGGTCGCGCGCCCCCTCCTTGATCTCCGTCGCCATGTGGCGGCCGAAACGCTTGGAGATCCGGTCCACCTGTTCGAGCGAAAAACCCAGCGCCTTGCCCACCTCGCGCGCCGCCGACTTGGCGCGGTACGTGATGACGTTGGCCGTCATGGCGGCGCCGTGGGGGCCGTAGCGGCGGTAGACGTACTGGATGACCTTCTCGCGCTGGTCTCCGGAGGGCAGATCGAGGTCGATGTCGGGCCACTCGCCGCGCTCCTCGGACAGGAAACGCTCGAACAGGAGCTCCATTTTGACCGGGTCGACGGCGGTGATCGAAAGGGCGTAGCAGACCGCCGAGTTGGCGGCCGAACCACGGCCCTGGGCCATGATGTTCTCGCGCTGGCAGAAGCGGACGATGTCCCAGACGATGAGGAAGTAACCCGCCAGATCGAGCTTTCCGATCAGGTCGAGCTCGCGCTCCAGCTGTGACTGGGCGCGGGCGGTGAGCGGCCGGAAGCGGGTGCGGGCGCCGTCCCACGTCACCCGGCGCAGGTGCGAGATAGGGCTCTCGCCCACCGGCAGCGGGTAGTCGGGAAAGCGGTAGCCGAGGTCCGACAGGGTGAACTCGAGCTCGTCCACGAGCGCCCCCGCTTCGGCGACCGCCCGTGGTTGGTCGGCGAAGAGCAGCGCCATCTCGCGCGCCGACCGCAGGTGGCGTTCGCGGCAGCCCTCGAGCAGGCGGCCGGCGGTGTCCAGGGTCGCGCCTTCGCGGATGCAGGCGAGGACGTCGGCGAGGTCGCGGTTGGACGGTCTCGCGTAGCGGATGCCGCCGGTGGCCGCCAGCGGCAGCCGCAGGCTCCGGGCGAGGTCGATGAGCGCGCGGTTGCGGTGCTCCTCGTCGCGCAGGCGGTGGCGCTGCAGCTCGACGTGGAGCCGCCTCGGGAAGAGCCGGTTGAGGTGTTCGAGCTCGCGCCGGGCGGCGTCGAGTCCGCGGTGGACGAGCCGTTGGGCGAGAACCCCCTCGGCGCCGCCGGTGAGGCAGTGGAGCCCGTCGGCGTGCGCCGCCACCTGCCGCCAGGTCGCGCGGGCCTTGCCCTTGGACCGCCCTCGCGCGGCCTCGGTGAGCAGCCGGCAGAGGTTGCGGTAGCCGCGGGGATCGCTCGCGAGGAGGGTGAGTCGCGGTAAGGGAGTGCCGGGAGGAGGAGGGTCGGGCACCAGGCCCAGGGGGCCGGGTAATTTCGGATTTCGGATTTCGGATTTCGGATTTTTTATCCGCACTTCTTCTGTATCTGCATGGGGGTGGGTGGGGGTAAATCCGAAATCCGAAATTCGAAATCCGAAATCTGTTTCATCAAGCACCACCTCCGCTCCGACCAGCGGTTTGATCCCGGCGTCGCGGGCGGCCTTCCAGAACCGCGGTGCGCCGGAGACGGTGTTGCGGTCGACCAGCGCCACCGCGGGGAGCTCGAGCTCCGCCGCCCTTTCCACCAGGTCCTCGGGCTGCGACGCCCCCTCGAGAAAAGAAAATGCCGAAGCGCAGTGCAGTTCGGCGTACTTCATGCGCTGCCCGGGATTCGACGACCGGAGAACCACAGAGGCACAGAGGACACAGAGCGGAGGATCGTCGCAACCACGAAGACACAAAGAACACAAAGGAGCCACAAAGGGGCGAAACCTGCGTCGGCGAGGTTGCCTGGAGTGGAGCGGCGGCAACGCCGGCGATCCGATGATCGCCGGCACCCGGGGCGAAGCCCGTCTGTTTCGAACGCGAGCGTTCGTCCCAGACGGTCTTCACCCCGGCCGACGCGCAGGGCGCGTCGGTCCCGCCATAGTCGTGCCTGCTCGAGCGCCAGCGTTTGAGACCCAGCCCAACCAGAAAAAGCTTGAGAGGCGAGGCCGCGCTCTCCGAGAGCGCAGGCCGCTGGGTCGAGCCACGGTGACGAACGCTTGCGTTCGGAGCCGTTGGTCGACCCAGCGGTCCCTGGCCGCCCGGCGGCCGGGACCTCGCCGGTCATCGAGTTGCTTTGTGATGCCTTCGTGTCTTCGTGTCTTCGTGGTTGCGACGTCGGCGGCCGTCTCTGTGTCCTCTCTGTGCCTCTGTGTCTCTGTGGTTCTGTCCTGGGTCGGTGGGGCTCAATTCCTAATTCCGAATTCCTCATTCCGAATTCCATCAGTCGTACATCCCGTCGGCGAACCAGTCGCCGGTCGTGCGGTCGCGGTAGACCCGGTAGAGCCCGCCGCCGGAGAGCTCGAGGTCCCAGTAGTCGCGCTCCACGGGTGTGTCGTTCCACCACCCCTCCTCGAGGGACCACGGTCCCGCCGCCACCCGCACGAGGCCCTGGACCCGGGGCGTCGCGCCAGACTCGGACGCCACTGAAATGAGTCGAAGCGAAGGGGTTCGATTTCGGATTTCGGATTTCGGATTTCGGATTTCCCCTTCATCCTCCCCTGACTGATTCGGATGCTGGATGGTGAATTCAGAAGGCAGCCCAACAAGGCTTTCCCGAGGCTCTTCGTTTGTGGGGCGCGCGTCCCGCGTGCCGGGTGGTTGGGCGGCAAATCCGAAATCCGAAATCCGAAATCCGAAATTGTCCTCCTCCGTGATCACCTCGAGCGGCACCGGCGGCCGCAGGACCCGCACCGCCAGCAGTCCCCGGCCCTGGCGCGGCTGCTGGCGGATCCTGGGGGCCGACGGCGGTTCGAAGGGGACGTTCTCGTAGCGCTCGGGGAGGTAGCCGTCGACCGTGCGCGGCGAGCCCACGCGGTCCGGACCGAGACGGGCGGCGAGGTGGGCGAGGCTGCCGGCGAGCTTGTCGGGGTGGATCTCGGGTGCGCCGAAAAGCGTGAGCTGGCCGCGGCGCGGCCGGTCGGGGTGGGTGATGGTGATGAAGGAGACCACGGCGGCCCGCGGCGGTCTCGACTCCAGCTCGAGGTGAACCAGCGCCAGCAGGGCGTCGACGTTGCGGGTGGGGGCGGGCAGGCGGATCGTGCGGTGTTCGGCGCCCTCCGGTTCGAGCCCCAGTTCGAGCTCGAGCAGGGTGCAGGCGAGGTCCTCGCGCTCGAGGCGCTTGCGGGCCCTCTCCAGCGACTGGCGAAGGGCGTAGAGAAGGGGCTCGACGGTGACCACCGGCCACTCCAGCTCCATGCCTTCGTGAAAGGTCGGAGGCGGGTGGTGGGGCTCGAGCGGGCTCGCGTCCACTCCGCGGGCCGCGCGGTGGGCGCTGGCGCCGGCCGGGCCGAGCCGGCTGGCGGTGCGATCGGCCGGCAGCCGGGCGAAGTCGCCGAGGGTGCGGACGCCCCACCGGCGGAGGGTGTCCACAAGCCGCCGGTCGAGGGCCAGGTGGGCCAGAGGCAGGGGGGCGAGGAAGAGGGTCTCCTCGCCGGCCGGCACCACCTTCGGCGAGTCGGGCATGTGGGCGGCGATGCGGGCGGCCAGCTTGTTGCCGGCGATGCCGACCCGGATCGGGAGATCGAGGGAGGAGGCGGCGACGATGGCGGCCTGCCCCATGTCGTGCTCATAGGCGGCGCCGTCGTAGAGACGCTCCATCCCGCTGACGTCGGCGAAGACGATGTCCGGGGCGGCGTCCTCGATCCGTGGCGAGAGGCTGGTGGCGGCCTCGAGGAGGGCCTCGTGGGCGGAAACTTCGGAGGAAACGTCGCGGCCGCGGGCGATCAGCGAGGGCAGGATGCCGCGCGCCTGGGCGAGGCTCATGCCCGTCCGCACGCCCGATCTGCGGGCGGGGCGGGAGGCTCCCACCACCCGCGCCGCCGACCCATTGCCCTCGCACACCGCCACCGCCTCGCCCGCCAGCTCGGGCTCCGCACGCAGCCTCGCCGCCAGCGGAAAGAGAGGGATGAACAGGCAGGCGATTCTCGTCATGTCCAGGGCTGGAGAGTTTTTGAGCTGCCGAGATATCGAACGAACCACAGAGGCACAGAGACACAGAGACAGCTGTCGTCGCAACCACGAAGACACGAAGGACACAAAGGAGCGAAACCTGCGTTGGCGAGATTGCCCGGAGTGGAGCGGCGGCAACGCCGGCTTGCGCCGGCACCCGGCGAAAAGCCCGACCGCTCCGGATGCAAGCATCCGTCTCGGTCGGACTTTCCCCCGGCCGACGCGCCTGCAGCGCGTCGGTCCCGCCGTGGTCGTACCTGCTCGAACGCGAACCTCTGATCAACGTGAGAGGCGAGGCCTGCGCTCGCGGAGAGCGCAGGCCGGTGGGGCGAGCCGCTGCCGCGAACGCTCGCGTTCGGGACAGCGGCTCGCCCCACCGGTCCCCGGCCGCCCGGCGGCCGGGACCTCGCCGGACGATCGAGCAGGCTTTGTGATGTCTTCGTGTCTTCGTGGCTTCGTGGTTGTGATGTGGGCGGCTGGCTCTGTGCCTTCTCTGTGCCTCTGTGTCTCTGTGGTTTTGCCCTGAGCATCGCTCTCACACGCAGAAGGCGAGCACCAGGAAGCAGAACCCCAGGACCAGCAATCCGCAGGCCTCGCCGGCGAGCTCGAAGAAACCCCGTGCACTCATCTCAAATGGCTGCGACATGATGTTCTCTCCCTTCGGTCGGAATTTCGGATTTCGGATTTCGGATTTCGGATTTTCGATCGATGTTCAGGGTGTCTGATGTTGCCGGTCCGAAGGCGGCTTCGGGCAGGGTGAGGACGACCGGCGCCTCGCCGAGGTCGGGGTGGCCGATGCGCTTGCTCAGATAAAATCGCGACTGCAGACCGTTGAGCAGCCGGGCGACCCGTCCGCCGCCGCTCCACTCGCCCCGCCCGCGGCCGCTCGTGATCACCGCTCCCGCGGCGCACCCGCTCAACCGGTAGGGCGTACCCACCAGGACCACCGCTCCGTGGGTGGCGGCCCCGCGCGCCAGACGAAGCCAGGCGGCGAGAGGCGCACGGCCCCGCACCGGCGGCAGCCCGAGATCGAGGGCGACCAGCGGGAAGCCGGTGTGGAGCAGCAGCTCGGCGGCGGCCAGCGAGTCGTTGAGGTTCTGCGGCCGCAGCCACAGCAGGCACTCGAGGTCGACCCCGATGGAGGCCGCCGATTGCGGGTCCAGCTGCGAACCCTGGTCGACCAGGGCCGCGACCTCGCCGGCGCCGGTGACCGCCCGCAGAGCCGCCAGGAGGGCGGCGAAACGGCCGCACGAGCCCCGGCCGACGATCTCCACCAGTTCACCCCGCGGGAGCCCGGCGCCGAGGACGTGGTCGAGACCGTTGATGGAGGTGGAGAGGGGGTCCAGGCGCATCGCGGCGCGTCTCTGACGGATGAGGTCCGAGGCCCGGTGCAGCGAGGTCCGGAGATCGCCGGGCAGCTCAGAACACAATGCCTGCAAGGCTTCTGTCCGGTTCGGCGTCGGTGTGGTTTGTGGGGCCGCCATCTCGTGCCTCCTGGGTTTTCAAGTATAGGTGTAAATAAAGCATAAATCAAGTGACATGAAGAAGGGCTGGCCTCGACAGCCCTTCTTCATGTCATCCCGAGAGAGCGAGCGTGGCGAGCGAACCGAGGGATCTCGTGTCGGTAGAGCGACCCCGACAGCCAAAAACAAAGGCAAAAATGCGAAGGCCGCCACCATCGCAGACTGCCCGCAGATCACGCAGATGACGCGGTTCCATCGCACCGGGCCAACCACAGAGGCACAGAGGACACAGAGCAAGGTTTCGTCGCAACCACGAAGACACGAAGAACACAAAGGAGCGGAACCTGCTTCGGCGGGGTTGCCCGGGTGGAGCGGGGGAAGCCGGCGATCTGAAGATCGCCGGCCTCCGGTGAAAAGCCCGATCGCTCCGGATGCAAGCATCCGTCTCGGTCGGACTTTCCCCCGGCCGACGCGCTTGCAGCGCGTCGGTACCGCCGTGGTCGTACCTGCTCGAACGCGAATGTCTGATTAAAGCGAAAAGCGAGGCCTGCGCTCTCCGAGAGCGCGGGCCGCTGGGAGCGGGGGCTGGCTCTGTGCTCTCTCTGTGTCTCTGTGTCTCTGTGGTTTTCCGAGGTGCGGGGTTGACAGACGAGAATCTTAGTACTATGTTCTTAGTATGAAAAAGCAGGAACGACAGCTGACCGACGCCGAACTCGAGATCATGCAGGTGGTGTGGGAACTGGGGAGTGGCACCGTCCGCCAGGTCCACGAGCACCTCAACCAGCGCCGTTCCCTGGCGTACACAACGGTGATGACCATGATGGGCATCCTCGAGGACAAGGGGCACCTCGCCCGGACCAAAGAGGGTCGGGCCTATCTTTATGAGCCGGTCCGGCCCAAGAGCCAGGTGATCGCCGGCATGGTCGACGACTTCGTCGGCAAGGTCTTCGAGGGATCGGCACGGCCGCTGGTCCTCGGTCTGATCAAGGACCGCAAGCTGTCGAAAAAGGACATCGAGGAGATCGCGCGACTGATCGAGGAGGCAGAATGAGCTCTCACGAGACCGCAGCCGGAATCCTCTCCTACATTCTGCAGAGCGGGTTCCTTTTGGCGGTCGGTCTGATGGTTCCACGCCTCCTTCGTCTGCGCCACCCCGGGACCCTCCTGCAGTACTGGCGTCTCCTCCTCCCGGCCGTGGTGCTGTTGCCGCTGGTTACAGCGGTCTGGCACCCGAAAAGCGCTCTGCCGTTCCTGGCGGTGGACGGGGCATTGGTGGAGGACGTGGTGTCCACCACCTTGAGCACCGATGGCATCAATCTCGGTTGGTGGACCGTCCTCGGACCCGTTCTGGCGATCACCGCCATTGCGCTGATCCGGATCGCGATCGGACTCGCGTTCCTCGGCCGCTGCCGGCGGACGGCGAACCCCATCGTTCCGCTGCCGGACCGGGTGCACGATCTGCAACACCGCCTCGGCCTCGAGGTGCCGTTTCACGAAACAGACCGTCTCTCGGTACCCATCACCTTCGGCTGGGCCCGGCCGATCGTCATGGTGCCGATGTCCTTCAACGGGCTCTCCGCCGATGAGCAGGAGGGGGTGGCATGTCACGAACTCCTCCACGTCCATCGTCGGGATTGGCCGATGGCGCTGACCGAAGAGGTTGTTCGCGCGGTTTTATGGTTTCACCCGGCTGTCTGGTTCCTCCTCCCGGAGATCGCACTCAGTCGGGAGCAGTTGGTGGATGCGGGAACCGTCGAAATGACCGGGAAGCGCCGTCAGTACCTCGATGCCCTCTGGCGGATCGTCGTTTCCAGCCAGATGCCTGCCGCAGCCCTTGCGGTGCCTCTGGTCGGAAAGTCCCACCTGCGGGCGCGAGTCGAATTTCTGAAAGAGGAGAGAGCAATGTCAAAAACCCGGATTATCGCCAACGCCGCGGTTCTCACACTGTCCGTCGCAGTCGCCGGATTCGTCGGTGCAACGGTCTTCTCCGCGGCGGCCTCGACGACCACCGAAAAGCTCGTGGCGGGCGGCCCCTGGAGCACGGAGGACGACAAACCGCCGGTTGATAACGAGAAGAAGAAAGGAAAAGAATCGAAACTGGAAACCTGGGATCACGACGGTGAGTGTGCGGAGATCACCCATCCCGTCGCAATCGAGAAGGTCGACCCGAAGTACCCCGAAGAGGCGCGGAAAGCGAGGATCATGGGTCTCGTGAGACTCCAGGCGACGATCACCGACGAGGGTCTGGTCCAGGACCTCGAGGTGCTCGAGTCGCCGGACGAGACGCTGACGGAAGCGGCCCTCGAGGCCACCAGGAAATGGCGGTTCGAGCCCGCCCTGTGTGACGGCAAACCGGTCGGGGTGTACTACAACCTCACCATCAACTTCATCCTGAAATAGCCCACGCCGAACGCGACGTGCAACGGCCGGGGAGGCAGAGACGCCTCCCCGGCCGTTTCGTTCAGCGGGTTGAGCCCGTGTTACAATCCATCCAGATCCGTAAGTCGAATACTCGACACGGGTTGCCTGGTTTTCTTCGCGCCCCTCCGCTTTCGCGCGGAGGGTTTTTGTCCATCCTTCGCCGACCCGGGGTGTCCATGTCGATCAGCGGCAACCTGCGCACCATGCCCTTCGCGGACCTGCTGCAGTGGGTATCGCAGAGCCGGAAGACCGGGACACTGTCGGTCGAGGGCGACCCCTACAACAAGAAGATCTACTTCCGCAACGGCCTGGTTGCCGCCTCCTCGTCGGAGAACCCGAAGGAGTTTCTCGGCTACTACCTGGTGGGATGGGAAATTCTCGGGGAAGAGGAGCTCCAGGAGCTGCTCGACATGCAGGAGCAGTACGGAACCCTCCTCGGCGAGTTGCTCATCATCGTCGGCCGCATGTCGCGGGAGGAACTGCAGCACATTCTTCAGGTCAAGACCGAAGAGACCATCTACGAGCTCTTCCTGTGGCAGGAGGGAGACTTCCGTTTTCTCGAGAACATCCTGCCCGCCAAGAAATTTCAGCCGCTGAATCTTCCCGTCGAGATGATCATTCTCGAGGGGGTTCGCCGCAAGGACGAGTGGGCGCGGTGCCGGAGCGCCATTCCCGACGAAACGTGGATTCCGAGCGTCGTGCGGGCCGTCGACATGGAGCAATTGGGCGAAATCGAGCACGGGATCCTGCGCGAAATCGACGGCGTGAACAGCATCGAGAAGATCGCGCTCGCGAACCGTCTGGCGTTTTTTCACGTCATGATGTTCGTCTACCAGGGCATGAACCACGATCTGTTCGAGGTCAAGGCCCCGGGTGACGAGGTGGTTCCGATTCCCGGTTTCTCCAAGGGTTCCTGGATGGCTCTGCTGCACCAGGTCGAGGAACTGGTGGGCGAAGGCAACCTCCTCGCAGCCTTCAGAAGGCTGGGCGAGATCCGCGAAAAATACGGAAACGACAGCGAGGCGAAGCAACAGGTCGAATCGGTGCAGAGAAAGATCGCCGACGCCGTCAGCACGCTGAATCTCAACGACTCCGCGGTGCTCAAGCTCGCGATCCCTCCCTCAGAGATCACGAGCCTCACCTGCAGTCCGCAAGAGGGCTTTCTTCTTTCACGCATCAACGGCTCATACTCCCTGGGTGAGATCCTCAAGGTGGTCCCCGGATCGAATCTGGAGAACAAGCTTCTGGTCAACAACCTTGTGCAGCGCGGAGTCGTCCGGCCGGAAGAGCGCTGAACTCCCGGCCAGCCTCCTCAGCAGGTCCACCCGACGTCCAAGTTCAAGAGAAGGGGCGAACATGTCGATTTTCGATTGGTTGAAACGTTCCGCCGGCGAACGACCCGCTGTCGAACAGTCCGGGTCGACCGCGGTTCGGGACATCGCCCATCACCTCTCCAACATGGATCCCGACCGCGCGAGCTGGGTCGCCGCCTTTGCCATGGTGCTCGCCCGCGCCGCCCGCGCCGACCTCGACATCAGCTCGGATGAGCTGCGCGCGATGCAGAAAATCGTGCACGAGGTCGGTGGCCTGCCAGAGGACCAGGCGTCACTGGTGGCAGAAATGGCGGCCCACCGCAACGAGCTGCTCGGTGTGACGGAGGACTATCTCGCAACCCGCGAGTTCAAAAAGGTGGCTGCTGCGGGTGACCTCGAGCGGCTGCTCCACTGCCTGTTCGCGGTCACCGCCGCGGACGACAGCATCTCGTTGGTGGAAGAGGAAGAGGTTCGCCAGGTCGCAAACGAGCTCGGGATCGATCACTCCGGGTTCACCGCGATCCGCGCCGCCTATCGCGAGAAGCGGTCGGTTCTGAAGGGTCTCGGGGGGACGTGATCGCCCTAGGGCAGTCGGAAGAGAACGAGGTGCCGATCCTGCCAGACGACCGGCAGCCCGCTCAGAAACTCGTGAACTCTGCGCCGGGCCCCGGGATCGTCAGTGACGAAATAGTCGGCGCGATTGTTGTACCTGGCAATCCTGTTCGCTTCCAACTGGTTGATCAGGATGTGGGTGACACCGAGAGCTCGAAACCGGTCGATCATCTGCTCCGCCGACAGGCTTGATGCGGCGACTTCGACGACCAACGGTATGGAAGCCGGGTCTTCGAGCAGCAGCCGGCGCTCGATTCCAAACGACCGTGACTCGGCGAGAAGGTAGACCACAGCGTCGCCGGAGAGCTCCTTGTTGATGTATTCGATCGCCGGATAGTGGCTGACGTAGGTTCCGAGAAAATCAGCCTCATCGACGGTACCGACGGTGACGCCGATCTGACGCGGGAGATGGTTGAGCGGGAACGGGTTGAGATTTCCCACGAGGACGACGAAAAGAGTGGTGTTCAGGATTGCCGTCCAGGTTTTTCCAAGACCGTCCGTCAGACGCTGAAACGCCACACCGCAGCCGACGGCACACGCCGCAATCAGCGGGATGAGATACCTGCCAACGGATGGAAGCGCGGCAGCGCCGACGAGACCCAGAACCAGGGACAGGAAAAAGACGCGTTCGCTCCGGGCGGCCCCCCCGCGGAGAAGTTGGATGAGCCACAGGGGCATCAACCACAGGTACAGCGGCCCCATCCGCCCGCCGACGTCGCGATATTCGAACGAACCCAGCGTGGCCGCGTACACCACGCGGTTCTTCTTCCACCCGAAACCGCCGATGCCCTCGGCAAGGTCAGTTGCCTCGCCGCCGGCCGGCACGTTGGCCGCGATGCCGCTCCCCGAGAGGTAGGGGTAGACGGGATCGCCGGTCGCAATCAGGTTTCGGACCGCCCAGGGCGACCACACGACGATTGCGGCGGCGGTCACGATCAGCAGCGCGCTGAAACGCCCAGCGGCTGGGTGCCCCCCTCTGCTCGTCGGCCGGATCAACAGGGGTAGAACCAGGCCGAAGGGTATCGCCAGCATGGGAATGGCGAGGTACTTGCACCCGACCATCAGGCCGATGAAGATCCCGGCCAGCAGGTACCACCGGTAGAGGTGGTCGGAGCCTTCGGTAGCGCGGAGCACCGCGATCCAGGCGCACAGGAAAAAGACGGCGACCCCCAGATCGGCCCCGGCCACCGACGCGAGCTCGATGACCCCCGGCGTTGCTGCGAACAGAACCGCCGCCACCGCCCCGGACGAGGCGAAGAAACGGCTAGCCAGCGACCCTGCGGCGGCGACCGAGAGGGCACCCATCCAGAAGTGGATCAGCTGGGCGGTCCAACCGCCTCCCGCTGCCAGGCCGTAGACGTACAACAGCCCCATGTTGGCCGGGAAGTACGAGAAGTCGTGGTGTGGGTAAAGGAAGATCCCGCCCTCACGAAGCCACTGAAACGGAAAGGCGAGGTGGTAGTTCCATTGATCGTAGAAGGCGGCCAGGCTGGAAGCCCCGAGGACGGCGATCAACCCGGCCGCGACCAGCAAGGCGGCGTGCGGGCGCGGGGGTGACGGTAATTTGAGATCCGCCCACCGGCGGTGGAGCGCGATGCCGCCGATGCCGGCCGCAGCGGCGAAGACCAGCAGGACCCAGGGCCTTGTCATCAGACCGATCAACCCGAGGGCCCCCGCGCACGCGGCGAGAGCGCCCGCGCCGAGGGCCAGCACGAGCACGTAGTCGGCGGGCGAATCCGGCTCCCGGGTAATGACCAGGCGCCACGCCAGACCACCGATTCCGAAACATGCGAGCGTGAACACCGTCAGCCAGAGCAAGGCGAGGGCGAGCGGCATCGTGAGGTTGAAGGAATTTTCCCAGCCGACCAGCCACACCGAGGACGCGGCCCACGCGACCGCAACAGCGGCTGTTATCCAGACCCCGACAGTCCTGGTTGTCGGCACGTCTCTATCCTAGCTTGAACCCGACCCGGATTGTGTTGCGGACCCCCCCCTCGACCGGCGTGCGGGTCATCGTGGAGGCGCCGTTACACGGTTCGCGAGTAGACGGGACCGTCGCCGGGGGCTGCGAGATAGGCGTCGAAGGGCATGCACAGATTGCGGAGGAAGAAACGGCCGATCGCGGTGACCTCGAGGCCTTTCGCGTCAAGGTCGACCAGCCCGTCGGCGGCCATCGGTTCGAGTTCCGCCAGGGCCTCGGCGAAGTGCTTCCGGGGATCGACATCGAAGGCGGATTCGACCCACTCGAAGTCGAGGGAAAGGGTGCAGATGATGCTGTTGATGACCGCCCGTCGCAGCTCGTCCTCCGCGGTTCGGAGCAGGCCGCGGTCGACTGGCAGGCGGCCCGACCCGACCCTGCGTTCGAAGCTCTTGAGCTTTTTGTCGTTGGCCACGTAGGAGCCGGCGACGTCGCCGATCGAGGTGACGCCGACCCCGACCTGGTCGGACGCCGGCATGACGGTGTATCCCATGAAGTTGCGGTGGACCCGGTCCTCGTCCAGCGCTCGTGCGAGGTCGTCGTCGGGACGCGCAAAGTGGTCGAACCCGACAAAACGGTATCCGGCGGAGGTGAACTCGTCGGCTGCCGCCAGGAACAGACGGAACTTCTCCCAACCGGTGGGCATCTCAGCCTCGTCCAGCTCTTTCTGATGGGGTTTGATCCAGGGCACGTGGGCGTAGGAAAAACAGGCGACGCGATCCGGGGCCAGTTCCTCGATGACGGTGCGGACCGTGGCGCGAAAACCAGCCTCCGTCTGGAGCGGCAGTCCGTAGATCAGATCGACGTTGACCGAGGAGAAACCGAGGCGGCGAGCCTCCTCGACGTGTTCCCGGGTGAGTTCGAGCGGCTGGATCCGCTGGACCGCCGCCTGCACCGCCGGGTCGACATCCTGGAGGCCCATCGACACACGGTTGAAGCCGAGCCGCCGCAGAGTGGCCAGGTGCTCCATGGTGGTGACGCACGGATCGATCTCCAGAGCCACCTCGGCGTCCGGAGTCAGCGGGAACCTCGATGTGATATCGGCGAACAGCGTCTCGCACTGGACCGGTGTCAGGTAGGTCGGGGTCCCTCCTCCCCAGTGGAGCTGATTCAGAGTCCTTCGAGGGCCGAGTGCGGACGCCAGAATTTCGAGTTCCTGTTGGACGGCGTCGAGGTAGGTCTCTTCCGGGCCGCGCCGCGGCGAGATCACCACGTTGCAGCCGCAGAAGGTGCAGCGCGCCTCGCAGAACGGGAGGTGGACGTACATCGACAGCGGTTCGCCGGAGCGCTCGGACGCAACCGCCAGCCTCTCCCGATAGGCGGCCTCGTCGAAATCCGGTTTGAAGTGAGGCGCCGTCGGATAGGACGTGTAGCGCGGACCCGGCCGATCGTATTTCGCAAGAAGATCGGGCGAGAGACCCGGAAAGTCGGGTGGTGTGTTCATCGCTGATGCCGGGTCCGCGAGTTTTGAGTTTTGAGTTTTGAGTTTTGAGACCCGTTCATCCCGACTCTGCAGCAATTGATTTGGTGAGATGTTTCGGGCGCGAGGACAATAATTCCGAATTCCGAATTCCTCATTCCGAATTCCTCATCCATACCGATACTCCTGCACGGTCCGAACAAAGGCCTCCATGGCGTGGACCGGGACATCGGGGGTGACGCCGTGGCCGAGGTTGGCGATATAACCGCGTCGGGGGGCGGTGTCGAGCATCGCACGCGTCAGGCGTCGGATCTCGCGGTCCGGGCCCATCAGCGCCCCGGGATCGAGATTGCCCTGGAGTGCGAAGTCCGGCAGCGCCATCGCCGCCCGTTGCAGATCCACCCGCCAATCGAGCCCGATGACCTCGCAGGGCATCTCCGGGAGGTCGTGAAGGAGGTGTGCGCCGCCGTTGGGGTAGTAGATCCTCGGCACCCCGAGATCCGCTGTGGCTTCGAGAAGCCTCCGCGCGGGCCGCAGCGCCCACCGCCGGGCGTCTTCGGCGCTCAGCGCTCCCACCCACGAGTCGAAGATCTGCACCGCCTGCGCGCCGCTCGCCACCTGGGTTTTGAGGTAGGCCGCCATGGCGTCCGCCAGGATGTCGACCAACCGGTCGAAGGCGTCGGGGTGGTGGTGGGCGAAGGCCTTCACCTTGGTGAAGGAGCGCGACGTCGCACCTTCGACCAGATACGAGGCGAGGGTCCACGGGGCGCCGCAGAAACCGATCAGGGCGGTGGATTCGTCGAGTTCGGAACGGACCAACCGGAGGGCCTCGCCGAGAAACTCGGTTCCCGACCACGGGGTTGGAACGTGGAGGCGATCGACCTCCGCCGGCTCGCGGACCGGGTTGGCGATGTGGGGGGAAGGCGAAAAGGTCAGCTCCGCGCCCATCGGAACCAACGGCGTCAGGATGTCCGAAAAGACGATCGCGGCGTCGAGACCGAAGCGGCGGATCGGCTGCAGAGTGACCTCGGCGGCGATCTCCGGGGTGTAGCACATGGTCAGGAAATCACCCGCGCGCTTGCGCACCTCGCGGTACTCCGGGAGATAACGCCCCGCCTGCCGCATCACCCACACCGGCGGCCGGTCCACTAGCTCGCGCCGGCAAGCCCGGAGAAACCTGTTCACCTGAGGAGGCCCTGATTTCGGATTTCGGATTTCGGATTTCGAATTTCCACCCACCCACCCGGCAGCCGGGACGGCTGCCCCACAAGGCTCTGTCGCTGACGTCCTATTGTGGGGCACGCGTCTCGCGTGCCGGGTGGGAGGGCGGCATTCTCGAGAAGCAAATATTGGATTTCCGCCCAGCCCGCCACGCTTTCCCTGAAAGGTCTTGCGTCAAATCCGAAATCCGAAATCCGAAATCCGAATTTCATGCGATCTCCCTCACCACCGCTTCAAACGCCGCCACGGTCTCGTCAATCACCGTGTCGTCGTGGGCCAGCGAGACGAACATGACTTCGTAGGCTGACGGGGCCAGGGAGACGCCCCGCTCGAGGAGGGCGCCGTGGAGCCTCGCGTAGACGTCGGCGCTCTGCGGTTGGATGGCGTCGTACCGGCGCGGCGGTTCGCCGTCCTGGAGGACCAGCCAGAGGATCGATCCGACGCGGGCGACGGACCACGGCACGCCGCATCGCCGCATCGCCGCGGTCAGCCCCTTGTCGAGTGCGGCGCCGAGACGTTCGAGTTCGGAGAAGGCCGCACCACCATCGGCGAAGAGCAGTTCGAGCGCTGCGGCGCCGGCCGCCATCGCGACCGGGTTGCCCGACAGCGTCCCCGCCTGGTAGACCGGGCCCAACGGTGCGAGCTGTTCCATGAGTTCACGCGAACCGCCGTAGGCGCCGACCGGCATGCCGCCGCCGATGACCTTGCCGTAGGTGGCGAGATCGGGGGTGACACCGTAGAGCCCTGCCGCGCCGTTCGGACCGAGGCGGAAACCGGTGATCACCTCGTCGAGAATCAGAAGGCAGCCCCGGCGGGTGCACTCGTCGCGGAGGACCCGCATGAAGTCCCGGCGCTGGATCAGAAGCCCGGCATTTGCAGGCACGCCTTCGATGATGACGGCGGCGATCTCGTGGCCGCGCTCCGCCATGAGCGTGAGGAACGCCTCTTCGTCGTCGAGGGGCAGGACGGCTGTATGACGCGCGAAGCTCTCCGGCACCCCGGCCGATGACGGGGTGCCGAATGTGGCGAGCCCGGAACCGGCGGACACCAGCAGGTGATCGGCGTGGCCGTGGTAACACCCGTCGAACTTGAGGACCACGTCGCGGCCGGTGGCGCCGCGGGCGAGCCGGATGGCGGACATCACCGCCTCGGTTCCCGAGGAGACGAAACGGACCATCTCGAGGTGAGGGACCGCCGAGGTCACGAGCTCGGCGAGCTCCACCTCCTGCCGGCAGGGCGCCCCGAACGAGAGCCCTGACGCTGCGGTCGAACACACCGCCTCCACCACAGCCGGGTGGGCGTGGCCCAGGATCAACGGCCCCCACGAGCACACGTAGTCGATATAGCGGTTGCCGTCGGCGTCGAAGACGTGGCAGCCCGCCCCCCGGTCGTAGAAGATGGGGGAGCCGCCGACGCTGCGGAAGGCCCTCACGGGAGAGTTCACCCCGGCCGGCATCAGCTCGCAGGCGCGGCGGTAGAGCTCGCGCGAACGGGAGCGCTCGCTCACAGCCAGCCCTCCTCGAGCGCCAGGCGTCCGTGATAGGTGATCAAGATGTCGGCGCCGGCGCGGCGGAAGGCGTGCCAGTTTTCGAGCACGACCGCCCGCTCGTCGATCCAGCCGCGCTCGGCGGCGGCCTTGACCATCGAGTACTCGCCCGAGACGTTGTAGACCGCCAACGGCTGCGGGAAGGCTTCGCGCAGGTCGGCAACCACGTCGAGGAACGCGAGGGCGGGTTTGACCATCAGGATGTCCGCGCCCTCCTCGATGTCGAGAGCCGCCTCGACCAAAGCCTCGCGGCGGTTGCGGGTGTCCATCTGGTGGGATTTCCGGTCGCCGGAGGTGGGGGCGGAGTGGGCGGCCTCGCGGAAGGGGCCGTAGTATGCGGAGGCGTACTTGACCGAGTACGACATGATCGCGATGTCGGAGAGGCCGTTGTCATCGAGAGCCTCGCGGATCGCCCCGACCCGGCCGTCCATCATGTCGGACGGCGCCACGACGTCGGCTCCGGCGTGCGCGTGGGCGAGCGCCATGGCCGCGAGGTGGGGGAGACTGGAGTCGTTGTCGATCCTGTCGTCGACGATCAGCCCGCAGTGACCATGATCGGTGTAGGCGCACAGACAGACATCGGTCATCACCAGCAGGTCGTGGCCGAAGCGCTTCTTGAGTGCCGACACGGCCCGCGACACGAGGTTGTCGTCAGTCGCTGCGCCGTGGCCGTCCGGGCTCTTGACGTCGGCGTCGGGCACGCCGAAAAGCAGCGCGGATCGGATACCCAACTCGAGATCACGGCCCACGGTCTCCACCAGCTTGTCGATCGACTGGTGGCTGATCCCGGGCATGGCGCCGATGGGGTGTGAGATGCCGGCGCCGGGGACCACGAAGTGGGGCTGCACCAGCATCTTCGCATCGAGGCGGGCTTCGGCGACGAGGTCGCGAATGGCCGGCGAGCGGCGCAGGCGTCGTGGGCGGTTGATCAGATCGTACATAGTTCCTCCGCGAGACTTTCCATGGTTGGTTCATCCGGGATGCGGCAGTCGATACCGAGACCGGCGGCGGCCTGTTGAGTGGTCGATCCAAGGGCAAAATGTTGACACGGCAAAGGTCGGCCGCCGACGCCTTCGAGATAGAGGGCGGCGGCACGCGGTGAGGTCAGAACCACCGCTTCCAGGCTCGGGCCGAGTGGGGGCAACTCGCGCGGTGGTGTCGGCACCATGCGGTAGACCACCACCGGCAGGACCGGGTGTCCGGCATCCTCGAGAATCTCCGGCAGTTCCTGGCGGCGTTCCCTGCCGCAGGCGAAGACCGCGAGCGACGCCGGTTGCATCGTGTCGATCAGAGCCCGGGCGAGACCGGCGCCGTTTCCGGGCCCCAAGAACTCGACCTTCAGCCCCGCGTTCTCGGCGGCCAGGGCGGTCGATTCGCCGACTGCGGCAACGGGCAGGTCCAACAGGTGCTCGAGCGAGCGTTGGTGGCAGCCCCGGACGAACCGCTCGGGAGCGCGGGGCGAGGCCAGCACCAGCCAGGCGTCCGCAGCGGTCGTCGGCAGCGCGCTCGACACCGCGTGCCATCCTGGTTCGTCGGCGGTGTCCTCCAGACGCAGCACAGGGTAGGGGCGCAATGTCAAACCGCTGGACGCCAGGAGTCCTTGCAGTTCGACGCAGTCGACCGGGTGTCTGGTGATGAGCACGAACCGTTTCACCGAGCAACCACCGCGGGCAGGGCGAGGCGCAGGGCCTCGAAGCAGATACGAGCGGCGGTGCCTGGATCGGCCGCGGCTCCCCCGACGCGGGCGACGGTCGCCGCGGTGGCGTCGTCGTCGACGGCTCCCAGCGCGGCCTGGAGCCGGATTCCGGTTTCCTCTTCCGTTGCCAGGCACCCCAACGGGAGGTGGCAGCCGCCGCCGAGGAGCGAGAGCAGGGTCCGTTCGGCCTCGACGCAGCGTGCAACCGCGGGGTCGTGGAGCCGGCGCAGACCGGAGCTTTCGGCCTCACCGGCCCGGGTTTCGATGGCCAGCGCGCCCTGTCCGGGGGCGGGCAGCATCGCCTCGAACGGAAGTTCGACGGCGACCAGCCCCTCGAGATCCAACTGCAGCCGGGCGACCCCTGCCGCGGCCAGCAGGATGGCGTCGTAGCCTCCCTCGCGCAGCTTCCGGACCCTCGTCGGAACGTTGCCGCGCAGGGCGCGGATCTCGATGCCGGGCGAGCGCGCAAGAGCCTGGGCCGCGCGGCGCAGCGACGACGTGCCGAGCACCGTACCGTCGGCCAGGAGGAACGGGTCTTCGTCCGGGGGCGTCTCGATCTCGGAACGCACGAGCAGGAGGTCGGCCGGGTTGGCCCTCTCCGGGATCGCCGCGACCTCGAGCCCATCGGGCTCTTCGGTCGGCAGGTCCTTGAGGGAATGGACCACCAGGTCGACGCGGCGCTCGAGCAGGGCGTCCTGCAGCTCTTTGGTGAAGAAGCCCTTGCCCTCCATCTTCCGAAAGGCCACGTCCTGAATGCGGTCGCCCCGGGTCTTGATGATCTCGATGGTGCACTCGGTCTCCAGCCGTTCGCCGATCATCCGTGCGACGTGGTTGGCCTGCCACAGGGCGAGGTCCGAGCCGCGCGTCCCGAGCCGCAACGTCCGGGCGGTCATTCTTCCGTTTCCTCTTCGAAACCGTTGGTGCCGTCGAGCCCCTTCATGAAGCCGTCGATGACCGCGCTCGAGTGGTGCCACGCCGCACCCTTGAGCCCCTTGAGGGGAACCTGGACCATTCTCTTCGCCAATCCCCTGGCCAGACGCTCCACCGCTTTGCGGTCGCCGTCACCGAGGTGCGCCAGTTCCTTGTTCAGGCTGTGGCGCACGGCGCGGTCGGCCATCTCCACGTAGGATTTCTGGAGGCTGCGAGCCGCCGGTGAGAGGGCGCGATCGAAAAGGTGGCGTCTGAGGATGCCGAGCTGGTGCTCGACCAGCTTTTCGCAACGGTCCATCTCCTCCAACCGTCGTTGCCGGTTGATCTCCGCGGCCTCGTGCATCTCATCGATGCCGTGAACCGTCACCCTCGCCAGGGCGCCGGCGCTGGGATCGATGTTGGGCGGCATCGCGAGGTCGATGACCAGCAGCTCCTGTCCCTTGGGCAGACGGTCGCGGACGGAGGCGATCCGGGGGCGATCGAGGAGGGCTTCGCGGGAGGAGGTCACGGCGATGATCGTCCCGACGGCGGGAGGGGTCTCGAGCGCCACCTGGAGATCCACCGTCGCGGCGTTGGCGTCATCGGCCACCATCTCCAGCGCCCGCGCGGGCGTGCGGTTGGCGACGATCACCCGCCGTTCGGGGTCGCCGGTCCGGACCAGGCGCAGCGCCTGCCGCGCCATCTCGCCCGCTCCGAGAATCAAAACCGGGCCGTCCGAAAGTGCGAGGTGTTCATGCAGCGTTCGCTCGACCAGGGTCACCAGGGAAACCGGCCGTCTGGTCAGTTCGGTCTCGGTACGGATCCTCTTCGCGAGGTGGAAGGCCTCGTGAAAGGTCTGGTCGAGAATCCCCCCGAGCAGCCCCGACTGGTGGGCGATCTCGTGGGCCTCTTTGGCCTGGCCGGCGATCTGGGCCTCGCCGACCATCATCGAATCGAGGGCCGACGTGACGCGAAAGAGGTGGCGGACCGCCGAGCGCCCGAAGTGGACGTAGAGACCGTCGTCGTCCGGGAGCTGACACCTGCCTTCGGTGAGATCGGTCAGGCTCCGCCTGAGGTGGAACAGGAGCGGGTTGGTGTGGATGCGGGTTTCGCCGCGGAAGTAGAACTCGACGCGGTTGCAGGTACCGAGATAGACGAGTTCGGAAAATCCCGCGAGACGGGCCAGCTCGACGAGGTTTTCACGCGGAAAATCGCCGGGAAGGGAGGCAGCGGCCAACGTCTCGACCGGGACGGTCCGATAGGACGCTCCGACAACACCGATCCGGTCCAATACAGCCTCCCTCGCGCGATTCTACGCGAAAGCGCCCCGACGATGCGTCACGCACGGGTAAAACCACCGTCTGCGGGACGAATCGGCCGCTCGAGAGCGTTGTGCACGGTGTGTGGAAAGCTCGACGCGGTTCCGGTGTCCCCGGCATTGAGAAATCGCGGCGGCCGGAGTAGCCTCTATCGGCAACCGTCGGCGGCCCGACACGCCGCCGACCCCACAACGCAGGAAGGGGTTCGAACCGTTCCATGAATCAAGCCGTCGGGTACTTCAGTTCGACGCTGGGGAAAAAGGTCTTGATGGCCGTCACCGGCATCATTCTCTTCGGGTTCGTGGTGGGTCACATGCTGGGGAACCTGCAGATCTACCTGGGGGCAGAGCGGCTCAACCACTACGGCGAGCTGCTGCAGGCCAACAAGCCCTTTCTGTGGTCGTTCCGTACGGTGATGCTGTTCTGCGTGAGCGTCCACATCATCGCCGCGGTTCAGGTGTGGCTGCGAAACCGCGCCGCCAGGCCGGTCAAGTACAGGGTGTTCCGGCCCCCCGCGGTGGACTACGCGGCGAAGACCATGATGTGGAGCGGTCCGCTCATCGCAGCCTTCCTCCTTTACCACCTGCTCGACCTGACGGTGGGCTCCGCCAACCCGAACTTCATTCGCGGCGATGTCTACCACAACGTGATCGCGAGCTTTTCGAACCCGGTGATCGCCGGATTCTACATCGCCGCAAACCTGCTGTTGGCGTTTCACCTCTACCACGGTCTGTGGAGCTTGTTTCAGACCTTGGGCTGGGACCACCCGCGGTTCGGGTGGCTGCGCCGGGCCGCGGCCATCTTCTTCTCGGCGCTCATCGGCGCCGGCAACATCTCGATCCCGTTGGCCGTGCTGACGGGCATCGTGCACTAGGGAGGTGACGGAATGAAACTGGACGCACGCATTCCGTCGGGGCCGCTCGCTGAAAAGTGGCAGCGGCTGCTCGATGAGATCAAGCTCGTCAGCCCGGCCAACAAGCGCAAGCACACGATCATCGTCGTCGGCACGGGCCTCGCCGGCGGATCGGCGGCGGCGAGCCTCGGCGAGCTCGGTTACAAGGTCAAGGTCTTCTGCTATCAGGACAGCGCCCGGCGGGCCCACAGCGTGGCGGCGCAGGGCGGCATCAACGCGGCCAAGAACTACCAGAACGACGGCGACACCGTCTACCGCCTGTTCTACGACACCATCAAGGGCGGCGATTACCGCTCACGGGAGGCCAATGTCTACCGTCTCGCAGAGGTCTCCAACAACATCATCGACCAGTGCGTCGCGCAGGGCATCCCCTTCGCCCGCGAGTACGGCGGCTACCTCGCCAACCGTTCCTTCGGCGGCGCCCAGGTGTCGCGCACCTTCTACGCCCGCGGCGAGACCGGCCAGCAGCTCCTGCTCGGCGCCTACTCCGCCCTCAGCCGGCAGGTAGCTGCCGGAACCGTCGACCTCAACACGCGCACCGAAATGCTCGACCTGGTGGTTGTCGACGGTCGGGCGCGCGGCATCATCACCCGCGACATGGTCACCGGCGAGGTGGAGGCCCACGCGGCCGACGCCGTGCTGCTGTGCACCGGCGGCTACTCCAACGTCTACTACCTGTCGACCAACGCCAAGGGGTGCAACGTCACGGCGGTGTGGCGCGCCCACAAACGCGGCGCCGGGTTCGCCAACCCGTGCTTCACGCAGATCCACCCCACCTGCATTCCGCAGGCCGGCGACTACCAGTCCAAGCTCACCCTGATGAGCGAGAGCCTGCGCAACGACGGCCGGGTGTGGGTGCCCAAGGCGGTCGGCGACGAGCGCGCGCCCAACGACATCCCCGAGGACGAACGGGACTATTACCTCGAGCGGATCTACCCATCGTTCGGCAACCTGGTGCCGCGCGACGTGGCCTCCCGCAACGCCAAGAACGTGTGCGACGAGGGGCGCGGCATCGGGCCGAGCAAACGCGGAGTCTACCTCGATTTCGCGGATGCCATCGAACGGCTCGGCGTCGACGTCATCCGCACCCGCTACGGCAACCTCTTCGACATGTACAAGATGATCACCGGCGAGGATCCCTACACGGTGCCGATGCGGATCTACCCGGCGCCCCACTACACGATGGGCGGTCTGTGGGTCGACTACTACCTGATGAGCACGATCCCCGGTCTGTTCGTGCTCGGTGAGGCCAACTTCTCGGATCACGGCGGCAACCGGCTCGGCGCGTCCGCCCTGATGCAGGGGCTCGCCGACGGTTACTTCGTGATCCCCAACACCCTCGGCGAGTACCTGGCCGACTGCGAAGCTCGCGAAGGTCGGCACCGACAGCGAGGAGTTCGCGTCCGCGATGCGCGAGGTCGAGGAGCGGACCGAAAAACTGCTCTCGATCAACGGCAGCCGGAGCGTGGACTCGCTGCACCGCGAGCTCGGGATGCTGATGCTCGACAAATGCGGGATGTCGCGTTCGGAGAAGGGTCTCGACGAGGCGATCGAGAAGATCAGGGCCCTGCGTAAGGAGTTCTGGGCCGACGTCAAGGTCCCGGGTGAAGGGGCCGAGCTCAACCAGGAGCTGGAGAAGGCGGGCAGGGTGGCCGACTTCTTCGAGCTCGCGGAGCTGATGTGTATGGACGCCCGCGAACGCGGGGAGTCCTGCGGCGGACACTTCCGCGAGGAGTACCAGACCGAGGAGGGCGAGGCCCTCCGCGACGACGAGAACTTCGTCAACGTCACGGTGTGGGAGTACGCGGGTGAGGACAAACCCGAGACCGCCCACACCGAAGACCTCGATTTCGAGTTCGTCAAGCTCACGCAGAGGAGTTACAAATGAGGCTGACCCTGCACGTGTGGCGTCAGAAGAACGCCGATGACAAGGGTGGTTTCTCCACCTATGAGCTCGAGGACGTCAGCACCCACATGTCGTTTCTCGAGATGCTCGATGTCCTCAACCAGGACCTGATCGCCAAAGGCGAGGGGCCGATCGCCTTCGACCACGACTGCCGGGAAGGTGTCTGCGGCACCTGCGGCTTCGTCATCAACGGCGTCGCCCACGGCCACCAGAAGGGCAGCACCATCTGCCAGCTCCACATGCGGCACTTCTCCGACGGCGACGAGATCACGATCGAGCCCTTCCGCGCCAAGGCCTTCCCGATCGTCAGGGACCTCGTGGTCGACCGTTCCGCCTTCGACCGCATCATCCAGGCCGGCGGCTTCATCACCATCCGCACCGGCAGCGCCCCGGACGCCAACGCGATCCCGATCCCGACCGACACGCTGGAACACGCCGTCGACTTCGCCGAGTGCATCGGCTGCGGGGCCTGCGTCGCATCCTGCCCGAACGGCGCCGCGATGCTGTTTGTCGGGGCCAAGATCTCCCACCTCGGCCTCCTGCCCCAGGGCCAACCGGAACGGGCGCGACGGGCCCTCGCGATGGTCGAGGCGATGGAGCGCGAGGCCTTCGGCGCCTGCACCAACTACCGCTCGTGCGAGGCGGTGTGCCCCAAGGAGATCTCGATCTCCGGCATCGCGCGGATGAACAAGGACTACCGGCGCGCATCGTTCGCGGGTGCCGCCCCGGCCCACGGGAAGAAACGTTAAGACGTTCAGACGTTTGAACGTTAGAACGTTGGGTTCATCCGGAAATCGATGAGATCGACGACGTTCGAACTCGGGTTCCGGACACTCACGTCCGTTGTCGCGTGTCTCTCTACAGTCGCGGGGGGGTCGCTGGAATGAGGTGTCAGGTTGGCCTTTTGTACACATCGCGACGATCAGCCACCTTGACGACGTACACTACGAGTTCATCATCCTTGATCTCGTAAAGAATCCTGAAGGGACCTTGGCGGATCCGATAACGCGAATGTCTCCCCGAAAGCTTTTCGCAGTCGTGAGGTCGCGGATTCTCTGCGAGTGATTGAATCCTTTCGACGACACGTTGACGGGTTTTCTTTTGACCGATTGATTCGATCTCTTTCGCGGCGGAACGCTTGATGACAAGCTTATAGCTTCCCACTGCGTTTCATCTTCTTGACGAAGTCTTCGAAATCGACCGTCGGCTCGTCCGACCTTTCATCGAACGCAGAGAGATCTTCGGCGTCCTCGGCCAAAGAACACCGAACGGCGTCGTTGACCATTTCGGATATGGACCGTTCCGACACGGCCGATTTCAGGCGGAGTGCCTTGTGGAGGTCGGGTTCGAAATAGACGGTCGTACGTTTGGGATCGCTCATATTGATGTTATAGCGTCAGAACGTTTTGACGTCAAGACGCTATCGACCTGACGGTCCGCTGGAACGAGGTGTCAGGCGCCACTGTCGCGATCCTTCGCACTCAGGTATTGCTCAGATGACACTGTCGCTGGGCCCCGAAGGAATTGCGTGAATCCTTTCGCTTCGAAGGTAATGCTGCCAGTCGGCCAGTTCACAACGAGGGTCCATAGGACAGCTTCGTAACGATCGCGTTGCTCCTGCCGACGCTCGATTCGGTCCAGCGAGAACGGCGATAAACCAGCACTCGGCGTTTCATAATCCAGCACGATTTTCAGGCAGGTCACCTCGTTGAACTCGAGGGTTGCAGGGGCGATTTTGAACACGATCTTGCCGGAATCGTCCTTCAACCACTCAAGGATGTAGTCGATATCCAGGATGAGCTTGCCCGCGCCGTACTCGCCTTCAACAACACGGATGGCGTGCACAGCATTGTCATGCCACCTCAAATCGGCAAAGTCTGCCTCGGTCCACGGCGGCAGTTCAGTTCTCGACATCGTTCGATGAAGCCTAACGATTGGAGTTCGGCGGACGCGGCCCGCGCTCGCGCGGGTCGCGGCCCGCCTGGAACGGCTGGTTAGGCTGCGCCGACATGGACGACTTGCGCTGTTGAAGCAGGTGTGGGAACTGGGGTCCCCTGTTCCTGAAGGCCCTCGATGTGAAACTCGATGGCTTCCTGGATAAGCGCCAGAACTTCTTCTTGGCTGTCTCCGGCTGCTATACATCCCGGCAAATCAGGCACGTACGCGCCGAATCCTCGATCACCTTGCTCGATCACCACCAGATATTGCATGTCCGTCACTCCTTGGCTTCCAGGAGGCCAGCCTGTTTCAGGGCGCTACGAAGGGTTCCGATCGGGATATCCGCTCCCGGCTTTCCCGACACCGTTACCGTTCCAGGCTTCTCAGGATGATGATACTGCCGATGGCTCCCTCGAGTTCTCGATAGGTACCAGCCATCCTTCTCTATCAACTTGAGTAGGTCTCTGACCTTCACTAGTCAAGTATAGGCGTTTCTGCGATGGCCTAACGGTCCGAGTTCAGCGGCGCGAACCCGGCACGGGTGAGGGTCCGCTGGAACGTTGAGTCGTGACGGCCTGGGTGGGTCGGAACGTTCAAACGTGCAAACGTCTTAACGTTGTAACGTTCGCTGATCAGCCGAGCAGGGCCGTGATGATGATCCCCGCGACCATGACGAGGATGGCCGCGCCGAGAACGGCCATGGCGATCTCGCCCGGCGCTGTACTTTGAGTTGAGCTTCTTCGAGGGTTTCCCGCCAGATTGAGGCCGGTGCGTGATCTTCTTCGTGCGTTTCGTCTTGCTCATGACCCGATCATTGTACCGCGCACCCTGGAATCGACCACCCACCGCCAACGTATTGGATGTCGAAAATGAAGACGCAATCCGTTTCCTGGCCCACGATCTTCTCCGTGAACCCAAATTTGAAATCGAAGATTTCAAATTTGCAGGTGAGGGGCTGCCCCGGGGTCCCTGACCCCGGAGACAACCGCGAAAAGGTGGGTATAATGGTGGGCACTAAAGATGGGTATCTACTGGCTGGAGGCGGACGATCCGCCCAGGCAAGGTGGGCATGCCGCCGGCCCTTGAAGCCTTCCGGACTCCCTCGTACGAAGACGAGCAGGGATTGTGGACCGATAACGACATGGCAATGTATTCATACGCAATTCCCGTGCCGGGGTTTACATCGAGTTCGACTGGGCGATTGCGTCCAAATGGCACGCCCGGGTGTCACGCTGTCCGAAATGAGTAACAAGGAGGCCTGAGATGAACGACGGTATGGATCGGGCGCGCCAGCGCCGCAACATCCTCGAGGAGCTGGGCGCGAAGATACCCGGTTTCAGGGGTTACCTCGAGGCCGAGCTGCGCCGGGACGTCGACAAGATGCAGCGCGACTGGCTCGCAGCCCAGGTCGACCGTGCCCGGTTCGCGGTCAACGGCAAGATCCGCGCCTGGACGAAGGCCGGGAGGCTCGATGTTCTCGCGACCGCGGGCAGCGTGGAAAAGGGCCTCGACCGTCTGGCCAACCGGATCCGCCACGCTGATTACGGAGCGTCGGGTTTCTTCGACGCGGTGAAGATCGGCCAGGACGAGCTCGAGGCCATCTACGCCTTCGATCTCGCCCTGAGTGAGAATGTGGAATACCTCGCCCTCCAGGTGGAGCAGCTGCCGGATACCGCCGACGAGGACATGCTGAACCGGTTGTACGACGCCGTGCAGTCGGCGGACCGCAGGTTCGACGAGCGGGCGACGGTGTTCGAAGACGTGACGCACAAGGGAGGCAAGTGATGGCGCAGACGCTGGAGGTGCTCGAGCACCACGATCCAACAGGCGAGGAGATCGTCTACAGATTTCCGCAGTCGGGCAGCGCCGAAATCAAGCTCGGCGCGCAGCTCGTGGTTCATGAGGCGCAGGAGGCGGTGCTCTACCGCGACGGCAAGGCGTTGGACGTCTTCGGTCCCGGCCGCCACACCCTGAGCACTCAGAACATCCCGTTGTTGACCAAGCTCCTGTCGCTGCCGTTCGGCGGCACCTCGCCGTTCCGGGTGGCGGTGGTCTTCGTCAACAAGCGCACGTTCATCGACCAGAAGTGGGGCACGCGGGAGCCGGTGGTGTTCCGTGACTCCGAGCTCGGAATGGTCCGTCTGCGCGCGTTCGGCGTCTACGCCTACCGTATCCAGGACAGCCAGCTCTTCGTCAACACGGTGGTCGGTTCGCAGGGGCTCTTCGAGACGGTCCGGCTGCAGGATTTCTACCGCGACGTCATCGTCTCGCGTCTCAACGACCTGTTGGGCGAGACCCTCAAGACGATCTTCGATCTTCCGAAATACTACGACGAGCTCGCAACCGCCTCCAAGGCGCGGGTCGCCGAGGACTTCGCGAAGTACGGCGTCGATCTGACGGACTTCTACGTCAACTCCATCACGCCGCCTGACGAGGTCCAGGAGAAGATGGACGAGCGCGCGGCGATGGGCGCGGTGGGCGACATGAACACCTACATGCAGTTCAAAGCGGCGCAGGCGATTCAGGACGCCGCCAAGGGTGGCGGCGGGGCAGGTGGCGAGGGCGGCGCCGCGAGCGCCGGGATGGGACTCGGCCTCGGCGCCGGGTTCGGCGCCATGATGCCGGGGATGATCGCCAACGCCATGCAGCAAGCCGGGCAGGGTGGAAGTGGTGCGGCGCCCGGTGCGAAGGCGGCCGGCGCGGCTGCCGCGGCCGGAGGTTTCTGCTCGGAGTGCGGCAAGGCCGTGCCGGGCGGCGCGAAATTCTGTCCGAGCTGCGGCCATCCCCAGGCCGGGGGCGGATGCTCGAATTGCGGTCAGCCGCTCCCCGAGGGCTCGAAGTTCTGCCCGAACTGCGGGACGAAACAGGGCTAAGCAACCCGCATGAATGTCGCGTGTACCCAGTGCGGGGCGAGCATCGAGCCGCGCGCCGGCGAACGACTGCTCGAGTGCCCATACTGCGACACCGCCCTGGTGGTGGATGGCGGCGCCACGCTGTTCCACGAGGTCATGGTGCCGACCGTGACGATGGAGCAGGTCCCGGCCCACCTGCGGCGGTTTCTCGGCGGGACCTCGACCATCGCCGATCTCGACAAGAAGGCGCGGATCGAACCGGCGCAGCTTCGGTACTTTCCATTCTGGGCCTTTACGGTGGCCGGGGCCGGTGGTGAACGTGTCATTCTGCAACCCGCGGCGCCCTCGAGCCTGCAGGGACTGCAGGGTCTGGAGTTGCCGGCCGGGAGCACCCGACCCATGCGCCGCGAAACCGTCGGCGAGGTGCCGGTCGTCGAACCCGAGGTGCCGCTGGAGACCGCCCGGGAATGGCTGATGTCGAAACAGGGCGAGGTCGAGGTGCGGCAGACGGTGCTCTACCACCTCCCCATGTACCGGACGCCGTACTCCTGGCAGGGGAGGACCTACCAGGCAGCGGTGGACGGGGTTTCGGGCAAGGTCTTTCCCGCCGATTTTCCGGCCAAGGCCGAGTCGCCCTTTATCGGTGTGGCGGCGCTCGCCCTGGTCGTTTTCGGTCTCGAAGGGCTGATCATCCAGAACCTCTTCGTCAAGCTGTTCGTCTATCTGGTGTCGGCTGTGCCGATTCTCGGCATTGCCTGGATCACGTCGCGGAAGGTGTGATGAGGATTTCGGATTTCGGATTTGAGGATTTGCCCACCCGCCCCCCCACCGTCTCTGAGCACTCGGAGGAATGGGTGGGAATGGGGCGGAGGTGCCCAACTCCCGGCCCGACCGACGGTCAGCATCCTGGCATGCTCCGGGAAGCGCCTGAAGAGCCGCGTGCGGCGGAGGTGCCTGGCTCCCGGCCCGTCCGACGGGCCGGCGTGCCTGGCATCCTCTCGGGAAGCGCCCTCTGAAACGAGCCGCGTGCGGCGGAGGTGCCTGGCTCCCGGCCCGTCCGACGGGCCGGCGTGCCTGGCATCCTCTCGGGAAGCGCCCTCTGAAACGAGCCGCGTGCGGCGGAGATTGACGTGGCTGTAAGACCGCCACCACCGCCGCCGCCGCAGAAGGCATCTGTGACCGCATCGGTCAAGGTTCCCGAGAGGAACCGGGTGCTTACAGGTCTGAAGTGCTCGTCATGCGGCGGCGGGGTGGATGTCCAGGAAGGACTGACCAACGTTGTGTGCCGCTACTGCGGAACCCCACAGGCGGTGGTCGGGCGCCGGGGCATCGTCCGGGTCATGGTTCTCAACACCCTCGAGCGCGAGCAGGCGAGCAGGGCGGTCCGGACCTGGTTCGGCAAGGGCATCCGGAAAGAGCCGGCGCTCACGAAGGAAGCGCGGTTCCAGGAGGCGTTTCTCGCGTGGTTTCCGTTCGTCCGCGCCCGCCTTGACGCCGTCGGTTGGGTGCTCGGCATCCGCGAGAAGAAACGCAAACGGGGCAAGCAGTGGGAAACGGTCCGGGAGCCGGTCGAGATCGCTGTCGAACGATCGCTGGATTTGACGATGCCGGCGGCGGACATGGGGGAGTTCGGCGTCCATCGCGTCGACCTCACGGGAGACGAGGTCCGGCCGCTCGATGACGAGCTCCTGCGCAGCCGCGGCATGGTCTTTCGGCCGAGTCGTTCGATCGAGGAGACTGCGGCCGAACTCAGCGATCGCGCGCTCGAAAACGTCAGCCGGTCCAACCGGCTCGACCACGTGTCGTTTTCGTGGTTCGCAGCCGTACGCCGCCGGGTGGCCCTGGTCTATTACCCTCTCTGGGTGGTGCGGTACGGCTTTCGAGGCCAGACCTACCAGGTGCTGGTCGATGCGGAAGGCGGCGGCATCGCCTACGGCAAGGCGCCCGGAAATCACCTCTACCGCGCCTTCAGCCTGGTCGCGGCGTGCGCCGGCGCGTGCTTCGTGGGAACGACCATCCTCCAACACGCCAACGTGTTTCTCCGATCGGAGAACGGGTTGATGGGCCTCGGCCTCGTGGGCCTCGCTCTGGCCGGTCTCGTCTACTGGGGCTACAGCCAGTTTCGCCACGGCGGAGTGGTGGAGGAGGGGACAGGTCTGGCGGAGGACCTCGAACATCAAACGCTGGCAGCCACGGTCCAGGACGTGATGAAGAAGTTTCAATGACTCTGAAGCTGATCTCGCTCGACTGCCCGTCGTGCGGCTCCGCGCTGCGCGGTGAGGGTCTCGACACGGTCTTCTTCTGCGGGCACTGCGGCGACGCCGCGACGCTGGGCGAAAACGGTCTCGAAATGGTGGAGGGCTCGGCCCTGGCTCCGGCGCCCGGCCGCCACCCCGGCCTTTGGAAGCCCGCATGGTTGATCGAAGCCGACGTGACCGTCGCCGATCGCCTTCGTTCCGGGGGCCGAAGAACGGAAGGATGGAGTACCCGCAGGACCTTTGTCATCCCGGCCTTCGTGACGCCATTGGACGATCTGACGCGGCTCGCGCGGGCGCTGAGCGAGGGTGCCGGCACCACCGCCGAGCTTCCAAGAGAGCCCATCCATGGGGGGACCCTCGCGATCGAAGATGCAGTGACTCTGATCCGTCACATCGTGATCGGCGAAGAGGTCCGGAAATCCGACATGCTGGCATCGCTCCGGGTCGACATCGAGGTGGCGTCACGGCGTCTCGTCGCTCTGCCGTTCGAGAAGACCGGCGACGGCCTTCGCTGCGCGATCACCGGAGTGATGGTGAGAGGGGAGGGATAGAATTTGAATTTCGAATTTCGAATTTCGAATTTCGGAATTCCCGCCCGCACCCCCACCGCCCGGATTCGTCCAAGTGCTCAGGGCGGGCGGGACCGCGCGCCTGGCTCCTCACAGGAACACTGCGCTGAAAGGCGGTCCTCTCGGCACCCCCATTTCGACTCGTCATTGCGGAAGAAATCCCCGGGCCCCGCGTACTGATCATCATGAGTTCGTTGCTAAACTGGTTTTCTCGAATTCGGAGGTGAGGCCATGGGTACGACGATCCTGCTGCTGGTGCTGGCCGGGGTGCCGGTTCTGCTTTTCTTGACCTACCTGGTGGTGCGGGTGCGCTACAAGAAGGCCGGCCCCGACGAGGCACTGATCGTCTTCGGGCGGCGCAAGCTGTTCGGCAAGAAGGTGAGAACCCAGAGCGGCGAGATCGAGGGCTTCCGGATCATTCGCGGCGGCGGCACGTTCGTGTGGCCGGCGTGGGAGCAGTACGAGGTTCTGTCGTTGCGGATGATGACCCTCGAGATCGACATGCCCCACGTCTACACGGTCCAGGGCATTCCGATCAACGTCAAGGCGGTGGCCCAGGTCAAGGTGCAGGGCGACATCGACCACATCCGAAGCGCCGCCGAGGGCTTTCTCGGCATGCCCGTGGACGACATCAAGGCCACCATCAAGGAGACGGTGGCCGGCCACCTGCGCGGCATCGTCGGCACGCTCACCGTCGAGGAGCTCTACCGCGATCAGCGCCGGTTCCAGGAGAAGGTCCGCGAGGAAGCCCATGTGGATCTCGACGGCATGGGGTTCGAGTTCCGCTCCTTCGTCTTCCGCGCGATCCAGGATGACCAGGGCTACCTCAACGCCCTCGGCCAGCCGAAGATCCAGGAGGCCCTCAAGAACGCCCGTATCGCCACCGCCGACGCCGACCGCGATGCCGCAATCGAGGAAGAGCAGGCGCGCCAGCAGAAGGAACAGAAGCGGATCAACGTCGACACCGAGATCGCCGAGGCCGACAAGGCCCTGAGCCTCAAGGTCGCTTCGATCAAGAAGGAGGTCGACGTCGCAGACGCCCAGGCGGTCAAGGCGGGCGAGATGGAGCTCAAGGTCCAGGATATCCGCATCGCCGACCAGGAGGTGGAGCGGCAGAAGCTCGAGCTCAACGCCTCGATCCGCGAACAGGCCGACGCCAAGAAGTACGAAGCGGAACGTCTCGCCGATGCCAAGAAATACACGGTCGAACAGGAGGCGGCGGCAGAGCGGATGCGCCGCGAGCAGGCCGCCAAGGCGCTGCAGGCGGAAGGCATCGCCAAGGCCGAAGCGGAGTCGGTGCAGCGACGGCAGATCGGTCTCGCCGAGGCCGAGGCGATTCTGGCCAAGGGCGAGGCGGAGGCCGAGGCGCGGCGCAAGCTCGCTGAGGCCCTGAAACTTTACAACGAGGCCGGTCTCTCGATCGAAGCTCTCAAGGTGTTGCCCGAAATCGCGGCCGCGGTCGCCGAGCCCCTGGCTCGCGCGGGTCAGACCACCATCATCTCCAACGGCGGACGGCCGGGCGACGGCACCGGTGCGGCTCGCCTGACGGACGACGTGATCCAGGTCCTCAGCCAGCTGGGCCCCGTGATGAAGCAGCTGTCGGGCGTCGATCTCGAAAACCTCCTGCAGAACATCTCGCGGCTCCCGGGAGCGGTGGCCGACAACATCGAGCACGCGTCGAGAAAGGGCCGGTCCAAGGACCCCGACAAGGGCTTCGGCGACGAGTAAATGAGCGTCCAACGCCAGCTCAACGCACTGCTCTTCGAGCTGCAGACCGCGCAGTCGGCGCTCGCGCAGGCGAAAATCCTCGCGCGGTCGTGGCGCACGGTGCGTGACCTCAGCCCCACCGATCGCCGTCTTCTGGCGCGACATGCGGGTTTTGACGGCGCGGAACAGATTCTCGAAGGTCTGGCGGCGAAAAAACCCGGCTTTGCCCCGGCCATGCTGCTGCAGGTGTTGAACACCGCTCGGGGGACGGATGGCGCGACGGTGGCCGGGATTCTCGCCGGTCTTCGCGATCCCCAGCGTCGGGACGAGGCCGTCGCCCGCGGTACCGATCTGGTCTCCGAGGTGTTGCGAAACTCCCTCGACGCCGAAGGCCCGCAAGAGATCGTCGATGCCCTCGGTGAGCTGCAATCGGTGCAACGTGTCGCCCCGGAGACCCCCGAACAGGCGCTGGCCGCGCTCAACGCCTTGCAGGGCGAGAAGACCGCGCGCCCGGAGGTTCCGTCCCCGCCGGAGACCACTCCCCGGGTGGACGTCGAGGCTTCACCGGTTGATTCCCACCGCGACAAACCGGCACATTCGCCTCCGCCGCGGCCTGCAGCGCCCGCCGCGGCCCGGACGGTCAAACCTCTGCCGAAGCCGCAGTCGGCGCGGAAGGCTGCCACGCGCCCAGCGGTCTCGGCGGGGTGGGACCGCCTCGGCGAACGTCCGTCACGCGAACAGCCTGCGGGCGGAGCCCGAGGTGGAAGCGTGGAGCGACAGCCGGCCGCCCCGGAACCCTCACGATTCGACGCACCGGCGGTGCTCGCGGCCCTCGGCGCTGCATCGTCGGCGTTCTCCCGGCTCAGGGTCCTCCACCGCGAGATGAACGGATTTCGGGGCTCGAGCCTGGAAACCCTTCGGGATCTGCTGATTACTTTTCCGGAAGGGTGGGTCCGCCGTCGCGCTCTGGCAGCGATGATTGCGGAAGGCATCCCGTCCGATCCGCAGCAGGTCCTGGAACTGATCAGCGGCCTCACGGGTGAAGTGGATCGCCGGTGGTGTCTGGGCGTTTTGGCGATGAGGGGCGACCTCAAGGGCCCGGTTCTGCGGCGGTCTCTCGACCTCGTGGTGTCGCCGGCCGCGCGACGGCGGCTGGAGGCGATGGCCGGCAGAGGTTGACGGGCACAGGGCGATATCGGGTTTCGTTCAACCGCCCTGAGGGTGAATCCGCAGCAACTCCTGGAAGCGCGGGTCCGATCGGATAGGGTCCCAATCGGGGTCGAGCTGGAGCGTCGCCGGCGACAGCCAGCCGGGCGTGGCCAGGGCCTTTTCGATGTTCTTCACCGCGGCGTAGGGTTCCCCGGACCAGGCGTAGATCTTCGCCAGCCGCACCAGATAGCTGTGGCCGGCCATCGCGTCGGCCGACACCGGCAGGAGTTCGACTGCGCGCTCGCCGGAAGCGATGGCGGCGGCGCTCTCTCCGAGGAGGGCGTAGGTCCAGCCGAGGGCTGCGTGAACCGCGGGGTCGACCGGGGAGATCTCGCGAGAGTGTTCGAGCGAGGCGCGGGCCTCGTCGCAGGCGGCGACCGATGCGGCAGGAGTCCCCGCCAGGACCCTGCCCTCGCACTCGGCCAGCGCCCGCGGAAAAATCTCCTCGTTGATAGGGTCCGAGATCAGCTCTTCGGTCGGCGTCAGCCACTCCAGTGCGGCCGGGTAGTCGCGCTCGTACATCGCCTGTTCGAACCGGAAGAACCCCTGTTGTCCGGGGTCTTTGTCGGGCATGGCCTCGAGCACTTCGCGCGCCCCGTCGACGGAGCCGTCGCCGGCACGGAGGATTTTTGCCATGAAGATGTAGGGAAAGATGTCGTCGGGCGCGAGGTCGATGGCGCGGCGGCAGTGGCCCACCCCTTCGGCGTAGCGGCGCATCCGGCCGCAGGTCGAGGCGAGGTCGACGGCGTTGATGTCGCTCTTCGGGTCGAGTTGGCTGACGCGACTGAAGGCGTCCATCGCCTCCTGCCACCGGCCCTGGCGGCGCAACACGACCCCGATGCTCGAGATGATCAGCGGGTCGTTGGGCCGTCCGGCCGCGGCCTGGCTGAACTCGGCGAGGGCCTGTTCGTAGTTTCTCTGGCCCCAGTAGTAGTAGTAGCCGAGGGCGCGGTGACCCTCGGGGAGGTCGGGCTGGACCTCGATCGCGCGGTGGGCGGCGGCGTTGGCGTTGGCGAGGCACTGCGGCGACCGGTCGTAGCGGAAGTGGAACATGAGGCTGTGGTTTTCACTCAGGGCGACGTGGGCGGCGGCAAAGCCCGGATCGAGCTCGACCGCACGTCTGAAAGAATCGCCCGCGAGCCCGAGTTCTTTGAGCTCGAAGCTCCAACGGTTGGGGAGGCCGCGGAGGTAGGCTTCGTAGGCGTCCATGTTCTCGGTGGGGCGGATCTCGAGCAGACGCCGCGCCTCGGGCTCAACGGTAACTCCGAGGACCTCGACGACGTTGAGCGCGATGTCCGCCTGGACGGCAAAAACGTTGGAGAGCGGACTGTTGTAGACCTCACTCCACAGCACCTCGTCGTCGCTCACGCGGACGAGCCGCACGTCGGCGGACAGGGACGGCCCGGCTCGGGTCTCCAGGTCCCTTCCGACAGACCCGGAGAGCACGTACTCGGCCCCGAGTTCATCGCCGACCCTGCGGAAGGAATCGCCACCGCCTGCGAGGTCGGCGTCGCTGGAGTCCGAGATCACGACGAGTTCAGCCACGGCCGCCAGCCGTTCCGCGATCTCGTCGGTCATCCCGGCGGCGAAATACCCGTCGCCGGCGTCACCCGAGTTCTCGAACGGTAGGACGACGATCCTGGGTCCGGTGACCTCGACCGGGACCAGGGGTTGCTGCTGGTCGCGGTCGAACACGCCGCACCCGCACAGGACTGCGGCGGCAACCAGGGCGACCGAACGCGATGCGCTGCGGTGCGGACAGCCGGACGACCGTCGAACCGTTTGCGACCGCCGCGGATCGAGGTCCCTCCGCTGTCTGATTCTGGCGATGCCGCGGAGCATGAACAGGCCTCCAGGAATTCCGGATCGGCGGTGTCCTCCACCGGGGCCCGATCATAGCGCAGCCTCACGTCCGGCGCATCTTTGCCGTCGATGGCCCGGTCCGCGAAGTGTCATCGGGAGGAGGCTGCGAGGCTTTCGCGCAGACGCTCGGCCAGCGCCGAATGCCGTTCGCGAACGGTGGCGTTACTGACGGCGCGTCCGAGGGCCCGTTTCGAACCGACAATCACCACCAGCCGCCTTCCGCGGGTGATGGCGGTGTAGAGGAGGTTTCTCTGCAACATGACGTGGTGTTGATGGTGGAGCACGATCACCACCGCCGGGTATTCGCTGCCCTGCGACTTGTGGATGGTGCAAGCGTAGGCGGGGACGACGTCTTCGAGGTGGTCGGAGGGGATCGCCACCCTTCGGTCGTCGAACATCACCGTCAACTCGCGGTCGCCGTGGTGGATGTACTCGATGCGGCCGAGATCGCCGTTGAAGATATCGAGCTCGTAGTTGTTGCGGACCTGCATCACCTTGTCGCCGACCCTGAACCGTCGCCACCCCACGACCAGCTCGCGCCCCGGTGGGGTGAGGACCTCCTGGAGGCGCTCGTTGAGCCGGGTGACCCCGAGCTCGCCGCGGTGCATCGGCGCCAACAGCTGGATGTCCTGGATCGGGTCGAAGCCGTAGCGGGCCGGAATCCGCCGGGCGGCAAAATCGACGGCGAGATCGGCGGCCTGGCCGGGTTCATCCCGCGAGACGAAGAAGAAGTCTCCGTGGTCGGGGTCCGACACCAGCTTCGGCATGTCCCCGGCATTCACGCGGTGGGCGTTGACGACGATCATGCTCTCCTCGGCCTGGCGGAAGACCTGGTCGAGTCGGACCACCGGGACGATCTCGGAACGGATGAGATCGGAAAGAACGTTGCCCGGACCGACCGAAGGGAGCTGGTCGGCGTCGCCGACGAGCACCAGTCTGCACGCGGGCGGGATCGCTTCGATGAGGGCCGCCGCCAACTCGACGTCGAGCATGGAGACCTCGTCGATGACGACGACGTCAGCGTCGATGGCATGTTGCCGGTTGCGGCTGAAGGCTCTGGTTTTCGGGTTGAACTCCAGCAGCCGATGGATCGTGCCGGCCGGGTGCCCGGTTGCCTCGGAGAGCCGTTTCGCCGCGCGGCCGGTCGGGGCGGCGAGAACGATCCGGGCGTTCTTGCGTTCGAGGATCTTGACGACGCCCCGGATCAACGTCGTTTTGCCGGTGCCGGGCCCCCCCGTGATCACAACTGCCTTCCGGCTGAGGGCGGCGGCGAGGGCGAAGCGCTGTTGCGACGCGAAACGGATTCCGGCCTCGCCCTGGTACCAGGCGATGGCGACATCGACGATGACCGGGTCGGTTCCGGGAGGCGATCCGAGGAGGTGTGCGAGGTCCTCCGCCACCGTTCTTTCCGCGGTTTCAAGGCGCGGGAGATAGACGGCCGGAGGCGCCTCTTTCCCTGGACGAACCACGATGTGCTGTCGCGCGACCAAACCCGCGATCGCAGCCGGGATTTTTTCCGCAGGCGTTTCGAGAAGGTCCGATGCGGTCCGGACGAGTTGGTCCTCGGGCAAAAAGGTGTGGCCCTGTCCCGCGCCCTCCTGAAGGGTGTGCAACACTCCCGCCTCGAGACGTTCAGGCGCCTCGGCGGGGATCCCGAGCTGCCGGGCGATCCGGTCGGCGGTCAGAAAGCCGACCCCGAAAATCTCCTGGGCGAGCCGGTAGGGGTTGGATCGCACCACGTCGACGGCGGCGGGGCCGTATCTCTGGAAGACCTTGACCGCAATCGACGGCGACACGCCGTGGCCGGTGAGGAAGACCATGATCTGCTGGATGCCGCGGTGGTGCTCCCACGATGCCCGGATCTGGTCGAGAGTGGCCGGTCCGATGCCGCGGATCTCGAGCAGGCGTTCGGGTTCGTTTTCGAGGATGTCGAGTGTGTCGAGCCCGTAGGCCTCCACCACCATGACCGCCCGTTTCGGGCCCAGCCCCCGGATCTTGCCGGAGCCGAGGTAGCGCCGGAGCCCCTCGAGAGTCGACGGCGCCACCTGGACGTAGGACTCGGCTTCGAACTGGCGGCCGTAACGGGGGTGGTCGACCCAGCGGCCGCTCAGTCGCAGCTCGTCGCCCTTGCGGATTCCGAGGAGAGGACCGATCGCGGTCAACGGCGGCTGGTCCTCCGGTTCGAGCCGGACCACGCACCAGCCGTTCTCCTCGTTGCTGAAAAGGATGTTCGAGATCAGACCCTGGGTGAATTCCCGTTCGTCGCTCGTGTTTTCAGGCATCGCCGGAATTGTACGGCAGCGGGACGGTTTTGAAAACGCCGCGCGGTCCGCGGGTTCCGCAGCGCCGACTCACGTCGAGGCGAAACCCATCAGCCCCCGGACATGGTCGGCGTTCGCGCGGTTGGTGAGAATCTCCACCAACGCCAGCGCGACTTCGACCGCGGTCGCCGGTGACGTCGAGGTGAGGATGTTGCCGTCGCGCACGACCGGCTGATCGAGGACGTCGACGTCGTATGCGGCGAGCTGCCGGCGCCGCCGGCCGTCCCCGAGGTGGTAGGTGGTGGCGCAGCGGCCGGTGAGGGCGCCGGAGTGGGCGATGGGGAGTGCGCCGACGCAGATCGAGGCGATGGGCCGGGAGCGCCGGTCGAAGTCTCGGATCACCTCTCCGACCGTGGCCGAAAACGCCTCCTCGTAGAAGCCGAACTCCTCGAAGCCTCCTGGCAGGGCGAGGGCGTCGAATTCGTCGAGGCGGAGTTCGCCGATCAGGGCGTCGGGCAGCAGCCGGACCCCGAAGGTGCAGGTGACCTCGGGCTGGAGACCCGCCGTCACCACCTCGATGGGTTCGCAGCCCTCGACCGAGGCCCAACCGAGCACGTCGATGAATGCCGCGGTCTCGAACACCTCCGCCCCGTGCGGGATCAGCAACAACACGCGTTTCATGGCTTCTGCTTCCGCATGTCAGCGATTCACTGCGTACAACTGGAGGTCGGGTCCGTCCTCGGCCAGGCGGACCACGCCCTCGTGCGCCAGACCCAGCTTCTCGAGCGTCCTGATCGAGGCGGTGTTGTCCGTCTGGGTCACGGCGATAATCCTCCGGAGGCCGAGTTGGGAGAAGGCGAACTCCATCATCGCGCAGGTCGATTCGTACGCGTAGCCCTGACGCCAGTGGTCGGGCAGGAAGGCGAAGCCGATGTCCACGTCCTCCAGCTCGTCGCGATCCAACAGGCTCACGATGCCGATCACGAGACCGTTCTTTTTGAGTTCGACCGCGAACGGTCCGAAGCCGTTCTTCTCATAACTCGCGATCGCACGTTCTTCGATATACATTCGCGCCTGGTCGAGCGTCTTCACGCCGCGGTCGCCGATGAAACGATGAAACGAGGGCTGGTTGAGCAGGTCCAGCATGAACCCGGCGTCGTCGGCGGTCAGCCTGCGCAGCCGCAGGCGATCGGTCTCGAGGTTTTTCAACGTCGCTGCCTCCGGTCGATCGTGATCAGTCCTTCGGGTCCCGCGGCATCATGTGCTCCGGCATCTGCGCCGCCACCACCTCGCCGCGCGCACACAGCTGGCCTTCGGCCGACACCGTCGCACTCACCACCACCTTGCGGCCGGTGATTTCCTTGACCTGTCCGCGGACGACCAACGGCACGCCGAGCGGGGTGGGGCGGAGGTACTGGACCTGCAGCGATGCCGTCACGAATCGAAACGGGGGCTCGGTGCCCATCGGGCGCCCGGCGTCGCGATATGCTGCCGCCGCCGCCGTTCCCGTGCCGTGACAGTCGATGAGCGAAGCGATCAGTCCCCCGTACACGTAGCCCGGAATCGCGATGTGCTCGGCCCGCGGCTCGAACAGGGCGACCGTCTCGTCGCCGTCCCAGAAGCTCTTGAGCTGCAACCCGCGCTCGTTCAATCGGCCGCAGCCGTAGCAATGGCTCAGTTCATCGGGGTAGTAGTCCTGGAAAGCTCTCTCAGTCATCAATTGTGCTCCGTTCGGGTTGACGGACCGGGGTCATTCGGTTTGCCAGAGGAGACCGGAGGTCCCGTCCGGCGTTTGCCGCCCGGGAGCGCGGCCCGCGCCGTCCATAGTACATGGTGGGCCGCATGGCTCACAGAGGGCAGGGGCGGTTGTGTTCCCGACGGATTGACTGGATCGCCTCGTCGAGCTTCTGCAGAAAGAGCGAGCGGTCGCGCCTGGTGATGGGTGGAGGTCCGCCGGTGATCTCTCCGGCGCCGCGGAGCTCTGCCAGCAGATCGCGGGTTGCGACCGCCTGGCTGATGTTGTTCTCGGTGAACGGCCTCCCGGTCGTGCCGATGACCCTTGCGCCCGCCTTGAGACAGCGGCCGGCCAGCGGAATGTCGGCGGTGATGACGATATCGTGAGCCTCTACGTGGTCGACGATCCAGTCGTCGGCCGCATCGAATCCGTCGTCCACGACCTCGAGGGTCAGCCACGCCTCATCCGGGGTTCGCATCCAGGAATTGGCTACCAGCGTCACCTCGAGGTCGTACCGCTCGGCGACGCGGTAGACCTCCTGTTTGACGGGACACGCGTCCGCATCGACAAAGATGTGCAGCAATCGAACTCCCTCTCTCTCGCCGGGTTCCGTTTCGCAGTGTCCCGTGGGTGGATTCTAACTCGGCTCAATAGCCTAGCGTGAGCCACAGCGCCAGCGCCGAGATCGCGGCACACAGCGGCGAGAACACCAGCGAGTCGTTGCGGGCGAATGGGGTGTCCCGGACCTGTTTGAAGAATCCGACGAGGCGAAAGTCCCCGATCGCACGGGCTGCGAACAAAAACGCAATGACCACGGTGCCGAAGCGGGGGATCCAGGTCGGGCCGGTGTCGGGCCATGCCCCGCGCCACAAGGCCACGCCCGCCGCAGCCGCCAACAGAGCGGCGACGGTGAGGGTCGCGGCCCTCCCCGGGCGAAAGACCGGTTCGGCGTTCTCGGTGGGGATGACCCCACCCGGAACGGTGCGCGTCGAAAAGGCCCAGAAGACGTGAACGCCGGCGAGGACCACGAAGGTTGCGCAGAGGACGAGCGCCGGGATCGGAATCGACCCGTGCACGCCGCGCCTACTCGGACCTGCCGGACGGCCGGTAGCCCATCTTCATGGGACGTCCCCGCGCCGGAGTTCGTCGAGCATCTGGAGCAGGCGCTTCTCCTTTGTCTGCGGCCTCTTGGCGCGCGTGATCCAGCCGATGTAATCGTTCTGCTGGTAGGCCGGCCGACCCCTGTAGGCCTCGAGGAGGTCGTTTGCCTCGAGCACACCCGAAACGAAAGCGGGCATCGGATGAATGGGTCGCGAGAGCCTGGAAAAATCGGTGTTACTCATGCTCAGGGTACCCAGGTATCTCCGCCCCGAGAACGATGTCCCGTCGCACCACCCACGTCCCACTCGAATCCCGTTCCGGTTCGACCACGCCGTTGCCTCCACGTCCCGGGGACAAACCCCCGCGACTGGCTCTGGTCAGGCGCGGGTCGTCGTCGAACAGGATGTCGTCGATGTAGTAGGTACACCGCCCGAACTCGAGAACGTGCATGTGCACATGTTGTGGGAGGTCGGTTCCGGGGTACCCCGCGGGTCGGATGGTATCGAACGCGTACCGACCTTCGGCATCGGTCAAGGCCCATCCCCGCAGCCTGCCGTGTCGTCCGGCTGCCAGGCCTCGAAACTGCTCGTCGGGGGGATACAGACCCTGCGAGTCGGTCTGGTAGGCATAGACGATGACGCCGGGGGCCACGCCGCCGTCGCCATTTCGCACGGTGCCTTCGATTCGCATTGGTTCGCCGGGTTCGCCGATCGGCGCGATCCTGGAGCTCCACTCGAGAGTTTCGGGCAGACCCTGGAACACCGCCTCGCAGCCCTCACACGGCAGCCCCACGACCGGCTCGGCGGGGCCCTCGACGTGCTGCGCTCCGGCGTGTCTGGAAGAACCGACGGAAAGCGCCAGGGCGCTCGCCAACAGCAAAGAGCTGAGCTGCCGGGCGGCGGGCCTGCCCGGACGGACTGTTTCGTTTCGCGAATTCGCTTTTTTCGTCATTCCTTGCTCCATGGCGAAGTTGCAGGCTTGAGGTTGGCCCCTGCAGGTTGTCACCAGATCACATTCCTCCGAATGGACTCGAGGTCAACGCCCTCTGTGGATAAAAGACCGTACTGCCCGCTTTCTTCGCAGTGGCACGCCAGGGTCTCGAACGTCGCATCGCCAGTGCCGAACCGGAAAAGCGCGACGATAGAGTCATGACCGACGTCCTCGGGTTCGGGCTCGATGAGGGCACAGGACCGTTCTTCGACGCGGCGGGTCTTCACAATGGCCCACGTTCTGTGCTCGTTGTCCGGGAAGTTCTCACGGCAGATGCGATTCAGGGAGGCGGAGATGCGGCCGTCTCTCGCACCGTTCGACGCGCTGTTGACGTTTCGCAGATCGAGATCATCCATATCGGTTGACGCTCCCGGCTGTTGTTGAAGAAGACACTATCAGAGAGGGCCGCATTCAGCCTCCGCCGTAACCGTGTTGCAACTGGCGCTCGTACTCGACCGCGTCGAAGTGCCCCTCCGACGCCGCAATCAGAGCGTCCGCGCCGAATATCCACTCTTCGTAGCCGCTGATGTGGACGGCGTTGCCGGTACCGCCGGGGCCGGTGTTGGTCCCGGTCAGGGTCCAGTGAAAGACCGCGCGGTCCCCGTCGAGCGTGACGCCGTCCATGAAAACGACCATGTCCGGGAGGGCGGTCATGAAACTCTGTGCGGCCGCCGTGATCGCCGCCCGTCCTACAGATGCTTCTCCGTCGTTGATTTTCAGCGACCCGCCCTCCGCAAAGAACCCGGCGACGCTGGCGGGATTCTGGCTGCACCACGCGGCCGCGTACCGCTCAGCGAACGCTTCCAACCGTGCTGGATCCATTGGTACCTCCTTCGTGCCGCAGCAGGCAACCGCCAGAAGCACAACGACCGCAAGGATCATCGTCCGCGCGGCCCCGCACGTTTGAACACTGTCAATATCTCCCTGCGTCGGGCCAATTCCTACTCGCTCGGCTCGGCACTCGGGAATGAACCGGGCTGGATATCGCCGCTCGGTACGTAAGTACCCATAACGACGCCAGTGGGGTCTTCTTCCGGTCCGCCGGGTGCTTGCATGATCCTGTCAGGCGACGCAACGGTAGATGCGATCAGTTTTCTCATGGAAACACTCCTGCCGCGATGCGGGTGTTGGTTCTGCGCGCCGACTCTTCGATTTACGCCTGGCGAAGATTCGCATCGGGAACCCGCCGCGACAGCCACAGAAGATACGAACCGATGACAGCATCAACCACAAAACAGAAAACGGGATACCAGACGGGAACGCCGGCGTTGGTGATGAGCTGACTGTGCACCAAATCGTACAGCCCGTGCAGGAGCCAAAATATACCGACCAATACTGCTGACCGGCGGACGCTCACAAACGCGAAGACAAGCCCGGCGACGACGAACGGAACACCGTAGATCATTTCCCTGACGCCCACAGCCTGTTCTCCCGCCTGGAGAGCGAAGGACGCGTAGAGGCCAGGCAGAACGAGCAGGCCCAACGAATACAACCAACGTTCCCCACGAATGAGTCGCGCAACCACAATAGTAAGAACACCAACCGACGCACCTACGAGGGCCTCAATCACGAATATCTCCTGTCTTGGGACGCCGAACATCCGTGCTGGCGAAACGAAGGAATTGCATGAAACTTTGCTCTGGTGGGAGGTTAACACGAAGGAGGTTGTCGAGCGCGAATCTCGTCCAGTGATGTGCGGAACCGTGTGTCGGTTGCGGCTCTCGAGGGAGCTAGATCGTGTAAATAGTGCGCACGTCGCTGGTGGCGAGTCGTCAACAACCCGAACGGCTGGGGCGGTCCTGAGCGCCTCACTGACTCACTGCGTCACAGCTTCGAGCCGCAGAACCTGCAGTGGACGGCGTCGGACGCATGCCCCTCGGCGCCGCACTCGGGGCAGGCCTGGGTGTTGACCTTCTTTCCCCTGGTGACGCCGGCCAACTCCACCGAGACGATTCCGGTGGGAACCGCGATGATGCCGTAGCCCATGATCATGATGACCGAGGCGAGGATCTTGCCGAGGGGGGTCTGGGGCGCGATGTCGCCGTAGCCGACGGTCGTCATGGTGACGATCGCCCAGTAGATGGAGACCGGGATGTTGGTGAAGCCGTGGGCCTCGCCTTCGATGACATACATCAGCGAGCCGACGATGACGACCAGGGTCAGGACCGCGCCGAGGAATACGATGATCTTGCGCGCGCTGGCCCGCAGAGCGGATGCCAGTTCGGAGGCCTCACCGACGAAGTGCGCGAGCTTGAGCACCCGGAAGACCCGCAGCAGGCGGAGGGCCCGGATGACCATGAACGACTGGGCGCCGGGGATCACGACGCTGAGATAGGTGGGGAGGATCGAGAGGAGGTCGACGATCCCGAAAAAGCTCCGGGCGTACCGGAGCGGTCTGCCGACGCAGTAGAGCCGCAGCACGTACTCGATGGTGAACAGTACGGTCACGATCCACTCGAAGGCCCGGAGCATCGTCCCGTACCTGGCGCTGATCGAAGCCACGCTCTCGAGTACGACCGCGATGACGCTGAGCACGATCAGCAGCAGCAGGAAGATATCGAAAGCTCGTCCCGCGGGGGTGTCGGCCTCGAAGATGATCTCGTGGAGCCGGGCCTTGTGACGTGATCTGCTGTCCGCCATAGCTGGAACTTTAGCAGGAACGGCCGCGTGGTCGTGATCTCGATCACCACCCGGCGAAATATTCGGAGCTGGGGATCACTTCCAGTGATTATGAGGATTCCGCTCAATTGGCGCCGAGGACCGGTTTCCGGTCTTCTCATTGCGATTGCCGCCGGTCTGTTGATGCCCGCAACTGCAGCTTCCTCCGATCCGCCGACGGATATGGTGCTCGACCTCGTGGCTGGCGGTTTCGTCAAACCGGTCGCGGTCACCGGAGCTGGGGACGGTTCGGGCCGGCTCTTCGTGGTTGAACAGGGCGGCGTGATCGAAATCGTTGGCGGCGCGGTCTTTCTCGACATCTCCAGTCGGGTGGTCTCAACTGAGAACGAGGAAGGGTTGCTTGGCCTCGCGTTCCATCCGGACTTCGCGACCAACGGATTTTTCTTTGTGAACTACACCTACGACGTGCCCGCGAGCACGGATGATACGACGCGGATTTCGAGGTTCCAGGTCTCGGCGGGCGACCCGGGTCTGGCCGACTCCGGCAGCGAGTTAATTCTGCTCGAGATCGACCAACCGGACGACAATCACAACGGAGGCGATCTCCATTTCGGCCGCGACGGGTATCTCTACATCGCGACCGGGGACGGCGGAGGAAGCGGAGATCCCGGTGATCGCGCCCGCAAGCTCGACAATCTGCTCGGCAAGATCCTGCGCATCGACGTAGACGGCAGCAGCCCCTACGCCATCCCGGTAGACAATCCGTTCGTCGACGACAGCGCCGCACACGGCGAGATCTGGGCGTACGGGTTGCGCAACCCCTGGCGCTTCAGCTTCGACCGCTCCACCGGCGATCTCTTCATCGGCGACGTGGGTCAGGGCTCTCGTGAGGAGGTCGACTTTCAACCGTCATCGAGTGCGGGCGGTGAACATTACGGCTGGAGGTGCATGGAGGGCGACCAGGTGTTCAGTCCGGCCTCGTGCACTGGGGAGGTGTTGACCTTACCGATCCTCGTCTACGACCACGGCATCGGATGCTCGGTCACCGGAGGGTTTCTCTACAGGGGAAACATCGGCGGGCTCCACGGCCGCTACGTTTTTGCCGATTACTGCTCCGGGAGAATCTGGTTCGCGGCGCCCGGCGACGGCGGTTGGACGGCCGACGAGTGGTCAAGTGTTGGTTTTGGGCTAGCGTCATTTGGCGAAGACGACGACGGTGAACTGTACGTGGCGGATCGTGACGACGGTACCATCTTACGCTTCCATTCCCCGAGCGCGGTCTTCACCGATCTGTTCGAGTCGGGGGATGCCTCGAGATGGAGCGCGGCGGCGGGGGATTGAGGATGACGAAGTTCGACCATTTCCGGGCCGGGACCGGGATGATGCTCGCGGCCGCAGCGGTGTTCGGAACCGCCGCCTGTGCGGACGCGGTCGAGCCGCCCGGCGAGATCGAACTCGAGCTTGTGGCCGACGGCTTCTCCCGCCCGGTCGCCGTGCGGCATGCCGGCGACGGGACGGACCGCCTGTTCGTCGTCGAACAACAGGGGCGGATCGTGGTGGTGGAGAACGGGACCGTGGTGAGCGAGCCCTTTCTCGACATCGCCTCGCAGGTGGAAAGCGGCGGCAACGAACAGGGTCTGCTCGGGCTCGCCTTTCACCCGGACTTCGAGGCGAACGGCTACTTCTTCGTTAACTACACCCACGATCCCGCGGGCTCCGGCCCCGACGTGACCCGGGTGTCGCGGTTCAGGGTGTCGGCTGGGGACCCCGATCTGGCCGATTCCGCGAGCGAGGTCATCCTGCTCCAGTTCGACCAGGATTTTTCGAACCACAACGGCGGTGATCTGCAGTTCGGGCCCGACGGATACCTCTATATCGCGACCGGCGACGGCGGCTCCGCCCGCGACCCTAACGCCCGCGCCCAGGACCTCGGGTCGCTCCTCGGCAAGCTCCTGCGCATCGACGTCGATGGAGGATCCCCGTACGCAGTGCCGGCTGACAATCCCTTCGTCGGCCTCCACACCGCCCGGCCTGAGATCTGGGCCTACGGCCTGCGCAACCCTTGGCGCTTCAGCTTCGACCGGAAAACCGGCGACCTCTTCATCGGCGACGTGGGTCAGAACGAGATCGAGGAGATCGATTTCCGACCAGCCGCGAGCACCGGCGGCGAGAATTACGGATGGAGCTGCATGGAGGGGGACGACCGGGTCGACTTCAACCCCTGCGACGGCAGCCCCCTGACCGCACCGATCCTGGTCTACAACCACCAGCTCGGGTGCTCGGTGACCGGCGGCTATCGCTACCGCGGCGCGATTACCGCGATGAACGGTCTCTACGTCTTCGGCGATTTCTGCAGCGGCCGGATCTGGTTTGCGACCGAGTCGGGCGGGGAGTGGAGGGCCGAGGAGTGGGCGGAGACCGGCATCAGCATCAGCTCCTTCGGTGAGGACGAGAACGGCGAGCTCTACGTCACGGATCTGAGCCGGGGCGAGCTCTACCGGTTCGTCGGAGCGACCGGCCCACGCACCCGCCGTACGCCCGGTCGGCGGGTGAGCCCCAGCTGACGGATCGGGCCGAACAGGACGCCCCCCACCCGCCCGGCAGCCGGGACGGCTACCCCACAAGCCGGCTCCGGAAGCTCGGAGTTCTTGTGGGGCACGCGTCCCGCGTGCCGGGTGGGAGAGAGGTTCTCTCACTCCGGGTTCAGATAGTGGTGCCAGAGGATCCGTGCGGCCACCGATCGCCACGGCCGCCACTGTTCCGCGATCGCCTCGAGCTCCCGCGGTGGGGGGTGGTGGTCGAGGCCCTTGAGGTCCTTGACCGCGGCGGCCAGGGCGAGGTCGCCGGGCGGCCAGATATCAGGCCGCAGCAGCACCATCAGGAGGTAGATCGAGGACGTCCACGGGCCGATGCCGACCACCTGTTCGAGTGCGGCGCACACCTCGGCGTTGGCGAGTGAAGCCAGTTTGTCGAGATCGAGCGTGCCGTCCGACACGGCGCGGGCGAGCTCCCGGCAGTAGCGCCCTTTCTGACCGCTGAAGCCGATCTCCTTGAGGGTTCGGTCGTCGAGGGTGAGGAACGAGTCGGGGTCCAGCGGTCGGCAGGCGGGCGTTGAGCTTGTCGAATGCCGCCTTCGCGGAGGCGAGCGACACCTGCTGCTCGAGGATGAGGTGGACCAGGGTCGGGAAACCCGGCTCGCGGTTCCACATTGGAGGCGGCCCGAGACGTGAGATCACGCGACCGAGATCCGGATCGGCCGCCGCCAGATCGCGGCACGCACGCTTCAATCTTGCTGCTGTGAGTGGAGGTGGGGGAGGACTCATGCGGCCGTCAGACCGACGGCGGAAGCGTAGCGATCGAGCGCGGTCGCGACGGCCTCGCAATCGGCGGCCGACGGCGATCCCTCGAAGTGGCGCGCGAGGACCAGGAGCTTGCCGGTCTTGCGATCGGCCTTGAGGTCGAGACGTGCCACGAGATTTTCGCCGGCCAACACCGGCAGGCAGTAGTAGCCGTAGACCCGCTGCGGCGCGGGCTTGAAGATCTCGAGCACCTGGTGGAAGGCGAACAGCTGGTCGACGCGCCGGCGGTCCCAGAGGAGGGGGTCGAAGGGGGAGAGCAGGACGCCGCGATCGCTGCGCGGGCGGACGGTGTCGAGACGTGCGGCGAGCTCGAGGTCTTCGGGACGGATCCACCCCGGGCTTTTCTTGCCGTCCTCGAGGATCAGGGTGCAGGGCACGATCTCGCCCCTCTCCCGAAGGCGCGCCAGCGCGTCCCGGATCTCGACCGGCCGGTTGCGCAGCCGCCATGTCCGGGCGAGAGTGCCGGTGGCGGCCCAACCGTGGCCGGCGAGCGCGCGATCGAAGAGGATTTCGAGAGCCTCTTCCTTCGCCACGCGTCGGCCGCGGAGGTTGTCCGGGATCACGCGTTCGGCGAGGTCGTACGTGCGCTGGAAGTTCCTGCGTTCGCGGATGGCGAGTTCGCCCGAGGACCACAGGGCGGTGGCGACCTTCTTCGCGACCTTGAGGTCCCACCACCCGCTGCTGCCGCGGCCCTCCATGTCGAGCGACCGGAGTGGGCCCTCGTCGCGGATCTGCTGGAGCAACCTGTCGGCCACATCCGGGTGCTGGCCGACGAGGTCGCCCCACCACGGGTGGTGGCGGAACTCCTCGCGGCGGAAGGCGAAAACCGGGTAGAGCTCCATCGGCAGCCAGCAGGCCTCGTGGCCCCAGTATTCGAAAAGCGGCTCGCCGGGCTGGAGGAGCTCTTCGGCGAGGGTCGGGTCGAAGCCCTCGATCCGGGACAGCGGGACGATGGCGTGGCTGCGGGCGCCGGCGATCGAAACGGTGTCGAGTTGGAGGTAGCCGTAACGGCCGATGACCGCGTGGGCCGCCGAGCGCGCCCGACGACCGCGGCCGGAGGCCCGTTGCGGCATCCCCGTCCACTTCGGTTTCAGCAGACCGGCGCGGGCCAGCGCGAGGCGACGTGCGGCGCGAGTCGAGAGGGTCTCCATGCGTCAGGCCGCGCCGCCGGTGCGGCGAATAGGTTGCTCCATCAGGGGCAGGATGTTACACGAGTACCTGATTCGGCAACGTTCCAGCGGTCAAACGTTGACGGCTTCGGCGGCCACCGCTTCGGGCACCGAGACGGAGACGGTTCCGCCTTCCTTGGCGGGAATTCGGCTGCACACGTGCTCGGACAGCGCGGTGATGGTCAACGACGGGTTGACGCCGAGGTTGGCGCTGATCATCGAGCCGTCCATGACGTACAGGCCCTCGTGCCCGAACACCCGCCCCGACGAGTCGATGACCCCGTGGTCGGCGTCGGCGCCGATGCCGCAGCCGCCGAGGATGTGGGCGGTGGTCGAGGTGTCGAGCAGGACTTCGTTGAGGGTCGACTGGGGGATGGCGTCGAGGTCTGCAGCCACCTCGCGGGCGATCTCGTTGGCGACCGGGATGTACGAGGGGATCCCGGGCTGGTCAGGGTCAGGTTGGGTGGTGAGTGTGCGGCTGAAGGGCCACAACCACTGCCGTTTGCGCACCAGCCGGGTGTGGTTGTCGGCGGTCTGCATGGCCATGACCACGGTTCCGGTCTCGGCCTTGCCCCACGGTTTGAGGATGCGCAGGAAATCGATCGGGTGGCGCAGGATGTTGGCGATCCACTTCAGTGGGCGGGGAAGACCGGGTCCGCCGTCGGTGAGCGGGGTGCCGAGCAGCAGCATGACATCGGACCCCTTGGGGAAGCGGACGCATTCGAAGTGGGTGACCTCGTCGATCTCCACCTTGGCGGCGATGGCGATGCCTTCCGAAAGATCCTTGCGGCTCCTCGACGTGACGCCGAGCAGGGCCTCGGAGTTGGTGCGCACCATGTTACCGATCTGATTGGAGACGTTGGGGAGCCCTCCGCGTTCCCTGCTCTCCATGAGCAGCGGCACGGTGCCCAGCACGCCCGCCGAAAAGACCACCTTGTCGGCGGTGAGGGTCCCCCTCGTCGAGGAGAACACGCTCGCGCTCTGTTTCCAGTGCAGCCGGTAGCCGCCGCCGGAGAGGGCCTCGACAAAGGTCACCCGGGTGTCGGGAATGACCCGCGCGCCCGCCTTCTCGGCGAGGTAGAGGTAGTTCTTGTCGAGGGTGTTTTTGGCGCCGGGCCGGCAACCCACCATGCAACCGCCGCAGAAAGTGCACCCTGTCCGCGGCGGCCCCGCGCCGTCGAAGTAGGGGTCGGGCACCGTGACGTCGGGGCTGCCGAAGTAGATACCCACCGGAGTGTGTCTGAAGCTCGACTCGCGGCCGCGTCGCGCCGCGGCGCGGCGAAGAGCCTCGTCGGCCGGCCCGAGCTTGGGGTTTTCGACCACGCCCAGCATCCTCCGGGCCGTGTCATAGCGCTCCGGCATGACCGTCCGCCAATCCTCCAGACCCCGCCACTGCGGGTCGTCCCACACCGTCTCGGGCGGCTCGAAGAGGGTATTGGCATACACCAGACTGCCGCCGCCGACTCCGACCCCGTGCAGCACCAGGGCCTCGCGGAGGAGCCGCATGCCGAAAATGCCGCGGCAACCGATGTAAGGGAACCAGAAGGACTTGCGGATGTTCCAGTTGCTTTTGGGAAAGTCGCTCGGTTGCCACCGGCGCCCCTTCTCCAGAACCGTCACCCGATAGCCCTTTTCGGTCAGGCGATGGGCGGCCACTGAACCGCCGAAACCCGAGCCGATCACGGCTACATCGGTGTCGAAGCGGGTGCCCTCGGGTCGGCTTGGCTGGGTCATGGCGCCTCCGGAGGGATTCTACTCCGAAATGCCGCAGGACGGCAATCCTCGATATCACCACCGGTGGGAGCTGACGACTCCTGATTCCGGTCTCGCGAAAAGTTGTCAGTGTTGACTGGTTTGTCGTGTACTGCTGATTCGCTATCGAGGTTATACTCGCGTCGATGAAGTGGACCGCAATCATGATCGCGGCTCTGGCGATCGGGTCGACCGCCGCCGCCGCCGACCCGCAGTTGGTGGACGGTGTTTCCGGAGCCCCGCTCGTGTGGAGCGAATGGGTTGCCAAGAGGGGACCGGTGGCCGTCCTGGTGTGGGCGTCCTGGGCCCCGCAGTCGGCGTCGGTGGCGGCCGACTACCAGGCCTTTGCCAAGGCCGGCCGGGAGGCGGGGTTGCACATGGTCCTGTTGGACGTCCAGGAGTCGCTCGCGGACGGGCGCAAGGCGCTGGCCGGGATGAACGTCAACTGGATCCACGATCGCCACGGCGCGCTCCTCAAACAGTACCGCGTGATCACGGTGCCGTCGGTAATCGTGATTGGCGCGGATGGTGAGGTGCAGCAGCGGCTGGACGCGACCCCCGAAGCGCTGCGCGCCGGGGCAGGGCATTGACCTTCCGCAGGCCGGCCAGAGGGCGGCGGTGGCTGCTGGTGCTGCCGGCAGTGCTGATGGCGGGTCTGGCCGGGACCACCGCCTGCGGGGTGGGACCCTCCTCGGCTTCGACCCTCGAGCCGGTCACCGTGGAGCCCCTTGTCGCGTTCCACCCACCCGTCCTCAGCTTCGTCACATCGGGCGACACGATCGAGAGCATCAGCCGGCGGTTGGCCGGTCCGGACTGGGTGGTTTGGCGTGACGCGCTGAGCGCGGAGATCGACCCGCGGAAACTGGTGCCGGGGACCGAATTCCGCGGCTCCAGATCGCCCTCCGGAACCCTCGAGACTCTGCACGTGGTGTTCGACCGCCGCAACGAGGTCCACCTCGAATCCGGCGCCGAAGGCATCTCGGCCACCAGGATCGAGCGGCCGGTCGACATCGAGGTCGTGCGGATGGAGGGCGTGGTCGAGTCGTCGCTCTTCGGGGCCATGGATGCGGCCGGCGGCGGCCCGGATCTGGCGGTTCGGGTTGCCCAGATCTACCAGTGGGACATCGATTTTTTCCGCGATCTGCGCCGCGGCGACACGTTTGTCGTGGTGGCCGAGCGCCAGCAGATCGAGGGGGAGTTCTTCGGGTGGGGCACGATCTTCGCGGCGCGGTTCGTCAACCAGGGCCGCGCCCTCGACGCGATTGTCTACCCCGATAACGACGGGCGGTTGGGCTATTTCGATCTCGACGGGCACCCCCTGCGCAAACAGTTTCTGAAAGCGCCCCTCGAGTTCAGCCGGGTGACGTCCGGGTTCAGCTCGAACCGGTTCCACCCCGTGCTCAAAAAGAGAATGCCGCACTACGGGGTGGATTACGGCGCGCCGACCGGGACCCCCGTGCGCGTGACGGCGGACGGGACGGTGACTCTCGCCGGCCGCAACGGCGGTGGCGGCAATATGGTCACGGTCCGCCACACCAACGGCTACGAGACCAATTACCTCCACCTCAGCAAATTCGCCGGGGGGATTCGCCGTGGGGTTCGAGTCTCACAGGGGCAGGTCATCGGCTACGTCGGCTCCACCGGGCTCTCCTCGGGGCCGCACCTCGACTACCGCGTCCAGCTGAACGGAAGGTGGATCAATCCACTGTTGATCTCCTCACCTCCGGTCAAGGCCCTGGCCGGCGAACGGCTGCAGAGGTTTCTCGCCCACGCGCTGGGGGTGCTGTCGTTGATCGAAGGCGAACCGCCGCCGGCGGGTGCCCGCTGTTGAATCGGGGCCCGGATGCTTCGGTCACGGTCGAGGCGCCGTGCCGTGCCGATCTCGCCGGCGGCACCCTCGATATCTGGCCGTTGGGGCTGCTGTACCCGGGCGCACTGACCGTCAATGCGGCGATCCCGATGCGGGTCCGCCTCACGGTCGATCTCAGGGGGCCGGAGGGCGAGGTCCGGCACGCGGTGGACGGCGCGCACGAGAGCCGTTTCGTCGCGACCGACGCATCGACCGACCTCAGCGCTGCCATCGCCTTCTCCATCCGTCCGGCGGGAGGGGTTCGAATCCGCGTGCTTTCACAAGCCTCGGTCGGTTCCGGGCTCGGGGGTTCATCGGCGTATGGAGTCGCCGTGGCGCGGGGCATCCTGGCGTTGACGGGGACCACGATGGCCGATGAGCGGTTGGTCGCGCTGGTGCGAGACCTCGAGGCCCGGGTCCTGGTGGCCCCCACCGGCGTGCAGGATCACTGGGCGGCGATCAGCGGCGGGGTTGCGGCGATCCACCTCGAACCGGGCGGCGAACGGGTCGAGCGCCTCGCTGTCGACCCGGAGTGGATCGGCAGCCAGGCTGACCGTATTCGACTCCGGAATCTCGCACCATTCCGGGATGGTGAACTGGCAGGTCATCCGGCGTCGGCTCGAAGGAGAATCAGCAACGGCCGACGCTCTCGGCGGCATCGCCGGCGCGGCGGCGGATTGCCGCGACAGCCTCCTGGCGGGCGACGAAGCCGGAGTCGCGCGGTCGATCGCGTCGGAATGGAAAAACCGGCGCCGGCTCGCGCCGGAGGTCTGCCCCGCCGAGCTTGTCGAAATCGAAAAGGCGGCCGAGGCGGCGGGCGGGGAGGCCTTCAAGGCGTGCGGGGCGGGCGGTGGGGGCAGCGTCCTGGTGTGGCACGCCCCGGAATCGCGTCCGGCGATCCTGGCCGCGCTGCGGGCCGCAGCGCCCAATGGCCGGGTGGTAGCCACCGGGATCGCCGTCGACGGGTGCCGCGTCGTCTGAAAGAGAAGCGACGGGGCCGTCAGACCCCGCCGCCGGGAACGCTCTCGATCGGTCGGCCTACTCCGGAATGCGGAGCTTTTGTCCCACCTTGATGAGGTCGGGATTGTCGAGGATGTCGCGGTTGGCCTCGAAAATCTTCATGTAGGCGCTCGCCTTGCCGTAGTACTTCTTCGAGATCGCACCGAGGGTGTCGCCGGAGACCACCTCGTAGATGCGCTCTGCGGCCGCCGGAGCGGGCGCGGGCTCGGGCGCCGGGGCCTTCTTGACCTCGATCGCGTTGACGATGTTGTCGGCCTTCACCGCCTGGTCGATCTTGCTCATCACGAGGTTGGCGGCCTGGCGGCTGTCGGCCTTGCCCTTGAGGGTGATGACCTTGCCGCGCACCTCCGCGCTGAGCCCGGACACGCCCGGGGTGGTCGACGCGATTTCTCTCATGGCTTCCTGCACCTGGTCCTCGAAACTCTTACCGAATAGATCCCGGAGACCCATGATCTGGTCCTCCCTTCCTCTTCGAGTTGTTGATGGCCGTCACTATAACAGCGCCGCGCCGAGATCGCGAGCCGCTATAATCCAACCGCAACTGAAAAGGACCTCCAGGGGGCGCACCATGGCTGATCGGGATCTCTATCTGGGTCGCGAAGTCGAAGGAGGCGGGCGTGTCGTCCTCGACGCGGACCACCTGACGACTCACGCCGTCTGCCTCGGCATGACCGGCTCGGGCAAGACCGGACTCGGCATCGTCGCCCTCGAGGAGCTGGCCCGGCGCGGGGTGTCGCTGCTGGTCATCGACCTCAAAGGCGACATGGTCGACCTCCTGCTCAACTTCCCGGCGCTGACCGGGGAGGATTTCGAGCCGTGGCTGCCGCCGGATGCGGCCGGGGGGCCGGACCGGGCCGCGGCGGCCGCGGCGCAGGCGGCGCTGTGGGCCCAGGGTCTCGAACGGGCCGGCCTGGGACCGGACGACATGCGGGCGGTGAAGGACGGGGTCGCGTGGCAGTTGATCACCCCGGGCGCCGCATCGGGTGCGCCGCTCGACATCCTGCCGGCACTCGGCGTGCCAGACGGGTGGGACCCGTCGGGGGACCCGGACGGCGCCACCGACCGGGTCAACGGCGTGACGTCGGCGCTGCTCTCGCTGGTGGGTCGGGGCGGCGACCCGTTGTCCGACCGCGACCACGTGCTGACCGCGTCGGTCATCCTCGAACACTGGCGCCGTGGCGACGCACTCGATCTGGCGGGTCTGCTGCGCAGCCTCCTGGACCCCCCGATGCAGGCCTTGGGGGCCCTCCCTCTCGAGGGATTCTTCCCGCGCGACGATCGGATGAAGCTCGTGATGGCCCTCAACACCCTGCTCGCCAGCCCGGCCTTCGCCGCCTGGACCGAGGGCGCGCCGATGGACATGGACGAGTTGCTCGGCAGCTCGGCTGCACCGCGCGCATCCATCGTCTCGGTGGCCCACCTCGACGACCGCCAGCGCTCCTTCGTCATCGCCCTTCTGGTCTCCGAATTGGTGGCGTGGATGCGGCGCCAACCCGCGTCTGACGGACTTCGGGCGTTGCTCTACATGGACGAGGTGCAGGGGATCCTGCCGCCGCACCCGGCCAACCCGCCGACCAAGGGCCCCCTGCTGACTCTGTTCAAACAGGGTCGCGCCTACGGCGTCGGCGCCTGGGTGGCGACCCAGAACCCGGTCGATCTCGATTACAAAGCGCTCGGCAACGCCGGCGTCAAGCTGGTGGGACGTCTGATCACCGACCGCGACCGCGATCGCGCACTCGAAGGCCTCGGCATGAAGAAACTGCCTGACGGCCGCGACGCCGACGAGATCGTGGCTGGTCTCGGCAAGCGCGAGTTTCTCCTCACCGATGTGCGGGCGAAGACCGGGGCCACGACCTTTGCCTCGCGCTGGGCGATGAGCTATCTCCGGGGCCCGGTGACGCTGGCCGAGATCGGTCCGCTGCTGCGACCGGCCGATGCGCCGGTGGTCGGTCACGCCTCCCGGGTTCCGTCGAAGACCGCTGAGCCCGCACGCCACCAGCCGCCACCGCTGGCGGTGGACGCCGTGATCCGATACGACGCCGGTTCGACCGGCGCCGCGAAGCCCGGCGTCATCGTGCGCAATCGTCTGACGGTCCAGAGCACCAGCGTCGGACTCTTCCGCGAAATCGACGAAGTCTGGAGCGTCCCGGCCGACGACGAGGGAAAGCTGCGATGGGAGGATGGCGAGCTGCTTTCCGAGCTGCCGGATCTGGTGAATGAACCGCCCGATGGAATGGAGTTTCCTCCCGCTGCACCCGGTCGGCTGGCCGGCGAAATCAAAAAGGCGGCGACGGATTTCGCGGCCTGGCGGGCGAGAAAGCCCGTGATGGTGATGGTCAACCAGGTGCTCAAGATAGCCGCCGGCGAGGGTGAGGACAGAGAGGCATTTCTGGAGCGGTGCCTCGCGGCTGCCGACCAGGCGGACGACACCACCCAGGAGAGGGTCACGAAGCGCTACGAAAGCCGCTTGAAGACTCTCCGAAAACGCCTGGACAAGGAACGTGACGAACTCGACCGCGACCGCGTCCAGCTCGACTCGCGCAAAGCCGAGGAGAAGATGGGCATGGTCGAAGGGCTGTTCTCGGTGCTTCTGGGTTCCAGGAGCATGAGCTCCGCCTCGCGCAAGGCGGCGGCGAAGTTGCGGACCGCAGCCGGGAAACGGCGGATGCGGCAGACCGCCGAAGGCTCGGTTGTCGAATCGGAGCGGGAGATCGAGAGGCTGACGGCGGAGATCGAGGGCCTCGCGGAGGAGCTCGAGGACGAGATCGAACGCATCGCGGCCGAGTCGGAAGAGCTCGCAGGGCGGATCGAGGAACAGGCCTTCACTGCCAAAAAGACCGACATCTCCGTGCTCGACCTCTGGCTGGTCTGGCGCTGACGCGCCAATTTTGAATTATGAATTATGAATTTTGAATGCCCTCCACGGACCCTGAAACCCGCTGGGAGGTCGCGCGAGAATTCAAGATTCAAAATTGAGAATTCAAAATTATCGATCGCTTGAAGGCAATGCCGACTCCGGTTGCGCTATGGCATCAAGAAACCGACAGCGATATAGCCGACCCAGTGGTAAAGATTCGAGGGGGCGGTGTAACCGAATCCGCCCTTCCTGGCGTCGGCCGACACCGGCAGTTCGGGACCGCCGAGGCTGGTGCCGTACTTCAACAACTCACCCTTCGGCGCGGCGCCCGCGGTCTCGAGGGCGACCTTGCGGAGCACTTCGAGTCCGAACGGGACCGAGAACCGCCCGCACCGCGGCAGGCCCATCGACGCCTCGACCTCGGCGCGGGTGGGCGCCTCCACGTCGGCGCCGGCGCCGGCCGCCAGACCGCGATCTGAACCCTCTCATTTCGCGCCTCCTCCGAATCTGTTTCCCACGTACTCGTCGATCAGAGCCAGGAAGCGATCGGCAACCTCGTCGATGGTGCCGTGCAGGACCGCGACCCGCCGGCCGTCAACATACACCGGACACCGGGGCTCCTCGCCGCTCCCGGGGAGGCTGATGCCGACGTCGGCGTGTCGCGACTCGCCGGGGCCGTTGACGACGCAGCCCATGACGGCGATGGTGACGTCCTCGACGCCCGGAAATCGTTCTCGCCAGCCGCCTTCCATCCGTCGCCGGACGTGGTCGCCGACCCGCTGCGCCAGATTCTGAAACGCTCCGCTCGCGGTCCGCCCGCAGCCGGGGCACGACACGATGGTCGGTTTGAAGGACCGCAGACCGAGCGCCTGGAGCAGCTCGTACGCCGCTTCGACCTCGTCGGTTCGCCGTCCGCCGGGCGCCGGGGTGAGGGACATGCGGATGGTGTCGCCGATGCCGTCGGCGAGGAGCACCGCCATCGCCGATGAGGACCACACCAGTCCGCGGGTTCCGACCCCCGCTTCGGTGAGGCCGAGGTGGAGGGGCTGGCGGGTCTTCGCCGCGAGCTCCCGGTAGATGGCGATGAGACGGAGGGGCGACGAGACCTTGCACGAGATCACGATGCGGTCGCTGCCGAGACCGCATTCGAGGGCGGCTTCGACGGACCGCAGCGCCGACTCGACCATGCAGCGGTCGAGAACATCGTCCGCCGACAAGGTCAGGGGGGCGGCGGCGTTTTCGGCCATCGCGGCGGTCACCATTTCGGGATCGAGCGAGCCTCCGTTGACGCCGATGCGGACGGCGGCGCCGTGGCCGACGGCGACGGCGCAGATCTCCGAAAAGTTGGTGCCCCCGCGCGCAGATTTTCCGACATTGCCGGGGTTGATGCGGTACTTGGCGAGGGCGGCGGCGCAGGCGGGATGGCGGCGCAGGAGAAGGTGGCCGTTGAAGTGGAAATCGCCGACCAGAGGCGCCGAGCATCCGGCATCGTCGAGGCGGGTACGGATCTCGGCAACCGCCGCCGCCGCCTCGTCGCGGTCGACGGTGACCCGGACCAATTCGGCGCCGGCGCGCTCCAGCTCGAGGCACTGGCGCGCCGTGGCCGCCGCGTCGGCGGTGTCGGTATCGGTCATCGACTGCACCACCACGGGATAACCGCCGCCGATCGGGACGTCCCCGACGCGGACTGTTTCGGAAGTGCTGCGGCCACGGATGGGGAGATCGCCCATACAATGGCGATCATACCTGTGCCGGGAGGCCGCCGTGGAGACGATCGTCTGTCGAGTGGAGGAGGGGCCGGGTCTGAGGTATCTGGAGGCCCGGGTGGCTGTGGTGGGTGAGGACCTGGTGGTGACGGTGGGCGGCGGAGCACGTCCCCACGTCGGGTGCGTCGTGCTGGCGACTCCCTGTCCCGCGAAGGGCGAGTCGGGGAAATGGTCGGCCTCGTGCTCGGTGCTCACCATCCCACCCCACAAGGAGGAGCCGATCGCCCGCGGGATCGCGACACGGCTGGCGGCCGGGCTCGGGCGCGTCACCGTCGTCACCGCCGGGGTCCACGACGACAACATCGATGCCGAGGGTATCCGCCTGTACCTCGGTCTGGGGGAGGAGCTCGCAGAAGAGCTCGCTGTCAGCGTCGATTCGATAGAATGTCCGTAACGATGTCCGTCGTGTTGCTTCTTCTGGCGATCGCTGTTGCGGGTCTCGGCGGCTATGCGCTGCTCACGCGACTGGGGCTCGACGATTTCGAGGCGTGGGCGGGGGGCAGGGTGGCGGGGCTGGTCCTGGTGGCCCTGCCGGCGTGGTGGCTGGGAGTCGCCGGTCTCCGCGCGTGGCGATCCGCCGGCGTCGTCGTGCTGGCCGTTCTCGGCCTGGTGGGGCTGCACGCCGTCTGGCGCCGTCGAAACTGGCGCGGTCTGATCACCGCCGAGACGATCTTCCTGGTCGCCATGGCGGTGGTCCTGATCATTCGGCTGGACCACCCCAACATCAGCTTTCAGGAGAAACCCATGGACATGGGGATCTTCGCATCGCTGCTGCGCGCCGATTCCTTTCCGCCCCCGGATATGTGGCTGGCGGGCGAAGGCCTGCCCTATTACTACTGGGGCGCACTGTTGTGGACGATCCCCATCTCCTGCAGCGGCCTGCCGCTCGACTTCGCGTACAACCTGGTGGTGGGCCTGGCGGGCGGCGCGGTCGGCGTGTTGTTGTGGGCGGCCGGACGTCGCATCGGCGGCAGCCACCGCAGCGGTCTGTTGGTCGCGTTTTTCGGCCTTTTTGCGGGCACCCCGGACGCGGTGCGCCAGCTGTTCGAGCGTAAGCCGCTGCTGGAGCTCGACCTCTGGCACTCGTCGCGCCAGATCGCCGACACCATCACCGAGTTCCCGCTCTTCACGTTCTGGCACGGCGATCTTCACCCGCACCTGCTGTCGATGCCCGTGGTATGCCTCGCGCTCCTGGTCGCCCTCGAGGCCGGAAGGCGCGGCCCGCGGTGGCCGGACACGACGGTGCTGGCGATTCTCTTCGGTGTCTGTTGGGCGGCCAATCCGTGGTCGATGCCGCCCACGCTGGTTTGCATCGCTCTGCTCTTGATGGCGGGCGACGAGCGGTGGTACTGGCCGGTCGGTGAGGGGAGGCGGCGATGGCTGGCGGCGGTGGCCGTCGCTGTCGGAGGATGGATCGCGACCGCGCCGTTCCACCTCGGGTTCGAGCCGTTCTTCAACGGTATCGGTCTGGTTTCCGCCTGGACGGGTCCGCCGGACCTTCTGCTCTACGCCGGCTGTCTGCTGCTGCCCGTCGTCCTGGCCGGGGTGGGTCTGCTGCGGCGCGAGATCGGCCGTGACAGCGACCTCGGACAGGCCGCGCTGCTGACCACCGGCGCCGCGGTGGTGTTGGTGGGGGCGGCGACCGGCCGGCCCACCCTGATCATGCTGACCGCCGTGACCGCGGTGATGGTCGCGGGTGTGATGTGGGTGGGGCCCGGCGAAGGCCGGCCGGGGCTCGCCCTGGCCGCGCTCGGCAGCTTTCTCTTTCTGGTGCCCGAGGTCGTCTATGTCGCGGACGGCTACGGAGATCAACTCCACCGCATGAACACGGTCTTCAAGTCCTATATCCAGGGCTGGGTCTTCCTCGCCGCCGCGTTGCCCGTGGCGGTGCGCTGGTCGACTCCCCGGAGGTGGGTGCGAACGGCGCTGGTCGTGGTGATGGTGAGTGCGGCGCTGCCGCACCTCGCGAGCGTGGGTCTCCGCCAGGGGAGGTCCTCGAACCTGGGAGTGGACGGGTTGGCGTGGATGGACGCCGGGGACCGCGCGATCGTCGAGGCGCTGCGGGAGCAGCCACCGGGCGCGGTCGTAATCGAGGCGGTGGGCGGCGCTTACACCGAGTACGGCCGCCTTTCCGCAGCCACGGGTGTGCCGGCTTACCTCGGCTGGGCGAACCACGAAATGGTCTGGCGCGGCCCCGAGATCCTGACCGAGACCGAGGGCCGCACGGATCTGGTGAACCGGCTCTACTCGAGCGGCGACCCCGCGGTGGTGCGCGAACTGGCGGCCACCGCCGGAGCCGATCTGATCGCGGTCGGTTCCCTCGAACGGCGCGACTTCCCTCCCGAGGCGCTGGCTGCGGTTGCGGCGGCGGGGGAGATTCTGGTCGAGAAGGACGGTTCATATCTCGTTCGCGTGAGCGAGCCGGCGCGAGATTGAGCGGATGCACGGGTATGATGGTGCGGTGAGCACCCCGACGCCCGAACTGACCGTGGTCGTCCCGGCCTTCAACGAAGAGGCCAACATCGAAACCATGTTCCGGCGAGTTACGGAGGCTCTCGAGGGCGTGGTCGAGGGCCTCGAGATCATCTTCGTCGACGACGGATCGAGCGACCGCACGTGGGCCATGGTGAGCGAGCTTGCCGCCCGCGAGCCGGGCGTCTGCGGGATCCGTTTCGCGCGGAACTTCGGACACCAGGCGGCCCTCACCGCCGGAGTCGATGCCGCATCGGGGCGGGCGGTGGTGATTATCGACGGTGATCTCCAGGACCCGCCCGAGGTCATCCCCGAGATGGTGGCGCGTTGGCGCGAGGGCGCCGAAGTGGTGTACGGCCAACGCGAGGAGCGGGAAGGGGAGACCTGGTTCAAGCTCACCACGGCGGCGCTCTTTTATCGCATTCTCCGCGGCATCACCAACGTCGAGATCCCGGTCGACACCGGGGACTTTCGCCTCATGGGCCCGCGGGCGGTGGCCGCATTCCGCGCCCTCCCCGAACGCAACCGCTTCATTCGCGGTCTCGTCAGCTGGATCGGATTCGAACAGACCGCGGTCCGCTACAAGCGCCAGGCCAGGGCCCAGGGCGAGACCAAGTTCCCGGTGCGCAAGATGCTCCGCTTCGCCCTCGACGGGATCACGTCGTTCTCATATCTTCCGCTTCGGCTGTCCACCTGGACCGGGTTCGTGGTCTCGCTCTTCGCCTTCCTCTACATCGTGGTGGTGATCGTCCTCAAGGCGGTCGGAATCAGCTGGCCCGGCTACAGTTCGCTGATGGCCTCGATCCTCTTTCTCGGCGGCGTACAGCTCCTGATGATCGGCATCATGGGCGAGTACCTCGGGAGGATCTTCGACGAGGTCAAGCGGAGGCCGTTGTATCTGGTCGGAGAGCGCACCGACGGCAACCCGGCCGTCGTACCCCCGGGCCGTCCCCTGGCATAAGACAAAGGGTGGCATCGATCCGGCGGGTGGGCTCATTCGTCGATATCGTGAAAGGACGCGGGATGGACGACTACTACAAGCGTGAACACCTGGCGAACTTCGCAGACATCGCCGAGGGCGGTACCGAACTGGCAAAGAAGTTCTTCGACTACTACGGTTCGGTCTTTGCGGAAGGGGCGTTGACCGTCCGCGAAAAGGCGCTGATCGCGCTGGCGGTCTCGCACGCAGTGCAGTGCCCGTACTGCATCGACGCCTACTCGACCGAGTGTGTCAAACAGGGGGCCGACCTCGAGGAGATGACCGAGGCAGTCCACGTGGCCACAGCCATCCGCGGCGGCGCGTCCCTGGTCCACGGTCTGCAGATGCTGGAGCAGGTGATGAAAACGTCGATGGGCGCACGCAACGGCGCGGAGGGACGTTCGAGTGACTGATGCTCTGCCGGAAAGCTGCCTTTCCCAGGAGGTGCTCGATGACGTGGCGCGCCCCGATGCAGGTCCGCGCCGGACGACATCTCTGGCGGCGAAGCGGTCGCCTCTCGCCGATCCGCGTCACCAGATCGAAAGCCTGAATGCGGTGGACCTCTCCGCACACGCTCACGGCGGCGATTTCGACCTCACGCTGGCCGCCTGCGGCTCGGGGACTCTCCGCGCCGGCGCGGTCGAGATATTCCAGATCAACCTCGGCAAACTGTGCAACATGGCGTGCCGTCACTGCCACGTCGACGCCGGTCCCGACCGGACCCTGGAGAACATGGATCGCGAAACGGTGGACGCGTGTCTCAGGGCGTTGGATCAGACCGGCGCCCTCACCGTCGACCTGACGGGCGGCGCGCCCGAGCTCAATCCCAACTTCCGCTATCTCGTCGAGAGCTGCGTCGAACGCGGCAAACACGTCATCGACCGATGCAACCTCACCGTGCTGTTGCTTCCCCGGCACCGGAACCTGCCCGAGTGGCTCGCGGAACGCGGGGTCGAGGTCGTGTGCTCGCTGCCGCACTACCGCCGCCGCAACACGGACGCTCAGCGCGGGGACGGCACCTTCGAAAAATCGATCGAGGCGATGACGAGGCTCAACCGGGCGGGCTACGGGCAAGGCGATCCGCAACCGGCGCCTGACCGTCATGGTCAACCCGGTGGGTTCGCACCTCACCGGCGACCAGTGTTCCATGGAGCGCACGTGGATGAGCAGCCTCGAGCGCCACCACCACGTGACGTTTGACCGCCTGATCGCCCTCAACAACATGCCCATCGCACGCTACCTCGAGTGGCTCGAAGAGACCGGAAACCTCGCAGCCTACATGGAGCTGTTGACGGCGTCCTTCAACCCGGCAACCGTCGGCGGGCTGATGTGCCGCAACACGTTGTCGATCTCGTGGACCGGTGAGGTCTTCGACTGCGATTTCAACCAGATGCTCGAGCTTTCGAGCCGGGCCTATGGTGGCGGCAAGGTCAACGTGCGCGACCTCGACCCGGCGACGCTCGTCGGGCGGAAGATCGTGACCGGTCGCCACTGTTTCGGCTGTACGGCGGGAGCCGGCTCGTCGTGTGGGGGCGCAATCCACGACGTCTCGGAGTGACGACCTCAGTTCTCGAAGATCTTGAGCGAGCGGATGTCCGACAGCGGGACGCGCTCGGAGAACTGCACCACGCCCCCTCCGACCCGACTGTCCATGTTGAGGACCAGTTCGGCGCCGTCGATGCCTTCGATCCTTCCGACCCGGGTGGTACCGTCGGTGAGCGCCACCTCGGTCCGTTTTCCGGCCGATTGGAGGACGACCTGTCGATCGGCGGGACCGACGACCACGTATCGCTCCATGGCGGCGATCCGGGATCGCGCCGTATCGATCGCGGCAGTGCCGATCCCGAAGCGCATCGCGGTCCGCTCGGCACGCTCGAGAAGTGGATCCGCCGCGTTCCAATCCGCAGTGTCTGCAGCGCCGTACGCCCACGACACGAGGCCGGCGACGACCGCCTCCGCAATCTCCTTGACATCGTCGTCCGTGCGGTCGATGCGGCCCGCCTCCGAGAGGTGGGCGCCGGCCGCCTCGAGATCCCCTTTGGCGAGGGCCAGTCTGGCGGCGGCCACCTCCTCGGCCAACCGGCCGCGCGGGACGGCCGTCGGCGGAGGCGGCAGGGGGTTGGTCGGCTCTGGATCCGGCTCTGGAGACGGTGTGGGCGGCGCGGTTGCGATTTCGGTCGGTTCGGGCGTGATCCCGGCCTCGGGAGGCGGGTGAGGACGGGCGAACGGGCCGATGCGGAAGATGATGGCGGCAGATCCGGCGACGGCCAGCACCAGCAGCAGAAACCCCGCGATGACCGGGCGGGGCACCGAAGACCGTTGCGGTTCTTTCACCCGCGTCTCGGGCGCCGTTTCGACCGGTTGAACCGCCGCGGAGCTCGAGCCCGTTGGCTTCGCCCGCGCGGCCGGCGCGCCGCTGGCCCCCGAACCGGCTTGCGGAGAGAACTCATTCAGCGAGCGCTCGATGTGAGCGATTTCTTTTCCGACCGACATGAAGCCCGTGCTCTCGAAGAGGTGGGCCACCGGGAAGAGCTCACGCGCGATCCGCCGGTAATCCGGCGGGGCGCCGGAAGGATCCTCTTCCGCTTCGAGACGGGCGATGATCCCTTTGACTCGCACCCGCATCTGAGGGAAGTCTTCGTTCCTCGATCCCATCGCCTCGCACTTGCGCTCGATCTCGCGCAGTCGCGCGATCACCGGGCGGAGGTCGGGTTTCGGATTCGCGGTGTTGCCTTCCATCGTCGCGCCGATAGTATCGCACCCGACGGGAGCGAGGCCATGAGGCAGTGAGGCCATGAGGATCTGGTCCGGCGCGGTTGGGCGGTCCCTCTTTCCCCGTTTTTTCCCCGGACCCGCGTCTTCCCGGCGCGGCTTCCGCTACAGTATCGCTGTGAATCCGAGGAGATTCCTCACCGGCGCTCTCGGCGTTCTGGCAGTGGTGTCGATTTCGGCATGCTTGCCGTCGCAGCGCAGGACCGGCGATGTCGAAGAGATCCGTCAGGCAGGGGTTCTCCGCGTCGCAGTCCGCCCGGGTTATTTCGACGCGGTCGGAACTCGCGAGCTGTTCCGTCTGGAGTCGGAGCTCCTGCGACAGTTCGCCGCCCGCCTCGGGGTAGAGATCCGCTGGATCGAGGCCCACCGGAGCGACCGGTTGTTGGGCCTCGTCCATGAGGGAACGGCCGACGTCGCCGTCGGACGATTCGCGGTGGAGTCATTGGCAGATTTCGGATTGCGGGCCAGCGCGGCGCTGGGTTGGGTGGACGACGTTGTGGTGGCGTCGCCCGGGAGCGCGGCGGGCCCCGTCGAACGCGGTTCGTCGACCGTTCATCTTCATCGCTCGGCGCTGACTCCGGCGGTGCAACTCTATCTCTCGGAGCACGGCCTTTCGGTCGAGGAGGTGGCCGAAGAGGTGTCCATCGAAGGGGTGCTGGACAGGGTGCGGGCGGGCCGCTATCGGATGACTGTCGTCGATTCACAGATTGCAAGTGCGAATCGCCCTGCCGCTGGTCTCGAGATCGTCGACCGGATCCCGGGCCGCCGCCCGATCGTGTGGGCGGTGCGGGAATCGAACCCCGGTCTGCGCCGCGCCATCGATCAGTTCCTCTTCGCCGAAAGCGTACTTTCCCGAGGCGGCCGGGCCAGAGCGTGCAGGGACCTGCCCGCAATCCGGAAAACCGGGATCCTTCGGCTGGTCACGCGGAATTCAGCGACCACCGTGACGGTCGAACGCGGGGGCCTGTCCGGGTTCGAGTATGAACTCGCTCTCGCCTTCGCCCGCGACCTCGGAGTTCGCCTCGAGCTCGCGATTCCGCCGCCCGGCGTCGAGCCGCTGAGCTGGCTCGAAGAGGGGTATGGTGACATCGCGGCCCTGCACGAGCCCTTCGGGCTGGAAGGCCGGGCTTCGTTCCGGGTCAGCGAGGCCTACCGCCGGGTCGACCTGGTGGCGGTGGTCTCGTCGCGAGCCGATCGCCCGGCGTCGGTCGAGGAGCTGGCCGGGGTCCGGGCGATGGCGTCGAAGGCGGAGGCATCCTTGGCGCGGATCATGCCTCTGACGGCGCCGATCCGCGCACGCCCCCCCGCGGTCGGTGCGGACGGCTTCAACGCGATGCTCTCCGTCGCGCGAGGCCGCGCACCGGTGGCTGTCGTGAATCGCGATGCAGCGCGGCTGGTGGTCAGGAGCCGGTCCGATCTCCAGATTGGCGCGGTCGTGGTGCCGGATGTCGGGCTCGCCTGGGTGGTCAACCTGTCGTCGCCGCGGCTGCACCGCGAGGTCAACCAGTGGCTGCGCACCGCCCGGAATTCAGGGTTCGTACGGCAACTGGCGGCGAACCAGTTCCGAAAAGGACGGGCTCCCCGACCCGGCACGATGCTGCCGATACCTGAAGGCGCGCTGAGCCCCTACGACGAGCTTCTGCAGTGGGTCGGCCGGACCTACGACATCGACTGGAGGCTGCTGGCGTCCGTCATGTACGAGGAATCGAGATTCGACCCCGACGCCGTGGGTCCCGGAGGGTCGGCCGGTCTCTTCCAGTTCATGCCGTCCACCTGGCGTGAGCTCGGCGTCGAGGACCCCCACCACCCTCAGGAGGCGACCGAAGCCGCGGGAAGGTACCTCCGCCAGTTGATTGACGAGTTCCAGGGTGTACCTCTCCGCGACGGCGTGGCAATGGCGATCGCTTCGTACAACGTCGGGCCGGGTCACGTCTTCGACGCGCGCAAGCTGGCGGTCGAAATGGGGCTCGACCCCAACCACTGGGCGGGCTCGGTGGAGACCGCGATGTTGATTCTCGACGATCCCGAAGTGGCGCGACGTTTTTCCACGGGGGTCTGTGCTTGCCGCCGGGCGGTCGGCTACACCCGCCGGATTCTCCGTCGCTACGGGGCGTACACCGAACAGTTTCCCCCCGCGTGATTCTTAGGATTTCGGATTTCGGATTTCGGATTTTCGAGCAATCAAACCGAATTCAGATGTTCCTGCAGAACGGGCCGAAATCCCGCCAGTCCGAAGATGCGTCGGGCGGGTGGAAAATCCGAAATCCGAAATCCGAAATCCGAAATCTCCTAGAGGTTATTCGCCTGGAACATGTCCCGCAAAGCCAACAGGGTCTTGGCGAAGTTGGTCTCCTTGAGGAACTCCTGGAGCTGTTTTTTTGTGGCGCCCTCGCGCGCCATCTGTTCGACGTTCCCGGTCACCTCGTAAAAGACCGACAACGGCTGCAGACCGAGGCGGGAGAAGTTGTTCTTGTACCACTCGCTGGCGGTCACCTGTTCCCACACGAGCGGCGCCGGCGTGACGTCGCTCGACCACACGCCTTCGGCAACGGTGGTCACCTCGCGGTAGAGCTCCCGAAGGACGGTTCGGTGGTCGTTGTTTTCCAGAGCGGCCTCGAGCTTTTTTGGTCCCACCGGCGCACGGGTGTTCGGCGCGTCGTCGTCATCGGAGACGCCGGTCTCGACCGGACCTCCGGGTTCGTCGTCGTCCCGAACCGGCTCCTCGAGGTCCTCGGTCCGGCTCGGCGCAGAGGCCGACTGCACGGCCCTCGCAGGTGGCCTCTTCGGCGCCTTGCCGTCGTGGCTTTCGTTATCGGCATGAACGGCGGCCATCGGTTTCAGCGGACGTTCGACGACCTTCTGGGTCGCGGGGGGAACCGGCCGGAGTGGGGGCGTCTCCGCTGCCTTCGGCGTTTTCGGCCGCAGTTCGGGCGGTGGCGCGACGGGCTCCTGTTTCGGCGGACGGTCGCTCGCCCGGCGCTTCGGCGTCGGTTCCGGCGCCACGATTTCCTCTGCCGGTTCTCCGTCCGGCGAGGGTTTCACCTGCGGGGGCGTGGCGGGCGGCGGCATGTCGCCGATCGCCTTTCTGAAACGGAGGTGAAAGGTGCCGAGGAACGACAGCTCGGTCTCGCTGATGGGACGCGCTCTGCCGAGTTTGGCGCGCATGACGTCGAGCTCGATGAACCGCGCCTGGAGCAATGCGGAGTTCGGCGCCAGAGCCATGAGTTCGGAAAAGTCGTCGGCGTTCTTTTCGAGAATCTCCACCAGATCGGAAAAAACCGCGTACTCCATGATCTGCTGGTACTGGCCTTCGTACCAGTCGATCGCCTTTTCACGCTCCTTTGCGGCCACCAGTCGATCGAAGACATCTTTCGGGAGCCCGTCCCGATACCACGTCTCGCCGTACGTCGATTCCAAGCGTTCCCTGATCGCTTTCCGGAGGTCTCCGAGGATTTCGGAAACGATCCGATAGGCGTCGATGTTCTGTTCCATCCATGTCATCGTCTGGCTTCTCCCGGCGCAAAGGTCCCAAGCGGGGATCCGAGGTTAACACGCTCCCGCCTCGATTTCACACGCGGTCAGGACCGCCGTTCAGCGGCCGCCGGAATGCGCCACAGTCCGCGTTTCGCCTTCGCTCACCTGGGCTCGAGAGCGTAGGCGAATTCCGGATATTCCGGGCTGTCCTCGACCAGGAACACGTGGCACGTTTCGCAGTCCATCGGAATCGTGAACTCACCGTCAGCCGTCGACATCTCGTCGTCGTGGCATCGCATGCAGCCAGGAAAATCATCGTGTCCGATGTGGTTGGGGTGGGTCTCCCAATTGGTGTCCATATCGGGGAAGACCGTTTTGCCGTAGGCCTGTGAAGCGAGGTCCGCGCCTTTCGCGACCAGTTGGTCCTCCGACGACGAGATCTCCGGGTACTCCGCGGAGTAGAAATCCACAACGGCCTGGCGCACCGCGGCCATGCCTTCGCCGTGGCTCGGGTACTCTCCCCCGATGGCGGCGACCGCGGTCTTCTTGTAGTAGGGAAGGGCCTGCAGCTCGGGATGTGTGTCGATGATCCAGTCGACCGCCTTGGCGGGCACGAAGAAGGTGTGGGTCGGCCGGTTGTGGCAATCGACGCAGTCCATGATCCGGGCACCCGCAATCGCGTCCGCGGGGGGAGCTTCATCCCAATCACGGCTGTAGGTGCGTACGGACCCATCCGGAGTGGTGAGCTCCACCCACGCGATCTCTTCCCGTCGTTCGTCGGATGCGATGAACCTGATCTTGTTGTCCGAGTAGATGTGCCACCAGTGGATCCCGCCGGCGCGGCCGATGTCGAGGCTGCCGCCACCGGTCCTCAGGAGCATGGCGGTGTAGGACGGGCTGTTGGCCTCGTCCGTCTTGTAACGCGAAAAAATGCGGAGCTTGTCGCCGTGGTGCTTGTTGGGCCAGTGGCATTGCTCGCAGGTCTCACGTGCGGGCCGAAGAGTGTGGAGGGGGGTCCCGATCGGTTTGGCGTATGTCCCGATGGCGGTGTGCCACACCTGGCGGAGGCCGTCGAGCTTGGATTTGACGAACCACGAGGCGCCGGGACCGATGTGGCAGTCGACGCAGGCGACCCGGGAGTGGGGGGAGTCCTGATACGCGGTGTACTCCGGCTGCATCACGGTGTGGCAGGTCTCGCCACAGAACTCGACCGTTTCCATTTCTTCAACCGCGAAAAAAGAGGCCGACCCCAGGATGACAGTGTTCAGGGCGGTGAGAACGATGATGATCGTGGCGACCCGCCGCATCTGGGGATCGTTGAAATCGAGCGTGGGGAAGGTCGTCAACTCTGCCTCGGTCGCGCCCTCCCGGATCAGACGGGCACGACGGCGCCACATGCCGATGGGAATCTCGATCAGACCGAGCACGAAGATCGCCGGCAGCACGACATAGGCGAACAGCCCGATATAGGGGCTCTTCAAGCCGCCCCACATCTGGGCGATGAGAAAAACAACGATGAGCAGACCGGATAGGGTCGTCAACACAACCCCGGCTATGGTGAGGCCGTTGTTGGCGTAGTTGAAAAGACGGCCAAAGAATTTCTTGCGATCCTCGGCGCTGCTGGACATCAATCCTCCTGGCGGTAGGTGGTTTTGGGCATCCCTTCGAGGGACCGCGCGAGCTTATCACCGTAAAAAGACTTGAACAAGTCCTCAAATGATACAGCCTGTGCACCGGTGGAGGTGACTGTGACGACAGAGTTTGGCAATTAAAGTTCGAAAATAAAGGATGATCGTCGCGACTGTAGAGTCGGGACATTGTTGATGTGCAGTCTCATTTTCGAGACCCTTGATGAACTTGAATAATTCGCTACATAGAGATACAGTTCCCGGGTTCGGGGGTTCACCCGACCCCTTTTTGGAGGCGATGGATGATCATCCCAAGTGGTGAACCTGGCAGGTTCGGGAGGCTCGCCCGGTTCGGGCCCGCTGCCGTGTTGATGCTGCTTTTGGTTTCCGGATCGGCCCCCGCTCAGGAAAACGCCGACTGTTTCATGTGCCACGAGGACCCCGAGGCGGTCGGCGAGCGCGCCGGTCACGAGATCTCGGTGTTTGTCGATCCTGGAAAGTTCGCGAACTCGGTCCACGGGGAATTTGCGTGCATCGACTGCCACGTCGCCCTCGACGGTGTCGAACTGCCACATGACGAAGAGCTCGAGGCCGTGGACTGCGCCATGTGCCACGACGACGTTGCCGAGGAACTCGATGGGGGCCCTCACGGGGCATGGGCCGACGACCCGTCGGCGCCGGCTGCCAAATGCACGGTGTGCCACGGCACGCACGACGTTTTGGCTGCGTCGGATCCCGCGAGCCCGGTCAGCTCCGCCCACTCGATGGAGCTATGCGGCCGTTGCCACGCCCGAGAGCTTCAGCAGGTGGGCAAGAGCCCGCACTCTCGAAGCCGCGACAACGGACCGGCCGCGAGCTGCGTGGACTGTCACTCTGGGCACTCCATGACGCCTCCGCGCGGCGAACAGGAGGAGGTGGCGATCTGCGGGGCCTGCCATGAAGCGCGGGCGGTCGAGCACCGGCGCAGCCTGCATGGTCGTGCCGCCGCCGAAGGCGACCCGCTGGCGCCGAGCTGCGTGACGTGCCACGAGCATCACGCCATCCTGCCCCGCACGAATCCCTCGTCGCCGACCGCCAACATGAACGTGCCGCTCCTGTGTGGGCGCTGTCACCGAGAGGGCACTCCGGTGACGCTCCAACACGATATTCCGCAGGACCGGATTCTCGAGAACTTCTCGATGTCGGTGCACGGCGAGGGCATCTTCAAAAAAGGGCTCACCGTGACCGCGGTGTGCACGTCCTGCCACACATCGCACGACATCCTCGAGCACACCGACCCGCGTTCGAGCATCCACCGAGACAATGTGGCTCAAACCTGCATGGCCTGCCACGCGCGCATCGAAGAGGTGCATGTCAAGGTCGTCGAGGGCCGGCTGTGGGAGGAGAAACCGCATCAGGTTCCCTCGTGCGTCGAGTGTCACCAGTCCCACAAGATTCGCAGCAACCGGTTGACCGCCCTGGGCGCAGCCAACTCCAATTGTCTGCGCTGCCACTCCGACCCGAAGGTGGCGATGGACCGCAACGGGAAGACCGTCTCGTTGTTTGTCGACGAGACCCGATACAGCATCGGCGCCCACGCCGGCGTCGCGTGCGCCCAATGCCACGCCGAGGTCACCCCGTCGCACGAGCGGGCGTGCGACACCATCACCGCGCCGGTGGACTGCAGCACCTGTCACGCCGAGGTGGTCAGCCGGTACCGGATGTCGATCCACGGCTCGTTGGCGGCGGCCGGGGACAGCGACGCCCCGACCTGTCTCGACTGCCACGACCAGCACGCCACCGAAAGCTATCGCCTTCCGACCTCGCCGACCTATGCCCGCAACGTTCCCGAACTGTGTGCGAAGTGCCACCGCCAGGGTGAGGTTGCGGCCAAGCGGATCGAATCGAAAATTCCGGACATCGTCAACAGCTACGCCATGAGCATCCACGGCAAGGGCCTCCTCGAAAGCGGGCTGGTCGTGTCGGCGACCTGCACCGACTGCCACACCGCGCACCTGGAGCTGCCCGCTGACGATCCGAACTCATCGGTCAACGGCGCGAACGTCGCCGCCACCTGCGGCCAATGCCACCACGGGATCGAGGAAACCTTCAAGACCAGCGTGCACTGGCCGGGCAACAAGGAAACCGACCGCGAGCTCCCGAACTGCGAGAGCTGTCACACCTCGCACACGATCTCGCGCACCGACGCCGAGGGCTTTCGAATCAACATGATGAACTCGTGCGGGCGATGCCACACCGACGAGGCCGAGACCTTCTTCGACACCTACCACGGGAAGGTCTCACGGCTTGGATCCGAGGGCGCCGCGAAGTGCTACGACTGCCACGGTACCCACAACATCCTTCCCCCCGAGGACCCGGGATCGACCTTGAGTCATGACAACGTCGTGGGCACCTGCGCCACCTGCCACCCTGGCGCCCATCGCAAGTTCGCCGGCTATTTGACGCATGCCACGCACCACGATCCCGAGAAGTACCCGTTCCTCTTCTACTCCTTCTGGTTCATGACGATCCTCCTGACCGGTACCATGACCTTCGCCTTGCTCCACACCGGTGCATGGTTGTGGCGGCTCATGCGGACCAGGGACAAGTGGGTGCAGCACAAACATGTTCCCGGCGAAAAGATGTACGTCCGTTTCACCACCACCCACCGGCTGATGCACCTGGTGATGTTGATTTCGTTCTTTACCCTCGCTCTGACCGGAATGGCCCTCAAGTTCTCCTACATGGGGTGGGCCAACCTGCTCTCGAGGCTCCTCGGCGGGTTTGCCGCCATGGGCGTCCTCCACCGCATCGCAGCGGTCGCGTTGATCCTCCTCTTCGGCTTTCACCTCACCCGTATCTGGAAAGGGCACAAAGAATCAGGAAAGACGTGGCTTGCGTACATCTTCAGTAAAGACTCGCTGATGTTCAACCTCACCGATATCCGCCAGGTGTGGGAGTCCATCAAGTGGTTCTTCGGTCGCGGCCCGAGGCCGCACTACGGGCGCTTCACCTACTGGGAAAAATTCGACTACTTCGCGGTCTTCTGGGGCGTCTTCGTGATCGGGTCCACCGGTCTGGTGCTGTGGTTCCCCGAGTTCTTCACGCGTTTCCTGCCGGGGTGGTCGGTCAACGTCGCCACCATCATCCACTCGGACGAGGCGCTTCTCGCGGTTGCCTTCATCTTCACGATCCACTTCTTCAACACCCACTTCCGGCCCGACAAGTTCCCGATGGACCCGGTGATCTTCACCGGACGGGTGCCGGTGGAAGAGCTCCGCCACGACAAACCGGCCGAGTACGAGGACCTGATGGCGAGCGGGACGATCGCCGAAATCGACGCCAAACTGAGAGCCCCCGTGCCCTCCAGGCTCGAAAAGACCTACAAGACCTTCGGCTTCGTCGCTCTCGCGACCGGGCTCACCTTGATTGCGCTGATCGTCTACGCGATGCTCTTCGCGTACCTGTAGAAATGAGGAAGAGATAGAAAAAGCCCCCTCGCGCGAGGGGGCCTTCTTCTCTGTCGAGGTCGGAAACCGAGGCTATTTACCCAAGAGTCCGAGGAGGCTCTTGACCAGATCGTCCTCGGTGAAGGGCTTGTCGAGATACGAGTTGGCGTTGAGGTGGCGGTCGCGGAGGATGGTCCGGAGCTCCGGGCGCCCGCTGACGATACAGATCTTGACGGAGGAGAGGTCCGGGTCCTTTTTGAGCTCGCCCAGGAGGTCCATCACGTCCATTCCGGGCATGGTGATGTCCAGGGTCATGGCGTCGGGTTGCCCGATCCGGGCCTTGTCCAACGCCTCGGTCCCGTTGTTGGCGACGATCACCTCGGCACCGTTATCTTCGAGAACGGTCCGGATGAAGTTGATCTGGTCGGGGTCGTCTTCGGCCACCAGGATCGTGGTATCGCTCAGCAGCATCGTTCACTCCTCGGATCTCAAGCTTGGGATCGCAAAAAAAAAATTCCTCGATCGCGATGTGTTCATACGCTACCACATCGATTATTCAGCGACAAGAGCGTGCCACCGGAACTGAATTCTGATCGACGCGAACGCCGGTGGGCGGTTCCCGAGGGTCGCCGGCACCTCTGGATCAGGTGACGGGGGCCCCGTCCTCGACCAGCGATTGATAGAGTCCGGCGTACCGTTTTTCCACCGTGAATCCCATCCGGTAGAAGAACTGAGGGCGGAAAAAACCGGTGGTGAGAGAGGCGTAGCCGGCTGTTCGCAGGCGATTGCGAAGTTCGCCGATCAGCGCGGCAGCGATGCCGCGCCCCTGAAAGCCGTGCGACACCACGATTTTTTCCATGTGCGCCGTCTGCGATTCGGGGTCGGCTTCGTAGAAGAGCCCACCGATGAGGGCGCCACGTTCGTTGAGCGCGACCAGAAAACGGTGTTCGGGGCGAAACTGCACCTGCAGCTTGGCGGTCAAAAAGAGGCGGTAGAGCCGCCCGACCTCTTTCGGATTGAGGGCGTGCCGGATGCTGTAGGGGGATCCGTCCGAATCCTCGTAGGTGACCACCATCTCGCTCAGTTGCGTCCCACCGGCGGCTGCAGCGACGAACTCGACGGCGTCCTCCGGACGCAGGTAAGGGTAGGAGAGCCGGGCCAGGAAGTAATCCTCATCGCTTTCGAGGGAAAGGTGGGCACGAAGGTCCGACACCGCCGCACTGATGTCGTCGCGTGCGAGCTCACCGCTCCGCAATCTGGCGATCAGCGAGTCCAGGACCTCGGCGAGGGTCGGCGAGGCGTTGCGGAACACCGTCTCCTTGAAGAACCTCGCCCTGGCCTCGGGATAGGATGAGCGGAGTTCCACGAGACCATAGGTTTCGAATATCTCCTGCAGCGTCGCCGCCCGTGCCGACTGGGTGGCCTCAGAATTGAGACGTTCCCATTTGCGGTACCGCTTGGCGGCAAAAAACAACCGCCTCGGGAGAAAGCCGCGACGGCTCACTGAATCGAGGAAGCCCCGGAGCGCCTCGACCATGTCGTGGTCGTTCGAACCCGGTCGTTCGAGGATCGTGCGCAGCCGCGCCGCTCCCTCCTGCTCCCCGATGATCTCGAGAACCGCGGAGAAGAGGACGTCCCAGCCCGCGAGGCCCTGAAGCTCGGGGTGGTCCGCTTCCACCGTCTCGATGAACTGCCGGTGGATGTCACGCAGCATCGTCGGCAGCGAATCGAACGGCGCGCGCGACGAAATCGACACCAGCCGGGCGCCGGTGTGGTAGTCGTGCATCGGGACGATCACGTTGGAGGGCGACGGGTCTGCCACCACCAGTCTGCGGTCGGTGCGATTCCAGAAATCTACGTAGGAGCCGACCGCCGCCCACGCCGCGAACGGCCACCACGCCGCCAACCTCTCCGCTTCCTCCGGACGGCGGGCGAGTCTGGCGATCGCGTGGTCCAGGGTTTCACCGGGGATGAACTCCTCGGTCCACAGGCCGTGCTCGGGCCATGAACCACCGAAGATCTCCACCAGCGGTCCGAGATCGCGCGCCTCGCTGCACACGATGAGCCAGTTGATCTCCTCCTGAACCTGGTCGGCGGGCAGATCCCGATTGAGGTTGAGGGCGAGGTCCAGTTGGCCGCGTTCGCGTGTCCTGATGGCGACCCGGAACACGGACTTCCCGTGGGACGTGCCGAGGTGGCGGATCCAGACCCCGCCCGGGAGGATATCGTCGAGGCGGATCACGGACGGGGCGCTGCCGAACAGGAACGACGCCTCGCTGATGATCGGAGTTGTGCGGAACGCGCCCACGAGGAGGTTCCGCGTCTCCCCGTCGACCTCGTCCGAAAACTCGACCACGTCCTCCCATCGGTATTCGAGTCCGGTCTCGGGATCGACGGCGACCCGTGCGGGCGCTCCCAGCCACAGCCTGAAACCTCTCGCCATGACCCGTTTGCCCTCGGCGGCAAGTTCCCGAGCCGCCTCGCTGTGGGCGATCATCACGGCGCGCGTGAAGAACGCGCGGAGGCGCCGGTACTGGGTCGGGTGGGACGAACCGTAGGTCGAGAGAAAGGTGCAAAGGCTCGGCAGGGCGGGGTCGATGGCGTCGGTCGATTTCTGGCACCGGCGTTCGGCCTCTGCGATGAACGCCTCGACCTGGTCGGGCGTGAGGTCACGATCGGCGATGACCGAGATCGTCTCGGCATCGAGGATGTCGCTGCATTGATCGATAAAGGAGGCGAGAGTCTGCCGGTACCGGCCGGGTATTTCGGCCACCGAGAGGACCTGGAATGCCCGGCGCCGCACGTCAACGGACGGAGATGTGACCGCGCGCCGGAGGATTCGCAGAACATCCTCTGATTTCTCGCCGTCGTCGAGGTGGAGAAGATGTTCCAGGACCTTGATCGCCGCCATCGCGTCGGCGTCGTCCTCCGACGCGAGCAGAAGCGCCGTCCTGTGGAGATCGATCAGTTCGATCTCCTGTCGCCGCAGCAGGGTGGTCATCGCCTTCCGTTCGTCGTCGTCGACCCGGTAGGGTCCGGCCCGGCGGAGCCACTCGGCCGAGACGCTGCGCCGGCGGCGGCTGTCGCGGTGTGCCGGCTCGAGCGGCGCGAAGTTCACGAGCTCGTCGTTGCCGAGCCAGAGCCGCGGCGTACACAGAATGTGGCCCAGATCGATGGCGCGGCGGTCGGACCGATAGAACCCGCTGCCGATTCTCACCACGTCGTCCGCCTCCCGGCAGATCGCCAACGAGGTCGAATAGGTGCCGAGCACCAGTCGATCATCCTCGGCCCGGAGATCCTGGGTCGTGATGCCGAGCGCTTGAAACAACCAGTTGGGAACCACGATGTCGGCCCCGGCGACGGAGAAGGTGCGCCGGCGGTAGAGCAGGCTGATCTGGTCGGCGAACGAGCGCTCGATCACCTTGCGCCGGTACGTGCCCTTCGGAGTCAGTTCGCCGTGGTCGGCGTCGAAGTCGCGGTCGATGATGGCGAAGTCGATGATCCTCTCGTACGGAGAGAGAAATGAGTTGGCGCTGACCACGAGCGAGCGGAAATGGTCCTTGAGTTCGGCCGGCGCAAGCGAACCCAGGTCGAGGTCGTCGAAGGCCGGGTTGGGGTAGATGAGGGCGGAGTTGTAGGGACGGTGATCACCGACCAGAAAGATCCGGCCGACGGAGTCGAAATCGCGGAACAGGTTCTCGATCTTCTGTGGGGCGATGGTCTCGCCGTGGATGTTCTTGTAGATCTCCTTCTTGCGGTCGACGATCCGGATGAATCCGTCGTCGTCGCGCTCCATCAGGTCGCCGGTGTGAAACCAACCCTGCTCGTCGAAGGAGTGCACGCCTTCGGGCGGGTCGAGGTAGCCCTGCATCACATAGGGGCCGCGGACCAGCAACTCTCCGTCCTCGGCGAGCGAGATCGCGATTCCCGGCAGCGGAGGTCCGAGGGATTCTTCCTTGTAGCGTCCCGGAGGCGTCATCGTAATGCCGCCGGTGGCCTCGGTCATGCCGAAGCCGCTCATCAGCTCGACCCCGTTGCGCTGCATGAAGCGGAAGATCTCCGGGTCGAGGTACCCCGCCGCCGACAGGCCCCACCGCAGGTTCGGCCCGACGAGAGTGCGCAGCGCCGCCTCGGTTTCCGCGTCGCTGGCGCCGTCGACGTCGATGGCCTGCCTCACCAGGTCATACAGCTGCATCCATTTCATCGGGATGCTGATGAGAACCGTGGCGCCGTTTTCGCGCGATTGCCGGGTCAGGGTCTCGATGCTCGGGTCCTCCGCGAAACAGTAGGTGGCTCCCCAGAAAACGCAGCCGGTCATCTCGAGAAAGCGTCCGAAGGTGTGAAACAGCGGGAGGTAGCTCAGGAAGACGTCGCTCTCCCCGATTTCCGGGAGAGCGAGGGCGCGGGCAAACCTCTTGAAGACGATGTTCCTCTGCGTGAAACAGATTCCCTTCGGCACGCCGGTGGTGCCCGAGGTGTACATGACCGTCGCCAGGTCGCCGATCTTCTGGGCCGAACGACGCTCGGCCAGGCTGGCCGGTGACACCTCCGAGGATCTGGCCTGGAGGTGTTCGAACGCGATCACGTCGCGCGCGCCGGCGGCGCCGGCGTCGAGGGCGATGATGGGACCCAGGTTGGGGAGGCGATCACGAACGTTCAGGACCTTCTGGAGTTGTTCGGCATCCGAAACCACCAGTGCGCCCACCCTGGCGTGGTCGAGGATGAACGCGACATCGGTCTCGGTGGCGGTCGCCGGCACCATGACGTTGACGATCCCGGACGTCAGGCAGGCCAGGTCGACGAGCGCCATCTCGAGACTGTTGCGCGAAAGAATGGCGAGCGGACGATCGCCGGTTTCGGCGGTGACGGCGATGAGGCTGCGGGCGATCAGGTCGACGCGACCGGATGCCTGGCGCCAGGTGACGACACGGTTCAACCCGCCGCCCGGGACCCGGAAGAGCGGTCTTTCTCCATACACCGCCGCGCGCTGGTTGAACAGATGGCCGAAGGTGAAGTCGGAGCTCTCGACCAGACCGAGGATCCGGGTAGCCCAGGCGTCGGTGGTCCCCGTATCGCGGAACCGGCATGACAGCGAGCTGCGGCGCAACACGTCGAGGAGTTGCCAGGCAGTCGCCCGGGCGCCGGTCATGTCCTCCGCCGAGGTCCGTCCAGACGGGTGACACACAGTTCGGCGAGCGACTCGAGGGCGTCGAGTTCGAGGCAGGTGAGGATCGGGTCTCCGAAATGCCGGTCGGCCAGCAGCTCGACGATGGTTGCCGTCTGCTCCGGCGTGGCACCGTCATGGATCACGGAAACGATGGTGCGCGCGGCCTCCTCGGCCGCCAGGCTTCGCAGGTCGTCGAGAACGGTTTGCGGGACCCGATCCGGATCGTTTTCCATGAGCCGGGATGATACTCGAAAACGCCTTCGGGCGCCGATTCTGCCGAACCCGGCGCCGGGTCTGTGCATCCCGGGCCGCGAGCCGTTACAATGCTGCCGGCCGCGACTGCGGCTCGAGGAGAACAATGATCGACAGTCTTGATCTGGAAGTGTGGGCGGGGTTCCTCCTGGACCACTCGCTCGGGGGCATTACCGCCGACGACTGCGTGATGATCAAGGGGGAGGCGGTGTGCTGGCCGTTGATGGCGGTTCTGGAACGGCGGGTGATCGAGGCCGGCGGCACTCCCGACGTGTACCTGGTCCCACCCAACAACGAGCGCGGCCGGGCGTGGTCAGCGACCATGGCGCGTTTCGGCGACGAGGCCCAGATTGCCAGGGTTCCTGACTGGCACAGAGCCCGCTACGAGAAAATGAACAAGTATGTCGAGGTCCTCGGCGCCGAAGACCCCGCCCAGTTCATGGGCCTGACCGCCCAACAGTCGCAGGCCCTCGCCGCCTCCGACCGGCCGTTCGCCAACATCCGCCTGGCGAAGAACTGGGTCATCACACTCTTTCCGACAGCCGCTTCGGCCGCGATGGAAGGGATGGACTTCGAAACCTACGAGCGCTTCATCGTCGGGGCATCAACCACCGACCCGCGACCGTTGCTCGAGGCGGAGGAGAAGCTCGCCCCGGTGTTCGACAACGGATCTGCGATGCGCATCGTCACCGAACACCCGCAGGACGGACGCGAGCTCGTCCTCGAGCTCGACATCTCCCACAGCCGGGCCGTGATGTCCTACGGCCTGCGGAACTTTCCAGACGGCGAGATATTCACCAGCCCCGACGCCTCGAGCGTCCGCGGCGAGATCTTCGTTGACTTGCCCGTCAACTACGGCGGCAACGACATCTGCGGGATCTCCCTTCGTTTCGAGGGAGGGCGGATCGTCGAGTACTCGGCCGACCAGGGGCGGGACCACCTGGCCGCGATCATCGAAACCGACGATGGTTCCCACCGGCTCGGCGAGGTGGCCCTGGGCATGAACCCGGGTCTCGACCGTGTGCTCAAACACCCGTTGTTCGTTGAAAAGGTGGGGGGAACCCTCCACATCGCGATCGGCTCCAGCTACGAAAACTGCTACGTCGAGGACGCCGGCTCCGACGAAGGGAAGGCCGAGATCGAGCGGTTGGCTTCTGCCGGCGTGCTCAACCGTTCGGCCCAGCACGTCGACATCGTGACCGATTTTCGCGATGGCGGCGCCGGTCGTTCCGTCCACGTCGACGGGGTCGAACTCGCCCCCCGCAACGGCGTGTGGGAGGTGGTGGGATGAGTGGCAAGAACACGGATCGGCGATCGCCCGAAGAGATCGCACCGCCGCAGATCTTCGACGAACTGCACAAGGGCGTCCTCGGGCAGAACACCGCGCTGCGCTACGTCGCGGTTGCGGTCTACAAACACACGACCGGCAAGGTGCCGGGCAACATCCTGCTGATCGGCAACTCGGGCACCGGCAAGACCACGATCATGAACAACATCCAGCGGATGTATCACGATGTGGCGGAATACCGGCCGTTCCGGGCGATGACCATCATCAACGCCAACCTCCTGGTCGATGCCGAACGCATGGAATTTCAACCGGTGCGCCTGCTCGAGGCCGTGGAGCAGAGGGCGCGGGCCCTGGTGGGGGACAACCCGACCGCCGAAGCGCTCAAGGAGACGATGGAGAGGGCGACCATCTGCATCGACGAGATCGACAAGATGTCCTCGATCGTCGCCGGCAAACCCAACCCCATCGGGGTGGTGCTGCAGCAGGGCCTTTTGACCCTGATGGAGGGGGAGGTCGTCACCTACAAGACCTTCGCCTCGGTCGGCGGAGAAGAAAAGGCCGTGACGCTCAACATCGACACCCGCCACATGATGTTCATCTGCGGAGGCGCCTTCGAGGGGCTCTACGACCAGGTCTATCTGCGGGTCATCAACCCGGCGAGCGGCGAAAAACTCAAATCGCAGGCGGTCCAGATGGCGGACGGGCAGGTCCGGATCGAGACCCGGTTCGCGCTCGCCGATTTTCTGAAACCGGAAGATCTCTTCGAATACGGCATGGTGCCGCAGTTCATGGCGCGATTCGACAACGTCGTCATGCTGCGGGACCTCGACGTCGCGGTCCTCAAGAGCATCCTCCTGGGCTCGCTGGACTCACCGTTCGTGCGGTCGAAGAAGTACTTTGAAGTGATGGACATCGAACTCGAGATCGACGATGTCGCGGCGTCCATGATCGCCGAGGCGGCGGTGCAGAACATCCGCACCGGCGCCCGCGCGCTGCGCACCGTGTTTTCGAAGATCATCAATCCCCTCGAGTACGACCCGTGGAAACATGAGGGGCTGGAAAAGAAGCCGGAGGGCGGCCACCGACTGCTGATCACCAAGGAAATGGCGCGGCGCGCGGTCAGCGGCAACGGCGGATAATCCACGTCGCGTGGGTTCCGCGCCGGCCCCTTTCCAGCCTGTGAGAAGTAAATTCGATCTCAATTGTGTTATGGTTCCGAAAAGAACCGCAGCGGGGGAACCATGACAATTGAAGCCGGGCGACGACTCGGACCGTATGAAATCGAAGAGGCGATCGGCGCCGGCGGGATGGGCGAGGTCTATCGGGCGCGGGACACACGGCTCGATCGCGTGGTCGCGATCAAGGTCCTGCCGGCCCACCTCGCCGAAAACCCCGAGCTTCGACAACGTCTCGAGCGCGAGGCCAAGGCCATTTCCAGCCTCTCGCATCCCCACATCTGTCCCCTGTACGACATCGGCCACGAGGGCGGCGTCGACTACCTGGTCATGGAGTACATCGACGGCCGGACCCTTGGCGAACGGCTGGTCGACGGACCGCTCTCCCTCGCGGAGACCTTGAAGTACGGCATCCAGGTCGCGGACGCGTTGGAGAAGGCCCACCGGCAGGGGATCGTCCACCGCGATCTCAAGCCGGGCAACATCATGCTGACCGCCTCCGGCGCCAAGCTCCTGGATTTCGGGCTCGCCAAGGCCGACAGCGCGGTCGGCGGCAGCAACGCCGATCTCACGCGGACCCCGACCGTCAGCCAGCCCTTGACTGCCGCCGGCACCGTGCTCGGCACCTACCAGTACATGGCGCCCGAACAGCTCGAGGGCAAGGACGTCGACTCCCGTACCGACATCTTCTCGTTCGGCGCGGTGTTGTACGAGATGGCCACCGGGCGGCGGGCCTTCGCGGGCGCCTCGCAGGCAAGCCTGATCGGCGCTATCATGCACGAGGCGCCGGCCCCGGTTTCCTCCATTCAGCCGATGACCCCTCCCGCATTCGACCGGGTGGTCCAGACCTGTCTCTCCAAGGACCCCGAGGAACGGTGGCAGACCGCTCACGACGTCAAGCTCCAGCTGCAGTGGATCGCCGAGGGCGGCTCGGTGATGGGGCTGCCGGCGCCGGTGGCGGCCCGCCGCAAGAGCCGCGAGAAAGCGGCGTGGGTGGCTGCGGCCCTGGCCGCGGTCGTCGCCGCCGTGTTCGCGGTCGGCTTCTTCCTGCGGGCGCCCGCCGCGCCGCGCCAGGTGAGGTTCGAGATCGCACCGATGCCGGAGCTGACCCAGATCGGGTCGCCGCGGATGTCGCCCGACGGCCTTCACATGGCGTTTCACGGGATCGACGGCGAAGGCAACTCCCAGATCTGGTTGCGGGACCTCGACAGTCTCGAGGCCCGGCCGATCGCCGGCACCGAGGGCGCCGGGACAGGCGCTGAAAACGAGTCGCGGCCGATCTGGTCGCCCGACAGCCGCTACATCGCGTTCTTCATCGGCACCAAGCTCAAAAAGGTCCCGGTTTCCGGCGGCCCGGCCCAGACCATCTGCGAGGCCGGCGGAGCGGACGGCAGCTGGAGCACCCGTGGGGAGATCGTATTCGATGGCTCGGCCGCCGACCCCCTGTGGCGGGTCTCGGCCGCGGGCGGTATCGCCAAGGCCGAGATCTCCCCGGCGGATCTCGAAGGCGTGGTTTCCGTCGGCTGGCCCGAGTTCCTTCCGGACGGGCGCCGTTTTCTGTACATCGGCGAACCCGATGGCGGGTCCCCGACCGTGATGCTGCACACGCTCGACGAGAAGGACGACGTGGTGCTCACCACCGCCGATTCCCGGGTCCAGTACGCGGAGCCCGGCTATCTCATCTACGTGCTCGACGGGATGCTGGTGGCACACCCCTTCGACGCCGACAAGGGCGAGCTCACCGGAGAGCCGATGCCGCTGGCCGACAACATCGGCGCCAGCGCGGTCGGTCTCGCCGACTTCTCCGCTTCCGCCGACCGGACTCTCGCCTTCCGCAGCGGCGAAAGCGGTGGACGGCAACTGCGGTGGTTTGACCGCGAGGGCCGCCAACTCGGTGATCTCGCGGCGGCGAATGAGTTCCGCAACTTCCGGCTTTCTCCCGACGGCCGAAGGGTCGTGACCGAAATCGTCGACCAGGCCGCTGGGAACCTCGATCTGTGGATCCACGACCTCGAGCGTGGCACGGCTTCCCGTTTCACTTTTGACGCCGCCAACGATGGCGGACCGATGTGGACCCCCGACGGAGCGAACGTCATCTACACCACTGCCAAGGAGGGGAGCGTTTCGCTGATTCGCAAGGCGGCTTCAGGAACCGGCGCCACGGAAGTCCTCCTCTCGGCGGAATCGAATCTCCTGGCGGGGGACATTTCTCCCGACGGCAAACACCTGCTGTACATGATCAACGGTGGAGAGACCACCTGGGACATCTGGGCCCTCGCGTTGGACGGCTCCGGCGAGAGCTTTCCTCTGCTCGAGTCGGAATTCATCGAAGTGCGGCCGAGCTTTTCGCCGGACGGCAAGTGGTTCGCCTACAACTCGAACGAATCCGGCAGATCTGAAGTCTACGTGCGGCAGTTCCCGGGCCCCGGCGGTCAATGGCAGATCTCCACCGACGGCGGCGGCGAACCGATGTGGAGCGGCGACGGCGGCGAGATCTTCTACATCGACTCGGGGCGCAACCTGGTATCTGTGCCAGTGACAACCGGTGAGACGCTCGAGGCCGGTCTTCCCACGATGCTCTTCGACCCACCGATTTTTCCCGTGACCCAGCGCGAACGCTACGTGGTGACCCGGGACGGCCAGCGGTTCCTGATGTTGTCGACGACCTCCGGGGTCTCCGTGCGGCCGACCACCGTGGTGCTGAACTGGGACCTCGGGCTCGAGAATTGACCCTGCTGAAAGGCCAGAAATCCCTTCCCGGCGGGACATGGGCTACACTGAAGAGGTGGCCCACGAGTGCTGTTTACGACTCGACCTCGACCTGAGCGAGGCCCTGGGGAGGCGGTTACGCCCCGATGCCATGGTCGTCCAGGAGGACCGAAACCTCGTGATGGGCGGCGTCGGCATCCTCAACCTCGACAGCCACAACGGTCTCGACGCCGCCTACCAGGCGATCGCCGACCATCGGCCGCTGCCCCTGGGACGTTACCTGCTCTTGCGAAGCCGCGGTGATGAGGCCTACTGGACCTATCAGGCGGTGGTCCACGACCTCGAAGAGAAGCCCTCCTGCCGCCCCGGCAACGTGCGCCGGAGCCTGACGGCAATACTCAACGACGCCCTCAAACGGGGCATGTCATCGTTGAGCGTCGAGCCTCTGGGCATGTGGCGCAGCCGCGGTCTGACCGTGGAGGAGATGGTGGAGGCGTTCGAGGCCACCATTCTCGAGGTCAGCCTCAACCTGCGGTCGCCGATACGTTTGACCCTGTTGCTCGAGGATCTCGATCGTCTCGAGGAGGTGTCCCACCTCCTCCGTTCCCGCTTGCTCCGGAAGGCGAGCAGGAGCTTTCGAACCGTCGACAACGAATCAGCCCTCGTCGAAGTGCGGCAGCGCGGGGCGAGGCTGCACTGCCGCTTCGTTCCGGGGTCGCTCTCCGGGTACGCAGTGACCTGCGTCGATCGGCCCAACCCACCCGCCTGAAATTTCCGGATTCTGAAAGTCGTGGTGGCGGCCTGAAGGATTCGCCTCGGCCTATCAAGGGCACGCAGCACGCCTGAGGCACCGCAGATGCTATCCTGAAGCCGACTGGAGGAGGCGGGCGTCCGCCGGGGTCACCCCCGGAGGAAGGTCCGGACTCCCGACAGGCAGCATGCCGGGTAACGCCCGGCCGCGGTAACGCGAGGGAAAGTGCCGCAGAGAGCAGACCGCCCCCGGGTCGGCCGGGGGTCAGGGTGAAAGGGTGCGGTAAGAGCGCACCGCTCCTCCGGAAACGGAGGGGGCATGGTAAACCCCATGCGGAGCAAGGCCAAATAGGGGAATCGAGGGTCGCCTGTCCCCGCATCCCGCTCGCGCGGGTGAGATTCCCGGGTTGGCTGCTCGAGCCGCACGGCGACGTGCGGCCCAGATGAATGGACGCCGCCCTCCGGGGCACAGAATCCGGCCTATAGCCTCCTTCAGTCATTTTTTTGGCCGCAGCGTCGAAACGCTGCGGCCGAAAAAATGAAAAATGCTGACGCAGACACCTGCAAGGGTGAGACGGCAATCCGGTTTTCGGCGGTTCACGGTATTGTGGAGGGCGTGAGTTCGATCTGGAAACCACTCGAACCGGACGAACCGATCGGCGTGATCGCCTTGTCGGGGCCGGTGGACCCGTCCAGGCTGGAGGCGGGGCTCGCGGTCCTGCGCGGGTGGGGGCACCCGGTGATCGAGGCCGCGAACCTCCGTGCCGAGGAGAGTTACCTGGCAGGGTCGGACGCGGAACGCCTGGCGGGGCTCGACGAGGTTGTCGCAGCTGGCGCCCGTTGGATGATTGCGGCGAGGGGTGGTTTCGGGTCGACCCGCCTTCTGCCGTCGCTGTCCCTGGAGCGGCTGCGGGATCGGGGGGTGAGTCTGATCGGCTACTCCGATCTGACCGCGTTCCTCAACCCTCTCGCCCAGAACGGCGGGGCGGTGCAGGTGCACGGCCCGATGGCCGCAGCCGGGCTCACCCGCCCGCACAACGCAAGGCGCCTCCACGCTCTGCTCAAGGGAGAGTTCGCCGGGGCGACGCTTTTCCGCTTTTCCGAAAGCGCTGTCGCACGACCGGGGCGCGCGGCCGGGCCCGCCCTCGGGGGCAATCTGACTCTCGTGGCGTCGCTCCTCGGCACCCCGTGGGAACCCGATTTCGATGGGTGCGTGCTGTTTCTCGAAGAGGTCGGAGAGCCGCTGTACCGTCTCGACCGATTGTTGACCCACCTTCGGTGCTCTGGTAGATTGCGGAACGTGAAAGCATTGATTGGCGGGAGCTTGCGTGGATGCGGACCGGTGTCCGACCGGGCCTGCCGATGGCGCCAGATGCTCGAGGAGACCGCGCCGCCGGAGGCCCCGGTGGTCGTCGGACTGCCGTTCGGCCACGGCGCGACCAACCTCGCATTCCCGATCGGCGCAACCGTCGAACTGGACACCGATCGCCGCCGGATCACCTGGAGCTAGCATGGCGAAATTCAAGGTCACGTCGCGCGAGACCACCCACGACTCCTTGGAACCCATGCGCACCCACTTTCCCCAAAACAGCGTGGTGTTCAGCGAAGGGGACCTCGGGCTCGCGATGTACGTGATCGAGAGCGGTACGGTGGAGATCCGCAAGAAGATCGGCGGCAAGGAAACCGTTCTGGCGACTCTGGGCAAGGGCGATTTTTTCGGCGAGATGTGCATGCTCGAGGAAGACACTCCGCGATCCGCGACCGCCTACGCCGTCGAGGACGTCGCTGCGGTCATGATCGATCAATCCGCCTTTACCTTCATCCTCAAACACAACCCCGAGATTGCCATCCGCATGATGCGCAAGCTGGTGCTCCGCCTCGAACACACCACCAGCCTCCTCGAAGAGGCGGTGGGCCACAAGGTCGATATCGAGCAGAGCGGCATCAAGGACAAACCGGCCTCCAAACCCGACCCCACCGCCCGGTTGATCGAGATCACGACCGGCATGGCGTTTCCGCTCGCGGCCTCGAAAGAAACGACCGTGGGCCGTATCGACCCGGTCACCGGCATCAACCCGGAGGTCGACCTCACGCCGGTCGACGGCAAGCGGTCGATCTCACGGCGCCACGCGAGAATCAAGCGCGAAGAGGACGGCACGTTCAGCGTGGTCGAGGATGTCGGGACCATGAACGGGACGTTCGTCAACGGCGTCCGTCTGGCCGCCGGTCGCCCGGTCCCGGTCGCTTCCGGCGACACCGTGGTCTTCGGCACCATCCAGTGCCGCTTCGAGATCGACGCCGATTGAGCGGGCAGCGTGCCCGGATTTCCGGCCGCGCCGCACTCCACCCAGACGACCCGCTGACGGTGCTCGACGGCATCGGACCGAAGACCGCAGCAGCCATGGCTGCCGAAGGTTTCCGATGCATCCGCGATCTCTTGTTACACCTGCCGCGTCGCTATGAGGATCGCTCCGGGCTGAGCTCTCTCGACGGCACGGCCGCGGCGGGCGATTGGATCCTGATCCGCGGCCGGGTCCGCGATCTGAGGGTGCGGCGGGTGTCGCGCCGGCGGCTCACGATCGCGGACGGAGTGGTGGCCGATTCGGTCGGGGAGCTCCCGGTGGTGTGGTTCAACCAGCCGTGGATCGCCCGCCGGATCGACGGCGATCAGGACTTCTATCTTTACGGCCAGGTCCGCGAGGGGAGGGGCGGAAAACTCCAATTGAGCAACCCCGAGATCGAGGAGGTCGTCGACGAGGGGGAACGGGTCGTGCCGGTCTACCCGCGGATCGGGCGTTTCACCGGAAGGCGCCTGCGGCGGTTGATCGGGACCTGTCTCCCGGCCATCGATGCATGTTCCGATCCGCTGCCCGTCGCGCTGCAGAAACGGTTCGGTCTCCCGGATCTCCGGACGTGTCTGCAACGACTCCACGCTCCGGAGATCGACGATCGTTCCGGCGAAGCTGCCGTTCTGGCTGATGCCCTCAACCGGCGCACCGATCCGTGCCACCGCCGGCTGGCTTTCGACGAGCTCCTCGCCTTCGCCTGTGCAATCGCTGGGCGTCGCCGGCTGAGACAACGGACGAGGGCGCCGCGGGTGACGGCGGCCGCCGCGCGTGCGGCCGCCGGAAGAGCCAGCTTTCCGTTCGCCCTCACCGCGGCGCAGCGTCGGGTGCGGGACGAGATCGCCGTCGACCTCGCGCGAAAGGTGCCGATGGCCCGTCTGCTGCAGGGCGATGTCGGCTCGGGGAAGACCGCCGTGGCGGCGCTGGCGGTGGCGATGGTGACGGCTGCCGGACGTCAGGTGGCGATCATGGCGCCGACCGAACTGTTGGCGGAGCAACACGAGCGGACCCTCAGGCGGTACCTCGCCCCGGCCGGGGCGCCGCCCGGCCTCCTCGTCGGCTCGACGCCCGCTGCCGAACGCAGAATGGTCCTGGAAGGCCTCGCCGACGGCACGGTCGAGGTCGTGATCGGGACCCACGCCCTCTTTCAGGAGGCGGTTCGCTACCGTGACCTCGGGTTGGTCATCGTTGACGAACAACACCGTTTCGGAGTCGTTCAGCGATCGGCGCTGACCGCCAAGGGGGTGCATCCCCACCTCCTGGTCATGACGGCCACGCCGATCCCGAGGTCACTGGCCCTCACGGTTTACGGCGATCTCGACCTCTCGATCATCGACGAGCTGCCCCCCGGGAGGCGGCCGGTGCGCACCGAACGGCGGCCCGAATCGGCGCGATCGAAGGTCTTCGCCTTTCTGCGCCGGGAGATCGCCGAGGGCGGGCGCGTGTTCATCGTCTATCCCCTGATCGACGCCAGTGACGAGATTCCGGCGGCCGCCCTCGCGGATCACGAAGAGAGCGTGCGCCGGTTCTTGCCCGAGGCACAGGTGGGCACCGTGCACGGCAGGTTGTCCCGAGACGAGCGGGAGGCGGTGACCGCGAGGTTCCGCGACGGGACCCTCCAGGTGCTGCTCGCGACGACCGTGGTCGAGGTCGGGGTGGACGTGCCCGAGGCGACCGTCATGGTCGTCGAGTCGGCGGAGCGGTTCGGGCTCTCTCAGCTCCACCAACTGCGCGGTCGGGTCGGACGGGGCCCCCGCCAGGCCTGGTGCATCCTCCTCACCGACGAGCGACCGGGGGCGCCCGCGCGGGATCGCCTCGACGTGATCTGCCGCAGCCAGGACGGTTTCGAGATCGCCGAGGCCGATCTCGAGCTGCGCGGTCCGGGCGAACTCACCGGCACCCGGCAGTGGGGACCCGCGGGGTTCAGGTTCGCGAACCTGGTCCGGGACCGTCTGTTGATCGAGGAGACCAAGAGCCTGGCGGCCGCCCTCGAAAACGACGGCCGGCTCGACGAGGTGCGCACGGCGTTGGCGGCGTACCACCCGATCGATGATCTGGAGGGCGGCAATTGATGGCACAATGGACGCAGCCCGATGGGCAGGGGAGGTGCGGTGTCTGACGAGAACGCGATCCGCTCATTCGAAAACGGCGATTTCTATCGACGGCTGCGACAGAGGATCACCGAATGGTTGGCTTCGCGCGACGGCCGGGCCTACCGTTTCGCCGACCGGCTTCTGCTCCTCCCGGACTTCGTCCATCTGCTGATCCGACTCGCCCTCGACCGCCGGGTGCCGACGGCGCTCAAGACCCAGACGGCCGCGGTCCTCGCCTACGTCGCCCTGCCCCTCGATCTGGTTCCCGAGGCGTTTGTCGGTCCAGCCGGGTTGGCGGATGATCTCCTGCTGGTGGCGCTGATGATCCGGCGGCTGCTCGGCAGCGTCCCCGCCGACGTCGCGAACACCCATTGGGCCGGGCCGCCCGGACTGCTGCAGACGATTCGGAACCTTATGGAGGCGGCCGAGGAAATGGTGGGGGAGCGCGTGTGGAAAAGGCTGCAGCGCATCGTTGGAGGAACCGAACAGTGACGAAGGACCGGAATATTCACGCAACATCGGGCCCCGATCTCGTCGTCACCCCGGACCAGCTCACCGCGATCGACACCAGCCCGGCCTCGATGCTGCCGATACCCGGCAGCCGGATGTTCGAGATCAACGAGGCCCTCAAGGTCTATCTCGAGAAGGAGCCCGACGGTACCGTGTTCGACGCCAGCCAGGGCGACGGCGGCGCCAGCCTGCCGGGGGTTTCGCGCGAACTCCTCGACGAAGCCCACCGCCTCCAGGTCGAGCACGGCACCGGGTATGACAAGCCCTTCGGGACCGCCGCCTTCCGGAAGGCGGTGGTGGAGGACTACTGGGGGCTCGACAGCTCGAGCGGTTGGGGCCCGGCCAACGTCATCGCCTGCCAGGGCGGACGCGACGCGCTGGTCAAGGCCTACGACGCGATCCAGTTCCTCGGCCATCAGCGCCGCGGTGATTTCGTGATCGTGTCGAGGGTGCCGTGGATCTCCTACAACTGGGGCCCGTATGCGATGGGCGCCAACGTCATGCTCGCCCCGGGTCTCGAAGAGGACGCGTGGGCCCTGACCCCGGAAGGCGTCGCCGCCTGTAGCGAGGCCGCTGCGGGTTTCGACGGGCGCCGTCTGGCCCTACTCGTCATCACCAGCCCGGACAACCCGACCGGACGCAGCATGAGCCCCGAGCGGCAGATCGCACTCGCCAGGTCCGCCTTTGCCGCCGGAGTACCCTACGTGCTCTTCGACTGGATCTACCACCGGGTGACGGACGGCGAACCGCACGACCTCAACGCCTTTCTCGGCGCCCTCGAGCCGGCCGAACGCGAGCGCTGCATCTTCCTCGACGGGCTCACCAAATCCCTCGGCGCGAGCAACATCCGCAACGCCCATCTGGTGGCGCCGGTACCGGTGGTGAAGTTCATCCAGGGACGGGCGTCGCACGCAGTGATCCCGTCCTTCCACAGCCAGGCGGTGGCGATCGCGGCCTACCGCATGGGTTTCGACCGCGCCGCCGAGGGCATCGTCGGGCCGACCAACGCGAGCCGCAAGGTCGTCGAAGACTTCCTCGCGGGCCATGAGATCCGTCACATCCTCGGCAAGGGCTATTACGCCTTTCTCGACATGGCGCCGTGGGTGGAGGCCTCGGGGCTGGCCGACGCCACCGAGCTCGGGACCGTTCTCGCCGAGAAATTCGGATTGGCGGTGGTCCCGGGAGGCTTCTTCTCGCAGTACGGCGACAACTGGATCCGCTTCTCGTACGCCCTGCCCCCGGAGACTACCGCGGGGGCCCTCGACCGGCTGTGGCTGGCGCTGTCGTCGCTGTGACGCCGGCGGCGGGTCGGACTGACCGATGAAGAAGGCAGAGTGGTCCCGGTTTGCTGAGAAGGTCCGGCTGGCGCTGGAGAACTCGAAACAGGCGGACCCGAAGAGCGGGACATCCGGCCTCGAGATCGAGTTCAACATCCTCGACGCCGGACTCAACCCGGTGGAACAGGTGGGCTACGGACCGGAGGGGCGGTCCTTCGCCGATTTCCTGTACGACTCGCAGCTGCCGGAGTGGGTGAGGGAGTACTTCCAGCTCGAGGTCTTCCACTGGATGACCGAGCTCGCGACCCAGCCGTGCTTCGACGCTCGGGCATCGGCGTCTCAGGCGCGGCTGCTGGAGGGCATCCTCCTCGACACCCTCGCCGATATCGGGCGCAACCACGCGACCTCGTTTCTCGCCCTCCACGGCAACATCCCGCGACCGTTCGACGTCTCCTCCGCGAGCATCCCCTCGGGGTGGAACCTGGCCCGCAGGCGCTACCTCGAACGCTGCGTCAAGCTCTTCGGGAGCCGGCTCGCGACCGCGGGAATCCACACCAACCACAGCTTCCCGGAGACCCTGCTGTCGTGGGACTTCATCCACCTTCCCCTCAAGGAACGCAAGGGGCGCACCCTGGTCGATTACCGCAACCAGCAGGTCATCCGAGCGACCCGGCTGCTGCGGCCGATGTGCCCGGTCTTTATCGCCGTCAGTGCCGCCTCGCCGTTCGCCAGCGAGGTGGTCGACGGCCGGCGCGAAGTGGTCGTCACCGACTCCGACTCGATGCGCCTGCTGGCCTTTCCGAACCCCGAGGAGCTCGATGTTCCTGGGCTGTATGCGAGTCACCGCGACTACCTCGACATCTCCTACGGCCTGGTCCGTTCGGGGATCCGGTTCGGCGCCAACAACTGGACGCCGGTGCGCGCGCGCTCCGACGTCGACCCGGTGCGGCGCAACGTCATGGCCACCAGCGAACAGCTCCAGGAGCTCTACCGCCGCGGAATCTTCTCCGTCGGCACGCACGGCAGCCTCGAGGAGGCGGAGCGTGCCGTCGTGGTCGAGAATCTGTGCGCAAGGGTCGACCTCCCCATGAACCGGGTCGAGGTGCGCACGGATGAGGGCGGCGACACCCTCGAGCTGTCGGTCGCCAAGGTGCTGTTCAAGGACCTCCTGATGCTCAGGATCTACGGTGAGCCGGGCTACGGCGCGGACTACGGCTACGACGCCGCCGACCTCGCGCGGACGCGACGCAACGAACACTCGGCAGCCACCCGCGGTCTCGATGCCGAACTGGAGCACCCCCACACCGGCACGCCGATCACGGCGAGGGAGTATCTGCGCGAGCTGTTCGACGAGGTCGAGCCCCTGGCCGAGGGACTCGGGGTCGCCGACCACCTCGAGCCGCTGCGGGAGATGGCGGGAGGCGGGCCGAACCCGGCGGCCGGGATCCGGCGGTGGGTCCTCGAGCATCTCGACGGCGTCCCCCGGAGGTCGAAGTCGGGCGCGGTCGTGGTTCCCGCTGAGGCGATTTCGGAGTGGTTCGAGATGCGGCGGTCGCTGGTGGCCGAGGAGGTCCGGTCGATAGCCGGTGCCTCCACGGAGCTGCGCAGCGAGTGGGCGAAGCTGGCACCGCTGGTTTCGGGGCTGCAGAGGATGGCGGCAGACCGCCCCGAGTTGCCGGTTCGCATCGGCGGCCCCGACAACGGGTTGAAGATCCAACACGCGGACGATCTGACCGCCGACGTCCTCCGTCTCGCAGCCGACCTGGTACGCATTCCATCCGTCACCAACTGTCCCGATGAGAGGATCCACGAGGTCTTTTCGTGCGCCGGTTTCGTCGCCGATTTTCTCACCCGCGGCGGACTCGACGTGCGGTTCTACGATCGCGGGCGCTACCCCGCGGTGTTGGCCTCCTTCGGCGGGGCGCAGCCGGCGACTGTGATGCTCTCCGGCCACTTCGACGTGGTGCGACCCGAGCCCGACGATTGCCAGTTCCAGCCGCGGATCGAAGGCGACTACCTGTGGGGCCGCGGCGCCGCCGACATGAAGACCGTGGTGGCGAGCGACATGGTGTGGATGGTCCGGAGGGCGGCCGCCGGCCCGCCGTACCCGCCCATCAACCTCCTGCTTGTGGGCAACGAAGAGAACGGGGAGGGCGACCCCTTCGGGACCCCGCACGTGCTCGCGGATCTCGAACACCGCGACGGGTGGTCGCCCGAACTGATGGTGGTGGGTGAGCGCACCGGCGAGCGGGGGAGTGAGCTCTTCGGCGAGGTCTGCACCGAGAGCAGGGGCATATTCCGGATGCGGATCGCCGCGCGCGGCGTGTGCGGCCACACCGGTGTCAGCGGCGGTCCCGCCGACCTCCTCGACAAGCTGGTCGAAGTGCGGGCGGTCCTCGGTGCGGTCTTCAAACGCCACCTCGCGGTCTCGAGCCTCGACGGTTGGGAGACCACGACGCGGTTTCCCTTTCTCTCCGTCGGTGAGCCCGGGGTCTACAACATCACCGCCGGTGAGGGCGTGCTCGGAATCGAGATCCGCCCCATCCCCGGAGATGACCTCGAGGGTCTGGTGGCCGAGATCGAGGATCTCTGCCGCGAGCTCGGCCTCGAGAGCCGGCTCGAGCTCATGGAACCCGGTGTCGCCTGCCCGCCCGACAACCCGCACCTCGCGAGGCTGCTGGACGCCGTCGCTGAAGTGTCCGGGCATGCCCGCGGTGGTCGGCAGGAAAAAGCCCGGCTCCTCCGCCCGCTTCGCCCCCGGCGGCCACCAGGTTGTCTGGGGCCAGAGCGGGATCGGCCCCCACTCCCGCGACGAGCGCCACTACATCCCGTCCATCAAACCCTACCTCGAGGTCCTCGACGCATTTGCAAGGCGGGTGGGGAAGGGGTGAGGCTCGCGGTGGAGGAGTCCACTCGCCGGTAGCGGGAGTGAAGGTGGGCCGAGGCCCACCCTACTTCGGGCCGAAAACCGAGCGCTCCCGTAGGCTGGGCTCCAGCCCGCCATCAGAACCGGTCACTCGAAGTGCGTTGAGGACCACCTGACAGAATCACCGGTTTCGAAATTGTCGAAGAACAGGTTCATCGAACAGTCCCTGAGAATCGTCAACCCGGCGGAACGGTCGGCGACGTAGACCAACCCGTCGGCGACATCGAGGTTCCACGCAGATCCTGGAGTCTGATACGAAGCGATCTCGATCGGCGAAGCCGGAACCGTCACATCGATGACCCGCACCCCGCCGGACCAATCTGCAACGTAGAGATGACGACCCGAAACGACCACCTTTGCGGCATTCCCCGGTGTATCGAGGGCCGCGACTTCGACCGCATTCGATGGGGAGTGGATATCGAAGATCCGGATCCCGTTTTGCCCGTTGGCCAGATAGGCGTAATCGCCCGAAAACGCGACCCCGCGAGAAAAGCCGGGCGCCCATCCTCGATCCACAATTCGCGGGCCCGTCACGTCGGAGATATTCACCACGGCGAGGCCGTCGTTAAAATCGGCGACGTAGGCGAAGTTCCCTGCCAGAGTCACGCTCTGCGGTGAGACGATTCCGTCGGTCGACCCGACCTCTATCGGTGTTGTCTGGTCGCTGATATCAAGAACCACAAATCGTCCCTGGCTGAGATCGTTCATAACGAAAGCGTAATCATCGCGAACCGCGACATCACGGGTACGCATGTTGGCGGGAGGGTCCACGTGGCCCACCCGTTCAGGTATTTCCGTGGAGTGGATGTCGAAGATTGAGAGACCATCGTAATACTCGACAAGGTAGGCGTAGCCGCCTGATATAACTACCTCGTCTGCATACGAAACCCGTTCAGCCGTTTGGCCGACAAGAACGGGAAACTCAGGAGTCGCCACGTCGATGACCCGCAGGGCGTCCCCAGACGCCGCGTTGTAGGCGCGATCGCCAGCTACCGCGACATCGTTCGAACTACCCCAACCCTCGATCCGGGCAACCATTGTCGGTTCGGCGGGCGCACTGATATCGACCACCGCGAGACCGGCATCTGCGCATGCGAGAACGGCGTGATCACCCGTCACCGCCACGCTGTAGGTATAACCCCCGGTCACTTTGACCTCACCGACTGCGGTCGGTTGGCTCGGGGTGCTGATGTCGATCACACGCAAACCGAAATCGACATCCGCGATATAGGCGAGATTCCCGTTCAACGCCACGTCCCAAGCCCACAGGTACTCCACGGTAGGATGTCCAAGAAAGCCCGCTGGCGCCGGCGCGGTCGGGTCGCTGACGTCGACGACGTGGAGACCGTTCGAGCACGCAACAAATGCGGAATTTCCGGCGATCGCCGAGGCCCAGGCGCCATCACCGTAACCCCCTACCTCGTACAAACCGAGTTGCGTGGGGAAGGTCGGATCAGTGACGTCGATCAACCGGAGACCGACGTCCGATTCAGCGAGGTAGACCGTGTTTCCGGCGATTGTCACCGCTTCCGCATCTCCCGGTGTGTCGAGGAACCCGATCTCGACGGGCAAGGCCGGGGTGCTGACGTCGATGACTCTGAGACCGTCCGAATAATCGGCAACATAGGCGAGGGTGCCGGAAACCGCGACATCGCGCGTCGATCCCTGAGCATCAATGGATCCTACTTGAACAAGGGTCCCGGGAGTGCCCGCATCGATGATGGCGAGACCCATGTCTCCCAAGGCCACAAACACGTGTTGACCCGAAACATGAACACCGAACACGGTTCCCTCGAGGGCTAGCTCCGCCACCTCGTCGGGCGTCGAGGGATCCGAAAGGTCGATCTCCACGAGAACCGCACCCTTCCCGGCAAAAGCGCGCGTCCCGGACACCGCCACATCGAATGAGGGCCCATACGCCCACCTGCCGACGAACTCGGCGCAGGTGTTCGGTGATGAAGGCCGCGCTGAGGCGATCAACACTACCGCCAACAAGATGAACGGGAGAGTGATCTGGCGGTGGCGTCGCATGGATTCTCCTTTGCCGCGATGCGGGATTTTTCCGCTCCGCAACACAACGAGCATATTGAGACCACTCGAGTGGCGCAACTCCATCACCGGACTCCATTTCCCTTGGCCACCCGTTTGCATCGCGCGGTGATCCGGAAGAATAGGCGCACGCGCCGATTTCAGCATGGCTCGAGATGGCGACAGAAGTCTTGTTTCCGGAGTGTTCGGACGGCAGTTGAAATTTGTGAAGTCGAGCCAGAAACAGCAGAGTCGAGGACGTGTATTCCGCTATCCAACCTCCTGTATTCTTACCACGCTTCGAGATCCTTGTGACGATCCTCGCGGACTCTCTGGAGGCTTGCCGGCACGGGGCATTGGTATATAGTCTGTTGCGGTCTTCAAAATCCAGATTCTGTCGATTCGGAGCCGGGACCATGCCCGCCATCTCGTTATGAGCACATTCGAAACGGGCCCGGAAACACGGCCCACCCCGACGACCGGCGGACGCTGGTGGGTGTGGGGCGCAGCTGTTGCGATCGGAGGCGTCGCGATCTTCCTGCGGCTCTTCAATATCGGGACTTTCTCGCTGTGGCTCGACGAGGTCTTCACGATGCAGGTGGCGTCGCTGCCGCTTCTCGACACCCTGCGGGCGTGCGCCGAGGACGCCGAAAACGTCCCGGTGTACGCAGTCGTCGCCAATCTCGGTCTCAGGGCCGGTCTCGACGACCCGTGGATCCGGGTGCTGCCCATCGCCGCCGGCCTCGCATCGATCGGCCTGCTCGCGGTGTGGACTCGCCGCCATTTCGACCGACGCACGGCGCTGCTCGTCGCCGCCTTCTGTGCTCTCTCGACGTTCCACGTCCGATACTCCCAGGAGCTGCGGGCTTACCCCTATCTGCTGCTGGTGTGCACGGCCACCTTGCTCCTGACGGATCGCCTGCGTTCGCGGCCGGATTTGGGGTCGACACTCGTCCTGGCGGCGACTGTGGCGATCGGCTGCTACACGAACCTGACCTATGTGCTGGTCCTTCTCCCGGTCGCCGGGACGGTCCTGATGGCTCCGATGGCCCCGAGATCCCTGGCGGTTGTCCTGCGCCAGTTCGTGTTTGCGGTAGGTCTCGGCGTGCTCGCGTTCGCTCCCTGGATCTGGTGGATCTGGCCGACGCTGACAACGCGGCTTTCCCGGACCCGGATCACGGAGTGGTCCCCTCTGGTCGTCGGCCAGCGTTGGCAGGGCTTGACCATCGCGCGCGGCCACTACGACCTGATCACCTGGTTCGGGGTCGTCCTCGCGGTCGTCTTCCTCATCGGCGTCGGGGTGGCGTTCCGGATGAAGATCGGCCGGGCGGTCCTGCTGCCGGCGGTGGTCACCCTGGTCGCGTGGGAGGCCGTGCTGGTGGCGATCCGGCACTGGAGTGCGAGCCGTTACGACACGGCTCTCTGGCCCTTTCTCGCCATCCTGCTCGCCCTCGGTTTTGCCCGCGTTTTGACCTGGATGCGGTGGAGGTGGCTCCAGGCAGCGACCTGTGCCTTTTTCGCCGCCATGTTGCTTTACCACGTCGACGGGTATTACCGTTTCGGACGCCCCCACTGGGACGTGTTCGCGGACGCCGTCGGCGAGGTCCGGCGGCCGTGGGAGAGCGTGATCGCGGTCGATGATTTCGACGGAAAGAGCCTCGACTACTACCTCGAGGAACCGGTCGTGAGCATCAACGCGCAACCGCGCCGTCTCCGCGACAGGCTCGAGACGACGGCGTCCGTGCTGGTTTTTTCACGCCGGCCGATACCCCCCGAGTATCTGAACATGGCGGACACCTGGGCCGACCTCGCGAACATCCCGACCACGGCGCGGCTGTATCGCCTGAGCCGGACGTCGGCTAACGGCTTCGGGCCGATTCTCGACGACGGGAAACCGAGGCCCGGCTCCTGGCCCGAACCGGTGGCCGAGCCGGTCTCCGAGCGGTTCGAGCGGCCGCCGACCGGTTTTCTGGGTCATCTCGGCGACCCGCCCCGGCAGCCACCGCTTCAGGAGCGGTTGCGGATTGATTTCGACCCCCGTGAAGCTTCCAGCCTCCCCCCGGGCTGGGCCGAACCGACGGCCCGCGACGACGGCACGACCCGATCCTGGGTGATCGGGCGTGAGACGAGGGTGGATCTGAGCCTGCCCGAACCGGTTCCGGGCCGGATCGAAATCCGATTGCGGCCGCACGCCTCCCTCGACGGCCGGCAGTGGGTTCGCGTCGTGTTCAACGGCCAGGTTGTCGAGGAAGCCCGGCTGAGGCCGGGTCTTCAGATCATCGGCTTCGGCGTGCCGCGGCGGCTGTGGGCAGAAGGGCGGGGGATTTTGACGCTTCAGTTCAGCGAGGTCTGCTGCACCGAGAGAAAACGCCGGAGGCGCTCTGCCGAGGTCGACTGGATCGCGTGGTCGCCGCGGACGAAGGACGGCGGCTGACCCGCCGAAACGGTGCCGGGAGAAACCTCCTTCAATGTCGTCGGTTCGGCTGTTTTGCCCCGCAGTTCCCCTCGACCCTGGCCTCAAGGCTGAAGAAACGTAACAACGTTTCTCCTGGCACCGTTTGTCAGCCCGACGTGGTGGCGAGCGCGTTCGCGAAGCGAACGCCCGCAATTGGCGCGGTTCGCCGCCAGGCGAAGCGCGTCAATTGCCGTCGAAGAACCCGCCGATGCCGCCCATCTTGCCGAGGATCGAGCCCTCGCCGCGGTCCTTGCCGCCGGCCTGCGGGGCCGCCTGCCAGATGCGGCCGGCGAGGCGTGAGAAGGGCAGCGACTGCAACCAGACCTTGCCGGGGCCGCTGCAGCCGGGCGAAGAAGAACCCTTCGCCGCCGAAGATCGCGGATTTGACGCCGCCGACGAACTCGATGTCGTAGTTCACCGAGGTCTCGAGGGCGACCAGGCAGCCGGTGTCGACCCGCAGCCCCTCGCCGGGGCCGAGCTCGCGCTCGATGATGGTGCCGCCGGCGTGGATGAATGCGAGACCGTCGCCCTCCAGCTTCTGCATGATGAAGCCCTCGCCGCCGAACAGCGCGGTGCCGATTTTCTTCTGAAAGGCGATGCTCATCGACACGCCTTTGGCGGCGCACAGGAAGGCGTCCTTCTGGCAGATCAACGTGCCGCCGTGCATGGCCAGGTTGATGGGGATGATCTTGCCCGGGTAGGGCGAGGCAAAAGCGGCGCGGCTCTTCCCCGAACCCTGGTGCGTGAAGATGGTCATGAAGAGGCTCTCGCCGGTGAGCAGGCGTTTGCCGGCGCCCACCAGTTTGTCCATCATGGAGGTCTGTTTCTGGGAGCCGTCGCCGAAGATGGTCTGCATCTGGATGCCTTCGCCCATGTACATCATGGCGCCGGCCTCGGCGACGACGCTCTCGCCGGGGTCGAGCTCGACCTCGACGAACTGCATCTCCTCGCCGTGGATCTCGAAATCGACCTCATCCGCGGCGCCGCCGGTGCGGCGGCCGGGAGGGGCCGGTGGGGGAGTGTGGCTCTTGAGGGCGGGCACGGTGTTGGCAGGCGCCCACTCGGTGATGCCTTCGCAATAGACCAGAGTGTCCGGCGAGTAGCTGCGGGCCTGGAGGGCGTCCACCAGCTCCGCCTCGCTCATGGGCCCGACGGTCTGGCCGTCGACGGCCACGTACCACATGTTGTTGCTCATGGTGCCTCCTGGATTCGGTCGAGTCGGTTGATTATACGCAGAACGACAGTGCTCCATTCAGTTTCATCCCCAGCCGAAAATCGTTCCCTTTGGTTTGACGCGGTCAATCGGACGCTCCCTTGACAACGATGTATCAACGATGCATATTAGTATGCATGAGAACCACCATCAACCTCGATGACAGCCTCGTTGAAAAGGCCCGCAAGCTCAGCGGGATCTCTGAGAAGACGGCGCTGGTGCATAGCGGTCTGAAAGCTTTGATTGCACTCGAGAGCGCCCGTCGACTCGCACTCCTCGGCGGATCGGAACCGCAGCTTGCCGACGTGCCGCGCCGGAGGGCCGCTGGTTGATAGTCCTGGTTGACACTTCGGTCTGGGTGGATCACTTTCGGAGAGGCAACCCCAGGCTATCGGAGATGCTCGAACATGGTCGAGTCCTCTGCCATCCGCACGTCGTCGGTGAACTGGCATGCGGCAACCTCAGAAATCGCAGAGAGATTCTCGAATACCTGACGGCGCTTCCACAAGCCGGCTGTGCGTCAATCGACGAGGGATTGGCCTTTCTGGAATCAGAGACTCTCTGGGGGCGCGGCCTCGGGTGGATCGACGTGCAACTTCTCGCTGCCGCCAGACTCACGCCTTGCCAGCTGTGGACATTGGACCGCCGCTTTGCGGAGGTCGCCAGAGAACTTGGGGTCGGTGCCGAGTAGTTTCGCCAGTAGGTGACGACCTCTCGCTAGAGATCCTCACAACGACCGTTCCTGCCGGACGATGCACGCCGCGTCGTCGTTTGCCGGGCGGTTGACCCGGGTCGTGACGGGGTAGGCTTCCATGCCCTCGGCCGGATGGGCCGCGACGAGTTCCACGAATCGGTCGAGGTCGAGCGGCCGGGGTTCGAGCCACTCCGAGTAGGTCTCCGGCGGGAGAATCACCGGCATGCGGTCGTGGAGGCCGGCGATGAGGTCATTGGGGGTGGTGGTGAGGATGGTAAAGGTATCGAGCGGGCCGCTCTCGGATCTGGACCACCGCTCCCACAACCCGGCGAAGGCGAAGACCCGGGCGTCGGCAAAGTGGATGAAGTGCGGCTGCTTGCCGTCGGGCCCTTGACCCACTCGTAGAAGCCGGACGCGGGTACCAGACAGCGGCGCGTCTTGACGGCGGAGCGGAAGGAGGGCTTCTCGGCCGCGGTCTCGGAACGCGCGTTGATCATCCGCGCCCCGATCTTCTCGTCCTTGGACCACGACGGCACCAGACCCCACCGCACCATCTCGCACTCGCGCGTACCCCCTTCGGCCTGCGCGGACGATGGGGGCTTCCTGGGTCGGAGCGATGTTGAACCGCGGCGTGAACTCCTGCGGTGGATCGACGTCGAAGATATCGGCCAGAACCGAGGCGTCGACGATGAGGGCGAAGCGACCGCACATGAGACCCATCGTAGACGATCCCGACCCGGACCAAACCACAGAGACACAGAGGGAAAGATCGTCGCAACCACGAAGACACGAAGAACACAAAGGGGCGGAACCTGCTTCTGTGATGTTGCCCGGAGTGGAGCGGCGGGCCCGCCGGCGATCCGAAGATCGCCGGCCCCCGGTGAAAAGCCCGACCGCTCCGGATGCAAGCATCCGTTTCGGTCGGGCTTTCCCCCGGCCGACGCGCCAGGGGCGCGTCGGTCCCGCCGCATTCGTACCTGCTCGAACGGGATGATCTGATCAACGCGAGAGGCGAGGCCTGCGCTCTCCGAGAGCGCAGGCCGCTGGGTCGGGGCGCCGTGACGGGCGCTCGCGCCCGGAGCGGTCGCCACGCCCAGCGGTCCCTGGCCGCCCGGCGGCCGGGACCTCGCCGGATGATCGAGTGGGCATTGTGATGTCTTCGTGTCTTCGTGTCTTCGTGGTTGCGACGTGGGCGGGTGGCTCTGTGCATTCTCTGTGTCTCCGTGCCTCTGTGGTTTTCCGGTCGTGCAGTAAGATGTCGCGGTCTCTGGGAGGTCCTCGTGATTCGAACCAACATCACATCACTCGTTGCAGCCTGCGCTGTGATGATCGTTCCCCTTGTCGGAAACGCTGTGGAAGAGAAGCGCGCCTTCGAGATCAGCGACTACTACAGAACCGCGTTCATCGGTGCGCCGGTGACGAGCCAGGACGGCGAGCGGATCGCATTCGCAGTCACCCGCTACGATCTCGAACAGGGGGAGACCTGGAGCGAGATCTGGATGATGCGCTCGGACGGGTCGGAGCTCCGGCGGATGACCCAGGGGAAGCACCGTGACAGCTCGCCGGTGTTTTCGCCCGATGGCAAGCAACTCCTGTTCGTATCGGATCGGAGCACGACGTCGCAGCTGTACCTGATGCCGGTCGACGGCGGCGAACCCAGGCAACTCACGGAGTTTCCCACCGGCGTGTCCGGCCCGGTGTGGTCTCCGGACGGGCGGTGGATCGCTGTCCAGTCGGACGTGTACCCGGAGTGCGGCGCCGAAGCGGAGTGCAATCAGACCATCGCGGACGCGGTGGCGGCCGGACCGCTGGCCGTGAGGACGACTGACGAGCTGCTTTACCGCCACTGGAGCGGGTGGCGGGAGGGACGCTTCACCCACGTGCTGTTGATCGATGCCGGGTCGGGGCAGGCGGTGCGCGATCTCACGCCGGGGCGCTGGGACAGCCCGACCTTTTCGGTCGGCGGTGGGGGAGGGTTCGTGTTTTCTCCAGACAGCCGCGAGCTGTGCGTGGTGTCGAACCACGACGACACCCCGGCGCGGTCGACCAACTCGGACCTCTGGGTGGTAGCTGTAGATCCCGAGATCGTCGACCCGACACCGGTCAACATCACGGCGTCGAATCACGGCTGGGACGGCGGTCCGGCCTACTCTCCGGACGGCAGATTCATCGCCTACCGCAGCCAGGCGACGCCCGGCTACGAGTCCGATCTCTACCGCATCGGAGTCTACGACCGGCGAATAAAGGCGACGCGGTATCTTACCGATGGTGAGACCTTCGACAACTGGATCCACGACATCCGGTGGTCGCCGGACTCGACCTCTATCTATTTCTCGGGCGATGTCGCCGGGGAGACGCCGATCTTCAACCTGCCCCTCGAAGGGGGCGCCGCCAAACGGGTCGTGACGGACGGCGCCCTCGTGGGCTGGAGCCTCGCGAACCGGTCGGTCGTTTACGTGCGATCACGGGTCGGCGAACCGACCGAGGTGTTTTCGGTCGCGGCGACCGGAGGCGCGCCGCGGCGGCTGAGCGGGTTCAACGACGAACTGGCGGCGGAGGTCGACATCCGGCCGGCCGAGGTGGTGTGGGTGACCACGGACCGGGGGTACCGGATCCAGGTGTTCGTGGTCAAACCGCACGGCTTCGATCCCACGCGGAAGTACCCGCTGATCCTCAACGTTCACGGGGGGCCTCAGGCGCCGTGGACCGACCGTTATCGCGGCGACTGGCAGGTCTATCCCGGCAAAGGGTACGTGGTGGCGTTCCCGAACCCGACGGGGTCGGCCGGTTTCGGCCAGGACTTCGTCGACGCCATTTCCTGCGATTGGGGCGGCCGGGTCTATGACGACCTCATGGACGTGACCGACGCCGTCGAGCGGTTGCCGTACGTCGATTCCGACCGGGTCGGCGCCATGGGCTGGTCCTACGGGGGTTACATGATGATGTGGATGGCGGGCCACACCGACCGCTTCCGGGCGCTCGCCTCGATGATGGGGGTCTACGACCTGCGCTCGATGTGGGGGGCCACCGAGGAGCTGTGGTTCGTCGAGCACGACCTCTGCGGTCTGCCCTGGACTTCGAAGGAGTACCACGAGTCCTCGCCCTCGCTCTTCGCCGAGAATTTCAAGACCCCGACCCTGGTCATCACCGGCGAACGCGACTACCGCGTCCCCTACACCCAGAGCCTCCATTTCTTCACCGATCTCCAGGTCCGCGAGGTCCCGTCGCGGCTGGTCGTTTTTCCCGATGCGGGGCACTGGCCGGGGTGGTACGAGATGGCCTACTACTACCTCGTCCACCTCGACTGGTTCCACCAGTGGCTGGGCGGCGAGCCCGCGCCGTGGAACCCGCAGGCCTTTCTCCGCAACCAGGTGTTCGCCGCTGACGACGAGGGCCCGGAGGGCTGACCGTTCGTGGTAGCCTTTCCGACACATTCCGAGCGAGGAGTCGACATGGCAGGGATCTTCAAGGCGTACGACATCCGGGGCACCTACCCCGACCAGGTGGACGAGACGATCGCGTTCCGGGTGGGCTACCACTTCCGCGACCTGCTCGATAGCGAAGACCTCGCTCGAGGTCCCGTCGTCGTGGTGTCGCGCGACATGCGCGCCCACTCCGTCCCGCTGGCGGCGGCCCTCAAGAACGGGCTGCGCGCACGAGGGGTCGCCGTGATCGACATCGGGGTCGCCGACACACCCCAGAACTACTTCGGGATCGGCTTTCTCGGTGCATCGGGCGGGATCCAGGTCACGGCCAGCCACAACCCCGCGGTCTACAACGGGTTCAAGATGTCGCGGCGCGACGCCATTCCGGTGTCCTACGAGACCGGGATCGCCGAGTTGGAGAGGCTCGTCCTGGCTTCCGACGCAGCCACGGATCTGCCGCCGCTGGCCGGCGAGGAGATCCGCTCGGTGTTCGGAGACTACAGCGAACATGTGCTCGCCGAGGTGACGGTGCTCGAGCCGCGGCTCAAGCTCGCCGCGGATGCGGCCAACGGGATGGGCACGATCTATCTCCCGATCCTCGAACGCCTCAACGTCGACCTGGTGCCCCTGTACTTCGAGCTCGACGGCACGTTTCCCAACCACGAGGCCAACCCCCTCAAGCACGAGAATCTGGTCGACGTGGAACGGGCCGTGTCGGAAAACGGCTGCGATCTCGGGGTCGCCTTCGACGGCGACGCCGATCGCGCCATCCTGATCGACGAGCAGGGCCGATATATCTCGGCCGACAAGATCACCGGCCTCCTGGCGCCGCGTTTCCTGCGCAACGAGCCGGGCGCGACCATCGTCTACGACCTCCGCTCGTCGTGGGCGACCAAAGAGGCGATCGAAGAGGCGGGCGGCGTGCCGCTGCGCGAGCGGGTCGGCCACTCGTTCATGAAAGCCACCATGCGCGAGCACAACTCACCGTTCGGCGGCGAGCTCGCGGGCCATTTCTATTTCCGCCGAAACTATACGGCGGACTCCTCGATCATGACCCTGATCGAGACCCTCAACCACATCCGCGAGACCGGCAAGACCCTCTCCGAACTGGTGGCCCCGCTGAACCGCTACCACTCGACCGGTGAGATCAACTTCCACGTCGACGACAAGGATGGGATGATCCGCCGGCTCGCGGAGGTCTTTTCCGAGGGCGAGATCGACTACCTCGACGGCATCACCGCTCAATTCGAAGACTGGTGGTTCAACGTCCGGCCCTCCAACACCGAACCGCTGCTGCGGCTGGTGCTGGAAGGGAGATCCCGGGAGCTCATGGACGAGAAAAAGAAGCTGCTGCTGAGCTACCTCGGGACGCCTGAGTAAAACGTCGTCCGAGGTTAGCCGCGCTGAGGTTCAGAGCGTACGCGGTCGTGCCCGATGGCGAAACAAGCCCCGACGGCGATTCACTGATGAATTTCCTCAACCCAGGAGGGCGAGGAAGACCCCTGCCGCGACCGCGGAGCCGATGACGCCGGCGACGTTGGGTCCCATGGCGGCCATCAGCGGGTTGACCCTGCCGTCGGTGGCGTCGCTCACGAACTTCTGCACCACCCGTGCCGACATCGGCACCGCCGACACGCCGGCGGCGCCGATACACGGGTTGATTTTCGAGTCACCCGGCAGCACCAGGTTGAGGATCTTGGCGAAGACCACGCCGCCGAAGGTGCTGAACGAAAAGGCGACGGCGCCGAGAACCAGGATGAAGATCGTCTGCCACCGGATGAATGCTGCGCCTTCCATGGTGGCGCCGACCACGACCCCGAGAAAGATGGTGACGATGTTGATCAGCGGACCGCCGGCGGTCTTGGACAGGCGGTCGGTGACGGTCGACTCGCGCAGCAGGTTGCCGAACATCAGCATGCCGATGAGAGGCGCGCACGCGGGAATCGCAAGTGAAGCCACCACGGCCGTCACGATGGGGAAGAGGATGACCGCGGTCTTCGACACCGGCTTGATCTGCGGCATGTCGATGGCGCGTTCGGAACGGGTCGTGAGGATCCGCATGATCGGCGGCTGGATGATCGGCACCAGCGCCATGTAGCTGTAGGCCGCCACCGCGATCGCTCCCAGGAGGTGCGGGGCGAGAATGGACGCGAGGAAGATCGAGGTCGGTCCGTCGGCGCCGCCGATGATGCCGATGGAGGCCGCTTCGCGGGCGGTGAACCCGAAGAGAAAAAGAGCACCCAGGGCCGCGACCGCGATCCCGAGCTGCGCCGCCGCCCCGAGCAGGAAGGTGATCGGCCGGCCGAGGAGCGGGCGGAAATCGGTCAACGCGCCGACGCCGAGAAAGATCACGGGCGGCAGGAACTCGGTCTTGATGCCGGCGTTGTAGACCAGTTGCAGGAGGGGGTGGCTGCCGTTTGCCGCCGCCGCCGCCTCGGCTGAAGCGCTCATCAGTGCGTTCGGCAGGTTCGCGAGGATCGCTCCGAAACCGATCGGGATCAGGAGCAGCGGCTCGAAGCCCTTGCGGACGGCGAGATAGATCAGGATGCCGCCGAGGGCGAACATGACCAGGTTCTGCCACGCGAGGGAGGCGAACCCGGACTGGGAGAGCAGGGTGCTCAGCGCACCCATGTCACGCCTCGAGGGTCATGATCGGGTGGCGCGCCTCGATGTCGGCGCCGATCGCGGCATCGATGCTGACCACCCTCCCGCCACACGGCGCCTTGACGTCGTGCTTGGCCTTCATCGCCTCGACCGCCGCCACCACCTGGCCCTGTTTGACGGCGTCGCCGACCTTGACGTTGATCTCGACCAGCTCCGTCTTGCCCTGGAAGGGGGAGAACACCTTCGTGCCGTTGCCGGAAGGAGCCGGCGCCGTCGTTTCCGCCGCGGCTTTCTTGCCGCCGCCAGCCGCCGGTTCGATGGTGATCGTGAAGTTGCGGCTGCTGCCGTTTTCGACCACCGTGCACCGTGTGGTGACCGGCCCCGTCAACGCCGGGGCGGCGTCCGAAACCGCAGCCGCGGGCGCCGCTGCGGCGGCTGTCTCTTTCTTCTTCAACGGCAGCACGATCTTGGCCTTGCCGGTGAGCAGGCGGATACCCTCGTTCAGATCCATGTTCTTGCCGGCGACGATCGCCGATGCGACCAGGAAGACGTTTTCGTCGGTGGTCGCGAGACCGCGTTCGGTGAGGGCCTGGCGCGCGGCCGCCAGGCTGTCCGGCGCCGCCTCGAGCGGGTCGCCGGAAAACGGCGGTTTTTCGAGCTGTTCGGCCGCGATCGCGACCACCTCCGGGTCGGGCGGCAGCGGCGGGCGGCCGAAATAGCCGAGGACCGCCTTGCCGTACCCGTCGTTCATCTTCTTCCAGCGGCCGAGGAGGACGTTGTTGAAGGCCTGCAGCCAGTACTGCTGGCTGCCCGGGGTGACGCTGGTCCAGGCGCCGCCCGCCTTGACGACGACCGGAAACTCGGCGAGCACCTCGGAGTAGCGGTCGAGAATCCCCGCCTCCTTCATCATGTGGACGTTGGGGCCGATGGCGCCGCCCGGCATCGGGAAGCCGACCACCCGGGCGTCGGCGGTCGTGGTGACCGGGTTGAAGTCGTACTCGGCCAGCCCCTCGTCAAGCAGGCTCTCGATCTCGCCCATCTTGGTGTGGTCGATGTCGAGCGAGTAGCCGGTGCCCTTGAGGGCATGCCACATGGAACGGACGTCGGGTTGGACCGTGCCCGACGCCATCGGGCGGACGGAGAGGTCGATGCCGTCGACGCCGCCCTCGATCCCGGCCATGTAGCACGACACCGCCATCGACGCCGTGTCGTGGGTGTGCTGCCACAGGATGACTTCCGGCGGCAGGATCTTCTTGAGCCCGACCGCCGTCTCGTAACAGGTCCTGGGGTCGGTCGTGCCGGAAGCGTCCTTCATGCACACCGAGTCGAAGTGAACGCCCCGGTCGAGAAGTTGCCGGATGATGTCGATGTAGAACTCGGCGGTGTGAACGGTCTCGTCAGCGAACGGGAGCCCCATCAACGCGACGCAGACCTGGTGGTGCATGCCGGCGTCGACGATCGGCTTGCCGGTTTTGGCCAGGTTGTCGACGTCGTTCATGTAGTCGAAGTTGCGATCCCACGTCGTGCCGTGCTTGGCCATCAGCTTGGCCTGCAACTCGAGGGCGTCGAGCCGCTGGGTGGTCAGAGTCACGCCGGAGACCGAGCGCGTGAGAATCTGGAGGTCGGCGTCCGGGCCCACCGCCTCGCGCATCTTGTCCTGGCAGACGAAAGGGTCTTCACCGACGTAGAAGAAGGGCGCCTGATAGCGGGCTCCGCCGCCGAACTCGAAGTGCCGGATCCCGGCCTCTTTGGCCGCGAACTCCATTGCCGGCAGAATGTCGGCGAGGCGGACTTTGCCGCCGAACGAGCTCTGCAGACCGTCGCGGAACGGCGTGAACATGACGCGGATCTTCTTCGGTTTCTCGGTAAAGATCATGTCTCCTCCTCGATGCGGGTCACCGCCGCACCCGGATAGACCGAGGCGACGGCCGTGGTGATGGCGGCGATGACGGCGGCGTCGATCCTGCCCTCACGGACCGGAAAGACCGCGGTTATCAGCCGCATGATCGCGGCCAGCAGTCCGAGCAGGACGAACACCGCAACCATCGCGATCAGACACGCTGAGAACAGGTTCGTTCCGTCCAAACCTCACTCCTGTTGACATGTTGATTGATGAGTTTGTCGCCTGCGTCGCTGCATGGTAGAACGAAACACCCCCACGACGATTGCAACAGGATACGCCGTTTTTCCGAAGCGTCCAGTGTTCATGGCATCGCGCGGCGTATGACCGTCAGAGCCCGAAGCGCCCGCGTCCCGCGTTTGACAGGCCGTCCTACAATGCCGTCGGCAAGGAGGGGCTCAATGAGAAACCTGGCGAAAGCGTTCATCCTGACCGTGATCGCGGCGACTGTCGCCGCCGTCGCGCCGGCCCAGACTTCAACCGGCATTCCGTCTCCGGCGAGCGTGCTCGGTTTCGAACCGGGAACCGACCGCAAGCTCATGGATTACGAGCAGCTGGTCGATTACATGCTGAAGTTGGCGGCCGCCTCGGACCGTGTCGAAATGCGCGAGGTCGGCACGACCCCGCTCGGACGCACGATGTACGCGGCGTTCATCTCATCGGCTGCGAACATCGAGAGACTGGACGAGCTCCGCGAGATCAACCGGCGCCTTGCCCTCGATCCGGCGATTCCGGATGAAGAACGGGCGCGGCTGATCGAAGAGGGCAGGGTCTTTGTCATGGAAGCCCTCTCCATGCACTCCGGAGAGGTCGCGCCGAGCCAGTCATTGCCGCTGTATGCGTTTGCTCTCGCCACCACCGACGACCCGGCTTTGCTGGAACAGCTCGACGGCGTCGTTTTGATGATAGTGCCGTGCCACAACCCGGACGGTATGGACCTCGTGGTCGAGCATTACCGCGAGTACCTCGGCACGATGTACGAGGGCTCGTCGCTGCCGCGCGTCTACCACAAGTACGTCGGGCACGACAACAACCGGGACTTTGTCGCCCTCACCCAGGAGGACACCCGGGTCATCTCACGCCTCTACAGCACCGAGTGGTATCCGCAGGTGCTGGTCGAGAAGCACCAGATGGGTTCGACCGGGCCGCGATACTTCGTGCCGCCGAACCACGACCCCATCGCCCAGGTGATCGACGAAGGTCTGTGGAACTGGTCGGCCGTGTTCGGCGCCAACCTCGCACGGGACATGACGGCGGACGGTCTCCAGGGCATCGCCAGCCATTGGGTGTTTGACGACTACTGGCCGGGCTCCACCGAGACCTCGCACTGGAAGAACATCATCAGCTTCCTCACCGAGGCCGCGAGCTGCAAGACCGCCACTCCGATCTTCATCGAACCCACCGAGCTCAGCGTCCGTGGCAAGGGCCTTTCGGAATACAAGAAGGGCGTCAACATGCTCGACCCGTGGCCTGGCGGCAGGTGGAGCCTCGGCGACATCGTCGAGTACGAACTCTCGTCCATGGCGTCGATTCTCGCAACCGCGGCTGCCAACGGCAAGAGGATCCTCACCTTCCGCAACGACCTGTGCCGCAAAGAGGTGGAGAAGGGGAGGACCGAGGCGCCCTACTACTTCGTATTGCCGAAGACGCAGTCGGACCCGGGCGAACTCGCCGCTCTCGTAAAGCTGCTGATGCTCCACGGGATCGAGGTCGATCGCCTGTCGGCAGAGGTAGTGGTCGGAAGCCACCACCTGAGCGCGGGGGACTTCGTTGTTCCGCTCGCGCAACCCTACCGCCCGTTCGTCAAGGAGATGCTGGAGGCGCAGACCTACCCGGAACGTCACTACACGCCTGACGGCGAGCTGATCCGCCCATACGACATCACCAGCTGGTCGCTGCCGCTGCACATGGGCGTCACGGCGATCGAGATCGACACGCGCTCGGCTGAGCTCGAAGGAAATCTCAAACCGGCAACCGCCGGCGACTTCGCGGTGGTCACGAACATCCCCGAGGGCGCGTGGGCGATCGCGTATCCCGCTTCGAGCAACCAGTCCTACGCGGCCGTGTTTGCCGCCCTCGGGGAAGGCTTCGGGGTGGACAGGTTCGCCGGCCCCGAGCGGCTCGAAGGCGTCGAGTTGCCCGCCGGCAGTTTCGTCATCCGGGCTGGATCGAACGGGGCGGACGGATTGCGATCGATCGCGGACCGGGTCGCGATCGCGCCGATCGTCGTCGGACACGAGACGGGCGGTCCCCGCTCGCCCGTCCGCATGCCGCGCGTCGCGTTGGTGGAGACGTTCTTCCACGACATGGACGCGGGGTGGACGCGATACCTCTTCGACACCTATGGCATCCCATTCCGGGTGCTCCATCCGGGTGATTTCGACGACCTCAGCCTGGCGCGGGATTTCGACGTGATCGTCTTCCCCGACGCCGACAAGGACGTGCTCACCAAGGGCAAGTACAAACGCGGCGACCGCTACGTCGTCAACGACTACCCCCCGGAGTTTCGCGAGCCGATCTCCAAGAAGGGCCTGGCCAATCTGACCGCATTCATCGGCGGCGGCGGCACGGTCGTGTCGTGGGGCGAATCGACGGGGCTCTTCACCGACGGTCTGGCCGCGCCCGGGACCGACGAGGGTGACAGCGAAGGAGATACGGTCGAGATACCGGTCAGGGACATCACCAAGGACGCCGAAAACCTGCTGGTTCCCGGTGCCTTTCTCGCTGTGGACTATCGCCCCGGGGAACCCCTCACCTGGGGCATGCCGGAGCGCGGCGGCGCCTTCAGCCGCGGCGAACCGGTGCTCGAAACGTCGATCCCGAGACTCGACACCGACCGCAGGGTGATGGCGGTCTATCCCGAGCGGGATCTCCTGCTGAGCGGATATCTGGAAGGTGAGAAGGAGCTTCAGAACACGCCGGCGATCGTGTGGGTGCGGCTCGGCAAGGGCCAGTTGGTCCTGTTCGGGATTCGTCCCCAGTTCAGGGGCTCCACGCCCGCGACCTTCAAGCTCGTGTTCAACGCCCTGCTGCTGCCGAAGCTGAAGTGAGGACGGACGTGATGACGCCCGAATGAAAGAGCCTGACGTTCAACGTTCAAACGTTTTGAACGATCGTGTCCGGCGTGCGGATGCGGAGACAGACAAAGAACCCGGCCAGGGCGATGGCGCCGGCGAGGATGAACACCCAGCGGAAGCCGTACGCCTCCCAGATGTAGCCGGAGAGAATCGGCAGGGTCATCGCCACCGCGTGGTCGATGGTGATGCCCATCGAGATGGTGGGGGTGATGTCGCCGGGGTCGTCGGCGATCTTCTTGAGATAGGTGGTGCGCGCCACCCTGAGGGCGAACAGGACCATGTCGAGGATGTACGCGCCGTAGAGCGCGAAGAGCACCGCACGTCCGCTGAGGATATCGCCCGCGAACGCATAGGTCAGACAGATCGCGAGCAGGAGCAGCTCGTCCGCGGCCAGAACCTTGCGTTCCCCGAGCCAGTCGATCACGTCACCCAACAACGGCCTCAAAACGACGCCGAGACTGGCGGCGATGAAATAGAGGAGCGCGATGGTGCTCACCGGCACGCCGTGAATCTCCACCAGCACCCAGGCCCCGAACGCGAGGAAGATCTGTTTGCGGATGCCGAACAACGCCGAAATGGTGTAGAAGAGCGAGTACTTCTTCTTGTAGACCATCCGCCGAGAGGGCGGGTCTCCACGCCCGATCTGCAACCGAGAGTAGAGAACGCCGGCGCCCAGCGCGCTGGCCGCCGCAATGGCGTAGAACAGTGAGAAGGCGTCCCCCGCGAATCGAGCCAGCACGTACATGGCGCCGACCCCGATGATGGTACCGAGGTTGCGGGCGCCGCCGAATTGTCCCAGCCTCCGCCCCTCCTTGCCGCCATCGGCGAGCTTGAGGGCGATGGGGCCCTCGACGGCGAAAATGATGTGGTCGCCGAGCGACCAGATCACGATGAACACCACGAGCGCGGCGTGGGTCGGTGCGAGAAAGCCGAGGCCGACGGCTCCCACCGCCGTCAGAATCATTGCGGCCGCTGCCATCTGGGTTTCGCGGAAGACCGTCAGCATGGCTCCCGCGACGAACATGATGAGGAAACCCGGCAGCTCTCTGGGCAGCTCCAGCCATCCACGGGCCTCGGCGTCGAGGTGGTGGACCTGGGCCAGGTAGTTGTTGAGAGTGGCCGCGAAGATACCCGCAGCCGCTCCGAAAAAGAGGGTGGCGACGAGGGCGCGTTTGAGCTCGCTGCGCTGCATGGGCCTCCCCGCACTGACGAACCACGGCGCGGGCGACGCGTATTGTACGCGTATACTCGCCCGCGTCCAGGAGGCACTATGCGACATCACGTTGGACTGCGGTTTCTGGCAGCTTCAGCACTTCTGATGGTTGCCCTGACGGCGGGTGCCGACGACGCGGTGGTCCGGATCGGAAACTGGTTCATCCTCGGGCCGCTGCGCATGACGGCGCCGGTCTTCGACGACATCGGGGATGACGGGACCGCAGAGGGGATCCTGGAAGCGGCGTCTCTGCCGGATCTGCGCCGGCTGCCGGAGGCGGGAAGGCCGCTCGTCGGTTTTCAGACACCGGTCTCGTGGCGGGTGGTCGCGAGCGGCGCCGACGGGGTGCTGGAGGTCGGGAATCCCGCAGCGGAGGACGACCGCAGCTCCGCGGTGGTCTGGCTCGCCACGGCGATCCGGACGAAACGGTTCGTGACGGCGAAGCTGCAGGTGGACAGCGACCATCCGTGGAAGGCGGTATTCGACGGCGCGCCGCTGGATCCCGATGGTCCCGATGATTCCGATGACTCCGATGGTCCCGAATTCGAGATCGAGCCGGGAGACCACGTCCTGTTCGTGGCGACGGCGTTCGACCCGGAGGCCGAGAGCCCGTGGACCGTTTCCGTGACAATCAACCCGGAGTCGCCGGGTCCCGTCACCGCCGATCTCGAGCGCGAGCGCGAACTGGCGATTCTGGATGTGTTGGACGCGGCCGCGGTGACGTCAATCGCCCTGTCGCCGTCGGGCGACCGGGTCGTGCTGGCCCTGGCCAGGGTCCGGCCGGGCAGCGACCAATCCGAGGCCTGGGTGGAGCTGCGCTCGACGGACGATGGCACGCTGATCAGAAGCTGGCACGGATCGCCGGCGATGGGGGAGGTCCGGTTCGCCCCCACCGGGAACCGCCTGTCGTACGTCTCGCACGACGCCAAGAAAAAGGCGACGCTATGGGTCGCCGACCTCGACACGGGGACCGCGAACGCGGTGGTCGAAGGGATCGAAAACTGGGACGGCTATCTGTGGTCGCCGACCGGCCGCGATGTCGTCTTCAGCACCACCACCAAACCGGAGAAGGACGAGAGCGGCATCAAACGCCTGCAGGGGCTGCTCGACCGCATGGCCGATCACCGGGACCTGGACCAACTCCACCTGGTGAACGTGTCGAGCGGCGTCCGGCGGCGGCTGACCGGAGGCAGGGTGAGCAGCTCCGCGGCCGCCTTTTCCCCGGATGGATCCAGGCTCCTCGTGACCCGCGAGGTCGAGGACCTCTCGCAACGGCCATACTCGCGTAACGAGTTGTGGGAGATCGAGCTGGCGAGCGGTGCCGCACGCAAGCTGCGCGACTTCCGGTGGCTCGGGGGTATCGAGTACGCCCCGGACGGACACCGTCTGCTGGTGCGCGCCGGGCCGAGCGAATTCGGCGAGGTGGGGATCGCGGTAGCGGCGCCGGGGCCGGTCAACGACTTCGACGGACAGCTCTTCATCTGGCGCCCGGATACGGACGAGGTCGAGGCCATCACCCGGCAGTTCGACCCCGCGGTCATCGAGGCCCGGTGGAGCCGTTTTGACGGCTCGATCACCGTGCTCGCGATCGACGGCGAGCTGCAGTCCCTCTTCCGGTACGACCCGGTCGAAAGAGAATTCTCGGTGATCCGGACCGACATCGAGAGCGTTTCGTCTTTTGACGCGGCCCTCGGAGGACCTGTGATCGTTGCCGAGGGGTCGTCCGTGTGGCAGCCGCAAAGGGTGGTGGCGGTCGATGACGCTGAACAACCGGCCCGTCTGCTCCTCGACCCCGCCGCGGAGAAGTTTGCGGACGTGCGCCGGGGCGAGGTCCGGGAGTGGGATTTCACGTCGGCCGACGGCCGGGAGATTCCCGGACGGGTCTACTATCCGACCGCCTTCGACCCGGATCGGCGGTACCCGGCGATCGTCAACTACTACGGCGGCACGTCGCCCATGGACCGGAGCTTCGGTGGGCGCTACCCCGCAGAGTGGTGGGCGGCCAACGGTTACGTCGTGTACGTGCTGACGCCCACCGGCGCCTACGGGTGGGGGCAGCAAGCGTCCACGGTCCACGTCAACGACTGGGGCGAGGTCACGAGCCGACAGATCGTGGAAGCTGCGACGGCCTTTCTCGAGGCCCATCCGTTCGTGGATCCCGCACGCGTCGGCTGTATCGGCGCCTCCTACGGCGGATTCATGACGATGAAGCTGGTCACGGAGACGGATATTTTCGCGGCTGCCGTGGCTCACGCGGGCATCTCCGCCCTCACGTCGTACTGGGGGGAGGGCTACTGGGGCTACAGCTACGGGGCGGTGGCGAACGCGGACAGCTTCCCCTGGAATCGGCGCGACATCTTCGTCGACCGCAGTCCCCTGTTCAACGCCGACAAGATCACGACGCCGATCCTCCTGACCCACGGGGATGCGGACCCGAACGTGCCGCCCGGGGAGAGCGATCAGTTCTACGCCGCCCTCAAGCTGCTCGGAGTCGAGGTCGAGTACCTGCGGGTTGCCGGGCTCGGGCATCTGATCATGGAGCACGACAAACGGGCCCTCTGGTCGAAGAGCATCCTCGCCTGGTTCGACCGCCTGCTCAAGAATCAACCGCAGTGGTGGGATGCGCTCTACCCGGACGAGAAGTGACAGGGGAAGTTCTCCGGGGCGGCGAACGTTGCGCTGGCTGAAAGGGGCATCAAGATGCGAGCGGCTTCAGTTCTCATGTTGAGCGGTCTCGCGGTTTTCGCGGGTGCGATCTGCAGGCGCTCAGGAAACGCAGGAGCCCGCGCAAATCCTGTTTATCGCCGAGGATGATCAGGGAACGGTGTGGGTCAACGTGGGTCTCGCAATGCAGGATCAATCCGGTGCCTATCTGCCGTTGGTTGTCGGCGTGCAGAACAAGGCCGCGAGTGAAATCAAGCTGAACCGCGAGAGCTTCCTGCTGGTCGACCTCGATGACGTGGTCTACACGATGCCCACCGTCAAGGAATGGCGTAAGAGCTACAAGAGAATGGTCATCGATCGTCGATTGATGTCAACCAGCGGCATTCCGTGGGAGGTGTGGTGGTCGGGCGGGAGATTGGCGAGGTCGAACTTCTTTCCGGACCTGCGATCCACCCGGGGCAATACCACCGTCGACTCGATCACCCTGCGCACCGGTTATGGAATGGTCGACCTCCTGTATTTTGAACAGCTGCGCACGAGCGGCGCCGGCCGCCCCTTCCTCCTCAGCATTCGCCCCGAAGGTTGGGAGGTCCCGATCCAGGTCCGCCTGGTGCTTCCCTGAAAGTCGTCGAGGCCTGCAACCGCGGGGACCGCAGACGTGCCGGCCGGTGGCGGCGCGTCACGGCATGTGATAGATTTCACGTGCTCGGCGGAGCCCGCCGAATTCCTTTTTTGGGAGTAGACGATGGCCCGGATTCAACCATTCCGCGGGTGGAGACCTCGCCCGGAGGTGTGCGCTGCGGTTGCGAGCCCACCCTATGACGTCCTGTCGAGCGCCGAGGCGAGGGAGATGGCGGCGGACAACCCGCTGTCGTTCCTGCACGTGGTCAAGCCCGAGATCGATCTCGCTCCGGACATCGACGTGTACTCGCCCGTGGTGTATGCCACCGGGGCGGCCAACCTGCGCCGGCTCATGGACGACGGGGTGCTCGTTCGCGACCCGGCGCCGGCGCTGTACCTCTATCGCCAGCGGATGGGCGATCACGTGCAGACCGGTCTCGTCGCCGGCGCCAGCGTCGACGAGTACGAGGCCGACCTCATCAAGAAACACGAGCACACCCGCAGGGTCAAAGAGGACGACCGCACCCGCCACATCGACGCCCTCAACGCCAACACGGGGCCGGTCTTCCTGACCTACAAGGCGCGGGCCGAAATCGACCGGATAGTCGACCGCCTCACCGCGGCCGAACCGGCCTACGATTTCATCGCACCCGACGGCATCCAGCACGTGCTGTGGGTCGTCGGCGATCCGGGCGACCGCGACGCCCTGGTGCAAGAGTTCGCAAAGGTTCCGGAGCTTTACGTGGCGGACGGCCACCACCGCTCGGCAGCCGGGACAAGGATTCGCGCCCTCCGCCGCGACGCCAACCCCGCCCACACCGGGGAGGAGCCCTACAACTACTTCCTGTCGGTGATCTTTCCCGACAATCAGATGAAGATCCTCGACTACAACCGGGTGGTCAAGGACCTCAACGGGCTGACGCCCGACGAGGTGGTCGCGAAGGCAGGTCGACATTTCGAGGTGGAGCCCGTCCAGGACGGACGCCCCGACGGGGTGCGCTGTTTCGGCATGTACCTCGATGGCACGTGGTACCGGATGCGGGCACGCCCGACCAGCATCCCCGAAGACGACCCGGTGAACCGGCTCGACGTCGCGATTCTGCAAAACAACATGCTGGCTCCGGTGCTCGGAATCGGCGATCCGCGTTCGGATGAGCGGGTCGATTTCGTAGGTGGCATCCGCGGTCTCGGCGAGCTCAAAAAAAGAGTGGATTCCGGTGAATGGGCGGTGGCGTTCGCGTTGCACCCGACGTCCATCGACCAACTCTTCGCGGTGGCGGACGCCGGTCTGGTGATGCCGCCGAAGTCCACCTGGTTTGAACCGAAACTCAGATCCGGCCTGATCGTAAGGCCCCTCGTCGACTGACGAGGACGGGGAGGAAACGATGAAGATACTGATTTCCGACGCATTCGATCCGTCGCTGCCGGCCAAGCTCGAGGCCTTCGGGGAAGTGATCGAAGACAAGGACCGTCTGCACGAGGTGGACGTCGTGCTGGTCCGATCGAAGACCAAGTGCACCCGCGACTACATCGACAAGGCCGGCAATCTGCGTCTCATCATCCGTGGCGGCGTCGGGCTCGACAACATCGATGTCGAGTACGCGCGCTCCAAGGGGATCCAGGTCTTCAACACCGCCGAGGCCTCCGCCGTGGCGGTCGCGGAGCTCGCGTTCGCGCTGATGATCGCGGTGCCGACCCGGATGGTCGAGGGGCACGAGGGCATGAAGCGCCGCGAGTGGCTGAAGAAACAGCTCAAACGAACCGAGCTCATGGGCAAGACCCTGGGTCTCATCGGCGCCGGCAACATCGGCACCGAGCTGGCGCGCCGTGCCATCGCGTTCGGCATGCGGGTCATCGCCTACGACCCGTTGTTGAAGAGCCACGAGTGCGTCGATCTGGTCAGCCTCGACGAATTGTTCGCACAGTCGGACTACATTTCGCTCCACGTGCCGCTGACCGAGACCACCCGCGGCATGATCAACGCCGACACCATCGCCAACCTCAAGGACGGAGTCGTGATCATCAACACCGCCCGCGGCGGCTGCGTGGTGGAGGACGACGTGGTCGCGGCCCTGAGATCGGGCAAGCTGCGCGCGTACGCCACCGACGTGTACTCCTCCGATCCCCCCGACGCATCCTGCCCCCTGTATGACGTGCCCAATGCCATCATGACTCCGCACCTCGGCGCCTCGTCGAGCGAGAACATGCTCCGGATCGGCGACGTGGTGGTTCGTATTCTCGAAGACTTTCAACAGCAGACCGCATAGGAGGCCCGCCATGAGCCAGACCTGGAACTTCTACGCCGGACCCGCCATCCTGCCCGCTCCGGCCCTCGCCCGGGCGAAGGCGGACATCCCGAACTGGGCGAACACCGGCATGTCGGTGATGGAGACCTCCCACCGCTCGCCGGAGTACGACGAGGTCCACTACGGGGCCATGAAGCTCCTCGGCGAACTGCTCGGGTTGGACGACGATCATCAGGTGCTGTTTCTCCAGGGTGGTGCGTCCACACAGTTCGCCATGGTGCCGATGAACTTCATCCCGAAGGGCGGCTCCGCCGACTACATCAATACCGGCGCCTGGTCGCAGAAGGCCCTCAAGGAAGCGAACATCGTCGCCAGCGGCCGGGTCGCGGGCTCGAGCGAGGCGGAGGGCTTCAGCCGGATCCCGAAACAGGCCGAATTGGATCTTGACCCGGATGCGGCCTACGTCCACATCACGTCGAACAACACGATCAAGGGGACCCAGTACCACGCCTTCCCGGACACCGGTTCGGTGCCGTTGGTCGCGGACATGTCGTCGGACATTCTGTGGCGACCCGTTGACGCCAACCGCTTTCACCTCATCTACGCCGGCGCGCAGAAGAACATCGGACCATCCGGGGTCACGATCGTCATCATCCGGAAGTCGTGGCTCGAGCGGGCCAACAAGGGCCTGCCGACGATGCTCTCCTACGCCACCCACTCGAGCAAGGACTCGCTTTACAACACACCGCCGACCTTTGCCATCTACATGGTGCGAAACGTCCTCGAGTGGCTGAAGGACAACGGCGGCCTGGCGGCAATGGAAAAGACCAACCGCGCCAAGGGCGACCTCCTGTACCGGGTGATCTCCGGGAGTTCGGATTTCTACAGGAGCCCGGTTGCCGAGGACAGCCGCTCGTACATGAACGTGGTCTTCCGCCTGCCTTCGGAGGAGCTGGAGGCGAAGTTCGTCGCCGAATCGAAGGCCGCCGGCATGGTCGGCCTCAAGGGCCACCGTTCGGTCGGCGGCTGCCGCGCGTCGATCTACAACGCGCTGCCGCTCGAGGGCGTCCAGGTGCTGGCCGACTTCATGGAGGAGTTCGCCCGCACCAACGGATGAGTGGGGCCTTTCGATCAGATATCCCGGACGGGCTGCGGCCCGTCCGTTTTTGTTGCGCTACCATACGTTCCGTGAAACGACTCGTCATCGCCGACGCCCACGTCGGCCAGGGAACGGAAGACTGCCGGGCCATGACCTCGCTCGTGGAACGCGCCGCGGGCGCTGGGGCGGGGGAGATCATCTACCTCGGCGACGCCTTTCAGTATCTCATCGGGATGTCGAAGTTCTGGACACCCGGCGTCCACCGTGTGCTGAACACCTGGAGGGATGTCCGGTCGAAGGGCGTGCGTATCGGGATCGTGGAAGGCAACCGGGATTTCTTTCTCGACGAACCCGACCTCGCCGCGGAGATCGATTGGAGCGCGCGCGTCTTTGAATTCGAAGCGGGCGGGCGCCGCTTCCGAATGGTCCACGGTGACCTGGTCAACCCCCGCGATTTCCAGTACAGGTTCTGGTCGACGATCTCGAAGTCCGCGGTGGCGCGGTTGTGGGCGCGGCTGCTGCCGCGACCCGCCGCCGTCGCCATCGTCCGGCGGATGGAAGCCCACCTCGCCAAGACCAACCGGAAGTTCCGCTACACCAAACCGATCGCCGATCTCGAGCGGAGTGCCGCCGAGGCCTGGCGAGCCGGTGTTCAAACGGTTTTCTGGGGCCACTTCCACACCCCGTGGATGTGCCGCGACGGCGACAACGAGGCCCTCATCATTCCCGCCTGGCTCGAAAGCCGGAGCAGCGTGCTCGTGGATGCCGGCGGCGGTTGGTCGCTGGTTGACGACGATCTTCGGGTGAAGAACCTCGTCCTCGAGGAGGAATCGACCACCGGCGGTGAACCGTGACGCCGCGCGTGGCACCCGGACCACTGACCGGCCTCGCGGGAACGGCCGATGTCCCGGCTTCCAAGAGTCTTTCCAACCGGGCCCTGATCGCCGCCGCGGTGGCGGGCGGCGGCCGCGTCGTCAGGCCTCTGGATTGTGACGACACGCGCGTTCTGGCGACCGCGCTTTCCCGGGCCGGGTGGGAGGTCGACTGGGGACGCGACATCGAAGTCGGCCCGCGGACCCCGCGCTCCGGCATCACCGCCCTCGACCTCGGCGACTCGGGCACCGGCGCCCGCCTGGTGCTGGGACTGTTGGCGGCGAGCCCGGGGCGCTGGCGGGTGGATGGCAGCGCCCGGCTCCGCGAGCGCCCCATGGCGCCGTTGCTGCGAGCTCTCGATGGCCTCGGTGCGCGGCTGACGGCGCGGGACGACCGGCTCCCGGTTGAGGTGGAAGGGGTCGAACTCGAGGGCGGAGAGGTCGAGATCCGACCGGAGGTTTCCTCCCAGTTCGTTTCGTCGCTGCTGCTTGCCGCCCCTCTCATGCGCAACGGACTCGTCCTTCGGGTGTCCGGTGCCCTGCCTTCAGCACCCTACCTCGATCTCACCATGGATGTGCTCCGTGCGTTCGGTGGCGATGTGACCTGCGGTCGGGACCGGCGCCGGTGGCGGGTCGCGCGCGGGCCTCTGCGACCGGTGGCTTACGAGGTCGAAGGCGACTGGTCGGCGGCCGCCTTTTTCCTTGCCGCCGCGGCAGTGGCGGGTGGTGCGGTCGACATCGGGCCGCTGGATCCGGCGAGCCGGCAGGGCGACCGGCGTGCGGTTCGCATGCTCGCCGACGCCGGACTCGAGGTTTCGTGGACCGGGAACCGGCTGACAGCGCGAGGTCCCGTCACCGCGCCTCTCTCCGCCGATCTCGAACACGCACCCGATCTCTTTCCAGCACTGGCCGCGGTCGCGGCGTGCGCGCCCCCGGGTTCCCGGTTCAGTGGAATCGACCATCTCGCCCACAAGGAGAGCGATCGTCTTGCGGTCATGGTGCAGAACCTCGGACGTCTCGGCGCGGAATTCACCTTCGACGGCCCCGGTCTCGTGGTGGGAAAAAGCCTGCAAGCGGACCTTCGGTCGACCCGGGATGTGACGGCGGCCGGCGATCACAGGATCGCCATGGCGATGGCGGTCGCAGCTCTCGGCGCGGGACCTCTCGCTCTCGACGACGCCGACTGCGTGAGCAAGTCGTTCCCACAGTTCTGGACCGTCTGGGACCGACTGACCGATTCGGCCACCGGGTAGGGAAGGACCGGTGAGGATCCCGACCCCCGCGGCTCTCCTCGTCGAACACCCGGCGCTGCCGGCGCCGAGCGTGTCCGGCGGGATCCGGGAGGACCTTGAGGCCGATGCGCCCGGGATTCGGGAGTTGACCCTGCCGCGGCGCGATCGCTTCAGGGCGGCTCTTCAACTGACGACCGCCGTCGCGCATCTGGCGGAGTTCGATCTGTGGCCCGCGCGTGCCGCGATCGAGGGGGCTCGGGTCAGCCGCACCCCGGCCGGGCTATCGATCACGATGGGTCGGTTTGCGTATCCGCTGTCTCTCGCGATCGAACGGCTCGGCGGCGGAGAGGGCGCCACGGAACGGTTGCGGACCGCCGCGATCGCGAGAATCGCGGACGCGGTCCGGCTGGATCCCGATGAGATCGGCGGCACCGCCGAAGCTCCGGGACTGGTGTTCGAGGGCGCCATCGCCCGGCAGTTGCGTGAGCTTTACCAGCCGGTGGATCGGCTGTCCGCGCGCGCCTTGTGGGCCCTGCGGTGGGATGAGCTGCCGGTCGCCGAGGCCGGGGTCGTTCAACTGTGGCGGGTGCGGCGGGACGAATCCGCGCGTCGCCTGGCGAGCGCACTGTGGTGCCGCCTGCGGCGCAACCACGAGGCCGCATGGTTGTGGTGGGCGGGGGATGCCGAAGCGGACACGGCGCCGATGCCGTCGCTCGGCGGGCGCGGAACGCTCATCGTTGTCGGCAGCCTGTCGCAGGGCGAGCTCACCGCCCTCAGCCGGTGGTCGCAGCGCGACGGGTGCGGCGCAGTTGCGATCGGGACATTCCCGGGCGGCTGGGAAGCGCCGAGCCCTGCTTTCGACAGCCGCCGCCTGGCACGGCACATCTCGGTCGTCGGGATTCCCCCGGATCGCGGGCGAAGGGTTCTCGACCAACGCCATTTCCGTTTCGACCCGATGGAACCGGCCGACCGCGACGCCCTCACGGCGGCCGTTCACGCGGCCGTCAAACCACGCGACCGGCAGCTCGCGCCGACCCTCCGTTCGCATTCGGAACGGACCCTCGCGAGCTGGTTGGCCCTGGCGCCCGGCGGACTCCCCTCACAATTCGTTGTTCTGCACTCGGGAATCACGCGCGACAAGCTCGAATCCGCCCGCCACGCCCTGGGGGTGATCGAACACGGCGGCATCTGGCGCCTCCCCGAACCGGTCCTTCTCGAGGTCGATCCCCGGCACCTGCTGGTCGCGGGCGTGATGGACCGCGGCCCCGCGCGCCTCCTTCACACCGCGCTCGGCAGCTGCGACAGCTCGAAGCTCGAAGACTGGGCGCGGGAGGAACTCGAGAGTCTGCGGGCGCTCGAGGTTCGGGAGATCCTGTCGATGATCGCCGCCGGCGCTCTGGGACACGGCGTCCAACTCCAGCTGGCCGAGGCTTCGCTGTCGGTCTTCGATCTTGGCGGCGCTCGCACCGCCCTGGAGGGGGTTCCCCCGCGGGAGGCGGCCGCACACAGGCTGTGGCTGGAAGCCATCGATCACGTTTTGGGGGCGCAGCGCCGGTTGCCGACGGACGCCGAAATCCGGGCCCACCCGCGTGCGGCCGCCGAGGCGGCGGTGATCGCGCTGTACGACGCCCGCCGGCGCGGCCTGGAGATCCAGGTCGAGGCCAGGGCCGCGGTGAAGGCTGCGCTCCGGCGGCTGCGAGGTCCATCTCGTCGCCGGATCGAGCTTGAACTCGTCTATATCGAACGTCCGCGGGAACTCGCGGCTTCCCGGGACATGCGCGACCTCGTCGGCAATGATCCGGCGCTCCGCGCGCAGCTCGCCCACCGCAAGGCCATGGTCGCCCTCGAAGAGGGTGACACCGCGAGGGCGCGACGCCTTCTGCAGGTCCTCTCGAGGGGCCTGGTCGGCCCCGGGTTGCTGGGGTGGGTGGAGTTGGACCTCGGCGCGGTGGCCCTCCAGGCGGGGCGGAGCCGGGTTGCGGCGAGCCACCAGCTTCGCGCGTATCAGCTGCTGCGAACGGCCGGATTCGAGCACCTCACCCACCTCGCCCTGTTCGATCTCGCCGTGGCTGACATCGACCAGCTCAGGGTCGGTCCCGCGGCCCGCCGGCTCAAGAGTCTCGCGGAGACCGACCCGGATGACCCGTTCGTGATCGGAGAGCGGGCGCGGCTGGCCCTCGCGGTGGGGGACGAACCCGCGTTCAGGAAGTCGCTCAGAGATTTTGAAGAAGCCGTCGCCGACGACGACCCGAGGTTTTCCGAGGGGCTCTCCCTGCTCCGGGGCGTCGCCGCGCTGCTCGACGGTGATCACGCGCTGGCCGGGAAGATGCTGCAGACGGCGGGGGAGGAAGGCCTCGCGTGGAAGGCGCTGACCGCGGCGGACGACGGCCGACCGATCGGGGCAGTGGCATCCGATGAATGGGGGGTCCGGCGGGCAGCGGAGCTGGTGCAGGCCGCCCGCTCGGGGCGCGGGTTCGAAATGTCGGGCCGGGATGCGCGCGGCGGTCCCGCCGAATGGCTGGCACTCGCCCTCGCCGAGCGCCTTTACGGCGGGAAGATCGCGAAGGACGCCGGGATCCGTGGCGAAGCGATCAGGGTCCTGAGATCGAACGGGCTCGTCGGCTGGGCGGAAATGCTCAGCGGTTTTCACGAACACGCGGCCGGGCTGATGACCGCGCTGGCCAGGATCGTCGAAAGCGGCGGCGTGGACGGGGTCGAACCGGAGCACCTGGACCTGCTGATGCGATGCCTGGAAATCAAGGGCATCGAAATCCTGGACGCATCCGAAAGGCGGCCAATCTGGCGCTTCGGGACGGGACGGGCCGGCAGCGAAATCCGACACGGCAAGCTGGTCGTAGTCCCCCTCGGCGGCGGCCTCATCGAGGGCCCGGCCACCCGGTTGGTCCTCGGCATCCTCGACCTCGTGCTGCCCCAGGCCCCCGGCCACCAAGATTCGGATGTGGAAGAGACCGGATTCTACGGCGTGTCGGAAGCCGCGCGTTTACTCCGACGGGAGCTGCGAGAGCTCGGTCCGAGCCATCTTCCGGTCCTGCTGATCGGTGAGACCGGTGTCGGCAAGGAGGTGGCGGCACGCGCGCTGCATCGCATCTCCGGGCGGAGCGGTGCCCTGGTGACGGTCAACGTGGCGGCCATTCCCGGCACCCTCCTTGAGGCCGAGCTGTTCGGATCGGTCAAGGGCGCCTTCACCGGCGCGGACCGCTCGCGGCAGGGCCTGGCCGTTGCCGCGGACGGCGGCACCCTCTTTCTCGACGAAATAGGGGATCTCGACGCCAACCTCCAGGTCAAGCTCTTGCGGTTTCTCGAGTCGGGAGAGATTCGCGCGGTCGGGTCGAGCCAGACCCGGATCGTCGACGTCAGGATCGTGTCGGCGACCCACGCCGACCTCGGGAGGCGCATGCGCGAGGGAGGGTTCCGGCGCGACCTCTATTTCCGGATCGCTGCGCCGGAGGTCCACGTGCCGCCGCTGAGGAGCCGTCGCGAGGACGTGCTGCTGCTGAAGGACCTTTTCGAGAGGGAGGCGGTCTCCCGTCACGGTCTGGTGAGGCCGGTCTGGAGCCCCGAGGCCGAATCGGCCCTGCAACGCCATCACTGGCCGGGAAACGTCCGCGAACTGCGGCAGGTCGTCGAAGTGGCGATGGTCAGGGCCGGGGGAACCGTCGTCCAGTGCGACCACCTCCCGATCGCCACACCGGGGTTCACTCCGGGTGGAACCTGGGAGGAGGCGCAACAGGAATTCCGCCGCAGATACCTGGAGGCCGCCCTGCATCGCAACCAGGGAAACCGGAGCGCGACCGCCCGCGAGCTCGGCATCTCCCGCCAGACCCTGATCTATCACCTGCGCCATCTCGGTCTGAACCGACGCCCGGGCCGGTGAGCGGGGCCCCCGCCTTCGCCCCACCACCGGTTTCGGGCAAAAAAAGGTGCGGGCCAGGAAGCCCGCAGGAGGAAGGAGGAGGTATGATGTCGTGTACCAGGTCGTTGTGTGCCCGGCACCCATTCCAATAAGCAATCGGCGTGCCAATATTCCAAGGAGGGTTGTGGAACATCGACGGGATGCCGCGTGAGCCTCAAAACGGACCTCCGGAGTCTTCAGGAAGGCGGCGAACCGGAGATCCACGAACGGGTTGATTTGCGCGCGTGGACCGCCCTCGGTGTCGGTGGCCTGGCCGATCTGTTGATCCGATGTCGTAGTGCTGACGGGCTTCGTCGGGCCCTCGACCTCCTCGCAACCTACGGACTGGGCTGGGTCGTTGTCGGGTCGGGCAGCCGGTTGGTGCCCTCCGACTACGGCCTCCGGGTCCCCGTACTCAACCTGTCGGGAAACCTCAGTCTGTGGGAGCTCGACGTCGCCGGCGCGGTGGCGTGGAGCGGTGCCAACCTGGCACAGGTGTGCCGTGCGGCGACACGATCAGGGCTTGGAGGTTTCGACGCCCTGACGGTGGCTTCGGGAACCGTCGGTGGCGCGATCCAGGCCGCCCAGCGCGGCCATTTCCCGCTCGGCAGGGTGCTCGAATGGACCGACGTGGCGCGACCAGGCCGTGCGGTGGAGCGGATCAGACAGCCCTGGGGCGATGGAGCCGAACGGGGATTGACGCTCGATCTGGCACGTCATGTCATCTTGAGAGCGCGCCTGCGGTTCTTGGAGGACGGTCCGGGTGAACTGCGGATCCGGCTCGACGAGGATGGGGTGGGGAACTGGCAGCGGCAACCGAGAACCGCAGGGCCGGTGTTCATCGGTCCCGAAGGAGTCCGCGCCGGCGTCGTGCTCGCTGAGAGCGGGTGCCTGGGAATGTCGGCGGGCGGCGCCCGGCTCTCCGAAAGCCCACCGAATCGGATCTGCACTTCGAGATCGGCGAGGGCGGCCGATGTACTCGAACTGACGCAGTCCGCCCGCGAACGGGTGAAGGAGCGGGTCGGCGTCGATCTCGAAACCGCGCTCTGTTTCATCGACGAACACGGACACAGGATCGACCCGTGACGCGGTTCGGACGGCGGACGGTAATCGCGCTGTCGCTCGCCGCGGTGGTGATCACTCTGGTGGACGTTGCCGGTTGGTCTGCGTGGCGTTCGGCGACCCGGCGGCTCACGATCAATCCCGAGCAGGGGGCCGGGCAACTGGCCGGAGACCCGGTGCTGGCCCTTCCGCCGGCAATCCAGAGATCGCGACGCCTGCCGGTCAGGGAGCTCGGATCCGCCCCGATCGACCTCGCCTTTGCGGTTCTCATGCGTTGCGGGCTCGGTCAGCGGCGGTGGATGGCTGCACACCCCGCCGGCCCCACGAACCTGGCCCGTGCGTACCTCCTGGCGGGCGACCCGGCCGCCGCCATCCCGTGGTTGGACGAGGCCCTCGAGCGCGATCCGACATCGGCGCATCTGCACCGTCTGCGGGCGCTGATGTTCATGGCTCGCGGCGAAATCACCCCGGCCCTGGAGGACCTCGCGGTCGCCCAGGCGCTGGCCCCGGATGAGAGAGAGCCGGAACTGGAGCTCACGCTGGAGAACGCGCGAGCTGTCCGCATCCGAAGCCTCGAACTGCGGCGGGACCTTTATCCGAGGCGGCGCGTGGAAACCGCTCTCGCACTCGCCAGGGAACTGCGGCGCGACGGCGAACTGGACGACGCGCGGACGATTCTGTCGGAACACGCGGATCATCCCGAAGTGTTGCTCGAGCGCGCGCGCTGGGCGATCGAGGACGGAGACCCGGCGACCGCCGTTGTCTGCCTCGAGTCCGTCACCGGCCTCAACTCCGCCCCACGCGGCCTGCGCGCGCGCGCATGGTCCCTGACGGCCGTTGCCCGCGACCTCGCCGGTGATGACGAGGGTGCGCTCGAGGCCGCGTATCAGGCTCTCGGACTGGACCAGGACTCACCGCACGCCTTCGAATCACTGGCGGGTCTGGCGGAACGGCGGGGCGACTACGACGCGGCCCTGGAACACCTTCGACGGGCGTGGGGCATGTCGCCGTCGGACGTTTCACTGCTGGTGCGAATCGCGCGGGTGGCCGAAGAGGCGGGGCGGACGCCGGATGCGGTGCTTGCCATGGAGCGGGCGGTTGAGCTCGATCCATCGTCGCCCGGGCTCGCGGTTCAATTGGTCAGCCTGCAATTGCGGCTGGGTGACTTCACCAGCGCAGCCGTGGCGCTGTCAGAAGCCCTCGACCGGCACCCCACCGATCCGTCGTTGCTGGCCCTCGCCGATCGACTTCGCCGTGACGTCGGGATCCGCTGACGTCACGACTCACCGGGCATCCTCGCGGTCGCCCTCGGATCCTCCCGGTCGGAAGCGCGCAGCCCACTCCATCTGCCGGCAGATTCCGCGCAGGATCTTCACCTCGTTGGCGGTGACGCCGGCGCGGCCGAAGAGCCGGCGTAGCTTGCGCAGTATCCGTTGCGGGCTCAGCGGATCCAGAAACCCGATGGCCGTCAGGCTCGAACGCAGGTGCGACATCAACCCGTCAACCACGTGCTGTGCCGCCGGCTCGGGGGTCGAGCACGGAACCGGTTCCGAGGCCAGGTGGATTTCCGCGACCAGAATGGCGACCGCCTGTGCCAGATTGAGGACCGGGAAATCCGCAGCGGTCGGTACACGAATCACCAGGTCGCACCGGTCGATGTCGTCTTTGCTCAGACCGCTGGTCTCGTTGCCGAAGACCAGGGCGGTGCTCTCGAGGCCGCGGCTCGCCAGGATCGGGATCGCCTCGCGCGGCGACATCACCGGGAGGTTGTGGCGGCCGCGACCCGACGCCGAGGCGATCAGGGTTCGATAGTCCGCCGCCGCATCGGTCAGGCTCTCCCACCGGCGGCACTGGATCCGCCGATCGGCGCCGCACGCCCAGCTCAGAACGTCCGGGTCCTGCGGGTCGACACGCGGAGACACCAGGTCGATTCGCGGCACGCCGAAGTTCGCGGCAACCCGCATCGCCGCTCCGAGGTTTCCCGCCAGGGAGGTTTCGACGAGGATGACGGAAGCTGCGTTCATGGACGGATATAATACCTGGGGATCGTCGAGGAGAATTCATGCTCATCCCGCTCGGCCACGAGCAAACGACCGTTCGCAGACTGCCGTGGGTGACGTTCACGATCATGGGTCTGTGTCTGGTGATCTTCGTCCTGATGGCGCCGTCTGAACACCGGAACCAGATGGAGAGCTTCCTCAGGCTGCAACAGGCGCTCGGTTACTACACCCAACACCCGTACCTGGAGATGGAACCGCGGTTCCGATCGATCTTCGTCAACGAACTCGGCGAGGACCAGGCGGCCATGTTCGCCGATCATATGCGGTTGGCCGGACCGGCTCCGCCCGCCGACCCGGCTCAGCTCCAGTCCGAGCAGAATCGTTTCGACGCGTTCGTCGAGTCGTACTTCACGGGCATCGACCGGTCTCTCCTGAGCAGACTGGGTCTGGTGCCGGCCCGATTCGATACATCTCATCTCGTGACGTACCAGTTCCTCCACGTCGGGTGGCTGCACCTGGTCTTCAACCTGCTCATGCTGTTCGTCGTCGGGCCGTTTGTCGAAGATGTCTGGGGACGCCCGGTCTTTGCGGCCTTCTACCTCGCGGCCGGGGCCGCGGCGGGAGTCATGTTCGCGGTTCGGTTCCCGGACCTCCAGATGCCGTTGGTGGGAGCCTCGGGCGCGATAGCAGGGGTCATGGGCGCGTTTCTGGTCCGTTACTACAAATCGAAGATCCGCTTCCTCATCTGGCTGGGGATTCCCGTGGGCCCGTTCAGCGCTCCTGCGTGGATGATCTTCCCGATCTGGTTCGCGATGCAGGTCTTTTCAGCCCAGAGCCTGGAACGACAGCTCCCGGAGGGCGGCGGGGTGGCGTTCTGGGCCCACGTCTGGGGGTTCGCCTTCGGGGTGGTGTTCGCCGCCGTGATGGCGCATCTGCGGGTCGAACAGCGGTACCTCGACAAGGCCATCGAGTCGAAGGTCACCATGCTCGACAACACCGCGGTCGACCAGGCCATCGGCCGGGCCCGGGCCGGAGATCTCGAAGGAGGCGTAAAGGCTCTCGAAGCCGAGCTGGCCGGACACCCCGACAATGTGGATGCCGTTGTCGCGCTGTGGAATTTGTGTTCGGGGAGCGGCGACGCGGCCCGCGCCGGGCCGGCGATGGCCAAGGTCATCGAAAACGCCGTGCGCAGCGGCGACAACGATCTCATCCTCGCACACTGGGACGATATCCTCATCCATCACCCGGAGATCGCCATCGAGCCCCTCCTGGCGATTCGCCTCGCGGAGATCCTCGACGGTGAACAGCGGGTGGTGTCGGCGGTGGAGACCCTCGAACTGGGCCATGCTCGGGTCACCGAAAAGACTCCGATGGCGGTCCTCCTGCGAATGGCCAAGCTCGCGCTCCTCCTCGAAGCTCCTGGAGCGGGGAGTATGGTCCAGACGGCCCTGCATCACCCCGAGCTGCCCGCCGACGCCCGTCCCGAACTCGAGGTGGCCCTGTGGGGGCTCGCGCGCCGAGCTTCCGAGAGGGAGCAGGTCCGACAGGAAATGACCGAGCAGATGGATGCGCCTCGAGCCGAGGCCGACGAGGACGAACAGAAGCTGTTTGTGACCGATGCCGTTCCGCTGGCCCTCGACGGCCACATCCTGACCGTCGACGTCTCAGGGATCCTGCAGCAGATCGACCTCCACACGCTGCAGGCGATCGCGGTCGGGATCGTCGCGCGCGATCAGTCGAAATCCGTCTCGGTGACCGACCTGCTGCTCGATCCGCCGGGTGCGGGAAACGAACACGTGCGTTCCTATCGGATGTTCGGCAACACGTTCGACCCGCGGGCTTTTTTCCCGGGCGACGACGCACTGCTGGCCTTTCGATCGATGCTGTGCCATCTCCTCGATATCTCGTTGGCAGCCCCGCTGCCCGACTGGGAGGCCGCCAGAGGGCAACCGTTCAGGTCATTCCAGTCGCTGGCGGACTACGAACGAAAGGTCCTCGGCGTCACGGACTGATCGTCGTCCGCCGATGGCCTTCGCGCGGTCCTCAACCCTCGCCGAAGACCTCGGCGCGGAAGGTCGAGACACGGGTGTCGGGATCGCGCCAGGAGCCGGCTGCGAGCCCCGCCTTGCGACAGGTCGCGTCGAGAAAGGTCTCCGCGTCCCAGCCGTACTCCACAGCGACCTGCGGCAACAGGAGTGCTCGCGCGGGACCGCGTTCGATCAGGATCCCATCCCTGCCGACCACGATGTCGTCCCACGAAGTCGGCGTCATCGGGGTGAGGACCGATATCTCGATGTGAATGTCGGGCATTTCGTCTGCGGTGAGGGGGCCGAACCGGGGGTCCCGGAACGCGGCAGCCACGGCGTTGTCCCTCACCGCGAGCCACAGCGGCGAGACAGCCTCCACGTGGCCGATGCATCCACGGAGGCGGCGATCGATGGTGAGGGTGACGAACGCGCCCCGGTGTTCGAGAAGAACGGGTTCGCCGGGTCGAGTCGAAGGCCGGGGGAGCCCTTCGAGCCGGGCTGCGATGGCTTCACGGGCGAGCTGCAACAGGAAGCCCCGTGCCGTTTCGGAAATCGAGAGACCCTGGTGCGGGATAGCCACCCCGTCAGGATGCTATCGTGTCCCGGTGATTGTCAAACTGCCGTTCGGCCGGGAAACGGTGGCGGTCGATCTCCGTGGGATGAGGGTCCGGCAGCTCGCTCCGTCCGCTCCGCCGGGGGGCCGCGAGGTCGGCACGACGGTCGGCGGAGCCCTCGACCGACCGATCGCCGGCCTCCCGCTGCTCGAGATCGCCAGAGGTCGCGGTTCGGCGACCGTCGTCGTCCCCGACGCCACCCGCAGGTTCGAGTTCCGGGAGATCCTGCCGGCGATCCTCGACCGCGTGCGCGCTGCCGGAGTCGCCGACGCCTCGATCACGGTCCTCGCCGCCTGCGGGACGCACCCCGCGGTCGGGCCCGAGGTCTTTCACGAGCTGATCGGGCCGCTCCCCTCGGGCGTGAGGCTGGTCGAGCACACCAGCCGTGATGCCGACGCGCTGGTCGAGGTCGGCAGCCTACGGCCCGGCGTGCCGCTCCGCCTCCACCGCGCGGCGGTCGAAACGGATCTCCTGATCACCGTCGGGACGGTTCGTCACCACTACTTTGCGGGATTCGGCGGCGGACCGAAGATGGTGTTTCCCGGTGTCGCCGGCCACGATGAGATTCAGAGCAACCACGCACTGGTGCTCGGCCGGAACGGAGCCGGAAAACGGATCAGGCATCCTGGCTGCGAACCGGGGCGCCTCCAGGGAAACCCGGTGGCCGAGGAGATCGCGCGGGCAGCTGACGTCCGACCGCCGGACATGGCTGTTTGCCTGGTGGAGGGGAGGGGAGGGGGCACCGCGTGGGCAGCGGCGGGGCCGTGGCGGTCCGTGTTCGCCGCAGCCGTCGAACGGGCACGGTCCTGGTTTGAGGTCCGCCGAACCGGCACCTTCGACGTGATGGTGGCGGCGGGCGGTGGATCGCCGTCGGACTCGACGTTGATCCAGGCCCACAAGGCCCTCGACGCTGCGTGCCGGTTTCTTGTACCCGGCGGCCGGCTGCTGTACGTCGCTGCGATCGACCAGGGAGCCGGCTCCGATGCGATGTCGCCGTTTCTCGAGGACCCGGATCCCGACCGGATCCTCGATGCCCTCTCCGGGAAGTGGGTGCAGTACGGCCACACCACGCTTCGTCTGCTGGAAAAGACCGCCCGACACCGGGTGGCCCTCCACTCCCGTTTCGATCCGGATCTCGCACGACGCCTGGGTTTCGAACCGGTGGCCGATGTCGAAGAGGTCATTTCTTCGTGGCGGCGCGAGGTCCCCGGTGCAACCGTCGGGGTCATGGCCGGAGGCTCGGTGTATCCCGGTTCTTGACCCCGATCAAGGACAGCTTCACCCGGAAGATCGAAACTGGCACCAGTCGGCGACGCAGCCGTCGTCGGGAAGGAACACCAGCATGATTCAGATTCAGCCGAAAACCACCGAGACTCTTCCAGCCGACCGCAGCAGCGCTCTGACCGACCTGATCGCGGTGGCTGAGGGAGCGGTCGTCAGCCGGGTCCTGGCGAAGTCCGGTGGGGGCAACGTGACTCTGTTCGCGTTCGACCGGGACCAGGGGCTCTCGGAACACACGGCGCCTTTCGACGCGTTGGTCCAGGTGGTCGACGGAATGCTCGAGCTGACCATCGGCGGCACCGGCGTCACGGTCGGCCCCGGCGAGATCGTCCGCATGCCGGCAGGGGTGCCCCACGCCCTGCACGCCCCGGAGAGATGCCGCATGGTGCTCACTATGCTCCGCGAGATCGAGAAGGGGAGCTGAAAGATGGCGGTTCGTGACGTTGTCGAAATCAATGAAGCTCTCTGCGACGGGTGCGGGGACTGTGTCACCGCCTGTGCCGAGGGGGCTATCGCGATCATCGAGGGCAAGGCCCGTCTGGTGAGCGACGTGTACTGCGACGGCCTGGGCGCGTGCCTGGGACACTGTCCCCAGGGGGCCATCACCGTGACCCGGCGGGAGGCCGCCGACTTCGACGAAGCAGCCGTGGCCGAACGGCTCGAAGCGCTCGGGGTTGCGCCACCGGAGCCGGCTCCGCGCCCGCCGATGGCGTTTCAGGTCATGGGTCAGGGCCACGGCGGCGGCTGTCCGGGATCGCGAACGACGATGCGGGAGGTCCCGGTGGTCGCCGGAGCCGGGCCGTCGGGCGCGGAAACGTCACAGCTGCGGCACTGGCCGGTCCAACTCCATCTGGTACCTCCGACGGCGCCCTTTTTCCACGATGCCGACGTTCTGCTTGCCGCCGACTGCGTCGCTTTTGCGGTGGCCGATTTCCACCAGCGCCACCTCGCAGGGCGGTCGCTCGCGATCGCCTGTCCGAAGCTCGACAGCCACCAGGAGGTCTATCTCGAAAAGCTGGTGGCGATGATCGATCAGGCTCAGATCAGGTCGTTGCGGGTGATGGTAATGGAAGTCCCGTGTTGCGGCGGGCTGGCGAGGCTCGCCGAGGAGGCCGCGCGCCGTGCGCACCGGAAGATCCCGGTGGAGTTTCTGGTGGTCGGCACGGGAGGTCACATCCTCGGCGCCTATCCGATTGCCGGCTGATACAATCGGCACGTTGGGGAGCCGCACCGGGCTCCCTGCGATACGTGCCGATTCCGGGGGTTAGTTTGTGAAAAATCTCATCGCCGTGGTGATGTTGATGGCCGTGTGTGCGTCGCCTCCGGGCGTGGCGGCGATTCGTGGGGAGGACGCCCGACCTGCGCTCAGGGTCGAGTCCAGTGAACTGGTGGTGGGACCGGTGACCTCCGGTTCCGTCGCCGTCGCGACCTTTGTCTTTCACAACGACGGTGAAGCGGATGTCCACATCCTGCGCGCCGCTCCCTCCTGAGGATGCACCGTTGCCGAGTTCGACTCGGTCATCCCCCCAGGTGGGTCGGGAACGCTCACGGCAAAAATGAAGACCGCGACCGCGCAGGTCGGTCGGGTTTCAAAATCGATCAGTGTCATCACGGATTCGCCCGGGGCCGAGAATCTCAGGCTCCGTTTCACGGCCGACGTCCGGATGCCGATCGTCGCCAAACCGGTCTTCCGTTTCACCCTGAACACCATCGAAGGCCAACCGGCGACTCAGCGCCTGCTGCTGAGCCGGACCGACGGTCAGCCCTTGACAATCCGGATGACCGCGGTGTCGGCACCGGGATTGTCGGTGGCGGCGCAATCGGTTGACGAGGTCGCGGCCCACGACGACTCGGGCGGCGACCACAAGCAGACTCCGTGGGGCGCGGCGGAGCCCGCAAAATTGCTGGAGCCCGCGGCGGGCGACGCGTGGGTCGAGTTATTGGCGGACGCTTCGCTGGAGGCGGGTCGCTACTCCGGCGAGGTGAAGCTGGCCACGGATGATCCCGAAGCCCCGGAGATCGCGATCCCCTACACAATCCGGGTCCGCCCGCTGATCGAGGCGCGACCGGACGTGGTCAGAATGTGGACCGCCCTGCGCGAGGGCGACCCCGGTCGCTCGACGATCGTGTCCTTGAGCCACTCCGGCAACCGGAAGTTCAGCGTCACATCGGTCGAAGTTTCCCACCCCAAGATCTTCAACGCCGTCGCGTACAACCCGGAGCCGTCCAGCCAACACTCGATCAGGGCGGGGGTGGTCGAGGGGATCGGAGCCGACGCACTCCAGGGTGGCGTCGAGGGTTGGATCCGGGTCGCGACTGACGATCCTGAAATGCCGGAACTGAAGATCACGGTCCTGATCGCGCCGAACCGCGAGCTGAGCCGCCGGCCAGTCCGCGGCGGCGGTTGAGAAGGTCGCTCAAGGCGTGACCGGCGCCGACACCACGAACTGCCACACCGGGGAGCCCTCGACCGGGTGCAGGGTCGTGCCGTCCACCGCTTCGCGGTGCGAGGCCAACAGCGCTCCCAGCGCCGACCCCGACGCCGCGCTCTCCAGCGCCCCGTAGACGGAGACATCGCCGCGGCTGAGAAAGGTCTGCCACTGCGCCAGCCGGTAGGACGGGCGGTCGATCTGCAGGTTCGAGATGCCCGCCGCGTTCCGTTCGACAATGGCCATTCTTCTCCTGGCTTCCTGACGGGTCAACATGGCCTCCCTCGCATAGGGCGTATAGGGTTTTGGGACCAGGACGTTGAAGCCTGCGAGCAGGGTGCCCACCCGGCCGCGGGCGCGACCGTGGGCAACCATCAGATCCTGCGCTCCTCGCAGGAGGTCGGCGATACCGCGGAGGTCGTCGTCGGTCTCGCCCGGCAGACCGATGATGAAGTACATCTTGATGTTCTCGATCCCGCAAGCCTGGGCGGTGGCGACGGCCTCGAGGATCGCGTCGTTCGAGATCGGTTTGTTGAGCGACCGGCGCAAACGGTCGGTCCCGGTTTCGGGCGCGATGGTCACCGACCGCGCCCCGGAAGCGGCGAGCGGTTCGAGGATCTCCCTCCGCATGGCCGGAATCCGCAGCGACGACAAGGCCACCTCGAGCCCGCGGCTGCGGCAGGCGTCGAGAATCTCGGCCAGTTCGGGGTGGTCGCCCACAGCCGTCGCGACAAAACCGATCCGGTTGGTGATCGCGGAGAGCCTGTCGACCCGATCCAGGATTCCTTGCGTGGAGTAGGACCGCAGGCGTCCGTAGTTGTAACTCACCCAACAGTAACGGCATTTTTCGGGGCAGCCGCGCGACATCTCGATCAGCCCTCTGCCGCTGTACTCGGTGTGCGGCGTGACGACGTGAGAGGCGGGCACCATGGCGTGATCGGCCATGTGGGCGTCTCGTTTCTCGACCCGCCGCCGTTTCCCGATCGGTTCGCCCCGGCTGTCGAGGTGGAGGCTCGGAACGAAGAAGCCGTCCAATCCGGCCAGCTTTTCGAGGAGCCGGCCGCGATCGCCTTCTCCCCGCAGCAGTTCGAGAAATCGAGGCCACAGGAGTTCGGCTGAGCCGAGTACGAAGACATCGACCGCCGGCGACAACGGCAACGCGTTGATCGAGGCCACGGCGCCGCCGACGACGACGATCGGGTGGGCGTGGTTCCGGTCGCGCGAGCGCCGAGGGATTCCGGCGGCGTCGAGGGTTGCAAGGATGTTCGGCGCGTCGAGCTCGAAGGAGCAGGTCCAGGCCAGGACGTCGAAGTCGCCGAGGTGGCTGCCGCTCTCCAGCGTCCGTCCGAGCAGGGGAGGGTCGGTGAAGAACCTCTCGACCCCGACATCGTCGAGGGCCGCGGTCAGCTCAACCACCCACTGAAAGGCGAGGGACGACATGGCGACGAAGTAGGTGTTGGGGTACCCGACGGCTACCCGCAACGCCCCGACAGTGGGCATCTGGTGAACCCGCGTCTCGTCCTTGAGGATATTTGACCGGTCGAAGATCACTGGACGAGCATACGGCACCCTGTACAATGTGCCTTCGCACGATCGAGAAAGGACGCCAGTCGGTGGCCGATACGAGCCCCAAAAAACTCCCACGAAAAATCCTGATCGCCATCGACGGCCCGGCCGGCGCCGGAAAGTCGACGGTGGCTGCCCGGTTGGCGGCCCGTCTGGACCTGCCCTACATCGACACCGGGGCGATGTACCGGGCGGTGGCGCTGCTCGCCCTCCGCGGCGGTCTGACGATGCCGCTCGACGAGACTGCGGCCGGCCGCGTACCCGAACTGATGCGCGAGCACCTGATCGATGTCGAGGTCGGGCGCGACGGGACCAGCATCCTGATCGACGGCGTCGACGTGAGTTCGGACATCCGGACCGCCGAAATCTCGATGATGGCGTCGGCGGTCTCGGCCCTTCCCGAGGTCCGCAAAGCCCTGGTTCCACTGCAGCGCGGGCTCGCCTCGCGCTCCGGCGGCGTGATGGAGGGCCGTGACATCGGCACCGTGGTGTTGCCCGAGGCCGACCTCAAGTTCTTTCTGACCGCCAGCGCGGACGAGCGCGCCCTTCGCCGCCACCGGGACCTTGCCGAGAGGGACGGTTCGACGACCCTCGAAGAGGTACGCGATCAGCAACGCCAACGGGACCTGCAGGACACCTCGAGGGCCGAATCACCCCTCCAGGTCGCGCGCGGATCGGTGGTGATCGACACCACCGGTCTCAGTCTCGAAGAGGTTGTGGATCGCCTGTTCGCGGAGGTCGGGGAGCTTTTGCAGCGGAATGCTTGACAGCACAGGGGATGAACCCGTAAGGTCATCAAATTACGGAGGCTAGGTTCACAATGGGGTGTATCTAGCGAGGAGGAACGAACTTGAACACGGACCCGGAAGTGAATGGCGAAAACGACGCGAAGGGGGGCATGAACGGGCTCTCCATGGAACAACTCATGGAGGTCTCGCTGCAGTCCCTGAAGGAGGGCGAGGTCGTACACGGCACCGTGGTGGCCATCACGGGCGAAGAAGTTCTCGTCGATATCGGCTACAAGTGCGAGGGCAGCGTTCCGGTGGCGGAGTTCACGGATCCGGTGACCAACGAGGTCCAGGTCGAAGTGAACGACGAGGTCGAGGTCTTCGTGGAGCGTCTCGACGAACTCGAGGGTCGGGTGCGCCTGTCGCGCGACCGCGCCGCCAAATTGAAGACCTGGCGCTCCATCGAGGACGCTTTCAAGGCCGGGACGCCGGTCACCGGAAAGGTCCTGGAGCGGGTCAAGGGCGGGTTGTCGGTCGACATCGGCGTCCGCGCGTTCCTGCCGGGTTCGCTGGTCGACCTGTTGCCGAACCGCCGACTCGAAGACTACCTCGGACAGGAGATCGATGCGCGAATCATCTCCTTCGATCGCCGCCGCTCGAATGTGGTCCTGTCGCGCAAGGCCATCCTCGAAGAGACCCAGGGCAAGATCAAAGACGAGACCATGGCCACCCTCGAAGAGGGCAAGCTGGTCAACGGCGTGATCAAGAACATCACGGACTACGGTGTGTTCGTCGATCTCGGCGGGCTCGACGGCCTGCTCCACATCACCGATATTTCGTGGGGCCGCGTCGGCCACCCGTCGGAGTACTTCAAGGTCGGGGACGAGGTCGATGTCGTCATCCTGCGGTTCGACCGCGAACGCGAGCGGGTCTCCCTCGGCTACAAGCAGCGGTTCGAGGACCCGTGGATCCTGGTCCCCGAGAAGTACCCGGTTGGCAAGAGGGTCGAAGGCAAGATCGTCAGCATCGTCGATTACGGCGCCTTCGTCGTGCTCGAAGAGGGCGTCGAGGGGCTGATCCACGTCAGCGAGATGTCGTGGACCAAGAAAATCAAGAACCCGCGCTCGATGCTGGAGATCGACCAGGAAGTCGAGGTCGTGGTGTCCGAGGTGGATGTCGAGAAGCGGCGCCTTTCGCTGTCGCTGCGCGCCACCCAGCCGAACCCCTGGGAACAGGTGGCGGAGACCTACAGCGTCGGCAGCACCATCAAGGGTGTGGTGCGCAACCTCACCGACTTCGGTGCGTTCGTCGAGATCGTCCCAGGCGTCGACGGACTGGTTCACATCTCGGACATGTCGTGGACCCGTCGCATCAACCACCCGAGCGAGGTCGTTCAGAAGGGTGACGAGGTCCAGGCCGTCATCACGTCCGTCGATTCCTACAACCAGCGGATTTCCCTCTCCATGAAGGAACTCCTGCCCAACGAGTGGGAGGAGTACGCCAACAGCCACGGCGTCGGCGACGTCGACACCGGGTCGGTCACCAACGTCACCGACTTCGGGGTGTTCGTGGAACTGGCTCCCGGCGTCGAGGGCCTCTGCCACATTTCGGAGATCGACCGTGACGACGGGCTGTCGCTCGCGGAGACCTTCACACCCGGACAACGCGTCCAGTGCCGCATCCTGCGGGTCGACTGGCACGAGAGCCGGATCGGGCTTTCCATGCACGGCGTCCAACAGGATGAGATCCCCGACGCCGGGACCGCGGGCAGCGGCGAGGCCCAGCAACCCGAGACCGCGATGGCCGCGGCGCTGCGCGCCGGCGGTGTGGTCGAAGTTGCAGTGGAAACCGCAACGGCCGAGGCCTCCGGCGCCGACGACGCCGTGGCCGAAGACGTGGAGCAGGACGTTGCGGAGGCGGCCCCCGAGGCCGTCGTTGTCGAGGAAAAACCGAAAACCAAGGGCAAGGCCAAGAAAGCCAAAAAGGTGGATGCCGCTGCGGAAGGCGAGGGGGATCAGGCGGTCGCGGAACCGGGTGAGCCGGAGGCGGAAGACGGGGCGGCCGGCGACGTTGGCGGAGATCCTTCCTGATGGGCGCGCTGGGGCAAGGAGTTCAATCGATGACCATGACCAAAGCCGATCTGGTGGATACTGTCGCGGAAGCTGCAGACGTTCCCCGCAAGCAGGCGGATGACGTGGTCCAGGTGATCCTGGAGAGCATTATCACGGCCCTCCGGCGCAACGAAAAGGTTGAACTGCGAGGTTTCGGTTCGTTCCGAATCCGTCAGCGGGGGGAGCGGACCGGGCGAAACCCCAAGACCGGCGACCAGGTTCACGTCCCGCCGAAGAAGATCCCCTACTTCAAGCCCGGGAAGCACCTGAGGGAAGAACTGCTCCAGCAGTAAGCGACGGTGGTGGGCATCCTGTACGCTCCCTGGCGGCTCGAGTACGTGTCCGCAGCCGATGACCGAGACCGCAACACGTGCGTCTTCTGCGCCGCATTCGCCTCGACGAACGACGCCGCCACGTTGACGTTGTGCCGTGGCCGGCATTCGTTTTCCCTTCTCAACCTGTATCCCTACACCACCGGCCATGCGATGGTCGCCCCGGTTCGCCATTGCAGCGACCTTGCGGAACTGGAAGTGGAGGTCCTCACCGAGATCATGGCTACCGCCAAGGACCTGATCGCGGCCATGCGTCTGCTGTACCGTCCGCACGGATTCAACGTCGGCTTCAACGTCGGCGAAGCCGCCGGCGCCGGCATCGAGGAACACCTTCATCTTCATATCGTCCCGCGCTGGCACGCCGACAACAATCTGATGACGGTGATCGGCGGAACCCGGGTGATTCCGGAAGACATCGGGCGGACCTACGAGAGAATGCACGGCGCTCTGCAGATTGTGCGCAGCGGGGAGGCAGGGTGACGGCCGACGAGAAGAAGGGGGCGAAGACATCCCGGGAGGGGCGCGAAGAAGGTGCAGGTCAGGACCGCGCGCCCGCCATGCTCCTCGCGGTGGCCTGGCTGGTGCCGGGACTCGGGCACTGGTTGCTCGGACGGCGTGTGCGGGCGGTGGTTTTCGCTGCAGTCATCCTCTGTTCATTCGTCACCGGCGTGCTGCTCGCCGGAGAACTCGGCACCCCGAAACCGCAAAACCCGTTCTCGTGGCTCGCAACGTTTGCCTGCTTCGGCAACGGTGCCCTGTACCTGCTGCGGATCGTCTGGCTCAACGGCATCGGAGAGGTGCTCGGCGGTTTTCCATTCGGTCTGACGGGAGGCGGCAGCCCGTCCGCCGCCGGCTTTGCCTACGGCAACACGTTCCTCTACACCGGCGGTCTTATGAATCTCCTCGCGGTCCTCGACGTGTCGGACATCGCCCGCGGTGAGAAGGATTGATGATGGACCACCTGTTCCTGATGGTGTGGCATGCGGTACTGGTGTCGGTGTTTTTTGCTTTTCTCTGGCGCCACACCGTCCGCGGCCGCCGCAACCTGTTTTTCAAGACCTTCCTGATCATGGTCGTCGGCAGCACCGCCCTCGGCTGGTTGATGTACCCATTCCCCTGACCGGATCGAATCCCCGACGATCGACCGCTTTGCCCGCCGCACGCGTTGTACACTGCGACCTGCGCGATGAGAGAGGCCGGGACGTGGTATGACCCAGGGGGGTGAATCCGATCTGCTGATCGTCGCCGGGGAGGTTTCGGGCGACATCCACGCCGGCAACCTGCTCGACGAGTTGAAGCGGCTGCGACCCGGCGTGGCCGCTTTCGGCGTCGGCGGTGAACGGTTGATGGCCGCCGGGCTCGAATCCCTGGCCTCGATCGACGAACTGTCGCACATGGGGCTGGTGGAGGTTCTGCGCGAACTTCCTCGAATCCGGCGGCTGATGAATCGCCTGGTGGAGGAGGCCGCGCGCCGTCGCCCCGCTCTGGCCGTTCTCGTAGATTCCCCCGACTTCAACCTCCGCCTCGCATCGCGCCTCCGCCGCCTCGGTGTGCCGGTCGTGCTCTATGTCTCGCCTCAGCTCTGGGCGTGGCGCCGCGGAAGGGTCCGAACCGTTCGCCATCTCGCGCGCGAGGTCCTGTGCCTGCTGCCCTTCGAGGTCCCGTTTTACGAGGAGCACGGAGTCCGCTCGCGATACGTCGGCCACCCTCTGGTCGACGAAATCGCCCGGGTCGGGCTCCTCGACCGGCCGCGCGAGGTCGTCGACGGGCGCATCGCCCTGCTCCCGGGCTCGAGGGAGATGGAGGTGACGCGACTGTTGCCGGTCATGATCGAGACCCTGCGGCGACTGCCCCCGACCGAGATTTCTGAGGCGGTTCTGGTGGAGGCTCCCGGTGTCAAACACCTGGTCGACTCAGTCCTCGCGAGGACCGGGTCGGACCCGCGGGTGACGAGGGTACGGGGAGAGCAGCGCAGGTTCGAACTCGCGCGTTCGGCGCTGGCATGGACCGCATCCGGCACCGCGACGCTGGAATGCGCCCTCCTCGACGTGCCGATGGTGGTGGGCTACAAGCTCCAGGGGCTGACATATGCCGTGGCCCGGCTGCTCGTCAGCGTTCCCAACGTGGCTCTGGTCAACCTGATCGCCGGCAAGACCGTAGCACCCGAACTGTTGCAGGGTGAGTGGCGCCCGGATCGGCTGGCTGCGGTCACCTCCGGGCTCCTGAGCTCCGGCGGCCCCGTCCAGCGCATCGAACTGGCCGAGGTTCGGCAACGGTTGGGAGAACGGGGCGCGTCGCGAAAGGCAGCCGAGGCCGTCGCCGAGCACCTTGACGCCTCGGGGATCGGGTAGAATCCCCCGGCTGGAGGACACGATGCGCAGGAAGAACGCCGATACCGCGCGGGCGCAGGCCGAGGTCCCTCTCCGGGTGGGGATGATCAGCCTCGGCTGCGCGAAAAATCTGGTGGACGGCGAACTGATGCTCGGGCACCTGCAGCGGGCGGGGATCGAATTGACGGCCGACCCGACCCAGGCCGATGTGGTGGTGGTCAACACCTGCGGATTCATCGACGACGCCAAGCGGGAGTCCATCGACGCCGTGCTCGAGGTGGCCCGGGCCAAGCACGCGGGCTCGGTGCGGCGCCTTGTGGTCGCGGGTTGCATGGCTCAGGCATACGCCGCAGAGATGCGGAAGGAGATCCCCGAGATCGACGCGTTCATCGGACTGGATGAGCTCGAGAGGATCACCGAAGCGGTACGGGGCGAGCTGGCGGCTCACATTCCCGACCAGCGCGGAGCTCTCAGGGTCTACGACCACTCGAGCCCGCGCATCGTCTCCACCGGCAGCCACGCCTATCTGAAGGTCGCCGAGGGCTGCAACAACCCCTGCTCGTTCTGCCATATCCCGGCGATGCGGGGGGCCTTCCGCTCGCGCACGGTCGACGACCTGGTCGCCGAGGCACGCGGGTTGCACAAACAGGGCATCCAGGAGATCGTTCTGATCGCTCAGGACACCACCCGCTACGGTGAGGACCTCGGTCTCGAACACGGCCTCCGGACTCTGGTGGAACACCTGCTCGGGGAAACCGACGTCCCGTGGATCCGTTTCCTCTACGCCTATCCGGCGACCCTCGACGAATCCCTTTTCGACCTCATGGCGTCGAACCGCCGGTTCGTCCCGTATCTGGACATCCCTCTGCAGCACGCCAGCCGCCCCGTGCTCAAGGCGATGAAAAGGGGAGGAGACGCCCGCAGTTATCGTCGTCTGATAGAGCGGGCCCGCGCGGCCGTCCCCGACCTCGTCGTCCGCACGACGTTTATCGTCGGGTTCCCGGGCGAGGGCGATGGCGAGTTCCAGGAGTTGATGGATTTCGTCCGCGAGATCCGGTTCGATCATCTTGGAGCCTTCTCCTACTCGTGGCAGGAGGAGAACCCCGGCGCCGAACTCGGCGACCCGGTGGCCCAGGAGATCAAGGAGCGGCGGCGAGCCGCCCTCCTCGAAGCACAGCAGGAGATCGCGCTCGCCCACAATCTCTCCCTCGTGGGCCGGACCCTTCCGGCACTCGTCACCGGTCCGCTGGCGGAGATGGAGTTGCTGCTCGAGGGGCGGCTACAACGACAGGCGCCCGAGATCGACGGCCGGCTGCTGATCAACGATGGCACCGCACCGGCCGGATCCCTGGTCGAGGTCGAGATCACGGAGGCCCATCCGTACGACGTCGTCGGTGGCATATTCCGGATAGTCCGCGCGGGCAGACTGGCGCCGGCCCTGCCGGTGTTGGGCTGACGAGCGCCATGCAGGTCCTTCGCGACCCGCTCGGCAACGACGATCCCCCGCGTCGGACGGTGATCAGTATCGGCAATTTCGACGGCGTGCACATCGGCCATCAGGCGGTGCTGTCCCACGTCGCCGAGCGGGCAGCGGCCGCCGGGACCAAATCGGCTGCCATGACCTTTGACCCGCACCCCATCAAGCTCCTGCGTCCGAGCGAAGCCCCCCGTCTGGTCACCACTCTCGAACAGCGGCTCGCCCTGATCGAGCGGACGGGTATCGAGACGACCCTCGTCCTGCCGTTCACCCACCGGTTGGCCCGGATGCCGGCCGACGAGTTCGTGCGCGAAGTGCTGGTCGGCCGCCTCGCGGTCCGGGAGGTTTTTATCGGCAAGAACTTCCGCTTCGGCGCCGACCGCGGCGGCGATGTCGGACTTCTGAGGTCGATGGGGCAGGAGCTCGGTTTCGCGGCGGCTGCAGCACCTATCGTCGAGGCCGCCGGCGGCGTGGTGTCGTCCACCAGGGTCCGCGAAGCGGTTGCGGCTGGAAACGTCGAGGAGGTTGCGACCCTTCTCGGACGGACCTTCTTCTTCGACGGCCGAGTGCTCGAGGGCAAGCGCCTCGGCCGGACCCTTGGCTTCCCGACCCTCAACGTCGAGGTGGAAAACGAAATCGAGCCGAACCACGGCGTCTACGTCACCGCCGTCCATATCCCTTCGTTTGATCGCACCTTTGCGGCCGTGACGAACATTGGAGTCCGTCCGACGGTGTATCAGAACTCGCTGACCACAGTGGAGAGCCACCTCCTCGACTTCACGGCGGACGTCTACCGGGAGAAGGTGAGGCTCTTTTTCCTGCGCAGGCTGCGGGACGAGAAGGCCTTCAACTCGACCATGCAGTTGATGACCCAGATCCGGCATGATGTCGAAACGGCACGAGAGTTCTTTGCCGAACATCCGGTCGACAGCCTCGAGTTGATCCTGCCGTGAGTCTGACCGGCGCCCTCATCCTGCTGGCATCGATGGCGGTTTCGACCACCCTTCTGCTGATCATCGTGGTCTTCGTGTGGTTTCTGGATCGCTATGACCGCGAGCCCATGCACCTGGTGGCCGCGGTCTTTCTGTGGGGCGCCTCGGCGGCGCCGGCCATCTCCGTGTTCGCGCTCGTCACGGCCGGCCGGATCTGGCTCGGTGCCGAGGGGGACCTCGCACCGCTCGTCTTCAGCAGTGTCGCGACTCCGCTGTGCGAGGAAGCCGCCAAGGCGATCGGCGTGATGCTGGTCGTGCTTTTGACCCGGAATTTCGACAACCCGACCGACGGTTTCGTCTACGGCACGGCCGTGGGGTTGGGATTCGCGGTGACCGAAAACTACATCTATGGGATCGGGATCGGTGCCGCGATGGGCGTGAGCGATCTCCTGATTCTCGTCGTCGGCCGCACATTTCTCGCGGCCGGGGTCCACGGGCTGGCGAGCGCCACGTTCGGAGGATTCCTGGGGCAGGCCGTTCTGACGCGCAAGCGGTGGCAGAGGGTGGCCTGGGTGGCGATCGGGTTTTTCGCGGCAGCCTCTCTCCACGGCGCCTGGAACATGACGCTGACACTGGTCGGTCCGTTCGTGCCCGGCGGCGGTCTTCGTTCGTGGCTCCTGATTCTTCCGGTGTTGTACGCCGGTTACGTCCTGGTCCTCGCCGGCTTTCTTCATGCCGAACACCTGATCCTGAAGCGGCAGCTCGGTGACGAGGTCGCGCTTTCGCTGGCGCCGGCCTGGGTCGCGGAAGTGATTCCCTACTACCGCCGCCGGACGCGCGGCGACTGGTGGCCTCGGCGCAACGAGCGTACGGTAATTTCCCGCCTGTTGACCAGGATCGCGTTCCGCAAACACGCGCTCCGTAACATCCCCCAACCCGAGGCCGCCATCGCCTCTCTTGAAGTGGTCCGATTACGGCAACGTCTTCGCGCGATCCTGAGCCCTCCAGCCAATGACGAGGATTGACGACGAACCCGGTTCAATGTCAAAGCTTTGTTGAACGACGTCGATCCTGACCCGCGGTGGCGCGACGCCGGCGTAGGATGAGGAATGGTCCGCTCGATCGGTGACCTCGACACGAAAGGGCTGATGGACCTCGTCGACAACCACGAGCTCGGGGAGCTCGAGGCGTTGCAGGTGCTGAGAAGCCCCTTCTGCACCCCTCAGATCGCCGAAGCGATCGCATCGAACAGCAGCCTCCTCGATGCTCACGGCGTTCGTGAGCTTCTGGCGGGTTTCCCGGGGTTCAGCTTCGCCCGCGCGCTCGATCTCCTGGCCACCCTGCCGTGGGTCTCCCTTCTGGCCCTGTCGCAGGCTCCGAAGACCCCGCCGGTGGTGCGCCGTCACGCCGAACGAAAGCTCGTCGATCACCTGTACTCCATGGCCCTCGGCGAAAAGATCGCGCTCGCACGACGCGCCCATCGGGCTCTGTTCAAGGCCCTGACCGCTTCAGGCGACGCCCAGATTCTGATCGCCCTGCTCAATAATCCCCGCCTGGTTGAAAACGACATCCTGGTAATCCTCAACACCGTCGATGTTCCGGTCGATTTCCTGTCGGAACTGGTCCGCCACAACCGCTGGGGGTCGTATCGTGGAGTGCGCCGCGCCGTGGTCGAGGCGGGTCCGACGCCGCTGCCGCTGGCGCTCAGCGTTCTCGTCCAGTTGTCGGCGAGCGACCTTCGTGAGGTCGTGGGGAAGAAAAACCTCCGCCCGGAGGTTCGAGCTGCCGCGTATTCGCTCATCGAGCGTGAGTCTCGCGGGCAGCGGGGGGTGATAATATCCTCGGGTGAGACACGCGATGGAGGGGACCCCCAAACACCCGAAGACCTTCGGTGAAGAGATGCAACGGCTTCGCGCGGAAGCAGGTCTGACTCTCGACGACATCGCCGCCGAGACCAAGATCTCGAAGCAGATTCTGTTGGGCCTCGAAAACGGGGACTTCCGTTTTCTTCCGCAGAAGGTCTTCTGCAGGAATTTCGTGACTCAGTACGCAAAGGTGGTCGGCGCCGATCCCCAGGGTCTGACCGACGCATTCGAAGCCGCCTGGGACCGGTTCCTGCTGGCCTCGGGATCGCATCCGAGCCTGATTCTCGAAGATCGTCCTCTGGTTCGCCCCGTGCGCTGGCGCTTCTGGGCGCCGGTGGCTGCGTCGGCGGCGATATTGGTTGCGGCGGCATTCGTCATCTGGAGAAGTTCGGGGGACGAGGGCCAGTACTCCGCCGTCCGTCGTCAGCGGCCCGCGCTGAGCGACGGCCGCGTACCGGCGCCGGTCATCAGCGAGCCGCGCCGTCCCACACCGTCACCCGTGGTCATCGATGAGAGCGCGCAGGTGGCGACGGAAATGGTGTCGATCACCATCCGGGTACGGCCGGAAATGGAGTGCTGGATTCACTTCAGGGATCACAACGGCGCGGCAGGCGGAAAGCTCCTTTCCGGCGGCACCGTGGAGAGGATTGAACTGGCCGGGCCGGTCAAACTGACGGTCGGGGATGCCGGAGCGGCCAGCCTCGAGATTTCGGGTCGCACCTACGACGATCTCGGACGGTCGGGTCAGGTGGTCCACACCGAGGTCAGCTCCGAAGGGCTGGTGGTGCTCGGGCCGAGACCCCGTGATGGCTGACCAGCAACCGACCTCAGCAGCCGACCTGATCGGCGGCATCATCCGCGGAAAAGTGCCGCGACAGGTGCGTCTCTTTGCCGCGCAGGGTTTGCTTCCGGTTTCGCGCGAGGACCTTCTCAGCCTGCAGACTGTCCTCACCGCCGACCCCGACGGCGAGCTCGCGGAGGTGGCGGCCGCGTCGTTGAAAAACGAGGACGAGGCGACGATCCTCTCATGGCTTCGGGCCAGCCCGCCGGATCCGTTGGTCCTCGACCTGCTGATTCGGGTCCGCCACAGCGAGGCGGTGTGGGCGGCGGTCGCCGCACATCCGAACGTCTCGAACGAGACCCTCCGTGTGCTCGCCCGAAACGCGACTCCGATGGTGCAGGACATCATCATCACGAACCAGGTGCGCCTGTTCAGCTGTCTCGAGATACTCGACGACCTCCGTGCCAACCCCGAGGTCAATCAGGTCGTGCTGCGCCGGGTGCGGGAGTTCGAGGAGGAGTTCATTCAGAAGGCGCTCGCCGAGGAGGAAGAGGCCTTGCTTGCCTCCGGCAGAAGCATCGAAGAGGCGATCGAGTCCCTGCGTTCGATCGGCGCCCATATCCCCAACGAAGACTCGTTGCCGTATCCGCTGTCCGAGGAGGATCCGTCCCTCGCGGAGGCCGTCAAAAGGTCGGGTCAACATTCGACGCACGCCCGGCTTTTGAGGATGAGCGTCCATCAGAGGATCATCTGCGCACTGCGGGGTACGCGCGAGGAAAGGGCGATCCTGATCAACAGCCGGAACCGCCTTGTCCAACGGTCGGTACTTGCGAGCCCGAAGCTGACTGACCTCGAGGTGGAGCGATATGCCTCCTCACGAAGCGTTGCCGAGGAGGTGATCGCTGGCATCGCCGACAACCGTCGGTGGATGCGCCTCTATCCGGTCATCGTCGCTCTCGCTCTGAATCCGAAAACCCCGGTGTATACGGCAACCAGGATCGTTCCGCAGCTCTCCCCGCGGGACAAGATGAGGGTGTCGCGCGACCGCAACATCAACCCCGTCACCCGCGAATTGGCCCACCGTCTGATGAGCACCCGCCGTCGGTGAACCTGGAGTGGTTCGCGAAATCCGCAGGCGCGACGTGAGATCCGGAGCCGCGCGATGAGCGACCCGATATGCCGTCTTTTCAAAGGGCTAGCTGACCGCCGTTGCACCGGTTCAGGGGACGTGGTAGGTTCGAAAGAGCACAGACGGAGTGATCGAGTATGCGTCACAAGCTGACCCATTATGACACCCTCGGAATCGAACGCGATGCCTCGGACGACGACGTCCGGGCGGCGTTCCGAAAGCTCGCGCACCGCTACCACCCCGACAAATTCACGGGTGAGAAGAGATTGGCTGCGGAAGAGAGATTTCAGAGCATCACCGAGGCATTCAACATTCTCAGTCACCCGTCGAGCCGCGACCGCTACGATATCGAGATCTCCAAGGGTACCGACACCAAAAAGATGGACCCGAAGGAAATCTCCCGCCGCCTCGCCGCCAAGGGCTCGCAGTGCATGCGCGACGGAAACGTGGCCGAGGCCCTGGAGCATCTCAAGGGAGCCATTGACCACGATGATGAGAACTCCCGAGCCCACTACTTTTACGCGTTGGGGCTGGGCCGTGTGCCGAGCAAGGCTCGTGACGCCCTGCGCCACATGGAACGTGCGGCATCGCTCGAACCGACGAATGGGGCGATGAAGGCGGAGGCGGCGTCCCTGGCCCTGGCTGCGGGGATGAAGAGCCGGGCAGCGCGTCTGGCTGAAGAAGCCCTCGCGCTCGACCCGACCAGCGCCAAGGCGAGCGAAGTCCTGAGCCAGGCGGGAAGCGACGACAGCGACAAAGGTGGCGGCCTGTTCCAGATGTTCAGGCGCCGGGGTTGAAAATCGGTGAAGGTTGATTTGAACAGACGAATTGAAATCGAGGCCTGCGGCCGGACCGACGTCGGCATGAAGCGGCGGGTCAACGAAGACGTTTTCGTGCTTGATCCTCAGCACGGCGTTTTCCTGGTTGCCGACGGTATGGGAGGGCATGCGGCCGGAGAGGTGGCCTCGCGGGTCGCCACCGAGGAAATTCTCCGGACCCTTTCGTCCGTCGTCAATGATGCCGACGAAACATGGCCCGAACACTGGGACCCGTCGCACAGCGCACCCGCCAACGCCGTCATCGACGCCGTGGTGGCGGGGCATCACAGGGTCACCCAGGAGATGCACGACGACGCCGACCTCAAGGGCATGGGGACCACGGTCGTCGTCGCGGTCCACCAGCGCCTCGAAGACAGGCTCGTCATCTGTCACGTGGGCGACAGCCGCGCCTATCGGTTACGCGGGGGAACCCTGACGCTGTTGACGGATGACCATTCGTGGGTCCATGAACAGGTGGCGGCCGGTTTTCTGACGGAGGAGGCTGCGCGCAACCATCCTCTGAAAAACGTGGTCACCCAGGCGCTCGGCGGCAGCAGCGAACCCAGGGTCGACGTCCTCGAAACCGATCTTCGAGACGGCGATATCTACCTGTTGTGCTCGGACGGACTCAACTCGATGCTCACCGACGACGAGATCGCTGGCCTCCTCGACGCGCGCGGGTCGCTCGATGAGTCGTGCGCGAGGTTGATCAACGCGGCCAATCAACGCGGAGGCAACGACAACATCAGTGTCGTGCTGCTGAGGTCGTACCAGGTCGACACTCCGGCTTCATGAGCCGTTGAGTTGTCCCGGATCGGCGGGGTTAACGGACTCTGTGCCCAGCGCTACTGGCAATGTCAGTTTTGCGGAGGGCGGGGCGCGGTCTGGAATGACGGGAGGTCCCCGGCAGTTGAAGACGACGGGAGAACACGATGAACGATTTCGCCCTCCAACCCAGTCCGGACTTCCCCGGCGTCCCCGGGCAGCTGGTGTTGCTGATTCTCGACGGCGTCGGACTCTACCGGGGCCGTGCCGAGGGTTATGAAGGAAATGCAGTCGATCTGGCCGCTACCCCCAATCTCGAACGCCTGTCCGCCGAGGCGGAGGTCTTCTTCGAGCTCAAGGCGCACGGAACCGCGGTCGGGCTGCCGAGCGACGACGACATGGGGAACTCCGAAGTCGGCCACAACGCGATGGGGGCGGGACGGATTTTTGTCCAGGGAGCCCAGTTGGTCAACCTCGCCATTGCCGACGGATCGATGTTTCGGGGGCGAGTGTGGCGCAACCTTGTCGCCCGGGTCGTGGAGCGGGGATCGACGTTTCACCTCATCGGTCTGCTGTCCGACGGCTATGTTCACAGCCACATCGACCACCTCCTGACCATGATCCGACGCTTGGTGGATGAGGGGGTCCGCAGAATCCGGGTCCACGCCCTCGCCGACGGGCGCGATGTGGACCCGGTGTCCTTCGACACCTACCTCGACCGGCTCGAGGCGGTCCTCGTCGAGGCCCGCGCCGCCGGCGCCGACGCCGCCGTGGCGTCGGGCGGCGGCCGCATGCAGATCACGATGGATCGCTACGAAGCGGACTGGGAGATGGTACATCGCGGGTGGCTGACCCACGTCGAGGGCATGGGACGGACCTTTTCGAACCCCGGCGACGCCGTGCGGGTCCTGCGCTCCGAGAACCCCGGAATCATCGACCAGGACCTGCCGCCGTTCGTGATCGTCGATGGCGAGGGGACGCCACTCGGACCGATCCGGGACGGTGATTCGGTGGTGTTCTTCAATTACCGTGGCGACCGGGCGATCGAGATCTCACGGGCGTTCACGGACCCGGACTTTTCGCACTTCGACCGGGGCCGCATTCCCGACATTCAGTTCGCGGGCATGATGCAGTACGACGGCGACCTCGGAATTCCGCCGTTCTATCTGGTGAGTCCACCGGCGATATCCCACACCGTCTCCGAGTACCTGGTTCACAACGGCGTCAGCCAGCTCGCGACCGCGGAGACCCAGAAGTTCGGCCACGTGACCTATTTCTGGAACGGCAACAACTCCGAAAAATTCGATGCTTCCCTTGAGGATTGGGTCGAGATCGCGAGTGGGCTCCAGCCCTTCGACGAGCAACCGCAGATGAAGGCGCGCGAGGTCTGCGACATCGTGTTGAGGGACCTCGAGGCGAAGGAGCACCGGTTCATCCGGGCGAACTTCGCGAACGGCGACATGGTCGGCCACACGGGGTCGCTGGCGGCGGCGGTGACGGCGGTCGAGGTCGTCGACGGATGTGTCGGGAAAATCCTGAACGCGGTTCGTGAGTCCGGGGCGACCCTCGTCGTCACGGCCGATCACGGAAACTCGGACATGATGTGGGAGGTCGACAGAGCCACCGGCGAGGTCAAGCGCGACGCCCAGGGCCGGCCGATGATGAAGACCAGCCACACCCTGTCGCCGGTGCCGTTCTGGCTGGTCGGCGCCGGGATCGAAGGTCTGATCGCCAACCCGGCAGTGGCTGATCCGGGGCTCGGGAACATCGCAGCCTCCCTTCTTTTCCTCCTCGGGTTCGAACCTCCGGCGTCATATTTGAAGACGCTGGTGGTGCCCGGGAAGTAGATTTCAGGTCTGTTCCGGGTTAAAGTCGCGAAATGGCATCACCGACGCCCCCCTTCCTCGAACCCATCGAAGAGGTCCGTTCCCGGATCCTGCAGATGGAGTCTGCGGGGACCTCCGGTTCGGCGACCGAAGCCGATCTGATCGCCGCCAGGAAAGAGCTTGCCGCGGTCACCAGGCGGGTCTTCTCCCAGTTAACCCCCTGGCAGCAGTGCCAGCTCGCGCGCCACCCGGACCGACCCCATACCATGGCTTACACCCACAGCATCTTCACCGACTTCACCGAGCTGCACGGCGACCGCAGATTTGCGGACGACCCGGCGATCGTGGCCGGTTTCGCCCGTTTCGACGGGGAGCCCGTGGCCGTGGTGGGACATCAGAAGGGGAGGGACACGGCAGAGAAACTGCGGCGGAACTTCGGTATGCCGCGCCCCGAGGGCTACCGGAAGGCGATCCGGATCATGGGGCTGGCAGCCCGTTTCAAGAGGCCGATCATCTCGTTCGTCGACACGCCGGGAGCCTATCCCGGGATCGATGCCGAAGAACGCGGACAGGCTGAGGCCATCGCCCACAACCTGATCGAGATGGCCGCACTTCCCGTGCCCATCATCGTGATCGTAACCGGCGAGGGCGGATCGGGCGGGGCGCTGGCCCTCGGTATCGGTGATCGCGTCCTGATGCTGGAGCACGCCATTTACTCGGTGATCTCTCCGGAGGGCTGTGCGGCGATCCTGTGGAAGGACCAGGCGAGAGCCCCGGACGCGGCCAGTGCGTTGCGCATCACGGCAAGGGATCTCAGGGGGTTTAACGTCATCGACGAGATCCTTCCGGAACCCAGCGGCGGAGCGCACATGGATCCGGCGTTGATGGCGGAAACCATCACCACGGCGATCCGAAAAAACCTCAAGGGGTTGAGGAAGCTCAGACCGGAGGCCCTGGTGATGCGGCGCCTCAAGAAGTTCCAGGCGATGGGCATCTTCAGCGACCGCTGAACGACGAGTTGATGTACGAGCCATACCTCCGTCCGGCCACCTATCGGTTGTCGATCGGGGTCACCCGATGAGCGTTGCCTCCCGACGCTGGATCCGCCGGCTGTCCGCCCTCGCCATCGTCGCCGTGCTGATCGTCGTCGGAGGGCTGGCCGCCCAGCGGCTCCGCCAGCTCAAGTCGCCCGTTCACTCGGTGGATGACGACGGAGTGGCTCGCGGCGACGGAGACCGTGCGGTCGGGGTCTACACCGGGTTCGAGTTTGTCGAGCGTGTTGCAGGGAAAAAGATCTTCGAGCTCCTCTCGAAGCGGACCCTCGGGCTGTCTTCCGGTTGGCACGAGATCGAGGGGGTCCGGCTGCAGTTCTATCGTGAAGGCGAGAGCGGTCCGGTCCTCACGTGCGACGGAGCACGCTTCAATATTCAGACCCGCGATGCGGATCTCGGCGGCAGCATCCGGATCGACTTCCCGAGCGGAGCGAGTCTCACCACGGACGCCGGGAATTTCGAAGCAAGCTCGCGACGCTTCACGGCCAACGGTGAAGTCGTGTTCGTTTCCGGCGCGACGTTCGGGCGTGCCGACTCGGCGGCCTATGATCTCGAACATGACGAGATCGTGCTCGAAAAAGGCGTCACCCTGCGTACCGCGACCGGCGCCACGCTGACCGCTCCCTCGGCCGTCTACCAGAGGACGACCGGAGTCATCGCCTTCCCGGCCGGGGGGCGGTTGACGATGGGGCAGTCCGAACTCGAGGCCCCACGGATGCGGGTGGAGTTGGAAAAGGACGACGGCCCGCCGCAAAGAATCGAACTCGACGGGGGAGTGAGCGCCCTGACCACCGCGCCGAACGGAGACGGCCTTGTCATCGCGCAGGCGGAAAAGATCGTCGCCATTCACGACTCCCGGGGTCGCTGGCAGATCGACGCTACCACCTCCGGGCCGTGGGTCGACATCCGATTCGTAGGCGGGGAGGGCTACTTCGAGCGTGACATCAAGGCATGGGTCCTGCGCGGGGTTGTGGGAGAGGAGGGCCTGATCAACCTGCGTGCGGAAAACGGAGTGTGCATCAGAGAGGTTCCGGTCGAGGGTCCGGTGCGGTTGGGCACATCGGACTCCGCCCGCGTCTGGTTCTCGGAGGGGCAGGCAACCGACGTCGAAATGCTGAAGGATGTCGTGATTCAGGGCGAGGGCGTCGAAGGACGAGGCTATCGGGCACGGTTGTCCCCACAGGCCGGCCTCATGATGCTCCACGGCGACCCGGCCGGCCCCGAACGGGTCCTGCTGATTTCCGAACGGGGGCGGATGAGTTGCGATCAGGCGCAGCTTTATAACCACGAGGGCCGATCCGAGGCGCGCGGAAACGTCCAGGGGCAGATCCTCGATGTGTCGCTGGTCGGCAAACAGGCGGCAGACGCATCTCAGCCCACCCACTTCGCCGCCGAAACTCTCGATGTGACCGAGGAAGGCGGAATCTACCATCTGCGCGACAACACCCGGCTGTGGCAAGGCCGACGCCTCCTGCTGGCGGACGACGTGGTGTTCAACCACGACGCTTCGACAGTGCGGGCGACCGGGCACGTGCGGACGACCTTTCCGGCGTCGCAGCTGAATCTCGAGAGCGACGAAGGCGAGGACGTTGTGGTCGTGGCGAGGTCGCTCGAGTTCGACGACAACGAGGGCACCGCGGTGTACCGCGGAAACGTCCACTACTCGGACCCGGGCCACACCCTCGCAGCGGCGGAGTTGAGCGTGTTCTTCGACGACAACAACGAGGTCACGGCGGTCGAGGCGGTCGGCTCGGTCGACCTGGTGATCCTCGAAACCGGCCGCCGCATGACGGGGCAGTTCGCCCGCCGCGAGGTCCGCACCCAGCTCGTCACCATCACGGGTTCGCCCGTGCGGCTGACGGACCCGGGAGGGAACGAGGTCTCCGGGTCGTCGTTGACCTGGAATCAGGCCGATGGTACGGTCTCGGTCGCCGGAGGAACCGAGACGATCTACTATCCGAAGGAGAAGCCCTGACCCCCAAAGCCCTCGATCTGGCTGCGCACGGCCTGCGGAAGGCCTACCGCGGGAGATGGGTGGTGGACGGCATCACGCTCGACATCGCGCCCGGTGAGATCGTCGGTCTCCTGGGACCGAACGGCGCCGGCAAGACCACCACCTTTTACATGATGGTGGGTCTGGTACAGCCCAACGAGGGGAAAGTCATCCTCGGTGATCGCGACATTACGGCGGAGCCCATGTACCGCCGGGCCCGGATGGGCGTCGCCTACCTGGCGCAGGAACCTAGCTCGTTCAGGCGTATCTCCGTCGAGGACAACATCTGGCTGATTCTCGAAGCTCTCGGCGTCGACGCCAGGGACGCCCACCGCAGGATCGACGGTCTGCTCGAGGACTTCGGTCTCTCGGCCCTCCGACACCAGCGCGCGGAAACGCTCTCGGGCGGCGAGCGCCGCCGGCTCGAAGTCGCGAGGGCGCTTGCCACCAAACCGACCTTCATCCTCCTCGACGAACCCTTCGCCGGCATCGACCCGTTGGCGGTGCTCGACCTCCAGCGGATCATTCGTCGCCTTAAATCATTGGGAATAGGCGTCTTAATTACCGACCACAACGTCCGAGAAACATTGAAGATCACCGACCGCGCCTATATAATCAAAGACGGCAAGATTTTTGCTACGGGTGACCCCGTTGATCTGTCAGAAAACCGGGACGTACGTCGAATCTACCTCGGCGAGGAATTCAGGCTCTGACCGGCCGCGAGGCCGGCGGTTCACGCAGCCACCTGCCCCGAGAAACGAATCGACGCCGGCTCGCGATGAGGTTTTGTCACTCAATGGCCCTCGAACAAAAACTGCAATTGAAACTGGCACAACGGCTGGTGATGACGCCGTCGTTGCAGCAGGCGATCAAGCTGCTGCAGCTGTCCCGGTTGGAGCTCGAGGAAACTCTCGCTCAGGAAATTCTCGAAAACCCGATGCTCGAGGTCGAGGAAACGCCGGAAGAGCAGGCTGACGTCACCGACGAACCGGTGGAGGAGATCGACCCATCGGTGCGCGAAGAGAGAGCGGCCGCCGAGGAAGCCGCGGATGGAGGTGAGTTCCAGAGTGACGAGGTGCTGCCGTCGGCTGAGGAGACCTACGGCGACATCGATCTCGAGGCGTTTTTTTCGGATTATCTCGGAGACGGTCGCAACGAAGGACCTTCGATGTCGGCGCCGTCCCTCGAAAACGACAACCGGCTCGAAAATATCGTGTCGGCCGGCGCGGGACTCTACGATTACCTCCTGTGGCAGCTCCACCTGATCGACTGCACTCCGGCTGTGTTCGAAGTGTGCGACTTCATCGTCGGCAACCTCGACGAAGACGGATTCCTCCGGGCGACCCCGGAGGAGATCATGGAAGGAACCGGATGCGACGAGCGGACAGTCAATCTGGCGTTGGCGGTTGTCCGATCGCTCGATCCCCCCGGCATCGCGACGACCAGTTTGCAGGAATGCCTGTCCGCTCAGGTAGAACACCTGCTGCGAGAAAGCCGGGAGGAGGAGGACCTGGCTGTCCTCAACAAGGCTCACCTGGTGCTCTGCGAGCACTGGGACGACCTTCTCCACCAGCGATGGGAGATTCTCGCCAAGGCGGCCGGCTGTTCGGCGGTCGCCGACGTCAAACCGATCCTGGACGTGATCCAGGGACTGGAACCCAAGCCTGGACGAATGTACCGGCAGAGCGACAACCAGTACATCGAGCCCGATGTCTACGTGCGCAAACTCGATGACGAGTACGTCATCACGTTGAACGACGATGGCCTGCCGCGGCTCCGGATCAACACCCGCTACCAGTCCATGCTCAGGGCGAGAACCCTCGACCCCAAGGCGAACGAGTACCTGCGCGACAAGATGCGTTCCGCCCTGTGGTTGATGAAGAGCATCGATCAGCGCCAACGGACCATCTACAAGGTGGCGAGGAGCATCGTCAGCTTTCAGGACGAGTTCCTCGACCGCGGCATCGAACATCTCAGACCGATGGTTCTCCGACAGGTGGCCGAAGACATCGGTATGCACGAATCGACGATTTCCCGCGTTGTGAGCAACAAGTACATGTACACGCCACGCGGTCTGTTTCCGATGAAGTATTTTTTTCACTCGGGCGTCGATTCGGCCCGCGGCGAAAACGTGTCGTCGGTGGTGGTCAAGGAACGGATCCGGAAGGTGGTGGAGGCGGAGGACCCGGAGCGGCCCCTCTCGGATTCCAAGATCATGCGGATGTTACAGAAGGAAGGAATACGATTGGCGCGGAGGACGGTGGCCAAGTATCGTGAGGAGATGATGATACCGTCGTCCGACAAGCGAAAGAAAGTGTTTTAGCAGCAGGGGGTTCATGATGAAAATCGACTATATCGCCCGCAAGGTAGACCTCAACGAATCGTCCCGGCAGCTCGCCGAAAAGAAACTGGCGAAGGTCACGAAGTACTTCAATGACATTCTCGACGTCCGGCTCGAGGTGGAGCTCGAACGCCACCTGCATGTTGTCGACCTGTCGATCAAGGGAAAGGACTTCGACGTCCAGTCGACTGCGCAGAACAAGGACCTGATGGCGGCGATTCAGGATGCGGTGGACAAGATCGAAATCCAGTCGAGGCGGGCGAAAGCGCGGCTCAAGGACCACAAGAAACGGGTCGGCTCCGGTGCCAGGAAAGACTCGGGATGGGCCGTCGACGTCTACGAGCGCGAGTCGATGGAATCCGGTCAACCCCGGATCGTCGAGCGCAGCTCGATTCCGATCAAACCGATGTCGATCGAGGAGGCCGTTCTCCACCTCGACGACTCACCATACGATTTCCTGGTTTTTCGTAACGCTTCAACGGAAAAGGTCAATGTACTGTACCGCCGCGATGACAAGAACCTGGGATTGATCACCCCCGAGTTGTGATGAAGATCCACAAGCTGATTGAACCGGGAAGCGTCTTCCTCGACCTGGAAGCCGATGACGTGCGGTCTGCGCTCACGGCGGTCGCCGAACAGGTCGCCCCCGCCCTGGGCCTCGACGTCGATGAAACGGTCACCGCGTTGGTTGAGAGGGAAGGTCTCGGTTCCACGTCGGTGGGCGACGGGTTCGCGATTCCCCACTGCAAGATTCACGGGTTGAACCGTATCGCCATCGCCCTGGCACGGCTGAAGTACGGCGTCGAATTCGGGGGGAGCGAGGGGACGCCGGTGTCCTTCCTGTTCGTGGTGCTGTCGCCGCCCGATCAGCCGGCGGCCCACCTCCAGGTCCTGTCGCAGATCGCGCGGGTGTTGAAACGCCAGGATCTGAGGACCGAACTCCTCCTCGCCAAAGACCAGGCTGCAGTTGCGGAGGCCATCTGCAGAACAGCCAGTTCGGAGGGTCTGTGACGCAAAACCGATCCGTCACGATCGAACAGCTCCTGGCTGAGCCCAGGCTTGCCGCCCTCGGGTTGAAGTTGGTCGCAGGCTCGTCAGGGCTCAAGGAGAGGCGCGTCACCAATCCGAGGATCCAGAAACCGGGGCTCGCCCTCGCCGGGTATCTGCCCTACGTGAAGGGCGGCAGGCTGCAGATCCTCGGTGAGTCGGAGTACGACTACCTCGCGACCTTTCTCCCGCAGGAATCGGAGCAGCGCCTGCGCTGCCTCATGGAGCTCGATATCCCGTGCGTGGTTTCGACCAAAGGCAAGCGACCGCCGTCCGCGGTGCTCAAGGCCGCCGAGGACGCCGGCCTGCCGTTGCTGGTGACTGACACCGCGACGTCGAAGGCCATCGAGACGATATCCGACTACCTCGAAGACGCCCTCGCGCCCCGCATCCAGCTGCACGGGGTCCTCATCGATGTCTTCTCGCTGGGAACTCTGATCCTCGGTGACCCCGGGATCGGCAAGAGCGAATGCGCCCTCGAGCTGGTTTATCGCGGCCACCGGCTTGTCGCGGACGATACGGTGGCAATCCGGCGGACCCACCACCAGGGGCTTCTGGGCAGCCCTCACGAATTGCTGGAGAACTACCTCGAGCTGCGCGGGGTCGGCATCATCGACGTACGGAAGCACTTCGGTATGACCGCGACCTCGCCAAAGGTCGCGGTATCCCTGGTCATCCAGCTCACGAAGCTCACCCCGCAGGCCCGCGAAATGGAGCAGAAATGGCGCGAACAGATGATGGAGCGACCGAGCGCCTGGACGTCGACCGAGAACATCCTCGGAATCGAGGTGCCCAAATACACCATGGTCGTGGCCCCCGGGCGTGACCTGGCAATCATGGTCGAGACAGCCGTTCGAAAGTGCCTTCTCGCGCAACGCGGGATTCAGGACGAACGAGGTTTCCTCGAGAGCATCAACCTGATGGCCCAGGGGGGGAGGACCGGTGACGCGGACTGAGACTGCTTTCAGCGGACCGTTCGTGGTGACCGGGTTGTCGGGCGCCGGGAAGACCGTGCTCAGCCGGTGCTTCGAGGACATGGGATACGTCTGCGTCGACAACATTCCGCTCGAGCTCGTGCCGCTGCTCTTCGCCCGCACCGAAGGGGAGATGAACCGTCTCGTCATCGTGCTCGACGTTCGCACCCGCGGCCTGATCCAGCTCTTCCCTCAGTTTTTCGCTGATCTCAAGGCGAAGTACGAAGGGTTGCGGTTGGTTTTCGTCGAAGCCTCGCCGGAAATCCTCCTGCGGAGGTATTCGGTGGCCCGGCGGCCTCACCCGCTGCGCGATCTGAGCCTGGAGCGCGCCATCACGGAAGAGCGCTCGACCCTGGCCGAGGTGAGGGATCTGGCGGATCTCATCATCGACACGACCAACCTGTCGCCCCACGATCTGCGCCGCCAGGTTCTGACCCTTGGTGGACGTGACGCAGACCGCCCGCAGTTGACGGTCGAGGTGCAGAGCTTTTCCTATCTGCAGGGCGTGCCGTCGACGGCAAGCCTCGTGTTCGACGTCAGGTTTCTCCCCAACCCGTTTTTCGAACAGTCTCTGCGGACTCTCGCCGGGGACGACGAAAAGGTCGTCGAATGGCTGGGCGGGTTTTCCGAGGTCGACGAAGCCGTGATCCGGATCGTCGACCTGATAACGTACCTCTTGCCGAGGTACGCTGAGGAGATGAAGACACATCTTGGAATCGCGCTTGGCTGCACCGGTGGTCGGCACCGTTCGGTCTACGTGGCGGATCGGGTGGCCCGGACGCTCACCGAGGCCGGTCATGAGGTGGTGATCCACCACCGTGACAAGGAACGCTGGAGGTACTCATGATCCCGGTCCTGGTCCTCACCCACGGCAACCTGGCGACCGAGCTTCTGCAGGCCGCGCGGACAATCGATCCGAACCTGTCCGACCAGACTGCGGCGATGTCGCTGCCGTGGGATGTCGATTCCGACCAGGCGTCGCGATCACTCAAAAAACAACTGCGGGAGCTCGATCAGGGCGAAGGCACCCTGGTGCTGACCGACATGTTCGGCGGGACCGCCACCAATCTCGCACTGCCGCTGCTCGAGCCCGGCAAGGTCGAGGTGGTGACCGGAGTCAATCTTCCAATGCTGGTCAAGCTCGGTTCACTCCAGGGTCGGGGCATGTCGCTGCACGACCTCGCCGAAGGCCTGACCATCGCCGGCCAGAAAAGCATCAGGGTGGCGAGCCAGTTTCTCCATTCCAAGACGTCGTCGAAATAGCTCGGCGCCGGGCCCGTCCGCGGTTCGGCGGATACAATGGAACAGAACGATTGGTCGCATGGAGTTCGATCACTCCAATTGCGACCACCTTCACGGTGGGAGATGAGGATTCATGACACGCGAGCAGGTAATGATCACGAACAAGCTCGGGCTCCACGCCCGGGCTGCGGCCAAGCTGGTTCACACGGCCAGCGCCTTCGAATCCGAGATCTATATCGGCACGGAACACGAGGAAGTCAACGCCAAGTCGATCCTGGGAATCCTGACCCTGGCGGCCACCAAGGGAACACCGCTGGTCGTCCGTGCGGACGGGGCGGACGAGAAGGCGGCGGTCCAGGCCATTTCCGCGCTTTTTGCCAGTAAGTTCGGAGAGGGCCGGTGACCCGAGCTCTCAGCGGCCTCGGCGTGAGCCCGGGCATCGCCATCGGCGAACCGGTGGTGCATGAAACACGGCCGATCTCGACCCTTCGCATCACGATCCCCACCCACATGGTCGAGGCGGAAGTGGAGCGATTCCGGACCGCGGTGCGAGCCACCATCGAGCACATCAAAGAAAACCGCGACCGGGCGGCAGCCCAGATGGGAGAAGAGTACGCCGCGATCTTCGAGGCCCACCATCTCATCGCCTCGGATATCACGTTCACCGAGCCGGTCGAGCAGGTGATCCGAGACCAGGAGGTGAACGCAGGCTGGGCCATCGACCAGGTTCTGGAGCCCCTCATTTCACGGTTCGAGGCCCTGCCGGACGAATACCTTGCCGACCGGAAACTGGATGTCCTCGACGTCGCGACCCAGATCCACAACGAACTCCACGGCCCCCAACTCGGCCAACTCGAGAACCTCGATCACCCGGTGATTCTGGTCGCGGACGACCTGCCACCATCGACCGCGGTCCAACTGCCGTTGGAAAAAATGCTGGGGTTCGCGCTCGAAATGGGCGGGCCGACCTCCCATACGACCATCATCGCGCGGGCTCTCGGCATCCCCGTGATCGTGGGCGCGCGCGGGGTCTGCGAAGCGGCCAAACAGTCGCGGCGGATTGCGCTCGACGCGTTCGAGGGCAAGATCATACTCGACCCCAATCCGGCCGAACTCAGCGAGTATGAATCGCGGCAGCGAGAGTACCGGGAACACCAGACCGGTCTGTTGCAGATGCGGACGCTGTCGACCGTCACCCGCGACGGCCGCAGTATCGAACTGCACGCGAACATCGAGCTGCCGGCGGAAGTGGCGCAGGCGCTGGAGTGGAACGTCGCAGGTGTGGGTCTGTACCGATCCGAGTTCTTGTACATGAAAATGAGTCCGGCCCTGCCTTCGGAAGAGGATCACCTCGCGACCTACCGCGAGATGGTGGAGAAAATGGACCCGGCGCCTGTCACCATCCGCACGTTTGACCTCGGCGGAAGAAAGCTCGCCCGCGAGATCATCGGCGCCGGCGATCCCGAGGCCAACCCGGTGCTCGGACTCCGCGGGATCCGGCTGTGCTTTTCGCGCCCCGAGTTCTTCCGCACCCAGTTGCGGGCGATCCTCCAGGTGGCGGGCGAGTTTCCTCTGGGACGGGTGCGGATTCTTTTCCCTCTCATCAGTGGGATCGAGGAATTCCGGATCGCCCGCCTCCTGGTCCGCGAAATCACCGCGGACCTCGAAAGGATGCGGTTCCCGGTTCATGCCGACGTCCCGCTGGGGGCGATGATCGAGGTTCCTTCGTCCGCAGTGATGGCCCGTGATCTCGCCCGCGAGGTCGATTTCATGTCGATCGGCACCAACGACCTCATCCAGTATTCTCTGGCCGTCGACCGGTCCAACAGCCTTGTGACCGATCTCTACAAACCGACACATCCTGCCGTGCTTCGTCTCATTTCTGATGTCATTTCTGCGGGAAAGGCTGAGGGGGTTGACGTCTCGATGTGCGGGGAGATGGCGGCAGACCCGCTGATGGTTCCGGTCCTGGTCGGCCTCGGTCTCGAGAAGTTCAGCATGAACCCGCACGCGATACCGGTGGTCCGGGCGCTGATCCGGCAGATCTCGTTCCGCGAGGCGGGTCACATTGCCCGCCGCGCGCTCAAGCTCGTGACGGCGCGCGACGTCGAGGAATACCTCCTCGAACAGCTTGCGTTTCTTCTCGCAAAGACCAAGATTCACGTGTAGGAGATCCGATGGGTTTACGAACTCCGCGAACAATCGACAAGCCGTGGGGTCACGAAGAGATCTTCGCCGAAACCGAGACCTACGTCGGCAAGATCCTCGTGATCAGGGCCGGCCACGCGCTGAGTCTCCAGTTCCACGAAGTCAAGGAAGAGACCCTGCGAGTTCTCGACGGCGAGTTGGACATGATCACCGGGCCCGATGTCGACCACCTGCGGCCGATTCGGATGACCGCCGGCGTCGTCTTTCACGTGGCGCCGCGCGAACTCCACCGCATGGCCGCGGTAACCGATTGCCGTCTTCTCGAGGTGTCGACCAACCACCTCGACGACGTGGTGCGTCTCGAAGATCGATATGGGAGACAGGGAACCAGCGCGCCCTAGCGGCGTCATACCAGGTGTGGCCTTCCGGGCCGAGGGAGCCGACATGAGTCCATTCAATCGAACGTCCATCCACGTGGCATGTGCGGCTGCACTCGGTTTAGGCGTGGGTCTGTGGGCGCATTCGGCCGACCCCCCGACGCCGACGCCGACACATACGCCGCGGCCCGCCGGTGGGACCGCCCTCAACGAAATGGCGAAGGACACCGAACTCAAGGGGGGAGAGAAGGGCAAGGAGATCGTCATCACCAACGAAAACCTGGCCGACTACGCCGACAAGGGTTCGGTCACCGCGGTTTCGGGCGCCGATTCGTCGAAGCGCCGCCCGGTCCGCGATCCCCTGAAGGTCGAACAGGCGCCTTCTTCGCCTGATTCGGAGCACTCCGATGAACGGCGCCGCTACTGGCAGAACGAGTACAAACGGCAGGTGGATCTGGTCGCGTCCATCCGCAATCAGATCACCGTGCTGGACGGCGAGATCCCGGGCCTTTGGAGGGACTTCTACGCGTGGGACGATCCCATGTACCGCGACGGCGTCATCAAGCCCAAGCTCGACGCGGCCATGGTGCGACGGCAAGGGCTCGAGGAACAGCTGGTGGAGTCCGAGGCCAGGTTGAGTGAAATCAAAAACCAGGCCCGACAGGACGGCGCCGAGCCGGGCTGGTTCCGGGGCATTCCGTTGCCGACCCCGCGCCCGCCGACCCCGACACCCGGTCTCGTGATCTACTGATCCCACCACTCAGCGCCGGCCCGCCCGCCCGCAGCTTGACCTTGCCGTGTCCGCCCCACGAGGTTACACTCTCGGCGGTGCGGAGAAATTTGCGAATGAGAACCTATTTCATCGAAACCTGGGGCTGCCAGATGAATCAGCACGACAGCGAGCTGATCGAGGGACAGCTGCGGGGGCTGGGCATGGATGCGGCCGCGGATCCGGAGACCGCGGATCTGGTGATTCTCAACACCTGCTCGGTCCGCGACCGCCCGGTGCAGAAGATTGTCAGCAGGATCGGAGTTTTGGAAAAGCTCGACCGCCCGCCCGCCATCGGCGTCTGCGGTTGCGTTGCTCAGCAGGAGGGAGCGTCTTTGCTCGACCGGTCGGGCAGCGTCGGTTTCGTTCTCGGGCCCGGCGAGATCGGCAGGATAGGGGAGGCCGTCCGTGCGGTGACACGGGGCACCCGCCCGGTACTGACCGGTTTCGACGCCGAACGCGAGCACAATTTCCAGACGATATTCCGCAAGAGCTCGACCCGTGGGATGGTCACGGTGGTCGAGGGGTGCAACGAGTTCTGCACGTTCTGCGTGGTTCCCTACACCCGCGGCCGTGAACTCAGCCGGCCGATGCAGGACGTGCTGGTGGAGGTCCGCGGCCTCGCCGCCGCCGGTCTCAAGGAGGTCGAACTCCTCGGCCAGACCATCAACTCCTACCGGTGCCCGCAGACCGGCGCCGACTTCGCCGCCCTGCTCGAGGCGGTCGCCGCCATCGAACCCCTGCAGCGGGTCCGCTACATCACCTCCCACCCGCGCCACTTCGACCAGCGGACGATCGATGTTCTGGCGTCCAGTCCGAAGGTCTCGCGCTACCTCCACCTGCCCTTCCAGTCGGGCTCGGACCGCATTCTCAAACGGATGCACCGCCGCTACACGAAGAGCGGATACCTGGAGCTTCTGCGCCGGATCCGCGCGGCGGTGCCGGACATCAACCTCTCGACCGACGTCATCGTCGGTTTCCCCGGGGAAACCGAGGAGGACTTCGAACACTCGCTCTCGGTCCTCGCCGACATTCGTTTCGGGCAGGTCTTCGCGTTCGCCTTTTCCCCGCGACCGAACACACCGGCGGCGCGCTACGACGTGCAGATCGACGAGGAAACCAAAAAGGGCCGGCTGCACCGGCTCTTCGATCTGACGGAGCGCATTTCCCAGGAGCTCAACGAGCGGCTCGTCGGGCGGATCGCCCCGGTCCTGATTGACGGTGACAGCCGGCGCGACCCGCTGCACTGGCAGGGCAGGGGAGAGGACAACCGCGTCGTCAACTTCCCCAAGACCGGGCGGGAGGTCGTCGGCGACATCGTCGATGTGAGGATCGTTCGCGCCGGGTCCCATTCCCTCTTCGGCGAGGCGGCCGGCCCGTCGCTTTCGCTGCCCGTCGCCGACGCTGGCGGCAGCGTCGCTTGACATCAGCGCGCGGCGCCGACACATTGGGGACATGAGCGAACTTCGCGATGTTCATTCAGCCGTCAAAATGAGGATTCGCGGTCTGGTGGTGGACCCGACGTCCAACTCGCCGGTCGTGGTGCTCGAGAACCCCGATGGCAAGCTGTTGTTGCCGATCTGGATCGGAGTCTGCGAAGCGAATTCCATCGCTCTCGAGCTCGAGGGGGTGGCCCCACCCCGGCCGATGACGCACGATCTCATCAGGGATCTCATCAGCACCGCCGGTTGCTCCGTCGATCACATCTTCATCCACACCCTCGAGGACAGCGTGTTCAAGGCGTCGATCCAATTCCGCGATGCCAACGCGGTCGTCCACAACGTGGACTCCCGGCCTTCCGACGCCATCGCCATCGCGCTCCGCGCCAAGGTGGACGTGCTGGTCGACCCGGGAGTGCTGGAGCACGGGGTCATGAACGCGGCGACCGTTGAAGAGACGATTCGCGAATTGCTGGAGAGAATGCGCCCTGAGGACATGGGCGAGTACGAGATGTGATCCACGCCGGCGATCGCACAACGATTCGCGGCGCCCCGCCCGCTTTCGTTGACACCCCAATCCGGACACCCCTATAGTGTGGGCCCAGCAACTGTGCAGTTCCTGCGAAGCCGGAGACTTCATGAAAATCGCCATCACCAATCAAAAAGGCGGTGTGGGAAAAACCACCACCGCCATCAACCTCGCGGCGGGGCTCGCCCAAAAAGGCCTCCGGACGCTGCTCATCGACCTCGATCCGCAGGCCAACTCGACCATGTCCAACATCGACCTGGAGAGGATCAACGGCCATATGTACGACGTCTTGCGGTCGACCGCCCGTCTCGACGACGTCATCCTGGCCGGCGCGCAGGACAACCTCTGGGTCGCGCCTTCGCGCATCGCGATGGCCAAGCTCGAGGTGCACATCGCCGGTGAACTCGACGCACCCTACCGGCTGAAGGACGCGATCGAGAATCTCGAGACCCCGTTCGATGCCATCATCATCGACACGCCGCCCACGCTCGGACTGCTCACAGTCAACGCTCTGGTGGCGGCAACCCACGTGCTGGTGCCCATCCAGGCCTCGTATTTCGCACTCGAAGGGACCGACGATCTCCTGGAGACCATCGACAAGATCAAGGCGCGTCCGAACACCGATCTCCAGATGATCGGTATCCTGGTGACCATGTTCGACCGGCGCACCGTCCTCGCACGGCAGGTCGAGGAGGAGATCGAAGAGGTCTTCGGGGATCTCGTCTTCGAAACAAAAATCACGAAATCGGTGCGCCTCGAGGAATCTCCGGCCCACCGCACCAGCATCTTCACCCACGCGCCATCATCCAGCGGTGCGTTCGAGTACTATCGCCTGTGCGAGGAGGTTCTCCAGCGTGTCGGCTCCGAGTAAACCCAAGGTCGGCCTCCCGCCCAACCGACGCATGCGCCACGATCGGCACTTCGTCGATGAACTCGCCCAGAGGATGGGGGAGGGCATCGGCCGGATGGTCCGCATCACCGCCATCACCAGCAATCAGGACCAGCCGCGGTCGAACCTCGGCGATCTCGAGGATCTCCAATCGTCCATCGACGCCCACGGTGTCCTCGAACCCCTCCTTGTTCGCAATCTCGGCAAGGGAAAGTACGAACTGGTGTCCGGAGAACGGCGTTTTCACGCCGCCATGGCGGTGGGGCTCACCGAAGTCCCCTGTATCGAGCTCACGGTCAACGACCAGCAGGCCCTGGAAATCGCACTGATCGAGAATCTCCAGCGCAAAGACCTGACGGCATTCGAGGAGGGCGACGGGTACCGCACCCTGATCGACAAGTATGGATATACGCACGAACAGGTCGCTCGCGCCGTCGGGCGGTCGCGGGTGACTGTCACCGAGGCCTTGACGATGCTGCGGATTCCGGACGCGATCCGCGACCTCTGTCGGCATGCCGACATCCACGCCAAGGGAATGCTCCTCGAGATCGCCAGGGCCGGCGACCCCGGGGCGATGGAAGAGCTCGTCCAGGAGATCGTCGAGTTCAGGCTGGACAGGGCGGCTCTCCGCGAACGGCGCCACGGTCACCCGGCGCTCGAGGATGGCGTCGACGGTTCTCCCGGCGACCCGGAACGGTCGGATGGTCCAAAGCCGTTCCGGTTTCAGTTCCGGAACCCCGACCGGACCTTTTCGATTTCGCTCGCATTCCGCACCGAGGTCCAACCCGAACCCCGGGAGGTGATCGAAGCGCTGCGGTCCGTGATCCGCGACCTCGAGGCCGATCTGGAAGCGGGGGCGGGCAACGGCTGAAGTTCCGGTGCGATCGTGGGATTCGCCTCAGTTTTCATATTTAGGTTTACATAATATATCTTATCGGACATTATGATTTCGGTATGAGCCTGTGGATATCTCCTCCCCTGTGGAAAAGTTGAGGAGAACCTGTGGTTTCTGATCCACCTTCGGCCGAACGGAATTCTCAGCCTTTTCCGAGACGCCTCACGCTTGCCCCGATCCGACCGTGTAGAATTCTGAGGATGCGTCCTAACCGCCTTCCGTTTGCCCGCTCCGGAACCCGCCCGTGAAGTTCTTCGGAGTCGTCGACCGCCTCACGGTGAAGGAGATCTTCACCCCGACGCTCCTCGGGTTCATGACCTATACCTTTCTGGTAATCATCCGCGGCGTGTACAACCTGATCGAACAGGTGCTCGTTCGCGGCGTCTCCGCGATCGATGCTGCCAGGGTGCTGCTCATCACCCTGCCGCACGTCGTCGTCCTCACGATTCCCATGAGCTTCCTGTTCGGGGTCCTGCTGGCGGCCGGCCGCATGAACGCCGATAGCGAACTCGTCGCCCTGCAGGCCGGCGGCATCCCGATACGGCGTCTGCTGCGGCCGATCCTGGCGTTTGCCCTCGTTCTTGCCGCTTTGAACGCCTTCCTCTACCTGTTCGTCATCCCGCCGTCGAGTGCCCAACTTCGAGAGCTGAAGCTGAAGCTCTTCGCCGGGGCCAGGAACCTCGGGCGGATTGACCCACAGGTCTTCCACGAGGAAATACCGAACGCCCTCCTGTACCTGCGCGACGCCGACTCCGATACCGGCGAATGGCGTGACATCATGCTGTTTGACAACAGTAATCCGAGTGAAGAGCGGCTGACCCTTGCCCGCTCCGGCCGAATGGTGTCGACCGGTGGCGCCGGCAGCGTCGATGTCCGGCCGACCACCGGCGAAATGCCCGATGTCGAACAGTGGATTCGTCTCGAGGACGTGGTCACCCACCAGTTTTCCCGCGACGATCCGGAAACCTACCGCGTCAATCGGACGAAATCGCAACTGATTCGACCCGATCTCGACGGAGGCGGCGGAACGGTTCGCTACCGGACGAGCATGCGCGACCGATCCAGCGGCGAACTGGTGCGATATCTCCTCGGCGAACCGTTTACCGGCGCGGACGGCCAGCCGGAGGCCCCGGAGGAGGATGTCGAGCTCACCCGCCGCCATGCCGGGATCGAGCTCAACAAACGACTGGCCATCCCCTTTGCGTGCGTCGTTTTCGGGTTGCTCGCCCTGCCGCTCGGGGTCGGATCGGGCTCCGGAGGCCGGGGCAGGGGTTTTGTGGTGTCGGTTGCGGTGGTCCTCGCCTATTACCTGGTCAACAACCAGGGCGAGGTGCTCGCGCTCGAGGGCGCGGTTCCGACCTGGATCGGCATCTGGCTGCCGAATATCGTGCTGTCGGCGATCGCCGTCGCTCTGATGTTCCGGATGGGCCGATGGCTCGGCGAACGCGAACCTCTCGAAAATCCCGCCGCTCAGGCAATCAAGGCCGTCGCTGCGTGGTGGCGACGGCGCCGCACCTCATCGGCGACGGTTTCGCGGGAGTTTTCCGACGAACTGACCGGCAGCGTCCCGATCGCGATTCAACGCCGCCGCTACGCCAACATCTTCCCGGCGCTCCTGGATCGCTACCTGACCCGCCGTATGCTGCCTCCCCTGCTTCTCGTGGTGGGCAGCACCGCACTGCTGTACATCGTGGTGGACCTCAGCGACTCCATCGAGGACATGGCCAGGAATCACACACCGCTCAACGTCATCCTCGCCTACTACGCCAATCGGGTCCCGCAGGTGTTTCTGGACGTCACGCCGATCGCGTTGATGATCGCGGTCCTGATCCTGCTCACCGTGATGGAGCAGCAGCGCGAGCTGACAGCACTCAAAGCGGCCGGGATTTCGCTCTACAGGTTGGCCGTTCCAATCCTGCTGTTGGCTGCGTTCGTGGCGGGGGGTCTGTGGACGCTGGGCGAGTTCATCGTGCCGGACTCCAACCGCGAGGCACAGCGCCAGCGGGATGTGATCCGGGGCGTCGACACCGCCCGTTCCTACCGTTCGAGCGATCGTCAATGGCTCCTCTCGCGCGACGACGAGTCGCTCTACAATTTTTTGCGTTACGACGGGGAGACCCAGACCCTCATCCGGCTCACTCTGTTCCAGATCGACGATGACATGAACCTCAAGTACCACCTTTTCACACGGCGGGCGCGCTTTCTCGACGGGAAATGGATCGCCGATTCCGGGTGGTTCCGACGGTTCTACCCAGATGGCACCGACGTGTTCCGTCGCATTTCCGGACCGTTGGAGCTGCCGATCGACGAGGGACCGGCGTACTTCGGTCAGGAGTACCGGCAGCCGTCAGAGATGACCGTCGGCGAGCTCCGCAACTACATTGACGAGCTCGCGGACTCCGGATACCGCCCCGCGAACCTGATCGTCCAGTGGCACCAGAAATTCACCTACCCCCTGTCGGCGTTCGTGATGGTGCTGCTCGCCCTCCCGTTCGCCCTCAGCCGCGGCGGCCGCAGGGTGAGCACCATGCAGGGCGTGGCGATCGCCCTCACCCTCGGTATCGCCTACTTCATGGTGGTGGCGCTTTTCGGCAAGCTTGGAGAGGTCGAGATTTTGCCCCCGATCGTCGGCGCCTGGTCGCCGGTCGTGCTGGCGCTGCTCTTTGCGGTGAACCGGTTGACCGCGCTCCGCACCTGAGTCCGCTGGACCGGGATGAACCCCTGTGTCGGCATGCCGACACCACGCTGGGATCAGTCGAGTACCGCCAGGGCGTGAAACCTCCGCCGCACCGGGTGGAGGTCGACTCCGCGTTGAGCGGGGTGGTTGCGGTTGGTGAGCAGAACCCAGACACCTCCGTGAGCGGCCTCGGCCCACACCGAAACCCCGGTGAAACCGGTATGACCGAACGCCGTCGCCGGCAAACCGGAGCCGGCCGAAGAGCCGGCCGTGGTCGCGATCTGCCACCCGTAGCCCCGTTCCTGCCGGCCTCCGGGGGTCTGCGAGGTGACCGCAGGGTGCACGTCATCGGGAGTCAGGTGGCCTGCCCCCACTCCCGCGTACTCTCCGGCCAACCGTCGCACACCGCGCGCCGTTCCGAAAAGCCCCGCGTTGCCGGCGACGCCGCCAAAAAACCGGGCGTTGCCGTCGTCCGGCCGGCCCATCGCGACGGCCGGAATCCACTTCGGGTCGAACCCGAGTTCCAGCACCAGACGGCGTTCGGCCGAAGGTAGGAAAGCCCCGGCGGCGAGCGACCGCCGTCCGGGGTCCGGGTTGAACCCAAGATCGTCTCCGAGACCCGTCGGGGCCACGACCTGGCGCTGAAAGACCTGATCGAGGCTGTTCCCCGACAGCTGTTCGAGCATCAAACCGAGGATGACGAAACCGACACACGAGTACACGACCTGTTCGCCCGGCTCGAACTCGAGGGCGATCCGCTCGAGGACCCGGGGCGTGTTTTCGCGCCGGCCGTCGGCCAGGCAATAGAACGGAAGCCAGGCGGGGAGGCCCGAGGTGTGGGTCAGGAGGCTGTGGACGTCGAGGTTTCCGACGGGCGACCCGGCGGTCTCGCGGAGCACCTCCCCCACCGTCGTGCGCGGCGCCATGACGCCCGCACGAAACGCCAGCAGCGCCACGGTGGTGGTCACGAGCGGTTTGGTCAGCGACGCGAGGTCGAACCAGGTATCGGCCGTGACGTCTCTTGCCGTTGGCCGCACCTCGGCGCGCCCCGCGAAGCAGCCCGACGGCGCGGCGTCGCCCCGACCCCACGACGCGACCGCACCCGGGAAGCGACCCGCCGCGATCGCCGCCGCCAGGAGATCGCGCACCCTGCATTCTGCGGTCGCGGTCAACCCCGGCTGCCCGTCAGCGGGGTCGGACGGTGATTCTCGTCCACGTTGACGTAGGTGATCTCGGCCTGGGTGACCTGGACCTCGTCTTCCCGATCCCAGTGGCGGGCGGCCGACACCGTGACCTGGACGGTGATCGACGTGCGCCCCAGCCGCACCAGCGATGTGAAAAACGACACCAGATCACCGACGAACACGGGTTCCAGGAAGACCACCTTGTTCATGGCCACGGTGACCACCCGCGAGGCGCCCTGAAACAGAGCCTCCTCGGCGCCCGCCTGGTCCATGTAGGAGAGAATCACGCCGCCGAAGATGGTGCCCGCGGCGTTGGTGTCGCGGGGCATCATCAGGACCCGGGTCTTGGGTTGAAAACGGCTGTCGTCCACGAGGTGCCTCCGGAGCGTTCTCCGGTGAGTATATCCTCACGATGTCACGGCCGGTTGCCGGCTATTCCGACGGGACGCTCTCGTCCTTGACCAGCTCTTCCGGGTCCGGGAGATCTTCCGGCCGCTCGAGCCCGAAGTGGAGAAGGAACTCGCGCGAGGTGCGATAGAGGAAGGGTTTCCCGACCACCTTCTTGCGGCCCGCCATCCGCAACAACCGCCGCTCGAGCAGCGTGCGGACCGTGCTCGCCGAATTCGCCCCGCGCAGGAAGTTCACCTCCGGCAGCGTCACCGGTTGGCGGTGAGCGACGATCGCGAGGACCTCGAGCGCCGCCTGCGACAGGCGCTGACGGGCGGCGATGCCGTGGAACGCCCTCAGATAGGGGTCCAATCCGGGCGGCGTGACACACCGCCACCCGTCGGCCACCTTCTCGAGCCTGAGCCCGCTGTCCGGTCGGTCCCATGCCGCGGCGATCGCCTGCAAGGCCTCCCGGATTCCGTCCGCCCCGATGTCGCGTTCATCCACCAACGCCTCCGCCAGCGCAGCGACGGTGACAGGACCGCTGGCCGTCAGGAGGATGGCTTCCACGGTCGCCAACAGTTCATCATGTGTCACTGGGTGTTTCCTCGTGCATCATCTGGGTCGTCGTGAGTCGTTGATCGCCCGGGCGGAGGTAGATCTCGGCGAACGCCACCCTCTGTTCGGCGAACACGCCGCGCAGGCGCACCAGCTCCAGGGTCGCCACCATCACCGCCGCCACCTCTTCGGGATCGGATCTCGTATGGAGGTGGCGCAGCAGCGGCACGAGCCCGTCGTCCATGACCCTCCGGTAGATGTCCTGCATCTTCTGTTGCACGTTGTACCGCAACGGCAGGACCTGGAGCGGCGGCGGATGGGCAGCCTCGAATCGCTGCATGACCCGGAGGTAGGTCTCGGCGAGCAGGCGAAGGTCGACATCCTCCCAGTCCAGCTCGGGCTCCTCTTCGGTCTCGAACGCGGTCGGCAGTTCAGGAGTCCAGAGGCACCTCCTCACCGTGTCCGCGTCGTACAGGAAGGACGCGAGTTCCTTGACCCTGCGGTAGGCCAGAAGGCGTTCCACCAGTTCCTCGCGCGGGTCCTCCTCGCCCTCCTGGACCGACGGCAGCAGCATCTTCGATTTCAGATGAAGCAGCCACGAGGCCATCCACAGATACTCTCCGGCAACGTCGAGATCCAGCTCCTGCATGCTGCGCAGCTGCTCGTTGTACTGGTCGCAGATGCTGAAAATCGGGATGTCGTAGATCGACACCTCGTTCTTGCGGATGAGGTGCAGCAGCAGGTCCAGCGGACCGCTGAACACCGGCAGCTCCACCGGTGGTCCCTGAAGTTCCTCGCCAGGCATCATCATCGGGCGGGAGTATACAGGGTCTCACCTCGCACGGGGCCCCGCACTTTTTCGGGGAGAAAAACGAGGTGCTAAACTCGCCCCAACCGGGAGTCACAGGAGGACCGATGGAGCACTGGGACGGGCAGATGGACCTGTTCGACACCAACCCGCAGCGCGAGGTGTCGCGGGATCAGAAGGTGGTCGTCTTCGACCTCGAGACGCAGCGGTCCTTCGCCGAGGTCGGAGGACGCAGCCAGATGCACAAGCTCGGCGTGTCCGTCGGCGTCGCCTACCGCTACGATCGAGATGCCTTTCTGGTGGTGACCGAGAGTGACATCAACCGGTTGATCGAGCTGTTGCTGGAGGCCGACCTCGTCGTCGGTTACAACATCCGGGGTTTCGACTACGAGGTCCTCCGGGGTTACACCGACCACGACCTTCAGAAACTGCCGACCTTCGACATCATGTACGACCTCGAGGAACGTCTCGGTTTCCGACCCAAGCTCGACAGCGTCGTCTCCTCCACTCTCGGCACCTCCAAGAGTGCCGACGGCCTTCAGGCCCTGGAGTGGTGGCGGCTCGGCGAGATTGACAAGATCGCCGAGTATTGCCGCGAAGACGTCCGCGTCACCCGCGACCTCTACGACTTCGGGAAACGCAACCGTTGGGTCTCCGTCGAACGCTTCGGCGGCAAACCGCGAAGAGTCGAGGTTGATTGGTAAATTTTGAGATTATAATTTAATAACAGATATTTTCTTGCGACAAATAGCCAAGAGCCGATCCCGCCCGGGGACCCCGAGCTTCTTGAACAACGGCGAGCTCGCGGCCGGCGCGGCACCCAACGAGGCCAGCACCGAGCGGTACTCCCGGATGGCGCGGTCACCGCGCCCGTCCGCCTCCAGGGCCACCGCGAGCAGAAAACGGATTTCAGGCGCCGCGGGGTCGAGATAGAGAGCCGCACGGTATGCGAGGACGGCGGCACCGTGATCGGACGCCCTCGAGGCGGCCAACCCGACGAGGGCGTGCGCCGCCGGCTTTTCCGGAAACTCGTGCCGAAGGGCCAACGCCAACCGACCGGCGCTCGCGATGTCTCCCGCATTCACCGCGCCGAGGATCCGCGCCATCCGTTCCTCGAAAGTCGACCGCTCCGCGGCGCCATCCGGCACCGAAGCCGGCATCGTCACATCCCGTGGAGGGTGTCCGGCGGGGCGGTGTTCGCTCTGAACATTCGGTGCAGCGCCGGTTGCGGTCGGGCGGTCGGCGGTCGAAGGCGGCCACTGGTAACAGAAGCACGAACCGAGGTCGCGGGCCAGCAGGGAGGCCTCGAGAGGCAACAGGCTCTCACTCGGCCCCAGGAACAACACGCCGGCCGGGGCCAGCGCCTGCTCGACGGTCGCGACGACCCGGCGTTGGATCTCGGGTCGGAAGTAGATCAGGACGTTGCGCAGGAAAATCAGGTCGAACGGACCCTCGGCAACGACCGCTTCCCGATCGACCAGGTTCAACCGCCGGTAGTCGATCCGACGGAGCAACCCGGGGTCAATCTCGTACCGATCCCCGCGGCGGATGAACCGGGCGGCCAGGATCTCGGCGGGGACGGCCTCTACCGCCCGTTCGCCGTAACGCCCGAGGCGCGCCTCATCCAACGCCTGGTCATCGACATCCGTCGCGAGAATCGACCAGTCCCAGGCGCCGACGCCCCGGTGCGAGGCGATCACGATCGCCAGGGTCACGGCCTCTTCACCCCGGGCGCAACCCGCGCACCAGACCCTCAGGCGACGGTCGCTGCGGATCGCCGCCAGTTCATCGAGAATCACCGTCGTCAGAGCGTCGATCTGCGCCCGCCCGCGAAACATGTAGCTCTCCTTGACCGTGATCCGGGCGAGCAGGTGGCGCCACTCCGGCGAGTCGGCCCGCACCGCCAACAGGTCCAGGTACTCGTCGATGTCGGCCAACTTCAAGGATGCGATCTGTTCTCCGGCGATAGCCGTCAACTGACCGTAGCTCCGCTCGGACACCACGAATCCGCTCGCTTCCTCGATCATCCGGGCGAGCTCCGCGATCGCGCGGTTCATCGACGGGCTCCGTCGGCGTGGGCCAGCAGCCGTCCGATCTGAGCCGGCGCCAGGGTGAAGGTCACGGCGCCCATTTCGATGGCCACCCGCGGCATGCCGAAAACGGCGCAGCTCGCCGGGTCCTGGGCGATGGTGAGGACATTTTCACGGCGAAGCTGCACCATGCCCTCCGCACCGTCGGCACCCATTCCCGACAGCAGAACGGCGGCCGCCGCCCCCGGCGGGTGGTCCGACAGGCTTCGAAACAGGGCATCCACCGACGGGCTGTGACCGTTGACCGCCGGTGACATGCGATCCGTATGGAGGACGCCGTCCCTTGCAAGCAGGAGGTGCCCGCCGGAGGCTGCCAACCGTACCGAACCCGGTGACAGTCGCTCTCCTTCCCGGGCGATCGCCACATCGAGCCCGGTCTCCGCCGCCAACCACTCCGCCAGGACATTTTCGAACCCGGCGGCAATGTGCTGGACGACGGCGAAGCCGATCGCCGGACTCCCACCGAGGGCGCGCAGCATCTCGCACAGAGCGCCCGGTCCGCCCGTCGATGCTCCCACCGCCACGAATCGGAGGCCCCTCCGCACCATCGGCACATCGACGGACTCCTCCCGAGCCGGGTCGTCGGTCCGTACATTCCCACAGGCCTCGGAAATCGACGATTCCAGCGTCCTCCCGAGATCCGCCCAGCCGTCGGGCCGGTCCGGTTTGGGATACACCGCGATCACCCCGAGGCCGTGGGCGGCAAAGGCGACGCGGGTGCTGTCGGTGCGGATCGCCGGGATCAGCGCGAAGATCGGGATCCGACGAACCTCCGCCACCGCCTCGACGAACCCGAGTCCGCCGAGGCCCTCGAGGTCGAGGTCGGTCACCAGACCATCCGGATCCGTTCGCCGGATCAGCTCCACCGCTTTCCGCCCATCGTCGGTCTCGCCGACCACCTGAATCGCCCCCGATCCGCCGAGCAGCCGCCGCAAGACCGCGCGCACGGTCGCCGAACGATCCGCAACCACCACCCGAATGGCGGTCATCGGTCGCCCGCCACCCGCACGACGAGGGCCACCAACTCCCGGGCGTCGAGGCCCTGTTTGGTAAGGTAGGCATCCGCACCGGCCTCGAGCCCGGCCAGGCGATCCGCGGGCCGGTCGAGGGTCGACACGACCACGATCGGCAGGTCCTTATTCGTCGGGTTGTCCCGGATCGCGCGCGTCAAACCGAGTCCGTCCATCCCGGGCATTTCGATATCCGTGACCACGCAGTCGATCTTCCGCGATTCGAGCGCGTGCAGCGCGTCTTCGCCCGACCCGACACCGGTGACGGAGATGCCGGCGTCCTCCAGGAGCCTTCGCAGCATCTCTCTCGTGACATCCGAGTCATCGACGAGCAGCACTCTGATCGGACGAAAATTGGTGGGCCCGGTGTCCGGACCGACCGCGCCGAAAGCGTTCGGGTGGACGAGGCGCTGGAGAGAGAGCACCGCGACGGGACGGCCTGAGGCGAGCAGGGTGATGCCCTCGACCCCGACCGGAGCGCCCGCCGCAGCCGGGATGGGACGGATGATGACCTCTTCCTCCCCGATCACGTCATCGGCGACGACACCGATGAACGCCCCTCCGACGACAGTCTCCACCAACACCGCGCCGGGGGACGGTCGGGCGCCGACCAGATCCGTCAGAAACCTGGGGACGAACGACTGCCCGCGCATCCGGACGGTTCGGCGTCCGTTCTTCTCCTCGATCGCTTCGGGCGGTAAACGTCGAAAAGCCTGGACCGGCGCCGCCGGAAACGCCAGCTGGTGCTCACCGACCTTGAGGACGAGGACGCGATCTCCGCGCCGCGCGATCGGGACCTCCACCGTCACCGCTGTGCCCAGGCCCGCCGTCGACTCGAGCCACACGTCGCCGCCCACCGCGCGCGCGGCCGCCGCGACGGCATCGAGACCCACACCCCGTCCCGAAACCTGGGAGGCAACTTCGCGGGTCGAAAAGCCGGGGAGCAGGAGCAACTGAAGAACCTCGGGATCCGTCAATCCGTCGGCCCGGCCGGGTTCGAGAAAACCCCGCTCGACCGCCGCCGACGCGACCGATCGGGCGTCGATGCCGCGCCCGTCGTCGCGGACCGCCAGACGGACGCGGCCGCCATCGGAAGTGGCTTCGAGTCGGATGGTCGCCGTCTCGGGCTTTCTGGCTCGGCGGCGTTCCTCGGGTAGCTCGATACCGTGATCCACCGCGTTGCGTACGAGATGGAGGAAGGCCTCGCGCAGGGCGTTCGAGATCCGGCGGTCGAGCTGCGCATCGCCCGCTTCGGTGATCACCTCGACCTGTTTCCCGAGCGAACCTGCAAGCTCACGAGCGTGTTGGGCCAGGGACCGCATGAAGGGCCGGAGCGGTTGCACCTGGAGGTGGAGGAGGGTGTCGAGCTGGCGATCGGTCAGCCGCCTGAGGATCCGCTGTCCCCCCTCGAGGTCGAGACCGACCTGGCGCAGGGAGGTCGCGAGGGTCGCCAGCACCTGGTCCGGCGCGCGGTCGCCGACTCCGCGTTCGGCCAGGGTCGCGAGCCGGAACACACGGTCGGCGAGGCCCTCCGCCCCCACCGCGACCACCCGCAACCTGGCGCCGCGATCGGCAAGGTCATCCACGACCTTCGCCTGAACCAGCATGTTCCCGCCCGGCCGGGGCCGCCGGTTTCGATTGGAGGGGAGGCTGTCCGGTGGCGGAGACGCCTCCTCGCGGCGGTCGGCGCCCCGACCCGAGAGAGCTTCCACCATCGCGGCAACCGAACCGCAACAGCTCACGAGCTCGTCGCGGTGAGCCGTCGCGCCCGGGGCCGCGAGGTCTTCGGCGCGGTGGATTTCCTCCGAGATCTCGATGAGCCCCATCATGCGGCTCGCCCCCTTGAGAGCGTGCAGCTCGCGGCGCAACTCCACCGCCGCGCCGTCGTCGCTCCCGAACCGGTCCGCCAGTTCCCTCACCCTCTCGAGGCGTTCACCGGCCTCTTCGAGAAAGAGCGCGATCAGATCGGCGTCGTCCGCGGTTCCCACTGCCGCTCAGATCTTGGTCCAGTTGCGGAGGTTCACGTCGACCCCCAGGGTTCCGATCACCGACCCGTGGTAATCGTGCACCGCGACGGCGATGGTGAAACACGGGTCGCCGGTGAGCAGCGAGTCGTAAGCCGGCGTCACCGCCGATCGCCCGTCCCTCGTCACCGCCTGGAACCACGGCCGGTCGGCGTAGGACTGTCCGACCGCGACGCTGCCCGGCAACTGGCGCCCCCCGACGCGGTCCCGGTTGACGGCGAAGGTCACCATGCAACCCGAGAGATCCACAAGGTACGCCATTTCGAGGAACGGTGAATCGTCCAGCAGGTCCTCGAGGAGTCCCTCGACCGCCTCGAGATTTCCCGAGTAATCCTGGAGGGCGGTGGTCCACTTGAGAAGCTGATGCCTCAAGGAATGCTGTGAGTCGATGCGGAAGCTCTGGGTCAGCAGCTGGATGGAAAGGGCGAGCTGGTTGAGCCGGTCGGCGGCATCGGTGTAGCGGTTGAGGCCCTCGGCAATGCGTTGGATGACCGAACCGACCTCGCGCAGGGTCTCCGCCACCTGATCGGAAGCGCCCCGCTGCTCCTGGGTCGCGAGCGAGATCTGCCGGGCGGCCCGGGCAGTCTCGGCCAGGGCGGCGCGGAGCTGGGCGATGGCCTCCTGGGCCGAACGGCTCTGCTCGAGAACCTGGTAGGCGGCCTTGCTCCCCTCTTCGGTCGCCAGCACGACTCCCCGAATCGAGCTCGTGAACTCGTCGAGGTGGTTGCGAACCGTGTCCACCGATTCGCGCGAGCGCTCGGCGAGCCGCCGGACCTCCTCGGCCACCACCGAAAACCGCTCGCCGTGCTCGCCGGCGGCCGACGCCTCGATCGCCGCGTTCAGGGAGAGGATGTGGGTCTCCTGCGCGATCTCGGTGATCAGATCGAGGACGCGGTAGATCTCCCGCGAACGGCTGCCGAGGGTGTCGGCCCGGCCGGAGATTGCGTCCATGTGCTGGCGAACGGCATCCACCCCGATCACCGCCGCCTCGACCGACGCCGCGCCGGCGTCTCCGGCGGTCTCGGAACGGGCGGCCAGCTCCGCCTGGGCCGCCGAATTGCCGGCGATCTGGCCGGCTGTCCTCGCCAGCTCCTCGGTGCTGGCCGTGATCTCCACCACTGCGGCCGCCTGTTGGCTGGACGCCGAGGCGAGCTCGGACGAGGTCCGGTGGACGGTCCCGGCAGCCGCCGCGACCTCGACGGACGACGACTGGATCTGTTGAATCAGAGCCGCCAACGCGCGACTCGCCCCTCTCAGAGCGTTCCGCATCTCCTCCGGAAGCTCGGCAACCGGGGTCGAGGCCGCCACCAGGTCGCCGCTGCGCAGCTCATCGAGAGATCCCGCGAGGATGGCATTCTGACTCACATACATCTCTTCGAGGTCCCTGAGACGGCGTTCGGCCCTCCGTTGCGGCAGATGGACCGCGAACACGTACGCGGCCGAGGCCAACAAACCGATCACCAGAAAAACCCTGATGTAGAGCTCGCCGTGGGGCTGGTCGGCCGAGGCTTCCAACAGGGCGCCCCCGGTGAGGGCCAATCCCACCAGCAACCCAGTGCCCAACCACCCGCGCAACCCCGCAGAAAATCGACCCTTAAACATCCCCAAGCCCCCCTTCGCTCACCCGGCGTCCTTCGAACAGGACCGCAGTATCGACCACCTTGAACCGTTCCCCATCGAGGTCGATCGTGCCCGAAACCAGCTCGCCCCGGTGACCGTTCTCGGTGATCCGGTCGACAGTCTGGACCCGCATCGCTTCATTGACCGCGAGGCCGACTGCGGTCCACGAATCCCGCGCGCCGCGGCCGAGGATGACGGTCGTCCGGTGGCTTGACTGCGGGGCTGCTCCCTCGGCCATCGAGTGGAGGTCGAGCACCGCCAACGGTTCCCCCGCGAACTGCGCCAGGCCGAGAAGGTGCGGTTGGGCGCCGGGCACCGGGTGGCACACCAGACCGCGAACCACGTGGCGCACCTGACGAGCCGGCACGGCGTAGAAGGTGCCCCCGGATCGCACCATAAGAAACCGTCGATCTCCCTCAGCGACAGGGACTTCGATGTCCATGGGCGTCAGGATATCACCCCGGCCCGGCCCCTCCGTCGGGTTGGCCGGCGCCGTGAGCCGCTGCATCGCCGGCCCGGGACCAGTCGAGTTCCGAGCCCCTCATCGAATGCGGGATCAGGAACACCCCCATCATCACGACCCACCCCAGCGCCACGGCGAGCCTCGTCCTCATCCCCCTGCAGGCCGCGACGGTGGCGGGAAGCCAGGCGAGAAAGGCGATCAGGGTCTTGTTGTCGGTCAGATCGGAGCCGTTGGGCCACCCCGTCCAGTACGCTCCAAAGGCGAACTTCTGGACCAGGGGGCCGAGGAGGAGCCCCCCGACCACCAGCAGGCCCATCGCGGTGAGCACCAGTCCGCGGCTGCGCGGTGCGCCGCGACGAGCAACCTCGAAAAGGGCGCGGGTCGAAACCAGCATGCTCGCGAACATCGCCAGGATATGGGGCACCAGGACGCCTGCCGGAACCGGATCCCGGAACCGGGCGACCACGGTTTCTGCGGACGGCACCTGCAGCTCGGCACCGACCGCCTCGACCCGGATTGTGTACTCCACCTTGCCGGCAGCCGGCAGGCGGGGGATCGCCGCTTCCAGACGCCCCGACGCAGCCGGCTCCATCACCAGAGGCTGATACGCATCATCGGTGGGGTACCGGCGCCATTGGACCGTAGCCCGGACATCACCCGCCGGCTGCGGCAGTGAGATCACCAGCGAGTCCCGGCCTTCGTTGGACCTCGGCAGCCGATACCGCAGTTCCTGTCCGTCGGGAAACGCCGCCACGCCGCGGACCGGATGACTCGGACCGGTGACCCTCTGGAAGAAGGCGAGCGCGACCGTTACGACGAAGGCTGCGACCCACAGCGCCGCAGAAAGCCCCCTCCCCGTTGCGTTCCCCATCGTTCAGCGGTCTTTGAAAACCCGGCCGACCATCTCCTCGATGACCCCGGGCTCGACCTCTTCAAGCTCATAGCAGACACCCGCGATGGGCTTGTTGACCTTGATGATCCGCTTGAGGTCGATCGGCGTGCCCTCGACCACCACGTCGGCATCGGTGGCGTTGATGGTCTCCTCGAGCTCTCTGACCTGTTGGTCGCCATACCCCATCGCGGGCAGGATATTGGCCGCGTTCGGGTACTTGGCGTAGGTCTCCTTGATCGTGCCGACGGCGTACGGACGCGCATCGACGATCTCGGCCGCTCCGGCCTGCCTGGCGGCAAACCAGCCGGCGCCGTACTCCATCCCGCCGTGGGTCAGGGTCGGCCCGTCCTCGACCACCAGCGCCCGCTTGCCGGCGATCAGCTTCGGGTCGTCGACGGTGATGACGGACCTGCACTTGATGACCTTCGCCGACGGGTTCGCCTTGCGGCAGGTGTCGAGGACCTGTTCCACCTTGACCGGGTCCGCGGTGTCGACCTTGTTGACGATCAGCAGATGCGAGATGCGGAGGTTGGTTTCGCCGGGGTAGTAGGTCGTCTCGTGGCCGGCGCGGTGGGGATCGACGAGCGTGATGTGGAGGTCGGGACGATAGAACGGCGTGTCGTTGTTGCCGCCGTCCCACAGGATCACGTCGGCCTCTTTCTCGGCTTCGCGCACGATCTTCTCGTAGTCGACGCCCGCGTACACCACGAATCCGTTGTCGATGTGCGGTTCGTACTCTTCCCGCTCTTCGATGGTGCACTGGTGACGATCGAGGTCCTCGTAGTTCTCGAACCGTTGACATGCCTGCTTGGCGAGATCGCCGTACGGCATGGGGTGGCGGATCGCGACGACCTTCTTGCCCATCGCCTTGAGCATTCTCGAGACGTAGCGGGTGGTCTGCGATTTTCCGACGCCGGTGCGCACCGCGGTGATGGCGATGACCGGCAGGGTCGATTCGATCATCGTCTTGGTGGCCGAGCAGATGCCGAAGTGCGGCCCCCAGCCGATCACCTGGCTGCCCTTGTTCATCACGTAGGTGTGGGGCACGTCCGAATAGCTGAACCACACCTCGTCCACGTCGTTTTCCTTGATGACCTTCTCGAGGTCGCTCTCGGGAAGAATCGGGATCCCCTCGGGGTAGAGCGAGCCCGCCAGTTCCACCGGATAGACGCGGTCCTCGATGTCGGGGATCTGGGTGGCGGTGAAGGCGACGACATCGTAGTCCTCGTTGTCTCTGAACAGGCAGTTGAAGTTGTGAAAGTCACGTCCGGCCGCGCCCATGATGACGACCTTGGTTCGTGCCATGATTTTCCTCCTCGGGAAGACCACCGGTACGGCGCCCAGCCTCGGTGGTCGCGCCGCCGGGTGAAGCTGAACCGGCAGCAGGGGGGGATTCTATCACTCTCGTGCGTACCCCGGCTTTCAGTGCGCGCTACCCGTGAGGAGCCACCCGTCGCATTGTCTGCCCGATTATGTTTCGTTTGCAGGGGCAGACGATTTCAGACAATGCGACAAATGGCACCTCCGCCGCACGCGGCTCCACTCACCCTGAGCACTCGAACGTTTCCCTTCGGCAGGGCGCCGGTCCGAAATTCCGAATTCCGAATTCCTAATTCCGAATTCGTGCTACTCCCACTCGATCGTTCCGGGAGGTTTGGACGTGACGTCGTAGACCACCCGGTTGATGCCGGCGACCTCGTTGACCACGCGGCGGGCGATGCGGTCGAGGACCTCGGGCGGAAAGCGGTACCAGTCGGCGGTCATGAAGTCGGTGGTGGTCACGGCCCTCACGGCCAGCACGTTCTCGTAGGTCCGCGAGTCGCCCATCACGCCGACGCTCTTGACCGGCAGCAGCACGCACAGGGCCTGCGAAATGTCGTCGTACAGACCCGCCGACCTGATCTCCGAGATGACGATGGCATCGGCCTCCTGGAGGACCTGCACCCGTTCGCGGGTGACCTCTCCGAGCACCCTGACCGCGAGACCCGGCCCGGGAAAGGGGTGGCGCCAGACGAAATCGTGGGGCAGACCGAGCTCCTCCCCCACCCTCCGCACCTCGTCCTTGAAGAGGTCGCGCAGCGGTTCGACCAGCTCCAGACCGAGCTTTTCGGGGAGACCGCCGACATTGTGGTGGGTCTTGATGACCGCCGCCGTGCCGCGCACCCCGGAGGACTCGATGACGTCCGGATACAGCGTTCCCTGGGCCAGAAAACGGGCATCGGAGAATCGTCGTGGCCTCGACCTCGAAGACCTCGACGAACTCGCGGCCGATGATCTTGCGTTTGGCTTCCGGCTCGTCGATCCCCGCCAGGGCCGAGAAGAACCGCTCCGAGGCGTCCACCCGGTCGAGTTTGAGCCCGAACTCCTCGAAATTCCGTTCCACCGCGTCGCCCTCGCCCTGCCGCAGGAGTCCGGTATCGACAAAAATCGGCACCAGCCGGTCGCCGATGGCCTCGCGCAAAAGCATTGCGGTCACCGACGAATCGACCCCGCCCGAGACGCCGCAGATCACCCGGCCCTCCGGCAGCCGGTTCGAGAGCCCGGCCACCAGCTCGTGGCGGATCACCGACGGGCTCCAGTCGCGGCGTGCGCCGGCCAGGGCGATGAAGTGTTCGAGCATCCTCATCCCGTGGGGCGTGTGCCGGACCTCGGGATGGAACTGCAGCCCCACGAACCGCCGTTCCGGATCGAAGATCGCTGCCACCTCGGTGGTCGGAGTCCGCGCCAGGACCCTGAACCCCTCGGGAACGCGTTCCACCAGATCGCCGTGGCTCATCCACACCGGTTGTTTGCGGGGGGTGCCGACAAAGACCGGCTCCTCGGCCACGACCTCGAGTTCGGCGAATCCGTACTCGCGGTGCGACGAGGAACGCACGTGCCCGCCCAGGTCCCGCGCCATCAGCTGGAGGCCGTAGCAGATGCCGAGAACGGGGATACCGAGTGAAAATACCGTTGGGTCGACCTGCAGTGCGCCCTCTTCGAACACGCTCGCCGGCCCACCCGAGAGAACCACCGCGATCGGCGCCAGGGCCTCGATCTCGCTCCCCGAAAGGTCACCCCGTTCGATCACCGTCTTGACCCCGAGCTCCCGCAGCCGGCGTGCGATCAGCTGCGTGTACTGGGACCCGAAATCGAGGATGAGGATGACCTGGTGCTGCATGCGAGCTCCCCGGCGCGGCGGCGCCAGCTTGTGTTGGGGCGGAGGATAGCAGACGGAATTTCGAATTTCGGATTTCGGATTTCGAATTCCCCACCCACCCTCCCACCGACAATGAAACGCCCGAGTGCTCTGGGTGGGTGTGACCGCGTGCGGCGGAGGTGCCATTTGTCGCATTGTTTGATCTCGACAGTGCCAGCGATCGAATTGCCACCGGGCAAACAATGCGACGGGTGGCTCCTCACGGGAACTGCGTACTGATACGAGTCGCGTGCGGCGGAGGTGCCGTCCTTGGCATTGTTTGATAGCCGCGATTCCAAGTTGGTGGACTGTATCGGGCAAACAATGCCTAGGGTGGCTCCTCTCGGGAAGAGAGCGCGGAACGTCATTGCCGCCTCCGGGTCGTTTCAGTTCGAGGATTGGCGGTGAGCAGGGGAATGAAGGGCCGCCACGTTCCGCACCTTCAAAGATCCATCGCGCCGGTGAGGAGCTCGATGAGCACCGGCGAGTGCCTCTCTTTGAGATCGTAGAGGGAGGCCGCTTCGAGCTCGTAGGTCACCAGGGTGAGGTCGTGCTCCCGCGCCCACGAGCCGAAGGAGCCGGGCGTGGGGTAGCCGACCTCCTCGAGGGGCAGTCCCGTTCTCTCGGCGATCCATTGCCCCAGTCTCGAGCCGCGCTCGTCGTCGATGCACGCCAGCGCCCCGTGCAGAGAGACCACGGCGCGCGGCTGCAATTGATCGACGAGGGACAGCAGGGCCCGGGTTTCGGGCTCCGAGGCCGGTTCGGCGCCCGGGCTGAGTTCGATGTCCTGCGGGCCCTCGCGCCGGCTCTTGTAGCGCACCGGCGCGGGCGACCAGTTGGACGTCGGGAGGTTGCGGTTGAGGTCGACGCCGATGGCGTTGCCCCGGGTCCCGCGGAGCAGCCCGTCGGGGTTGCCGCAGAGGACGGCGGCGTTCTTGAGGCCACCCTTGTCGATGGCCCTCAAGGCGTCGGACACCACCACCGTGGTCTCCGGCTCGTCCCCGTGTATCGCAGCGAGAACCAGGATTTCGGGCGTGCCGTTTTCGGGGAGCCAGACCGTCAGCGGAATGCCCTCTCGGGACGTCCCGTAGACCGAGCTCGAGTGCCGAAGGCGTCCGGTTTCCGAGCGTTCTACAAACATCGTTCCATCACTCCCCGACGGCCGCCTTCGCGCACCATCTTCACAGCCGCCGCTTTTTCATTGTCGCACTTTCGCCAGGCGGGCGAAATCGTCCGTGCGGCTCTCATCCGCCGGCTGTCGTGGGAACCGTGAGAAGATGGTAACCGGGCGGAGCGGAAGGGAAAACCTCACACATGATCAACTGGCTCCGCCGTGTCACCCCCGATCTCTTCCTGGCGGCCGTGGTGGCGCTGTTGATCACCGTCGTTCTCGACAAGCTGGACAAGGTCGAAAGCGACCGGATCGTCGGCGGCGTGCGGTGGGCAGCCCACGACGGGCTGACGCTCGACGAGCGGATCTCGGTCTTCGAGCAGTCCATCCGGCGTTCCATCTTCATTCATCAGCCCGTTCTGGTGGCCTGCGCGGCCATTGTCGTCGGGTTGATCTGCCGCAACCGTCGCTGGGCCTGGCTGACTGCGACTCTGGCAATCGCCCCCGCCCTTCTGATGGGCGCCGGGTTCCTCCTCGACGCCCCGCTCGCCGGTTCGGTTCTGATCGCGTCCTACATTACGCTTGCGGCCTTCCTCGCCTCTCTCAGCGTCACCCTCCGCAACCGATTCCTTCCTGCGGTTGCGCTCCGCTCCCGATGAGATCGGCGAGGCCAGGGAATTTGACCTGACCCCCGAGCGAAGCTAGGATTCTCTCCGGATTACGTGGTCGATCAAAGGACGCTTGATGGCGCAACAGTTTCTGCCGGTGTTCATGGCTCTTGTCGTGGCAGGCACCTTTGCAGGCCTCCTGCTCGGCGTCGCCGCACTGCTCGGCCAGCGGACCCGCCAGAAGACGATCGCCAAGACCGAAACCTACGAAACGGGAGTACGGTCGCTCGACCGCGCCCGCAAACGGATTTCCATCAAGTTCTACCTGGTCGCCCTGGTCTTCGTTGTTCTCGACGTCGAGGTCGCCTTTCTCTATCCCTGGGCCGTCAACTACCGCGAGGTCACGGCGACCGGTTCGCTGGTGCCTCTGTGGGACATGGTGGCCTTTCTCGGCCTCCTCGCACTGGCCTACGCCTACCTGTGGCGCAAGGGCATCTTCGACTGGGGCCGGCGGCGCGCGCCCCTGCCCGGGCAGGGTGACCGGAAATGACCGAAAGGTCGACTCCCCCACTCACCGTCGCACCGGCCGACGAGGTCGCCGAGGTCGGTTTCGACGCCGCGATGGCCCGCGAAATCGACGCCATCTGCCGGCGTTATCCCGAAACCAACCAGGGTGCGGCGTTGTTGCCTGTGTTGTGGCTCTGCCAGGAGCGGTGGGGCTGGATCTCACCCGGGATCATGCGGGCAGTCGCCGAGCGGCTCGACCTTTCCCCTGCCTTCGTCGAAGGCGTCGTCACCTTTTACACCATGTACCAACGCCGGCCCCCGGGGCGCTACCTTCTCCAGATCTGCACGACCTTGTCGTGCCAGCTGTGCGGCACCACGGGCCTCGTGGAGCACCTGAAAAAGAAGCTCGGCATCGGTTTCGGCGAGACCACGCCGGACGGCAACTTCACGCTGGTCGACGTCCAGTGTCTCGGTGCGTGCGGCGAGGCGCCGGTCCTCCAGATCAACAACGACTACTACACCGATCTCGACCCCGAAAAGCTCGGGGCCCTCCTCGACGGGCTCGCCACCGGATGAAGGAGCCCATCCTGCTCCGCGCCCGCGGGACCCGGAACTCGCGCAGCCTCGCGGCCTATGTCAAGGCCGGCGGCTACCGCGCACTCGGCAAGGCCTTGGGGATGTCCCCGGCGGAGGTGGTTGCCGAGGTCAAGGCGTCCGGAGTCCGCGGCCGCGGCGGTGCGGGCTTTCCCGCCGGGGTCAAGTGGGGCTTTGTTCCGAAGGACTCGGCCAGACCGAAGTACCTGATCTGCAACGCCGACGAATCAGAGCCGGGGACCTTCAAGGACCGCGAGCTCATCCTCGTCGACCCGCACATGGTCCTCGAGGGCATCGCCATCGCCTCGTACGCGATCGGTGCGAACACGGCCTACATCTATATCCGGGGCGAGTTCGTCCGCGAGACCGCGATCCTGGAGGCGGCGATCGCCGAGGCCAGGAAGAAGAACTGCCTCGGACCGAAGGTGCTGGGCCACGCCTACGACCTCGAGATCCACATCCACCGCGGCGCCGGCGCCTACATCTGCGGCGAGGAGACCGCCCTCATCGAGTCCCTCGAGGGCAAACGCGGCCTGCCCCGCCTCAAACCGCCGTTTCCGGCGGTGGTCGGCGTGTTCGGGTGCCCGACCGTCGTCAACAACGTCGAGACGCTCGCCTGCATCCCGCACATCATCGAACGCGGCGCCGCCTGGTTCGCCGGCATCGGCACCGAGCGCAGCACGGGGACCAAGCTCTTCTGCGTCTCCGGCCACGTCGAACGCCCCGGTGTCTACGAAGAGCCGATGGGCACCACCTTCCGCGAGATCATCGAGGACCGCTGCGGCGGCGTCCGGGGCGGTCGCGCCCTGAAGGCGTTCATCCCGGGCGGTTCCTCGGCCCCGGTTCTGCCCGCCAACAAGGTGGACACTCCCGCCGACTTCGATTCGGTGGCCGCGGCGGGCTCGATGCTCGGCTCCGGCGGCCTCATCGTCATGGACGACACCGTGGACATGGTCTGGGCCCTGGAGAACCTCCTGGTGTTCTACGCCCACGAGTCCTGCGGTCAGTGCACTCCCTGCCGCGAGGGCTCGGACTGGGCGGTCGACATCGTGCGCCGCATCCGCCGCGGGTTCGGCCGTCCCGAAGACCTCGACGCCCTGCGCCGGATCGCCCGCTACGCCTCCCAGGGGATGACCATCTGCCCGCTCGGCGACGCCTTCTGCGGGCCTATCACCAGCTTCCTCGACCACTTCGGGCACGAGTTCGAAGAAAAGATCGCCAAGGCCGATTCGCTGAAGGCCCGATACCTCCCGATCCTGCCCGTCCGGTCCGGATACGGCCTCGAACCGACGGCGGAGCGGCAGCCGTGATCACCCTGACCATCGACGGCGCCGCGGTCTCGGTCGCCGAGGGGACCAACCTCGTCGAGGCGGCTGCACGCGCCGGCATCGAGATTCCGACCTACTGCTACCACCCCGGGCTGAGCGTGGTCGGCCAGTGCCGGATCTGTTTCGTCGAGGTGGAAGGCATGCCGAGGCTCGTGACCGCGTGCTCGACCCCCGCTCAGGAGGGCATGGCGGTCCACACGGCGTCGGAGCGCGTCCGCGAGGCCCGCGCCGCGGTGATGGAGTTTCTGCTCGAAAACCACCCGCTCGACTGCCCGGTGTGCGACCAGGCGGGTGAGTGCGGCCTCCAGGACTACTCGGTGGAGCACGGTCTCGACACCACCCACATGGTCGACGAACGCCGCACCTACCCGGGGTTCGAGCGCCGGATGATCGGCCCGCACGTGGTGCAGAACCAGAACCGGTGCATCCACTGCACGCGGTGCATCCGCTTCACCACCGAGATCTCCGAGACCTCCGACCTGACGATGAAGAGCCGCGGCAACCACTCCTACATCGACACCTTCGACTCCAAACCATTCGAGAATCCGTGGTCGGCGTGCGCCGCCGACGTGTGCCCGGTGGGCGCCCTGACGGTCAAGGAGTTCCGCTTCCGGGCCCGCGTCTGGCACCTCGAGGACACGCCCAGCGTGTGCCCGGGCTGCAGCATCGGCTGCAATGTGGATCTCGGCCATCTCGACCGTGTCGTTCACCGTTTCGTGCCCAGGTTCAACCGCGAGGTCAACGGCTGGTGGATGTGCGATTACGGCCGGTTTCTGGCCGAGGGCCTCAACGACCGCGAGGTCGAACGCCCGGTGCTGCGCGCGGACGGGAGCGAACGCCCGATGGCGTGGCCCGCCGCCCTCGACGCTCTCGCCGACAAGCTCAAGAACGCCCCGAAACCGGTGGTGTTGGGGTCGGCCAACCTCACGAACGAAGCGCTTTTCGCACTCAAACGGAACCTCGTCGACGGCGCCCGCATGGAGGTGGTCGTCCCCGTCCACACCGGAACCACGCGCCGGATGAAGAACGGCCGCGGTCTGTGGCTCGAAAGCTCGGACGCCCACCCCAACAGCGCCGGCGCCCGCCATCTCGGTCTGGCGACGGTTGACGGCGCGAGTCTCGAAGCCTATCTCCGCGACGGCGACGGGCCGTTTCTGATCCTCGACGCCCACGCCCACCCGTGGCTGACGACGGAGGCCGCTGCAGCAGCGGTCAAGGACCGGTGGGTCGCCGTTCTCGCGCGCACCCGCACGCCGCTGGTGGACGCCGCCACGATGGTGTTGCCGGCAGCTTCGTGGGCCGAGACCGAGGGGACGTACACATCGTCGACCGGACACGTCCAGTTGGCGAAAAAGGCGATGGCCCCCCGAGCCCAGGCCCGCCCGGCCTGGGAGGTCGTGTCCGGGCTCGCCCTCGCCCTTGGTCTGGAACAGGAGCGGGAGGTGTCGGCCCATATCCTGTTCGCCGAGATGGCGGCGGAGGTGGCCGCCTACCGGGGTCTGGCCTGGAGTCGACTCAAGGACGGCGATCCACCGGAAATCCGTCGGGAGGTGCCGGGTGTGGGCTGAGACGGCGGTCATCGCCATCAAGCTCGCCTTCGGGCTGGCGGTCCTGTTGACCATCGTGCCCATCATGGTGTGGGTGGAGCGGCGGGGATCGGCCCTCATCCAGGACCGCCTGGGACCGAACCGCGTCGGCCCCCTGGGCCTCCTGCAGCCGGTGGTCGATGTCGTCAAGCTGATCGCGAAAGAGCACATCCTCCCCGGGCGCGCCGAGAGGTGGTTGTTTCTGCTCGCCCCCCTGTTCGCGGTCGCGATTGCGCTGAGCACGTTTATCGCGGTGCCGATCGGAGCCGATGACGGGCTCGAGCTGTTCGGCCGCGCGATCAACGGCTGGATCGTCGCGCCGGACCTCAACATCGGCCTGCTCTACATCTTCGCCATCGCCTCGCTCGGGGTGTACCCGTTGGTCCTGGCGGGGTGGTCCTCGGCCAACAAATACGCGCTGTACGGAGGCATCCGGGCATCGGCCCAGGCGATCTCGTACGAGCTCGCCATGACCCTGGCCGCGGTCGGGGTGCTGATGGCCGCCGGGTCGCTCCACCTCCAGGAGGTGGTGACGGCGCAGGGCGGCACCTGGCTCGGGTACCTCCCCCACTGGAACGTCTTCACCCAGCCGATCGGCGCGCTGGTCTTCGTGGTCGCCGCGTTCGCCGAAACCAATCGCGTGCCGTTCGACCTCGCAGAGGCGGAAGCGGAGCTGGTGGCGGGTTACCACACCGAGTACTCGTCGCTGTCCTTTGCCGCCTTTTACATGAGCGAGTACATCCACATGACGGTGGCCTCGGCCCTGATCACCTTGCTCTACTTCGGCGGATGGAACCTCCCCTGGGTCGATGTGCCACTGACCGGGTGGCCGGGAGCACTGCTCTCGTTGTCGGTGTTCGCGTTCAAGGTGGCGTTCTTCCTCTGGTTTTTCGTCTGGGTCCGCTGGACCGTGCCGCGGTTTCGTTTCGATCAACTCATGTCGCTCGGGTGGAAGGTGATGATGCCGTTGGCGGTCGTCAACTTCCTGTGGGTCGGGGCCGCCCTCGCCCTGGGGTACCTGTAGGGAGCCGCGATGGTCCTGTGGGCTTTTGTCGCAGCAGCGGCCGTCGCGGTGGTCTTCGCCGTGGTGGCCGTGGTCGCCCGGAACCCCATGACCAATGTTCTCGCCCTGGTCGTGATGTTCTTCGCCATGGCCGCGGTGTTCGCGCTGCTCGGCATGGACTTCCTCGCCGCCATTCAGGTCATCGTCTATTCGGGGGCGATCCTGGTGTTGTTCCTGTTCGTCATCATGCTGCTCAACATCCGGACGGTCGATCGGCTGGGCAGCGGCCGCCCGTTCCAGGCCTTCATCGGAACCCTGGTGGCGGCTGCCATCGGCGCCATGGTGCTGGTGATCGCCGGTCTCCTCGTCCCCGAGTACGGAGCGGTCTTGCCCGGCGCCGCCGCCGCGGGCACCGCAGCGCCCATCGGCAGGGCCCTTCTCGGCTCGCACCTGTTTGCGTTCGAGTTCATCACCCTGCTCCTGGTGGCGGCGATCGTCGGCGCCGTCTACCTGGGAAAGAAGGATTTGCGATGAACGCCGCCGACGTCGTCGTGATCCCCTACACCTGGGTGCTGGCGCTGTCGGCCGTTCTGTTCGCGATCGGAACCCTCGGCGTCCTCCTGCGCCGCAACGCCATCGCCATTTTCCTGTCGCTGGAGATCATGCTCAACTCGGCCAACCTGGCCTTTGCGGCCTTCGCCTTCCGCTATGCCTCGGGGCACGCGACCGCGGCGGCGGCCATCGACGGCCAGCTCTTCATTTTCTTCGTGATCGCGGTCGCGGCGGCCGAGGCGGCCGTCGGTCTCGCTCTGTTCATTGCGTTGTACCGTCACAAGGAAACCATCGATGTGGACCGCTTCAACATCCTCCGCTGGTAGGCGCCGGTGATCCTCGGGTCACTGTGGCTGATCCCCGTGCTGTGTCTGGCGGGCGCACTCGTCAACCTGGCATTAGGCGCTGTGCGGGCGCCCAAGGCGGTCGTCACCGTGGTCGGGGTCGGGTCGGTCGCCGCGGCCACGGTCGCAGCCTATGCGGCGCTGTGGCAGTACCTCCACCAGCCCCAGGCCGTCGTGGTGGAGCCCTACTTCACGTGGATCTCCGCCGGCAGCGTCACCATCGACGCGTCGTTCCAGCTCGATCCCCTGTCGGCAGTGATGATCGCCTTTGTCACCTTCGTCGGTCTGCTGATCCACCTCTACTCAGTCGGCTACATGCACGGCGAGAGCGACCGCGGCTACGCCCGCTATTTCGCCTACCTCAACCTCTTCATGTTCGCCATGCTCCTGCTGGTGCTCGGCTCCAACCTGGTGGTGCTGTTCGTCGGCTGGGAGGGGGTCGGCCTCTGCTCCTATCTGCTCATCGGCTACTACTACTCCAAAAACTGGTGCGCCGCCGCCGGCAGCAAGGCCTTCATCGTCAACCGCATCGGCGACCTCGGCTTTCTGATCGCGGTGTTCGTCACCCTTACGGTCTTCGGCAGCACCGAGTACTCGACGGTGTTTGCCGCCGCCGCCGCCCACCCGGAGACCTTTGCCACGGCGGCCACGGTGATCGGCCTGCTGCTCTTCGTCGGCGCGGTCGGCAAGTCCGCCCAGATCCCCCTCTACGTGTGGCTGCCGGACGCCATGGCCGGTCCGACCCCGGTGTCGGCGCTGATCCATGCCGCGACCATGGTCACCGCCGGCGTCTACATGGTGGTGCGGGCCAACGTCTTCTACCGCCTCAGCCCGACCGCAATGATCACGGTCGCCGTGGTCGGCGGCGTGACGGCGATCTTCGCGGCCACCATCGGTCTGGTCCAGAATGACATCAAGAAGGTCCTCGCCTACTCCACGGTTTCGCAGCTCGGCTACATGTTCCTCGCCGCCGGGGTCGGCGCCTTCGTCACCGCCATCTTCCACGTCGTGACCCACGCTTTCTTCAAGGCATGCCTGTTCCTCGGATCGGGGTCGGTGATTCACGCCTGCGGCGGCGAGCAGGACATGCGACAGATGGGCGGGCTCCGCCGGCACCTGCCGACCACCTACTGGACCTTCTTCGCGGCCACCCTGGCGATCGCCGGCATTCCGCTGTTTGCCGGGTTCTTCTCCAAGGACGAGATCCTGGCCCGGGCCTTCGCAGCCGGCGCGGGTGACCTCAACGGGTTCGGAACCGTCTACACCGCGCTGTGGGTGATGGGGATGGTCGCGGCCCTGCTGACCGCTTTCTACATGTTCCGCGCGTTGTACATGACCTTCCGCGGCGACTATCGCGGCGGCGCGGAGAAGGAGCATCACCTCCACGAGTCGCCGCGCACGATGACCCTGCCCCTCGTCATCCTCGGCCTCCTGTCCGTCATCGGCGGCTTTGTCGGCTTCCCGGGCCAGCTCCTTCACATCGAGGGTCTCAACCTGATCGAGAGGTTCCTCGAACCGGTGATCCTGCCCCTCGGCGGCGCTCCGATCCACGGGGTCGAAGCTGCGGCGGAGCACGGCTCTCACGGGTTGACGTTGGGTGTCGAGTGGTTGCTGGTCTTCGGATCGGTTGCGGTGGCGGCGGCCGGGATCCTGATCGCTCGCCGCTTCTATCTTGGAGCCGGTGCATTCTCGGCTCCGCAGAAGCTCGCCGAACGGTTGCCCTTCGCGTACAAACTCCTCTTCAACGCGTACTGGATGGACGAAATCTACGGCGCCATCATCGTCGAGCCGATCCGGCGCTTCGGGGTGTTCTGTTGGCGGGTGGTGGATGACCTCGTCATCGACACCGTTTTCGTCAACGGTTCAGCCTTCGCCGTCGAGCTCACCGGAGACCTCGTGCGATTCACGACCACCGGCAACGTCCGCAACTACGCGACGGCGGTCGCGCTGGCGGTTGTCGCCCTGGCGGTGCTGCTGTGGTGACGGGGGTGAGCGGTGCCTGATCACCCGTTGATCATCGTCCTCTTGGCGCCGGCGGCCTTCGCCGTCCTTTTGCTGCCGATCCCGCGGACCTGGAAACGGGTCCACCGGGTGCTCACCATCATCGCTTCGTCGATCATGTTCGCCTACTCGCTCAAGCTGTGGGTCGGGTTCGACGCCAACGATCCCGGCTTTCAGTTCGCCGAAAGCCACGTGTGGATGCCGCAACTCGGGATCGCCTTCCACTTCGGGGTCGACGGAATTTCCATCCTCCTGGTCCTCCTCACCACCCTGCTGCTGCCGGTGGTGGTGTTGGCAGCGTGGCGTCTGAACATCGAGCACATCAAATCGCTCCACATCTCGCTGCTGCTCCTGACCACCGGGATGATCGGCACCTTTGTCGCTCTCGATCTCTTCCTGTTCTACGTGTTCTGGGAGATCACGCTGATCCCGATGTACTTCATCATCGGCGTGTGGGGCGGACCGAGAAGGATCTACGCATCGGTGAAGTTCTTCCTCTTCACCATGGCAGGATCGGTCCTGATGCTGGTGGCAGTGCTCTACCTGGCATGGTTCCACCACCAGCAGACCGGCATCTGGACCTACAACTACCTCGACCTGCTCACGACCGCGCCCCTCCTCCCCGTGTCGGGGGGCCTGCTGGCGCCCGGCCTGCTGGTGTTTGCCGCGTTCGCCGTAGCCTTCGCGGTCAAGGTGCCGATCTTCCCCTTCCACACCTGGCTACCCGACGCCCACGTCGAGGCACCCAGTACCGGTTCGGTCATCCTCGCCGGCGTGCTCCTCAAGATGGGGGGCTACGGTTTCATCCGTTTCAACCGCGCGCTGCTGCCGGATGCCTGGGATCTCTTCACGCCGCTGCTCGTGGTTCTGGCGGTGATCGGCATCATCTACGGCGCGCTGATCGCCATGGTCCAGATCGACGTCAAGAAGCTCGTCGCGTACTCGTCGGTCAGTCACATGGGCTTCGTCATGCTCGGGCTCGCGGCCGGCACCCAGGCCTCGACCCAGGGCGCGATCCTGCAGATGGTGAACCACGGTCTCTCGACCGGCGGCCTCTTCCTTGTCGTCGGGATGCTCTACCAGCGCCGCCACACGCGGATGATCGCCGATTTCGGCGGGCTGGCCGGCGTCATCCCGGTCTTCACCGGGGTCTTTCTCTTCGTCACCCTGTCGTCCATCGGTCTGCCGGGGCTCAACGGCTTTGTCGGCGAGTTCCTGATTCTCGGAGGATCGTGGAGCGTCTTCCCGGCCGCGGTGGTGTTCGCCGGGTTCGGCATCATTCTCGGTGCGGTCTACATGTTGTGGATGGTCCAGCGCGTGTTCTGGGGCCCTCTCGACAACGTCGCCAACCAGAGCCTGCCCGACCTCTCGATCCGCGAGTTCTTCGTGATGTTTCCGCTGCTGGTCCTGATCGTATGGATCGGCGTGTATCCGATGACGTTTCTATCACCCATGGAGGCCGCCGTGCGCCTCCTCCTGACGCGGTGAGGGGGAGGCCAGGATGTTCACCCCGACCTCCAGCGATCTTCTCGCCCTGGCCCCGGAGATCATCCTCACGACCGCCGCCGGTCTTCTGCTCCTCATCGAGGCCTTCCTCCCGCCGCTCCGGCGCTACCTCTCCGAACTCACACTGGTCGCGGTGGGTTGCGCCGTCTGGTCCAGGATCACCCTACCCCTGCCGGGCCCGGTGTGGTCCGGCAACCTCGAGATCGACGGACTCGCCTCGTATGTCGACATGTACATCCTGGCGGCGGTGTTTCTGACGGTGTGGATGGCCGGCCCCTTCCTGCGCCGGGTCGGCGCCGACCACGGCGAGTTCTACACACTGCTCCTGCTGGCCGCTGTCGGGGCCATGGTGATGGCGGCGTCGGTCAACTTGCTGACCGTCTTTCTCGGGCTCGAACTGCTGTCGATTCCGCTCTACGTCCTCAACGCTTTTCTCCGCCGCACCGCCATCAGCCTGGAGGCCGGGCTCAAATACTTCGTGGTCGGCGCGTTTGCCTCGGCCTTCGTGGTCTACGGGATGGCCCTCCTGTACGGTGCGACCGCCAGCATGAACCTGGTCGAGATCGGCGATCGGGTGGTCGCCGCAGGGGGGCTCAACCCGCTCACCGCCGCCGGTCTGGCGATGGTTGTCGGCGGTCTCGCCTTCAAGCTCGCGCTGGTGCCCTGCCACGGCTGGGCACCGGATGTCTATCAGGGATCACCGACGCCGGTGACCGCCTTTTTGTCGGTGGTCCCGAAGGGCGCGGCGCTGGTCGTGCTGTTGCGGCTGGCAGAGGGCATGGACCTCCTCCAGCTCTCGCCGAGGTGGGTGCTCGGCATCAGCGTCGTCGCCGTCGCCTCGCAGGTGCTCGGCAACCTGGTGGCCATCGTGCAGCGCGACGTCAAACGGATGCTCGCATACTCAGGGATAGCCCACATGGGTTACGCCCTGGTTGCCGTGATCGTCGCCGGCCGCGAGGGCGGAACGGCTGTGCTGGTCTACTTCGCCGCCTATACCCTGATGAACATGGGGGCCTTCGCAGCGATCGCTCTGATGTCCGAGCGCGAGGACCGGCCCCACCTGATCGACGACCTCAAAGGACAGGGCTACAACCGCCCGATGGCGGCGCTGGTCCTCACGGTCTGCCTGTTTTCGCTCGCCGGTGTGCCGCCGTTCCTGGGGTTCACAGCCAAGTTCATGGTGTTCCGGGCGGCGGTCAACGCGGGCTTCGTGTGGCTCGCCGTCATCGGCGTTCTCAATTCGCTCCTATCCGCTTTCTACTATCTTCGGGTAATCTACGCTCTGTACATGGAACCGCTGCCCGAGCGGGAACCGAGGCTGGAGCCATCGCTTCCCATCGCGGCGGTGGCGACGATCGCCGCTCTCGGCGTCCTCGTCCTCGGAGCCTACCCGGGCCCCGTTCTCGACGCCGCCGCGAGCGCTATCCTCGGTCTGGTGAGGTAAGACATGGCGGCCTACAAGCGACACATCGACACCGCGAACATCTCCGAGCTGACGATTTCGCGCCTTTCGATCTATCTCCGGTGCGTGGACCAGCTCCTCGAGTTCGGCGTCGAGACGGTCTCCAGCCAGAACCTCGCCAAAAGGTTCAATCTCAACTCCGCCCAGATCCGCAAGGATCTCGCGTACTTCGGCGAGTTCGGCGTTCGCGGCGTGGGTTACAACGTGCGCGAGCTGCGCCAGTACATCGTCGAGATCCTGGGGCTCGACCACGAACACCGGATCGCGATCGTCGGCGCCGGCAACCTCGGTTACGCGCTCGGCCACTACTCGGGGTTTTCAACCGGCAACTTTCTCGTGGTCGCGGTGCTCGACTCGGACCCGACGCGGATCGGCGACGCCACGCCCTCTGGGCTGCTGGTGGAGGACCAGGAACGCCTGGCAGAGATCGTCGCCCAGCGCCAGGTCGAGATCGGCGTCATCACGACGCCGGCCAACGCCGCCCAGCGGGTGTGCGACCAGATGGTCGCCGCCGGGCTGCGGACGATCCTCAACTTCGCCCCGATCCGGGTCAGGGCGCCGGAAAACGTCCTCGCGAAAACCGTTGACCTCAAGGTCCACCTCGAGGAGCTCAGCTTTTTCCTCGCCCACAGCGATGAGTGAGAGGCGGTGGACCCTGAAGGCGGGTGAGGCTACAGTAGTCTGATGCAAGGGCCAGAGACCATCGGCAAGTACGAAGTCATCGAGCAGGTCGCCGTCGGCGGTTTCGGGGTCATCTACAAGGGCTGGGACCCGTTCATCAAACGCACGGTGGCGATCAAGATGTGCGCCACCCCGGACGAGGAGGTCCGCCAGCGTTTCCAGCAGGAGGCCGAGTTCGTCGGCAACCTGGTCCATCGCAACATCACCCTGGTCTTCGATTACGGCGTCGAGGACGAGGTCCCGTACATCGTGCAGGAGTTTCTGACCGGCTTCGACGTCGACGAGCTGCTCAAGGCCGGTGTCGTCCAGGGTGAGAACTCGATCGTCTCGATCCTCCTGCAGGTCGCCGAAGGCCTCGAGTTCGCCCACGAGCGGGGCATCGTCCACCGCGACATCAAGCCCTCGAACATCAGGGTGCTCGAGGACGGCACCGTCAAGATCATGGACTTCGGCATCGCCAAGTCGATCCTGGCTGCCAGCAAGCTGACCCAGACCGGGATTGCGCTCGGCACCGCCGGCTATCTCGCGCCCGAACAGATCCAGGGCCGCACCGTCGACGCCCGCACCGACATCTTCGCCCTCGGCGTGGTCGCCTACGAACTGGTCACCGGGGTCAGGCCGTTCGAGAGCGCCACCCTCTCCAACGTCCTGTACAAGATACTCAACGAAGAGCCCGTGTATCCGACGGACAAGGAGGTCCACTGCTCCCCGGCCCTCGATCGCGTGATCCGGAGATGCATGGCCAAAGACCCTGCCGACCGGTATCAAAACGCCGGCGAGCTGTTGGAGGAACTACGGAGGATCGCTGCCGAAACCACCCCCAACGCGGCCACCACCAAGGAGCTGACCACCGGCGTGCTGCGGCGGGTAATGAAAAACATGGGGCCTGCGGCCTCCGAAGACGCCACCCGGCGCGTGCAGACTCCGCGGTCGTCCCCGAAAGGCCCGGCGCCGACCCCTCAGAACGCCAAGCTGCGGCGCACCCCCGAGGCGGTGGACATCGACGGTGAGCGCCGCAGCCCCTTCGTCTACATATTCGTCATCCTGCTTGCCGTGCTGATTGCCGCCGCGGCGACCCTGTACTTCTCCAAACGAGCCCAGGACGTGGTGTTCGGCGACGCCGGGGCGCCATGGATCCCCACCTTCACGCCGACGCCGACCGCCACCCCGACGCGCACCCTCACACGGACCCCCACGGCGACCCCCACCGTCACACCCGAGCCGAGCCCCACGGCACCGCCCGCTCCCGTATCGGTTCGGCTGGTGGTCGATCCTCCCGCCGATGTGACGATCGACGGCCGTCCCTTCGGCGAAGGCCGGACCGCCGGCGGCACCGTGCGGTTGCGCCCGGGAACACACACCTTCACGGTGACAGTGCCCGATTTCCCAACCAAGACGTTCACGCGCGAGGTCACCGCGCAGACCTCGGTCATCTCGCTCGCGGTCGAGGTCGGGCAACTCTCGGTTCTGTTGGACCCGACGCTGGCGCCGCCGGGCGGGGTCGCCTTCCTCGACGGCAACGCCCTCGGCCCCATCCCGCTCGTGCGCTACAAAGTGCCCGCGGGCGAACACGAGTTGGTGGTTCGGTGGGACGGCAAGCGTCCGTACCGCAGCATGGTCGTGATTCCCCGCCTCCCCAACCCCGGTCTGCGCGTGGTGGTTGCGCCGCCGGCCAACTGACCCGATCGGGGGCTGCGCAGCCGCGGCATGGACCTCGGGCTGAATTCGAGTTAGAGTGATGCCATGTCGAGACTCTGCGGAATCCGTCGTGTGGCCGTCCTCCTCTCAACACTGTTGCTCGCGGTCGCGGTGTCCGCTCAGGAGACCACCCCGAGCGAGGGACTCGCTCTCGAGGCTTACCGCCAGGGTGCGTCCGAGCGTGCGGTCGAGCTCTACACCGCGGCTCTATCGGAAACCGACGACCCCGCTCACCGTGCCAGGATCCAGGTTCAGATCGCATGGAATCTCTTCACCATGGGCCGCCCGGATGAGGTTCGGACCCATTTCCGGATCGCCCTGACCGAGGAACCGAACCTCAGCCTCCCCACCGATTACTACACTCCGGAGTTTCTCGAGATCTTCGAACAGGCGCGGCGGAGCAATTTCGAAGCCGGCGCGGGCGGCGGTGTGCCGGCGCCGGACCTCGAGGCCACGGTCGCGAGTATCAACGACCGGATCGTGTCCGAGGCGGATCTCGAAGGCGCACTCGCGGATGTCGACAGGCTCATGCAGGCGTACCCCCGCGATGGGAGGCTCATCCCGCTCAAGGCACAGATATTGAACCTGCTCGGTCGCACCGAAGAAGCGTCCGCCCTCTCCATCGCGCGCAACGGCGCCATCGACAGCCAGATCTACGACGACAGCGTCACCGCGACCGATCTCGTCCTGCGCGCCAATCGCCTCCTCGAACAGGGCGATGCCACCACCGCTCTGCAGCTCTCCCGGCAGGCGGTCAAGCTGGCGCCGACCAACTACATGGCCCTCGAGCTCATGGCGGAAGCGGCGCAGCGCGTGGCGGACTGGAAATCGGCCGAGTACGCTCTCAAGAGCGCGCTGTCACTCCAACCCGACAATATCGACCTCAAGCTGCGTCTGGGTGAGGTCTATCTGGCGACCTTCGAGGCGTCGGCCGCCCGCGACGTCTTCAAGGCCCTCACCGAGCAGTACCCCAATTCGGACCGGCCGTGGGCCTCGCTCGGGCTGCTCGAGGCCCGGCTGGGCAACACCGACCGGGCGCTCGAGGCGCTCGCGAAAGCGATCCACGAAAACTCCCTCCTGCCCGAGGTCCAGCTCGCCAATGGTGAGCTGCTGCTGCTGCGTGGGGACGTCGCAGGTGCGCTCGCCTCTCTCGAAACGGCGGCCAACCTGCTCCGCAACGACCCCCAGGTCGAGGCGCGACTCGGCCAGGCGATGCTCGCCAAGGGTCGCGCCGGGGACGCCCTGCCCCATCTCCGGGCCGCGGTTGAAGGTGGTTTCGACAAACCGGACGTCCAGCGTTCGCTCGCCCTCGCCCTCGCCCTCAACGGCGTGTACGCCGAAAGCCAGCGGGTCATCGAGGCCACCGGCCCCGATCCTTCCGGGGACCGCGACGTGGTCCTCGGCTACCTCGAGCTCCAACGGGGGAACTTCGCCGGCGCCGAGCAGACGTTCGCGCAGATCGCCGGGGCCCGACCGGGTGACCCCGCATCGATCAATATCCTGGCCGCAACCATCTACCCCCAGGAGCGGTACGACGAGTCCGTCGTCCTGCTTGAAAGGGCGCACCAGATCGATGCGGATTCGGCCGTTATCGGTGCGAACCTCGTCAAGGCGCGTGCCGCCGCCGCGGCGGAGGTTCTCGCCGCCAACGCCCGCGACGTCCGTCCGCAGCCGCAATGACGTTGGAACGTTAGAACGTCTTTTCGAGGAAGGCCAGAAGCTGCTCGGCCGCCATTTCCGGGGTGTGTCCGGCTTCGTAGCACTCACGCGCGGCGCGACGCCGGCGTTGCCACGCTTCCCCGCCATCCGCCACCTCGGCAAGCAACCGAGCCAGGTCCGCCGGGGCTGACGGGCCCGGGGTGAGCCGGGGAGCGGCGGTCTCCGGCAACTCGAGAAACTGGCGCCGCCCGCCAACCGCGACCGGCGTGCCGCAGGCGAGGAAACGGACCGCCGCCGCCGACGTTTCCCCGGCCGAAGGGGTGCGAAGAACCACGCCGAGATCGGCCGCAGCGGGCACCGATCGAAACTCATCCGGCCGGATCCAGCCAGTGGCAACCACCTGCTCGCCGATGCCCGCGGCCCTTGCAGCCCGCCTCAACCCGTCGCCGACCGCACCCTCCCCCACCAGCACCAGGCGCGCCGCGACGCCGGCGCGGACCGCTGCGGCGACGCCGCCGAGAATGGCCTGCAGACCCTTTGCCGGCGTCAGAAAGCCCAGGTGCATCACGACCACGTCCCGATCGCCGATTCCGAGCCCGCTCCGGACAACTGCACGGTCCACCGTACCGGGGTCGGCTGCCGGCAGGCCGATCGCTGCGACCGGAAGACCCGGCGCCTCGATCCGAACGAGGTCCCGGGCCCACCGGGAATGGACGATCACCGCATCCGCCCGGCTGATAAACGGCCGGCGGGCGGCGAAGAGGAACGGATCGCGACGGCCCGAAAAGCCGACCTCGCGGGCATCGGCCAGCGCTGCACCGAGATCCCCGTGGGCCTCGCGGAGCCGATCGCCGAGCGGCCCGAAATCGGGCAGCGCGACTGCGGCTTCGACCAGGAGGTGGTGTAGAACCATGTCGTGGAGGACTGCGGCGGTGCGTGGGCGGCCGAGCCGTTCGAGGAGCCAGAGGTGGTGCGGGTTGTTGCCGAGGTGGATCAACGACACCTCATCCGGCGCGGCTTCGGCACCGGTCGGGACCATCTCCACCGTTCCCGTGAGCGGCCAGTCCTCCGGCAGGCTCCATCCCGGCGGTTCGACGACCCGGACGCGGGCTCGCGAGCCGAGGGCCTCCAGGAGTTCCACCGCGTAGTCGCTCACGCCCGTGCGGACCGGCGGCAGCGGCGACGCCCACAGGATCTTCATGGTGAGACAGTAGCAGGAACCGGGAATTCTCTCGTCCCTTTTTCTTCGGGCGAATGGTGCGGGGAACTCCACCATTCGCCCGAAAAAAGAAACGATACTATGAGTGGAGTGAGTCCTCTGCGTTTCCTCGTCATCGTCGTGTACATCGGCTACCTGGTCAACGTCGGGTTGCTGTTCGTCATCGTGCCGTGGTCGCAGGTGTGGGGTCTGATGCTGACCATGTGTCCGACGAGGATCGCCGCGATCCTCGACCTGCCGTGGGTCCGCGGAGCGTTGTCCGCCTTCGGCGTCCTCCACCTGTTGCTGGTCGCGTGGGAGTTGGTCCACCCGACGCTGCTGACCCCACTGCGACCGGCAGCAAAGCAGTCTCAAGACGGGCCGGGGTCTTGATCTGTTGCAGGGACGACCCTACACTCGGCATCGTGGGGCGCCGCATCCTGATCGTCGACGACGAGCCGTACATCCTGCGGATCCTGTCGTTCAAGCTTCGCCGGGAGGGTTTCACGACCTTCGAAGCGGAGTCCGCTGAGACTGCGGAGAAGCTGCTCGGGGAGCACGAGATCGACCTGGTCCTGCTCGATGTCGCCCTGGCCACGCCCACCAACGGGTTCGACCTCGCCGCGAAGCTGCGCCGCAATTCGCGGACCGAACACCTCCCGATCATCATGCTGACCGCCCGCGGATTCGCCTCGGACGTCCTGCGGGGCCGCGAAATCGGCGCCGCCGGTTACATCACCAAGCCGTTCACGGCCGAGGAGGTCGTGCGCCGGGTCCAGTCCTTTCTCGAATCCTGAGAGACCCGTCCCCCCGCGGCCGCCGTGATCTCGTCTTGACGTCCCCAACCGCGCCACGTAGGCTCGCAGGCCGGAGGCGGAGACCTGATGTACCGAAAAACGCTGAACCTACCTAAGACCGAGTTCTCGATGCGCGCCAAGCTGCCGCAGCGCGAACCCGAGATGCTCGCACACTGGCAGGAAACAGACCTCTATTCGAAGATCCGAGAGGCCCGCAAGGGCGCGCCCCGTTTCATCCTCCACGACGGCCCACCCTATGCCAACGGGTCGATCCACGTCGGCACAGCTCTCAACAAGATCCTCAAGGACATCGTCGTCAAGTCACGCACCATGCTCGGTTTTGACAGCCCCTACGTGCCGGGCTGGGACTGCCACGGCCTCCCGATCGAGCACCACGTGGACAAGGAGCTGGGCGCCAGGAAGGCCGGCATGAGCGTGCCTGAGATCCGTGCCGCCTGCCGCGCCTACGCCGAGCGGTTTTACAAGGTGCAACGCGACGAGTTCGTCCGTCTCGGCGTCCTCGGCCGTTGGAACGACCCCTACCTGACGATGGCCCACGACTACGAGGCCGACATCGCATCGGCCCTGCACGGGTTCATGCTCGCAGGCTATGTCGAGCGCGGGCGCAAGCCCGTCCACTGGTGTTCGGAGTGCCGCACCGCCCTCGCCGAAGCCGAGGTCGAGTACCAGGACCACACGAGCCCTTCGGTCACCGTCGCGTTCAGCCTCGCCGACGACGCCCGCGAGAAGCTGGGGATCGCCGCCGGAGACACCGCGTCCGCGCTGATCTGGACGACCACCCCGTGGACGCTCCCCGCCAACCTGGCGATCGCCCTCCACCCCGATTTCGAGTACGCATTGGTGCGCGCGGGCGGCGCACTCTTTATCGTCGCCGCCGATCTCGTGTCCGCTACCTCCGCCGCCGCCGGCTGGGAGCAACCCGAGACCCTGCGGACGTTCAAGGGCGGCCTCCTCGAAAACGCCCATTACCGCCACCCGCTGACCGGTCGTGAGGGGCTCTTCATCCTCGCGCCCCATGTGACCCTCGAACAGGGCACGGGTCTCGTCCACACCGCCCCGGGTCACGGCGCCGAGGACTTCGTGATCGGTCGCCAGTACGGACTCGAACCGTTTGCGCCGGTGGATGACGACGGGCGGTTCACCTCCGAGGTCGGGGAGTGGGCCGGTCTGCACGTCCACCAGGCCAACAAACCCATCGTCGAACGTCTCCGCGAGCTCGGCGTGCTGGTCGCCCACGCAGTCGTCACGCACTCCTACCCCCATTGCTGGCGCTCGAAGAACCCGGTGATCTTTCGCGCCACGGACCAGTGGTTCATCCGCATGGACCGCCACGACCTCAGGGAGCGGTCGTTGGCCGCGCTGCACGAGGCCAGGTGGCTGCCGCGCTGGGGCGAAGCGCGCATCCAGGGAATGGTGGAGAACCGCCCCGACTGGTGCATCTCGCGCCAACGGATGTGGGGCGTGCCGATCACGGTCCTCACCTGCGACAGCTGCGGCGCGCCCGCCATCAACGAAACCGTCTTCGATCACATCCGCAAGGTTTTCGTCGCCGAGGGTTCGGACGCCTGGTACACACACGAGGCGCACGACCTGCTGCCGCCCGGCTACGCCTGCAGCGACTGCAGCGCCACCGGGTTTTCCAAGGACTACGACATCCTCGACGTCTGGTTCGACTCCGGGGTCAGCCACCTGGCGGTGTGCGACACCGGGCGCTACGGTCTCGACTGGCCGGCCGACCTGTACCTCGAGGGCCAGGACCAGTACCGGGGGTGGTTCCAGTCCTCGCTGGTGGCCGCGGTCGGGCTCAAGGGGTCGCCGCCCTACCGCAAGGTGGTCACCCACGGCTTCGTGGTCGACGCCGAGGGCCGCAAGATGTCGAAGTCCATCGGCAACGTCATCACGCCCTCCGAAATCCTCAAGCAGTACGGGGCCGACATCCTGCGGCTGTGGACGGCGATGGTCGACTTCCGCGAGGATATCCGCATCTCGGACGAGATCATGGCCCGCAACGCCGAGGCCTACCGCAAGGTTCGCAACACCCTGAGGTTCCTGCTCGGCAATCTGGCGGACTTCGATCCTGCGACCGACGCCGTGCCCGCGGCCGAGCTCTCCGGTCTCGACGCTTTCATGCTGCGGGCCTGCGGGCGGCTGATGGCCGAGGTCGGCGACGCCTACCAGGAGTACGAACTGGCCTCGCTGTCGCACCGGATCGTCAACTTCTGCACGGTCGACCTGTCGAGCCTCTACCTCGACGTGAGCAAGGACCGGCTGTACTGCGACCACCCCGAGGATCGGGCGCGCCGCGCCACCCAGACCGTGATCCTCCGGATCGCGGAGTGCCTGGCCTCGGCCCTCGCGCCGATTCTCTCGTTCACGGCCGAAGAAGTCTGGCAGCTGCTGCCGGGCCGCCGCGAGGAGTCGGTTCACCTCGCTCTCTTCCCCTCCTTTGACGACGTGCCCGCATCGGCCGACGACGACGCCGCAGTGCGCCGCCTCCTCGGTCTGCGCGACCGCGCGCTGGCCGCCCTCGAAGAGCTTCGCCAACAGGGCGCCATCGGCAAGTCCGAGGAGGCCCGGGTCACGGTCGGCGGCGACACTGCACAGCTCGACCGCGACCTCGCGGCCACGGGCATGGACCTCGCGAGTCTGTTGATCGTGTCGCAGGCCGGGTCCGGTGACTCCGCCGGGGGTGTCGACGTCCCCGGCTACCCCGGGCTCGAGATTCTCGTCCGGCCCTACGACGGGGTCGTCTGCAGCCGCTGCTGGCGGCGTTTTGACGAGCTGGTGGCGGATGCCGCCCTCCCGGATCTCTGCCCGCGCTGCCACGGCGTGGTGGGCCGCCTGCTTGCCGAGGGCCGGGCGGAGCTCGAGGAGCCTGCGGGCTGATGCGCAGCGTTCTGCCGTGGATCACCGCCCTCGTCATCGTCATTGCCGACCGGGTGACCAAGAACCTGCTGATGGACCGGCTTGAACCCGGCGGCTGGGTCGAGGTCCTGCCCGGTTTTGCCGTGACCCACGTCCACAACCCCGGCATCGCCTTCAGCCTGTTCGCCGACGGCGGGCCCCTCACCCGTGTGATTCTCCACCTCGTCATCTTCACCTCGGTGGTGATCATCGCCGCCATGCTGGTGCGCCACGCCCACGGGAGCCGGCTCGCCGGGGTCGCCTTCGGTCTCATCCTCGGCGGCGCCGTCGGCAACCTGATCGACCGGGTGCTCTACGGGTGGGTCATCGACTTCGTTCACCTGTGGGCCCGGGTCGGCGGCCGCACCCTGTCCTGGCCCGACTTCAACGTCGCCGACGCCTCCATCACCTGCGGCGCGATCGTGCTCATCATCAGCGAAATCCGCAGCGGACGCGGGAAGGAAGACGATGCACCCGATCCTGATTGACCTCGGGTTCTTCCAGCTCCCGACCTACGGGGTCCTGCTCGCCACAGCGGTGGTGCTCTCACTGTGGACCCTGCGGCTGCGCGCGGACCGCGCCGGGTTGGATGGTGTGCACCTCGTGGACTTCGCGTTGTGGCTGGTGATCTGGGCGCTGATCGGGGCCAAGCTCCTCCTGATCTTCGTCGAACTGCCGCGCTATCTCCGCGACCCCGCGTCGCTGGTCGGCGTCCTGCGCGCCGGCGGCGTCTTCCTCGGCGGCTTCATCGCCGCCGTCATCGCCGCGGTGGTGCTCCTGCGCCGCTACAAGCTGTCGGCGCTGACGACCTTCGACGTCATTGTCCCTTCGCTGGCCCTCGGCCACAGCATCGGGCGCATCGGCTGTCTGATGGCCGGCTGCTGCTGGGGGGCGGCCTGCGACCTGCCGTGGGCCATCACCTACACCGACCCGGTCGCCGCCGAACGGCTCGGGACGCCCCTCCACCACCCCGTCCACCCGTTCCCGGTCTACGAGGCCCTGTTCAATTTCGGGCTCTACCTCCTGTTGGCCGCGCTCTTCAAACGACGGCTCGCCGCCGGCCGGGTCTTCGCCACCTATCTGGTGCTGTACGGTGCGGGCCGGTTCGCGCTCGAGTGGACGCGGGGCGATGCCGCCCGCGGGTTCGTCCTCGACGGGTTCCTCTCGACCAGCCAGCTGATCTCACTCGTTCTGATCGTGGTCGGCGCCGGGCTCCACCTCTGGATTCGCCGGCGCGGCAGGTCGTGACCACCCGGCACGAGCTGACGGTGTCGCCGGAACTCGCCGGCTCCCGTCTCGACAGCTGCCTCGCCGCTCTCAGACCCGAGTGGTCCAGGTCGCGCGCCCGCAGGCTCATCGACGACGGCCACGTCACCGTCAACGGCGCACCGGCCAAAGCCGCGTTCAAGGTTCGTGAAGGCGACGAGATCGTGGTCCTCGAGCCCCCGGTCGCGCTCCTCGACACCGCGCCCGAGGACATCCCCCTCGAGATCGTCTTCGAGGATGGAGACCTGCTGGTCATCAACAAGCCCACCGGGCTGGTGATCCACCCGGCGGCCGGAAACCCCGGCGGGACGCTGGTCAACGCCCTGCTCCACCACTGCACGGATCTTTCGGGAATCGGCGGCGTCGAGAGGCCCGGCATCGTCCACCGGCTCGACAAGGACACCACCGGTCTGCTGGTGGTGGCCAAGAACGATCGCGCCCACCTCGCCCTCTCCATCGCCTTCCGCAAGCGCGAGGTCGCCAAGACCTATCTGGCCGTCTGCTACGGCGTCCCCCGGGCTCGTGACGGAGTCATCGAAGCCCCGATCGACCGTCACCCGAAGGACCGCCAGCAGATGGCGGTCGTAAAGACCGGCCGCCCGGCGCGGACCCTGTACCACGTCGAGGAGGCCTTTGCCGACACCGCCCTCGTCAGCTGCCGGCTGGTGACCGGACGCACCCACCAGATCAGGGTCCACATGGCCCATATCGGGCACGCTCTGGTGGGCGACCCGGTCTACGCCGGCCGCCAGTGGCGCAACCTCGCCGGCACGACGGTTCAGCTCGCCTGCCGGTCCTTTCCGCGCCAGGCCCTGCACGCGTGGCGTCTCGGTTTCGCCCACCCGGTGACCCGCGACGAGGTCGCGTTCGAGGCCCCGATCCCCGATGACATGGCCGGGTTGATCGACGTCCTGCGGTCGCAACGTTAAACGTTGGAACGGAAACGTTTGAACGTTGGAACGTTCCCCCACCCACCCGGCAGCCGGGACGGCTGCCCCATCCGGCTTCGCCCCAGGGCTTCGCCGGGACAAGCGGTTGTTTCCGCTTATGACGGCGTAGCGCGAAGCCGCACGGCGCACGCGTCCCGCGTGCCGGGCGGGTGGCTTCAGCCAACAGTCCACCAGCCTCCTTCCAACGCATGGAGTGCAGAGGCCAATCCTTCCCCTGTCATCCCGACCGAGGGAGCGGAGCGAGCACCCCTCCCTCTGTCATCCCGACCGAGGGAGCGGAGCGACCACTCCTCCCTGTCATCCCGACCGAGGGAGCGGAGCGACCACTCCTCCCTGTCATCCCGACCGAGGGAGCGGAGCGACCGAGCGGAGGGATCTGGGGGGTGGCTCCAGGCAACGCCCCACCTCAAGCCGCCCCCCAGGCTTGTCCCGAGCGAGTGCAACGAGCCGAGCGGATTCCTCGGCTCGACCTTCGGTCTCGCTCGGAATGACATTCAGAAAAAATCTCTCTTCCGAAACCTCTCCGAATACCGGATAAACCAGACGTTCGAAGATCTTTCCATCTGCCGAGTGCGAGGGTGGCAGAGCTACTCTTCGAGGGCGTTCAGGAGGCGGTCGCGAAGTTCGGGAGCGAGGCGTGGGTCGGCGAGGGCGGCGCGGAGATCGGCCTCCGTGTCGAGGTCGTTCAACCGATCGAGCTCGACCCACGTCGCGCCGAGCGCCTCCAGCCTCCGCCTCGTCGCCGCCAGGGTGTCAGGGCTCGACCACGGAATGCCGGTGAACAGATCGACGCCCGGACGCTGTTGCGCCACCAGCCAGTAGCCGCCGTCGGCAGCGGGTCCGAGGGCCACATCCGCGGCATCAAGCGCCCGCTCCGCGGATCGGAGGTGATCGACACTCAGCTTCGGGAGGTCCGATGCCGACGACGAGCACGCGATCGGCTCCCTCACCGAACCGGAGATCGAACGCGGTCCGCATACGGGCTCCAAGGTCCGCGCCGCTCTGCACCTCCCACCGCCTCCCGGGCGCCCCGCTCCAGGCCGGCGAAGGCGGCTCCGCGAGCGAGAGCACGTGGTCGAACCCCGACCCGGCGACCACGGTGAGGGTGTTCTCGAGGAGCGCCGCGTACACGCGGGCCGCCGCGATGTCGCCGATGGTCGACGCCAGCCGGGTCTTGACCCGTCCCGGCGACGGCTCCCGGGCGAACACGACGACCGCGGTGCTCACCTGGCGTTTCCGTACCAGCGCGCCAGAGTGGTCGGCGGCACCCCGAGCCTGTAGAGAAAGGGAAAAACCAACATCATCATGCGCGCCCGGACCGGGAAGCTCTCGGTCCGCCGCGCGGTCGTTTGCACGGCGAGCGGCAGCCGGCGGATCCCACCGACCCGGCGGCAGGCGCGAGCGAATGCGACGTCCTCCATCAGGGGGATGTCCTGGAAGCCCCCCACCCGGTCGAAGACCTCGCGCCGCACGGCAAAAGCCTGATCGCCGTACGGCAGGCGGAAACCACGGGACCGGAGGTCGAGGGTCTTCAACCACAGACCCGCCAGCATCGACGGTGCACGTGCAGAAGACGGTTCGGTGTGCAGCCGGAAACACGCGAGGGCGGTTCCGGGATCGGCAAGCGCGGTGGTGACGGCGTCGTGCCAGCCCGCCGGGAGACGGCAGTCGGCGTGGACGAAGACGAGACCGGCGCTGTCCGTCGCCGCCGCACCCCGGTTGAGTTGTCCGCCCCTGCCCGGCGCGCCCTCCACCACCTGCGCGCCGCATGACCTGGCCAGGCGAACGGTCTCGTCCGCGCTGCCGCCGTCTGACACCACGACCGTCACACCCTCCGTCTGCCCGATCGCCAGCAGACACTCCACGATCGTGGATTCTTCGCAGAGAGTGGGGACGACGACGGTCAGATCCGGCATGCAGCGGCGATTCTATCCCGGGAATCGTTTATCATCCCGGTCCATGGAACGCATCGCCCGCCTCGCCGAGATCCCGCCGGAGGGAATCCGGTTCACCTACAAGGAAGGACCATTCGACGAAGAGGGCATCCTTCTCAAGCTCGCCGACGGCCAGGTTCGCGCCTACAAAAACGAGTGCCGCCACCTGCCCATGCGGCTCGATGACCGCGAGCCCCGCGACTTCTGGGACCCCGGCAAGACCCATCTGGTGTGCAACTCCCACGGCGCCCGCTACCGACCGAAGGACGGGCTGTGCGTGAGTGGCCCCTGCGAGGGTTCGCATCTGCGGCCGCTGCCGATCGTGGTCGACGGCGGCGACGTCTATCTCGACACCTCGCAAATCGGCGGGTTTTTCGCCGTGTAATTCCAGCGGCCTGGAATCCTCGATTCCAGGCGGCTGGAATTACAGGGAACGAACGAACTCGTCCATGCGGTCGAAGGCTTCGCCGATCGAGGCGACGCTCCACAGCAGAGGCTGGTAGGTGGTGATCGGGTAGGTCGTGTCCTTCGCCTGCCAGGGGTCGAAAGGCCGGATCTCCACCGCGCCCGACAGAGCATGTGCGAGCTCGCCGAAGCTCGACAGCAACCCGGCGCCGTAGGCCCGCAGGTCGCCGTCCTCCACCAAGACACCGTACTCGATGGTGAACCAGTACAGGGTTGCCAGCTGCTCGACCTGGCGGTCGCTCGCCTTCAACGACCCTTCGCCGATCTTCTGCGACAGATCGGCGAACTCGGGGATGGCGAGCATCGGCGCGTGCCCCATCAGCTCGTGTACGATGTCGGGCTCCGGCGTGTAGAGGGGCTCGGAGTGGTGGCGGATGTACTGGGTGGCGCAGAACACCCTGCGGGACAGCGCCGCGAGGAACTGGCGCGCCGATACCAGCCCGGCCACCGGCTGCAGCGAGAAACCCGTTCGTTCGCTCAGAAACGAGCTCACGTCCGCGAGCTGGGGCACCTCGTCGGCACGATATCCGATGGCCCCGGCGACCCTGAGAAAGTCCCTGCAGGCGTGGGTCGGGTACAGCGCGGTCAGTTTTTCGAACACGGTCGACCAGGTCTCCCGCTCGGACTCGGTGTAGTCGACCCGCTGCGGCGGTTCGCCCGATCCCAGCGGCGGCGCGAGGAGAGCGATCTCGTCCCTGCGGCGGCGGTACTCCGGGTCGTTGAAACCCGGGTGTTCGGCCTCGAGATCGACAATGTGTTCGCGCATGGTCCTCCCTGCGTCGGCTTCCGCCGGCACTATGCCACGCCGGCGAAAAGCAGCGCAAGGCAGATTGCGGCACACAACGACCGATTTTTCGTTAATGTAAGGGACGGAGGACCGTCTCATGGTTGACGACGAAGATCAGGAGGCGCCTGTGGAAGCTGCTCTCGCAACTCACCAAACGGACCCGGGAGGCTGGCTCGAGACGATCTACCGCGAGCACGCGGGGACCGTCCTCCAGGCCGCCTACCGTGTCACCGGCAGCGCGTCCGACGCCGAGGACGTTCTTCAGACCGTGTTCATGCGCCTCGCCGGTCGCGCTGAATCGCCCGATTTCACGACCGGCTCGTGCGCCTACCTTCGGCGCGCCGCCACCAACGCGGCCCTCGATATCGTCCAGTCGCGTTATGCCCGCTCCGCCGTGTCGCTCGAGGTGAGCGATGACGGCGTGCATCGCGACCCCGCCCCGCAACCCGACCACCAACAGCTCGGTCGGGAGTTGAACGAACAGCTGCGTCGCGCCCTCTCGAAGCTCAGCCGGCGCGGCGCAGAGATCTTCGCTCTGCGCTACTTCGAAGGTCTCGACAACAACGAGATCGCCGAACACCTCGGCACCACCCCGGGCACCGTGGCGGTCACGCTGCACCGCGCCCGCACCCACCTCAAAACCGAAATGGCCCCGTTCATGGGAGGACTCCAATGACCGATCACACCCACGATGCAGACGACATTCTCGACCGCGCTGCAGCCGACATCGCGTCCCAGAGCCTCGACGCGGAGAGCGCCAACCGGATCACCGATCGGGTCTGGCAGAAGATCAGCGCGGCGAGAGCCGGCCAGGCGCCGCTGCGTTCGTGCGACGACTACCAGCGGGAGATCCCGGCGTTTGTCGCCGGCTCGCTGCCGGAGGCGCGCGCGCTGCTGGTAGGCGACCACACCCGGGGGTGCATCACCTGCCGCCGTGTCCTGATGGCCGAACGCGGCGAGCTGCGCGAGGCCGGACCCACCCGGGTGGCGGCGCGGCGATTGCCCACCACCCGTGTGTTGCTGCGGATCGCGGCCGCAGCGGTCCTCATCCTGACCGGTGTGGCGTCCTTCCACCTCATCGGGAACTCCATCGCCGACCACCGGCTCCGCGCGACGGTGGCCTCGGTGGACGGGTCGCTGCAGCTCGTGAGCGCCGACGGCACCACCGATCTCGACCCGGGGCGCGGCCTCCTGGCTCGCCAGGTCCTCCGCACCGCCAAGGACTCCGGTGCCATGATCCGGCTCGCCGACGGTTCGCTGGTGGAGATGAACGAGCGTTCCGAGATCGAGCTCAGAGCGTCACGCCGCGGAACCACGATCGACCTGCAGCGCGGCAACATCATCGTTCACGCCGCCGACCAGCGCGGCGGGCGGCTCTACGTCGCCACCGCCGACTGTCAGGTCGCGGTCAAGGGCACGATCTTTTCGGTCAACCACGGGCTGAAAGGCTCGCGGGTGTCGGTCATCGAGGGCGAGGTCGAGGTCCGCGACGGTGCGACGAGCGCCCTGCTCCGGCCCGGTGATCAGATCACCACCAACAAACGCCTCCGCCACGTCCCCCTCGAGCAGGACTTCGCATGGAGCCGTGACCCGGAGGTGCACCGCCAGCTGCTGCGCGAATTGACCTCCCTGCAGAAGGCGGTGGCCGCTGTGGTCGACCAGGCGCCTCCGCGAACCTCGACCTTCCTGCTCGATCTCGCCCCCGCCGACACCTTCGTCTACGCCGCCATGCCCAATATCACCGACGGGCTCGACGATGCCCGCGCTGCCTTTGAAGAACGCCTGGCCGCCAGCCCCGTCCTCAACGAGTGGTGGCAGACCCAGGTCGTCGCCACCGGTATCGAGGACGAGATCGACACGATGTTGGATCGCCTGCAACCCCTCGGCGAGGCGATCGGCGGCGAGGCCGTCATCGCCGTCCCGCTGAGCGTCATGGAGGAACGCGGGATGCCGCTCTTCATGGCCGAGCTCGACGACGCCGATTCGTTCCGGGCCGAGCTCGAGGCATTGGTGGAGCAGGCCGAGCTCGAGGCGGGGGTCGCCGGGGCGGTCGCGATCATCGACGACCCGCGCACTGCGCCGCCGACCGGGGCCGAAGTGGTCCTGTGGGTGGCGGGTGATCTCTTTGCCGCCGGCGCCGATCTCGAAAGCCTCAAGGCGCTTGCCGACCGGATCGATGACCCCGCCGCGCGCACCTTTGCCGGCACCCGCCTCCACACCCGGCTCACCGAAGCCTATGCCGACGGCGTCTCGTGGTTGTTGGCGGCCGATGTCGCCGCCGTCGTCTCTGAAGCCGTGGCGACCATGCCGGCGGACGAGGCGGACATGGTGGCGCGTTTCGGCCTCGCCGACATCACCACGCTGATCGTCGAACGCCACCGCGACGGCGAGTGGTACGCCACGGATGCCGAGCTCCTGTTCTCCACCCGGCGCAAAGGGATCATGGCGTGGCTCGCGGCCCCGGCACCCATGGGCAGCCTCGAGTTCGTGTCCCCGCAGGCCTACGTCGCCGCCGCAGCGGTCACCCGCGATCCGGCGGAGATGTTCGACGAACTGCTGGCCATCCTGGCCGAGCGGGACCCTGACGCGTGGGCCGAGTTCCAGCTGTCGCAGGAACAGATCGGCATCGATCTCCGCGACGGTCTCGCAGCCACTCTCGGCGGTGAGGCGGCCTTCGCCCTCGACGGACCCATGCTGCCGGTGCCGTCGTGGAAGCTGGTCGTCGAGGTCTACGACCCCGCCACGCTGGTCCACACTCTGGGCAGCGCCATCGCACAGCTCAACACCGAGCTGTTGGCCGCAGGCGAGGCGCCGGTCCTGCTCGACGAGGAGTCGTCCTCCGGACGCACCTACTACACGCTGCGCCGCGAGGGTCTCGACGGTCTCGCGGTCTTCACCGCGATCGACGGCTACATGGTGTTCGGTCCGAACCGGGGCGTCGTCGACCAGGCCATCGCCCAGCGCGCTTCGGGGGTCACCCTGGCGAGCTCGGAGGCCTTCAGGGCCATGCTCCCGGACAACGGCCACACCGACTGCTCGGCTCTGGTCTACCGCGACCTCGAAGGGCTCATGAGTGCGGTTCCCGCCGAACTGACTGCGCAGTTCGGGCTCGCGGGCGCCGTCGGCGACGGACTCAGCACCGGGCTGGTCTGCGTGTTCGGCGGTGACGACAGGATCACCGTCAGCGCCACCGGCGGCAGCCTCCTCGGCATCAGCTCCGTGCTGGGGATGGCCGGCGCCATCCACCAGGGGTCGAGCGCCATTGCAGACGTCGACACACCCGGGAAGGGCGAGGTCACCGGCGACGGAAACGCTGTATCATCCCGGGGATGAGGGCTCCTGCCACGACTCAGCCACCGGCGATCGAGCTTGACGGACTCAGCGTCACCCTCGGCGGCCGGCCGATCCTGACCGATCTGCGCGCCTCGCTCACGGGGCGCGCGATCGGCCTCCTCGGACCCAACGGCGCCGGCAAGACGACGCTCCTGCGGACGATCCTCGGTTTCTACCGGCCGTTCACCGGCAACGTCAGCGTCCTCGGTCTGTCGCTCAGAGACCAGGCCAAGGAGCTCAGGGCGCACGTCGGCTACATGCCCGAAAACGACGCCTTCGTCGCCGGCATGACCGCGATCCACTTCGTGCGCCTGATGGCCGAGCTCAGCGGTCTTCCGCCCGAGCCGGCTCTCGAGCGCGCCCACGAAGCGCTCTTCTACGTCGGTCTCGGCGAGGCCCGCTACCGCAAGGTCGGCACCTTCTCGACTGGAATGAAACAGATGGTCAAGCTGGCCCAGGCCCTCGTCCACGGGCCGACGCTCCTCATGCTCGACGAGCCCACCAACGGGCTCGACCCACCGGCCCGCAAAAGGATGCTGGAGCTCGTCCGCGACATCCGCAACCGAGGCGAAACCCACATCCTGGTGTCGTCGCACCTCCTCGGTGACGTCGAGTCGGTCTGCGACGAGGTGATCATCCTCAAGGGGGGCCGAATCGCCGCGACCTGCGATCTCGAGGCCGAACGCCGCGCCAACCGCTCCTTCGTCGAGATCGAGCTGCAGGCCCCGGAACCGGCCTTTGCCGAGGCGCTGACCGGGCTCGGCTGCGAGCTCGCGGTGCAGGACAACTCACGGCTCAAGCTGGTGATGCCGGGCAATCGTTCGGTGCGCGACCTCTATGAGGCCGCCGACCGGCTCGGAGTCGGCATCCGCCACCTCGACATCAAGCGCGATTCGCTGCAGGACATCTTCCTGCGCGCCATGGAGGTCAACCATGGCGGTGTATGAACGGACGTGGAGGCCCTATACGGGTGAGCTGACGCCGGTGCGGTCCCGCCTCCTGGTGGTCACCAGGTACGCGATCGCGGACGCCTTTGCGTCCCGCCTCTTCACCGCGTTCTACGCCGTCTGCTTCCTGCCGTCGCTGGTCGGTCTGTTCTTCATCTACCTGAGCCACAACCTGACCCTGCTCGAAAAGCTGGGCATGCCTCAGGACCTGATGAACGTTCTGACCTCGCAGTTCTTCATGATTCTCTTCGGGTGGCAGGCGCTGCCGGCGTTCCTGGTGGCGCTCATCGTGTCGCCGAGCCTGGTCGCCGCCGACCTCGCCAACGGCGCCCTGCCCTTGTACCTCGGGCGACCTATCGACCGCCCGGACTACGTTCTCGGCAAGGCGACGGTGCTCGCGATGCTGCTGTCGCCGATGACCTGGGTGATGGGGCTTTCCATCTTCGGTCTCCAGGCCTACCTCGAAGGCGGCACCTGGTGGATCGACAACTACCGGATCGGCGTCGCCTACTTCGTCGGGCACGTGGCGTGGATCATCGTGATCTCGATGCTGACCCTCGCCATCTCGGCCTGGGTCCGCTTCAAACCCGCCGCCCGCGGCGCCCTCTTCGGCATCATCTTCATCCTCGCCGGGTTCGCGACGGCGGTCAACGGCGTGACCGACACCTCGTGGGGAGACCTCTTCCACCTCGTCCGCGCCATCAACAGCGTCGTCCTGTCGCTGTTCGGCGCGTCCACCCCGAGCAAGCTGCCGGTGATCTTCAACTGGTTGACACTCGGGGCAACCACGTTGCTCAGCGTCTGGCTGCTCAACCGCAAGCTGCGGGCCCACGAGGTCGTCCGATGAGCGGCGACCGCATCGTCTTCCGCGGCGTCTCCCGTTTCTACGGCGAGGTCCTGGGCGTCAACCGCATCAATCTCGACATCGCCCCCGGCCTCACCGGCCTCGTCGGTCCCAACGGCTCCGGCAAGAGCACCCTGATGCACCTGATGACCGGTCTGCTGCGGCCGAGCCGGGGCGAGATCTCGGTCCTCGGCGTGCGCCCCGACGATCCCGAGGAGCTGTTCCGGCTGGTCGGTTACTGCACCCAGTACGACAGCTTTCCGGGTGGCGCGACCGGTCTTTCCTTCCTGCTCTACGCTCTCGCCCTGCACGGTTTTCCCCGCGCAGAGGCGGAAGCCAGAGCGTGGGCCGCGCTCGAGCGGGTGGGGCTCACCGAGGCAGCCCGGAGGCGCATCGCCGGCTACTCCAAGGGCATGAGGCAACGCATCAAGCTCGCCCATGCGACCTGCCACGACCCGCGGGTCCTGGTGCTCGACGAGCCCCTCAACGGTCTCGACCCGATGGGACGCGCCGAGATGATCGGGCTTTTTTCCGAGCTCGCCAAGGGCGGCCGGCACGTCATCGTCTCCAGCCACATCCTGCACGAGGTCGATGTCATTTCAGACGGCGTCGTCATGATCCACGGCGGCTCGGTGGTCGCCGAAGGCGCCATCCGCGCGGTCCGCGGCGAGATCACCTCCCACCCGATCCAGGTCCTGGTGCGCTCGAACCGCCCGCACATCGTCGCGTCGAAGGTGTTCGAGCTCGAGCACGTCGTGGAAGCGAAGGTCCTCGACGACCGGAGCCTGCTGGTCAGAACGCGCGACGCCGACGACTTCTTCGCCCGCCTCAACCGGATCGTGCTCGACAACGGCGTGGTCGTGGAGACCGTCGCGCCCGCCGACGAAAGCGTCAACGCCGTCTACGACTACCTGATCGGCGAAGGGACCGGAGGCGGTACCACATGAGCGAACACGACATCGAGCGCACCCGGCTCCGCCGCCTGCAGGTCCGGACGTTGGCGATCGCCGAGGTCCGCCGCAGCCTCTTCAGCCCGCGGGCGCTGCCGCTCTTCCTGCTGGTGGGAATGCCGATGGTGCTGATGGTCCTGCGGGCCCTGTTCATGCCCCAGGCCCAGCGCGCCAACCCCACCTATGCGACGACCGAGTTCGCCGAGGTCTTCAACTTCTTCCTGCTGCGCTTCGTCGTCTTTTTTTCCAACGCGCTCATCTTCGTGCGCCTGTTCCGCGGCGAGATCCTCGAGCAGTCCCTTCACTACTCGCTCCTGGCGCCGTTGCCTCGCAGGGTACTGGTCATCGGGAAATACCTGGGCGGTGTGATGTCGGCGATACTCGTGCTGGTGCCGGCCACCGCCCTCACCTACGCGCTGGTCTATTTTCCCCACGGCGCCCGGGGTATCGCCATCATGTTTTCGGGCGCCGGTCTCGCCCAGCTCGCGAGCTATCTGCTGATCGTGACGCTCGCCTGCGTGGCGTACGGCGCGCTCTTCCTGCTTGCCGGCCTCTTTTTCAAGAACCCCATGGTCCCGGCGGTGCTGTTTCTCGGCTGGGAGCTGTTGACGCCCTTCCTGCCGCAACTCCTGAAGTATCTGAGCCTGGTCCACTACCTGGTGTCGTTCACACCGGTGCCGGTGACGGTGGCTGCATTCGCCATTCTCGCGCAGCCCGTGGCATGGTGGGCCGCACTCGCGGCGCTGGCGGCCGCAACCACGGTTCTCGTGTGGCTCGCATCGCGCGTGGCGAATCGGCTCGAAATCAGCTACTCGGCCGATTGACGGCGCCACCCACCACCCGGCACGCGGGACGCGTGCCCCACAAGCGGGCCCGGTTCAAATTGTGGGGCAGCCGTCCCGGCTGCCGGATGGGGGGTCCAGGGGGCGCTCTCCCTCATCCGCCCGCCCAGATCCCTCCGCTACGGCCCTGCGGGCCTCCGGTCGGGATGACAAGCCTGGGAGTGTCATCCCGACCGAGGGAGCGGCGCCCTTTCTTTACTCCTGTCATCCCGACCGAGGGAGCGGCGCCTCTTTATCCTCCTGTCATCCCGACCGAGGGAGCGGCGCCCTTCTTTACTCCTGTCATCCCGACCGAGGGAGCGGAGCGACCGAGCGGAGGGATCTGGGTGGGGGCTCCAGGCGACAAACGATCGTTAGCTACCCCCCCAGATCCCTCCGCTTCGTCCCTGCGGGCCTCCGGTCGGGATGACAGTTTCTGAGCAGTTCGCGAGATCATGAAGCGGCACCCCAGCTCCCCTACTCGTCGAGCGGATTCGGGCGATCGAAACCCAGAAAGACGGGTTCGGGGTGCAGGGCGATCCCGAAAGTGTTCCGCACGCCGTCGCGGATCTCCCGGGCGAGGGCGACCAACTGCGCTGCGGTGCCTCCGCCGTGGTGGACCAGGGCGAGTGCGTGGGCAGGAGAGATGCCGACCGGGCCGCGGCGGAGGCCCTTGTGGAACCCGGCCCCTTCGATCAACCACCCGGCGGGTACCTTGAAGCGCCCGGCGCCGATATCGAACGACGGCACCCCGCCGTCGCCGGTCAGCAGCCCCGCCTTCCGGGCCCGTCGATCGAGGTCCTCCAGAGCCTTCTGGTCGACCACCGGGTTGACGAAGAACGAGCCGGCGCTGCGGCGGTTGGGATCGTCCGGGTCGAGCACCATCGACTTCGAACGGCGCAAGGCGAGCACGACCTCGCGGACGTCGCTGATCGAGGGTGACGACCCGCGCACCGCCATCGCTCGCCGCAGCTCCTGGTAGGCCAGCGTGGGGACGCCACCAGGCCGCAACCGAAAGGTGACGTCGAGCACCAGGTGGCGCCCCGGACGTTCCCGGAAAATCGAGTTGCGATAACCGAACCGGCATTCGCCCGGCGACAACGTCCGCTCTCCAAGCGTCTCGAGGTCGAGCACCCGCACCCTGTCCACGACGTCGCCGACCTCCTGGCCGTAGGCGCCCACGTTCTGGATCGGCGTCGCCCCCACCAGACCGGGGATCCCCGACAGGCACTCGAGGCCGGCAAGCCCCAGTCCGACCGTCTGCGCCACCAGATCGTCCCACGCCTCGCCGGCCCCTGCGGTGACCAACACCGCGCCGTGGGCGGGAGTCATCTCGACGCCCCGCACCGCCGCCCGCAGGACCAACCCCCTCACCCCGGCGTCGGCCACCACCAGGTTGCTGCCGCCGCCGAGCACGGTCAGAGCTTCGCCGCGGCCTCGCGCCCAACGGACGGCCTCGACCGCGTCGTCGATCCCCGCCACCTCGACCAGGTGCTGCGCCGGACCGCCGAGCTCGAGGCTGGTGAGCGGAGCGAGCGGGACTTCAGTCCGCAGACCGGGAAGACCGGCAGGCGCTGGGACGGACTCGTCGATGGCCATCACCGCCAGTGTGCCTCAGGTCGACGCAATCGCCAAACCGGACGACACAACGACCCGATCACGGGCTATCCACCCCATGTTCGTGCGGCGAACGCGATCGAAATGTGAACAATCTCCATTCATTGGCTATAATGAGACTCGGGCGGAAGATACATGGCCAAGAACATCGTGCTGACTCGGATGGACGAAGAAACGTTCTCTCGAGCTGCAGTTGCGCTCGAATCAGACGAAATCAACCTCCACCACGCACCGTGGGACGACAATACTCTGGACCTGGTTCAGAGCACGCGGTTCGACGTCATCATCATCGGTTTTCCCGGCCCCATCACCCCGCTCCGCCGCTTTGTGGAGTGCGTCCGCGCACCCGGGTCCGCGTGTCGGAAGAGCGGCGTGATCCTGCTTGCCGACCCGCAGCACATCGACGCCGCGCAGGCCTTCGTGGGCGTCGGCATCAACCGCGCCATCCCCTCCGACAACGCGGAGGAGCTCCTCGCCGCGAGCATCACCGAGCTCGCGTCGGTCGCTCCGCGGCTCGCCCTCCGCGCACCCACCCGGGTGGTGCTCAAGCTCGAACAACGGCCGCTCAGGACCTTCTGCCAGACCGAGAACATCTCGGAGTCGGGCATGCTGCTGCGCGGCTTCGGCCACTACCCGCCGGGCACCACCATCGATTTCGAGATCAACATTCCCGGCCAGAGCGACCCGATCCGCGGCACCGCCACCATCGCCCGCACCACCAATGTCACCCTGGAGCGCATGGAGGGTGTCGGCGCCCGCTTCGAGGCCTTCATGGGGCAGGACGGCAGCCGCCTGACCGAGTACCTCAACAACCACCTCCACTAATTCGTAGAAACGCCGGGGCGTTTCTACGAATGAGAACGCCACATCCTCTCGAGCTCGTCGACCAGTACGATGTCGGCGCGGATGTTGTTGACCCGGTTGATCTGGACGATCGTGGTGGGTGAGGTGAAGTTGACCTCGGTGAGGTGCTCGCCGATGAAGTCGAGCCCGAGCAGGGAGAGTCCCAGCGGGTTGAGGTCCTCCGCGACCACCCGGCACGCCTCCAGCTGGCGCGGCGTCGGGTCGAGACGGGCGGCGGTCGCGCCCTGGTGGAGGTTGGCGAGCCGGGAGCCGGTCGCCGGCACCCGCAGCACCGAACCGAGGACACGACCGTTGATGGTCAGGATCCGCAGGTCGCCCGATGTCTCGATGGCGTCGAGGTAGGGCTGGACGATGACCTGCGGCCGCCAGGTCTCCCAGTAGGCCCGCAGCTCGCTCTCGGCCACATTCGGGTGGACGAAGGTCACGCCGATACCGCAGTAGGTGTTTTCGGGTTTGAGGACGACCTCCCCGGTCTGTCCCCGCACCGCCTCGACGATGTCGTCGAGGCTCTCGCACACCACGGTCGGCGCCGCGAACTCGGGGTAGCGGAGGGCGGCTGTGTGCTCCGACAGCTCGTACGAGGCCGGCGGGTGGTTGATCTGGACGATGTCTTCGGGGGCGTCTTCGAAATGCCTCGCGTGGGCGATAAACAGATCGTCGACCGGCGGGTCCTTGCGCTGGAGGATGACCCGGTACTCCCCCACGTCCGCCGTCCGCGCCGGGCCGAGCTCCCAGAACGGGGTTCGGGCGGCGTCGGAAGAGAGCACCTCACGCACCGGGAGGTTGCCGAGGTAGGCCTTCGAGGTCTGATCGGCGTCGGCGGCCGGCAGGTCCATGTAGTCGACCGCGATCCCCCGGCTGAGGAGCTCGGTGCTCAGGCAGACGCCGAGGTCGAACTCGGGGTTGAGGTCGTGAAGGCTGTCGGCGACGAGCAGGTATCGGGTCTTCATGGGGTCATTCTGCCATGGCCAACAGCCGTCCTGTCCACCTTCTTCCCGCGCGGTCCGGTTTGACGCCCCGCCGCGCGACTGGCAGCATGGACCGATGGTACATCTCGAACCGATCCCTGCGTTCACCGACAACTACATCTGGGTGATCGGGTCGCCCGCCGGTCCCGACGTCGCGGTGGTCGACCCGGGGGAGGCCGCTCCGGTCCTCTCCGTGCTCGAAGGCCGCGGGCTGAAGCTCGCCGCCGTTCTGCTCACCCATCACCACGGCGACCACGTCGGCGGCGTCGAAGAGCTGGTCGCAGCGCATCCCGCGCCGGTCTTCGGTCCGGCCTCCGAGTCCATCGCCGGCGTCGACCAGCCGGTCCGCGGCGACGAGGTGATCGCCCTGCCGGCTCTCGACCTCTACCTGAGGGTCATCGAGGTGCCCGGCCACACCGCCGGCCACGTGGCGTACGCCGGCCCCGATTTCGCGTGTGTCGGGGACACGATCTTCGCCGGCGGCTGCGGCCGGGTCTTCGAGGGGACCATGGAGCAGATGCACCGATCGCTGACCCGCCTTTCCGCACTGCCTCCCGATACCCTGCTCTTCTGCGCGCACGAGTACACGCTCGCCAACCTGCGGTTCGCGCTCGCAGTGGAGCCGGACAACCGGGCCCTCCGGCAACGCCTCGATGACGCGACGGCGGTGCGCGCCGACGATCGCCCCACGGTGCCGTCGACGCTCGCAGAGGAGCTCGCCACCAACCCCTTCCTGCGCTGCAGCCACCCGGACGTGGTTGCCGCCGCCGAGACCCGGGCCGGGCGACCGCCGGAGTCTGCGGCCGACGTCTTCGCCGTCGTCCGCGGGTGGAAGGACGGCTGGCGGGGATGACCGACGGCGGTGTCGGTTACAATCCGCCTTCGATCCGAAGCCCCGACCGACAGGGAGAGTGATGGCGACCCCGCGAACCCGACTTCGACTGGTGCTCCTGCAGGTCCGCAGCGAGATCATCTCGCTCAAGCAGGAGCAGAGCTGTTTCATCGAACGCTGCCGCGTCGCCCGGCGGCAGTTCCATTTCCACAACCTCGTCGACGAGCCGAATCTGAAGTGGCGCGACGTCGAAGACGCCCACGCCGTGATCATCGGCGGCGCCGGCGCATTCTCGGTCACCAAGGAGCACCCGTTCACGGCGCCTCTGCGCGACGTCGTCCAACGACTCATCGACGACGACCGCCCCGTCTTCGGCGCCTGCTGGGGCCACCAGTTTCTCGCCGACCTCGGCGGCGGCACGGTGATCGAGGACAAGGAACGGTCCGAGATCGGCACGTTTCCCATCGAGCTCACGCCGGAGGGCCGCGCCGACCCGCTGTTCGAGGATTTCCCCGACCGTTTTCACGTCCAGCTCGGCCACAACGACCGGGTCAGCAAACTCGGCCCCGGGTGGCTCGACCTCGCCTCCTCGGAGCTGTGTCCGACACAGGCCATCCGTCTCGCCGGCAAGCCCGTCTACGGCACCCAGTTCCACAGCGAGATGGACGAGGAACGGCTGCGCGAGCGGATCCTGGTTTTCCTCGAGGATTACGTGCCGGATGAGGCCACCCACCGCGAGATCCTGTGGCGCCTGCGCCCCTCCATCGAGGCCGACCGGCTCCTTCAGCTCTTCCTGGAACTCTACGCCTGAAATCGCTGTTCATCCGTAGAAACGGGAGGGAGGGGATGAACCCCTCCCCTACGGCTATCAGAAAACGCATACATACGGAGGGGCTGGGTTTATCCCCGCCCACTCCGTCAACAGCTCCTGAAAACCGTAGGGGCGGGGTTTATCCCCGCCCGCGGCGTTGACGAACGTCACCCGTTCAGAAAGCGCGCGACGATCCCCCAAACGACGACCGCGGTGACCCCGTGCAGCGCCGCCGCCGCCCACACGCTCCGCCAGCGTTCGCGGACCGCGCCCAGGACCAGCCCCATCACGAAGGCCGCACCCAACCACACAACCCAGGTGCCGGAGGCGCTCCCCGCCCACGACGTCCAGCCCGCCGGTTCGAAGCACAGAGCCACCGCTGCCGCGTACACCGCCGCCGCCACCGCGTTGGGCGTCGAAATTTTCCACCAGTTTTCGAGCGTCACCGGATAGGAGGTCAACAGCAGCCCGTACAGCGCGCCCCGCAGCAGCAGCTCGATGCCCACCACCCCGGCGATGACGGCGCCGCCGATCCACCACGTGATCGCACCGGAAGCCGGCGTCCCGATCGGTCCGGCGAGGGGAATCCACGCGCCCCCGAAGAGCGCCGCTCCAACCGTCACCGGGAGCAGCGCCAGGAACCCGAACCCGCGAGGACGCCGCATTCCGAAATATCCGTGAAATCTCGACCTGCCCAACAGCACGAGCGCCAGACCGAGACCGAACAGCGCCAGCGCCGCGAACCCATAGCCGGCCGGGTCGGCTCGTCCCAAGAGACCCGGCAGCCGAACGAAACCCCCGCCTGCGGCCAGTACGGCAGCGCCGAGAGCCGCAGCCGACGCGACCACCCCCGCGCCGGCCGTCGTCCACCGCCGCCACCTCGTGGGTGGCTGATAGACCCAGCGGCAGATGTCGACGATGTCGTCCACATCGAGAGCGGTGCCGACGCCCCGCGGCGAACCGCCGATGTCGCTCGATCCCCCCCAGCGGCAGTCACCGTCGACCGCGGGATCGAACAGGTTGAGCCGTTCGTAGACGTCGTCGAGGTTGGTGGCCAGGAAGGGGTCGACCTGGCGGATGGTGTAGGTCCTGTCGTCCTTCTGCAGGATCAACAGGCCCAACCGGTCGCCGTGGACCTCCTTGAGCTGTTCCTCGACCTCGTAGATCCCGGCCTCGGAGCGGCACACCACGCCGAGCCGGTGGGGCGCGAGGCGCACCCGCGCCAGCTCCTCCACCTCGCGCAGCCCCTCGAAGTCGCTCGGCGTGTAAGCCAGCTCGTCGATCTGGCGCAGCGACGAATGGACGAATTCGAGCAGGTCGGTGGTCCCCCACTGCCCCTGTCCCTTGAGAGCGAGCTCTTCGCTGCGCAGGTCGTTGATCACCTCGAGCGTCGACTTCTGGAGGCGATCCGGAAAGCCGGTCAGCTCGTCGAGCTCGAAACCGTGGGCGTCGATCACGCCCTGGAGCCGGACGATCGGCATCATCCGTCTGCGCAGCGCGGGATCGTCGGCGTCCAGGCGGCGGTGGTTGAGCAGCAGCCAGATGGCGAGGACGGTGTCGAAATCGGGTTCGTTGGCCCACACCGTCCACCGCTCGTCGTCCAGGTCCAGGCCCTTGAGGATGACGATCATCGCCTGCTCGCAGGTGGCGAGGGTGAAGGCGCGCACGCAGTCCTCGTGGTGGTCGAGGTTGTAGATCCCTTTCGCCGCGTCCATGAAAGGCTCGCCCTGCGCCGCGCCGTCGAGAAAGATCGTTCCTTTCGGGTACTTTCGCGCCGCCGAGGCCGAAACGCTGAGGCCGCGCTCGATCCGCACCGCGATGTTCGAGGCCTCGACGCAGGTCAGATACGGTCCCTGGTCGTCTTCCTTGAGCAGATAGCGCAACGGCAGGTCCTTCTGGATCGCCGGAGGCTGATCGAGTGCCCTGGTGACCGCGCTGCTCGAAACGGTCGGGGCGAAGGCGCGCTTCGCTCCGGTGCGGATGCGTTCGGTGAAAGCACCGATGCTGCCATGCCTGTCGTTGTCCCGTGGCGGGGTCATGCCGGCGATTGTACCGCCGATCGACGCCGGCCGCGTTAAAATGCCGCCGAGAGGGAGGGCCCGATAATGAGATCTTCTTCAGTTCTGCTCGTCCTTGCCACGATCCTGCTCCCGACCGCCCTGCCGGCCCAGGACACGACTGATCCTGCCGTCTCCGCGGTCGAAAAGGCCAAGGAGAGCACCGACCACCAGCTCGACGTTCTCGCCAAGCTGATCGACGACGTCCTGTGGTACGAGCGGGTGGGCGACGTGGCGGTGGTCGAGAAGGCCCGCATCTACGGCCCGCCGCGCTGGAAAGAAGAGAACCCCACCGGGGTCGATGCCGGCAATCCATCTCAAGTTCTACACCTACCTCTTCACCCCGAAGGGCTTCGCGGACGCCGGCAAGCTGCCGCTTCTGGTGCTGCCCCACGGCGGCGTCCACGCCGACTTCACCACCTACTACGCCCACATCGTGCGCGAGCTCGTGGCCCAGGGCTACATCGTGGTCGCACCCGAGTACCGCGGCTCCACCGGCTACGGCCGAGGCATGTACGAGGACATCGACTACGGCGGCCTCGAGGTCGACGACGCCCTCGCCGCGCGCGACTGGGTGGTGGAAAACCACCCTCGCGTCGACAAGGACCGGGTCGGCATCCTCGGTTGGAGCCACGGCGGCCTGATCACCCTCTTCAGCCTGTTCCGCTACCCCGACTCGTACGCCTGCGGCTTCGCCGGCGTGCCGGTGTCGGACCTGGTCCAGCGCATGGGCTACCACGCGCAGGGCTACCGCGACCTCTACGAGGCCGACTACTTCATCGGCGCCTCGGCGCAGGAGAACCTCGAGGAGTACAAGCGGCGCTCGCCGGTGTGGTCGGTCGACAAGCTCACCAAGCCGCTGCGCATCCACACCAACATCCACGACGAGGACGTCAACTACATCGAGGTCGAGCACCTCATCCAGGCCCTCAAGGCCGCCGGCAAGACTTCGAGTACGAGGTCTCCGACGTCCCCGGCGGCCACAGCTTCGACCGTCTCGACACCCCCGAGGCCTGGGGCTACCGCAAGAAGATCTACGCCTTCCTCGCCCGCCACCTCAAGCCACCGAAACCGCAGATCGACCTCGGGATCACACCGGAGGGACGCCTGGCGCCGTAGACCGCTTCAGAACTTCCTTCGAAATGGCGGCGGAGGCCTGCCGCAGCGCGGTCGATCAGAACCACCCGGAAACGGGAAAATCGCAGAGCCGCTTGCGAGGAAGGAAGGAGAGCGCCATATTAGTTCTTGAAGCACAGGCAAATACCGCGGCACCCAGTTCCGACTGGAAGGTGGATGCATGCCACGGGAGTCGCAGACACCGCCCCGCACGAGCGGCGCTTTTCGCGTCGGCGAGTGGCTCGTCGAGCCGGATCTCAACCGTATCTTTCGTGACGACGAAACGGTGCACCTCGAGCCCAGGGTCATGGAGGTGCTGGTTCAACTCGCGTGTCACGTGCCGAACGTCGTGACACGGCAGCAGCTCATCGACGGAGTGTGGGACGGCGGGTTCATCACCGACAACACCCTGACTCACTCCATTGCGGAGTTGCGGAGAGCCCTGGGCGACGACGCCCGCCAACCCGCCTATATCGAGACCATCCACCGCCGCGGTTACCGGCTCCTCGAACGGGTCACCGACTTCGCACGGTCGTCCGCCTATCGGTTCCGGCAGACCTTCCCGCTTCCGGGTCCTGATCGACAATCGCTGCGTGCAGCTCAGGGAGGGAGAGAATCTGATCGGCAGGCTGCCGGAGGCGTCGCTGTGTGTCCATTCACTTCAGATCTCTCGTCGTCACGCGCGCATCACCGTTGCAGACTCGTGGCGTATCTCGAGGATCTGGGCAGCAAGAACGGTACGATGCTCAATGGACGTCGGATCGAATCTCGGGAACAAGCTTCCGCAACGGCGATCAGATTTTCCTCGGCGACGGCGTGATCGCGCTGCAGTTTATCGAGACCGGCAGCTTTGCGGAGACTGATCCTCCGGACTCAGCCACCCTCACCGACCCGCCTCTCGAAGCCTGATACGGCCCGCACCCACGTGTTGTTCGGTTTGAGGACCTCCTTTTCTCGATCCGCGTGGTTTCTGCACACGGGGCCTCATCTACAGACATCACAACTCCGCCACGATTCTCCATCATTCCCGAATTTCATTTCTTCTGATCCAGGCTCGACCGTTGAGGTATGGATCGGTTTGGCGGAGACCGCATTTATCGGCGACAGCCGCGATCGATCGGACCGCGACGGCCGCCCTCGGGTTCATGTTGACCTTTTTGTTGGCAGCTCTCGTGCAGCGGCCACCGACGACGACGCCGAGTATGCATCCAAAGGTTCTCCGCCGACATCTCGACCGGCTCTGCATCGTCGTCCGAAGATCCTCACCACCGCCGCCTTCAAGCCCCGGTCGAGCCCCTGGATTCAGAACAACATGAATCCCCGGGTTCGGGAGAAAGTCCTCGCGGCCACCGAGTTGGCCCTCCAACGTATCGAGGAAATCCCGGAGTGCGCTGAGATGTTCACGGCGCTCGGCGCGGACGGACCCGAGGTGCTGACAGCGACGCTTTACTTCCCGGTCGCGAACCCCGCACGACGGGCCAAGCTCTGTCCGAAATCCCCGGCTCACACCCTGGTGGGAGCGTCGGCGACCTGGCTCTGTCCTGATTTCAAGCGGCTGCCGGTCGAACGCGCGGCCCTGGTGCTGATCCACGAGGCCCTCCACCACGCCGGCCTCACCGAGTACCCGGTTGATCCCAAGGGGATGACATCGCTGGCCATCAACCGCATGGTGAAAAAGAACTGCGGATTCTAAATTTCTGCAAAAAGGTTCGTGTGACTTCAGAAGGCGCCGACCTTACAAGTCCTGAACAACCGCCTGCAACTTTTAGCTGCCGGTGGAGTGCCTGCCCAGGCTTGCTCACCTCCACCATCGGTTTTCATACCCAATTCCCTTCGCCCGCACTCTCCTGCGGGCACTTTTCGTTATCGGCGACACCTCGGTTGCACTGGTCGAAGATTGGCCGGTTCTGTGGTTTCTCCGAAGGGCGCGCATATCCAGCGTCAATCACTTTTGAATTAAGTTGTTTTATTCAAGAGATATAGAATCCGTTCTTTAGCCATCGCCAAAACCTATCCTGACCATCGTATCCGCCTAACTTCTTCTGACCTGCCGCGGCCGACCGTGTCGGCATGGGGCAGGCACATCACACCAACGGACACCGGACGGACCGGCGCGATTTCGCGCGGCGGTTCGAGGGTGCCCGTGCATCCGCCTCGCCCCGGGAGGTCCTCATGGGGGCGAAGCGGATCATCGTCGGTTTCTGTGTTCTTGCGTTTTCGGTTCCAGCCGTCCTGGCGGGCGACGCCATCGATGCCTCGATCGCGACCACCCTCGGAGTGACGGAGACCAGCACTCTCCCCTCCTCCGCTGGCGCCACCGGCATCGAGCCTTGGATCCACGCCGACATGCCGGAGGACATGAGGACGCGTCTCGAGGCCGGATTCGAACTGGCCGTGAAGAGAGTCGTTGAGGTCCCCGAGTGCAGCGGCCTTTTCGAGTCTCTCGGCGCTGACCCCATCGAGACCCTTCGCAGCGGCCTCTATTTCCCGATCAACTCCCACCGAAAGGAAAAGGCCGTGTGCGGCCAGGCTGTCGCCTACACCAACGTCGGCGCCGCACCGACCTTTCTGTGCCGCGACTTCGCGCGTCAATCCGACGAACGCGCCGCCATGTACATCGTCCACGAGGCGCTCCACCACGCCGGGCTGACCGAGAAACCCCACGACCAGGGCGCCATGACCTCGCGCGAGATCAACTCCATGGTCACCACCGCCTGCAACTTTTAGCCGCCGGTGGAGTGCCTGCCCAGGCTTCCTCAACTCCACCATCGGTTTTCATACCCAATTCCCTTCGCCCGCACTCTCCTGCGGGCACTTTTTTTTTCGATCAACACACTGAAGTGGGAGTCGTCGGGGATAGGAGTACCCACCTTCTTCTCACGAGTTGGTCCGTCTCGCAATCATGGGCTCACGATCTCAACTGCATTCATTACAGTTATTTAAATTCTACTTTGTGATCCATCGCCAAAGTCTATCCACACCATCGCCCTCGCCTAACTTCTTTTGACCTCCCGGAGCCGACCGTGTCGGCATGGGACAGGCAAACCACCACAACGAACCGCAGAACGGCAGCCGCGAAATCGCGCGGTCGCTGACCCGTGCTCGGGGCACACGGCTCCCGGCACACCGGTCCACCGATGCCTCGTCCCGGGAGGTCACCATGGGTGCGAGGCTCTTCACGACCGTTCTTTGTCTCCTTGTTTCCTCGATCCAGTTTGCTTCGGCGGGTGACGCGGTCGACGCTCCGCTGCCGGCGATCGTCCTATCCACGGCGGCTGCCACATCGTCAGTTGCAGGCGCCGTGACCGGAGTCAATGCGATCGAGCCGTGGATCCACCCTGAGATGCCGGGGTCTATCCGCGAGAAGCTCGAAACCGCGTTCGATATCGCGGTCGATCACGTCGCGACCATCCCCGAGTGTGCCGCCCTCTTCGAGGAGTTGGACGCGGACCCGTTCGAAACCCTGAAGACCGGGCTCTATTTTCCAGCGAGCCCGGCGCGCGAAACATCGGTATGCCGGCGATCCTTTGCGCAGACGTACGTGGGCGAAGCGCCCACCTGGATCTGCCGCCGCATCACCTCCTACTCCGACGAGCAGGCGGCGATGGTGGTCATTCACGAGGCCCTCCACCACGCCGGTCTGACCGAACGGTCGCACGACAAAAAGGCCATGACATCGGGCCAGATCAACGACATGGTCCTCGATCGCTGCAACCTCAAGAAATCCTATTCGGGCCGCTGATGGATTGCCTGTCCAGCTTCCCTGAACCGTTGTGGTTCCGGCGGCGGCCCGAATTTTTCTACCTCCGGCGCCTCAACGGGCCGGCGCTCCCCTTGCCTGTTCAGCATCCGTGAAACCTCACGGCCAGAGCGCCGGCCCACCTTTTTCTTCTCCCGGCCTACAATTCTGCGGTCGCTTTGTACCTCGGAGTCATATACTGGAAGGCTTTTTTGTGGCAAAATGAAGCTCCCGCACATATACTCCTCTCAAGGTGTCCCTGCAAAACGAAACTCGCAGCGTGGCCGAAGATTCGTTCCGCCTCGGCGAGTGGCTGGTGGAGCCGCGGTTGAACCGCCTCTCCCGCGACGGCGAGTCCTTCCAGATCGAGCTCAAGATGATGGACGTGCTGGTGTGCCTGGCCGCGCATGCCGGCGACCTCGTGGAACGCCAGCAGCTCATTGACACCGTGTGGGCGACCGAGTTCATCACCGAAAAGACCCTCACTCGAGCGGTTGCTGAGCTTCGACGGACGCTCGGCGACGACGCCAAAGAACCGACCTATATCGAGACCATCCACCGCAAGGGTTACCGTCTGATCGCGCCGGTGGCGGCGGTCGAAAAGCCGACGGCGACGGTCACCCCCTTCCCCACTCTCGCTGTCCCCCGGGACGACCGCAGTCCCTACCCCGGCCTCGCAGCCTTCACCGAGGAGGACGCTGAGTTCTTCTTCGGTCGCGAGGCCGAGGTCGCCGAGCTGTGGCGCAAAATCACCACGCGGCGCTTGCTCGCGGTGATCGGCCCTTCGGGCGTCGGTAAAAGCTCGTTTTTGAGGGCCGGGCTGATCCCTGCAGCCCCTGAAGGCTGGGGCATTCTGATCTGCCAGCCCGGCGAGGCGCCGTTCGCGGCGCTGGCGAGGGCGCTAGCGCCTGCCTTCGAGGGTGATGCCGAGGCCTTCTCCAGGGCAACAGATTTTGAGCAGAACGCAGTCCACCTGTTCTCGCGGTGGCGGGGGCGGCACGAGCGCGTGCTTCTGATCGTCGACCAGTTTGAGGAGCTCTTCACGCTCAACTCACCGGAAGTGCAGGGACGATTCGCGAACCTGTTCGGCGCCCTCGCCCGCGAGGGCGACGTGCACGTTCTGCTGTCGATGCGGGATGACTTTCTCTACCGCTGTAACGCCCAGGCATCGCTGCGCCCGATCTTCGAGGACCTGACACCACTCGAACAGCCAAACCGCGCCTCCCTGCACCGAGCGCTTGTGGAGCCCGCCGCCCACCTCGGCTATGCCTTCGAAAACGATGATCTTGTGGGCGCGATGTTGGACGAGGTGAGCGACGAGCGCTCGGCGCTTCCCCTCCTCGCCTTCGCCGTGGCGAGACTTTGGAACGCACGCGATCGCGACCACCGGCTCCTCACCCGCTCAGCGTACGACGACATCGGCGGCGTGGGCGGCGCGCTGGCGCGCCACGCCGAGGCAACGCTGCGGGCCATCGGCGATGAGCGGCGGCCCATGGTCCGCGAGGTGTTTCGCAATCTCGTCACCGCCGAAGGCACCCGCGCCGTTCGGTCTTTCGACGATCTCGTTTCGGTGTTCCCGGTCGAGCGGCGCCAGGATGCGACGGACGTGATCCGGCAACTGATCGATGCCAGGCTCTTGACCTCGTTCGAGGACGAGAGCCACGAGGACGACCGCCGGCACCGGATCGAGGTGGTGCACGAGTCGCTTCTCTCGGCCTGGCCCCGCCTCGTCGGCTGGCGGACACAGGAAGCCGACAGCGCGCGGCTCCGAGACGAACTGCGCCAGGCCGCGAGGACGTGGGACGAACACGGCCGCACCGACGACGTGCTGTGGTCGGGCACTGCATACCGCGAGTTCGCGGTCTGGCGGGAGCGCTACCCCGGAGGTCTCTCCACAACCGAGGAGGCCTTCGCCTCCGCGATGACCTCGCTCGCAACCCGTCGCCGCCGCCGTCGGCGAATCGCTGCTGCGGGAGCATTCGCGGTCCTGCTGGTCGTGCTGGTGGTGGTCGGTGCGCTGTGGCAGAAGAGTATTCGTGAAACCAACCGCGCCGAGGCTGCAAAACTCCTCGCTCTCGGTCAAGTCGTGTTGGACAGCTACCCATCTGCGACCCTGGCCTGGGCGACCTCGAGCCTCGAGCTTGCCGACACCCAGGAAGCTCGTAGGTTGGCGCTCCGCGCCCTTCAGAAGGCCCCGCCCGTGAGGATTCTTCCCACTCCAGGGGAAACGGGTCGGGGAGCGGCCAAGGTGGTGTTCAGTCCCGACGGTCAGCGCCTGGCGACTGCCGAAGATCACGCGCTCGTGTGGTCGCAGAACGATCCCGAGCCGATCGTCCTGGAACACCAACCCTCGGGCGGGTGGGTCAACCTCGCATTCCCGACGAACGATCTGCTGCTGACCGAACGCGGCGGCAGTCTGTGGCTGTGGACTCTTCCTGGCGGGGAGATGACGCGGCGCGAACCCCGTGGCAAAGGGCAATTTCTCGGCCAGCGCGGGGAAGGGTACTTCAAGCTTGATTTCGTCGAGGGAGGGCTCCACCTCGACTGGTGGCCCATGAGCGAAGGGGGACCTCGGTCCGTCGGTTCCCTCGACTACGTCGGCGGTTTTGCCATCGACGCCCAGGGATCGCAGTTCGCCTTCAGCCGGGGTGAGACGGTGCTGGTCAGATCCATCGAAAATTGGGACCGCCCTCCCAGGGTTCTCGGCCGCCACGATCGCAAGGTCAGGAATCTGGCCTTTCATCCAAGCGGTGATCGTGTCGCCGCCTTCGATGAATCCCGCAAGATCCGAGAATGGCAGACTGAGGCTGATGAGGCGGGACCGATCGGGACCTTCTCCTCGGAGAGTCCTGTTGATGGCTCCTTGAATCTCCTCTACGACCAGACCGGCCGATGGCTGGCCACCTTTGGAGGAGGCGATGACGGCCTCCCGATGGCCACCGCCTGGGACCGGACGGCGCCGCAGGGCTGCGCACCCCTCGTTCTGCGAGCCGAAAAGGGCTACGCAAACCCCTATTCTCTCGTCTTCCACCCGAACGGAGACTGGCTCGTCGCCGCGCCCTATTACAGCGCCGAGTTCTGGCCGATGACGCACCCGTATCCGTGGGTTCTCCCACATCACGGCCGGGTCTTCGACGTCGCCTTCACTCCGGACAGTGGGTGGCTCGTGACCGTGACAGCCGAATTCCTGGATCCCGATTCGTCCGATCACTCGGGCCGGGTGCGTGCGTGGCCGCTTCGCGGCCAGAACGGCGGCCAGGACCGGGTTCTCCTGAAACTGCCGCCGGGCGCCTTCTACGGATCTCGGCTGGATATCGACCCCACCGGAAAATACGTGGCGGTGAGCGTTCGATCCGGGAACATCGCCATCGTGCCTCTCGAGGGTGGTCCGGCGCGAAGGCTCGCCATCTCGTCAGGTCCGACCGGCTTGACCCCGTTCATCACGTTCAGTCCTGACGGAAGGAGCCTGGCATCAGTTCCGTGGTTCGGTTCAGCGGAGAGCATGGTGGTGAGGCTCTGGGATCTGGAAACCGGCGACGACCGGGTCATCGGACCGGTGGCCGGCCAGACGTCCTATCTCGGCTATGTCGGGGACCACCAGCTCCTGTGGGCGGGCGCCGATGCTCGAACCGAGGACGAAGCAGGCGGTGGCGAACGGCTCTTCGATATCGAGCTCGGCACGGTCGAGGTCCTGTCCGAAGGCGGGTCGGAACAGTTTCGAGCCATGAGGCCGGACGGAACCTTCGTGGTGTCGACCGAAATGCTCGGCTCCATGACCGACTACAGCTCCAGGTTGGTCCGGAAAGATCTCGAGACCGGGGTGTCCACCGTTTTTCAAACCCACGGAGACAACACCTATTCGGTTGACCTCGACCCCACCGTACGGTTTGTCACAACAGGCGATTTTTCCGACGGAGCGGTGCGGGTCGGCAACGTCGACGGTGACGAGCCATACATCTTCTACGGGCACACCGCCGAAATCCAAGCGGTGGCAATCTCGCCCGACGGCCGCTGGATCGCCTCGTCGAGCTATGACGGCACCGTCCGCCTGACGCCGATGCCCGACCTCTCCAAGCCGCCGCTCCACACCCTGCCGCACGACGAGCTGATCGCCAAGCTCAAGTCGCTCACCAACCTCCGCGCGGTCCGCGACGCCGACGTCCTCCACCGGCTGGAAGATCGAGGTCGGGCCCTTTCCTGGGTGGGAAACGGTGCCGACGTGGTAGTTCGTTTTCTGGTTCGAAATAGTGTGGAGGTCTGATCTCCTCCACAACTCAACGGCTGCCACCTCGTAACGAAACGTGAAGAAGATGCGGAATCAACCGTATTTCGAGCCTCTTGTTTCGTGCACGTTGTCCGGCGCCGCCGGCACAAATGGATCGACGGCCTGGACCGAGCCGTAGCGTTGGCCGTGACTCAGGTCCTCGGTGTACAGGGTCGAAGCGCCGAGGCGTTCGGCTGCAGCGATGATCGTTCCGTCCCAGTACGAGATCCCGAAGCGCAGCGAGATTTCGACGCCGGCGACGATGAGCGGGTAATCCGTCAGCACCATGGGGAAGCGCCTGAACTCATCGAGCAGCGCCACCGCGGCGTCCGGCGCCAGGGGAGCGGCAATCTTGCGGGTGACGTTCACGTAGAGCTCTTGCAGCACCTGGGCGGAGAGCCCAAAGTCTGCGTGCATGATGAGTTCCAACGCCCGTTCCTTCTTCGCCGATTCGGCAGGGGCCGATGACACGGCGTAGATCAACACGTTGGTGTCGAGAAACGCCTCAACGCTCATGGAGTTCGTCCCGCGTCCACGTCCTCGGTCCGATCTCGGCCCGCGATTCCCGGCACAGTTCGACGATGCGATGGCGAGCTTGCACGGCCTGGGACTCGCGCTCGGCAAGTTCTTGAAGGTACTCCCGGATCATGGCGTTGAGCGTGGTTGATCGCTCCGCCGCGATGCGCCTGGCCTCGCGGAGCAACGACTCGTCGAGGGCGATGGTGACGTTTTTCATTTCCACAGGATACGTGTAAATGTGGAATCGTGCAAATCTCGGCCCGGGACTTCGAGTCGTTGGGCCCGACCTGTCCCTGTCAGCGCACAGGTGCCGGATGGGATGTGAGTGCGGGCATCAGCCCTCTGCCGGACGCCGTGAGAATGGTCTCCTGCAGGAGTTCCTCGACCCAGGCAACGAGATCGCGCTTGACCGATTGCCAGTCGATATCGATGACGAGCCGCAGCGGCGGTTCGTCGTCGGCGTCGTCGAAATAGGTCAGGCTGCGAACGCACGTGGCCGATGTCGCGGGTCGCGAACTTCCTTCGATAGAACTCGAGACAATCCGGGAGAGGCCGGTGGCGGGATATGAGCAGCCAGAGATCGACGAAATCTTTCCGGCTGCCGCGCGAGGTGATCGCCGCAAGCTTCATGGCCGCGATATCTTTCAGACTGGCACAACGCAAGCTCATCCGCGCCAGGCCTTCTCTCGTGTTCGCGCTTCCTGAAGCCACACGTCCTGATTGTCGACGGAATCTGCATAAACCTATTATAAATGAACATCTTCTGCCGCCAACGGCCTTCATGGAATCCGCGTGGTTTGCAACCGAAATCCCCACTGTCATTCCGACCGAGCGAACGGCGAGCCCCTGCCCTGTCATTCCGACCGAGCGAACGGATGAGCCCCTGCCTGTCATTCCGACCGAGCGAACGGAGTGAGCGAGTGGAGGAATCTCGGCATGTCGCTCGAGGCTCCACGATTTCTGCACATGACGCGGGAGATCCCTCCGCTTCGGCCCTCCGGGCCTTCGGTCGGGATGACAGTTTGAGTACGATGGTGGACTCACCCTCGGTCGCACCCGCCCAAATTCGAAATTCGAAATCTCACGGATCGTTCTGCTACAGTCTGTCCAGACCTTTCCCGGCGGGAGGACCAAGGCATGGCGCTCTTCGAGGGCAGGCCGATGTCGAACGTGGACGCGGCGTGGCTGCACATGGAGGACCCCACCAACCTGATGCTGATCGCGGGGGTGATGTCCTTTTACGAGAAGCTCGACTACGGCGCTCTCAAGGAGCTGATCGAGGACCGGTTGCTGCCCTTCGAGCGGTTTCGCCAGAGGGTGGTGGTGTCGTCCATCCCGGGAGTGGGGCCGCGCTGGGTCACCGACAAGAACTTCAACCTCCACTCGCACCTGCAGCGGGTGGCGCTGCCGGACCCCGGGGGCCAGACCGAGCTTCAGGAGATGGTCAGCAACCTGATGAGCACGCCGCTCGACATGACCAAACCCCTCTGGCAGTTCCAGTACATCGAGAACTACCGCGGCGGCAGCGCGCTGGTGGCGCGGATCCACCACTGCATCGCCGACGGCATCGCGCTGGTGCGGGTGCTGCTGGGAATGACCGACGACTCGCCGAAGGGCGCGCCGCATGCGCGGCGCACGCGGCGGCGGCGACGGCCCCTCGGCGGCGGGTACTGGCTGCCCGAGGTGGTGAACGACGCGGTCTACTCGGTGGGCCGGGTCACCAGCCGCATGATCGACAAAACCGTCGACACCTTCACCGATCCCGCCAAGGCGGTGCACGTGCTCAGTGAGGGGACGAAGGGCGCCGGCGTGCTGGCGCGGCTGGCGACCATGCCGGCCGACCCGGAGAACCTGTTCAAAGGCGCCTTGTGCACCCGCAAGCTGTGCGCGTGGTCCAAGGTGATGCCCCTCGCCGACGTCAAAGCATTTTCGAAGGCCAACGGCGCCACCATCAACGACGTGCTCCTGGCCGGTGTCGTCGGGGCGCTGAGGCGTTACATGATCGGGCGCAAGTTCGACGTGGAGGGGCTCGACATCCGCGCGGTGGTGCCGGTCAACCTCCGTCCCGAATCCGACATCGTCAAGCTCGGCAACCGCTTCGGCCTGGTGTTCCTGGCGCTGCCGATCGGGATCACCGACCGTAAAGAACGCCTCCTGGAGCTCAAGCGCCGGATGGACGCGATCAAGAAGTCGTCGGAGCCGATGGTCATCTATGCTCTGCTCAACGCGGTCGGCCTCACCGGGCCGACGATCGAGAGCCTGGCGCTCAAGCTCTTCGGCTCCAAGGCGACAGCGGTGATGACCAACGTCCCCGGTCCGCGCGAGGAGATCTACCTCGCCGGCAAGGCCATGCGGAGCATGATGTTCTGGGTGCCGCAGTCGGCCAAGCTCGGACTCGGGGTGAGCATCCTCAGCTACGCCGGTCAGGTGCGGCTGGGCGTCGCCACCGATTCGGGGCTGGTGCCGGACCCGGAATCCATCATCGAGGCCTTTCAAGAAGAAATGGCGGCAATGATGAGCTGACGAAAAGGTCTACGTTCGAGCGTCAATCGCAGCTCGTAGTTTTGAGTTTTCAGTGTCTGAGTTTTGAGTTCCCTTTCGACCACTCGGCACAGCTCACACTCGATACACGGCGACTGCAAAGACAACTCAAAACTCAAAACTCAAAACTCAAAATTGCAGCCGTGTCTGTCCGCTTTCGTGTTCTAGCAGCCACCGTTTCCGATGAAGGCCGCCGGCGTAGCCGGTGAGGTCGCCGTCGGCGCCGATGACCCGGTGGCACGGGATGATGATGGCGATCGGGTTGCGGGCGTTGGCAACCCCCACCGCACGGCTCGCCCCGGAGTCACCGAGGCGGTTGGCGATAGCGCCGTAGGTGTCGGTGGCGCCGAAGGGGATACCCACCAGGTCCTTCCACACCCGTTTTTCGAAGTCGGTGCCAACGGGCGCCACCTTGAGTTCGAAGACTGTCCTCGTTCCCGCGAAGTACTCCTCGAGCTGGCGCGCGGCGGCGGCGGCTGGACCATCCACGTCACCGGTCGTGAGTTCATCGTCGACGAAGCATCACCGACACCACCGCGCCGGCGTCGTTGACCGTGACGCGCACGCCCCCGATCGGTGATGGGAGCTGCGCCTGGAGCCGCGGGCGCGTCGTCACGCCTCGTCGGGTTTGGAGATCGACGCGATCCGCTTGCCGTTCATGCGTCTCTCCCCTTTCTTTCGCTGTCCGTTGTGTTGAGACGCAGTCTAACACGACTGAACCGTGCGATGCGGAACGGGTTGTCGGCACTGGACATGATCGAAACATCCGACCGATATTGGAGTATGTCCTGGGAAGAAGACTGCTGTCGGGGGGGACTATGAGAGCCGTCGCGGGATGGTCGTTCGTCGGTGCCGTCTTGACCCTCAACCTCGCGGTCACGAACAGCGAGACTCCCCCACCCACTGGCAAGGCGCTGCTCGAGGTCACGGTCGACGCGGCCGCAGTCCGGAATGCGGGCGAACGCCGGCCGCCAACGGCCGACCCCTTCGCCGAGCTCACCGCCGACCGGTTGATCGCGACCCTGAAACAGCTGACCGCGATCGGGGACCACAACGGCTGGCGCCACTCCACGTCGGGTGGCGAAGCAGAGGCCATCGCCTATGTCGAGAAACGTCTGTCGAGGCTGGGATTCCTGCAGTCGCTCGGGGTCGAGATCGAAAAGCAGGAGTTCCGCACCTTCATGGGGATCGAGTTCCACCGCTCGACGGTGCGCCTCGTGGTCGACGGCCAGGCGTTCGAGATCCCGGCCGATGCGGTGCCCGGCGACCGCGAGCGCCTCGACCTGGCGCTGCGATTCGACTCCGACGGCGTGCTCAACGACACCCGGCCGGACCCGGTCGTGGTCGAGGGACCGCCGCTGATCGTGCGCTCCGCGGCGGCGGTTGAATCTCTGTCGGCCGCCAGCGTGGCCGGCCGCATCGTCCTTCTCGACTACACGGCCATCGATCGGGTCGTCAACGACCGGAACGACGCGATCGAAACCGCGTGGCGGCTCGCGGAGCTGCAACCGGCCGGGATCGTCATGGTCACGACCTACTCCAACCGGCGCGGTCTCAGCCACGGCAGCTTCGCCGGCGACCTCCCGGCCTTCACCTGGGCGGAGGTCGACCCGTTGCCGCCGGTGCTGTTGGTGCGGATCGAGGACATGGAACCGGCCGGCATCTTGACCTGGACCCAGTGCGACACCATCGAGTCGGTTCGGCTCGAATGGGACGTCGACATCCTCTCACCCGGCAGCTCGGCCCTGCTGATGGCCCGGATCCCGGGTCTGGATCACTCGCGGGCGGTCATCCTCGGTGCCCATATCGACTCGCCGAACTCGCCCGGCGCCTTTGACAACGGCAGCGGTTCGACGACTCTGATCGAGGTGGCCCGGGCTCTCGACCGGTCGCGAACGGTGCCGCCGGTGGACCTTCACCTGGTCTGGTTCGGCAGCCACGAACGCGGAATCTACGGTTCGGCCAACTTCGCCCCTGCCCACTCCGAGCTCATCGACCGCAGCCTGGCCATGCTGCAGATGGACTGTCTGGGACACCCGGTGGACGACATCGAGAACTTCATCACCCTCGAGACCTGGCCCTACGGCCGGTTCGGTGACGACCGCACCACCTGGCCGAACTACCTCGAGGGCGCGGCCCTCGGCCTCGGCATCGCGACCGAGCCGGTGGCCTACTACGGCCAGGTCTCCGACAACTCCAACTTCAACGCCTTCGACCTGCCCAACGCCAACCTGATCTACATGAACCCCTACGATATCCTCGAGGTCCACTACGACAACCACTTCCACGACCCCTACGACACCGTCGAGCTGGCCGAAGAGGTGGACGACGTCTTCGAACGCATGGCCGAGGTCATGCTGCTGGCTGCGCTGAGAACCGCCGAGGACGACCCAGATCTCAGGGTCACACCCGAGCCCGACCGTCGGGCCCTGCTGGTCGGCTCGCACACCGAGGCCGCCCACATGCAGGGTTCGAGCTTCTCGGAATTCGGCATGGCGATGGCGTGGGAAGGCTTCGACCTCGACGCCGTACCGTACGGGCGGGACCTCACCGCAGCCGACCTCGCGGGAACCGATCTGGTGGTCGCCCTGCCGGTCCACGACTACCCGAGTTCCGCCGGCGACGTGACGTTGTACGACGAGGCGTGGACGACGGCGGAAATCGACGCGATCGAGGACTGGGTACGCGACGGCGGAACGCTGGTCCTCACCAACAGCAGCCACCGCCTCAAATATGTCAACTACGTCTACGAGGACAACGAGGACTGGGACGACGCCAACGCCCTCGCCGAGCGGTTCGGTATCGCGTTCACATCCGGCGGGATCGCGGGTTCGACCGCCACCGTGGCAGCGGGCCACCGTCTGATGACGGGCGTCACCGGCCTCCAACTGGCGAACAACAACGGCGTGCGCTACACCAGGGAGGATGGTCAGGACCTGGCGTGGGCCGGATCGCAGCGCGCGGTGTCGGTTGTGCCGGCCGGTCTCGGCGAGGTCGTGGTCCTCGCCGACCTCGGGATCCTCGGCTCCGACGGCGGCGAACCCCGCAACCTCCAGTTCTGGCGCAACCTCGCGCAGTATGCACGAACCCGGTAGTGCCTTGATCCGCCGCCATCGCAATGTGCGGGCGAGACGCCCGCACCACAAAGAACGCTCGATCGATTTGTGGTGCGGCCGTCCCGGCCGCACAGATACCCCACCCTCGCACTTCCGCAACGACATCCTAGGGATCACCTTATAATCATCCGGTGAGCAGGGTCTTCACCGGGACCGTCGTGAGTTCGATCCAGAATGTGACGTTTCACGACGGCGCCCAATTGCTACTCCACCTGCGGCATGCGGGTCACGGTGGAGAACGGGCGGTTGCGGGCGATCGAGGCGCACCCCGGAAACGCTGCGACGCCCGAAGGAGTGTGTCTCAAGGGACTGTCGTACATCGAACGGGTCTCCCATCCCGATCGGCTCCTCCACCCGCTCCGGCGCACACCCGGCGGCGGCTTCGAGCGCATCTCCTGGGAGGCGGCCCTCGACCGGATCACCGCCGAACTCGTCACGGCACGCAACAGCCACGGACCGCGCAGCGTCTTCTTCTACGAGGCCAGCGGAACCAAGGGTCTGATGAACCGGGTGGCCGCCGACTTCTGGCGGTTGTTCGGCGGCTGCACCACGACCTACGGCGATCTCTGCTGGCCGGCCGGGCTCGAGGCGACGCGGCTCACCCTCGGGGACAACGCGCACAACGCGCCGTGGGACCTCGCCAACGCCCGCCTCATCATCTTCTGGGGCAAGAACCCGGCCGAGACCAACATCCACCAGATGCGATTCGTCGAACAGGCGGTGGACCGGGGCGCGCGGGTGGTGGTGATCGATCCCCGGCGGACACAATCGGCGGAAGGCGCCGAACTGCTGGTCCAGATCCGTCCCGGGACCGACGGCGCGCTCGCCCTCGGCATCGCCCATCTGTTGATCGAACGGTCTGCCATCGACCGCGCCTTCATCGACTCCCACGTTCACGGCTTTGCCGAGTTCGCGGAGATGGTTCGCGACTACCCTCCGGACCGGGTGGCCGGAATCACCGATGTGCCGCAGGAGGTGATCGGCCGGCTCGCCTCGATGATCGGCGCTGTCGCCCCCTTGACCATCTGCGCGGGTTACGGGATGCAGCGCTACACCAACTCGGGCCAGACCATGCGCGCTCTGATCGCCCTGCTGGCTCTCACCGGCAACATCGGCAAGCGCGGCGCCGGTTGGGTCTACGCCAATCTCCAGAGCCACATCTTCGATGCGGTCAAGGACCCCCTCGCCCTCTACCCACCAACAGACGACGCTGATCCCATGCGGGTGTCGGTGTCGACCGCCCGCCTCGGTCCCGCGATGCTGGAGCAACGCGACCCGCCGCTCAAGGTGGCGTGGGTCGAACGCGGCAACCCGGTGACCCAGAACCCGCAGACCGGCGCGGTCCTCGAGGCCTTTCGCGCCCTCGACTTCCGGGTGGTGGTCGACCAGTTCCTCACCGACACCGCCCGCGAGGCCGACATCGTGCTGCCGGCCAAGACGATGTTCGAGCAGACCGACGTCATCAACGCCTACTGGCACCCCTACATCCAGATCAAGGACAAGATGATCGAACCTCCGGGCGAGGTGCGCCCGGAGTCCGAGATCTACCGGGAGCTGGCCGGACGTCTGGGGGTCCCCGAGTCCGCGATCGACCGGGCCTTTCCGGCGCCCACCGACGAGGGCGTCGAGGCCTGGTTGGAGGAGAGACTGGCCCCCTTCCCGGAGCTCACGCTGGAGAGACTCCGAGAAGGTCCGATCCTCGCGCCCGGCAGCCGGGAGGTGGCGTGGTCGGATTTCGTTTTTCCGACACCGTCGGGAAAGATCGAACTCGTTTCGGCGGAGGCCGGGACCCGCTGGGGCAGCGACCCCCTGCCGGTCTTTTTCGAACGCGAGGAGCGTCCTGCACATGGCGACGCCGAGGCTTACCCGCTGCAGATCCTGACGCCCAACACCAAGAACCGCATCCACTCTCAGTTCGGTAACCTGCCGTCGATCCGCGCCCTCGACCCGAAGCCATTGGTACAGTTGAGCCCGCCCGATGCCGACGCCCGCGGGATCGACGACGGCGACCGGGTGCGCGTCTTCAACGACCGCGGCAGCGTCGAGATCGAAGCTGTGATCGACTTCAGCCTGCGGCCCGGTTGCGTCGTGGTCCACAACGGGTGGTGGCTGTCGGAGGGGGGCGGCATCAACCGCCTGTCTGCCGCACGGGAGACCGACATGGGGCACGGCGCGGCTTTTCACGACAACGCGGTCGAAGTGGAGCGGCTCGCGTGACGCAGCGCGGGTTCGTTCTCGATCTCGACCGTTGCACGGGCTGCGGCGCCTGCGTGGTCGCGTGCACCAACGAGAACTCCCCCACCGACGGGATCGCGTGGCGCGCGATCGCGACCTACAACCGGCAGCGGCGGCCGGATCTCCCGGTCTTCCACTACTCGCTGTCCTGCAACCACTGCCTCGAACCCGCGTGCATGGAGGGGTGCCCCGCAGCCGCCTACACCAAGGACCCTGCCACGGGCGCAGTCCTCATCGACCAGGACCGCTGCATCGGTTGCCGCTACTGCAGCTGGGTCTGCCCCTACGACGCGCCGCGATTCGACGACGGCGGCGGCGTGATGGAGAAGTGCACCTTCTGCAACCACCGCCTGGCAGACGGGTTGGAGCCGGCGTGTGTCGTCGCCTGCCCGGTCGAAGCGTTGGCATTCGAAATCGCGGAGTCACCGCCCGCCGTCGCGCGCGCCGGCTTCCCCGATACCGGACTGCGTCCGGCCCTCAGGGTCGTCGGCACGCGGCGCCAGTCGCCCCCAGAAATGACGGCGCCGCCTTTGGTGTCGACGGCTTCCAGACCGCACCGTCCACTCAGATGGACAGCGTTCCGCGGCGAATGGTCGCTGTGGGCGTTCACCTCGATCATCACGGCTCTCGTCGCCTGGTTCGCGGCGGCGACCGCCACCGGCGGGAGGGTTTCACTCACCGCCTTCGCAGCCGCCGGCGCCATCGCGATGGCGACGAGCGCCCTCCACCTCGGGCGGCCGGCACGTGCCTGGCGCGGCATCCTCAACTGGAGACGGTCGTGGATCAGCCGTGAAGCCCTGTTGGTGATCGTATTCCTCGCCTCTGCCTGCGCCGTCACAGTCGCCGGCTCGGTTTCGTCAGCCGTCGCATGGACGGCTGCCATCGTCGGATTTGCAGCCCTGTTCGCGATGGACATGGTGTACCGGGTGCCGGGAACCACGGTGCCCGCGGTGCCTCACAGCGCCATGGCCACCCTCACCGCAGCTTTCTATCTGGGGCTGCTGCTGACAGCCCCGGAGCTGGCCCTGCCGGCGGCCTTCGCCAAGCTCGGGCTCTACTTCGTGCGCCGTGAGCGACTGGCAGGCTCCGGCGTTCCGCTCTCTTCGATTCGCGTGGTCGTCGGCCTGCTGGCCCCCTCGGCACTCCTGGTCGTCGGGGCGTGGCCTGTGTGGCTGCTGTTCGCGATGGCCGCCATCGGTGAATTGATCGACCGCGCCGAGTTCTACGCCGGCCTCGAGTTCCTCACCCCTCGAACGCATCCGAAGATCGATCGCGATCTTCGAGCGCTTCGGCAGGCAGTGATCGAATGGCAGCCGGGAGACGAGCTGCCCCACAAGGCCTTTCCGCAGCGCCCGGTTGATTGGGCAGCCTGAAATTCCGAATTCGGAATTCCGAATTCCGAATTCTCCCATGCGTATTCTTGATACCATCGCCCGTGGGGAGATTCACCATGGCCATCGAGTTCAGCGACCGCCAGCGAACCACCATCGCAGCCGCCATCACCATCCTGTCCGCGGTGGTCATCATTCTTGCCATCGGCACCCTGTTCTGGATCGTCGGCGCCTTCTTCGTCAAGTTCTCGGGTATTTTCTTGCCGCTCGCCGTTGCGGCGGTGGCGGCCCTGGTGGTGAAACCCTACTACGAAGCCATCCGGAGCCGGCTCAGGCTCGGCAAGGTGCCCGCTCTGATCGTGGTCTTCCTGTCGGTGATCATTCCGATCGCCGGACTCGCGTGGTTTTTCGGCGGGCTGTTGGTCGACCAGATCAAGGGGCTGGTTGAATCCGTCCCGGGCTGGTGGAAGGCGTCGGTCGAGTGGGTGCAGGTCAAGGCGCCGGCCCTCATGCACCTCTACACCGAAACCGAGGTCGGCCAGGCCATCGGCAGCGCGGTCGAAGGCAAGGGCGGCGCTCTCGTGTCGATCGGACAGTACCTGGGTGAACGTGCGGTGTCGGCCGGAGCGGGCGTTCTCTCGGGGATCGCGGCGTTGCTCTTCTGGGTCGTGTCACCGATCTACTTCGCGTTCTTCCTGATGACCGACACCTCGAAGATCGACAACATCGAGCGCCATATCCCGTTCCTCAAGGCCGAAACCAGCAAGGATGTGGTCTACCTCTTCCAGGAGTTCCTCAACATCATCGTCGCCTTCTTCCGCGGCCAGCTGATCATCGCCTTTCTCCAGGGACTCCTGTTCGCCATCGGCTTCACCATCGTCGGCCTCAAGTACGGCTTCGTGATCGGCCTCACCCTGGGCTTCCTCAATATCGTGCCGTATCTGGGCAACATCATCGGACTCGGTACCGCGCTGCCGCTGGCGTTCTTCCAGGGCGGGGGCGGGCTGACGCGGGTCCTCGCCGTACTGGTGGTATTCGCCTGCGTGCAGATGATCGAAGGCTATTTCCTCACACCCAAGATCATGGGCGACCGCACCGGGCTCCACCCGATGGTGATCATCCTCGCCGTGTTCTTCTGGGGCGCGGCGCTCAACGGCATCATGGGGATGGTTCTCGCAATTCCTTTGACGGCGTTTCTGGTGGTCTTCTGGCGGCTCGCGCGGGAGAAGTACATGCCCGAGCTCGTTTGACAGAATTTCTACATAACTAAAACGTAATTTAACGTATGATTTCTCCCGTGAAGAGAGTTGCGCTTGGCTTGTGTTGCGTGGTCGCCGTCGGATTGCTGGCGGCAGGAGGGGCGTCAGCCTCGCCCTTCGGGATCAACGCCCACATCCCCAACGACGCGGTCGCAGATCGCATCGTCGAGGCCGGCATCGAGTGGGTGCGGATCGATTTTCTGTGGTCGAAGGTGGAGACCGAGCGCGACGTCTATGACTGGCAGGTCTACGACGCCCTCGTCGACCGTCTCGAGGCGCGCGGCCTCAAGGCCTACGCCACCCTCCAGGGCACACCCGCGTGGGCCACGGCCGGCTCGGAATTCTCGGGCGTCCCCGATGACGCGAACCAATGGCAGGAGTTCGTCTACCTCGCAGCGAAACGCTACCGTGGACGCATCGCCGCCTGGGGAATCTGGAACGAGCCCAACCTGGAGCACTTCTGGGAGGGCAGTCGCGACGCCTATATCGACACCCTTCTGATTCCCGGGGCGAAGGCCATCCGCGCCGCCGATCCCGGGGCGTTGGTCGCCGGTCCGGATCTCGCCCACCTCTCGAGCGGAAAGTGGGACACCTGGCTGCGCGACGTCATCTCGAGGGCGGGCGACTCTCTCGACATTCTGACCCACCACTACTATCCCTCCCATGGGAGGGCTTTCGAGCTGGTCTACGACTTCCAGCAGAAGCCGAATCTGCCGTGGGGTTCCCCTGCGGTTCGCGACCTGCTGATAGAAACCGGTTGGTGGGGACGCCCGTTCTGGCTCACCGAAACCGGAGTTCAAAGCGAGATCGAGGGGCCGGGCGATCAGGCCGATTACTACGACGGCGTGGTGGAGGACTGGTTCGGTTCGTACCCGGAAGGCCGGTGGATCGACCGCATCTTCTTTTATCAGATGCATGATGGGCGCGACCCGGCGCCGACGACTTTCGGGATCCTCCACGGCAAACCTGAACTCGAGGCCAAACCCGCCTTCTACGCCTACCGGAACGTCATTGCCGCGATCGAAACCGACGACGCAGAGATCCTCGACGTCGAGGCCCCGGCCTTTGTCCGACCCGGCCGGCGCGCCGAGGCGAGAATCGAGCTGCTCAACACCGGCACGTCGACGTGGCGTGGCGCGGCGGGTTTCCACGTCGACACGGGGCTCGATTCCAACCTCTGGAAGGTCGACAGCGACGCGCTGCCTCGAGAGTTCGAGGTGGCGCCCGGAGGCACCGCCCTCCTGGTGATTCCGGTCGAGGCGCCATCCGCCCTCGTCGTGGGTGCGCCGACCACCGCCGTCCTCGAGGCCCGCCTGGTGGCCGACAACGGGCGGCGTTTCGGCGATCCCATCCGGGTCACGATGACCGCAACCGACGACGCTCCACCCGCGATCCGAACCTTGCCAAGAAACCTCGTCATACCCGAAGGGCGGCGGCTCGCCCTCGCCGTAGACGCCGAGAGCGACACCCCCCTGACGTACCGCTGGCGGCGCAACAGCGTCGTGTTGGCCGACTCGAATCGGGTGCAGGGCAGTCAGGCGCGGGTGCTCAAGCTGTTCGATGTTGACTCGTCACTACAGGGCACCTACGACTGCCTCGTCACCAACGACGCGGGCACGGTGGTGACGACCATCGCGACCGTCACCCTCGGAACCCCGAAACCACGACATTCCGATTCCCGACAATCCAGCGTCCCAACGATCTAACGTTCAAACGTTCAACGCTTCGCAAGCCAGTCCGCGTAGAGCTGGGGCCGGCGGTCGCGGAGGAAGAGCTTCCGCGCATGACTTTCAGCCGCCTCCGCGAGGTCGATGTCGGCGAACAGGATGTGGTCTTCGCCCTGCGGCGCCCGCGCCACCACGCGGCCGTCGGGGGCGCAGACGAAGCTCTCGCCGGCGAAATTCAGGCACTCTTCAGACCCGACCCGGTTGCAGAGGGCGGTGAAGTAGCCGTTCTGGAATGCGGCCACCTGCAGCTCGGCCTCGTAGAGCCCCTCGGGCCACTCGCCCACCGCTCCCGCCTGCGGCACCACCACCAGCTCCGCGCCGGACAGAGCCAGGGCGCGCATGTACTCCGGGTAGTGGCGGTCGTAGCAGATCGACACCCCGATCGTGCCGACCCGGGTATCAAACACGGGAGCGCCGGTGTCTCCCGGCGTGTAGTAGCCCTGCTCGTGGAAGCACGCATAGTCGGTGATGTGGACCATCCGCGTCCGGCCGACCAGGGTGCCGTCGGCGTCGATCACCGGCGAGCAGTCGAAGCAGCGATCGCCGTCGCGCTCGTAGAGGTTGAGCACCACGACAACGCCGAGATCGGCGGCACGCTTCGAGAAGGCCTCGGTGACCGGGCCCGGGATCTCCTCGGCGAGCTCCGCGGGCCGGTCGCCCGCGGGGCGCTGGGGGTAGAAGGGCTCGAAGGCGAGCTCGGCATAACACACCAGCTGTGCCCCCCCGGCGGCCGCAGTCTCCAGGGCCTCGAGTCCGCGTCGGAGGTTGTCGTTCCGGTCGTGAGTTGCGTGCTGCTGAACGAGAGCTATGCGCACGGGAAAGCGTCCCTTCAGTCTTCCTGGCGAGTGTAGATGCCGACGAACGCTTCGCTCCACACGCCGCCGCCGTCCTTCGAGGTCCGCCAGATCTGGCGGACCTGACCGGAGTCCATCGGTTCCCACGAAATCTCGTGCTGCACCGTGCCGTCTCCATCCCTGGCCGGCGTCTCGCCGCGCAGCACCATCAGCCCGTCCTCGATCCCGCCGTCGAGCAGCAGGAGCGAGCCGTTCGAATCGACCCAGGTCTGGTGCCAGACACCCCGCGTCGCGGCATAGGTGTTGTAGCTCTGGCCGGTCATGCCCCGAGCCCCGGTCCAGTTTTCCTGCACCACGCACCCGCCGAGGATCTTCACGACGTGGTTGGTGCCCTGGAACTGCCCGGCCGGGTCGGCGACCTTCCACTCGCCCACCCAGAAGTCGAACTGCGCGTGTTCCGCCGCCGAGCACGGTGCGCTCTTTTCGCTGTCCTGGGCCCAGCCGGAGGGGGCCGACACCAGCACACCCACCATCACGACGCTCCATGCACCGGTCTTGATCAGTCTCATGCTGCCTCCAATTTGATACTCGTTCCGATTATCTACGGCTTTACGCCGCTGGGGTTTGCCGCCGGCCACGGGAATCTGCAAAATAAAGCTGCAGCTCCGCCACATCGGCCTCGACATCGACGGTAGCCTGGAACGGCTCGCGGAAGCGAATCTCGTGGCGGCCCCAGTCGAGCGCGGTCGCGACGATCGGGACGCCGGCCGCCAGCGCGATGCGGTGGAAACCGGTCTTCCAGTGGTCAACAGCCTTGCGGGTGCCCTCGGGGGCCAGCGCGAGGATCAAGTGGTCCGCGGCATCGAATCGCGCCACCATGTCCTCGACCACGCGGGTTCCGCTCGCTCCGCGGTCCACCGGGATGCCGCCGAGGAAGCGCATCAACACCCCGAGCGGCCCCTTGAAAAGGGTGTGCTTGCCGAAGAAGCAGGCATCGAGGTCCATCGCCACCATGGCGGCCGCGCCGATGACGAAGTCCCAGTTCGAGGTGTGCGGGGCGACGATGATCACCGCTTTCGAAACATCGGGGATCGAACCGGGAAACGACCACCCTGCGGCCTTGAACACGGCCCTGCCGATCCAGCGGCCGATCCGCCAGCCGCGGCGCGGGACCGCAGGGCCCATCTCCGGGAGTCTGACCACCGCCACGCAGCTACGATAACCCGGCCGGCGGCCCTTGCCTATCGGGGGCCGTTTTCGAACCACCAGATGGAACTTCGACGCAGAAAATAGTGCGACCCGGGAATGGTCGCGAGTGTCCACCAGCCTTTTTTTTGAAGGAGCGTTTCGGCGCTCCTTCAAAAAAGAGGGCCCGCCCGAACGGGCGGGCCCGGGATTTCAAAACTCGACCCGGAAGCCGAGCTCGTAGCGGCGCGGGGTCTGCCAGTTGGTCGGACCGCCGGTGTCGACCGAGTCGCCGTTGGTGTCGGTGCAGCCGTCGATCGACTGGCACACGGTCGTGATTTCTTCGCTCGAAAAGGCGTTGAAGACCGAGCCGATCAGCACCAGCCGGACCGCGCTGCCGACCGTGAAGCCCTTGGAGAGCTGGAGGTCGAGCTGGTAGTTCGAGTTGGCTTCCCGGCTGCCGCGCGGCTCCACGAAGTAGGTGCCGTAGGGGATCTCGGGAATGATCTGGCCGTTGTACTCCTCACCGCTGTTGCCGGCGTTGGCCGTCGGCTGCCAGGTGAAGGGCGACGAGTAGAAGCCGTCGAACCCGATCGTCCAGTCGCCCGTGATGGTGAAGAAGCCGTTGAGCTTGAAGCGGCTCAGACGTTGGTCGGTGAGATAGCCGTAGGTGTTGTCGTAGTGGGCCGGGTAGAAGTCGAAGTCGACGCCCTGGTTCTGGTTGTACTCCTGGCTGCCCTTGGACTTGGACCAGGTGTAGGAAGCGTTGAGGGTCATCCAGTCGAAGGTGCGGGTGCTGTATTCGAGGACGAAGCCCTCGTAGTCACGCTTGAGTTCTGGGAGGTTCGCCATGATGTAGTAATCGCAGCTGCCGCCCTCTGTCGGGGTGGGCCAGTTGCCGTCGCAGGTGTCCTCGAAAATGTCGTTGGTGTCCTTTTGCACGTAGGTGACGGTCACCGACGAGCGCGCGGCGACCTCGCGCTCATAGGCGAGGCTCAAGGTCTCGGTGTACATCGCCTTGAGGTTGGGGTCGACCTGGCTCGGCAGACCTCCGACGATATTTGCCGGGAGTCAGTACCCAGCCGCCCGGATCCAAACCTTCGGGGTCCATGCTCCACGCGAATGCCCTGGCGTGCGGCTGCCCAATCTTCGCAACCCGCGGCATCCAGACCGAGGAAATATGAGCAGGACAGCCAGATGTTCTGCGGCGCGATGCCGGTGCGCGCAAAGCTCGGCAGGGTCAGGGCATTGGGCGACATGAAGTAGCCCCAATTGGCGCGGACGATGTTCTTGGCGTCGCCGGTGACGTCCCAGGCGGCTCCCACCCGCGGCTGCCACTTGCTCATGTCGGCGATCTGGGTGGCGTTGTCGGTGTCGTACTTCGCGATGTCGTACCGCACGCCGAGCTTGAGAGTGAGGTTCGGCATCACCCGCCATGCGTCCTGCACGAAGAGCGTCGAGTTCGAGCCGTTGTACTCCTGAGGGCCGGTGGTGAAGTTCTCATACCAGACGTACGGATAGTTGCCGCCAAAGTCCAGATCGTTGAAGACGTTGCCCGGAACGTCGGATTCGCACTGGACGCCGCCGGCGGTGCCGGTCGAGCAGTTGGCTGACGTAAACGAAAGGTCGGCGTAGACCAGCCCGCCCTTGAACTCGTGCGAACCGGCGAGGTCATCGACGAACCAGGTCAGGCTGGTCGTCACGTCGTCGCGGTTGCGCTTCGAGTACTGCTGGTTGTTGTAGTTGGCCGAGAGCACGCCGGTGACGAGGTTGAGGTGGCTGATGGTCTCGAGATCGCCCGATTGCGGGTAGGAATCGAGGGTCGAGCGGAAGGCGCTGACGACAGTGTTCCACATCAACGAGTCCGACAGCACGCCGTTGAGCTCTGCCGAGAAGACATCGGTGGGTTGGTTCTGGAAGTAGGTGGCCTCAGGCTCCACGAACGGACTGGCATTGACGTTGTCGATGTCCGCCATCTCGCCCGTGTACTTGGCGGTCACGCGCCAATTGGACCCCGCCTGCCAGGTCAGCTTGGCCAGGGGGTAGTCGCCCACGAACGACGTGGTCGAGGGCGCGCCGATCGGGGTGAAATCGCTGTTGACGTACTGATAGGCGGCGAAGAACCACAGCTTGTCGCGCAGGATCGGGCCGCCGAGCGTGGCGTCGAGCTCCTGCCGTTGGCTGTCGAGCTGGCTGGAGTCGTAGTGGTCGCCGCTCTCGTTGAATGAGTCGTCGCGGTAGCGGATGTCGACGGTTCCCGAGAACTGGTTGCCGCCCGACTTCGTCACCAGGTTGACGATGCCGCCGGTGGCGTTGCCGTACTCCGCCTCGTACCCCGAGGTCTGGAACTGGATCTCCTGGATCGAGTCGAAGGTGAAGTTGGTGCCGAAGGTCGTCGTCACCGGGTCGGTGGTGTTCGCGCCGTCGACGTAGTAGGCGTTCTCGCCGTAGGTCGAACCGAACACGTTGGGGTTCCCCGAACCGCCGACGGTGACACCGGCGGTCTGCTGGAGCACGCTCTGGTAGCTGCGGTTGTTCGACCCGATGGCCGACCCCTGCAGATACTGGGCGGTGTAGTTGGCGTTGGTGTTGACCTGGGTCGGGTCGACCACCGGGGTCTCGGCCACCACCTCGATCTCGCCGCCGAAGGTGCCCTGGGGCATCTCGATGGTGATGGTCCGCGAGCCGCCGAGCGCGACCTGGATCTCGTTGCGCTCCTGGCTGATGAAGCCGGAGAGATCCGCCTTGATGCTGTACTCCCCGGGCGTGATGCCGATGAAGGCGAACTCGCCGGCGCCGTCGGTGATTTTGGTCTGGCTGCCGCCGATCAGCACCGGCGACGAGATCGTCACGGTGACCCCCGGCAGGGCGGCGCCGTTGTCGTCGACGACGTTGCCCACCAGACGGCCGGTGGTCGTCTGCGCGTGCAGGGAAGCAACCAGCAACAGCGCGACCACGAAAACGAACGCATTCCGCACATCAAACGATCGGAACATATCTCTACCTCCATGCCCTTCGGGATTTCCGGTCTGCCCCTCGAGCCCTTGCGAATGCCCGGGCTTCAGGCTGTGACCGGTAGTGAACTCGCTTTTGAGTCGAGGCGCGTTGCTGTTGTGTGTGGGGGGGACTCGCTCCCTCCGCGTCTCCTTCCTGTCGTGTGGGCGGACCCGCCCGCAATAGTCGAAGGCCGACGCCTCAGCGCCGGCCGCTCCTGCACGACGTCCCGAACCGCCGTGCTCCCTGGTGTCTCTTACGGAAAACCCGTCCTTTTGTTTGAGGTTGACATGAAAAAAGCCCACCCCGAAGGGTGGGCTCGAGATTCCCTGAGTGGGAGGGATCAGAACTCGACGCGGAAGCCGAGCTCGTAGCGGCGCGGGGTCTGCCAGTTGGTGGCGCCCCCGGATCGGGGTGATCACCGTTGACGTCGGTGCAGCCGTTGATCGAGGTGCAGACCGCCGGTGACCTCTTCGCTCGAGAAGGCGTTGAAGACCGAACCGATCAGCACCAGCCGCACCGCGCTGCCGACCGTGAAGCCCTTGGAGAGCTGGAGGTCGAGCTGGTAGTTCGAGTTGGCCTCGCGGTTGCCGCGCGGCTCGACGAAGTACGCGCCGTACGGGATGTCGGGAATGATCTGGCCGTTGTACTCCTCGCCGCTGTTGCTGCTGTTGGCCTGCGGCTCCCAGGTGAAGGCCGACGAGTAGAAGCCGTCAAACCCGATCGTCCAGTCGCCCTTGATGGTGAAGAAGCCGTTGAGCTTGAAGCGGTTCTGGCGGTGATCCGAGAGGTAAGCCGTAGCGGTTCTCGAAGTGGGCCGGGTAGACGTCGAAGTCGACGCCGGCGTTCTGGGTGTACTCCTGGCTGCCCTTGGAATCGGAGTAGGTGTAGGACGCGTTGAGGGTCAACCAGTCGAAGGTGCGGGTGCTGTACTCGAGGACGAAACCCGAGTAGTCGCGGGTGAGTTCGGGGAGGTTGGCCATGATGTAGTAGTCACAGCTCGCGTCAGCACTCGGGCCGCCGGGACCGACGTTGCCGTCGCAGGTGTCCTCGAAGATGTCGTTGGTCTGTCTTGTCGATGTAGGTGACGGTCACCGAGGCGCGACGGCCGACCTCACGCTCGTAGGCGAGACTGAAGGTCTCGGTGTACATCGCCTTGAGGTTGGGGTCGATCGCGTTCGGCGCGCTGCCGAACACGTTCCACGGGGTTGAGGATCCAGCCGTTGGGATCCCAGCCTTCGGGATCGAGGCTCCAGATGCGGCCGCGGTCGATCGGCGAATTGCTGCGCACGCCTCGGCGTCGAGACCGTACGCAAGCGAGCACGACAGACCAGGCCGCCTGGGGGCGGTGCCGGTGCGCGCAAAGGACGGCAGGGTCAGTGCGTTGGGGGACATGAAGTAGCCCCAGTTGGCGCGGACGATGTTCTTGGCGTCGCCGGTGATGTCCCACGCGGCACCGATGCGGGGCTGCCACTTGCTCATGTCGGCGATCTCGGTACGCGTTGTCGGTGTCGTACTTGGCGATGTCGTAGCGGACGCCGAGCTTGAGGGTGAGGTTCGGCATCACCCGCCACGCGTCCTGCAGGAAGAGGGTCGAGTTGGTGCCGTTGGACTCCTCGTTCCGGTGTTGTAGTCCACCCACCACACGTACGGGAGATGGCTCATCGCCTTCCATGACGTCCTCGAATCGGTTGCCCGGGACGTCCGGATCGCACTCGACGCCGCCGGCGGTGCCGGTGGTGCAGTTGGCGCTGGTGAAGTTGAGGTCGGCGTAGACGATGCCGCCCTTGAACTCGTGCGAACCGGCGAGGTCGTCCACGAACCAGGTCAGGTTGGTGGTGATGTCGTCGCGGTTGCGCTCCGAGTACTGCTGGTTGGTGTAGTTGACCGGCAACACGCCGGTATCGTACGTTGAAGTGGCCGATGGGCTCGAGATTGCCCGGTCTGCGGGTAGACGTCGAGCTGTCGAGCGGTAGGCGCTGACTACGGTGTTCCACATCAAGGCGTCCGAGAGCACGCCATTGAGCTCGGCGGAGTAGATGTCGGCGCCCTGGGTCTGGAAGGCGGTCGCCTCCGGGTGTCCGCGAACTGGACAGGCGTTCGAGTTGTCGATGTCCGCCGGGTCGCGCCGTCCACTTGCCGGTCACGCGCCAGTTGGCGCCCGCCTGCCAGGTCAACTTGGCCAGGGGGTAGTTGCCGATGAAGGAGCGGGTGGTCGGAGCACCGATCGGCGTGTTATCGCTCTTCACGTACTGATAGGCGGCAAAGAACCACAGCTTGTCGCGCAGGACCGGACCGCCGAGGGTGACGTCGATCTCCTGACGCTGGCTCTCGAGCTCGCTGGCGTCGTAGTGGTCGCCGCTCTCCTGGAAGGAATCGTCGCGGTAGCGGACGTCGGCGGTGCCCGCGAACTGGTTGCCGCCCGACTTGGTCACCAGGTTGACGATGCCCCCGGTGGCGCTGCCGTACTCCGCCTCGTACCCGGAGGTCTGGAACTGGATCTCCTGGATCGAATCGAAGGTGAAGTTGGTGCCGAAGGTCGCGGTCACCGGGTCGGTGGTGTTGGCGCCGTCGATGTAGTAGGCATTCTCACCGAGGGTCGAACCGAACACGTTGGGGTTCGAACCGCCGGCCACGCCAGCCGTCTGCAGGAGCACGCTCTGATAGCTGCGGTTGTTCGAACCGATGGCCGAACCCTGCAGATATTCGGAGGTATAGGTGACCTCGGTGTTGACCTGGGTCGGGTCGACCACCGGGGTCTCGGCCACGACCTCGATCTCGCCGCCGAAGGTGCCCTGCGGCATTTCGATGGTGATGGTTCGCGATCCGCCGAGCGCGACCTGGATCTCGTTGCGCTCCTGGCTGATGAAGCCTGAGAGGTCCGCTTTGATGGTGTACTCACCCGGAGTGATGCCGATGAACGCGAATTCGCCGGCGCCGTCGGTGATCTTGGTCTGCGCGCCGCCGATCAGCACCGGCGACGAGATCGTCACGGTGACGCCCGGAAGAGCGGCGCCGGTGTCGTCGATGACGTTGCCGACCAGACGACCGGTCGTGGTCTGCGCCTGCAGCGGGGTGACCAGCAACAGGGCTGCCACCACCACGAGCGCAGTTCGAACGCTGATGAAACGAAACATATCTCTACCTCCTTGTCCTTCTGAATCCTTGGTATGACACGTTGATTATCCCGAAAACCAAACCGACCACTGCCTGTTCGACGATGAATTACAGCAAGTTTCGTGCCGGAATCTGTTGTTGAACTCTCGGCCAAAAACGAAGACTCGTACGAAATACCGAACACTAATCCAAAATTCCGTTTATCATCTCGGAAAACCCGTCTGGTATGATCCGACTCGGGCCTCGGCCGCTTCTCTGCGGGGAGCCAAACGGAGGCGTCACGGTAGACGGAAAACCGCCGGCCGTCAAGGGTCGCGGTGCACCGTCGGCCGGGGGTCGGCGGCTCGTTGCGAACCGACGGCCGAGGTTGCACAACACGCTCCGAGGAAATATTGGAGGGGACGACCGGTTTCGACTGTCGAGGGTCGTCGAGTGGTCTCGAGAACGGAATCCGGAGGAATGAATGACCTGTAGAACAACTCTCGGCCTCACGGTCGCAATCCTGGCCCTGGCAGCCGCCGCTCCGGCGGTGGATCGCGCGATACCGGAGCCGAACTCGACCATCGATCAGCTGGGCAAGGACACGCAGTACCGCGCCCGTATCATCATCGACCCGGCCACCGGTTCGCCCGATCTGATCCTCGTGCCCCCGGCAGCACTCGAACTCGCGGCGGCCGGGACGACGGCGAAGGCCCAGGAGTTCCTCTCCCGTTTCGGGGCGGCTTTCGGGCTCGACCAGCCGGAGCGGGATCTCGCGCTCGAAACCAGCCGTACCGACCAGCTCGGCATGCAGCACCTCCACTTCACCCAGTCCTACCAGGGCGTTCCGGTATTTGCCGGTGGTCTGCGTTTTCACTTCACCTCCGACGACGAGCTGGTGGCGGTCAACGGCGCGGTGGTTCCGGACCTTGATCTCGATCCGACCCCTGCGATCGACGCCCTCGACGCTTCGGACATCGCCCGCCGCGTGGTCGCCAAGGAACACGGAGGGAACCCGGATGACCTCGACTCCACTTCACCAGAGCTGATGGTTTACCGCACCGGGCTCGCGCGCGGCATCCCCGGCACCGACCACCTGGTGTGGAAGATGGAAGTAGGTGACGGCGCCGGCATTCGCGAATTCGTGTTCGTCGACGCCCATCGCGGGTACGTGGTCGACCGGATCAACGGTATTCACGAGCTCAGCCGCGGAATCCACCACCGCACCTATCCCTCCTCGATCTGGACCGAGGGTGACCCCTTCCCCTACTCCGATCCTTCGTTCACCAGCGCCAAGAACGACGAAGTCAACACCATGATCCTCACCGCCGGCGAGACCTACGAGCTGTACTCGAATTTGACCGGCGGCGAGTTCCTGTCGTTCGACGGCAACGACCGGAAGATGAACGGCGTCTACGAGGCGTCCACCCTCGAGTGTCCGAATGCCACGTGGAACGGGCTCACGACCAACTTCTGTGTCGGGCTGGCCGTTGACGATGTCATCGCCCACGAATGGACCCATGCCTACACCGACAACACCCACCAACTGATCTACGCGTGGCAGCCCGGCGCCCTCAACGAAAGCTACTCCGACATTTTCGGCGAAATCGTGGACCTGCTCAACGAGCGGGGACTCGACACCCCCGACGGTCAGCGAACCGAGAACGGCTGTTCGACATTTTTCGGCGTTCCGTTTCCGCAGTTCAACGTGACGTCGCCGGCCGCCATCGCGGGCGCGTATGACAGCCCGCGGCGCCGAGTTCAATCCGACGACGCCGTGGATCGGCGAGCGGCTTCGTCGAACTCGTCGACGACCGCACCGGGACGGCCACGGATGCCTGCGAACCGCTGCAGGGTTTCACGTCGGGACGGATCGCGCTGATCGACCGCGGCACATGTCTCTTTCGCGACAAGGTCGCCAACGCCCTCGCTGCCGGCGCGATCGGCGCGATCATCGTCAACAACAACCTCGAGACGACCCGATGCGATCCTCTTTATGGGTGGCAGCAACCGGCCCTCGCCATACCTCCGTGATGGTCAGTCTCAGACATCCGGCGAGATCCTCAAGGATCGAGCTCGACGCATGGGCGTCGCCGTGACTCTCGACCGTCAGACCATCACGAGGACAATTCGGTCCGCTGGCTGACCGCCGAAGACGGTAGTACCGGCGCCTTCCGCGACATGTGGAACCCCAACTGCATGGGCGATCCGGGGCGGGTTTCCGACCCCTCCTACTACTGCCTCGAGGACGATGGTGGCGGCGTCCACACCAACAGCGGCGTCCCCAACCACGCCTTTGCCCTGCTGGTGGACGGCGGCACCTACAACGGCGTCACCGTGAACGCGATCGGCATGAACCGCGCCGCCCACATCTACTGGCGCGCGATGCGCGAGTACCAGGGACCGACCACCGACTTCGCAGACCACGCCGAGCTCCTGGAGCAGGCCTGCGACGACCTCGTCAACCAGTCGCTCACCGACCTGGCGACCGGGCAGCCGGCTTCCGAGGTCGTCAGGAACTCGGACTGCACCCAGGTGGCCGCCGCCATGCTCGCCACTGAAATGCGGCTCGCGCCGACCCAGTGCGGGTTCACGGCGATCCTCGAGCCGGGCGCTCCGCCGCTCGCCGCCACCAACGTGGTCTACTCCGAGACCTTCGACTCGCCGTCGGCGCTCGACGGATGGACGCTCACGAATCAGGGCGTCTACACCGAGTACGACACCACCCGCAACTGGCGGGTCTCGAGCGTCCTCCCGGCGGACCGCGAGGGCGGTGCGCTGTTCGCCATCAACAGCCCCTTCGTCGGCAACTGCGTTCATGAAGAGACGAACACCTCGAACAACAACGACCAGTCGGGGGTCCTGATGGCCACGAGCCCGACCATCAACCTGCCGGCTTCGGCCACGTTGTTGTACCTGGTGTTCGACCACTATGTCGCCACCGAGACCGGGTGGGACGGCGGCAACGTCAAGCTGAGCGTCAACGGCGGAGAGTTCGAACTGGTGCCGGCCGACGCCTTCGTCTTCAATTCCTACAACGATTCCATCATCCTCTCGATCACCGACGCCGAACAGAATGAGGTCCCCAACGCCAACCCCCTGGCCGGCGAGCCTGCCTACACCGGTGCCGACGAGGGTTCGGTGGAAGGCAGCTGGGGCCAGACGCAGATCGACCTCGAGAACCTGGCCTCGCCCGGCGACTCGATCCGCATTCGATTCGACTTCGGAAACGACGGCTGCAGCGGCGCCGAGGGCTGGTACATCGACAAGGTCCAGGTCGTGGCCGGCGGCCAGCCGACCCTGTCCGTTCTCAGGCCGAGTCGGCGGATCAGCCCCTGACGTCGTTGAAACGTTGAAACGTTGAACGTCTCAAGGTGGGACATCTCAAGGCTCTGAACGCGGACCATAAGCTGGCACGCGCCTTGCTCGATAGGGAGCCGACCGGAGGGCGAATTCGGTCGGGGAGCTATCATGGGCAACTCAGCAGAACGCACCACCAGCTTCGAGTTCGAGGACCTGCGGGACCCCAGCACCGCGCCGGACATGGTGCACGTAGTGGTGGCGACCCGGGAAGAGGACCTGCTGTGGGCGGTTTTCGACGGTTTCTGCGAGCTGCCGACCGTCCGCGTGACCGGCTGCTCCACCCTCCCCCAGACCCGTCAGATCTGCGCCGCCGATCCCCCGAGCTATCTCATCATCGACGCCGGTCTGCTCGAGCATGAACCGATGGACCTGATCACCCTCGCCAACCTCTCGGATTCGCAGTGTCACATCGTCGCTCTCACCAACCACCCGGTCTTCGAGATCGGCGCCAGGTTCGGCAATGCCAGACTGACCTTTCTGCAGAAACCGGTTTCGGCGCACGATCTGCTGCTGCTGCTCCGGCTGCGGATCGGCGACGGGATGAAGCGCGTCGAGGTCTGCTGAGCGATTTCACTGCAGGGCTTGACAAATTAACTCTATGCTTATATATTGAAGCTCTGAATGGGGATTCAATAATCCACCATTGCACACTCGTTCGAATTCGCCCGTGATCTTTGAGACCTACCTGAACAGTCCCACCTTCAACTTCCTACCAAATACCATCCATAACCGCCCACCTTGCACACGGGCTTTCGACGAGTGCGTGCAATTCAGGGCCGCTGCTGATCGCAGCGGCCCTGAATTGCAGTCGGCCACCCTCAGGTGTGAAGAACCAGCCTGCTCATGGACCGTATTGACCAGGTGTGCGGAGACGTCCTGCCATCAACCGCACGTGCTGTCATGATGGGCGTGAGGATTCGATGACCGGAGGCGGAATCAACATCGGCATATTTCGCATGTCCTTCTGGGCTGCGGCGGCGCTGCTCGCCTCGGTCGCGGCCTTTGCCGCAGGCGCCGCGGAGATCGAGGTGCCGAAGCCCACAGAGCGTTGGATCGAGGTTCGAACCGCCAACTTCCGGTTCTTCTCGAACGCCGGGCAAGGCGCCACCCGACGGGTGGCCGCGGATCTCGAGGAGCTGCGCGCGGTGCTCGCCCAGCTCACCGACTTCGAGCTCCAGTCACCGATCCCGACCCTGATCTACGTGTTCAAGAACGACCGCTCGTTCACCCCGTACAAGATTCTCTACGACAACCGGCCGGGGCTCATGAGCGGCTATTTCATCAATCACAGCGACGCCAACTACATCGCGATCGACGCCGGTTCGAGCGATGCCTCGGCGATCGTCTTCCACGAGTACGTCCACTACGTGACGGCCAACAACTTCTGGTGGCTGCCGGTGTGGTTGTCGGAGGGTCTGGCCGAGTTCTACCAGACATTCGAGGTGGTTGACGGCACCGTGTACATCGGTCTCCCCATCAACCAACACCTCGCGACCCTGCGCGGCTCGACGCGAGTCCCCATGACCGAGCTCGTGGCGGTCGATTACGAGTCGCCCTATTACAACGAAAGGGACCGCAAAAACGACTTCTACGCCCAGAGCTGGGCGCTCACCCACTATCTGTTGCTCGGGAACCCGGAGCGCAGGCAGCAGTTCGGGCGTTTTGTCGCGGCGATCGGAAGAGGGACGCCGGCTGACGCGGCGTTTGCCGACGCGTTCGGGCCGGATCCCGATCTTCTCGAACGTGAGGTCCGCGGCCACGTCCGCGGGCCCAGGATTCCTTTTCTGAAGACCGAGGCGGAGATCGACGTCGACCAGTCGATGACGATCGTCGAGATGCCGCACGCCGATGTGCTCTTCCGGCTCGGCGATCTTCTCTCGAGCCAGGTGCCGGAACGCCCGGAATCCTCCTCGTATTTCAAGGCAGCCCTCGAGATCGATCCCGACCACAGCCCCTCTCTCACCGCCCTCGCGCTCGCGGCCGAGGAGCGGGCCGATTGGGACGCCGCAGCACACCTCTACGCCCGTGCGGTCGAGGCCAACGCGGGTGACGTGCGAGCGTTGTTTCACTGGGGCGAGTTTCTCAGCCGGCATCTGGGAGACTCCCAACGGGCCCTCGCGGCCCTTTCCGAAGCGACCCGGCTTGAACCCGCGTTCGCTCCCGCCTGGGTCGCTCTTTCGAGTCTCTATGTCCAACTCGGCGACACCTCGCCTGCGGCCCTGGCCGCCGCCGAAACGGCCCATCGCCTGGAGCCGGCCGACCTGGCATCGACCCTCGGTCTGCTCCGGCTCCTCGTTCGCCTTGACCGGCGTGATCGGGCGGTGACCCTCATCGAAACCACACTGCAAAGTAACCGCCAGGCGGCCGGCGAGGCCTGGATGGTGGTGTTGCTGAACGACCTCCTGAAAGCCCGCGAGCTGCTGCAGGAGGATCGCGCGAACGGCGCCTCCGAACGCCTCGACGCCGCGGAGCGCTCCATCGACCTCGCATCCCGGCCGGAACTGGTCGCGCGGGACATCGCCGCCGTCAGGAGGTCGATCATCGAGCACGAGGGCGCCAAGACCTACGACCTGGCGGTGGCGACGTTCGACCGCGGCGACCGGGAGGCGGCCAGAGCCCTCCTCGAACACGCCCTTTCCGAGCTGCCGGCCGAGAGCCCGGTCACGGCTTCATGCCGACACCTCATGCGGGTCATCGACCACCCCGAAGAGTATGTCCGCGAGCCGGAGCCCGCCGTTTCGCCGACCAACGAAGAGATCGAGCGGCTCAACCGCCTGCTGGCCGCCGGCGACCTCGACGGCGCGGTGCTCTTTCTCACGGAAATCCGGGGGCGTTCGGCGGGAGCGCAGACCCGGTGGATCGACGGCAAGATCCGAGAGCTCGAATTCACCCTCGCCTACAACCGCTACGTGGACATCTACAACCGGGCGGTGGATCTCTACAACCGGCAGGAGTTCGACAGGGTCATCGAGATACTCGATCCGCTGTTGGCAACGATGCCCGAGGGCGCGCAGGCGGCGTCGGTCAGGGCTCTGATGGACGACGCGCGCGCAGCCCTTACGGAACGTTCAGACGTTCAACGTTGAGACGTTCAAACACTGCCCGAATCGCACCACGATTCGAGCGACTCCCGGCATCCGTCCTCGAACTCGGCGAAGCGGACCGCGAAACCGGTCACCTTTTCACGCCGGGGGGCGGCATGTCGGGTCACCACGCCCGAACCACGGACCGTCTCGCCGTTCGGCAGGGTGAACTCGAAGACGCACCCGCTCCCAACCGAGAGCATGGGCGAGTCGGTCACCAGCATGCCGGTCCGGGACAGATTCACGACCCACCCCTTGAAGCTCTTCTCGTCTTCGATCCGGACCCGCAAGCGTGCGGTGATCCGTGGCGAAAAACGGGGAGCCACCTGGAGCAGGTGGGCCGCCCCCTGGCCGATGACGCCGAGATTCTCCTGCCCGGAAAAAACCAGAAACGGCCCACCCTCGGCGCCCGTCCGCGCTTCGGTCATCATTTCCGGAATCGTCAGCAGGAGCAACGACGCGTCCCTGCTCGAGCTCCCCGGGACGTGGATGGCGGTGACGAATTCACGCAACTTGAGATCGGGCAGCGGGTAACGGCAGATCACGAGGTGAAACCGTTCGCGAACGGCCCGGGTCGCGGCCTCCGCAGCCTGCTCCACCGCGACCGTCGCCAGGCTGCTGCGTTTGAGAACCGGTCCGATCCGGTCGAGGGTCTCGTTGTCCAGCGCTACGGCGAGTATCCGTTTGGATTCCTCCACCACTCACTCCACCGACCGGGGTCCGCTCAGCCCCGTGAGAATCCCGTCAAATGCACCCACATCATGAGTTTAGCGTAAGGCCCGGAACAAAGCACTTTCCGCGCGCAGTATGGGCCAGTCAAATCGACACGGAAGGATCGATGATCGAGGTCGAGCGACTGCACAGGAACTTCAACTCGCAGCCAGCGGCCGGCTGCGGCGGTTGATCACCGCTCCGGTGACCCGGGTCGAGATCGTCACCGGAAAGATCGGCGGGCGATTCGTCATCGCCGCCCGCTCGCTGCGGATCGACTGACCGCCCGCCGCCACCGTTCCAACCGTGCCTGAGGCCCCGGTCCGTGGTACATATGAGTGGTGTCCGATGACTTCAACACCGCCGCAGAGCTCGATCTGGCGCGACGGTTGGCCACCGCCGGACGCGATCCCGGCGAAGCGGACCGTCTGGCGCGACTGATCCTGCTGTTCCTGATCCTCCCCGATCCGCCCGACGCCGCGACCACCTTTCCTCGTTTTGCACAGCTGAGATCAGCGGTCGAAAAGCTGATGGTCTCGGGCGACGGCGAAGCCCTCGAGGATGCCTTCCTCGACCTCTACGCCCACCTCCACATGAACGAGGCGCCCTACACCACCGACGAGAGGCGGCGGCTCGACGAGGCCGGCGGCTACTGGAACCACGCCGGCGGATTGAGCGCCGGTCCTCAAGGCCGACGGATGGATCGGCGCGGAGACCGTCAGCGCCGACTTCGGCGCCGGCAACGGCCTCCAGGGCCTCCTGCTCCAGGTCCTGTACCCGCACCGGCGGACCGTCCAGATCGAGATCTCCGAGCAGGCCGTCGAGATCGGCAAGGGCCTCCAGACGTGGCTGCGGGTCCCGGAAGAGCGCGTCGAGTGGAGGGTCGCCGACGTCCTCGAAACCCCGGCCAAGGGGTATGACTTCATCTACCTCTACCGCCCGGTGCGACCCGAGGGACCCGGGCGGGATTTCTACACCCGGTTCGCCCGCGAGGTGGAGTCCGAGACCGTTCCGCCGATCATCTTCTCGGTCGCCGACTGCCTGCGGGACTTTCTGTCGGACCGCTACGAGGTCTTTTACGGCGACGGCCACCTGACCTGCTTCAAGCCGCGGCAGTAGCTGCTGGCGGCTTGAGGCTTGGGGCTTGAGGCTTGACGGGGCAAGTGTCGGTGCGTTGTGGTGCGGCCGTCCCGGCCGCACTGTGCGGGCGGGACGCCCGCACCACAATACGGCTCGATTGCTGCGACCTACCATCTCGTGAACGACTCTGATGGTGGGCTGAAGCCCACCCTACGATGCCGTTCGAAATGCGGGTCCGAAATAGGGTGGGCCTCGGCCCACCTTCAGAAGCTACCAGCTCGTCGCGGGATTTCACTGGCGGTAGAGACGCCACAACCACTAAGGCACCAAGACACAAAGAAAATCATCTTGGTGTTTTCCTTCGTGGCTTCGTGTCTTTGTGGTTGCGGTTCAGGCAGACCATTCGGCTCGAGAGGTGGTTCCGAAGCAGGGTGTCACTCACAAGATCCGTCGCCCGATCGCCCTGGCGATGTTGGCGACGCGGTCGCCCAACGGCAGGCGTGAAAAGACGTTTTTGACGACGCCTTTCGTGAAGTACGTCTTCTCCGAGTAGTCGATCGCGACCTCGACCAGGGCGGGTGTACCGGCGCGGGTCAAGGAGAGGGCGGCGGGCAGCACCGCGTCGAGCTCCGAGTCGCGGAGGATCCGGAAGTAGCGGCTGCCGGTAGCGCGGGCAAAGCCCTCGAGGTCGTAACCGGGCAGTACGCTCGCGGTCTCGCGGTTGACCTGCATCTTCTGGAACTGAGCGATCTGCGACAGCTTGCCGTCGCACAGGACGCACACCAGCGGCGCGGCCCCGTAGGTCCGGGCGGTGATCAACTCGAGCCCGGTCATCAGGAATGCACCGTCGCCCGGCAGCGCCACCACGTCGCGGGCCGGGTTGGCGAAACAGGCGCCGATGGCAGCGGGCACCGAGTACCCCATGCACGAAAAATCGGTCGGCGCGAGAAAACGGCCCGGCGCGTCGAGACGCAGGTGCTCGACCGCCAGAAAGGTGCCGTTGCCGCTGTCGGTTGCATAGATGGCGTCCTCGCGGCAGTGACGCTGCAGCGCCTCGAACAGGAAGTGCGGCGTCACCCTCGATTCGCTCGCCCGTCGCCGCCAACGCGGCACGTGACCTCGGCGTGACCCCCGTGCAATTTCGCCCGCCAGGCTCCTCCCAGGGACGGCCACCATCCATCAACCCGGCCAGGGATTCCACAAAGAGCCTGGCGTCGCCCGAGATGGCGAGCCTGGCGGCGAAATTGCGATTGAAGACGCCGGGATCGATGTCGACGTGGATCAGTCTGGCGGGTGGTTCGATGCCGAATCCGGCGGTTGTGACTTCGCCGAAACGGCAGCCGATCGCCAGCAGGCAGTCGCAGTTCTCCATGATGCTGCGCGCGAAGCCGGGAGCCTGCCGGCCGAAACCGTTCCACAACCACAGCGGGTGGCTCTCCGGAAAAACTCCCTTGCCGCTGAACGACGACGTCACCGGCGTTCCGAGCTGCTCGGCCAGCGGAACCAGGAGGTCCGCGGCGCCGGCGGCGCCCTTGCCGAGGTAGAGGGCCGGGGACTCGGCGTCGGCCACCATGGCGGCGGCTCGCTCCACGAGGTCCGGATCGGGTGCGGCGCCGGGATCCGGCTCGGGTTGGTAGTGAGCCTCGCCGATCTCCTGCCGCAGCATGAAGAACTGGGCGGGGACCTCGACCGCCACCGGTCCGGGAACGCCTCTGCGGGCGACCTGAAACGCACGGCGGATGGTCGGGTAGAGGTCTTCGGCGCGTTCCACCCGCACCGCCTCTTTCGTGATCGGACGCAGCGCCGCCAGTTGGTCGATCGCGTGGAGCTGGAAGGCCGCTCCGGTGTCGGAGCGGATGCCGGCTGCGAGCACCACCATCGGCACGTTGTCCATCCACGCCTCGGCGATGCCCGACATGCTGAAGGTCACCCCGGCGCCGGGGACCACGTTGATGACCCCGATCTCGTTCGACGAACGGGAGAAGCCGTCGGCGAGAAAGGCGCCGGCGACTTCGGAGGTTACGAGAACGGTCTCGATACCGTCCGCTGTGGCGAGGGCGTCGTAGAGCTCGATGTTGTGGGTGCCCGGGATGCCGAACGTGTAGCGAACGCCCTCATCCTGGAGGGCGCGGACGATCTCCTTCGCGGCTCTCGTTTTCATGCTAAAAGCTCCCCGGCGTTGGTGCGGATGCCCTCCGCCACGCGGTCGGCCAGCGCCATGACCGTGACGTAGGGGTTGACCTCCGAGCACTGCGGAAAGAGGCTCGAGTCGGCGACGAAGAGCCAGGGCACGCCGTGCACCCTGCCCCATTCGTCGGTCACCGAGTCGGAGGTGTCGCGTCCCATGCGGCAGCCCCCCATGAGGTGGGCCGAGGTGACGGAGATCCTGCCCGGCTTGACGTTGGACCGCGGGATCAACTCCTCGACCCGGACGGCGTCGGCGGCATCGATGAAGAAGGTCTTCCCCGCCGGCGCGTGCACCCGCTTCGCTCCCGCGGCGAAGAACACTCTGGCGCTCGCCACCATCGAGGCGTGCAGGGCATCGAGAACCTCCGGCGTCATCCGGTAGTCCACCACCGGGTCGCCCTTCGAGTCGAGGGTGACGCGGTTTTCGGCCAGCGCCTCGTCGAGAGCCAGCACGAGAATCATCTGCAGCCGTGGAAAGGCCCGCATGAGTTCGGAGTGATCGGCGCCGAAGCCGATCAGGTTTTTGGCGGTGACGAATGGGAAATACATGCAGGTTTCCAGCAGGAAACGGTGTTCGGCAACGAACTGGTCGCAGTAATAGCTCTTGGGGTGGCCATGGAAGTTGGTGATTTCGCGCTCGTGCTCGCCGACCAGGATCAGCGCCGGGTGGAGCGTGAGGAACCGCCCGAGAACCGGCAGGCGCTCGCCGAAACCCGACCGCAGGAGCAGCGCGGGCGAGTTGGTGGCGCCGCCGGCGCAGACCACCACCACCTTGGCCCTGACCCGGTGTTCGCCAGGCTCCCACAGTGACGGTTCCCCGAATCCCGGGTCCTCGACCACCGCGTCGCAGACCCGGTCGCCGATCCTGGTGACCCGGCACTTGGTGATCACCTCGACTCCCAGAGCTTCAGCCTGCGGCAGCTGCACGCGGTGGGTGCCCTGTTTGGCCTGGTTGGGGCAACCGAGGTTGCACAGGCTGGAGCCCTTGCAGCCCTTGACGTTGATCGGAAACTGCTCGACGCGGTAGCCGAGCTCGCGGCAGCCTTCGAGGAAGAGGCGGTTGTTGTCGTTGATCTCGTCCTCGTCGAGGAGGTGGACGTTGTTCTCCCCGAGATATTTGACCATCCGCGGCTGGAGGTCGGCGAACTCGATCCCCGGTACCGCCCATCGCTCCACGACCTCCTCGGGCATGGTCAGCGAGGTGCCGGTGTAGATCACGGTCGAACCGCCGTACGCGCGCCCAGCGGCCAGGGTCAGCGACCGGTCCCTGGTGAAGGTGCCGCCCGAGTCGATGTAGAGCTTGTGCACCATGTCCAGCTCGCGCCCGGTGAACTCCCGGTCCCCGAGTCTCGCGCCCCACTCGAGGACTGCGATGCGGACCCCGTCGGCGCACAATGGAGCCAACTCCCTGGCCACCGTTCCACCGCCGGCCCCGGAGCCGATAATGACGACGTCGTAGGAGTGTTCACGCACGATGATCCACCCGGCCGTCGAATGTCGGGGAATAACCCACCAGCGGGTTCGTCTCCGTCTGACCGTAATAGCCCATGAAGATCATCGTCTTGAGCCCCCAGGTGCCCTTGCGCAACAGCCCCACCGGACAATCCTCGAACCAGCGCAGGACGGCGTCCTGGCGATCGGGGGACAGACGATCGAATGGGACGCCGTGGCGCACGACCGGCGACCACCGCACGACGCCCAGAAAGGTGGCGAACTGCCGCCGAACCGTCGAACCGCGTTCCTGGAGGGCGCCGTCGACGATGTCGAAGAACCGGCCCTCGCCCGCGGCATCCATTTCGCTCGTTTCGGGAACGATCCGGGCCGCGAGGATCTTGAGGAATTCGGCCTGCCCCTGGGAAAGCGATTTCACCCGGGCATTCTATACGGCCGCAGCCGGGAAATGCCATAATCCGGCACTACGTTATGTACGTGCAGCGAACGCCGATCGAAATCGTCGGCGAAAACATCTGGGGGACACCACTTGGCCATCGATCCGCCGTCACGGCCCACAACCGATAGCATCTCTCTTCTGGCGAGCTCGGACTACATCGAACAGATGTACGAGCAGTGGCAGGCCGATCCGGGCGCCATGGGCGAGGAGTGGCGACTGTTCTTTGCCGGGTTCGACCTCGCCTACCGCCCGTCGGGCTCGGTGGCCTCCGGGCGTGCGGCTGATCAGTCGAGAGTGGCGAGCCTCATCTTCGCCTATCGGAACATCGGCCACCTCATCGCCGACCTCGACCCGCTCGGCGAAAACCTCGAGAGCCATCCCCTCCTCGAACTCGAGACCTTCGGTCTGGGTGAAGAACACCTTGACCAGATCTTCGACACCGGTCATCTCGGCGGCGCACAGCAGGCGACCCTGCGGGAGATCCTGGGGATCCTCGAGGACACCTATTGCCGCACGGTTGCCGTCGAGTATCTCCACATCCAGGACATGGAAGCCCGGCGGTGGCTCCAGGCCGAGATGGAGCCGATCCGAAATCGCCCCGATCTCAGCCGCGGGCAGAAGCACCGAATCCTCGGACAGCTGATCGATGCCGAGCTTTTCGAGAGCTTCACCCACGGCCGCTATCAGGGTCAGAAGCGGTTCTCTCTCGAAGGCGCCGAGGCTCTGATCCCGGCCCTCCACCAGTTCCTGGAGACGGCCGCGACGACGGGTGCGGAGGAGGTCGTCGTCGGGATGGCCCACCGCGGCCGGCTCAACGTCCTCGCCAACATCCTCCGCAAGCCCTATTCCATGATCTTCCACGAGTTCGAGGACAACGTCCGGCCCGACCCCTACGGCGGCGACGGCGATGTCAAATACCATCGCGGTTACAGCTCCGACTATGTCACCTCCGACGGGCACGTCGTCCACGTCAGCCTCACCGCCAACCCCAGCCACCTCGAAGCGGTGGACCCGGTGGTCGAAGGCAGGACCCGCGCCAAGCAGCGCCGCCACAGCGATACCGACAAGCGACGAAAGGTCCTGCCGTTGTTGATCCACGGAGATGCGGCCTTCGCCGGGCAGGGACTCGTGGCGGAGACGCTCAACCTGTCCAAACTCAAGGGATACGCCACCGGCGGGACGGTCCACATCGTCGTCAACAACCAGATCGGGTTCACCACCCTCCCCGGTGAGTCCCGCTCCACCCGCTACCCCACCGATCTCGCGAAGTTCGTCGAGGCCCCCATTTTCCACGTCAACGGCGACGATCCCGAGGCGGTGGTCCACGTGGTCGATCTCGCGCTGCGCTTCCGGCAGCAGTTCAGCAGCGACGCGGTGGTGGACATCGTGTGCTACCGGAAACACGGCCACAACGAGGGCGACGAGCCGGCCTTCACCCAGCCGCTGATGTACCAGAAGATCCAGAATCGGCCGTCGATCCGTTCGATCTACCAGCTTCAGCTCGAGGCGGCCCACGACATCAGCCTCGATGAAAGCGAGAAGCTGACCAACTCGCTCCAGGCCCGTCTTGTCGACGCCTTCAGAAGCGTCAAGGCCTCCGGTGCGGTCATCGAGGAGAAGCACGCCTTCCAGGGCATCTGGGAGGGCTTCGACCACTCCTTTTGCCACGACTGCACCGAGACCGGGGCGCCCTACACCACCCTCCTGGCCGTGACCAGTGCGCTGACCACGGTGCCGGACGGTTTCAACCTCAACCGCAAGGTCGCCCGCCGGCTGACGGCGCAGCGTGAAATCGTGGAAGGCAAGGGCGAGGTGGACTGGGCCCTCGGCGAACTTCTCGCCTTCGGCAGCCTGCTCTACGAAGGGACCCCCGTCCGGCTCAGCGGACAGGACAGCATCCGCGGCACCTTTTCCCACCGCCACGCCGCGTGGTTCGACACCAAGACCGGTGAGATCTACATCCCGCTGCTGCACATCAAACCCGATCAGGCACGTTTCTGCGCTTACAACAGCATGCTGTCGGAGGCGGCGGTACTGGGTTTCGACTACGGCTACTCGTTGGTCGAACCCGACATGCTGGTGATCTGGGAAGCCCAGTTCGGCGACTTCGCCAACGGCGCGCAGGTGATCATCGACCAGTTCATCACCGCAGCCTTCGACAAGTGGCAGCGGGTCAGCGGTCTCGTGATGCTCCTCCCGCACGGCTACGAAGGCCAGGGGCCGGAGCACTCCAACGCCTACCTCGAGCGCTACCTCGCCGCCTGCGCCGAGGACAACATCCAGGTCTGCAACCTGACCACGCCGGCGCAGCTGTTTCACGCCCTGCGGCGGCAGATCAAGGCCTCCTACCGCCGTCCGCTGATCATCATGGCGCCCAAGAGCCTGCTCCGCCACAAACGCGCCGTCTCGCCCCTCGATCAACTCATCGACGGCCGTTTCCAGGAGTTCCTGGACGACCCGACCTCGCCCGAAGCCCCGCGACGGCTGGTCCTGTGCTCGGGCAAGCTCTACTACGACCTCGAGGAGGCGCGGGAGGAACGTGGGATCGAGGATGTCGCGATTGTCCGTGTGGAACAGTTCTACCCGTTCCACACCGAGCTCTTCGAGAGGGTGGTGGCGCCCTACCGGGGTGCGGCCGAAGTCGTGTGGGCCCAGGAAGAGACCCGGAACCGCGGCGGCTGGACCTACATGATGCCGAGGCTGATGAAGCTGTTTCCCGACCGGGAGATCCGGTACGTCGGCCGTGGACCCAGCGCGAGCCCCGCGACGGGCTCCCCGGGGATCCACCGTGAGGAACAGGCGGCCTTGGTCAACGATGCGCTGACCATTTCGTAATCGCCGGCGACCAGAGGAGGAGCAGCCCAATGCCCGTTGAAGTCAAGATCCCGGAGGTCGGAGAGTCCATCACCGAAGGCGTGCTGGTCGAGTGGACAGCCGCCGACGGCGCGGTCGTCGCAGCCGAGGACCCGTTGCTGGTGCTCGAGACCGACAAGATCACGATGAATGTCAACGCCGACGCCGCCGGCCGCCTCAAGATCCTCGTGGCCGAGGGTGAAACGGTCACGGTCGGCCAGGTGGTGGGCACGATCGATACCGGAGCCGGAGGAGACACGGCCGCGAAACCAGCCGCTCGACCCTCACAGAACCTCGAGGCGCCGCCAACGGCGACGGCGACGGCTGCCGCAACGCAGACGCCACCCGAGGTCGCCGGGCTCTCGCCTGCCGTCCAGCGGATGGTGATGGAACACGGCGTCGACCCGAACCAGATCGAGGGCACCGGCAAGGACGGCAGGATTCTCAAGGGCGACGTCATCCGCTTTGTGGAGAGCCGTACCCCCGAAGCGGAGCCCGAAGTCGTACCGACCGCGCCCGCCCGATCTCCCGCCGCCTCACCGACGCGCGCCGAAGGCCCATCGCCGGCGGTCGCCGCCGGCGATCGCCAGACCCGTGCGCCGATGTCACGCCTCCGGCAACGGCTCGCCGAGCGACTCGTCGAGGTCCAGCACAACGCCGCCATCCTCACCACCTTCAACGAGGTCGACATGAGTGCGGTGATGGATCTCCGCACGGCCTACAAGGAAGACTTCAAGAAGCGTCACGGCATCGGGCTCGGCTTCATGTCGTTCTTCGTCAAGGGCGTCGTCGACGCCTTGAAGACGGTTCCGGGCGTCAACGCCTACATCGAGGGCGACGAGATCGTCAGCAACCACTACTACGACATCGGCGTCGCCGTCAGCACCGACAAGGGCCTGGTGGTCCCGGTGGTCCGCGATGCCGACGGCCTGACCATGGCCGGGATCGAGTCCGCCATCGCTGATCTCGCCACACGCGCCCAGGAGCGACGCCTCGAAATCTCCGACCTCACCGGAGCGGTGTTCACCATCTCGAACGGCGGAGTATTCGGTTCGTTGATGTCGACCCCGATCCTCAACCCTCCCGGCAGCGCCATCCTCGGGATGCACTCGATTCAGAAGCGGCCGGTGGCGGTGAACGACCAGGTCGTCATCCGACCGATGATGTACCTCGCCCTGTCCTACGACCACCGGATCATCGATGGCCGCGAGGCGGTGACCTTCCTCAAACGGGTCAAGGAGTGCATCGAGAGCCCGGAACGCATGCTGTTGGAGATCTGACCCATGGAACGATTCGATCTCGTCATCATCGGCTCGGGACCCGGGGGCTACGTGTGCGCCATCCGCGCCGCGCAACTGGGCCTGAAAACGGCGCTGGTCGAGCAGTTCAGCGCCCTCGGCGGCACCTGCCTCAACGTCGGGTGCATCCCATCCAAGGCTCTGCTCGAATCGTCCGAGTTCTTCGAGGCTGCGCGCGAGCGCGCCTCCGACCACGGAGTCGTGGTTTCCGATGTCGGCCTCGATCTTTCGAAGATGATGGCGCGCAAGACCGGCATCGTCACCGAGCTCACGGACGGCGTCGCCGGGCTCATGAAAAAGAACAAGGTCACTGTCGTCACGGGACGCGGCGTCGTCACCGCCCCCGGCCGGGTCACGGTTCACGGCGGCGACGGCGAGACCGCACTCGAGACGGCCAACATCTGTCTCGCCACGGGTTCGGCGCCGGTGGAGCTGCCGTTTCTCCCGTTCGACGGTGAGCGGGTGGTCTCGTCCACCGAAGCGCTCGAGTTCACCTCCGTCCCGACGAGCCTGGTCGTGATCGGCGCCGGGGCAGTGGGGCTCGAGTTGGGCAGCGTCTGGCGGCGCCTCGGCGCCGAGGTCACGGTGGTCGAGATGCTCCCCACCATCGCCCCGTTTGCGGACAAACAGATGGCGGGCGCACTGCAGCGCGCGCTCGCCGGCCAGGGGATGGGTTTTCGGCTCGAGACCAGAGTCACCGCCGGCAAGGTGACCAAAAAGGGCGTCAAGCTGACCCTGGAGGACGCCAAGGGTGGGTCTGAGGAGCTGAGCTGTGACAGGGTGCTGGTGGCGGTGGGCCGGCGGCCCAACACCTCGAGCGCCGGGCTCGAGGCTGCAGGCGTCGCGCTCGACGGCCACGGCCGGGTGGCGATCGACGACCACTTCCGCACCAACGTCGAAGGGATCTTCGCCATCGGCGACCTCGTGCGCGGACCGATGCTCGCCCACAAGGCCGAGGACGAGGGCGTGGCGCTCGCCGAGCAGCTGGCCGGCAAACCGGGCCACGTCAACTACGCTGTCATTCCCAACGTGGTCTACACCGAGCCCGAGCTCGCCATGGTCGGCCGCACCGAAGCCGAGCTCAAGGACGCCGGTATCGCCTTCGCGACCGGCCGCTTCATGTTCCGCGCCAACGGCCGCGCCAAAGCTCTGGGGCTGCTCGACGGCATGGTCAAGATCCTCGCCGACAAGGAAACCGACCGGATCCTCGGCGTCCACATGGTCGGCCCGAGGGTCTCCGAGCTGATCGCCGAGGCCGCGGTGGCGATGGAGTTCCAGGCCTCCGCCGAAGACCTTGCCCGCACCTGCCACGCCCACCCCACGCTGTCGGAGGTGGTCAAGGAGGCGGCGCTGGCCGTCGACAAGAGGGCGCTGCACTCGTGATCAGGTTTGAGTTTTGAGTTTTGAGTTCACTCGTGTCCAAGACGGCATCGTGGACTGCTCGAAATCACATTCAGGCTCCACCCCAACCGCGGCGGGTCTGAAGGTGGGCCAAGGCCCACCCTACTTCGGACCCGAGTTTCGCGCGGGTTCGTAGGGTGGGCCTTGGCCCACCTTCAGAAATGTTCCCAGCATCTCGGTTCACCCGTGTCTCAGTACGAGACCTGGACAGCCGTTTTCTGTCGTTGAGGACCTCGTTCTGACAATGGCATTGACCGATCCTCAACTCCAGTGTTTTCAGTGTGGCAAGGTCAGATGGGGATCAGTCTTGGACAGCACTGTTTTGAGTTCTTAGTTCCAGCCCGGTCCTCCCACCGACAACAAATGCCTGAGTTCTCAGGGAGAGTGACGCCGTGTGGCGGAGGGCGTGAAACGTTGGAACGTTGCAACGTGAGGATGTCCGTGAAGGACATCCCGCTGAAGCCCTGGGAAACCCGGCTGTGGGAAATCGGCCGCGATCTCGGCATCACCGACCTCGACGGTGGCTTCATGGAGATCACCGTGACCTCGGGCGGTGGCATCTTCGCCGCGTCGCGGGTCTCGAACTGGACCAACGACGGCCAGATCCTGGAGCAGTGGATCCTGCTCGGCGAGTAGACGTACTCTGCATCGAGTCTTTTCAAGGGGGGAGCGTTGGCTCCCCCCTCTTGATGTTCCGCAGCCGATCACTCTCCCCGCAAAGAACCGACCGGAATCGAGCAGGCGCTCGATCGGAATGCAGGTGACGCGGTATAGTCGTTCCATGCGCGCCGTCATATTCGAGCGACCGGGGGATGAATCCGTCCTCCGCGTCTCCGAGGTGCCTGCGCCGGTCTGCGGATCGGCCGAGGTGCGGATCCGGGTAGCCGGCGCGGGCATCAACCGGGCCGATCTCCTGCAGCGCCAGGGGCTCTACCCCCCGCCGATCGGCGCCTCCGACATCCTCGGGCTCGAGTGTTCCGGCACGATCACCGAGGTGGGAAGGGCGGTCAGCGGATTTCGGGAAGGCGACTCAGTGATGGCCCTGCTGACGGGGGGAGGCTACGCCGAAGAGGTCGTGACCCCCGCCGAAACCGTGATGCGGGTCCCGGAAGCCATTTCGAGTGTCGATGCCGGCGGCGCTCCAGAGGTCTTTCTCACCGCGTTCCTCAACCTCTTCATGCTCGGCAAGCTCGAACAAAATCACTTCGCTCTGGTCCACGGCGGCAGCGGCGGCGTCGGCACCGCAGCCATTCAGCTGATCCGCGCGGCCGGCGCCGAATCTCTGGTGACGGCCGGGTCGGACGAACGCTGCGAACAGTGTCGCTCGCTCGGCGCCGATCACGCCTTCAACTACCGGCACGCGGGCTGGGTTCAGGATGCGCTTCACGCCACCGACGGGCGCGGCGTCGACGTCGTACTCGACTGTGTCGGCGCTCCCTACCTCGGCCATCATCTCGAGCTGCTCACGACCGGTGGTCGGCTGGTGGTGATCGGTCTCCAGGGCGGACGCGAAGCGGCCCTCGACCTCTCGATTGTGATGCGCAAGCGCCTCGCGATCATCGGTTCGACGCTCCGCGCCCGTCCTGCAGCGGAGAAGGGCCGAATCATCAGCGCCTTCTTTCGTCAATTCGGAAACGGCCTCGACAACGGCGAGATCCGACCGATCATCGATTGCACAATGCCGTTCGATCGCGCTGCAGAGGCGCACGGGCTGCTCGCCGACGGCACGATCTTCGGCAAGATCGTCCTCACCCCCGCCTAAATGGAACGAGGTGAAACGTTCGAACGATTGAACGTGGAACGTCTTAACTCACGCCCGGCCGGTGCTCGGGTGGGACCAACTCGCAGTATTGATCCCAGAGTTCTAAGGCGCGGCTGGGCTCGAGACTGACCAGCGGGGGGCGAGTCGCGTACTCCCCTAACCCGCACGCGCGGAGGATCGCCTTGACCGACGGTCCGAGACCGTAGGCCTCGAGCAGCCCTCTGACCTCATCGAGCCGGTCCTGCGCCGTCTCGCCGCGGCGGACGGCGCTCACCAGCGCCGGTGCGACGCTGGCGCCGGCGCTGATACTGCCGGCGCCACCCGCGCTGTGGCAGGCCGTCACCAGGCGGTCCGTGCCGACCATATAGACCCGTTCCGCAAACCTCCGGCTGAGTCGAACCAGCTCGTCCGTGCCGCCCGAACTGTCCTTGACTCCCGCGAGGCGGGGGTGGCCGTCGATCGCGTCGAGCAACTCCTCGGAAATCGCGATCCCGGTTACCTGGGGAATGTGATAGAGCAACACCGGAATATCGGAACGGTCGAGGACCTCGCGGAAAAAGGCTGCGAGACCCGCCGTCGGCGCCGCTCGAAAGTAGAAGGGCGGTGGGCACAGCACCGATTCGAATCCGAAGGCTGCGGCTGCGCGGACCATCTCCGTCACCTCGACGAGTGAACACGACCCGACGCCGAGCATCAACCGCAGACCCGAGGCCGCCGCCGCCGCGGCTTCCGCCACCGCCAACCGTTCGGCCAGCGAAAGAGATGGGAACTCGCCATTCGTACCCAACACAAGGGCGCCGTCGAGCCCCTGTGAAGACAGCCAGGTCAGGTGCGTCGTCAACGCGCGGGCGTCGAACTCGAGCCGATCATCGAGGGGGGTCGGGACCGGCGCATAGGCGCCTCGTGGCAGCATGGTTTTGCCTCCGGCCGAGGAGTTTAACAGTGGATTCACATCGCTGCTCAACGGGCTGGCTCTCCGTTCCGTATAATAAAAGGTCACGGAGACTTTCCGTGTTGGAGGGTGCGTCCCGATGTTGTTTCGTAACCTGATTCCGGTGGCACTCGTGGTCGCAGCGGCACTGCCGTCAGCGGCCGGTGAGCTGGTGCTGCCGGTTTTCGCGCTCAATCTCGACGGCCGTCACGGCGATCTCTGGAGTTCGGAACTCTACCTGACCAACCCCGGCGATCAACCGGTGCTGGTGGAGCTCACCCGGTTCCTCCGCGGCGACATCGAAAAAACCGCGCCGTGCGATCTCTTCATGACACCGACACGGGTCGTCCCGCCGCAGTCGGCGACGGTGTGGACCGCCGCCGGTCTCGCCACCGATCTCGGGTGTGCGGACTCGGCCAGAGGCGGTCTTGTGCTGCGGGCGGACGGCCTGCTGCACGTGACCAGCCGCCTCGTCAACACCTCGGGCAGCGATCAAGGCGGTTCGGGAGCGGTCCTTTCAGGCCGGGGAGAGGCCTTTGATGCGATCCCGATGGATCGCCTTCCCGCCGCCGGATCCTATCTCCTGCCGGCTCTGATGTGGCACCGCAAGCCGTGCCAGGGTTCTCCGGAGTTCGAAACCGTGGTGGGCTTCGCCAACCCCGGCGCGGATGCGGTCGAGGTGGTCCTCGATGTCCCCCATGAGCTCGGCCGGTCCGTCATCATCGACGGCCGTGAGGCCTTCCTCCCCCATCGTCTCGAGGTGGAGGCAGGTTCGTGGCAGCAGTTTCGTCTGTCTCCACGGCTCGACGCCACCGCCGACTGCGGCGGCGTCGAGAGCTTTCTCGTGAGGCTCGACCTCTCGGGCCCCCTGGCGGCGTACGCGTCGGTCGTCGACCGCAAGAGCGGCGACCCGAGGACCGTAATGCCGGTTCCGCTGGCTCCGTAGCAGGGCGACGTTTAACCCGCATTATTCACGATTCTTCTACTGCGAGGCGCGATCCGCTGCGCGTGGCAGCGCTTTCTCGATTCGCTCGCTCGACGTACTGCGAGTACGCCTCCGCTCCCTCAACAACGAAATCGCCACCCCGCTTGCACCTCGCGCCTCTCGCGACGAATCCTCGTGAATAATGCGGGTTAAGTCAGCGGCAGCGCTGACTGGCCCCGCGGTTTGACGATCCACTCGAGCCTGAACACGCCTTCGCCGAGCGGGATGAGTTCAAAGTGCGGCGGCCGGAGTTTCTCCCAGCTGTCGAGCCCGTTGCGGACCAGGAAGATCCTGATCTGCGGCGAGCGGAGCTCCGGTGACCCCTCCCAGAAGCTCGGAGTCAACGGGATCTCGGCGGGGTCTGAATGATCGGGCAGGTACACGGTGACGGTCGACCACTCCGGACGAAAATTGAGGCTGAGGTCTTCCTCCAGGATACGAAGTCCGTACGTGCTGTGGCCGTCGTTCCACGCTGAAACGATCATCTAAACCTCGGCCCCACCATCGTCCCCGAAACAGATCCCGAGATCCCTCGCCGTCAACATGGTGTCGCAATCCAACGGAACCGACTTCATGCGTTCGGTCGCCACCTCCAGCGGCACCGCGAGGACCGTCGGCGGGTCGAGCGCGACCATCACGTCGAATCGCCGCTCGGCCACCATGCGCACCGCTGCCGCGCCGAACCTCAATGCGAGCAGGCGATCGAAGGTCGTCGGGCCGCCGCCGCGCTGCAGGTGGCCCAGCACCACGGTACGGGTCTCCTTGCCGGTTCGTTCCTGGATCTCCCGGGCCACTTTCGCGCTGATTCCACCCAGCAGCTTCTCGCGGCCCTCACCCTGGTCCTTCGACTCCATCCCACCGCCGCGGGGGCGGGCCCCTTCGGCGACCACCACGATTGAAAAGCGGCGGCCGTGGGCCTCGCGGTCCATGATCTTGTCGCAGACGGACGCGATGTCGTAGGGAATCTCCGGGATCAGCACCACGTCTGCGGTCGCCGACACGCCCGAATGAAGCGCGATCCAGCCGGCATACCGGCCCATGACCTCGACCACGAACACCCGTTCGTGGGCCTCGGCGGTCGAGTGGAGCCGGTCGATGGCCTCGGTGGCGACGGTCACGGCGGTGTCGAAACCGAAGGTCACCACCGTGCCTGAGAGGTCGTTGTCGATCGTCTTGGGAACCCCGACGATCGGCATCCCCTTGGCGACCAGCCCGTTGGCGATCCGCATCGAACCGTCGCCGCCGATGGCGATCAGGGCGTCGATCTTGAGCCGACGGAAGTTCGCGATCACCTCGTCCGAGCGATCCACCAGACCGGTCCCGCCGCCGGGCAGCGTGACCGGGTACTCGAACGGGCTGTTGCGGTTGGTGGTACCGAGGATCGTGCCTCCGAGGTGGGTGATGCCGCGCACCGAGTCGCGGTCGAGCTGCATGATCTTGGAGGTGTCGAGGAGGCCTTCGTAGCCCTTGCGGATACCCAGCACCTCCCATCCCCGGCGCAGAGCGGCAAGCACGATGGAGCGGATCACCGCGTTGAGCCCCGGTGCATCACCTCCGCCTGTGTTGACTGCGATCCTGCGGATCGATGAGCCCATCACACCCCCAGAGATTCTCGGGTGAGTGTAGCGCATCGCCCGCCTGTGGACAACGTTAAACGTTGAAACGTTACAACGTTAGAACGTTGTCTCGGCTATGAAAGAGCCCCTCGCCGTTGGCGAGGGGCTCGATCGGTAGACGACGGTCGATCAGATATTGGCGAGCATCGTGTCCACCTCGCCGCAGGTCTTGCTGCACCGCGGTGATGGACTTGGCGAACGCCTCTTTCTCGGCATCGGTGAGGTCGATCTCGAGGACCTTCTCGACGCCGTTGGCGCCGACGATGGCCGGCACGCCGACGAAGAGACCCTTGACGCCGTACTCGCCTTCGAGCTTGGCGCACACGGGGATGATCTTGCGTTTGTCGAAGATGATGGCTTCGGCCATTTCGAGGGCTGCCCACGCCGGCGACACGAAGGCCGATCCAAAGCCGAGGAGGCCGACGACCTCGCCGCCCGCCTTGCGGGTGCGGGTCTCGATGGCGGCCAGCGTCGCCTCGTCGAGGAACTTGGCGACCGGAATGCCGCCGACCAGGCACGACGAACGCACGGGGACCATGTCGTCGCCGTGGCCACCGAGGACCATGGCGCTCACGTTCTCCACCGACACGTTGGCGGCCTCGGCCACGAAGTAGCAGTAGCGCCCCGAATCGAGCTGCCCGGCCATCCCGAAGAGCTTGCCCTTGGGCGGCGCCAGGGCCTTGTCCAACGTGTAGACGATGGCGTCGAGGGGATTTGCGATCGAGATGATGGTGGCTTTCGGGCAGTACTGCTTGATGCCCTCGGCGACCTGCTTGGTGACCTTGAGGTTGATGGTCAGGAGCTCTTCGCGGCTCGGGAAGGTGCCGTCCGGACGCGCCTTGCGCGGCACGCCGGCGGTGTTGATGATGAGCTCCGCACCGGCGATGGCGGAGTAGTCCTTCGAGCCCACGCACCGGACATCGGAGCGGATCGTCGGAGTCCCCTCCGCGATGTCGAGGCATTTGCCTTTGGAGACCGATTGTTTCTTGGTGACCTCCTGCCGCTCCGGCGGGTCGTCCGGGTTGACGAAGGGCGCCGGATCCACGAGCCCGACCTCGCGGGCCAGCCGGCGTTGGACGATCTCCTGGGTCAGCACGCCACCGATGTATCCGCCGCCGATCAGACCGATCTTTTTGAGCATGGTCATTCTCCTTCTACCGCTGCCGACCCGTTTCGGCCTTGTCCGTGGGGCTCCACGCGTCGGGCGTGTGAAAATTTGCACGAGTCTTTCGTGCGGCAGAAGAATACCACTTCGCCGTCACATTGTGGAGTGCGAAATACGGACTGAGGATCTCCTCAAACGAGCAAGTTTCAGTCCGAACCGCCTGCCCTCCCCCGGGAGAGGACGATGAGATCGAAGGATCGGGCGCGACGGGTCGCTCGAATCACGTTGTGTCGGCAAACCACCGCCGGAGCCTCTCCAACCCGTCGTCGATGGTGATCTTCGGTTCATAACCGAGATCACGCCGGGCCGCCGAGATGTCGAACCAGTGGGCGGCGGCAAAATTGCGGGCGATGAACCTCGTCATCGGCGGCCCGTTTGGAAACGGCACGAAGCGCTCCACCGTTTCGAAGACCGCTCCCGCCGCCACCGCGAGACCGAGCGGCACCGAGCGCTCCTCCGGCGGCAGTCCGGCGGCGCCGAGGATCGCGTTGATGATCTTCTTGAGCGGCCACGGCTCGCCGTTGCTGATGAAGTACGGACGCCCGGCGCAGGGCGCACCCGGCGCGAGTCGATCCGCCGCCAGTATGTGGGCATCGGCGGCGTTGTCGATGTAGGTCGTGTCCACGAGGTTGTCGCCGCCGCCGACGAATCGGAGGCGTCCCGACCTCGCCCTCTCGACCAGCTGCGGCACCAGGTTGGTGTCGTCGGGGCCCCAGATCAGGCGGGGGCGCAACGCGACCGTCGCCAGGGTGTCGTCGTTGGCCGCCAACACCATCATCTCGGCCATCGCCTTGGTCTGCGGGTAGGCGGCATCGAAGTGCTCCGGGTAGGGCTCCGATTCGTCGACGCCGGCGAGGTCGCCCCCGCGGTGAACCACGCTCGGCGTGCTGGTGAACACCAGCTTCGGGACACCGTGGCGGCGCACGGCGGCGAGCACGTTCTCGGTGCCGACGACGTTGGTCCTCCGAAACGGCTCGAAGGCGCCCCACGGGTCGACCTTGGCCGCTGCGTGAAAGACGATGTCGCACCCCGCGACCGCCCGGTCGACGACCGCGGGATCGGCGATGTCTCCCCGGATCTGTTCGACGCCGAGGACGTCGAGGCGTGGGTAAACGCCCCTCTGGAGCGAACGCACCGCATCACCGCGCTCCACCAGGCGGCGGACGACGGCACCGCCGAGGAAGCCGCCGCCGCCCGTGACCAGAGCCTTCACCGGTCGATCCTCGGCGCGGCCCACACGGCCAGGGCCGACCGCCCGATCTTCGCGTTGTGGCGGATGTCCACGGGGAATGCGGGGTGGAACAGAACGGTCTCGATCGCCCTCGTATGGTCGAAACCGGCACCGATCCCCAGGAGTTCGGCCCGAACCCGCCGGTGTTCAGAGGGAGCGACCGTTCTTTCGAGCTCGACGCACAGCACGGGCTTCTGATCGCCGGGGTCGCCGACGCCCACCAACGCGGTGCGGAAAACGTCGGGGTGGGTATTGAAGACCGACTCGCACGGCACGGTGTAAAGGTCGCCGGCGGCCGTTCGCACCCTCTGCGACTTCCGGCCGCAGAACCACAGACGACCGCTGTCGTCGAAGTAACCGAGGTCGCCCATGCGGTGCCGCACGCGGCCGCCGTCGTCGATCTTGGCCAGCGCGGTGTGCGACGGCGCGTTGAAATACTCGTGGGTCACCTGCGGCCCCTTGACCACGATCTCACCGATCTCTCCCACGCCGACCTTCAGACCGTCGCTCCACTCCCGGATCGGTCCATCGTCGATGGCGATCACCGCCGCCTCGATGGAGGGCACCGGTCTGCCGACGCAGGTGCCGGCGCCGCGATCGGTGGCGTGCCGGGTCTCGCTCAGGATCTCGCGGCTCGAGGTGGTCGCCACCGGCAGCGATTCGGTTGCACCGTAAGGGGTGTGGATCGCGGCGTCGCCGGTCAACATCGCCTGAAAGCGCTCGATGACCTGCGGCGACACCGGCGCACCGGCGGATATGACCCGACGCAATGTGGGCAACGTCACGCCGTGCCGGATGCCCCACCTCCCCACCGTGTCGAGCAGGGCCGGCGAACCGAACATGGTGGTGACGCCGAACTCGCGGATCGGTTCGATGATCTTCGCCGGATCGACACGCGCGGGCCGCGTCGGGTCCATGTCGGGCACCACCGTGGTCATCCCCAGGGCCGGGTCGAAGAGGGCGAAAAGCGGAAAGGTCGGAAGGTTGACCTCGCCGGGCTCGATGCCGTAGGCCTCGCGGATCGCCTCGACCTGGGCCGTGAAGTTGCGGTGGCGGTAGACCACACCCTTCGGCGGCCCGGTGCTGCCGGAGGTGAAGACGATGGCGGCAACGTCGTCGGCGGACGTCGCGGCGATCTCGGTCTCCGGTCTCGACGCTCCCAGTCTCTCCACCTTCTCGAGAGTCGTTCCGCCCCAGAACCACCGCCGGCCCACCGTTACCTTCGTCCGAACGGATTCGCGCGCCCACCCCAGAACCACCCGCGCGGCGTGGGCTTTCGACACTCCGATGAACGCCGCGGGCTGCGCATTGCCGAGACACGCCTTGAGGTGTTTGAGCCCGATCCCGGGGTCTACGAGCACCGGCACGGCGCCGGCCTTGAAGAGCGCGAAGGCGAGTGCGAAGAGATCGAGCCCCGGCGGCACCATCAACACCGTCCGCACGCCGCGGCCGATCCCGATCGACTCGAGACCGCGTGCGATGTGGTTGGTGCGTTCCTCCAGCTGCCGGTAGGTCAGCCGCCCGCCGCGCCGCCCCCACGGGCAGACTATCGCTGTCGCCTCCGGCTGCCTCGCCGCCATCTCCGGCAGGAAGTCGGCAATGTTCGATTTTTCAGTCATTGGTCAGTCTTCTCGTTCGGTTGCGACCCAAAAAGGAAACCACAGAGGCACGGAGACACAGAGTATTTCACAGAGAGAATAGTACGGGTCATCGCAGGGGCTCATCGCGGGTCGACGCACGAGCCTCGAATTCCCGGATCAACATTCCTGTAACAACGCTCGGCAGCCGGTGTTTCTCAACGCAAAGACGCAGAGACGCAAAGGCGCAGAGGGAGCGATACCAGAGTCAACACAATTACCTGGAGTGACACGGCGGCATCGAGTCCTCTCCTCGTCGATGACTGTGAGAGCGGTGAGGCCAGCGCTCTCCGAGAGCGCTGGCCGTTGGGATGGGGCGCCGCCGCGAATGCTCGCATTCGGCGCGGCGCCCCGTCCCGACGGTCCCCGGCCGCCACGTGGCGGCCGGGACCTCACCGCACCTTCGAGTAGCCGGCAATTCTCTGTGGAACCCTCTGTGTCTCTGTGCCTCTGTGGTTCTTCGAACACCGCACTCATGGCGTTGAGTCGATGAACGCACGGATCAGAGGAATGATCTCCTCAGAGGCATCCTCGAGGATGTAGTGGCCACAGTCGTGGTAGCGGTGGACCTCGGCGTCGGGGTAGACCTGCCTCCACACCTCGAGGAAGTGGTGATCGAAGACGAAGTCCCTGTCGCCCCAGCACACCAGCACGGGCCGGTCGCGGAAGACGTCGAGCCGTGCCGCCGTGTCCGACACGATGTCGTAGCCGCGATCGCCGGGTTTGAGGGGGACGTCCTGGACAAACCGCAGCGTCGCAATCCGGTCGTTCCAGCTGTCGTACGGCGCACAGTAGGCGTCCCGGATCTCGCTCGAGAGCTTTTTCCGCGTGACGGCGAGGTGGGACGCGCACCGGCTGAAGGCGTTGAACCCGCGGACCATCAGCGGTCCCAGCGGGGTGCGGGCCAACCCCAGCTGCCACGGGAAGGGTTTGGACTTCGGGAGGTGGAAAGCCGCAGTGTTGAGCACCACCAACCGCTTGATTCTCTCGGGATGGCGGACTGCCCAGGCAAGCCCGATCATCCCACCCCAATCGTGAACCACGAGGTTGATCTCGGCGAGCTCGAGCTCGTCCATCAAACGACCGAAGTCGGCGATCCTCCGGCTCATCGTGTAGTCGTAGCGGTCATCGCCCGGCTTGTCCGAAAGCCCGCAGCCGATATGATCCGGCACCACCACGCGGTGGTCCACCCTCAGATCGCGCACCAGATCGCGGTAGTAGAACGACCAGGTCGGGTTACCGTGCACCGCCACCACGACCTCACCCCTGCCCTCGTCGAGATAATGGAGCTTCAGCCCATCGAGGTCGAGCCGGTGGCTCTCGAAAGGGTAAAGGTGTTCGGCTATCTTCCGCATCGTTTCATCCGGCGATTCGCGCCAGCGAATCGCTACCAGATCAACTCGGCCATGGTGCAGTTGATGCCGCTGCCGATGCCCAGGATGGCGATCCGCTGGCCGCGCACCAACCGCCCGGTCTCGGCGAGCTTCGACAGGGCGATGGGCACCCCCGCGGGCCCGACATTGCCGAAATCGGGGTACAACCGGAACACCTTCTCCATGTCGATACCGAGAATTCCGGCGAACTGCTCGGTGTGGACCTTGCTCACCTGGTGAACCACGAAGTGGTCGATGGCGTCGGCGGTCCAACCGAGGACCTCGGAGGCGCGGCCCCATGTGCGCACCGCCAGCTCCAACCCGGCCAGAAGCAGCTCTTTCGTCTTTGTCACCATGTGGTCGATATTGCCGGCGCACAGACGGCAGTGCTGGGTCGCGGCGAGGTTGACGCTCCCCATGAACGGATGACCGTCCGGTTCGAGGTCCGTCCGGCCGAGGACCATGGCCGCGGCGCCGGAGCCGAGAGTCAGTGACGCGAAGTTCTCCCTGAAGGTCGTCTCGTCGATCTCCGGGTTCTGTAGCAGCTCGACCGTCGAGTCGGTGATCTGCCGGCTCGTCTCACCGTTGACCAGGATGCCGTAGTCGATCTCGCCGCGGTCGATCATGTTGCCGACCATGTCCATGCCGTTGATGAAACCGAGGCACGCGTTGCCGAGATCGAAGTTCATGCAGGTTTCGGGCAGCCCCATCATCGAGTGGGCGATGCAGGCGGTGGAGGGTTCGAGGTAGTCCCGGCACACCGAGGTGTTGATGAGAATGCCGAGCCTCGAGCGATCGATACCCGCCGCCGCGATGGCCTTCTCACCCGCCTTCGCGGCGACCTCGCTGGGCATGGTGCCCTCGTCCCACACCCGGCGCTCCAGGATACCCGAAAGGTCCCGCAGGAGGTCCGGTCGGATGCCGAGCCGCTTCATGGTCGGCGCCAACCTCTGTTCGATTTCCTCTGACGTGACTCGATGCGGCGCGTCCACATGGGCGACGCTGAGAACGGACACATTCCTGAAATTCATTCTTCACTCCAAGAGCGCGCGCTCACCGGCACGTCTCGCCGGTGGCGGATTGCCTCAATCTCGCGGCGGGAAGGGTAACACCGCGCGCCGCGGCAAAAAAGGCGCAACGCGGCAAATATCTGTATTTGTCACACTTCGACGTCGATCAGGCCCGACTTCTCCAGATCAATGCGAACACCAGCGCCTGGAGCGAACGGTCCAGGTTCTCCGGCGATCGAGCACGCGCCCCCTCTCGGATGGGCGATCAGCATACGAGGTCTCCGCGCCGCCCGGACCCCCGCCCGCTGGACGGCGGCACGGTCGGTGTGTCACCATCTGGACATCGTTTCAGGAAACGCCAAGGAGGATCTCATGACCACCTTTCAGAAAATAGCCGGCATCGCGACCCTCGCGATCGTCCTCGCCGTTTCGGTCGTCTCTGCCGAGGACGTTCAGCAGACCTCCGAAGCGGAGGCGGCGGCCAACGCCGCGATCGCCCAGCTCGCCGGATGGCAGACCCAGGCGGCGCGAAAGACCCTCGAGGCGAAAAAGGACAAGCTCGGCTCCACCCCTGAGTTCAAGACGGCGTGGGCGCTGCTCGAGATGCAGGAGGCGGCCGCCGCCGGCAAGGCTGCTCCCGCCAGCGGCACCGGAGCGCTCGCTCAAATGGCGAAAGCCCAGTCCGCCGATGCCGTAGCCCAATACTGGGAAGGCGAGAATTACTACCAGCAGAAAAAGAACAGCGAAGCCGCCGCGTCCTGGCAGGCGGCGGCCAAGAGCGCCGAAAAACTGGTCAAGGCCGACCCCACGAATGCCACCGCCCAGTTCTACCTCGGCGCCGCCCTTGCCCGCCAGAAGAAGTACGACCCCGCGCTCAAGGCTCTGCGGCTCGCCGTCCGCGGCGGGTTCGACGAAGCGATGGTCAACCAGCAGATCGGCCTCATCTACCTCTACCAGCAGAAATGGAAGGAGGCCAAGGATGCCTTCGACGTCGGGCTCAAGGTCAATCCCCGTTTCGCCCCCATGTACTACTGGCGAGGGATGGCGTGGGAAAAGCTCGGCAGGAAAGACAACCTGCTGCTCGATCTCGACCAGTATGTGAAGCTCGCACCCAATGGACCCGAGGCGAGCAAGGCGAAAGCGATCCTCAAATCAGGCGGCGGCTGATTTCGCGATCAGTGCTGTCCACGACTGATCCCCATCTGACCTTGCCACACTGAAAACACTGGAGTTGAAGATCGGTCAATGCCATTTTCAGAACGAGGTCCTCAACGACAGAAAACGGCTGTCCAGGTCTCGTACTGAGACACGGGTGAACCGAGATACTGGAAACATCTCTGAAGGTTGGCCAAGGCCCACCCTACGAACCCGCGCGAAACTTGGGTCCGAAGTAGGGTGGGCCTTGGCCCACCTTCAGGCCCGCCGCGGTCGGGGTGGGGCCTGAATGTGATTTCGAGCAGTCCACGATGCCGTCTTGGACAAGATTGTTTCGCGATACAGGATGCAGGTCCCAGGATCCGGCGCAACAGGCCCCGACAACCTGTGACCGGGGTTCATGATTTCGGTGCATCCTGAATCCTGTCACCTGCATCCTGTGACCTGCATCCGACCTAGAACGGCCGGCCGATCCCGAGGTAGAACTTCATCTTCTTCGAGCTGATGCCGACGTCGGCCACCGGCCACGCGACATCGGCCCACACGGCACCGATGGGCGTCGACCACCGCAGCCCCACGCCGGCACCCACCGCCAGGTCGAGATCGGCCTCACGCCAGCTCGGCCACACCTGGCCGACGTCGGCAAAAACCGCCAACCGTACCGCCCCCCACACCGGGATCCTGAGCTCCTCGTTGAGGATGAAAAGGGCGCCGCCGCCCGCCGGCACCAGCGCCCCGTCGAACCCGAACGTCACCGGCCCGACGGTGTTGAGATCGAAGCCCCGGATCGACGACTGCCCGCCGGCGAAGAATCGGGCATCCCGCACCAGGTTCTGTCCCTGGAGCGGCTCGGCCACGCCGAGCCGTGCCGTCTGCAGCCAGGTCGCGCCCGCAAAGGGCTCCACCGCGAGGCTGAAGTTACTCAACCAGCTGATGTAGTCGAGATCCGAGCCGAGCGCCTGCAGGCTCCACCCGAGGTCGGAGGTGAGGCCGTAGCCCGTGCGGGGGTCGAAGAGGTTGTCGAAGCGGTCCACGACCGCCCGCACGCCGACGGTACCGATCTTGACCCGGATGTCGAGCGGGAAGAAAGGATCGGGATCCTTTTCAAACGTCCTCGTGTCGGTGTACCGGTAGTAGAGACCGATCTGGGTCCGGCCCGAAAGGGCGTAGGCCGCCTCCAGCGACGCGAGCTTCTCCTCCTGGCTCAGGAGGTCCGGCGCGTCCACCGCATCCCCCTCGACGTAGCCGATGGTCGAGATCAGCGACAGGCGGCCCCCCGGCACCGGCGGCAGCGACCCGATCAGCAGGAGCCTCTTTTCGGTCGAGCCCCACCCGCCTCTGAGATTGAGCCCAACGCCGCGGCCGAACAGGTCGTCGTCCCGAAGGCCGAAGCTCGCGGTCGCACCGCGCTCGGTGCTCCACCCACCGCCGACCTCACCCGCCCAGCGGTCCTTTTCCACGACCTCGAGGGCGACATCGACCTCGGAGGCGCCGACGTCGCGGGTCCGCACCTCGACCCCTTCGATCGGCGCGAAGTTCGCGATCTGCGAGGCCGACTGATCAAGAGCCTCGTCGGTGACGACCTCACCCCGGGCGACCGTGATTCCCTTGTCGAGCACCTTCCGGTTGACGTGCCTCACGCCGGAGTACTCGACGTTGCGCAGCAGCCGCAACCTGCCCGGCTCCAGTCCGACCTCGACCGCCCACCTCCCGTCTGCAGGAGAACGGAACTCACTGTGCGCACGGGCCTCGCGGTAGCCCGCCCGGATGTAAGCGTTGCGGAGATTCCGGGTCGCGGCATCGATCGCTTCGCGATCCAGGGGCTGGCCGGCTCGCACGCCGAATGTCTCCGCCGCCATGAGCCCCAGCGGATCGCTGCCGACCAGCACGACCTCGTCGATCGTCTGTCGAGGGCCCACTTCAACATTGATCCGGACCTCGGCGGTGGACGGGTTGCGGCGGACCACCTCGACCGAACGAACCTCCGCACTCAAATAGCCGAACGTCGCCAGTCGGCGCTCCACCGCCCGGGCCAGCGCGTCCTGTTTGCGCGACATCAGAACAACCACGTGCGCCGACCCCAGCTGCGACCTGAGAGCGACCTCGACGTCGTCCGGCAGGCCGTCGAAGAACGGCCCTTCGAGCTTCATTTCCTGGCCGCGCCGGGCGTCGACGATGATCAGGTCTCCCAGCCGCTCGACCGAAACCTCGGCATCGGGGAATCCCGCCAGAGCCAGATACCGTGTCACCAATCCGCCCATCGCCTGAAGCGACGCCTCCTCGAGCGGGGGCGGCTGGTACATCGAGGTCGCCTCGGCCCGCACGTGGCTCGGCGGGGTGTCTCCCACGAACCTGACGAATTGCGGTCGCCCGGGATCGCAGCGGAAGACCAGAGTCGGCGATCGCTCGTCGCCCTCTTGAACGGCCGTCACTCTGGCGTTCTGGTATCCGTTTCCGGCCATCGTCCGTTCCATGCGAACCGATGCGACGAACAGCAGAAACGGGTCGAACGGCTGGCCCCGTCGCAGGCCCGTGGCCTTTTTCAGCCACCTCTTGGACATCGGCCAATCGCCCTCGAGCTCGAGACGATGGATCTCGGGGCGGGCGAGCGTCGGAGCCGTCCCTCCCCAACTGAACCGTTGAAAGAGGGCGGTTCCCACGTTGTCGTCGACCGTTTCCTGAAAGACCTGAGCCACCAGTCCGCGGAGACCGCGGATGTTCCAGCCCTGGAGCATGGTCATCCGGTCCTGCACGTCGGTCAGGTTGGCGGACAGAAAAAGGACCAGGTTCCGGTTGAGCCGTTGACCGACCATGAAGTTGACGCTCGGGTCGCGTTCGATCTGACCGGCGATGTCTTCCGGTCTCAGCGTCTCGTTCTCGAAGCCGAGCACGCTGCTCAAACCCTGCGCCAACCCGCGGGTTGCCACCAGAGTCGGGTCGAAGTCCGCCCCATTTTCCTCGCCTCCGACCAACGTCAAATCGGATTCGGGCACGATCTCCACGAGCGGATCGATCGTCGGATCGCCGGTGAACTCCAGCGTCCCCCGCCTCACCTTGATTTCCCGCCCACCGAGACCGATGGTCCCTCCGGGTGCGATCCGGACCGAACCCTGGACGTGAGGTTCGGCTGCGCTGCCGCCGATTCGTAAGAACGTCCCACGTTACGTCGAACCGGCCGAGATTGTTGTCGACCTTGACACCCGATCGGCCGCGGACGCTGATGTCGAGGCTGATGTCGTGGAGCGGGTCGTCCGCCGCCAACTCGACGTCGCCGCCGCCGAGCACCGCCGACGTGAAGTCGAACGGCTCGTCCCACAGCCCCGCCACCAGCGTCAGATCGCCGGCCACGTGGGCCATGACGTCGGACCTCGGCTCGACCACCAGGTCGCCGTCCCACTTGGTGAGGGTCCCCTGGAAGAACAGCGTCACGTCGTCGATTTCGAAAACGACGCCCTGTCCTGATTTCGGGTCCCAACCACCGCCGAGGAGCACCGTGCCCCGATTGACGTCCGCCGAACCGTCGACGATGTCGATTCTCCCGTCTTGCACCCTGGCCGAGAGCCGGAGCTTTCGGATTTCCACCGGCGGATCGCGCATGACGATGGCGCCGTCCCCGTGATCCAGCGTCAATGTTCCGGTGGCGGACTCCAACAACATGTCGTCGGCGACCGGAAGGTGGAGGTCTCCCACGATGCTGAAAGGTCCGCGGACGCTGACGGGCAGTTGCAGCAGCCGCGCCAGGTCTTCGTTGATGACCGCGCTCAAGCGACCATCGACGCTCTCCCGCGCAGGATCGTACGAGGCCTCGACCTCGATGCGACTGTCGAACCCGACCAGGGCGACCGGTTCGATATGGACCTGCCGTCCGTCAATCCGCAGCTCCACGTCGCCGTCGGCGGCCAGCTCGCCGGTCGGATGGATGAGGCGGAGACCGCGCGCCGTGGCGGTCATCCTGGGGTGATCCGGCTCGAGCGGGTTCCACTCGAAGTCCGCCTCGATGTCGGCGACGATCTCGGAGCCGAAGACTTCGATCGCCAACATCTCCGCAACCGGTCCGAACGTGGCTCTCGTCGGCTTTCACGTGGCCGTTGATCGCGCCGCGCGGTGCATCGGGCCACAACCAGGTCGGCCTCTCGACGTCTCCGAGGGGCACCTCGGCGACGACCTCCAACGTTCCGGCGCGGGTCGCCGTCTCGTCCACGGCGGCCCGCAGGATTCCGCCTTGCAGGCTGAGCCGAAGCAGGAGCCGATCGACAACCGGGTGCGGCCCCTCGGATTCCCAGACCAGATTCACATCTGCCTCGGGGCGGCTCACGGTCCCGCCGATATCGGCCCTGCCCGACATCAGGCCGACCGAGTGCTCCGGCACGGTGATGGGCAGCGCGGCAAGACCGAGTCCGCTGCCACGACAGGTGCGCTTGGACCTCCGCATCGAGGTCCGTCAGCGGCGCCCGCATCCGCCCCTCGATGACGCCGTCGAAGATCTCGACCTTCAGCCCCTCGAGGACCACCGCCTCCGGTACGACGGTGAACCCGGTCTGGACGTGCGGCACGGTGAGAAGTTCATTGCCGACGTCGCGGCCGTCAACCCGCCCTTCGACCCGGTAGCCGCCGCCGGACCACGCGAACGATCCGGTCCCCTCGATCCGCCCGTGGAGTTCGCCGGCTGCATCCGCCGGCAGGTACTGCGCCGCCCTCGCGAGATCCGTGATCGAAAAGCTCCAGTCCGCGGTGACGCTGCCGTCGGCCGGCCGTGCCGTTCCCCGCGCCTCGAAGTTCGATGCACCGTCGACATCGACCTCGGCCTGCCACTGGACGTCGTCCATGCCTCCGGTACCCCGCACGGCGGCCCTCGCGAGGCGGCGACCGGCGACCTCGGGTCGCGACCAGGTCATGTCCACCGCCACCGCCGGATCCGTCAACGCACCGTCGATCCGCACGGTGCCCGCAAGGGGTCCCCCGCCGATTCCGAGCAGTGCCACGTCGGGATACCACGCTTCGAGGGCCGTCGCCGACCGGGACGGATCGGCCACCGTCAGCTCGGCTTCGGCCCGCACCCGGCCGTCGGGACCGACAGCGCCGCTCGCGGTGGCAACAACGCCGGCGAGCTGCGCTTCGATCTTCGGGATTCGCCACTCGTCTCCGACACCGGCGCCGCGGAGCGCGACGCGCCCATCCGACCACGCCACGACCAGGTCGACATCGGCGGCGAGGGTGGCGGGAACAACCGGAAACGAAAACGTCGCGTCGATCCGCCCGGTCGCGGTCGTCGGGCCTCGCACGGCGGCGGCGACCTGGGGGGCCGCAAACGCCAGCAAGCGATCGATCGGCGCTCGGGCCAGTTGGGCGGATAACGACGTCGCGCCGGTTTCGTCGAGCCTCACCTCGGCGCGACCCCATCCCGATCCGCCCACCGTCACGGCCGGTCGCCCGTCAACGTACAACAGTTCGAGCTCTTCGAGATCGTAGCCCGCAAGACCCAGGGGAGCGCCGCGGTGCTCGAGGTCGACGGCGAGACCGCCGTCTGCCGCGAGCTCGACGGTGCCGGCCAGGACCGCACGGCCCTCGGGAGCGAGACCCGTGACCAGATTGGGGTCCCACCACTCGGCCAGCGTTCGAACGTCGGCCTCGATCCGGACGTCGAACCGACCCGCCGTCACGGGAGACTGCGCCAGCCGGCCGGACGTCGCCAGGCTCGCCGCCTCCCCTTCGGCCTCCAGCCGGCGGACCACGACGCCGTCGGCCGCAGCCTCCACGTCCAGCACCAGGGGGCCAAAGGTCAGATCGCGTCCCGCCCGCCTGACCGCCAGACTGCCGGCCTCGACCTTGGCTGTTGCCCTGCCACCCGCCAGTTCAGCGCGCATCGCGACCTCGTCGAGCTCGGCATGAATTTCCGGAACGCTGCCGGAAGCCCTGCCACCCGAGACCTCGAGCAAGCCGATCTCGAACGCGCCCCAGATGTCGAACTCCGACGCGGACGCGGCCTCGTCACGAGCCGGCGGCAGCGCGTCGGAAAAAAATTCCGGACCCCGTATGACGATCGACTCGATGCGGCGCGGTTCGGCGGTGAGCCTGCGCCACTTCCAGTCGGCCCCGATCGCTTCCACCGTGAGGACCGTTCGTCCCTCCATGCTGACCGTGACATCACGCATTGCCAGCCGGGCGGGGAAGGCGCGCAACCTGACGTCGCCGGCCTCGATCCGGATACCGGTGGATTCCTCGACCAGCCCGGCCACCGCATCCCAGGCCCGGCGCTGGACGGCCGCGTGGTGGACGACGGCGACCGCAGCAAGAACAGCGGCCACGACCGCGGTCGCCAGCACCAGAACGATCTTCGTTCGTTTCGTCACGGGAGCAGTTTACAGCCACCCGGGTTTTCGCCGACGACCGGCGCCGGTCGACAGGGATCTATCGCTCAATCCGTGAACGATTTGGAGTTGACAGTGGACGCGAGGTTGCATAGGCTGGCGGCAAACGAGGAGCGTGAGACTGTTGGCCACACCGCTGGAGCAACTCGAGGGAAAGTACGAACTTCTCGAGAAGATCCGTGAAGGTGGGATGGGCTCCGTTTACAAGGTTCGCCACCAGCTGCTCGACGAGGTCCGGGTCATCAAGGTGATGCGACCGCAGCTGGCGGACGATGAGACCCTCAAGACCCGGTTTCTGCGCGAGGCCAAGATGGCGATCCGGCTGCACCACCCGAATCTCGCGCAGATCTACGACTTCACCATGGATGACAACGGCTACGCCTATCTGGTGATGGAGTTCATCGACGGGCTCAACCTCCAGGACGTGATCAAGGTCCTCGGCCGACCTTCGCCCGGCCTGGTCCTCGAGATCGCCGACCAGAGCCTCGACGCCATCGGCTATCTCCACCGCAAGCGGGTGATTCACCGGGACATCTCGCCCGACAACATCCTCGTCGCCCGCGACGACGAGGGTCTGCCGCTGATCAAGCTCATCGACCTCGGAATCGCCAAAGACCGCGAAGGCGAAGACTCTCTGACCTCTGCAGGCACCTTCCTCGGCAAAGTCCGCTACTCCTCCCCGGAGCACTTCCGAACCCACGAGGGCGCGACGGTTGGAACACGCAGTGACCTCTACTCCTTCGGCGTCGTGCTGTACGAACTCCTCACCGGCACGTATCCCATCAAGGGCGCCAACATCGCCTCGCTGATCTCCGGTCACCTCATGCACCCGCCGCTGGACTTCGACACCTCCGATCCGGACGGGTTGATCCCGGGACCGTTGCGGGCAATCGTTCTCAAGGCGATGGCCAAAAATCCCGAAGATCGCTTCGAGTCGGCGGCTAGCTTTCGCCAGGCCCTGGCCCCGTTTCGTGCCGAGTGGTCGGTGGAAAGGGACCATCTGAGGGCGATCTTCGACATCCCGACTCTTACCACGCGGAGCATCCGCACCATCAAACCCGGCAGCACCCAGAGCCGGATCGATCGCAATTTCGGGATCTCCCCGACTCCGACGCCGGGCAACATCTCCGATATCGACGATGACATCGAAAGTTCCGGCACCATCGACACCGGAAACGAGGAGCGGGGCCGCACGAGCGACGGGAACGAGGCCAGCCAGAGTCAGGTCCGGGCATTGTTGTTGGGAGCGGGCAAGCTCGTCGAGGGTCGCCACTTTGACGAGGCCCGGCTGCAGCTCGCGACCGTGCTCGAGCTGGCGCCCGACAACACGGAGGCGAAGAGGCTCCTCACGGTGGTGGAGGCCGCGGACGTCAAGTTGCAGAAACGCCGGCAGAAGGCGGTCGACGAGGTCAGGAAGTTCATCCTCTCAGGGGACTTCGACCGCGCCGAGGCCCGCGTCAGAACCGCGATCGAAACCGACGGCGCCGCCGAGATCATGGACCGGGTGGCGGCGGAAATCACCGACGCGAAAGAGCGCTTCGAAGAGCGGCGCCGCCGACTCGAGGCATTAACCTCGGAGTCCGATCGGCTGGCCGCCGACGGGTGCTTTGAAGAGGCACTGTCGCTGCTCCAGGAAGCCCTCGAGATCGACCCCGGAAATCCGGATCTCCGATCCCGGGTCGAAACCGCCAGAACCGGATTGGCGAAACAGCGCGTCGAGCAGCGCAGAGAAAAGGAGATCAGCGATTCGGCCTCCACCATCGCGAAACACGTCGAAGCCGGAGACGCGGAGCAGGCGGAGAGAGCCCTGGCAGTCGCCGTCAAGCTCTACGGCGCCCGTGACGTTTTCGCGGACCTCGCCGAGAGGATCGCCCAGGTGCGTACGGTCCAGCGTCGGGCGGCCGCCGAGGAACTTCAGAAAAAAGCCCGGGAGTTCATGGAAGAGGGTGATTTCGATTCCGCCATTGAAGCCCTCGAGGAGACCCATCGGATCGCCCCGGAAGCGGAACAGACCGACAGTTTGCTCGCCGCGGCGCGCGAAGGGCTCCGGCTTCAGGAGGAAGCGAGACGTCGCAGGACGGCCATTGACCAGGCTGCGCTGAAGATCGACAGGCTGATCCTCGCCGGCCGCCTCGAGTCGGCGGTGCGTTTGGTCGATACGACGGTGCAGGAGCTGGGCGCCTTCGACGAGGCCGATGCTCTGCGTCAACGCCTCAAAAAAGAGATCGAGGCGATCAAGTCCACACTCGGGCAGTGTCGAAAAGAAGCTCGAGCTGGCGATGAAGCACTCGGCCGAAGACCATTTTGCAGAAGCGCAGGAAGCACTCGAATCGGCCAGGGAGCTGGCGTCGGACACGCCCGAAGCCGTCGAGCTGGTGGTCGAAACCGAGCAGGAGGTCCAGCGGCGGGTCGACGCCCACCGGCGCCGACTGGCCATCGAAAAAGTCGTCGGCAGCGTCGGTCGGCAGCTGGCAAAGGGCGCCATCGACGAGGCGCAGCGTGAACTCTCGGTGGCGCGCCGCCTGTACGGCGCCTCGGACGTCTTCGAGGACCTGCATTCGAAGATCGATGCGAAAGGACGCGAGTTGCGAAAACTCGAGATCGACCGCCTGGTCCAGCAGGCCCTCGAGGATGACCGCCCGTTCGACGAGATCTTCGCCGCCCTGGAGTCCGCCCTCGCTCTCGATCCTCACGACGAACGGGTCCAACGCCTCCTCGTGCAGACAAAAACAGCCCAGCGCAGAATCGACGATCTGAGGGTCGAGGAAACCGCCGCCGGGGCCATGGACAGGATCGACCGGCTGATTGCCGACGGCGACGCCGGGGCTGCGCTGGCGACGCTCGACCGTGCGGTTCGGGATCACGGCGAATTCCGCACCGCCCGGCTGCTGCGCAGCCGCTTGAGCTCGCACCTCGAAGGCTGAACCCATTTACCACGGTGATAGACTGAAAGAGGTGGCCGAAACTGCCGGATATCATTGCAGTTCGATCCACCGGGAGCATCCGCCGTGGTGGATGACGAGAGGTAACGGGCGTGTTCGACCTTCTGTCCTGGATCGGCAAACGGGGACCGGACCCGCGTTCGACCGGCTCCGACCACGGAGGCGGAAGCGCAGGGCGTGAAGCCGTCATCTGCACCCGCGACCGCAAGCTCGAGGACGAGCTCAAGACAGCCCTGACCGGACGGGGATATCTCTGCGCGACCGTTCGCAACACCTGGGCCGCACGGTACTCGGTACGGCGCAGCGCTCCGGAGTTGGTCGTCATCGACTGGCGGATGGGTCACCATCACGCCGCCAAGCTCGCCGAGGCGCTGTCGAATTCCGAAACCACCGGGGTGCGCTCGACCCTGGCGCTGCTGCCCGCCGACGATCCGACGGAGCTTTCCACGATCCTGGACCTCGGAGTCAACGATTTCGTCATGCTGCCGCTGATCCGCGAGCAGCTCCACGCCCGCCTCAGCCTCATCGAAACGCGGCACCGCGAACTCGACCAGATGCGCGGTTTCCAGCGCAGCCTCGAGGCCGAGTATGACCGCTTTCTGCTCGCCACCGGCGGCCGCGGCGACGGCATCTGGGACCTCGACCTGACGACGGAGACCATTCATTTTTCCGACCGCTGGAAACGGATGCTCGGTTTCGAGCCCGACGATTTCGAGGACACCCTGGAAGCCTGGTTGAGCCGCGTTCACGCCGATGACCTGAACCGGCTCAGGGCGGTCATCGACGCCGGCATCGCGGGCGAAATCACTGTCATCGAACAGCGCTACCGGATGCAGATGAAGGACGGTCGCTACCGATGGATGCTCGCTCGCGGGGAAGTGGTGTGTGACGACCGGGGTTCGGCCGTCAGAGTGGTGGGACGGCAGACCGATGTCGACCAGGAGGACGAGACGCGGGAGGCCGTGCGGTCTTCCGGTCTCCAGGACCCGCTCACCCATCTTCCCAACCGCGCCGTGCTGATGGACCGTCTCCGGCACGCCTTCGCGAGGGCCGAGCGTGACCGCGAACAGGGTTTTGCCGTTCTGTTCTTCGACCTCGACCGGTTCAAAAACGTCAACGACAGCCTCGGCCACATGATCGGCGACCAGCTCCTGCGGGCGATCTCCCACCGGGTCGAAAAGGCCTGCCGGCCCGGTGACACGGTGGCGCGATTCGGCGGCGACGAGTTCGTGATTCTGGTCGAGGACATCAAGGACATCCGTGGGGCGACGGTGGCGGCCGAGCGCATCCAGGAGGAGTTCAGGGTGCCCTTCGACCTCGACGGCACCGAGGTCTTCGCCACCATCAGCATCGGCATCGCGTTGTGGAACCCCGAGTACAAGCGCCCCGAAGACATCTTGCGGGACTCCGACACCGCCATGTACCGGGCGAAGTCCATGGGGCGGAACAGCTTTGCCGTCTTCGACGACGCGATGCACCGCAACGTGGTCGCGACTCTCCGGCTGGAGAACGACCTGCGGCGCGCTCTCGCGCGCAAGGAGTTTCGGGTCTTCTACCAGCCCATCGTCGCCATCGACGACGGACGCATTGCCGGTTTCGAGGCTCTGGTGCGGTGGCAGCACCCCGACCGCGGTCTCCTCATGCCCGGCGCATTCATCTCGGTGGCCGAGGAGATGGGGGCGATCATCCAGCTCGACCGCTGGGTGGCCGAGGAGGCCTGCAAACAGCTGCGGGTGTGGCAACAGAAGTTCCGCGCCCACTCCAAGGTCTCGATGTCGGTCAACCTCTCGACCACCCAGCTCATGCGTCCGGACGTGGTCGCCGGCATCGACCTCATCCTGCGCAACAGCGGGCTTTACGGCAAGAGCCTCAAGCTCGAGGTCACCGAGAGCGTGCTCATGGAAAACGCCCAGTACGCGTCGGCCGTCCTCGAGCAACTCAAGGCTCTCAACATCGCCATCAGCATCGACGATTTCGGGACCGGTTACTCGTCGCTCGCCTACCTCCGCAGGTTCCCGATCGACACGCTCAAGATCGACTACTCCTTCGTCAAGCGGATGCTGGAAGACGAGGAGAGCTCGGAGATCGTGCGGACGATTGTCACCCTGGCCAAGAACCTCGGCAAGGACACCGTCGCCGAGGGCGTGGAAACACGATCCCAGTTCCAGGCCCTGGTCGACCTCGACGTCAACATGATCCAGGGCTACTTCGTCGCTCCACCGCTGCCCAAAGAGGTCGCGGAAAGCCTGCTCGAACGCACCGCCGGCCATCCCAACCACCTCGCGAAGATCCTCGCCGACCGCATGCAGGGCTCCGGCTCGGCCGCCAAGAGCGCTGCAGCGAGCTAGGCCGCAGGCCCCCGCCCCCGCCCGTCCGAATCCTGCTACAATTTCCCTGAAACTGAAACACAGTTGCGGATTCGTTTGTTACCAGAATCGGACCGGCGGCGGTCCCCGACCCGACAATCAACGAACTCGAGGTATTCATGACGGACAGTCAACGCACGAAAAGTGCAAACACGGATGCGATCGAGACCCGGGAATGGCTGGAATCGCTCGATTGGGTGATCCAGCACGGCGGGCCCGAGCGGGTGACCCGGTTGCTCGAGGACCTTCAGATTCACGCCCGGCTGGCCGGTGTCAAGCTGCCGTTCGAGGCCACGACCCCCCACATCAACACCATTCCCGTGACCGAGCAGCCGCCCTTCCCCGGCAGCCGCGAGTTGGAGCGGCGCATCAAGAGCCTGGTGCGGTGGAACGCCATGGCGATGGTCGTCCGCGCCAACCACGAGGAAGAGGGCATCGGCGGCCATATCTCGACCTACGCCTCGGCGGCAACCTTGTACGAGATCGCCTTCAACCACTTCTTTCACGGCAAGGGCGAGCATTACGACGGCGACCAGATCTTCTTTCAGGGTCACGCCTCGCCCGGCATCTACGCGCGCGCCTTTCTCGAGGGCCGTCTGACCAGAGAGCAGCTCCACAATTTTCGCCGCGAGCTGCGCGACGGACGCGGCAACGGACTCTCCTCCTATCCCCACCCCTGGCTGATGCCGTCGTTCTGGGAGTTCCCGACCGTGTCGATGGGGCTCGGTCCGATCATGGCGATCTACCAGGCGCGCTTCAACCACTATCTCGAGGACCGCGGATTGCACCCGAAGTCCGACCACAAGGTCTGGGCCTTCCTCGGCGACGGCGAAACCGACGAGCCCGAGGCTCTCGGCGCCATCTCGCTCGCCGGACGCGAAAAGCTCGACAACCTGATCTTCGTCGTCAACTGCAACCTGCAGCGGCTCGACGGTCCGGTGCGCGGCAACGGCAAGATCATCCAGGAGCTCGAGGGCCACTTCCGCGGCGCCGGATGGAATGTGATCAAGGTCATCTGGGGCGAGGACTGGGACCCGCTGTTGGCCAAGGACTCGGGCGGTCTGCTGGTCCGCCGCATGGGCGAGGTGGTGGATGGCGAGAGCCAGAAGTACTCGACCTCCGACGGCGCCTACGTCCGCAAGCACTTCTTCGGCAAGTACCCCGAACTCGAGGCGATGGTCGCCAAGATGTCGGATGAGCAGCTTCGCCGCCTGCGGCTCGGCGGCCACGACCCGGGCAAGGTCTACGCCGCCTACAAAGCCGCCGTCAATCACAAGGGCGCGCCGACGGCCATTCTCGCCCGCACCATCAAAGGCTACGGCCTCGGCGAAACCGGCGAAGGGCGCAACGTCACCCACCAGCAGAAGAAGCTCGAGCAGGAAGAGCTGCTCGAGTTCCGCACCCGGTTCGGGATCCCGTTGTCGGATGACGAGGCGCGGGCCGCCACCTTCTACCGCCCGCCCGAGAACAGCCCAGAAATGATCTACATCCAGGAGCATCGAGCGGCCCTCGGCGGGCCGGTGCCGACCCGCGGGGTGCGCTGTGAACCCCTCCACATGCTGCCCGACTCCGTGTTCGAGGAATTCGCCGAGGGCTCGGAGGGGCGCGACATCTCGACCACCATGGCCTTCGTCCGGATCCTCACCAAGCTGCTCAAGGACAAGCAGGTCGGCAAGCTCGTCGTACCCATCATCCCCGACGAGGCGCGCACCTTCGGCATGGAGTCGTTGTTCCGCCAGATCGGGATCTACTCCCATGCCGGCCAGCTCTACGAACCGGTCGACGCCGGCACCCTCATGTACTACCACGAGGCCAAGGACGGCCAGCTGCTCGAGGAGGGCATCACCGAAGCCGGGTCGATGAGCTCCTTTATCGCGGCCGGGTGCGCGCACGCGACCCACGGCATCAACACGATCCCCTTCTTCGTCTACTACTCGATGTTCGGGATGCAGCGCATCGGCGACCTCGTGTGGGCGGCCGCCGACATGCGCAGCCGCGGCTTCATGATCGGCGGCACCTCCGGCCGCACCACCCTCAACGGCGAGGGCCTCCAGCACCAGGACGGCAACTCCCACCTGCTCGCCTACCCGGTGCCCAACCTCAAGGCCTACGACCCGGCCTTCGCGTTCGAGCTCGCAGCCATCATCAAGGACGGGATCCGGCGCATGTACGTCGATCAGGAAGACGTCTTCTACTACATCACGGTCGAGAACGAGCCCTACGCCATGCCGGCCCAACCCGCAGACTGCGAGGAGGGCATTCTCCGCGGCCTCTACAAGTTCCGCCCGTCGGGGAGCGAGGGCGCCGAGCTCAAGGCGCACCTCTTCGGCAGCGGCGCCATCCTCAACCAGGCGTTGCGCGCACAGGAGATCCTCGCTGAGAAGTTCAACGTCGCCGCCGACGTGTGGAGCATCACCAGCTACAAGGAGCTCCACATGGACGGCACCGACTGCGACCGCTTCAACCGGCTCAACGGGGAAGCTGAACGGCGGACGCCCTGGATCCAACAGTGTCTGGGGGCCACCGAGGGCGTCTACGTCGTCGCCTCGGACTACGTCAAGGCTCTGCCCGACTCGATCGGCAAGTGGTTCCCGAAAACTCCGGTCGCCCTCGGGACCGACGGCTTCGGCCGCTCGGAGAGCCGCGCCGCCCTGCGCCGCTTCTTCGAGGTGGATGCCGAGCACATCGTCGTGGCCGCTCTCGCGGCCCTCGCCGACGAGAGGCTCATCGAACGCGACGTGGTGCGGACGGCGATCGCCGAGTTCGGAATCGACAGCGGCGCGCCGAATCCGGTGACGGTCTGAGGGGGCGGGCATGGCGATCACCATCAAACTCCCCGAGCTCGGCGAAGGCGTCGACAGCGTCGATGTGGTGGCGGTGCTGGTCGCCGTCGGCGACGAGATCGCGGTCAACCAGAGCCTGATCGAGGTCGAGACCGAGAAGGCGTCGGTCGAGGTGCCGTCGACCGCGGCGGGTAAGATCGTGGAGATCCACGTCGCCGAAGGCGACACCATCGGCGAACAGGCCCCGATCGTGACCCTTGATGCGGCGGCGGAAGCCGCCGCCCCGGCTCCGGCAGATGCCGGGCCCGAGCCCGCGTCCGCGCCCGAGGCCACGTCCGAATTCCAGGACGAACCCGGCAGCGACCTCCCCGAAGCAACCGTTCGGCCCGAGTCGACCACTCCCCCACCGCGAGCGACGCCCCGCGCGGGCATGGCGGCCGTCCCGGCCGCGCCGACGGTGCGCCGGTTCGCGCGCGAGGTCGGTGCCGACATCACGGCGGTCGCGGGCTCCGGACCCGGTGGCCGAATCTCCATCGACGACGTCAAGGCCCACACCCACAGACTGCTCTCGCAAGGGGTCGGTGGGGCGACCGGCGCCGTCGCGACCGCCGAACTGCCCGACCTCTCCCGCTTCGGGCCCGTCCGCCGTGAGGCCATGTCCAAGGTCCGGCGGCTCACCGCCGAGAACCTGACCCGGGCCTGGCTCAACGCCCCACAGGTCACCAACCACGAACTGGCCGACATCACCGATCTCGAGGAGTTCCGCAAGGCCTACAAGGGCCGGGTCGAAGAGGCCGGCGGCAAGCTCACGATGACCGCGATCCTGGTCAAGATCGTGGCCTCGACCCTCAAACAGCACCCCACGTTGAACGCCGCGGTCGACATGGCCAACCACGAGATCGTCTACCGCGAGTCGATCAACATCGGTGTCGCCGTCGACACCGAGCGCGGCCTCCTGGTACCGGTCATCCGCGATGCCGACCGCAAGAACCTGACCGAGATCGGGGTCGCCCTCGACGACCTCGCCCGCCGCGCGCGCGACAAGAAGCTCTCGCCCGACGACCTCCAGGGCGGTACCTTTTCAATCTCCAACCTCGGCGGGATCGGCGGCACCGGCTTCTCCCCCATCGTCAACTGGCCCGAGGTCGCGATCCTCGGCATCTCCCGCGGCCGCATCGAACCGCACTGGCACGAGGGCTCGTTCCGACCGCGGCTGATGCTGCCGCTATCCCTGTCCTACGACCACCGCCTGGTCGACGGCGCCGACGCCGCGCGCTTCCTGGCGCGGCTCAAGGCCTCGCTCGAACAACCGCTTCTGTTGGCGTTCGAAGGGTGAATCCCGGCCGAGTAGCTCTGATGGTGGGCTGAAACCCACCCTACAATCCCGACCGGCATGTGGGTCCGAAGTAGGGTGGGCCTTGGCCCACCTTCAGAATTGCTGAGAATGCGAGGAACCTGCAACGTTCTACGATCGAACGTTGAACCCAGGTTTTCTGTCACGAATTTGTCATATGGGCCCGCCCATGAGACCATCCCGCCGTTTGGAGGCACGATGAAGTTCAATCTCAAGTCGATTCTGACGTTCTGCGCACTCGCCCTCGTGGTCGCGGCATGCGCTCAACAGCCTACCGCTCCATCCGGGTCCGAAGTGGCGGAACCCGCAGCGCCCGCCGTCTCGAACCTGCCGCGAGTCATCGATCCGAGTTCGGACGAAACACACTTCGGCCCGCTCCGAATGCTCACCGACGGCGGCGAGAACGCCGAAGCCTATTTCTCGTTCGACGGCAGACAGCTCATCTTCCAGTCCACCCGACCGCCCTACGACTGCGATCAGATCTTCACCATGGATGTCGAGACGGCCGAGACCCGGCTCGTCTCGACCGGTACCGGGCGCACCACCTGTGCGTATTTTCTGCCCGGCGACCACTGGATCATCTACGCGTCGACCCACCTCGCGAGCCCCGATTGCCCGCCGCCCCCCGACATGAGCCGAGGCTACGTGTGGCCGATCGATCCCGGCTACGACATCTTCCGCGCCCGGGCCGACGGCACCGGTGTCGAACAGCTCACCGCCACCCCGGGCTACGACGCTGAGGCCACGGTCTCGCCGAAGGGAGACAGAATCGTCTTCACCTCGATGCGCGACGGCGATCTCGACATCTACACCATGAAGATGGACGGTTCCGGCGTGACCCGGTTGACCGACGGCATCGGCTACGACGGCGGGCCCTTCTTTTCACCCGACGGTGCAAAGATCGTCTACCGCACGCGCCATCCCACCGACCCGGAGGAGATCGAGGACTACCAGAGCCTTCTCGCCGAAGGCATGATCCGGCCCTCGAAACTGGAGATCTGGGTGATGGACGCCGACGGTTCGAACAAGCACCAGATCACCGATCTCGGCGTCGCCGCCTTCGCGCCCTTCTTCCACCCGTCGGGCGAAAAGATCATCTTCTCCTCCAACTTCGGCGACCCGACCGGGCGCGAGTTCGATCTCTGGATGGTGGACGTCACCGGCGAAAACATGGAGCGCATCACATTCACGGAGGGCTTCGACGGCTTCCCGATGTGGTCGCCCGACGGCAAGACCTTCGTCTTCTGCTCCAACCGCAACAACACCAACCCCGGCGAGACCAATGTCTTCGTCACGGAGTGGAAGGACTGATCGCAGATTTCGGATTTCGGATTTCGGATTTCGGAATTTCCACCCACCCTCCCCACGAATCCGAGCTCGATGATTCACGGTCCCGAATTCAGGTGGGAGGGTGGGCGGGAATTCCGAAATCCGAAATCCGAAATCCGAAATGTCTCAACCCCCTCCGATCGACGCGCGGATGACCTTGTAGCCGTCAGCCTCGAAGGCTGCTGCAACGGCTTCCTGGACCTCCTCGTCCGGGGCCAGGGCCGACATGTAGCCGCCGCGGCCGCCGCCGGTGAGCTTGGCACCGAGGGCGCCCATCGCTAGAGCGCGCTCGCACAGTGAGACCAGGATCTCGTGCGAGAGCCCCATGTCGATGAGTATCGAGTGGTTGGCCGTCATCAGAGACCCCACGGTTTCCAGATCGTAGCGCTCGAGCGCCGCCTTCATGGCTCGGGACTGGTCCGTGATGGTGTTCATGATCTCCTGGAACCCTTCAGGGTCCCGCTCCCTGATCGCGAGGACGAAACCGTCCAACTTCGTTGTGTCGGCGGTGACGCCGCTGTTGGCGAGGACCCATCGAATCGGGCGCTCGACGTCGATCCTCTCGAAGCGCTTCTTACCGTCTTCGATCCAGTACTGCAGCAAGCCCCCGTAGGTGGAGGCCGTGTTGTCGACCCCGCTCGGGATGCCGTGGTAGGCGAACTCGCCCTCCCAACCGATCCGGTTGATCTCCTCGATTGACAGACCGAGGGCGAATTCGTCGTTCAGCGCCCGGGCCAGCGACACGCAGCTCGCGGCGCTGGCCCCCACCCCACTGCCGGCCAGCAGCGACCCACCGTAGGTGATCTTGATCGGCGTCCTGGTAGCGTCGATGCCCGTGACTTCGAGCACGCGGTTGATCGACTCCACCTGTTGGTGCTTCTTTTTCTCCTTGTAGCCCGGGACCTCGTGGCGGTTGTCCTCGAGCACCCATCCGGCGCCGTCGATCCGCTCCACCGCACACTCGGTTTCGAAGGGCAGGGCGGCCACGATGGCGGGGACCCCGCGGAGGACGAACTGGTCGCCGATGAGAATTGTCTTGCCGAAGCCGGTTCCTGTGCCCATGTGTCGCCTCCCGTTCAACGCCCGCTGAGGATCTCTTCCATCTCGGTGATCAGCTGCTCTTCCCTTCCGATCGGCAGGGTGGTGGCCGCGGTCAGGCTGTGGCAGGCGTCCGAGAAACCGCCCACCCGCGCGGTGGCCTGCGGCAGCAGGATGTCGAGACCGAGCTCACGGCCGCTGCGAATGCCCTCGCCCATCAGATCCGACACCCGCATCGAGACCTTGACCTCGCCGAAGTCGAAGGCGCCGATACCCGGGACCTGGCTGGGAATGACCTGAAAGCCGGCCAGGTATTTTTCGGGATCGACATCGAGGCTGTTCTTCACGGCGTCGAGAAAGGCGCCGATCATCTTGACCCCCATCGGAGCGAAACGGTCATGGACGTGGATCCACTGGATATGAGGCGATGTGATCATCTCGCCGGCGCGGATCTTGCGGATTTCTTCGGCGAAGATGCGGTCCTGGACCGCACGGAGGCGATGCAGCATCTCGTAGGAGGCCGGAGAACGTCCCTCGAGACAGACTCTGATCCCCATCTCCGGCCCGCCGTCCGCATAACCGGCGCCGCCCAGCGTGTCGAGTTCCCGCGCCATCCGGTCGACCGGGAGCCGCCCGGTGGGAGTGACCAGGACGTAGCGCTCGCCCTCGCCGTCCGCTTCGATCGCCAACCGGCCCTGGCGAACGGTGTCCAGCGCCGCCTCGCGGTTGGGGCCGACCAGCCGGCCGCCGACGAAGAAGCGGTCGCCGACCGCCCCGATGGTGGCGGTCGCGGCGAGATCGGCGTTGGCCCCGTCCCACTCCCTGGCGAACAGGTAGCAGGTGGTGGAGGCGGTGATGTCGCGGTCGCCGCGGAGTCCGAAGATCTCCGGATCGAGGAGGTGAACCCGGTCGTCGGTCGGAAGCTCGGCCTTGTGGTGGTCGAGGATGAGCACCAGGTTGCGGCCGCGGTTGAGGTCCGAGATCAGGGGCGCGATGCGGCCCGCGAAGTCGGTGAGGACGATCAACCCGCCACTGCTTTCGAAGATCTTTTCGAGCACCACCGGATAAGGTTTTTCCAGACACACCCTTTCGACTTCGAAGCCCTTGCGCTCGAAGGCGCGGGTCAGGATCGCGCCCGACGAGAGGCCGTCGGAGTCGTTGTGGTGGAGGATCCGCGCCCTCCGGTCCGATCTCTTCTCGACCTCCGCGATGGCCCGTCGCATGGCGGCACGCAGGTCCTCGATCACGGCCTCAACCTCCCCCGCCGAGTTCGTCCGCAAAGGCCTCCAGGATCCCCAGCTCGGCGGCCACGTCGAGGACGGTGAATCGGTTTCTGATCCGGCGGCCCCGGCGGACCGCCGCCGCGAGCTCCACGGGTTCGATGCCGATCTGCTCCGCACGAACCGGAGCCCCCGACGCGGTCAGGGCGTGCCACACCCCGCGGCCGACGGCGAGGGTGTGGCGGATTTCGTCCTTGATCGCATCCTGGTGCAGACACAGACGCGCGAGATCACGCGGCGAACGACCTTCGAGCTTGGCCCGCCACTGCGGCCACACCGCGTCCGCGAGGTTCCCGAAATCCCCCCGGAGCTCGCGCTCCGCCGCCTCGAGCGAGACATCCGGGGTGCGACCGACGGCGCAGAAATCCACGTTGAGGATCCTCGAGTACAGCTCGTCCATCACCAACGAGGCGACCCCTACCTGGGCGCCGTGGAGGTTGGTGGGCCGGCCGTCGCGCTGTCGCGTCATGTCCCAGTAGTGGGACAGCAGGTGTTCGCCCCCCGACGCCGGGCTCGAGGTTCCGGTGACCGCCATCGACAGCCCCGAGATCAGCAGCAGCTGGAAGAGGAGGATTACCGCGCCGGGATCGTCTGCAGCGAGCCCGGGAAAGATATCGAGCGCGCGCTGGAACGGCGCCGACAGCAGCCGGTCGGGCATCGGGCAGTGGTACTCGCCCTTGACCAGCGAGGCGATCTTCCAGTCGCAGCCGCAGTAGGGCTTGGACACCAGATCGCCGAGACCCGCCAGGGTGAGCTCTCGCGGTGCGCACATCAGGACCTCGGGATCGGCGAAAACGGCGACCGGCGGAGTGGCCTCGCGGGTGGTCTTGAGGCCGTTTTCGAGCAGGGCCACGATGGCCGACGTGTAACCGTTCATCGACGCGGCGGTGGCGACCACGACGTACGGCCGGCCGCGGCGGTGGGCCAGCTCCTTGGTGAGATCGTTGACCGTGCCGCTGCCCACCGCGATGTAGAAATCGTAGGCGTCCCGGTACGCCGCCTCCAGTGCGTCCACGAGCTCGACCGAGGCGTGGATGTGGCCGTCCGGGCCGTCTTCGAGAAGACAGCGTTCGACGTCGAAATCGCGCGCCCGAGCGCCGCCGCGACGTCGTCGCCCGCCGCCTCCCACGTCCGCGAGTCGGCAACCAGCAGCGCACGCTTGCCCGGGAACGAGCGACGGCAGGCTCTCCGCCATGCGATCGACGGCTCTCGCGGTCGATCACGACCTCCCGGGTGAGGATCCGGTGCTCGCGGCCGCAGGTGCACGGCAACTCGCGCCCCAACACCCGGTCGCTGAGGATCTCGGCCACGGTGGTGGGAATCGAGCTGACGGGGATCATCCACGCCAGAGTACCCCGGCGCCGCGATTCTCACCATCTCCGACGCGCAGCCGATCCTCGCGCCGCTACCGGCAATTTCTGTTACCTTTGACTCAGGTCGAAGCGTGGTGGCCAAACAATCGATCGCCCTGCGAAGCCGGTACGGCATGAACAGCGAGGAGTTTTCCTCGCTGATGCAGCACCGCATCATCGAGATCCTGCTGGTGGCCTCGCACTACGACTCGTTCATCCTCGAGGAGGACGGCCAGCTCACCGAACTCGTCATCGAGGAGTACCGCAATCTCGACCTCAACCTGAGGTTCGCGCCACGATTCGCCCGCGCCGCTTCGGCCGCCGAGGCGCTCCGCCTGATCGATGAGCGCGACTTCGACATGGTCATCACCACGCCGCGCATGCCCGACATGGAAATCACCGAGCTGGTCCAGAAGATCAAGGCGGCCGAGCCGACCTTACCGGTGGGACTGATCGCCGCTCACGCATGGGAGCTGCCGTGGCTGGAGGGCGTACGATCGAGCGGCGACCTCGACTGGACCTTTTTGTGGCAGGGCAACGTGCAGGCCCTGCTCGCGATGATCAAACAGGTCGAGGACCGCCGCAACGCGGAACGCGACATCCTCGAGGGCGGAGTCCAGGCCATCATCCTGGTCGAGGACGAACCGCGCTTCTACTCGATCTACCTGCCCCACTTCTACACCGAAATCACGAGCCAGACCGGGCGCCTGATGTCGGAAGGCATCAACCTGTCACACCGCCTGTTGCGGATCCGCGCGCGGCCGAAGATCCTTCTCGCCCAGAATTACGAGGAGGCGTGGGCGCTGTATGAACGCTACGCGGGGAACGTGCTCGGGATCATCACCGACGTCAGTTTTCCGCGCGACGGCGTGCTCGACCCGGAGGCGGGGATCCGCCTCGCCGAACGAATCCGAGCTCTCGACGAGGACATTCCGATTCTCATTCAATCTATGGAGGATGAGCACGCCGAGCAGGCCCTCACGATCGGACGCCGAGTTCATGAGCAAACGCTCGCCGCAGTTGCTCGAAGGACTCCGGCAGTACATCCTCGACCACTTCGGTTTCGGCGATTTCGTCTTCAAGCTCCCCGACGGCACCGAACTCAAGCGTGCGTCCGGCATGCGCTCATTTCTGCAGGCACTGGCCGAGGTCCCGGACGAGTCACTGGTTTTCCACGCCGGCCGCAACCACTTCTCAGCCTGGCTCAAGGCACGCACCGAGTTCGAGCTGGCGACCATGCTCCGTCCCCGCCAGGTGACCGAGTTCGCTACACCCTCGGACCTTCGCACCTTCCTGATCTCGACCATCACCGGCTACCTGCGCGAGATCCAGCAGCACGTCATCACCGATTTCGACGGCCAGAGGTTCAACGACTTCACCGCCTTCGCGAAGATCGGGTCGGGTTCGCTCGGCGGCAAGGGCCGCGGTCTCGCCTTCATGCACAAGATCCTCGCCCGCGACCTTCTCGATACCGACCAGGTGGAGATCGCGATTCCGCAGACAGTGGTGCTCGCCTCGGACCTCTTCGAGGAGTTCCTGGAAAGCAACCGACTGCGCGGGTTCGTCACCCGCTCCGCGGACATGGCGGACCAGCAGGTCCTCGACTACTTCCGGCGCGCCCGATTCGGACACTCGTTGCGGAGCGACCTGGGCACGTTCCTCGAACGGGTCGCCGATCCCCTGGCCATCCGTTCGTCGAGCATTCTCGAGGACTCGGTCTACCAGCCCTTCGCCGGCGTCTACGCCACCGTCATGCTGCCCAACAATCACCCATCCCTTGACGTCCGTCTCGCGCAATTGTTGGAGGCGATCAAGGTCGTGTACGCCTCCACCTTCTTCCAGACCGCGCGGGACTACCTGGAGACCACCCCCTACCGGATCGAAGAAGAACTGATGGCGGTGCTTGTCCAGCGGCTGGTCGGGAGTCGTCGCGGCGACCGTTTCTACCCGACATTCTCGGGCACCGCCTCGTCCTACAACTTCTATCCGTTCGGCGACATGAAGCCGGAAGACGGTGTCGCTCAGGTGGCGCTCGGGCTCGGCAAATCGGTGGTGGAGGGTTTCGAGGCGCTTCGTTTCTGTCCGCGCCACCCCGGATCGTTGCCGCAGTTTTCATCCGTCAAGGACATCCTCCGCAACGCCCAGCGGCGCTTTTACGCGCTCGATCTTTCACGCAACGACGTCATCCCGGACATCAGGACCGACGCCAACCTCCTCCACGAGGAAACGATGGAGGCGATCCGCGACGGCTCGGCGACCCACATCGCTTCCACGTACGACCGTGCCAACGACCGGGTCGTCTCGGGTCTCCAACCCGGCGGCTCGCCGCTGATCACCTTCGACTTTCTGCTCCGCGGGCGGATTATCCCGCTCCCCGATATCCTGACGAAACTGCTCGACACCTGCCAACAGGGGCTCGCGAGCCCTGCGGAGCTCGAGTTCGCGGCCGACATCGACCCTCGCCTGGGTCACCGGCAGACTTTCAACGTGCTGCAGTTGCGCCCGATGGTCTTCGAGGACATGGACGTGGAGGTCGACCTCGACGAGTCGATGGACTCCCGGACGGTCGTTCGCTCCGAGGTGGCCCTCGGGCACGGACGGCGCGAAACCATCTCGGATCTCGTGGTGGTGGATCCGCGCCGCATCGACCGTGCCCTCACGGCGGAGGTGGCCGTGGCGATCGAGCGGATCAACCGTCAGCTGCGGCGCGACGGCCGCCACTCGATTTTGATCGGGCCCGGACGCTGGGGCTCCCGGGACTCGTGGCTCGGGATCCCGGTGACCTGGCCGCAGATCTCCTCGGTCCGCGCGATCGTCGAAACCGATTTTCTCGACCTCCAGGTGGAGCCGTCCCTCGGGTCGCACTTCTTCCACAATCTCACCTGTTTCGGGGTGGCGTTCTTCGCCGTCCACCAACTCGAAAGTGCGGGAACCATCAACTGGGAGTGGCTGGATCGCCAGACCGCCCTGGATTCTGCCATGGACGGAACGATCCGCCACATTCGCCTCGACCGACCGGCCCAGGTCCTGGTCGACGGTTCAACTGGTCGGGGTGTCATTCTCGAGCCGTGACGTGACCGTGATCTCACCTTGTGGCCGCTCATTGTGACTGTGTTTCGCACGCCTTGACAGTTTCGTCGGCAACGTTATGCTCGATCGGGCGGCAGAGGGGAAGCCCGAGGCTGCCGCGAGCTCGAAACCCAAAGGAGGATGCGCCCATGAGTCAGGTCGCGAAGCTTTTCGCCGAGCAGTTCATGCGGGGGGTGGTCGCCAAGAACCCGGGCGAGTCGGAGTTCCACCAGGCCGTCGAGGAGGTCGTCGAGTCCTTGGTGCCGGTGCTCGAGCGGCACACCAAGTACCTCGACCACCGGATCCTGGAACGCATCGTCGAGCCCGAGCGGGTCATCATGTTCCGCGTCCCCTGGATGGACGACCGCGGCGAAGTCCAGGTCAACCGCGGCTTCCGCGTCGAGTTCAACTCGGCGATCGGTCCTTACAAGGGCGGCCTCCGCTTCCACTCGACCGTCAACCTCGGCATTCTCAAGTTCCTCGGTTTCGAGCAGATCTTCAAAAACTCGCTGACCACGCTGCCGATGGGCGGCGGCAAGGGCGGGTCGGACTTCGACCCCAAGGGCAAGTCGGACAACGAGGTCATGCGTTTCTGCCAGAGCTTCATGACCGAGCTCTGCCGCCACATCGGCGCCGACACCGACGTGCCGGCCGGCGACATCGGCGTCGGCGGCCGCGAGATCGGGTTCATGTTCGGCCAGTACAAACGCATCCGCGACCGCTTCGAAGGCGTGCTCACCGGCAAGGGTCTCAACTGGGGCGGCAGCCTGATCCGACCCGAGGCCACCGGCTACGGTTGCGTTTATTTCGCGCAGAACATGCTGGCGACCCGGAAGGACGGCTTCGAGGGCAAGCGTGTCGCCATCTCGGGCTCCGGCAACGTCGCACAGTACGCAGCTGAAAAATGCCTGGAGCTCGGCGCCAAGGTGGTCACCCTGTCCGATTCCTCGGGCTACGTGGTCTTCAAAGACGGTCTCACCAAAGAGCTGTGGGACCAGGTCATGGACCTCAAGAACATCCGCCGCGGCCGCATCCGCGAGCTCGCGGACAACTTCCCAGGCGTCACATTCCACGAGGGAACGGGGGTCTGGAACGTCAAGTGCGAGATCGCGCTGCCGTGCGCGACCCAGAACGAGCTCGACGCCAACGACGCCAAGACCCTGATCGGGAACGGTTGTTTCGTGGTTTCGGAAGGCGCCAACATGCCGTCGACCCCGGAGGCGGTCGAGATCTTCACCGCGAAGAAGATCCTCTACGGGCCCGGCAAGGCCGCCAATGCGGGCGGGGTGGCGGTTTCGGGGCTCGAGATGTCGCAGAACAGCCAGCGGCTGTCGTGGACCCGCGAGGAGGTCGACAACCGCCTGCGCGACATCATGAGCCGCATCCACGAGGCCTGCGTCACCACCGCAGCCGAGTACGACCAGCCCGGCAACTACGTGGTCGGCGCCAACATCGCCGGTTTCCTCAAGGTCGCCGACGCCATGATCGACCAGGGGCTCGTTTAAAACGGCGGCCCATTGAATCCCGAGCTCATTTCGGCGGTCCTTCGGGGCCGCCGTTTTCAGTTTTGAGTTTTGAATTTTGAGTTTTGAATTCCCATCCATCCAGATCCTGGCCAGTAGGGAATGGTGGCCGTCATTCCGAATTCCGAATTCCGAATTCCGCATTCTGTTGGCGTTGTGCGATCATCGTTGGCAGGAGGATCCACAATGAGCGAATCCGCCTCCTTCAACCCCTTTGCGGATGCCCGGGCCCAGTTCGACCGCCTGGCCGATCTCATGGGTCTGGATGCCGCGACCCGCGCGCTCCTCCGCACCCCCGCCCACGAGCACCATCTGACGCTCCCGGTGCGGCTCGACGACGGCTCGGTGGAGGTCTTCCACGGCTTCCGGGTTCAGCACAACGATGCCCGCGGGCCGGCCTGGGGCGGCGTCCGTTTCCACCCGCAGGAAACCATCGACACCATCCGCGCCCTCGCCATGTGGACGGCATGGAAGACGGCGGTTGTCGACATCCCTCTCGGCGGCAGCATGGGCGGGGTGGTGTGCGACCCCCACCGGCTCAGCAACCAGGAGATCGAACGCATCTGCCGCGCGTGGATCCGCCGGGTCGCGCGCACGATCGGCCCCCACCGCGACGTCCCCGCCCCCGACATGATGACCTCGAGCCAGCACATGACCTGGATGCTCGACGAGTACGAGACGTTGCTCGGCTGCCGGTTACCGGGCGCCATCACCGGCAAGACCCTCGGCGCCGGCGGGTCGCTCGGCCGCCTCCAGGCGGCCGGGTACGGTCTGGTCTACACCCTTCGTGAAGCCCTCAATGAAATCGGGATGGAACCCGCCAGCACGACCGCCAGTGTCCAGGGTTTCGGCACGGTCGGCCAGCACGCGATCGAGCTCTACACCCAGATCGGCGGCACCGTGACCTGTGTTGCGAGCTGGGACGCAGCGGCCGGCCGCGCCGTGAGCTATCGCAAAAACGACGGCATCGATCTCGCCGAGCTGAAAAGCGCCAGCGACCGTCTCGGGAACATCCAACCGGAGAAGGCGCGCGCCCTCGGCTATGAGGAGCTCGAGGGCGGGGCCTGGCTGTCTCAGGAGGTCGACATCCTGATTCCGGCCGCCCTCGAAGACCAGATCACCGCCGCCAACGTCGCGACCATCGACCCGAGGGTCCGAATCCTCGCCGAGGGGGCCAACGGTCCGACATCCGCGGCCGCCGAAGCGGCTCTGATCGAGCGCGGCGTCTACGTCCTCCCCGACCTCGTGGCCAGCGCGGGCGGCGTGACCTGCTCCTACTTCGAGCAGGTCCAGAGCACCATGAACTACTACTGGCCGCTGTCGGAGGTGCTGTCGAAGCTCGACCGCAAATTGACCGCAGCCTTCATCGCCATCTCGGATCTCGCGCGCACCAAGAAGCTCTCGATGCGGGACGCGGCCCTGGTGATCGCGATCGACAGGGTCGCGGAGCAGTGCCGGGAACGGGGATGGCTCTGAATGAGTTTTGAGTTTTTAGTTTTGAGTTTTGAGTTTCGGACCGTCATTCGAGGGCCGCTGAACGGCTTTCCGACTCAAAACTCAAAACTCAAAACTCAAAACTTCTTTCTGACCGCGCGTGAACTCCACGCCCCTCCCGCCGTTGGTGAACGGCCCGGCCGATGAAGCAGGGATCGTTGCCGCGGTTTGACCGCACGTTTTTTGAGAGAGCAGATCCTCTGACCGTGATTGGCGAAGGCGAGCTTGGGGGGAAGGCCTCCGGATTACGCCAGGTTCACGAGGACATCCTGTCGCGGCTCGGCGCGGACGAGTTCCCGTACATCGAGGTCGGGGTGCCGAAGGCGGTCATCCTGACGACCGATGTCTTCGACCGTTTCATCGAGCGCAACGATCTCGCCTGGCCGGCCCTCTCCGATCTCCCCGACGACCGCATCGGCCACGCCTTCCAGCAGGCCGAGCTGCCGGCCGAGATCCTGGGCGACCTGCGGGCCCTGATCTCCGGAGTCCACGCCCCGCTCGCGGTGCGTTCCTCGAGCCTGCTCGAGGATGCGCTCGACCACCCGTTCGCCGGCGTCTACGGCACCAAGATGATCCCCAACAACGAGATCGAGGAGGATGCCCGTTTCACCCGGCTGGTGGAAGCCATCCGCTTCGTCTACGCGACCACGTTTTTTGCCGAGGCCAGGGCCTACACGGCATCCATCGGCCGGCCGGTGGGCGACGAGAAGATGGCCGTCATCATCCAGGAGGTCGTCGGTCAACGCGCCGACTGCCGTTTCTATCCGTGTGTGTCGGGAGTCGCCCGTTCGCACAACTTCTACCCCACGGGGCACGCCAAACCGTCGGACGGCGTCGTCAGTCTCGCGCTCGGGCTCGGCAAGACCATCGTCGACGGCGGGCGGAGCTGGTCGTACTCGCCGGCCTGGCCCAAGGCGCCACCGCCATTCATGGACACCGGCGAGCTGCTCAAGAACACCCAGACCCGGTTCTGGGCTGTCAACATGGGCGAACCTCCCCCGCACGACCCGATCCGCGAAACCGAGCACCTGCTGCACTGCGGGCTCGCCGAGGCGGAGGCGGACGGTGCGCTGCGCTACCTGGTTTCCACCTACGATGCCGGCTCCGACCGGCTCAACCCGGGACTCGATGCGCGGGGCCCGCGGGCTCTGACATTCGCGCCGATCCTCGGTTCCCGGCTGATGCCGTTCAACGCGCTCATCCGGCGGCTGCTGGATCTCTCGGAAGAGGTCCTCGAGTCACCGGTCGAGATCGAGTTCGCGATCAATCTCGACCGCAGGGAGGCGCTGCCCGCCCGCCTCGGATTTCTCCAGGTCCGGCCGATGATGGTCGCGGGCGAACGGGTCGACGTCACGGCTGACGATCTGCTCGGCGACGATGTCCTGCTGGCGACCGACAAGGCCCTGGGGAACGGGGCCCGGGGCGATCTCGTCGACGTCGTGTTCATCCGGCCGGAGGCGTTCGACCCGGCGGCCACGCCGCAGATCGCCAGGGAGCTCGAACAGATCAACCACGAACTGGTGGCGGCCGGGCGCAACTACGTACTGATCGGCTTCGGGCGGTGGGGCACCTCCGACCCGCCCCTCGGGATCCCGGTGGCGTGGGGCCAGATCAGCGGCGCCAGGGTGATCGTCGAAGCGACCCTGCCGGACGTCCAACCGGACCTCAGCCAGGGCTCGCACTTCTTCCACAACCTGCTCAGCTTCCAGGTGCTCTACCTTTCGGTCGAGCACCACGGACCGTACCGGATCGACTGGCCGTGGCTGACCTCGCAACCCGTGGCAGAATCGGCGGCACACGTTACCCATGTGCGGCTCAAATCGCCGCTGTCGGTGCGGGTCGACGGCGCAACCGGCCGAGGAGTGATTTCAACCCATGACTGACCGTGACGTCGACAAGTTGCTGACCTCCCTCCAGGAACGCGCCAAGGAGCTCAACTGTCTTTACGAGGTCGAGCAGATCCTCGCGCGGCTCGACCTCCCGCTCGCTGACGCCTTCCAAAAAGTCGTCGAAGTCATCCCTCCGGGCTGGCAGTACCCGGACGTCTGCCGGGCGATGATCGAGCACAACGGCAAAGTCTACACGCAGGAGGAGTTCCGGCCGACTCCGTGGGTGCAATCGAGCGACATCGTGGTTCAGGGCGCCGTGGTCGGCGGTCTCAGCGTCTGGTACACCCAGGAGAGGCCCAAGGAGGACATCGGCCCATTTCTGAACGAAGAGGATCGCCTCATTCGAACCATCGCCGAGCGTCTCGGCCAGAGCATCCTCTTTCACCGGATGTACGAGACGCGGCTGAAATGGGAGGAGGCCAACCGCGAGCTCGCCGCTGAGAAGGAAGACCGGTGGCGGGCGCCCATCGAACTGTTGCGGCGCTCTGACCGCGAGCTCTATCTCCGCATCGCCCGCAAGATGGTCAACCATCTGTGCTGGGCCGGCGTCGAAGGCGCCCAGGAGTTACTGCAGGAGATCTATGGCTTGACGGACGACGAGGGAGTCCGCGACTTGAACGTTCCGGCGCGTTCGCGGATGCTCAACGAGAAAGTCCTGTTGTCCGGCAAACCCTTCGAACTGGCGCGGCGTTACCTCGGCTCGGACGTGCTGATTTCACTGACCCAGAACTGGGTGATGGAGGACAAGGCGAGCTTCCTTCCTGCCGTCCTCAACAACCCGCGATCCTCGCTGTCGGAGGTGGCCGGTGCCGTCCGTCGTTTTCACCACCTCCTCGCCGACGATACCGTACTTTCCGCAGCCACCCTCGACCGGATTCACGTCGGGCTGATCCGCCGCTTCCTCACCGATCAGCTGCACTTCATCTCGGTGGCAAAGAAGTACATCCGGACCGAGGACTTCATCGAACTCATCGACCGGGTGGTCCAGTCCGACGCGAGCCACGGCAGGCTCGGCGGTAAGAGCGCCGGGCTGTTCCTCGCCGAGGCCATCCTGCGCCGTGACGGGTCAAAGGACCGCCCGATCGGGGAAGTCAAAGTCCCGCGCAGCTGGTACGTCGCGTCCGAGGGTCTCATGCGGTTCATCGAGTTCAACGATCTCGATGAAGTACCGCAGCAGAAGTACCGCGAGACGTCGCAGGTACGGCAGGAGTTTTCCAACATCATCCAGCTGTTCAAGAACTCACGATTCCCGCCGGAGATCGTCAAGGGTGTGTCGATGATCCTCGACGAGGTCGGTGACAGGCCCCTCATCGTGCGGTCTTCGAGCCTGCTCGAGGACCGGATGGGATCGGCGTTTTCCGGCAAGTACCGCAGCCTGTTCATCGCCAACCAGGGCACCAAGAACGAGCGAATGCGGGCCATTCTCGACGCCATGACGGAGGTCTACGCCTCGGTCTTCGGGCCGGACCCCATCGCCTACCGGCGCGAGCGGGGGCTTCTCGATTTTCACGAGGAGATGGGGATCCTGGTCCAGGAGGTCGTCGGCACCCGTCTCGGGAACTACTACCTCCCGGCAGTGGCCGGAGTGGCGTTTTCCAACAACGAGTTCCGGTGGTCGCCGCGCATCCGGCGCTCGGACGGGCTGATCCGGATGGTTCCGGGGTTGGGGACCCGTGCCGTCGACCGGGTCGGCGACGACTACCCGATCCTCGCGGTGCCAGGCCAACCGGGACTCCGGGTCAACACGACGATCGACGAGGTGATCCGCTACTCACCCCGCTCCGTCGATGTCATCAACCTCGAGACCAACTCCTTCGAGACGGTCGAACTCAGGGAGCTCCTGCGCTCGCATGGCACCGAGTTCCCGGCGTTTGAAAACGTCTTCTCGGTGCTCAAGGACGACGTCCTCCACAAACCGGTCAAGCTCCTCGTCGACACCGCCCGCGACAACCTGGTGGCCGACCTCGGGGGGTTGATCGGCTCGACGCCTTTCGTTCAGCACGTGGGAAACATCCTCCGCATCCTCGAAGCGGCCCTCGGCACGCCGGTCGACATCGAGTTCGCCCACGACGGGCGCGACTTCTACCTCCTGCAGTGCCGTCCGCAGAGCTTCGCCGCCGAGGACGCCCCGGCGCCGATCCCCAAGGACGTGCTGGAGGAGGACACGCTGTTTGCAGCCCACCGATACGTCTCCAACGGCCGGGTGCCGGACATCACCCACGTGGTCTACGTGAACCCGGAGAGCTACGCCGGCCTGCGCAACCGCTCCGACCTCGTGGCGGTCGGTGAAGCGGTCGGCAAGCTCAACAAGCTGCTGCCCAAACGCCAGTTCATCCTCATGGGCCCGGGCCGGTGGGGCAGCCGCGGCGATATCCGGCTCGGCGTCAATGTCGGCTACTCCGACATCAACAACACCGCGATGCTGATCGAGATCGCCCGCCAGACCGGAGATTACCTGCCCGATCTGAGCTTCGGGACCCACTTCTTCCAGGACCTCGTCGAGTCGGCGATCCGCTACCTGCCGCTCTACCCGGACGCCGACAGCACGCTCAACCTCCGCCTGCTCCACGCCTCCCCGAATCTTCTCGGCGCCATGCTGCCGGAGTATGCCCACCTCGCCGACTGCATCCGCGTCGTCGACATCCCAGGCGCCAGCGGCGGGCGCGTGCTGCGGGTCCTCATGAACTCCGACCTCGACGAGGCGATCGGGATGCTCGCATCCCCGGAACAACGCGTGACCGAAATCAGCCCCGGGAGCATGGGGAAGATCCCGCCCAACCCGGAGGGGTTCTGGAGGTGGCGTATGCAGATGGCCGAGCATATCGCGCACGAACTCGACCCGGACCGTTTCGGCGTCGCCGCGATGTACGTGCTCGGCAGCACCAAGAACGCCAGCGCGGGGCCCGCCAGCGACATCGACCTCCTGCTCCACCACCGGGGCACGCCGGAGCAACGCCACGATCTCGAGATCTGGCTGCAGGGGTGGAGCCTCGCCCTCGGCAAGGTGAACTACCTCCGCACCGGTTACACGAACCCCGAGCTGCTCGACGTGCACATCATCACCGACGACGACATCGCGCAGCGGACCTCGTTTGCCGCCAAGATCGACGCCGTCACCGACGCTGCCCTCGAGCTGCCCCTCGGGCCCCGCACTCGGGATTGAGCTACAGCAGCTCCCTCGACGCGGATTCGAGATCGTCGGGATCGAACCGCACGACGGCGAGCTCCGGACCGTCGTGGGCCGCGGTCAGGCAGTGGGTGCGGCCGATCAGGGTGCGCCAGACTCCGGTGAGCCTCGGTGCCTCGTGAATGTGGCCGTGGAGGGTGAGGAGGGGCTGGCGCGCCTCGATGAAACGCTGTATCGCGATGCTCCCCACGTGGACGTCCACCGGCACGTGGTCGACCATGCGGCCGTCGAGCGCCGCCCGGTCGAGTGACGTCCCGTACGGCGGTGAGTGAAAAAGCAGGATCGCCCGCTCGAAATCACGGCCTTCGGCGAGGCGTTCGAGATCCCCCGCGATGGTCCCGAAGCGCACGCTGTCCGGATTCACCGGAACCGTTCTCACCCCCCGTTCCGGTGACACGCACCCTGGATCGGTGAAACGCGAGACGTCATAGCGCTCCCAATCCTTGAGTTGGAACGGCGTCGGCGGCACGCAGGCATAGCCGAGCACCGGAAAGGCGCCGACGGTATGCCACCGCTCGTGGCCGTAGGTCCACAACCCCCGGGCGTCTCCGTCGATGAACTGCGGTTCGCTGGCCCGGTCATCGTCGTTCCCGAGAACCAGAACGACCGGGGGATACCCCGTCCCCATCGTCGATCTGAGCCTGCGAAACCCGGCCGCCAGCACGTCAGGGATGAAATCTCCTGCACCGGGGACCGCACCGCGGTGGTGGGGCAGAAGGTCCCCGCCCAGGAAAACCGCGGCCGGCCGCTCGAACTCGATCAACGACCACAGCTTCTGATATCGATCGGGCCTGCCGTGCAGATCCGATACGAACACGCACCCCGTCTCGGTCACCGTGTGTCCTCGTCGTCGGTGGCGGCCGGCGATCTCACTTTCGCCCGACGGTGAGACGGATCACGTCGCCGCGCACGCTGTGGTCGAGCAGAACCACGTCATCGCCGGCGAGGTCGAGCACGACATAAAGCGCGGGCGGGTTGTCTTCGGGGTGATATCCGATGCGCACCTGCAGGACCTCGGGAGACCCGACTGCGATCTCGTTGGGTTTGTAGAACGTCTCGATGTTCTTGACTCCGACCCAGAGGCGCACGGGATCCTCGAGCCTCAGGACGCGCATCGACGAATCATCGAAGATCCCATTGCCGCGGATGACGACTGCCGTCGTACCCGACTGCGCGGTCGCCGTCACGTCGACCACCCGCGACGCCCGCGTCTGGGCCGCAGCCGGCTCGCGTGTATCCGGGGGGCTTTCGGTCACGAAGACCCTGGTCGGCGAGGTCTCGGGCACGTCGCCGGGAGCGCCGCCGGTGGATTCCGGGAGCCCCTCTTCTGCCGGCGGCTCCGGCTGTGTTCCGGAGTTCCTGTCGGCGACCCTCGCCGCGGTCTCGGCTGCCAACCTGGCGACGGTTTCAGCGGGTGTCTCGGAGGCGGTTTCCGAAACGGGCGCGGGCTCTTCCATCACTTCGTCGTCCTCGATCAGGGCGACGCCGGCCTCGGCGACCTCCTCGACCACCACAGGCGATTCGACAATTTCCTCGCCGTCGTTTCGCAACCAGAAGGACCACACGAGGACGACCACGGCGACCAAAGCGAGGGCCGCCGTCACGATCAGCCCGAGACGGAGATCGCGCGGGGGTTTCTCCTCCGGCCGGGGCTTCAAGGCCATCTGCCGGAACGATCCCTCTTCGGGTCGGTGCGGCGTGGTGTCTTTTTCGCCGTTGTCGAAGATCATGTCGACATCGAACTCGTTGGCGAGGGGTTCGGGAGGGAAGCTGAATTTGTCCGGGCTGCGCGGCGCGACCGCGGGGCGAGGCGGAGTTTTTCGGAAGTCGAGGCTGTCCTGGCCGGTCGAAGGACCCGACAACCACTCCGGCAGGGCTCCGTCGTCAGAGGAAAGCGCCGGCGGGGGCTCGGGATCGGGGGGCATCGGGAGGTCGCGCGGCATCGGTGGGAGGCTGTCGATGATGGACGGCGCCGGTCCGGCGATGCCGCCCAACGAGTCGGTCGGGATCTCGCCCGCCCGGCTCCCGCGAATGCCGACATCGAAGGGGTCCCCGCCGGTCGCGATGTGAAAATCGACCAACTCGTCGATCACCGCCCTGCTCTGCTTGCCGACCTCTGCGAATCGCAGGGCCATTCCCGGCACCAGGTCCGGGTTGCCTTCCGGTTCGATGGTCCACGCAACGACCGCGGTTCCGTGTGCGAGAACAAAATCCTCGGGCATGATGAACTTGAACTCGACGGACGTGCCTCGCGGCAGCGGCCGGTCGGAACGGGCAAAGAACCCGTCGTAGTTCAAATAGGGCGCCATCTCTTCGCGAAACCGGCGCAGGGTCGCGAATTCCAGTTCGACACACGGCAGACCGTCGGGCCCGCCCGGTCCATCCTCCGCACCATCGAAACCGAATTCTCCTGTCATTCCATGCCTTTCGCGTGGGGCGCCCGCGAGATCACGTACCGACCTGGCGTGGACGTTGACTCAATGATACGGTCCGGCGCCGTCCGCGTCCACAGGTTCGTCGATTCGCCGTCTTCCCGACCCCGTCCGGCCACCCCCTGTCCGCTTTCGAGACAACTACTGAGCCGTCCCTGCGGTAGTATGGATCCGCTGCCGATGAACGCTCGAGCCGTCACCCTCATCATCGGGTTCACCGTGGCGCTGCCTCTTCGGGTTGCGGCGGATGACGCCATGCGACCGGTCGAGGTCTATGACGGGCTCGTGACCCTCGACGTGCCGGAGCACTGGAACGAGATCCCGGCCGACGTGCTGGAGTACTTCAGTCTCAAATCGGCGGAGGAGAGCGGCGGTCTGGTCGTCGAGATCTACCAACACGGGTTCCGGCCCGGCGATCCTGAGGCGGATTTCGCGCCGCCCCAGATCCTGTTCCAGATCAAGGAGAGCGGCCGGCTGAATTACCGGCAGTTTCTCCACCTGCCCCCGATCGAGGTCGTTCGCGACCACGGAGCGGCCCAACTCGACGAGCGCAAGGGCCCGCTGTTGGAGAAGCTCCGCCTCAACGAGGTCGTATTCGACCGGGAGAACTTTTCGATCCACGTCGCCACCACGCTCGATCTGAAATTCGAGGGCAAGGTCCTGGTGACGTCGGTCTCGTTCCTGACCGAACGCGGCGTGCTGACGGTCCATTGTTACGCGCTGATCTCGCAACATGTGGCCATGCAACCGGTGTTCGACCGCATCCTCGCAAGCGTCCGGATCGACGACTCGATCCGTTATCGCCCGCGCCTCGGCGACCGGATGCCGCCGCGACCGGCCCTCATCGCGTACGCCATCGCGTTCGTGCTGGCGGTCATCGTCTTCGTGGTCCATCTCCTCCAGCGCCGGCGCCGCACAGCGTGACGGTCGTCTTCGATCTCGCCCGCCGGTCGATCCGCGCCGGGGTCGGTGATCTCGTTGCCGACCCGGCCCAACGATCCATCGGTCTGTCCGGGAGCGGTCTCTCCCGCCTGTGGATCGGTTCCGAGCTGCACCGTCGCCTGCAAGCCGACCTCGAGGCCACCGAACCCGGGTTCCAGAGCGAGGTTCCGACCGTTCTGGAGCTTGAAATCGACGGTTGGACCGTCGAGATCTCGGGTCGGGCCGACGGCGTCGTGTACGAGAACGGCCGTGCGGTGAGGGTCGACGAGATCAAGAGCCTCCACTTCGCCGTCGACCTCCACAACCTGTACGCTGAGGAACGCCTCGAGAAGTTCAAGCGCCAGGTTGCCCTGTACGCCCTGATGATCTCGGAGCCGGAGCATCCGGCGGTCGCGCGGCTCATCCTGGTCGACATCGTGACCCAGGAGGAGCAGGCCGAAGACGTTCCGTGGTCCCCGGACTCGGTCCGCGCCTGGCTGCGCCAGCAGATCCACCGTCTGATCGCGAGCGAGCAGCGGCGAAACGCCCGCCTCGAACAACTCAAACAGGCGGCGGAGCGCATCCCGTTCCCGCACGCGGAACCGCGGCCGGTCCAGCGTGAGATCGGGGACATGGTGGCCGAATCCCTGGGTGAAGACCGCCACCTCCTGCTGCGCGCCCCGACCGGCTGCGGCAAGACAGCGGCGGTCCTCCACCCCGCCGTCCGCTCCGCCCTCGGGCGCGGGCACCGGGTTTTCTTCCTCACCGCCAAGACCCTCCAACAACGGATCGCGGTGGACACCGCCAGGGCGATGCAGGCAGGGATCTTCCGCAGCCTGCAGCTGCGCGCGAAATCCAAGATGTGCGCCAACACCGAGATCATCTGCCACGAGGAGTTCTGCCCCTACGCGCGGGAGTACGGGATCAAACTGGTGCGGAGCGGCCTCCTCCGAAACCTCCTCGATGCCGATGACCACCAGGACCCGGACCGCGTTTTCGAAAGCGCCAAGGAACACACGGTGTGTCCCTTCGAGGTCAGCCTCGACCTTCTCCCGGACGTCGACCTCGTGGTCTGCGACTACAACTACGTCTTCGACCCCACCATCGGCCTCGGTGCCCTGGCCGGCGGAGACGCCCTGCGCGATGCGGTGCTGGTGATCGACGAGGCCCACAATCTCGTGGACCGCAGCCGCGAGTACTACTCGCCGCAGATCTCGTGCGCGACCCTCGATCGCGCCCGCCGATTCCTCGAGGGCCGCTCGAATCCGGTCTTCGACGAGCTCGGAGATCTCATCGACGAGCTGACCCGAGAGGTCACTGGGCGGGTTGCCGCCAGCCTCGGCGACGAAGGACCCGACGAAGGTCCGGCCGATCTGCGGCCCGACGCGATTTCCGACCTCAGGATCGCCTTCGACGGCGCCATGCTCAGCTACTTTCTCTACAAACGCGAGCACGAGCTGTGGATCGCCGACGACCCCGTCCTCGAGGCCTTTCTCGAACTGACGCGTTTCCACCGTGTGCTGTCGTTGGGTGGGGATGAGTTCGTCCACATCGCCCAGCGCAACGGTCCCGGAGGGGCCGCCCTGAAGATCTTCTGCCGCGACGCATCGCGGTTCGTCGGAGAGGTGCTCGAGGGCAGCGCGTCCGCGATCGCCATGTCGGCGACCCTGGAGCCGTTCGAGTTCTATCGCGACCTGTTGGGCTTCGACGCCCACCGCACCGACGAACTCTATGTGCCCTCGCCGTTCCCCCCCGAAAACCGCCTGGTCATCGCGATCACCGATGTCGACACCACCTACCGCCATCGCGCGGCCCACTACGACCGCATCGCATCGTGGATCTCCCGATTGTCCCACCCCGCCGGCAACGTCCTCACCCTGTTCCCGAGCTATGCCTTCCTCGAAGCGGTCCACGACCGCCTGCCGCCGATGACGCACTCACTCATCGTGCAACGACCGGGGGTCGGCGATGCCGAGCAGCGCGCGATCCTCGCCGCCCTCGGCAACGGCAATCCGCACCTCCTGCTGGCGGTCCTCGGCGGCATCTTCGCCGAAGGGGTGGACTACCCGGGCGACATGCTGTCGCAGGTTATCGTGGTGTCACCGGGGCTGCCGCAGTACAACCTCGAACGGGAGTTGCTCAAGGGCTACTACGACGAGTTCTACGAACACGGTTTCGCTTACGCCTATCTGATCCCCGGTCTGACCCGGGTCGTGCAGGCGGCGGGGCGCCTGCTGCGTTCGGAAACCGACCGCGGCGTGATCGTCGTCATGGGCCGGCGCTTTCTCGATCCCCGTTATGCCCGCCTCCTCCCCGAAGAGTGGACGCACGGCGACCCCACCAACCTGATCCACGAAGACCCCGAAGCCGCGGTCCGCGAATTCTTCGCCGACAGCGGCAATTCTTAATTTTGAGTTTTCAGTTCTGAGTGTTCAGTGTCGACTGTCGAACTCTCGGTGTCGACGTACGGCGTAGCATTCAGGGAGCCCCGAAGTTCACCAACTAAAAACTCATAACTCAAAACTCAAAACTATTTCGCCATCGCCGCTTCGATGTCGGCGACGGTTTTCGGGATCATCGGGCCGAGGACCCGGCTGCCGCTGTCGGTGATCAACACGTCGTCCTCGATGCGGATGCCGCCGAACGACCGGTACTCCTCGACGCGGTCGTAGCAAATGAACTCACTGTGGAGGTCATCTGCTCGCCAGCGGTCAATCAGCGCCGGAATGAAATAGATGCCGGGCTCGATGGTGATGACGAAGCCTTCCTCGAGCGGACGCGCGAGCCGCAGGTACGCGAGTCCGAACTGGGTCGACCTTTCCTCCCCCTGCTCGTAGCCGACGACGTCGCCGAGGTCCTCCATGTCGTGAACATCGAGGCCCATCATGTGGCCGAGACCGTGGACAAAGAACATCGCGTGCGCTCCGGCCTCCACTGCGGCGTCGACATCGCCCCGCATGAGACCGACGTCCTTGAGGCCCGATGCAATGGTGCGCGCAGCCAGTAGATGGAGCTCCCGATTCGTGACACCGGGCGCCGCCGCCGCAATGGCGGCCTGATTGGCGGCGAGGGCGACCTCGTAGATGTCCCGTTGGCGGCTCGAAAACCTTCCGGAGACCGGAAAGGTGCGGGTGATGTCCGAGGCGTAACCGCTCGGCGCCTCGGCGCCGCTGTCCACCAGCAGCAGGTCTCCCTCGGACAGGGTGTTGTCCCAGGTGACGTTGTGGAGGACCTCACCGCGCACGGTGACGATGGGACTGAAGGCCTGTCCGCAGCCCGCGCTGGTCGCCTCGGCGATGTGGACCGCAGCGATCTCCGCCTCGGAGCGGCCCGCCGCGGTCGCGCGCAGGGTGGCGCCGTACATGCCGGCCGTCACCGCCAATGCGTCCTCGATCTCGTCGATCTCGCACTCCTCTTTGACGGAACGCTGGGCGACGACGGCGCGCACGAGTGCGACCGAGGTCTGCGCCCCGACTTCTCCGCGGATCGACCCCAAAGAGCCTCGCCAGCGCGAAGCGGCGCTGCGACCGATACGGCGGCAGGTAGTGGACGTCGACACCGGCGCCGCGCAACTCCGAGATTCTGCCCGCGAGCCCGCCGAAATCGGCGTGGTCGGCCGCGGCTGCGGCGTCGGCGTGTTCGGCCAGCGACGGGTGCGGGCCGTGCCAGATCACGTCATCCCGGTCTCCCGGTGGGCCGAACACCACCGCCCTGCCGTCTGGTTCGATCAACAGCGCGAGTCCGGGTCGGCTGACACCGCCGTAGTAGAGGAAGTGGGAGTCCTGGCGGAACGGATAGACGTTGTCCACGTAGTTTCGCGGCGCTTCCTCGTTGCCCATGATCAAGATCGCGCCGTCGGGGACCGCCGCCCTCAGAACCTCTCGCCGCGCCGCATACGTGCTCGGGTCCATTCGCTCCTCCTTGAGTGGTCTCATTATGCCTCAATCGTTCGGTCCAGGGTGCAGGTCGCAGGATGCAGGATTCATCGCACGCAGTCCCTGTCTCTCCAAGAACGGACTCGACACATCCTCCATCCAGCATCACTCGTGTCCAAGACGGCATCGTAGACTGCTCGAAATCACATTCAGGCTTCACCCCGACCGCGGCGGGTCTGAAGGTGGGCCAAGGCCCACCCTACTTCGGACCCAGGTTTCGAGCGGGTTCGTAGAATGGGCCTTGGCCCACCCTACTTCGGACCCAGGTTTCGAGCGGGTTCGTAGAATGGGCCTTGGCCCACCCTACTTCGGACCCGGGTTTCGAGCGGGTTCGTAGGGTGGGCCTTGGCCCACCTTCAGAGATGATTCCAGCATCACGGTTCACCCGTGTCTCAGTACGAGACCTGGACAGCCGTTTTCTGTCGTTGAGGACCTCGTTCTGAAAATGGCATTGACCGATCCTCGCCTCCAGTGTCTTCAGTGTGGCACGGTCAGATGGGGATCAGTCTTGGACAGCACTGATCCTGCATCCTGCGCTGCGCCCTGCATCCGAGCGCGCGGAATGGCCCCACGCCGCCCCCTGTTTTCCAGTCCATGAAGCCACGTCACATCGTCCTGGCGGCCGCCGCCATGATCGGAGCCTGCATGAACCACGCCGCCGAGAGCGACGCTCCCGCGAAGAAAAACCGGCTCGCTGACACCAAGAGCCCCTACTTGCTGCAGCACGCCGACAACCCCGTCGACTGGTACCCGTGGGGCACTGAGGCGTTCACCCGGGCCGCCAAGGAAGACAAACCGATCTTCCTCTCGATCGGCTACGCCACCTGTCACTGGTGCCACGTGATGGAGCACGAGAGCTTCGAGGACCCACAGGTCGCAGCATTGATGAATGAGACCTTCGTCAACATCAAGGTCGATCGCGAGGAACGCCCGGACATCGACCAGGTCTACATGACGGTCTGCCAGATGATGACCGGCGGCGGCGGGTGGCCGTTGACCATCATTATGACTCCCGACAAGGAGCCGTTCTACGCGGGAACCTACATCCCCCGCGAGAGCCGCTACGGCCGCGTCGGGATGCTCGACCTGATACCCAGGATCGAACAGGTCTGGCAATCCGACCGCGACAAGGTCCTCGGCACCACCCAACAGATCGCTGCCGCTCTACAGGGGATGGAAAGCCGTCAGGCACAGGGTGGAACCCTCGATCCACAAGCCGTCGACGAGGCGTTCCGGCAGCTCGGGGGACGCTACGACAAGGTCAACGGCGGCTTCGGCTCCGCGCCGAAATTCCCATCTCCCCACAACCTCGTTTTTCTCACCCGTTACTGGCGTGCGACCGGCAACCGGTTGGCCCTCGACATGGCGGCCCACACCCTCGAGGAGATGCGCCTCGGCGGTATCTACGACCAGGTGGGATTCGGTTTCCACCGCTACTCGACCGACGCCGGGTGGCTGGTGCCGCATTTCGAGAAGATGCTCTACGACCAGGCCATGCTGACGATGGCCTTCACCGAGGCCTGGCAGGCCACCGGCTACCCGGTATTCGAACGCACCGTGCGCGAAATCGTGACCTATGTCCTGCGCGACATGACCTCGCCCGAGGGCGCCTTCTATTCGGCCGAGGACGCCGACAGCGAGGGCGAGGAGGGGCTCTTCTACCTGTGGACCCTCCCCGAGGTCGAGGCCGTGTTGGGCGCGGACGACGCCGCCTTCGCCGCCTCGGTGTGGAAGCTCTCCGCGGACGGCAACTACGCGGACGAGGCCAGCGGTCGGCGGACCGGCGCCAATATTCCCCACCTCGACATGAGCCACGCCGAGCGCGCGAAGGCTCTGGGTATCGAGCAGGACGCCTTCGACAAGCGTCTGGAGAGCTGCCGCAGCCGCCTGTTCAACGCCCGGGAAAAACGGGTCCACCCACTCAAGGATGACAAGGTGCTGGCCGACTGGAACGGTCTGATGGCCGCCGCGATGGCCGCCGCCGGGCGGGTGTTCGACGAACCCGAGTGGATCGCGGCAGCACAGCGGGCGACGTCGTTCGTGCTCGACGAGATGCGGGACGGCGACGGGCGGATGGTGCACAGATACCGTGACGGCGACGCCGCGATCCCGGCCTTTCTCGACGACTACGTCTTCATGACAACCGCCATGCTCGAGCTCTTCGCGGCGACCTTCGACGCCCGTTACCTGGCCGCAGCGATCGAGCTGCAAGGGCAGACGGACACCCTCTTCGAGGACGACGGACGCGGCGGCTATTACTTTTCGGCTGCCGACAACGAGACGCTGCTGGTGCGGCAGAAGGAGATCTACGACGGGGCGATTCCCTCCGGCAACTCGACCGCCGCCGCCAACCTCGTCCGGCTGGCGCGTCTCACCGGCGACAGCGCCTTCGATAAGGCAGCCGACCGGGTGATCGCCGCCTTTGCCACCGAGGTCTCGGGCCAGCCCTCGGCCCACACCCAGCTGGTCTCCGCGCTGCAGCTGCGCGCCGGGACGTCGCTCGAGATCGTCATCGTCGGCGACCCGGCCGGCGCCGACACCCGGTCTCTCATCGAAACCGCGCGCCAACCCTACCTGCCCACCGCCGCCGTCCTGCTCGTGCCGACGGGTGCAGCCGGAGATGCGATCCGCGACCTGGTGCCCTTCACCGCCGCCTACGAGATGGTCGACGGCCGGGCCGCGGCCTACGTCTGCCGCAACTTCCGGTGCGAGCTGCCGACCACGGATCCCGCGAAACTGGCCGAGATGCTCGAGGAGGCGTCGAAGACGATGTAGTCCATGCATCTGAACGGGTTTGTGGTGCGGGCGTCCCGCCCGCACCGTGCGGCCGGGACGGCCGCGCCACAATGCCCCGGTTCAGCATGCCGCCGTAACCCGTCTTTCCTGACGCTCTTCCCGGGAGGAGCCACTCTATGCATTGTCTCCCGGCGGCATCATGCCACAGGCGAGATCGGGGGTCAGACAATGCAAAGAATGGCACCTCCGCCGCACGCGCTCTCACCCACCCTGAGCACATAGACGTTTCCGATCGGTGTAGCGAGGTTCGAAAATCCGAAATTCGAAATCCGAAATTCGAAATCGATGAACCTCCTGGCCAGGCATCCCGAATTCCTAATTCCTCATTCCTATTTCTGCGTTCGGTTACTATGTCCCCCGATGATCGAAACACCGCTGCGGCCGAGAATCGCGCTCGAGGACGGCTGGGAATTCATCCGCGAACGGGTCGGGCGTTCCTGGCTCAGCGGACACGGGAGCAGCGGCGAAAAAGTGGTGCTCCCCCACTGCTGGAACACGACCGATACGTTCCAGTACGGGGTTGTCAGCTACTCCGGCTGGGGGGCCTACCGCCGACACCGGACGCTGCCGACGAGCGCCGCCGGCAGCGGCATCACGTGGCGCCTGTGCGCCGGCGGCTTCTACGGTATCGGAGATGTGTGGTTCGACGGACGTCGCGTGGCCAAGGTGGACGGCCAGTACCTGGGCGCAGCGATCGACCTTCCCCCGATGCGAGGGGCGACCGGGCACCTGATCGCCTTTCGCCTCGACAATCGCTGGCACCGCAATGTCCTGCCCGGTTTTCGGCGGCCGGATTTCATCCTTCATGGAGGCCTGGCCGGCGGCGTGTGGCTGCAGGGCGTTCCCCGGATACGCCTTGACGTCGATCGGATCCGCGTCGATTGCCGGAAGCAGGATTCCGGCGCCGAGATGGTGACCGTCGAATGGGCCCTCGCGGGCACGACGGCCGGCGCCGGCGAGGCAGCGATCGAGTGGAGCATCACCGACGTTCACGGTCACCCGGTGTGCGCCGCCCCGCCCTGGCGGGGCCGAGCGGATGCGCAGCAGCGGTCGACGTTGCTCGAGGTCGGCAGCCCCCGGAGCTGGTCGCCGGACGACCCGGCACTCTACTGGGCCGAGGGTCGGCTCGCCGTCGACGGCGCCACGGTCGATATCGTGCGCATCCGATTCGGCATCACCCGTGCCGAGTTCCGACCGCGGCAGGGGTTTTTCCTCGACGGCGTCAGGATCGAGCTTCACGGCTGCAACCGGCACGAGTCCATCCCCGGTTTCGGCAACGTCCTCCCCGACGAACTGCAGCGGCGGGACGCCCGCATCCTCAAGGACATCGGCTGCAACTTCGTCCGCCTGTCACACTATCCGCAGTCGCCGGTCTTTCTCGATGCCTGCGACGAGCTCGGCATCATGGCGTATCCGGAGATCGCCACCTGGAAGAGCGTCCGCTCCGCCCGCGGCTGGAGACGTGCGGCGTGCCGGCAGATGCACGACCTCGTCGTCCGCGACCGCCACCACCCCTGCGTCGTCGTGTGGGGAATGGGCAACGAATCGCGGTCGCGCAAGGCCTACCTCGATCTCCGTGCGATCGCCCGCGAGCTCGACCCGCAGCGCCCGGTGACGTATGCCGAAAACCACCTCCACCGTGCGCGGCGCGAGCGGACGATCGGAATTCCGGACGTGTGGGGCGTCAATTACGAGCTCGACGTCCTCGAGGAGTCGTGCGCCTCGAGCCGGTTGGAGAACGTGGTGGTGTCCGAGTGCTGCAACCACCCCGACAGCCTCCGAGGGGACGACGATCACGAGCTCCTTCAGCTCGTCGCCGTCGAACGCGACTGGGAGCAGATGGCGGACCTGCCGTTCGTGGCGGGACACGCCGTCTGGTGCTTTGCCGACTACGCTACCGAGCACCGCGACCGGTTTCGCCGACTCCCCGGGCTGTTCGACGCGTGGCGTTGGCCCAAGATGGCGGCCGATCTCTTCCGGGCCCGCTACTCGAAACGACCGTTCGTGTCCCTCCACATCACCGCTCCGGGTCCTCGGGCCACCCCGACGAGGTTCCGGATCGAACACCGCGTTGACGGCGACGGGCGTGCGCCGGTGGAGCTGCACGCCTTTACCAACTGCGAGACACTGCGGGTCGCGCGCGACGGGTCGATACTGGCGGTTCTCGAGGGGGCGATCCACCACGTCCTCCCCCTTTTCGGAACATTCTCGGAAATCATCGCCACCGGATCCCGGGACGGCACGGTGGTCCAGGACAGCGCGCGGCGCTACGGCGAGGCACAACGGATCCACCTGAGGACGCCCACGGGAACGGCGCACCCGACGGTTGAACTGGATGTCGAGATTCACGACGACGCGAGCTCGGTGGTGAAGAACTGGAACGGCGCCGTCCGGGTCACGGTCGAGGGCCCCGGCCGGTGCCACGCCTACAACCCCGATCACGACGTCGTTGTGGCGCGCGGGCTCGGCCGCGCCTACGTGACGATCGACGGCGGCCACGAAGCGGTCGTCGTCACGGCCACGGCCACCGGGTTGTCACCGGGGATTTTGTCGCTCCACGGTCCGTGACCCCGGGGCGCCCCCCGAGGGCCGGGTCAGCGTCGGACCCGGGCATTGCCCGCCCAGATGCTCCAGATCTGCTCCTCGTCCGCCGGTTGGGCGTAGTCCGTCAGCAGGGTCGTCACCAGGGCGCCGGTCGCCCACCCGAACTGGATCCACTTCTCCGGCTGCCAGCCCCTGAGCATGGCGTAGAGCATGCCGCCGACGAAGCCGTCGCCACCCCCGATGCGGTCGAGGACCACGATCTCCCGCGGCTCGACCACGTGCCACTCATCCGCAACCGCCGCGATCGCGCCCCACAGATGGGCATTGGCGCTGATGACCTCGCGCAAGGTGGTGGCAAAGACCACCGTCTCGGGGTAGGCCCGCTTCGCCCGGTCGATCATGCCCTTGAAGCTTCCGATCTTCGCGGCGAGATCCTTGCCGCCCGCCTCGGGACCCTCGATACCGAGGCAGAGCTGGAAGTCCTCCTCGTTACCCACCAGCACGTCGGACAGGGAGGCGATCTCGTGAAAGGCCCGGTGCAGCTCGTCTTCGCGACCCTTCCAGAACGAGGCGCGGTGATTGAGGTCGAACGAGATGCGGCTGCCGCGCTCCTTGGCGGCTCGAGCGACATCGAGGCAGAAGGCGGTGGTCTGCGGGGACAGAGCGGCGACGAGCCCCGACAGGTGGACGATGCGGACTCCCTCGCTCCCGAAGATCCGGTCGAAGTCGAAGTCCCCGGCGTCGAGGGTGAGTCCGACCTCGCCCGCACGGTCATTGTGGACGCGGGGCCCGCGCGAGCCGTAGCCGGTGTCCGCCATGTTGATCTGGTGGCGGTAGCCCCAGGGCCCTCCCTGATCGACGTCCCGGCCCTCGTAGTCGATGTGACGACCCGCCAGATCGTCCTTGATCATGCGCGAGATCGGGCTGCCCTTGACAAAGGCCGTCAGAACCTTCACGGGGAGCCCGAGATAGGAGGAGACACTCGCCACGTTCGACTCGGCGCTCGTGACCTCCATGGTGAACGTCCTGCTGCAGTGAACTCCCTGGCCGTTCACGGGCGTCAGGCGAACACCCATGCTGGTGGGCACCAGAAGTGCGTACTTACAGTCCTCGCGAAACGTGATCATTCCCTTTGCTTCCTTTCCGGTTCACTCGCTCCTTGTGACGCAAATCCGAAATCTCATCCCTCAAGCCTGGTACGTGTTCGCCGTGACATCGCCGCCCCGCCCCGTCCAGTCGGTGTGGAAGAACTCGCCCCGCGGCCGGTCGACCCGTTCGTAGGTGTGGGCGCCGAAGTAGTCGCGCTGCGCCTGCAGCAGGTTTGCCGGCAGCCGGCCGCTGCGGTAGCCGTCGAAGAAGGCCAGACCGCTGGACATGGCCGGCACCGGGATGCCCATTTGCACCGCTTTCGAAACCACCCGCCGCCAGGCCGCCTGCGCGTTTTCGACGGCTTGCTTGAAATAGGGATCGAGAAGGAGATTCGAAAGGCGCGGGTCCTTGTCGAAGGCCTCCTTGATCTTGCCGAGAAAGGCCGAGCGGATGATGCAGCCGCCGCGCCACATCAAGGCGATGCCACCGTTGTTGAGGTTCCAGCCATACTCCCCGGCCGCCGCCCGCATCAACATGTAGCCCTGGGCGTAGGAAATGATTTTGGCTGCGTAGAGGGCCTGCCGAAGGTCATCAACGAACGCGTCGGGATCACCGTCGAAGGCGGCATCCGGACCCGCCAGTACCTTGGAGGCCGCGACCCGCTCCTCCTTGAGGGCGGAAAGGAAGCGGGCCAACACCGCCTCGGCGATCAGGGTCAATGGCACGCCCATCTCGAGGGCTGAGATCGCGGTCCACTTGCCGGTGCCCTTCTGGCCGGCGGTGTCCAGGATCTTGTCGACCACCGCGTCGCCGTCGGCATCCCTGAAACCGAGAATATCGCGGGTGATCTCGATGAGATAGGAATCGAGCTCACCCTCGTTCCACTCGGCGAAGACCTCGTGCATGCGGTCGTGATCGAGCCCGAGTCCCTGCTTCATCAGGTGGTAGGCCTCGCAGATCAGCTGCATGTCGCCGTACTCGATGCCGTTGTGGACCATCTTGACGAAGTGGCCGGCGCCGTTCTCGCCCACCCACTCACAGCACGGGCTGCCATCGTCCACCTTGGCCGAGACCGCCTGAAAGACCGGTTTGACGTGTGACCACGCGGCGGGCGATCCGCCGGGCATGATCGAAGGGCCGAAGCGGGCACCCTCCTCACCGCCCGACACGCCGGTGCCGATGTAGAGCAGCCCCTTGGACTCCACATAAGCCGCCCGTCTGATGGTGTCGTTGTAGTTGGAGTTGCCGCCGTCGATGATGATATCGCCGTCGTCGAGCAGCGGGATCAGCCGCTCGATGAAGTCGTCCACCGGCTTGCCGGCCTTGACCAGCAGCATCACCCGCCGTGGAGTCGCCAACGCGCCGACCAGTTCCTCGAGTGAATGGGCGCCGACGATCTCGGTGCCCTTGGCGTTGCCCGCGAGAAACTCATCCACGGTCTCCACGGTGCGGTTGTAGACCGCCACTTTGAAGCCGTGGTCGTTCATGTTCAGAACCAGGTTTTGCCCCATCACCGCCAGGCCGATGAGGCCGATGTCCGCTTTCCCCATGTGCTCCTCCTCGATCGACGGCCTCAGCCGTCGCCTTTCAATCGATACAGCTGTTCTCCGGCGCGGGGCACGAGCAGGATGTCCTCGTCCTCTCTGCCCTTCCATTCCTCGGGATCCACGCTCAGGGGATCCATGTAACCGAGCCCGATCCGCTCGCAGCGCTCCTTCGGGATACCGGTGGCCAGCGTCACCCGGATGCGCGGCGTCTCCACCCCGTCGACGAACGTCCCGTCACCCCGGAGGTGGGTGGAGTGCGCCAGGACCCCCCACGGGATATGTTGAAAGCGCTCCCACTGGGCGGTGAAGTAATCGCGCACGTGGTAGCCCACCTCGTCGATGAAATGGCCGTGCACGTACGAGACCTCGGTGATGTGCGGCGAAAAGATCACCACCTCGCCGCCGTCGGCGATGGCCGGTTCGAGTTTGTACATGCCCTTGGCCCCGGTCCACAGATCGTCGTACATTTCCGGCATCACCGACAGGACCCGTTTGAAGGGCCGCTCGACCCACACGATGTCGAGATCAGCGGAGAGTCGGGTCGCCCGGCGCCAGGTGCTCTCCATATCGCCGATGAAGAGGCCGTGCAGGGACTGGCCGTGCATCACCATCGCGATCAGGGTACGGGGCGTCGGGATCATGGCGGAGGCGAGATCGATGAGCTTCCGGACCGGCGTGTCGGCAACACCGATGATGTGGCGGCTCATCATCAGGGCTCCCACCCAGTGGGTGATGTCGATGATCTCCTGCCCGGCGACTCCCGGCACGAAGTATTTGTTGCCACCGGAGAAACCGGCCACCTCGTGGGGAAAGACGGGTCCGCAGACCAGGATGTGATCGTAGGGCGACCCGCCCCCCGGCTCGCCGAGCAGGCGGTTGAGCCGCACCGGCACGTCGAGCGACATCCGGCCCTCGGTGACGTCCTCCACGGTGTCCGCCGGGATGGTGCCGAAGGTCACGAAGGTCTCGGACCGTTCCCAGCGGTGATTGAAGATGCGCGATCGTCCCGCCACGCCATCGACCACCCGGGTTCCCAGGAGCTTCGATTTGGCCGCGTCGTCCATCGCGGGATGGGTGCCGAGAGCGATCAGATAGTCGAGCTTTTCCACCTGCGGACCGAGGATCTCTCCGAGCAGGCGGAACATGAGGGGGATCGGGGCCGTCCGCGTGCCGTCCGGGATCACCACCAGCACCTTGCGGCCGCCAAGCTCGAGCCCACCGAGACCCTCTTCGAGGCACCCGCGCACCTCGCTCTCGGTGATGGCCCGAACCCGGTCGGTGATATCGACTCCCATGTCCGCCCCTTCAGATCGTCATGGCGGTGAATCCGCCGTCCACCCGGATGACCGCGCCCGTCACGAACCCGGAAGCCCGCTCCGATGCGAGCCAGACGGTGGCGCCGGCCAACTCGTCGGCCTCGCCGAATCGCGCCATGGGTGTGTGGGCCATGATGGACGCGGTGCGTTCCTCGGTCAGGAGCTTGCGGTTCTGCTCGGCGGGGAAGAAGCCCGGTGCGATCGCGTTGACCCGGACCCCGTCAGGCGCCCATTCCCGAGCCAGGAACTGCGTCAGGTTATTGACCCCGGCCTTGGTGATCGAGTAGGTGAAGACCTTCGAAAGCGGCGGCCCCGACGAGGCCGACGATATGTTGATGACCGAACCGCCCTCACCACGTTCGACCATTTCCCGGCCGAAGATCTGGCAGGCCAGGAACATGCTCGTGAGGTTGACCGAGAGGATGCGATCCCACTCACCCTGGGTGATGTCGAAGAACGGCGTCCCGGAGTTGATGCCGGGTGCGTTGAGCAGGATGTCGACGCGCCCCCATAAGCTCAGGATCTGGCCAAGCGCGTTGCGAAGGTCTTCTTCGCTGGTCGCGTCGGCCGCGATGCCGAGAGCATCGACTCCGGACTCCGTGCGAATTGTCCGGGCGCGGGCCTCCGCCGCTTCACCGTTGAGGTCGAGGACCGCCACCCGCGCGCCTGCCGCACCGAGCGCCTCGGCCATCGCGCCGGCCAGCACCCCGCCGGCGCCGATCGCCACCGCGACCTTGCCTTCGAGCGAAAACAACTCGTCCAGATAGCTCATGTGATCTCCCGACCCGCGTTGCCGAAGGGCGCCGTGTGGCGCCTGAAGTGCGTGACCAGGTTTTCGAAGTGCGCCGCCTCATGAGTCCTGAGGGCGGTCAACACACGTTCCTTGAACAGAGAGCCTCCGTTCGGGGTCTTTTCGGTCAGCACCCTCCCGAACGTCACGTGCAGCACCTGGCGGGCGTCCTCGTCATCGAAGAGAGCCGCCAGGTCGGCATCACCCACGCTCGCGCCGGCCGGCACGCGATCGAGCCTCGCCGACACGTGGTAGGTCCGCCGCTCGTGCTCGTAGAGCGAGCGCGAAAAATCGAGGATCTCGCGGAAAAGGGCGGGCTCGCACGCCGCGAGAGTGCGAAGCGCCTCGAGGTAGCTCGTGCCCGCCGTCTTGACGTGGACACCCCCACCGCCGATGTCGCCGATCACCTTGTAAACCGAAAACTTGTCGCTCCCGGAGTGGATGCTGATCTTGTAGGGGCCGAGGGCCTCGGCGATGGCCAGGTGTTTGACGTATTCGCGCCGGAAGAGATCGAGGTCGCCCCGGTAATCGATGCCCTTTTCGAAGTCGCCGACGAACCGCGGCGCCAGACCGATCCATCGAACACCGAGCCTGCGCAGCTCCGTGGCCACCAACAGGTGTTCGAAGGGTGAGGTGACCGATGCGGTCTCGTCCACCGAGACCTCGACCTCGAAGGGCCTCTCCCCCATGGTCGCCGCGATGTGGCGGTACATTTTTGCCGAGTGGGCCAGCGATGCCCCGTACTTGACCCACGCCCGGTGGACATCCGCGACCCCGGGCTCGAGCACCAGATCAGACCCGACGCGGAGAGCGGCTCCCGTGTATCGGGCCAGGGCGCCGGCAGGCGATTCCTCGAGATCGTTCCACGGCAGTCCGCCGAAGGCTTCTTCCAGCGCAGCGGCATCCATTCCGTCCGCTGCATCGACCACATGGTCGCCGGGGTCGATGGTGAACATGGTGAAGCCCGCCGCCGCCATCCGCTCCACGTCGTCCGGCGTCTTCAGGTGATCGGCGTCCGCGCCCCACGCATCCGTCCACCCCTCCTCGATCACCGCCCAGGTGGCGGCATCCATGACCTCGTCGGGCGAACGCTCGGTGCGTGCGAGTTCGCGGATCGACTGTTGCGCCAGCACGGGTTTGAATCCGCTGCCCCGCATGGCACGGAGATGGGCTGGGCCGGCCACTCCGAGACGGTCTCCGAGACCGAAAGAATCGGCGAGCCCGAGGGGCCGGGGCCGTGCGGTCTCGCACACCTCCCGCACCGCGACCGCGTTGTGGTGATCGAGTTCGCCGCAGCAACACTCCACTCCCGGTTCCGCCGACCATGTCTCGCCGGAAAAACGCGAAACCAGACCGGAACCCCCCTCCAGTTCCGCCACCAGGATTCGCCGGTGAGGGCCCAGCCGGCCTACCATCACCGCGCCCCCGTCGATCCAAACGATGGATCGCGGCGCAATCTCGAGCCCGCCTCCGGACGGCACATCTATGGCGGACTTTCCGTCCACTGACTGCGACGGCTCGCGACGGATCGATTCGAGTCTTTCACGGAAGTTCATGATGCCTCCTCGAGCTCACGGCCCACCGACGTCGTTGTTTTCGCCGCCGCTGAGCTCAGCCTTGACCTCCAGGGCCAGCGTGTCCTGGGCCCACCGGAGATGCTCGTCCATTTCACGTCGTGCCGACTCGACATCACCAGCGCGAATCGCCTGGTAGATCCGGCGGTGCTGTTCAGCGGCTTCATCTGCGCCGCGCCAGCGATCGACCGTGCTTTTTCGCTGGTCGTAGAAAAGGTCGGCGACCATCTCCATGATCGCGGCCATCAGGGGATTTCGCGCCGCCGCCGCAACCGCCCGATGAAAACGAATATCGTGGAGGAGAAAGCGGTGGACGTCCTCGCGGGACGCGAACATCTCCATCACCTCTTCGGAAATCGCGGCCAACTCGTCGCCGCCGGCCCGTTCGGCTGCGAGCCCCGCCAGGTCGATCTCGATGACCCGCCGCGTCTCGAAGAGTTCCGACTGGGGAATCCCGTGAAGAGCCGAAAAAATGGACAACGGATTCACGTCGAACAGCGGCGACCCCTCTGAAACGAATGTTCCGGCGCCGCGTCGCGCTTCGACAACGCCGACGGTTGCAAGGGACCTGATGCCATCTCGGACGCTGGCGCGGCTCACCCCGGTCAACCGGGCCAACTCTCGCTCCGGCGGCAGCTTGTCTCCAGCCTTGAGATCGCCGCGTTCGATGAGCCGCCGGATATAGGCCACCACCAACGACGCGGCCATCGGAGGTTCGGCGCAGCACGGTTCTTTCAGCCCATCCACGAAAATGTCGTTATTATCAGCCATTGGTCTGACCACGTTGGATATTCTAACACCATTCCCCAGCAAGTAAACACTGTCCTGGATATCACTGAACAACCTCGATCTTCAAGCCAGAATCGATATTCTTGTGAATACTACCCGTCAAGGATTTCGAAAACAGATTACCCTTGGCCGCGCGCTATCTGCTAAAGTAATCTCAATTTTCGATCAATTTGGTCTGACCAATATCATCGAAGGCCGTGAAAAATGGATCCGCGCGGGCAACTCCAGGTTGAACCGTCGAGACATGGTTGGGGTACGCCGGACATTTTCAACCACGAGATCCGTTACCATCGTTTCCGCTGACGCGCCGCCACCGGGATGACCCACCGCGGGACCGACTCAGGTGGTTATTTGAAGGAGGGACTCACCTCATGGCAGAAAGAATCGGTTTCATCGGCGTCGGCATCATGGGCCGACCCATGGTCATGAACCTCGTCAAGGCCGGTTATCCGGTGACGATCTTCGACGTCGTCCGCTCCTCGGTCGAGGCGCTCGAGAGCGAGGGCGTGCCGGCGGCCTCATCGTCAAAGGAGGTCGCAGAAAAGAGCGACGTCGTCATCACGATGCTGCCCGAGGACATGCACGTCGAGGCCGCCATCCTCGGTTCGGACGGCGTTTTCGCCGGCACCCGCCCCGACCAGCTCGTGATCGACATGAGCACGATCTCTCCGGTCACCTCCCGCAAGATCGCCGACGAAGGGAAGAAGCGGAAAATCCGCGTGCTGGACGCCCCGGTAAGTGGCGGCGACAAGGGGGCCATCGCCGGGACCCTGTCGATCATGGTCGGCGGAGATGCGGCGGACTTCGAGGCCGCCAGCAAGATCTTCGAGACGATGGGTAAAACGATCACCTACTGCGGCCCCCACGGCGCCGGCCAGGTCGTCAAGGCGTGCAACCAGATCGTGGTGGCCCTGACCATCGAGGCGGTCTCGGAAGCTCTCGTGCTCGGTTCGAAGGCCGGCGTCCGGCCCGAGATCATCCTCGAAGTCCTCGGCGGCGGGCTTGCGGGCAACAAGGTGATGGAGGTTCGCGGTCCGAACTTCCTCAACCACGATTTCGCGCCCGGGTTCAAGATCAAGCTCCACCGCAAGGACCTCGGCATCATCCTCGACACCGCCAAGGAGTACGGAGTGGCGCTGCCCGTCACCGCCCTCGTCAACCAGATGTTCACCACATTGGTCAACGAGGGCCAGGCCGAGCTGGACCACTCCGCGCTGCTCACCCACATCGAGAAGCTGTCCGGTCACGTCATCGGCACCGCAATGGAGAATTGAGGCGGCGTTCCCCGCCATCCGCCGGGCAGCCCCGGCACCCATCGGAGGCATCCCCGATCATGCCCACTGCAACCCGCGACCCGAAGCCGACGCGTGTCCGCTGGCGGATCGTTCTGCTCCTGTTCGCGATCACCGCCATCAACTACGCCGACCGGGCGACGATCTCGATCGTCGGCACGCAGCTCGCGGCCGACCTCGAGCTCGATCCGGTCGCGCTCGGGTTTCTGCTCTCCGCCTTTTCGATCAGCTACGTGACGTTGCAGATCCCGGGCGGGTGGCTCCTCGACCGCTTCGGATCCCGGATCGTCTACCTGTGGAGCATCATCACCTGGTCGGCCTTCACCGCCCTGCAGGGCTTCGTCGGGCTGCTCGGCAACGCCCGCCTCGCGGCACGGACTCTGTACGGTCTCCGGCTCTGCCTCGGGGCGGCCGAGGCACCCTCGTTCCCGGCAAACAGCCGTATCGTCGCGGCCTGGTTCCCCGCACCGGAGCGCGGCACCGCCGCCGCCATCTTCAACTCGGCACAGTACTTTTCGATCGTCATCTTCTACCCGGTGATGGGCCTCATCACCCAGTATCTCGGATGGCAGTACGTGTTCTGGACGATGGGCGGGCTGGGGCTGGCTTTCGCTGTTCTCTGGCCGCGTATGGTCCACGCTCCCCGGGAGCACCCGCGGGCCAACGACGAGGAGATCGCGCTGATCGAGAAAGGGGGCGGTCTCGTCGACCTCGATCGCCGGCAGGGCACGGCCGGCGAGCCCTTCCGCTGGGCCGATCTCGGCCGCATGCTCACCCACCGGATGCTGCTCGGGATCTTCCTCGGCCAGTACTGCGTCAACGTCCTCACCTGGTTCTTCCTCACCTGGTTCCCGATCTACCTCGTGAAGGACCGCGGCATGACGATCCTCAAGGTCGGTTTCGTCGCCGTCCTCCCGGCGCTCTGCGGATTCCTCGGCGGCGTGCTCGGCGGCCTGGTCTCCGACGCGCTCCTGCGCCGCGGCTGGTCGTTGAGCGCGGCGCGCAAGACGCCGATCGTCGCCGGCATGTTCGTCGCCTCGAGCATCGTCGCCTGCAACTATGTCTCCACCGAATGGGCCGTGATCTTCTTCATGAGCCTGGCCTTCTTCGGCAAGGGCGTCGGCGCCCTCGGCTGGGCACTCATGTCCGACGTCGCGCCGAGGACCGCCACCGGACTGGCCGGTGGGTTGTTCAACACTTTCGGCAACCTCGCTGGCGTCGTGACCCCGATCGTGATCGGCTACATCCTGAGCACCACCGGCTCGTTCAAAGGAGCGCTCGTCTACGTGGGGGCGCACGCCCTGCTCGCGACGGTGAGCTTCGTGTTCATCGCCGGCAGAATCCGCCGGGTCGAGCTGCGACCGACCCTGGAATCGACCTCGTGACGGTTGACCCGGCCTCCGTTCGAGTCACACGCGAATGATAGACTCCGGAGGTTCAGGTACCACGCACGCCTGGAGGCAGACGCGGTGGGGATGAAGAACCTCAAGAGACGACTCCGAGATGGCGAGACCCTGCTCGGCTGCTTCCTGAACCTCGGCTCCCCGCTTACCGCCGAGATCATGGGGCGCGCCGGTTTCGACTTCGCCGTCATCGACCTCGAGCACGGCAGCGGCACCGAGGCGGACGTGCTGCCCCAGCTCCAGGCGCTCGAGGCCACCGCCGCCGGCGTCATCGTGCGCGTCGAGTCGCACGAGCGCCAGCGCGCCCACCGCATGCTCGATCTCGGCGCCGAGGGGATCATGTTCCCGAAGGTCGATTCCGCCCTCGAGGCAACGAAGGCGGTGGCCGGGCTCCGCTACCCGCCGCAGGGAGTGCGCGGCGTGGCTGCGGCCAACCGCGCCTGCCAGTTCGGCGCCACGTTTCGCCAGTACATCGAGGCCGCCTCGTCCAACCTGCTCGGCGTGGTGCAGATCGAGTCGGAGAGCGCCCTCGCATCGGTCGAGGCCATCGCTGCGGTCGACGGCGCCGATGTGCTCTTCGTCGGTCCGATGGATCTGACGCAGAGCCTCGGGATCCTGGGTCAATTCGACCACCCGCGCTACGGAGAGGCGCTCGAGACCGTGTCGGTCGCAGCGCGCCGTCACGGCAAGGCGCTCGGCGTGCTGATGGCGCGGCCCGAGGACTTCGAGCGTTATCACGCGCTTGGATTCCGCCTCATCGCCTGCGGCTCCGACGGCACGCTGCTCAACGCCGGCGCCCGGCGGCAGATGGAGCTGCTCGACGCCGCACGGGGCCGCCGCACGGTGACGTCCTGAGGCTCAGCCGTGGAACCCCTTCTCGTCCGTATCCACACCGCCGACAACGTCGCGATCGTCGTCCGGGCCGAGGGTCTCACCGAAGGCGCCGCGCTGCCCGATGGCCTCGTGGCGCGGGAGGCCGTTCCGCAGGCGCACAAGGTCGCTCTGCAGGACATTGCCGCGGGCGACCCGATCCTGCGCTACGGCACCCCGATCGGTTCCGCGGCCCGGGCCATCCCGCGCGGTTCGTGGGTCCGGGAAGAACTGCTCACGATCCCTCCCCCACCCGAGCTGGACGATCTGCCGCTGGCCACCGCGGTGCCGCCGCCCCAACCTCCACTCGAGGGCTTCACCTTCGAGGGCTACCGCAACGCTGACGGCACCGCCGGGACGCGCAACATCCTGGCGCTCACCACGACCGTGCAGTGCGTCGTCCCGACGGTCGAAGTCGCCGCAGCGCGGATCCGGCAGGAGCTGTTGCCGCGCTACCCCGGCGTCGACGACGTGGTGGCGCTCGGGCACTCCTACGGCTGCGGCGTGGCGATCGACGCCCCCGGTGCCGAGGTCCCGATCCGCACCGTCCGCAACCTCGCACTGAACCCGAACCTCGGCGGTGAAACCCTCGTCGTCAGCCTCGGCTGCGAGAAGCTGCAGCCCGACCGGCTCTTTCCACCCGGCGGGGACTGCGCCTGCGGCGGCGAGAACCTCGTGCGCCTGCAGGACGACAGGCACCGGGGTTTCGCCGAGATGGTGGCCGCCATCGTGGAAGCGGCCGACAAGAGACTCGCCGTTCTGGCCCGCCGCAAGCGGACGGCCTGTCCCGCCTCCGACCTGGTCGTCGGCCTCCAGTGCGGCGGCAGCGACGCATTTTCCGGGGTCACCGCCAACCCGGCGGTCGGCCACGCCGCCGATCTGCTGGTGCGCGCCGGCGCCACGGTGATCTTCTCCGAGGTCACGGAGGTGCGCGACGCCTCGCACCTGCTCACGCCACGCTGCAGCAGCGTGGATGTGGCGCGCGACTTCATCCGCGAGATGCGGTGGTACGACGACTACCTCCGCCGGGGGGGTGCGGACCGCACCGCCAACACCACCCCCGGCAACAAGCGCGGGGGCCTCGCCAACATCGTCGAGAAGGCGATGGGTTCGGTCGCGAAGTCGGGGACCTCCGCTCTCAGTGCGGTGACGGCCCCGGGCGAACGCGTGACGACGAAGGGCCTGGTGTTCGCCGCCACACCGGCGAGCGACTTCATCTGCGGCACTCTCCAGCTCGCCGCCGGGATGAATATCCACGTCTTCACCACTGGAGAAGGCACGCCCTACGGCCTGGCGATGGCGCCCGTGATCAAGGTCGCCTCGCGCACCTCGCTGTCGCAGCGGTGGCCCGACCTGATCGACCTCGACGCCGGCCGCATCGCGACCGGCGAAGCGACGATCGAGTCCGTCGGTCGCGAGCTCTTCGAACTCATCCTGGATGTCGCCAGCGGCCGCACCCGGCCGTGTGCGGAGAAGCTTCGCCTTCATAACGCGCTGGCGCTGTTCAACCCGGGCCCGGTGACGTGAGAGGCCCTTTGGACCGAAGGCGACCGACCGCACCGGTTCGGCGAATGATCCGAAAGGGGGCGTGCGTGCCGAAGACCCCGCTGCGAACCCTCCTCCTCTTCACCCTGTTGTTCGCGGCGGTCGCGGTGCAGGCCCAGACCGATGCCAAGCTCCTCACCGCGGTGGTCGCCCAAGACGGCAGCGGAGATTTCACGACGATCCAGGCGGCCATGGCGAAGATCGGGATGGGCACTCCCGACACACCCGCGACGATCTTGGTACGCAAAGGCGTCTACCGGGAGCTCGTCTACGCCCAGCGGGAGAAGCGATACGTCCGCCTCATCGGCGAGGATCCCGAGAGCACTCTCCTCGTCTACGGCCTTCACGCCAACATGACCGGGCTCGACGGCCAGAAGATCGGGACTTTTCGCACCCCCACCCTCTCCATCGATGCCGACGACTTCACGGTCGAGAACATGACAATCACGAACGACGCGGGGCCGGTCGGCCAGGCGCTGGCCGTCGCCGTCAACGGCGATCGCGTTCTCTTCCGCAACTGTCGATTCGTCGGGAACCAGGACACGGTCTTCCTCAACCGCGGCCGGCAGTACTTCGAGGGCTGCACCATCGAGGGCACGACCGACTTCCTCTTCGGAGGGGCGACGGCCTGGTTCGAGGACTGCGACATCCACTCACTCGCGAGCAGCTACATCACGGCCACGTCCACGCCGCCGGAGGCCGCCTTCGGGTTCATCTTCAATAGATGCCGGGTCAGCGTGGCTGAGGGCGAAGCGACTTTTCTCGGGCGGCCGTGGCGCGATCACGCGGCGACGCTCTTCATGCGTTGCGAACTGGGTGCGGGCATCCGCCCCGAGGGCTGGCACAACTGGGACAAGCCCTGGAGGGAGGCCACCAGCCGCTATCTCGAGTACCGCAACACCGGCCCCGGGGCGGATCGTTCCGGGCGCGTCTCGTGGGCGCGGGAGTTGACGCCGGAGGAAGCCGATCGGATCACTCCCGCCACAGCCCTCGGAGGTTGGGATCCCACCCCGGGCGTGGTCGGGACAAGGCACGCGACGCCGGCTGCCGTGGCCCAGGAGCCGGTGGCCGGTCCGACGCTCTTTCTCGCCGGCGACTCGACGATGGCGGACAAGCCGGATGTCGAGCTTCCCGAGAGAGGCTGGGGACAGTTGTTCGCCGAGTTGGTCCGCCCGCCGCTCACGCTCGACAATCGAGCCGTCAACGGCCGCAGCACGAAGTCCTTTCGCGACCTCGGACACTGGGACGCCCTGCTCGAGTCGCTCTCGCCCGGTGACTGGGTAGTGTTCCAGTTCGGCCACAACGACGGCAAGGCCTCGGACCCCACACGCTTCACGGACCCCGAGGGCGAGTACCGGACCAACCTCCAGCGGTACGTGCGGGAGACCCGGGCTCGCGGTGCGCATCCCGTCCTGGCCACGTCGGTCGTGCGACGCCGCTTCGACGAGGACGGGGTCTTCCACGACAGCCACGGCGACTATCCTCGCGTGGTGCGCGAGTTGGCGGCCGAGGAGGGCGTGCCGCTGCTTGAGATGGAGGACGCAACGCGCATCCTGGTGCAAGGTCTCGGTCCGGAGGGATCGAGGTCGATTTACCTGCACTTCGAGCCCGGCGAGCACCCGCAGCTGCCTGAAGGCAAACACGACGACACCCACTTCTCCGAGCTCGGCGCCCGGCTCGTCGCGGAGCAGGCCGCCCGGGAGATGGCGCGGGTCCACCTGCCGATCGCCGACTCCCTGAAACTCGACCAGCTCATTCCCCCTCCCCCACCCTGGTCTCCCGACCTCGGGGACAGCACGTTTGCAAATCCGGTCCTCTACGCCGACTACTCCGACCCCGATGTCATCAGGGTCGGAGGGGACTATTGGATGACGGCGTCGAGCTTCAGCCAGGTCCCGGGCCTCCCGATCCTGCACTCGCGCGATCTCGTCAACTGGACCCTTGTCAACCACGCACTTCCACGTCTCGTGCCCGAAGAGACCTTCCAGGTGCCCCAGCATGGAAACGGCGTGTGGGCTCCCGCCATCCGCCACCACGACGGCCGCTTCTGGATCTACTACCCCGACCCCGACTTCGGGATCTACCTGACGACGGCCGTCGATCCGGCGGGCGAGTGGAGCCCGCCGGTGCTGGTTCTGCCGGGCAAGGGGCTCATCGATCCCTGCCCGCTCTTCGATGACGACGGCAGCGTCTGGCTGGTCCACGCCTGGGCGCGGAGCCGCGCCGGTTTCAACAACGTCCTCACCCTGCGCCGCCTGACCCCCGACGGTCTTGCACCTGCAGACGACGGTGGCGTCACCATCATCGACGGCAAGCGGTTTCCCGGATACAGCACCCTCGAGGGCCCGAAGATCTCCAAGCGCGGCGGCGAGTACGTCGTGTTCGCGCCGGCGGGCGGGGTCGCGACGGGTTGGCAGTCCGTCTTTCGCGCAGCCGACATCCGCGGCCCCTACGAGGCGCGGATCGTGCTCGACCAGGGCCTTACGGCGGTCAACGGCCCTCACCAGGGAGCGTGGATCGACACGCCTTCCGGAGAGAACTGGTTCCTGCACTTCCAGGACAAGGGTGCGTACGGCCGGATCGTCCACCTCGAGCCGATGGTCTGGAGCGTGGACGGCTGGCCCGTGATCGGTTGGGATCCGGACGGCAACGGCCGCGGCGAGCCCGTCACCCGCTGGAGCAAACCCGCTCTGCCCCCGCAGCCGACGGCGGTCCCGCCGAGCTCGGACGAGTTCGACGGCGAACGGTTCGCGGTTCAGTGGCAGTGGCAGGCGAACCCTGACGAGACGTGGTGGTCCCTGACCGAGGTCCCTGGTGCCCTGCGCCTTTTCACCCAACCCCTGCCCGAAGAAGCCGCAAACCTCTGGCCGGTCGCCTCGCTGCTCCTGCAGAAGCCCTCCGCAGAGGCCTTCCAGGTCACGACGGAGATGAGCTTCACACCGGAACGACCCGGCGAGCGCGCCGGCCTCCTGGTCTTCGGCACCGACTACGCCTGGGTCGGGGTCGAACACGCATCCGCGGGACGCGCGGTCGTTTTCAAGATCTGCCCCGGCGCGCGCGACGGCAATGCGGAGCGGGTGGTCGCAACCCTCCCCGCCCCCGACGGCCCGGTGTACCTCCGCGTCGAGTGGCTCCCGGGCGGCCTGTGCCGGTTCGGGGTGTCGTTCGACGGGCGCGATTTCACAATCTTCGTTGAGACCTTTGCCGCCCGTCCCGGGCGCTGGGTCGGCGCCAAGGTCGGTGTCTTTGCCGCCGCTGCCGCCGGGCAGCCCACGCGGGCACCGGCTGACTTCGCCTGGTTCCGCGTGGCACCCGTCTTTCCCTAGCGGAGAGCGATTCTCTACTCGATCTCGGAACTCGCCAGCAGGAGGGCCCCGACGCCGTGCGCGTCGTTGACCACCACATCGGTCGAGACGTAGTACGCGTACGTGCCGTCGCGGTAGGGGTCGCCGCCGAGGCCGGCGCTGCGGCACACGTTGCGGAGCTGCACGTGCCCGGTGTCCGGATCCCAGTCCACCAGCTCCTCGACCAGACCGGCGAACGTCTGCCGCGCGAGTTCGCGGTAGCGTGGCTCGAGCATGCCCAGCCGCGCGCCCTTGGCCCAGGCGTAGGCGATCATCGCCGAGCCGGAGGCCTCCAGGTAGTTGCCTTCGCGACCGCCCTGGTCGGGCACCTGCCACCACAAGTTGCTGCGCTCATCCCGCACGGCAAGCAGGGCCTCGCTCAGCTCCGCGAGCAGGCGTGCGAGCTCGAGCCGGCCGGGGTGTTCGGCGGGAAAGTGCTCGGAGGTGTCGACCAGGGCCATCGAGTACCAGCCGAGAGAGCGGGTCCAGAACCCGGGTGACCGACCGGTGTCGGGATCCGACCAGCGCTGGACGCGGCTCTCGTCCCAGCCGTGGTGAAGCAGGCCGGTCTCCGGGTCGCGCAGCTTCGCAGAGCTCTCACTGAACTGGCGGGCGATGTCGTCGAAAGAGGTCGCTCGGGCCGAACCGCGCGGCGTACTCGGCGTAGAAGGGAGCACCCATGTAGAGGCCGTCGAGCCAGACCTGCCAGGGATATTTGAGCTTGTGCCAGAACACACCGTTGTGGGTGCGCGGCTGCCATTGGAGCTGCCGGTGCAGAACCTCGATCGCCGCCCGATAGCGCGGGTCGCCGGTGTCGGCGAGGAGAGGAAACAGGAGCTTGCCCGAGTTGACTGAGTCGATGTTGAACTCGTCCAACGCCAGCGTGCGGATGGTGCCGTCGGCCTCCACGTAGTGATCGACGTAGGCCTTCATGTAGGCGGAGTAGGCGGGCTCGTGATATTTCAGGGACAGCTTGTACATGCCGTAGGTGACCAGACCCTGGAGGTAGGCCCAGCGGTACTCGCCGTCCGACTTCCGCATGCTCCAGGCTTCCGGGTACTCGGCGATGGTGCTGTCGGCCAGACGCTGGCCCCAGGTCCCCGGGGCCTCGGCACTGAGCGGTGCCGACGAGACCAGCGTTGCGATCAGTAGACAGATGCATCTCATTCCCATCTCCCGTCTTCCGGCGTGGTCGTCCGCGTACAACCGCGCCGGTCGATCGACATCGCTGTCATGGTACAGGAGAGGCGTCTCACCTCCGTGCTACCCTCGACATGCGAAGAGCGGAACACCCTGTGCCCGAGTCGCCTCAACGCGGACAACCCGACGATCGGAGGCCGAGCCATGAGCGAGTCAACACGTCGCGACTTCATCAAGTCCTCGACCACCGTAGTGGCGGCGGCGGCCGCTCTGCCCCTGGGCGCGGCGATGGCGGAAAAGCAGCGGGTCGCACTGGTCGGAACCGGCGTCCGCGGCCTGGACATGTGGCTGCGTGAGCTGATTGCCGAACAGGGCGACAAGGTGGAGATGGTGGGACTGTGCGATCACAATTCCCTGCGATTGCAGGTGGCCAACAAGGTCATGAGGTCAGCCGCAGGGGTCGAGGTGCCCACATACACGGACTTCGACCTGATGATCCGGGAGACCAAACCGGAGCAGGTCATCGTCACCACTGTGGACTCGGCCCATCACACCTACATCGTCCGGGCGATGGAGCTGGGATGCGACGTCATCACCGAGAAGCCCATGACCACGGACCCGGAAAAGTTGAAGGAGATCCTGACGGCGCAGCAACGGACCGGGCGCAAGATCACCGTGACCTTCAACTATCGTTTTTCACCGCATCGCCGGGTCATGAAGGAGATCCTCGAGTCCGGCGAGCTGGGTGACATCACCTCGGTGGATTTTCACTGGTACCTGGACACCGACCACGGGGCGGCCTACTTCCGCCGGTGGCACCGGCTTCGGGAGAAGGGCGGCTCGTTGTGGGTCCACAAAGCCTCCCACCACTTCGACCTGGTGAACTGGTGGCTGGAGGCCCGGCCGGTGTCGGTGGCGGCGTATGGCGAGCTCCGCACCTACGGTTCGGCGGGCCCGTACCGCAGCGAGACCGGTACCTGCCGAGGGTGCTCCCGCCGCGACGCCTGCCCCTTTTTCTGGGACATCACCGAGAACGAGTACTTCATGGAACTCTACGTCGGGTGCGAGAGCGAGGACGGCTACACCCGCGATGGATGCGTCTTCCGCGAAGACGTGGATATCTGGGACACCATGACGGCGACCGTCAAGTACGACAACGACGTGAGCATGAGCTACTCACTGAACGCCTTCATGCCCTACGAGGGCTACCGCATCGGCTTCAACTGCACTGGGGGACGCCTGGAACACCGGAATTTCGAGCGCCAGCCGTGGGTCTCCGAACCGCAGGACGAGATCGTCGTGATCAAGAACTTCGGCCACCGCGAGGTGATCACGGTGCCCCACGGCGTCGGGGGGCACGGCGGAGGAGACAAACGCCTGCTCGACCTGATCTTCACGCCGGGTCTGCCCGATCCCTATCACCAGATGGCTGACCACATGGCGGGAGCCTATGCGGTACTGCCTGGATTCGCGGCCGTTCGGTCGATCGACGAGAGGCGGATGGTCGAGATCTCGGAGCTGCTGTAGGTCCCTCGTCTCAATCTGCCGGAACACTCTCCGCGACCGGCTTGAGAATCTTCAATTTCAGCCGCCCAAGGATCGATCGCTTGGATGCACTGCACCCTGTCGTGCCCTCGATCACTTCGTGCTCGATGGTCGACAGGAGGTATTTCTGAAAATACTGGAGCAGCTCGCAGTCGCTGTCGTCGATCGACTGCGGATGTCCCTTGCCGAGTTGCACCTCGGACCACTCCGCCGTGACGCGGTCGACATCACCCTCGCCGGCAGGCACCAGCGTTGAAAACCCGGCGGATATCTCGAGTCGTCGTTGCGGAAGGTCGAACCCCGTACAGGGCGTCACGGTGACGTCCACATCGTCCCCGGCGCCGACGTGACGCAACAACATCTTGATTCTGGCTTCCATCAGTTCACAGGAGTACGCCACGTCGAGACTGATATAGCCGAACTCGACGTCCTGGTGTTTCCAGACTGCGTCGACGGTCTCGGAAGCCGTCACCGGGAGAGCGATCACGGCAGAAAACGCGAGAGTCAACAGTGAATTTTTCATGGTGTCCTCTTCGGAGGGTAGCACCATCCAGGACCTTCCTGGACGCTCCGTTTTCTATAACCAGCCGTTCATGACCATCCAGTCCGGAGGCGGTCGAACCACCCTGAGGTCGTACCCAAGCCACCGTCGAGAGCGAATCCGTGGCCGCCGCGGGGATAGAGGTGCATCTCGGCCGACCCACCGGCCCGACGCACGGCCGTGGAGAACGCCAGGGAGTTTTCGAGAGGCACGGTGGAATCCTCGATAGTGTGGACGAGGAAGGCGGGAAGGGTCCGCTCCGTCACCAGGAAGGCTTGGGTACAATGGCGTTTGTTCGCGCCCGATGCCAGGGCCGAGATGGCGACAGCACGGCCGGGAGCGACAGCACGGACTTGAACGATCGCCCCGGCGATCGTGACGGAGGTTTTCAATGTCTCGCACATTCTGCAGAGCTTGGTCTTTGGTCCTGATGATGGTCGCCGTCCTGGCACCTCGTGTTTCGGTATCGGCCGACGAATCGGCGATTCTCCGAGGCAAAGTCGTCGATTTCGACGGAAAGGCCATCAAGAAGGTCTCCGTGGTCCTGACCTCAGTCGATGACCCTTCGTTCAGAGCCGAGGCCAAAACCGATGGAAACGGCCTGTTCGAGATTGCGGTCCGGGACGCCTCACTGAGCTACGAGGCCCATTTCGAGAGCGGGAGTTACCTCGCAATGTCCGCGACCGTCGAGCTCTCCCCTGGTGCGGACAACAGGTACACCTTCACGATGCTCACCCAGCGCGAAGTCGACGAAGGCAAGGGCGAAATTCTGCGGCAACGCGAAGCACCGGAGCACTTCGCAGCCCTCAGTCTCTACAACGACGGTGTCGCGGCGTTCACCGCCGGGGATGTCATCACCGCTCGAAGCAGTTTCGAAGCAGCCCTCGAGCAGGACGATTCGATGCTGGAGGCCCTTTCGGCAATGTGCCTCATCACGATGCAGCAGGAGGAGTGGAACAACGCCGTCGAGTACGCCACCCGTGCACTGGCCGTCGAGCCGACCGATCTTCGCGCTCTCGTTGCCTCGTATCGAGCCAATAAGGAGCTGGGCAACGACGCTGCTGCCGCCGCAGCGGCAGAGGCCTTGAAATCGGCCGGGGTCAATGACGAGGTTGCCGGCCAGGTATTCAACGAGGCCGTCGACTCCTACCGCGGCAATGACCTCGACACGGCTGTCGGTCTTTTCGAAGAAGCGGCTGAACTGGATCCGAACCTGGCGGAGGCCCAGATTGCCCTGGCGGGCTTGTATCTCAACACGGGAGCCTTCGACGAGTCGCTGGCCGCCAGCGATCGCGCCCTGGTCCTCCTTCCAGGCGACAAACGAGCCCTGAAATACAGATTCGAGGCGTGTGTTCGAAGCGGCAGCGACCAGCTGCCGGACGCCATCGACGCGTTCGCCGCCGTGGATCTGCCCTATGTATCGAAGGCAGTCAACGAAACCGCCCTCAACCTGTTCGCGAAAAATCAAAACGACCAGGCGAAAAAACTCGTCGAACAGCTGCTCGTCCTCGATCCCGGAGACGCGCGGGCGAACTATGTGATGGGACTGCTCCTGGTCAACGCCGGCGACAAGAGTGCGGCGCGAAAATATCTCCAGGCGTTTGTCGACGCAGCACCGGACGACCCGGACGCCGCCGCAGCCCTCACCATGATCGGGGCCGTCGAGTAAATGGGCGGAACCGACTGGACGGCGAACGGCCACCAGATCGGTCTCGGGAACACCAGTCGGTGTCCTGAACCGTGGCGCTCAGGGTCGGACTGACCCGCTCGGTTCTGGTTTTCGCAGGTGATTCATCAAGGAGTTGATCGTATGCGAACATTTTTTCACTGGATATTTCTCGGATTTTTAATTCTTATTTTCCCTCAGAATCCGGCATCGGCACAGGTGCTGAAAGTTTCCGATAACGATCGATTTCTCGCGTATGAAAACGATGAACCTTTTTTCTACCTTGGTGACACCGCGTGGGAGCTGTTTCATCGTCTCGATCGCGATGAGGCCGAAAGATATCTATCCGATAGAGCCGCGAAAGGATTCACAGTAATCCAGGCGGTTGTTGTGTCCGAAATAGGCGAGTTAGAGGAACCAAATGCCTACGGAGATCTTGTTTTTGAAGAAGAGGATCCGTCGCGACCCAACGAAGCCTATTTCGAGCTTGTGGACGACATTGTCGACATGGCGGATCAGCTTGGATTGTTCATCGGGATGGTGCCGACCTGGGGCAGTTATTGGAGTTCGGCCGACCCTGATCGAGTCATTTTCACTCCGGAGAATGCGAGGGAGTTCGGGAGGTTTCTCGGCTCGCGCTACCAGGACAAACCGATCATCTGGATCCTGGGCGGAGATCAGAACATCAACACAGCCGGTGAACGCGAGATCATCGACGCGATGGCTCTCGGGCTCGAGGAAGGGGATGGCGGCACCCATCTCATCACCTACCATCCGAGGGGCCCCGGGTTCTCCTCGGACTCGGTTCAGGACGCCGACTGGCTGGACTTCAACATGTACCAGTCGTCCCACAGCGCCCACGACCACGACAACGGGCTTTTCGCCGAGCATGACTTCGCACTGCAGCCGATCAGACCGACGTTGGATGGAGAACCACGATACGAGCACATCCCGGTGGGTTTCTACTACAGACCGAATACCACTCGTGATCGGTTCGACGCCTATGACTGTCGCCAGGCGGCCTACTGGTCGCTGTTGGCCGGGGCAGCCGGACACACCTACGGCAACAACAATGTCTGGCAGATGTGGACGCCCAATCACGAACCTGTGATCTCGGCGTCAATTCCCTGGCATGAAGCGTTGAACCACCCCGGGGCTTTTCAAATGGGTCTGGTGAGAAAACTCTTTGAATCGCGACCGTATCAGCTGCTTGTACCGAATCAAAAAATCATCAAAGACGGCCCATCGACGGGTGGCGGAAAGATCCGGGCAGCGGTTGCAAAGGACGGGTCATTTGCGTTTATTTATTCACCCAGAGGAGAACAATTTACCGTTGATAAAAGCGCAATCAGCGGAGTCAAAACGAACGAGATCTGGTTCGACCCGCGCTATGGCAATTCATACTACATTCACTCGCCTGAAACGAAGGGCATACAGAGCTTCACGCCGCCGACCTCCGGCCGGGGAAATGATTGGGTATTGATCATCGAAAATGCAGAGTTGAATTTTCCAGCGCCGGGGAGCTTACAGAACGCAGCGGGGATGGGCGGGTCGTCCATCAGGGGCGCGCTACCGTGAGACCGGTCGCTGATCCACGGGGGAGAAATCCGCCGCCATCGAAATGAGGTCAAGATCTGCTATCGTAGCCCTTGATGAAGAAAGTAGCGCTCCTCCTTGCGGACGAGGAAAACGCTTACCAGCAGTTTCTGGTGAAAGAGGCTCAGGAGGCCGCGGGCAGATTCGGCGTCGAACTCCTGCCGCCGCGCTTCGCGTCGAACCGAGAAGTCAAACAAATCAGTCACTTCTACGACTGTACAGCGGGCGCCAATCCACCCGACGGCATCGTCTCGATGCTGGTTTCTGCCGAGAGCATGAGAGGCTCGATCGAAGAGGTTGCCAACGCCGGCGTCGACTGCGTCCTGGTCAATCGGATTCCGGCATTTTTCCCTCAGATGAGCGGGGAACACGCCGACGTTCTTCTGGCCTCCGTCGCCCCGGACCAGAGGGAGATCGGACGGTTTCAGGGTCGCCAGTGCCTCAAGATCCTGCCTGACGGAGGCAAGGTGATCCTCGTCCTCGGCGTCGATGGGGCGCCTTCAACTCTTGAGAGGCGCAAAGGGTTCCTCGAGGTGGCTGGAGCCAACATCACGGTACAAGAGCTGCATGGCCGGTGGCTGACGGAGCGAGCAGAGTCTGCCGTCAACCATTTCTTTGTGATCGGTGGCGCCAAGAACGTGGTCGACCTGTTCGTCTGCCAGAGTGACCCGATGGCCGCGGGAGTGCGCGCGGCCCTGGACAACCAGGCTAAACTGCGAGGCTCCGCCGAGATCGCAAAAATCCCGATCATCGGATGTGACGGTCTGCCCGACGAAGGGCAGAAAATGGTCAAGACGAAGAAGATCGACGCGACCGTGGTCATGCCCTCTTCGACCCCCAAGGCCCTCGAGATTCTCAGTGAGTACTGGCAACACGGTACCCGCACGCCCAGCGCGACACTTCCCCCGAGGTCGTTTCCCCCGGTCGACGAGCTCGGCCCCAGGTAGATTGCGCGCCGGGCGTCAGCGCGACAGCTCGAACCCGAAGAAACTCGCCGCGTTCCCGAAACAGACGTCCCTCACCAGGTCCCCCACCAGATCGAAGTCCCTGGGCAGCAGCCCTGCGGCCATGTCCCTTCCCAGTACGTTGCAGAGGACGCGACGGAAGTACTCGTGACGGGAGAACGACAGGAATGACCGACTGTCGGCCACCATGCCCACGAACCGACGCAGCGAGCCCATCTGGGAAATGGCCTCGAGCTGGCGTTCGATACCGTCCTTCTGATCCAGGAACCACCAGGCGGAACCGAACTGCATCTTCCCGGGCACGGAGCCGTCCTGGAAATTGCCGATCATGGTGGCCAGCATCTCGTTGTCCCGCGGGTTGATGTTGTAGAGGATGGTTCTTGGCAGGGTGCCCGCAGAGTTCAGCGTGTCCAGGAAACGCGCCAGGGGTTCGGCATACCGCCTGTCCCCGATCGAATCGAATCCGCAGTCGCGCCCCAGCTCGGAGAGCTTCACGCTGTTGTTGTTGCGCAGCGCACCGAGGTGGAGCTGCATCGTCCAGCCCTTCTCGCTGTTCAGCCGGCCCAGCTCGAGGAGCACCGCCGTTGTGAACTGGTGGCATTCGGCGGCGGAGAGCGCCGTCCCCGACCTGACACGGCCGAAGATGGCCCTGACCTCCCGCGCCCGCGTCGGCGAAAAGGACAGGCTGTCGAGCCCGTGATCGGAGAGTCGACAGCCCGCCCGGTGGAAGAAGTCGTGGCGGGATGCGAGCGCTTCGAGCAAATCGTCGTAGCTCGCGATCTCCACATCCGCAGCAGCGGAAAGCCGGTCCACGTAGCCGTTCCACGAGCCGGGATCGGCGACCGCCAGCACCCGGTCCGGCCGGAAGGTGGGAAGGACCCCTGGTCTGAAGGTCTGGTCGGCCGCGAGCAACGCATGGTGCTCGAGGTTATCGGTAGGGTCGTCGGTGGTGCAGACTGCGAGGACATTGCTGCTTTCGATCAGCGATCGAGCGGAAAGCCCGCGCTCGAACACCGCAGAGCTCCGCTCCCACACCTCGTCCGCGGTCTCGGCGCTGAGCAGGAGATCGTCGATCTCGAAGTAGCGCGCGAGCTCGAGGTGGCACCAGTGGTAGAGGGGATTGCGGAGCAGATAGGGCATGATGCCGGCAAAGGCGTCGAATTTTGCCCGATCGGACGCATCGCCGGTGCAGAGGCGCTCCGCCACGCCGTTGGTTCGCATCTGCCGCCACTTGTAGTGGTCGCCGTTGAGCCAGACCTGGGTGATGTTCTCCCAGCGGGCGTCCGCGGCGATCTCGCCCGGCGGCAGGTGGGTGTGAAAATCGATGACCGGGAGGTCCGCCGCATGATCGAAGTAGAGACGGACCGCCTCATCGCTCTGGAGCAGGAACCGTTCGTGGATCAAACCGCTCATTCGGCGATTTCCCTCGCCCTGGCCAGGGCTTCCCGGGTCTGCCGGGTGATGACCGACCACTGTTTTTCCGCGATCTGCCGCTTGCTCGCGATCCACGAACCGCCGACGGCAAACACCTCGGGCAGGGACAGGTACTCATTCATGTTGTCCACGCTCACGCCGCCCGTGGGACAGAAGCGCACCCCGAGGGAGGCGTAGGGGCCCGCCAGGGCCTGCAGCATCTTGGGCCCGCCGGCAGCCCCGGCCGGAAAGAACTTGAGCAGCGTGCAGCCCAGACCGAACGCCGATTCGATCTCCGAGGGCGAAAGCACTCCGGGAATGAACATCACACCGCCCGCCTGGAAAAGGCGCACGGTCTCCGGGTTGAACCCCGGCGCCACACCGAAAGAGACGCCCAGATCCACACATCGCTGAGCCTGTTCGCGGGTGACCACGGTGCCTGCACCTACCGCCATCTGGGGGAAGGAACGGATGATCCGCTCCAGGGCCGCCGGAGCTGCGGCGGTCCGGAAGGTCACCTCGATCACGTCCAGTCCGCCCTCGAGCAGCGCCTCAGCCAACGGCTCGGAATCGTTCTCGTCCTCGATCACGATCACCGGGATCACCGGGTTCCTCGTCAATCGCTCGATCATGCTGCTCCTCCACTCATCGGGATCACCGGTCCACCCGGGCGCCGCCGCCCCGGACCACCTTCTCCACCTCGGCCAGGGACGCCATCGTGGTGTCGCCCGGGGTGGTCATCGCCAGCGCGCCGTGGGCCGCACCGTACTCGACCGCCAGGGCCGCATCGCCCAACTCCATGAGCCCGTAGATGAACCCGGATGCGAAGCTGTCGCCGCCGCCGACGCGGTCGAGGATCTCCAGATCGGGACGGTGCGCGGCCGTGTGGAACTCCCCGTCGCACCAGCAGATCGCGCCCCAGTCGTTTCGTGTCGCTGTCCTGACTCCGCGGAGGGTCGCAGCGACCGCTTTGAAATTCGGGTAGGTCGCCACAGCAGCGGTGATCATGCGCTTGAATCCGCCCACCTGGAGATCTGTCAGCTGATCGTCGACGCCCTCCACCTCGAAGCCGAGACCGGCGGTAAAATCCTCTTCGTTGCCGAGCATCACATCCACCGAGGGAGCGATGGCCCGGTTGACCTCCCTGCAGCGTTCCTGGCCGCCATAAGCCTTCCAGAGCGACGGTCGATAATTGAGGTCGTAGGAGACGACGGTTCCATGCTTCTTGGCGATCCGCGCCGCCTCGATCACCACGTCGCCGGTGGTCGCCGAAAGCGCCGCGAAGATGCCGCCGGTGTGAAACCAGCGCACTCCGAGGGAGCCGAAGATGTGCTCCCAGTCGACGTCTCCCGTCGTGAGCTGCGAAGCCGCCGTGTGTCCGCGGTCGGAGCAGCCCACCGCGCCACGAATGCCGAAACCCCGCTCGGTGAAATTGAGCCCGTTGCGCACGGATCGCCCGATACCGTCGGACGGCACCCACCGGATGAGGGACGTGTCCACTCCCCCCTGGAGGATCAGATCCTCCAACAGCAGCCCCACCTCGTTGCGGGCGAAGGCCGTGACAACCGCGGCGCGCTGGCCGAAGCAACGGCGCAGACCGCGGGCCACGTTGTACTCTCCCCCACCCTCCCAGACCCGGAACTGGCGGGTCGTGCGGATCCGGCCCTCGCCGGGATCCAGACGCAGCATGATCTCCCCCAGGGAAAGGACGTCGAAGGCGCATGCCTCTTTCGGCTTCAGGTCAAGGCTTGACATGTTGGTCTCCTCGCGCGCTGTCCGGGTGGGTCTTCATGAACTGCGACTGCTCGACCTCGGACTTCTTGAGCTGTTGGGTCTCAACCGGCAGCCAGAGGGAAAGGGAGGGCATGTAGGTGATGAAGAGGAGGGCCAGGATCATCGCCGCGAAGAACGGCAGCATGGTGCGCGTCACCTTGGCGATCGTGGTCTTGCCCACGCCGCAGCCGATGAACAGGCACGTCCCCACGGGCGGCGTGCACAAACCGATACACAGGTTGGCGATCATCATGATCCCGAAATGCACCTGGTGCATGCCCAGCGACAGCGCCACCGGCAGAAAGATGGGTGTGAAGATCAACACCGCAGGGGTCATATCCATGAAGGTGCCCACCGCCAGCAGCAGGATGTTGATGGAGAGCAGGATCACCACCGGGTTCTCCGAGAGCCCGAGCAGGGCGGCGCTCACCGTCTGCGGGATGTTGGCCATGGTCATGATCCAGCTCATGCCCGAGCTGGCGCCGATGAGCAGCATGACGACCGCGGTGGTGATTCCCGTCTCGAGCAGGATCCCGGGCAGCTCCCGCATCCGGATCTCGCGGTAGAGACCGACGGTGAGGACCAGTGAGTACACCACCGCGATGGCCGCCGCCTCGGTGGCCGTGAACACTCCCTTGAGGATGCCGCCGATGACGATGACCACCATGAAGAGGCTCAGGAACGAGCTCTTGAAGGCTCGCAGGATCTCGCGAGGTGTGGAACGGGGTTCGGTCGGATAGTTGTTCCGCGAGGCGAAGATGCCGCACACCACCATGATGAATAGACCGGTCAGGATGCCGGGGAACACCCCCGCCATGAACATGGCGGCGATGGAAACGCTGCCGGCTGCCACCGAGTAGACGATCATGATGTTGCTGGGGGGAATCAGCAGCCCGGTGGTGGCCGCCGTCGTGGTCACCGCAACGTTGAACTCGCGGTTGTAGCCCTTGCGGTTCATCTCCGGAATCATGAACCCGCCCACCGAGGACACGGCCGCGGCGGCCGAGCCGGAGATGGACCCGAAGAGCATGCAGGTCAGCGTGTTGACGTACGCGAGTCCACCCGGGAGAAACCCCACCAGGGCCCCCGCGAGGTCGATCAGCCGCCGGGCCATGCCGCCTCGACCCATGAGGTAGCCGGAGAGGATGAAGAACGGGATCGCGAGCAGGGCGAAGCTGTTGACGCCGTTCGCCATCTTCTGAGCCAGCATGACCGAGGGATCCGTCCCGTCCGCGACAATGGCGACAAAGCTCGCCACGGCGATGCCCACCGCGATCGGCACATGAAGCACCAGGAGGATCACGAAGGCGAGGACCAGTATAAGAGCTACCGCCGCCACGACTACGACCCTCCCGATGCCTGGTCAGCCGGCCGTCCCCTGAGTGTTGCCATCACGCTGTCCACGGTGTAGAGCACCACGAAAAAGCCGGAGATCGGGAGGGCCAGATAGACATAACCCATCTTCCATCCCAGGGCCGGGGTGGTCTGTTCCAGGGACAGGGCCTCGCGCACCACACTGGTGCCGCCGAGCAGCAGCACCGCCCCGGCAAAGAAAAGCACCAACAGATCGGCAACCACCGCCGTCACCCTGCGCGCATCCGGATGCAGCAGGTTCACGAAGTAATCGACACCGAGATGGGCCTTGGTCCGGAATGCAAGCGCTCCACCCAGAAGCGCCACCCACACGAGCAGAAACCGGGCCAGCTCTTCGGTCCACTTGGTCTGTTCCCCCAGGGCGTAACGGCTGAACACGCCCCACACCACGTCCACCACCAGGAGAGCCATCGTGGCGATGATCAGCCACTCCAGCCCCCTCGTGAGCGCGTCCCTGAGTCCCCGCAGAGCAGCCCACATCTCAGTCGGTCTCCTGAATCTGTCGAACCAGCGACCGCACAGCGGGATCCGCGATCTCCTCGAGCATGGGGGCCACTTTGGTCACGAACGGCGTTTGATCCACCTCGTAGATCGTCACCCCCTCCGCTTCAGCGATTTCCAGCGACCGGATGGTCTCCCGGTGCCAGAGTTCGCGCTGGAAGGAGGAGGACTCGTTCGCCGCCTTCTGGATCCATTCCCGGATCTGCGGCGAGAGCCGGTCCCAGGACTTGGTTCCGATCAGGACGACGTCCGGGATGCGGGTGTGTCCGTCGAGGGTGAAGTGCTTGCACACCTCATAGTGCTTGTTCGACGTGAAACTCGGCGGATTATTTTCGGCACCATCCACAGTGCCCTGCGCCAACGCCGAGTACAGCTCGCCCCAGGAGATGGGCGTCGGAGCTCCGCCCATGGCCTTGACCATGGCGATCGCCGTGGCGCTGTTCATCACCCGGATCTTCAGTCCCTTGAGGTCATCGGGCGTGCGGATCGGCTTCGAACGGGTATAGAAGTTCCGGGAGCCCGAGTCGTAATAGCAGAGCCCGCGCAGCAGTTTCGACTCGCCCTTCTTCAGCAGGTCCGCACCGATAGGGCCGTCGAGCACACGCCAGTACTGTTCGCCGTCACGGAAGATGTACGGCAGGCCGAAGACCCCCATCTCCGGCACGAAGTTTTCCATCACCGCCGCCGACACCTTGGTCATGTCCAGCGAACCGTTCTGAACCTGTTCGAGGCACTCGACCTCCCCGCCCAACACCGCGCTGGGGTAGATATCGAGGGACACCGTGCCACCGGACAACTCCTCGAGGCGAGTCGCCATATGCTCCAGGGCGACGTGAACCGGGTGACCGGTGTCGAGAGCGTGGCCGAGCTTCAAGACCATCTGCTGCCGAGCACCTGCCCCGCCACCGGTCAGCACCGCATTCCGCGCTGCGGTTTTCTGCGAGCGCAGGAACAATCCGAATCCGAGGGTGGACAGGAGTACGCCGACCATCAGCCCGCTCAAAAAAAACGAAACCGACCGACCGCCCTGCGTGTTTTCGTTGGACTGGTGTTTTTCCATCTCGTCCCCTGAGTCAACGTTGAGGTGGGAGATTCCCTTCCTTCCACCATTGAATGGAGCGCGTCGAATCGCGGATGATCAGCACCGGGTCGAGAAAGACCCACCCCCGGGCATCGTCCTCCCGGCCATCGATCGACGCGATCAGTTTTGTCGCGGCCAGTCGCGCCATCTCCCGCACCGGTCTGCGGATGGTGGTGAGCGACGGCCTGATTCTGGTAGCCAGCATACTGTCGTCAAATCCGGCAACCGAGAGATCTTCCGGAACCCTCACGCCCATTTCCTGAGCGGTGTACATCACACCTGCGGCCATTTCGTCATTGCTGGCGAATATGGCCGTCGGAGGATCGGGCTTTTCCAGCAGAGTCCGCCCGCACGCGACCCCTGATTCAAACGTATAGGCCCCTCGCGCGATCAACTCATCGCACGCCGCGCATCCGAGTTTCTCCATCGCGTCACAGAAGCCCTCTTGCCGCTCACGCGTCGATTTCCTGCCTTCCGGTCCCGCGATATATCCGATCCTCCGGTGGCCGAGGTTGACCAGATACTCGGCCATGGCGGCGACCGCCGATCGCTCGTTGGCGATCACGACACGATCCGCCGTGTCCAGGGCGATGGAAGCCAGGCGAACATACGGAATGTTCTCTTTCCCGAGAACGCCTGCGAGATCATTATTTTCAGAGACTGGAGGCAGGACAATCACGCCGTCCAGGTTCGACCGATTGACAAACCCGAGGGCCTCGCTGGTCAGCGTCTCGCTCGACCTGTCGCAAGGATGGATCACCAGTTCGAACCCCAACTCATGACACACACTCAACACGCCGCGCTGTGCTTCGTCGGTGTACAGCGGATCCCGATTGTCGTAGATCAACCCCAACAGAAAAGAACGCCTGGCCGCCAGGCCCCGGGCCTGCACATTCGGCCTGTAGTTGAATTCATCAATGACGCTCTGGACCTTTTCACGAGTGGCGGTCCTCACCAACGGTGAGTTGTTGATGACCCGTGAGACGGTCCGCTTCGATACGCCCGACAAACGAGCAATGTCATCGATCGTCGATGGCTGCTTGTTCTCGTGGCTCATGTCACCTTCCGCCTACTCTCCGGTGAACTCCCCTCCGCGCATCGAATCGGGGCTGAGTCCGAGCGAAGATCCGGAGGTCTCTGCCGACGGCAGGCCGGCCCACCGACGAGAGGAGCAGCTTCCGGTTTTCGTCAAACCTCGCTGCGCAGCCCACGAAGATACCATCGCTCCGAGCAGCGCCCACGCACTGGCGGAGGGGGTCTTTCAGACCGGATTCCGGGGCCCACATTCGATCCGTGGCGTTTGACCGCGAAAAAGCCCGCGCACCCCCAGCCGGCCGTGCCGGCCGGGGGCGGCGGTTGGTTCGAAATTCTTCAGAAGTTGTAGCGCACTCCCAACATGTACTGCCGGCCAGTGGTGTTGTACTCACGAATCAGGTTCATCGTTCCGTCGCCGGTGGTGTACAACCGCTCGAACTCGTCGGTGAGGTTGATGCCTTCAAACGTCAGCGAGAAGGCCTTGCTGAGGTGCCAGTAGGCGCTCATGTCCCAGCGCGAGGGCCCCGTCGTCGCCTCGGAGACGTTGTGGTTGCTTCCGGTGTTGTTGGTGACGTAGTCGTCCCGGTTGTTGACGGCGAGTCGAATCCCGAACGCGGGAACCTCGTAGTAGAGCGTCGCGTTCCAGGAGTGCGGGGACAGCCCTTCCAGGGGCACCGTCACCGTTTCGCCATTGCGGATCACCTCTGTCTCGGCGTCGACGTACGAGTAGTTGCCGATAAAGCCGAAGTTCGACAGGATTCCGGGCAGACCCCTGAAGGCCTGCTGATACACCAGCTCGAAGCCCTTCAGCGTGGTGCCCTCGGTATTCGCGGCCGTCCGGTAGGTCCAGATCAGACTCGGATCCAGAAGTTGAGGCTGGGTCGGGTAGACCGCTGCCACGGCGGGATAATCCACGGCCCGCAGCGGCTCCTGGGTTTCCGGCGACGAGATGAAGCTGTCGACGTCCTTGTGGAATACGGCGAATCCCAGAACGGCTTCCTTGGTGAAGTACCACTCGAGACCCAGGTCGATATTGTCCGAGGTCAGTGGATCCAGCTGGGAGTTGCCGCCGCTCACGGTGAAGTTCACGTCGGAGTAGGTCTTGAGCGGCACCAGACTCGAAAGCGAGGCGCGCGTCATCGTGCGGCTCAGGCTGCCGCGCAGGACGAGGTTCTGCACGAGATCGTACGAGACGTTCAGCGACGGCAGGAAGTTCCCGTAGGAGTTGGATTCGGAGATCGGGATATCGGAGGTGAGCCACGCATTGGTTTCCGTGTCGGTGTCCACGTACCGGGCGCCGATGTTGAAGCGGAAGCTGTGGGTCCCGAACAGGGTGAACAGGGAGTAGTCGGCGTACACGCCCGCGGTCTTCTCCGTGACATCCCAGGTCGTGAAGCCCGGACCGCGGTTCAGCGTGAAGTCCCCGTAACCGTAGGCCTCCCTGGACCGGTCATAGTTCAGAACCAGGAAGTTCAGACGTCGTCGCGTTGCCATAACCGCCCGCATCCACGTAGTTGAACACATCGGTGATCGCCGCGAGGTCGGTCGGCGGTGCGGCATTCTGTCTCCAGTCCTCGCTGTCGACGCTGCGGTCGTTGTAAATCGCACCGAACTTGAAGTAGCTCTTGCCACCGGGCACGTCCCAATCCAGGTCGACCCGGAAGGTGTCGTTTTTGCGATCCACCTTCGGCTGCAGGAAATTCTCGTTGTCCTGGAGGACGTAGTTGGCGGGGTTGGTGACGTCGAGATCGTAGTTGATCGCGGCGACGTTCGCATTCCCGGTGAAATCGTACGAGAAGGTGGTACCGGTCCGCGTCTCGATGTTCGCGCGGAAATACTTCTGCAGGAAGTTGGATTGGGCCTGGCCGATCAAACCGGTGAGCTTCAACTGGTCACTGATGGTCCAGGCGAAATCGAGCACGATCTGGTCGAATTTCGTGTTGTCCTGGGTCTGTCGGCTTTCCGTCCGCAGCGCGACGTTGTCGAAGGTGCCTGCGATGGCATACTGACCGGTGCCGTCCTGGGCCAGGGTGACGTCGGTCGGCGTGATGGTATTGAAGCCCCAGGGTGAGCTGCGGCGGAACTGGGCGAAGGAGTTGTAGCTGTTGGTTTCCGCGTTGAACTCCGAGTGCACCCAGGTCAGACCGAAATCGAGATCCTCGTTCGGACGGAACTGGAAGGTCGCACTGACGCCGAGGCGATCCTGATTGTGACGGAAGCTGTCCTGGCGGGGCAGGCGAGGGTACCACGCCCCGTTGAGCTCTTCGTTGGTGAGATCCGTTTCGTTGCCGGCGAAGGCCCGGTCAAGCGAAGGCGAGTCCCACCGCACGGTGCCGAAACCATCCTGCCACGAGGTCCGCTCGGTGTAGGCAGCGGTGATGAAGAGCCCCAGGGTTTCCGCCTTGTTGGTGGTGCTCACGGTAGCTGTCACACGCGGATCCACCGAATCCGACAGGTCGTTGTAGGCGCCCTGGAGGGTCGCCGCGCCATGAAACCCGGGGTTGTCCAGCGGGCGCGCGGTGTACATCTCGACGGTGCCCGAGACTCCGCCCTCTTCGATGGAAGCGACGGCGGTCTTGTTGATGTCGATGCGGTTGAAGAGCTCGGCGGAGAAGACGTTGAAGTCGAATGCCCGGCCGCGGTTGACCCCGCCCGAGCTGTCGAGGCCGCCGTTCGAGGACGGCACTTCCATGCCGTTCAGCGTGACCCGCGTGAACTCCGGTCCGAGCCCGCGCAACGACATCTGGCGGCCCTCGCCGCCCTCGCGGACGATGGCCACGCCGGGCACGCGCTGGATCGCCTCGGCGAGGTTGAGGTCGGGCATCTTGCCGATGTCCTCCATCACGATGCTGTCTCGGGTGTTGATGGCGTCCCGCTTGAGGTCGAGGGACTGATCGAGGGAGTAGCGGAAACCGGTGACCACGATCTCCTCCTCGAAGGTGACGGGCGTGCCTTCCGTGGCCTGTTCGGGGGCTCCTTCGTAACCCGGCGGTTCTTCGACGACCTTGGGCTCGTCAGTCTTGGGTTCTTCCTTCTTGGGCTCGTCTTGGGTCGGGTCTGCGGGTTCTTGCGCCTGAACAGGCTGCATGCCCGCCAAGGCGAAGAGCAAGCCGAAGACGGCCACCCCTGTCAGAAACCGTGATACGAACGATTGCGGACTTTTCATGTTCCTCCCCCTTTTCCTGGTTCCAATGAGGTGATTCCCGGGGGCTGAACTGATCGTGTGGACCATGTTCAGATCCCCGAGCGGTCCCGATTTCCAGCGCTTTTCTTCATGCGGAAATAATTGTTGCCCAGGTTTGGCGAGAATGCAAGGAATTTTTGCCAGCGGTGGCATAATGCGAACGATTCGCAGTCCGGACACGGTGAATCTTCGAAGTGATTCGATATAAAATATTGCAAATAATATATTTACAATTTCTCATCACGTTCCGATGGAGATCGATCGTCTCGTTCCGCCAACCTGAATTTCAGACGTTTTTTCGCTCTCCCCTCGCCAATCGCCCAAAAATAACCCCGGTTTCTTGCCACCGGTGGCCATTCTCATCAAACGTGGCTACAATGTCCGCATGATGGACACTCACCGCATCGACCACCGGGTGCCAGCCACCATGACGATGTTGCTGCTCCTGCTCGGGGCCTGGCCCAGCACAGCCCAGGACCCCTCGCCCGGCCGGGTTGACTGGAGCTTGATCGAGACCATCGTCTCCCGCATCGAGGGTCCACAGATCCCGGTGAGAGACTACCGCGTCGTCGACTTCGGAGCCGTCGGTGACGGCACGGAGGATGCGCGCCCCGCGATCATGGCGACCATCGCCAGGGCGTCAGCCGAAGGTGGCGGGCGCGTGGTGCTGTCCCCTGGCGTCTGGCGCAGCGACGGCCCGATCCACCTGGCAAGCCGCATCGAATTCCACCTCGAGCGCGGAGCGCACCTGCTCTTCTCGCCCGATCCTCAGCACTACCTGCCGGTGGTCGAGACCCGCTGGGAAGGCACCCGGGTCTTGAGCTATTCGCCGCTCATCTACGCCCGGGACGTGGAAGACGTGGCCATCACCGGCCCCGGCACCATCGACGGCAATGTCGAGAGCGGCTTCCACCCGTGGCACGGGCAGTCGGAACCCGACATGCTGCGCCTGCGCCGCATGGGTTTCACCGGCGTACCGCTGCACGATCGCGTGTTCGGTGCCGGCACCCACCTGCGGCCGCCGCTCGTGCAGTTCGTGCGCGCCCGCCGCGTGAAGCTGGAGGGCTACACAGCGGTGAATTCACCGTTCTGGGTCAACCACCTGGTTTACTGTGAGCACGTTACGGTGCGTGGACTCGACGTGGAGAGCCACTTTCCGAACAACGACGGAGTGGACGTGGACTCCAGCCGCTACGTGCTGGTCGAGGGATCGACCTTCCGCACCGGGGACGACTCGGTCGTCATCAAGTCGGGCCGCGACCTCGACGGACGCACGGTCGCCGTGCCCAGCGAGTACGTCGTCGTGCGCGACAACGACATGGGCGGCGAAGACGGCATCGCGCTCGGCAGCGAGATGTCCGGGGACGTCCGCTATGTGTTCTTCACCGACAATGTGCTGCGCTCGGGGACCTCGGCCATTCGCTTCAAGGCCAACCTCGACCGCGGCGGCACGGTCGAGCACGTGGGCGTTCGCCGCTTCACGGTGGGGTCCTTCGACCGCCTGTTCTGGTTCCAGCTCGACTACCCTTCCCAGCTGGGCGGCAACTTCCCCGCCACCTATCGCGACATCGTGTTCGAGGACTTCGAGGTGGAGAACGTCGGCACGCTGTTCGAGGCGCACGCGCCGGCGGCGGCTCCGCTCCGGGACGTGGTGGTGCGCAACGTGAGGGTGTCCTCGGCGGGACAGACAGTAGTCGTCGAGAACGTCGAGGGCCTGCACTTCGAGAACGTGACGGTGGCGGGCCGGCCGGTGCGTACGCCGGGCGCCGACGTCGAAGAAATTTCAACCGAGACCGAGAGAGAGGCTCATCCATGAAAGTCCGGTACACGGCTGACCCCGTCCGTTTCACCCGCATGACCACCGAAGAGATTCGCGAGAACTTCCTGGTCGACGAGCTCTTTGCCGCGGACAGCATCACCATGATTTCCTGCGATGTGGATCGCGCGATCGTGGGCTCTGCCGTCCCGGCAACCAAGATCCTGACCCTGGAATCCGCACCGGAGCTGCGCGCGGAGACCTTCTGCGAGCGTCGCGAACTGGGCATCCTCAACATCGGGGGCGCCGGGACCGTGACCGTCGACGGCACGGAATATCCGATGGCGGCGCGTGACGGCCTCTACGTGGGGCGCGGCAGCAAGGCCATCGTTTTTGCCAGTGAATCGGCCAGGAGCCCGGCTCGCTACTACCTGCTGAGCTACCCCGCCCACGCAGCCCATCCGACGGTCCACGTCGCGGCGTCCGAGGCCGAACCGACACAGCTGGGCAGCCTGGAGGGCGCGAACAAGCGGACGATCTACAAGCTCATCCATCCGGATGCCGTCACGACGTGCCAGCTCGTCATGGGTTTCACCGTGTTGGATCCGGGCTCGGTGTGGAACACCATGCCGCCCCACACCCACGAACGGCGCATGGAGATCTACCTCTACTTCGACCTGCCGGCAGGGGGTCGCGTCTTCCACTTCATGGGGCGCCCCGATCAGACCCGGCACATCGTGGTCGCGGAGGGCCAGGCCGTGATCTCGCCCAGTTGGTCGATTCACACCGGCGTCGGCACCGGCGCCTACACCTTCTGCTGGGGCATGGGCGGCGAGAACCAGGCCTATGACGACATGGATCACCTGACCATCGAAGAATTGAGGTAAGCCATGATCCTGGATCAGTTCAAGCTCGACGGCAAGGTCGCGATCGTCACGGGCGCCGCGCAGGGCCTCGGTCAGGGAATAGCTCTCGGCCTCGCCGAAGCCGGAGCAGACGTGGCCCTCGTGGATATCCTCGACATGTCGGAAACCCGGAAGCAGGTCGAGGCGTTGGGGCGCCGCTGCACGACCATCACCGCGAATCTCATGGACACGGCCTGCATTCCGACCATCATCGACACGACGGTCCAGGAGCTCGGCGGCATCGACATTCTCTTCAACAACGCCGGGATCATCCGCCGGGCGCCCGTCACCGAGTTCACCGAGAAGGACTGGGACGACGTGATGAACATCAACATCCGCACCCTCTTCTTTCTCAGCCAGGCCGTCGGCAAGGTCATGATCGACCAGGGACGCGGCGGCAAGATCGTCAACACCGCGTCGATGCTCAGCTTCCAGGGCGGAATCCTGGTGCCCTCCTACACGGCCTCCAAGAGCGCGGTGATGGGTCTGACCCGCCTGCTGGCCAACGAGCTCGGAGCGCACGATATCAATGTCAACGCGATCGCTCCGGGTTACATGGCCACGGAAAACACCAGAGCGCTGCGCGAGGATCCGCTCCGAAACAAAGCCATCCTCGACCGCATCCCCGCCGGACGCTGGGGGACTCCTCACGACCTGCAGGGCGCGGCCGTGTTCCTGGCATCGGCAGCATCACAGTACATACAGGGCTACACCATCGCCGTGGACGGCGGTTGGCTGGCCCGGTGAGGGGGACCGTTCCATGAAAAATGCACTTCTGGTTTCTGCGCTGTTCCTCGTCCTGCTCGGTTGCGGCGGCGCACCTGAACCGCAGGATGACGTCGTTGCCCACCTCGAGGTCTCCAACCCTTCTGCATTCGCGCGCCCGGACACGCTCATCAGCCTGTCGCTGAACGAGGTGGGCGTGACGGCAGGTCCGTTGCAGGTCTGGGAAGGCGAGGTGGCACAGCCCACACAGCTGGTGGACGATGACGGTGATGATCGACCCGACAGACTCGTCTTTCTGACCGACCTCGACGCAGCTGCAACCCACGGCTATCTGATCAACCGCGAGGAAGCCGAGCTTTCCTCTCCGCAGCGGACGCACGCCGAGGTGTCCATCAAGGAAGGCGGTGAATGGCAGGAGGCGACCTATGTCGGCGGGACCTTCAAAAACGTCGATCACGTGACCACTCCGCCCCAGTACACCGACCACAGCGAGTACATCCGGTACGAGGGACCGGGCATCGAAAGCGATCTCGTCGGATACCGGTTCTATCTGGATTGGCGCAACGGGTTCGACATCTTCGGCAAGAAGACATCGGAGATGGTACTGCAGGGGGTGGGGCTCGACGGTTACGACAGCTACCACGAGATGTCCGACTGGGGCGCCGACATCCTCAAGGTCGGTCAGAGCCTGGGGATGGGCGGCTACGGATTTTGGGACGGCACCAGGACCGTGTTGGTCTCCGATGTGTCGGAGCGCTCCACGACCATCAGAGCGGACGGCCCCATCCAGTCGGCCCTCGAGATCGACTCCAAGGGCTGGAACACCGGTGCCGTGACGGTGGACCTGAAGGCCACGCTGTCCATGCAGGCGGGGAGCCCGATGGTCGATGTGACGCTCGAGACCTCCGCCCCACTGGAGAATCTCGCCATCGGCATTGTCGCCCACCCGGGGACCGAGTTGATCATGGGCGACCTGGATATCACCGGTCAGGCCTGGAGCTACATGGCTTCCTTCGGCGCCCAGACCCTGTTCGAAGACAACCTGGGGATGGTGGTCCTGTTCCGGAAGATCGACTTTGTCTCGCACACGCGGGACGAGAGCAGCTACGTGGTGGTCATGCAACCGCGGGGAACGGAACTGTCCTACGCGTTCGGCGCTCTGTGGTCCGGTCGAGAGGGCGGCGTTCAGACCCGCGCGGAGCTCGAGGCCTTCCTGGCGGCCGAGGTCGAGCGGCGCACCTTGTCCCCCAGGATTCGCTTGAAGACCCAGGCGTCGCGCATCGCCGACACGATGGAGCCGACCCAGATCTCGATCCGCCTGGCGGAGTCGGAGATGGATCGCCGCGGCGACAGCCTTTCCTATGGCGGTTGGGACGCGGTGTCGGCGCGGCCCAGTGGCTGGACCTACACCACCGGCCTTCTGATGCAGGCGATGGATGACCTCTCAAAGGTCGCCGGGGACCCACGTTTTGCCGAGTACGCCAAGCGCACCATGGACAGCTATATCGCTGAAGACGGGTCCATCCGTACCTACGATGCTGCTGAGTACAACATCGACCACATCAACTCCGGCAAGATGCTGCAACGCCTCTACGCAGAGCACGGCGACCCCAGGTACCGCACAGCCATCGATGCGCTGGCCGCGCAGCTCGACGGTCATCCCCGCACCTCCGAAGGCGCGTTCTGGCACAAGCTCCGCTATCCGGACCAGCTGTGGCTGGATGGTGTGTATATGGGCATGCCCTTCCTGGCCGGTGTCGGTGTCATGGAGGGGGACGAGGAGAAAGTCGAAGAGTCGGTGAGGGAGTTCGAGATCGCGCGATCCCACCTGCGCGACCCGGACACGGGTTTGTACTACCACGCCTGGGATGAAGCCAGGAAGCAGATTTGGGCCGACCCGGAGACCGGTCGATCGCGCTACGTGTGGGCACGAGGGCTCGGTTGGTACGCCATGGCGCTCGTCGATATCCTCGATGTGATTCCACCCGACCAGACCGAGCTGCGGGCACCGCTCCTCGCCATCATTCCGGAGCTGGCGGAAAGCCTGGTCCAGACCCAGGATGCCACGGGCGTGTGGTTCCAGATCATGGATATGCCGGAGGAGCCGGGCAACTATCGCGAAGCGTCGGCATCATCGATGTTCACCTACTTCCTGGCCAAGGCGGTCAACAGGGGCTATCTCCCCGACACGTTCAAACCCGCGGCAGAGAAGGCATATGCCGGCCTGGTCGACGAGTTTGTCGCCGTGGATGCCGACGGCTCGTTTCACCTCACGAACAACTGCGAGGTGGGCGGTCTGGGCTACGGCCGGGACGGCAGCTACCGTTACTACATGAGCGAGCGCGTGGTCGCGGACGACCCCAAGGGCCTCGGACCCGCCATCATGGCGGGCCTGCAGATTTCCGAGTTGTCGAGCGAGCCTGAGTGAGCGTCACGCTCACCTGGTCACCTCCTCGTGCCACTGCTCGCCGGCGGGTTGGATCACCACGTTCTGCAGCAGGAGATCTTCCACGTTCTCGAGGACGCTGCCCTCGCTCACCGAGTGAAAGACGCTGTCCCGGACCACGAGCCCCTGAACCGGCGCTCCATCGAGTCCGCGAATGAAGAACGCGTACCCCGCCTGACGGACGGTCAGGCGCTCGACGAGGATGTTGCGGACGATCGGCATGAAGTCGCCGTTCGCGCCCTCCTCGTAGTGGAGGTCGATATCGATGGCCGAACCGGTTTCGCCGATCTCGACATCGCGCACGAAGACGTTCTCGATCACGCCTCCACGCACGGCGTTGGTCTTGAACCGGATCCCTCGATCGAGCTCGGGGCTGCTCATCTCGTTGTTCTCGACAAAGATGTCTCTCGCACTTCCGCTGATCTCGCTGCCGATGGTCACGCCTCCGTGCCCGGCTCGCATGCGGCACCCCCGGACCACGATGCGCTCGGAGGCGGCATTGAGCCGCCGGCCGTCGGCGTTACGACCCGACTTGATGGCGATGCAGTCGTCCCCGGTGTCGAAGAGCGAGTCCTCGATCAGGACGTCGGTCGAGGACTCCGGGTTGCAGCCGTCGTTGTTGGGTCCGTCGGAGACAACGGTCACTCCGCGGACGATGACGTTTCGTGAGAGCACCGGGTGGATGAGCCACATCGGTGCGTTCCTGATCGTGATGCCCTCGATCAACACGTTTTCACAACGATAAGTCTGCAGAAACGACGGCCTCAGATAGTGGCCGCCGCCGTACACCCGTTCGGCAACCGGGACGCCGGCCTCGGCCTGGGCGAACAGCCGGTCGCGATCGGGCTTCTGGCTCTGCGGGTGGCCTCCGGCCTTCCAGGGCCACCAGTGCTCCGGCCCGGCCTGGCCGTCGAGAGTTCCCTTGCCGGTGACTGCGATGTTCTTCTCCCCGTACGCGTACACGAGGGGCGAGTAGTTCATCAGTTCGACGCCTTCCCAGCGCGTGAGGACGACGGGCAGGTAGGCGGCGGGGTCCTGTTGAAACCGAAGAGTTGCGCCGTCCTCGACGTGGAGGTTGACGTTGGACTCGAGATGGATGGCCCCGGTGAGATACTCCCCTGCCGGCACGACCACGCGCCCGCCGCCGGCTCCCGAACAGGCTTTGACGGCGTCGCGGAACGCTGCGGTCGCGTCGGTCGTCCCATCTCCCACGGCGCCAAAATCAGTCACCCGGAAATCGCGATCGGGGAACACCGGTGCCTGGATCGCGGCGAGGATTCCGGGCAAACGCTCCCAGGGGTCCGAGGGCACGGTGGCCGGTACGTCGCTGCGGGCGGGGGTGCTCAGAACGACTGCGACGAGAACTGCCACGCCAGCAGATGCGAAGCGGCGTTTCTTCACGGGACAACCTCCACTGACAGGATCGAACTCGGAGCAACGCGTCACATTGTCACATGAGCTCCGCTAAATCCCGGATGAACCATCGGTCGGTGTCGGGTCACCGAAGCTCTCAGAACTGCGGCTGCCGCCGTCGGAGTCCGGGAGTCGGATCCGACCTTGTCCCGGGTTCTGATATCTTCACCACACCAGGAGGCACCACGTTGGCTACGAACGAGACCTTCCCCATCGACCTCGACCGGTTCCGTCCTCTCGCGTTCGACCCCGCAGTCGAAAGGTTGTCCGCCGAGCAGGAACGACAGCTCGCGGCCAACGTCCAGCTGTGCCGGGACGCCATCGTCTTCTTCACCGCGACCGGCGCGGCCAGAGGCGTCGGCGGACACACCGGCGGCGCCTACGACATCGTGCCCGAGGTTCTGGCGGCCGACGCCTTCATGCGAGGGAGCGGACCGGTGTACGGGGCCTACTTCGACGAGGCCGGGCACCGGGTGGCCATCCAGTATCTGCTCTCGGTGCTCAACGGCCACCTGCCCGCCGCGGCCCTGATGCACTATCGCGAGGCCGGCGCCCGTCTGCCGGGACACCCTGAGCTCGGCCACACGCCCGGGGTCGGATTCAGCTCCGGCCGTCTCGGCCACATGTGGCCGCACGTCAACGGTGTGGCGATGGCCAACCCCGGCAAGGCGGTCGTCTGCTTCAGCTCCGACGGCTCGCTCCAGGAAGGAAACGACGCGGAGGCCGCGCGCTTCGCGGTCGGGCGCAACCTCAACATCAAACTGATCGTCGATGACAACGACGTCACCATCGCCGGCCACCCGAGCGACTATCTGCCAGGCTACTCGGTCGCCCGGACCCTCGCCGGCCACGGGCTGACGGTCGACGAGGGCGACGGCGAGGACCTCGCCGAGCTCTACTCGCGGATGGCGCGCGCGCTGCGCACCACGGGGCCGGTGGCGCTCGTCAACCGGCGCCCGATGGCAGTCGGTATCCCGGGGCTCGAAGGAACCACCAAAGCCCACGACGTCGTCTCGGTCGAGGGCGCGCGGGACTATCTCACCCACCGGGGACACCTCGAGGCGGTCGCGTACCTCGACTCGATCACGAAGACACCGAACCCTCACGTCTATATGGGCGTCGGCGAACGCAAGGACTCCAACCGCAACCTCTTCGGGCACGCGGTGGTCGAGATCCTGGGAGAGATGGACGAAGCGGCCCGCAAAGCCAAGGTTCTCGTCGTCGACTCGGACCTCGAGGGCTCGTGCGGCCTGGTCCACATCAGGAAGGCCTTCCCCGAGATCTACGTCAGCTCGGGCATCATGGAGCGCGGCAACTTCGCCGCGGCGGCGGGGTTCGGGATGGAGGCCGGCAAGCAGGGCATCTTCGGCACCTTCAGCGCGTTTCTCGAGATGTGCGTCTCCGAGATCACGATGGCCCGGCTCAACGGCTGCAACGTGCTGTGCCACTTCTCGCACGCCGGCGTCGACGACATGGCGGACAACACCTGCCACTTCGGGCTCAACAACCTCTTCGCCGACAACGGACTCGAACACGACGAGCACCCCACCCGGCTGTACTTCCCGGCCGACGGAGGTCAGATGCGGGCGTGCGTACGGAGGGTGTTCAACGATCCCGGTCTGCGGTTCGTCTTTTCCAACCGGTCCAAGCTCCCGGTGATCCTTGGGGCAAACGGTGAGGAACTCTTCGGCGACGGCTACACATTCGAGCCCGGGAAGGACGAGGTGGTGCGCGACGCCTCCCCGGAGGGCGGTTTCGTCGTCAGCTTCGGTGACACCCTCTACCGGGCGCTCGATGCCGTCGAGCGTCTGCGGGCGGACGGTGTCGATGTCGGTCTCATCAACAAGTCCACCCTCAACGTCGTCGACGAGGCGATGCTCGAAAAGGTCGGCTCGTGCCGCTGGGTGCTGGTCGCCGAGAGCCTGAATCAAAGGACCGGACTCGGGTCTCGGTTCGGCACGTGGCTTCTGCAGCGCGCATATCACCCGCGCTACGACCACGTCGGGACAAATCGGGAGGGCTCCGGCGGGCTCTGGGAGCAGATGGGCCACCAGGGGCTCGATTCCGATCAGCTCACCGCGAAGATCCGGGCAATAGCCGACATCGCATGATCAGGCGGTTCATCAGGGCGGTCGTCGTGCTGGCGGTTGCTGCAAGCGCCTGCACCACCGATGTCGATCTCGGCGGCGGCGTCACGCAGCGAGGCGACCACCTCTTCATCTACGACGGGCCCGAACTGGAGGCGATCCTCGGAACCCACGAGACGACGCGGTCGCTGGGCGAGAACTGGCTCGTTCTCGCAGTCTTCCTGCGGGCCAACTCGGGGGCCGGGAGCCTGAGCATCGAGCGCAAGGCCGTGGCGGTCATGTCCCCCGACGGCCACCGCCTGCCCCTGATCACCCAGGACGAATTCCGCGCCGCCTATCCGCGGATCCACACCCGCGTACGCCGCGCCGAGTTCTCATCGCCCACAGCCGGCAGCCCGACCGCACCCCTGCAAACCTGCGATCGCTGGTTCTTCGCGGAGATCGGCGAAGGCTTCGCCACCGACGAGCTGTACCTCACCAGCTTCATGCAGTGTTCTGGCCCGCTTGTCTTCAGCGTCCCGCAGGGTGTCCAACCGGGCCGCTGGCGCCTGGTGATCGAGCTCGAGGAAAGCAGGGTCGACATTCCGTTCGAAGTAGCTGTCAGCGGTTAGACATTAGCTATTAGCTATTAGCTATTAGCTATCAGATGTTCGCCGGGCCTTTTCGAAATCCCAACCATGCAACAAGGTCGAGGCGTTCGCGATCGAAAGAGTGACGATGAACCCCTCCCGTATGGCCTTCAGAGATGTCTATCCCCTGTCTGTTAGCTGATAGCTGATAGCTAACAGCTAATTGCTGACAGCTATCCGTTCAAGCTCGGCCAGCGCCTCGTCCCTCACCCCGTCGATCGACTGTGTGCCGTCGACCTTGATCAGCCTCGGAGCATCGGCGGCGCCCCTGGCCTCGAGATCCCCGTAGAAGTCGGTCAGAACCTCGGTCTGGGCGTGGTAGGTCGCCAGCCGGTTGCGGATGGTGTCCTCCCTGTCGTCGTCGCGGTGAACCAGCGGTTCGCCGGTGACATCGTCTTTGCCCTCCACCTTGGGCGGGTTGAACGTCACGTGGTAGACCCTGCCCGAACCCGGGTGGGAACGCCGGCCCGAGAGCCGCATCACAATGTTGTCGTCGGGTACCGCGATCTCGACCACCGCGTCGATCGTGACGCCGGCCTGACGCATCGCCTCGGCCTGGGCCAGAGTCCGCGGAAAGCCGTCGAAGAGGAAGCCCGGTTTGCAGTCCGGCTGCGTGATCCTCTCCTTGACCAGGCCGATGATGATGTCGTCGGAAACCAGGCCGCCCGAATCCATCACGACCTTGGCCTGTTTGCCCAACTCGGTCCCGGCCGCGACCGCCGCGCGCAACATGTCGCCGGTCGAGATCTGCGGGATGCCGAACCGTTCACAAATGAACCGTGCCTGAGTGCCCTTGCCGGCTCCGGGGGGGCCAAGAAGAATCAGTCGCATGCAGCCGTCCTCCAAATCGCGGCGACCCGCGTTGATGTGGCCCCCGACTCTTGCACATTCGATGCCCGTTCTGCGGTCTCCGGGCCACAAAAAGCCTCAATTTTTTCGTGAAACCCTGGGTTTTGCTGCCCCGCGGCGCCGTCGGAGGGACGCGTCCTCCGCAGACGACGGTTCAACTCGCTCGAAATGGCTGCAGATCGCCACACGACGTTCTAAGCCGTTCTGAGTAAGTCACTTCGAGCGCGGCTGTCATGGGGCCTACGATCCAGGGCCATGCCCCTCCGTCCCGTCACGAAGGGGTTACGGCGGTTCGTCGTTCCACCGTTGTAACGATGAACGATGGTCGGTAGGTTCCTATGTATCAGCTACTTATATGATCTGGAATCGCGCGCCGTAACGAATTGGTAACAAGGACCTCCGGTCAACGGACGCAAGTTGTTTGTTCCGTTGCAAGTGAATATTTTCACAGAGCCTGATGAAGGCCAGGCGCGAGCCACCTTAAAAACTCCAGAAGCACGACTTAGGCCGGCAATCCCTGCCACCCGGACGGCCGAGGCCGGGCCGGGCGTCTGACGCGGTCGGCTGCCGAAATCTGCAGCCTGTCGCGCCCCGGGCCCACCGACCGCTCTTTCCGTACACCCATGGACAGGATCCAAATATCCATTTTTCATGACGTTATGCCTCACTTGCGAGTGCGTCTCCCTGGAGATTGTGAAAACAGGCACAGCTCTTGCTACACCTGTCGCCGATGAGACTTTGTGAAGTTTTCGAATCTCAAAAGACCATTGGAGCTTGAAAGGAGGAACCCTGTATGCCGAGTTTCGTCAACGTGGAAAAGTGTGACGGGTGTAAGGCGCTCGACAAGACCGCCTGCCAACACATCTGTCCAAACGACCTCATGGTTCTCGATAAGGAGAAGATGAAGGCCTACAACCGCGAACCCGAGATGTGCTGGGAGTGCTACAACTGCGTCAAGATCTGCCCGACCCAGGCCGTCGACGTCCGTGGTTACGCGGACTTCGTGCCCATGGGTGCGTCGGTGGTGCCGCTGCGCTCCACCGATTCGATCATGTGGACGGTCAAGTTCCGCAGCGGCCAGGTGAAGCGGTTCAAATTCCCGATCCGCACCACACCCGAAGGCCAGGCGGAACCCACTGGTGGCTGGAACACTGAGCCGGGCCTCGAGGGTCCGGTGCTCTTCACCGAGCCGGATTCCCTCGGCTGCGCCGTGTGGACGAAGTAGGGGGAGGGGATCATGGCAACATTCGAAACCGTTAAAGTCGAAACCGATCTTCTGATTCTCGGCGGTGGCATGGCGTCCTGCGGCGCCGCGGTCGAGGCCGCCCACTGGGCGAAGAAAAACAACCTCAAGGTCACCATGGTCGACAAGGCCGCGGTGGACCGCTCCGGCGCGGTGGCCATGGGCCTCTCCGCCATCAACCAGTACGTAGGCATCAAAGACGGCCAGAACACCGTCGAAGACTACGTCAACTACGTGAAGCAGGACCTCATGGGCGTCGCCCGTGAAGACCTCGTTGCGTCGATCGCCCGCCACGTGGACAGCTCGGTCCACCTGTTCGAAAAATGGGGCCTGCCGATCTGGAAAGCCGAAGGCGGCGGATACGTCCACGAAGGCCGCTGGCAGCTCATGATCAACGGCGAGTCCTACAAGGTCATCGTGGCCGAGGCCGCGAAGAACCACCTCGGCACCGACAACATCATCGAGCGCGTCTTCATCGTCGGCCCGATCATGGAAGGCGGCCAACTCAAGGGCGCCTACGGTTTCTCGGTGCGTGAGAACAAGTTCTACGTGTTCCTCGCCCGCGCCGTGTTCTGCGCCATGGGCGGCGCCGTCCACGTCTTCAAACCGCGCTCCTCCGGTGAAGGCCTCGGCCGCGCCTGGTATCCGCCGTGGAACTCGGGCTCGTCCGCATACTTCACCCTGAAGGCCGGCGCCGAGATGACCTGCCAGGAAGTTCGCTTCATCCCGGTCCGCTTCAAGGATGCGTACGGCCCGGTGGGCGCCTGGTTCCTGCTCTTCAAGTCCCGCGCGACCAACGCCTTCGGTGGCGAGTACATGGTCGAGCGTCGCTCCGAGCTCGAGAACTGGAAGCCCTACGGTCTGGTGAAGCCGATCCCGGCCAACCTCCGCAACTACCTCGGCATGCTCGACGTCATGGAGGGCAAGGGCCCGATCTACATGCGCACGGAAGAGGCGCTCCAGAAGATCGCCGACCAGTACAAGGACGATCCGAAGGAATACAAGAAGAAAATGAAGGAGCTCGAGAGCGAGGCCTGGGAAGACTTCCTCGACATGACCATCTCGCAGGCCATTCTGTGGGCTGCCAGTGACGTCCAGCCGGAAGAGAAGTCCTCCGAGATCGCCGCCGCCGAGCCGTACTTCATCGGTTCGCACTCCGGCGCCTCCGGCGCCTGGGTCAGCGGTCCCGAAGACCTCGCGCCGCCGGAGTACTTCTGGGGCTACGAGAACATGTGCACCACCAAGGGCCTGTTCGCCGCCGGCGACGCCACCGGCGCCTCCTCGCACAAGTTCTCCTCCGGTTCCCACGCCGAGGGTCGCATCGCCGCCAAGGCGGCGGTCCGCTACCTCGTCAAAGAGAACCCGCCGAAGCCGACCGTCAGCGATAAGCTGATCGAGGACCTCAAGGCGAAGACCCTGAAGCCCCTCGAGCTCTTCGCCGAGCACAGCGGCTTCACCTCGCAGACCGACGTCAACCCGCACTACATCATTCCCAAGATGTTCATGTTCCGCCTGCAGAAGCTCATGGATGAGTACGCCGGCGGCGTGGGCTCGCAGTTCACGACCTCCAAGTTCCTCTGCGAGCGCGGGCTCGAACTCCTTGCGATGCTCAAGGAAGACGCCAAGTTCCTCGGTGCGAAGGACCTTCATGAACTGATGCGGTGCTGGGAAAACGTCCACCGCATGTACCAGGCCGAAGCGCACGTCCGCACGATCCTGTTCCGCGAAGAGACCCGTTGGCCCGGTTACTACTTCCGCGCCGACTTCCCCAAGCTGGACAACGACAACTGGCTGTGCTTCGTCAACTGCATCATGGATCCGGAAACCGAAAACTGGGAGATGGTCAAACGCGACATTCTCCCCATGAAGTGATTCCGATCTCTATTTCGGCCCCAGGCGCCTCGGCGCCTGGGGCCTTTTCCCTTCGAGGATAATTTTGACCACTCTCCAAGAACACCCCGTATGCCCGCACTGCGACCAGGCGCTGCAGGCGTTCGAACTTCCCGACAACACCGGCTGGACCGGGGCCTTCCATTTCGCGTGCTTCAACGACGACTGCCCCTACTACGTTCGGGGTTGGGACCACATGATGACCAATTTCGCCGTCAAGGCGTCCTACAGGTACCGCGTCGACCCATCAATCGGTGCGCCATCGCCCCTCCCGGTGTGGTCTGCCAACGCTCTCAAGGATCGCATCATCGAGGTCGCCATCGGGGAAGACTCCGATGGCGACGTCGCTGCCGATCGCGACGAGAATGGAGGCCAGACATGACGACCGCCGATGCGAGCCTGCCGCAGTTCCTGATCGACAAGCGGCAGCTCGAGAAGAACGAGACCTTCGGTTTTACCTGCCATCCGGGCGTGCCCTGTTTCAACACCTGCTGCGCGGACATCAACATCGTGTTGACGCCCGCCGACGTGCTCCGGCTCGCCCGGCGGCTCGAGATGGACACCCGCCAGTTTCTCGAGACCCACACCACCAACCCGATCACCAAGGACCTCAAGATTCCAATGGTGATGTTGCGGATGACCTCCGGTGAAGGCAAGCCCTGCCCGTTCGTCGGCGAAGCCGGTTGCACGGTGTACGAAGACCGCCCGTGGGCCTGCCGCATGTACCCGTTGGGCATGGCCATCCCGCCGGCGCGGGCCGGCGAAGAACCGGAGCCCCTCTTCTTCGTCTTCGAGGACGACCACTGCGAGGGCCGTCACCAACCCGATCGCGTCGAGTGGACCGCCGACAAATGGCGCCGCGATCAGGGTGTCGACGACCACGAAGCCCTCGAGAACGGGTTTCGCGAGCTCGTGAGCCACCCCTGGTTCATCGGGGGCCGCGTCCTCGATCCCAAGCGCATGCACATGCTCTACATGGCGTGCTACGACCTCGACACCTTCCGGTCTTTCGTGCTCGAGTCCTCCTTCCTCGATCGCTTCGAGATCGACGCGGACGAGCTCGAGAAATTGAAAACCAACGACGAGGCCCTTCTCGCCTTCGCTTTTCGTTGGCTGCGGTTCGCGCTGTTTGCCGAACCCACCATGACGGTGCGAAGCCAGGGGGTCGAACGGAGTCACACATGAGCGAAGCCAAGCCAACTCTGCTCGTCATCGGCGCCGGCATCGCCGGCATCACCGCCGCCCTCGAGGCGGCCGAGACCGGGGCCGAGGTCGTCCTGGTGGAACGGGAGGCGTCGGTCGGCGGCCGCGTCCTCCGCATGAACAACTACTTCCCCAAGATGTGCCCCCCGTCGTGCGGCATGGAGATCAACATCCGCCGTCTCGAGAGAAATCCCCGCGTCCGGGTCCTGACCCGCTCCCGGGTCTCCGCCGCGACGCCGTCGGATACGGGCTGGTCGGTCACGGTGACCACCGACCCCGCCTACGTCAACGCCAAATGCACCGCCTGCGGCGACTGTGAAAAGGCGTGCGAGACCCAGGTGCCCGACCCGCACAACCTCGGGCTCAACACGGTCAAGGCGATCCGCCTCCCCCACCCCAACGCGTGGCCGAAGATCTTCGTCTTCGACCGTTCCGCGTGCGCCGACGGCGAGGCCGCCAAGATTGCCGCGGCCTGCACCTACGGAGCCATCGACCTCAACGCGGCTGAGACCAGCGAGACGTTCGCGGTGAACTCGGTGGTGGTCGCGACCGGTTGGCAGCCCTACCCGCTCGACAAGCTCGTGGAGCTCGGCGGCGAACTCGAGGACGTGATCTCCAATGTCCAGATGGAGCGTTTTGCGGCGCCCGCCGGGCCGACCGGCGGCAAGATCGTCCGCCCCTCCAACAACGAGGCTCCAGCCAGGGTGGCCTTCGTCCAGTGCGCGGGCTCGCGCGACGTCAACCACCTCAACTACTGTTCAGGCGTGTGCTGTCTGGCCTCGCTCAAGCAGGTGCAGTACGTCAAGGACCAGCTGCCGGAAGCCCAGGTCACGATGTACTACATCGATCGGCGCACACCGGGGCGCAACGAGGACTTCCTGCTCAAGGCCGCCGCCATCGATGGTGTCAAGCTGGTCAAAGGCAAGGTCGGGCGCATCGAACAGGTCAACGGATCGCTCAAGCTCCACGTCGAGGATGTAGAGCTCGAACGGGTCATCGAGGCCGAGGCCGACCTCGTGGTGCTCGCCACCGGCATGGTGCCGAACGCCGCCGACGACGACCTCGCGGTCTTCACGCGCAAGGACGACGACGGCTTCGTTCTCGATGATCTCGACGCCGCGGTGACCGTCGCCGGCGTGGCCCGGCGGCCGGAGGACGTGGCCGCCTCGGTTCGAGACGCGACCGGGGCCGCGGCCCGTGCGCTCGTGGCCGCCGGAAGGAGGGCGTAATGGAAAAAGTAGGCGTTTTCCTGTGTTCGGGCTGCGGAATCGGCGAAGCCCTCGACATGGACTCCGTGATCGAAGCGGCGAATGAGGTCGGCTGCGCCTGCACGCTGACCCACGAATGTCTGTGCGCGCCCGAAGGTCTCGACGCCATCAAGGCATCGGTGGCCGAAAACGGACTCAACGGCATCCTCGTCGCTGCGTGCTCCGAGCGCGCCAAGACGAGCGAGTTCGCCGCCCTCACCGTCGACGGGCCGTCGATGTTCCGGGTCGCGTTGCGTGAACACTGCACGTGGTCCCACCCGGCCGGCGACGAAGACACCAACATGCTCGCCCAGGACATGGTGAAGATGGGTCTCGCCCGTCTCGACGGCGTCAAGCCCATCACGCCCCTCGCCGAGGAGATCAGCGAGACCGTCCTGGTCGTCGGCAGCGGGCGAGCAGGCCTTGACGCGGCCCTGACGGCGGCCGGGCTCAACCACCCGGTGGTGCTGGTCGAAAAGGACGACCACCTCGGTGGTCGCCTGGCAGCTCAGAAATCGATCGCCCCCGAAGAGCCCCCCTACGACGCGCCCCGGGCGAACCCGGTGCCCAAGCTGCTCGAGGAGATCAAGACCCACGACAACATCAAGGTCCTGACCTCGACCTCGATCGTTTCGATCAAGGGCCAGCCCGGTCAGTTCAAGGTGCAACTCAATGGTTCCTCCGGCATCGAGTTGACGGTCGGCTCGATCGTCCAGGCGACCGGTGCCCACCCCTACGACGCGACGAAGCTCGGCCACCTCGGCTACGGCGCCTCGCCCGACGTCGTGACCTCCCACGAGTTCGAAAAGATGCTGGTGGATGGCAAGATCGCCTGCCCGTCCAACGGCCGCACTCCGAAACGCATCGCCTATATCCAGTGCGCGGGTTCCCGCGACGAAAAGCACCTGCCCTACTGCTCGTCGGAGTGCTGCACCACCACCCTGCGGCAGATGATGGAGGTCAAGAAGATCGACCCGGCGATCGAGAACGCCGTGATCTACAAGGACATCCGTTCGCCGGGCCACATGGAGTACTTCTTCCTCGCCGCCCAGAAGGAGGCGGCGGGCATGATGACCCGCGGCCAGGTCGACAAGATCTCGGCCAACGGCAAGCTTTCGATCCACATGACCGACAGCCTGCTCGGCGACGACGTCACGATCGACGCCGATCTCGTGGTCCTGGCCGTCGGCATGGTGCCGAACTCGGCCGACGGTGAGCTGATTCGCGAGCTCATCGACTCGCGCCACCAGGTCGAGACCTCGGAGAGCTCCCAGGTCCGTGAGAAATCGGCGGTGCGGGCCGAGGAGCTCAAGAGCCACGAAGGCACCGAAATCCTCCACCTCGGCTACCGGCAGGGACCGGATCTTCCGACCCTCAAGTACGGGTTCCCCGATTCCCACTTCATCTGCTTCCCGTACGAAACGCGCCGCACCGGAATCTATGCGGCGGGCGCGGTCCACGCCCCCATGGACGCGGTTCAGGCCAGCGAGGATGGTTTCGGCGCCGCCATGAAGGCCGTCCAGTGCATCGAGATGGCCAAGCGCGGCGAAGCGGTCCACCCGCGCGCCGGCGACACCGCCTTCCCCGACTTCTTCCTCCAGCGCTGCACCCAGTGCAAACGCTGCACCGAGGAGTGTCCTTTCGGAACCATCAACGAAGACGCGAAGGGAACACCCGAGTTCTTCCCCCTCCGCTGCCGCCGCTGCGGCATCTGCATGGGCGCCTGCCCCGAACGGATCATCAGCTTCCAGGACTACTCGGTCCACATGATCGCCGAGATGATCAAGGCCATGAGCGTTCCCGAGGACTACGAGGAGAAACCCCGCATCGTCGCGCTGATGTGCGAGAACGACGCGGTTCCGGCCCTGGACGCGGCCGCCGGCCGGGGCGCCCAGTGGAACCCCTGGGTGCGGGTGATCCCGATCCGCTGCCTCGGCTCGACCAACATCGTGTGGATCGCCGAGTCGCTGTCGCGCGGCATCGACGGCGTCATCCTCATCGGCTGCAAGCACGGCGACGATTACCAGTGCCACTACGTCCGCGGCTCCGAGCTCGCCAAGACGCGACTGGGGAACGTCGGCGAGACCCTGCAGCGCCTCGCGCTCGAGCCCGAGCGCATCAAGTTCGTCGAGCTCTCTCACGACGAGTTCGGCCGCGTGCCGCAGATTCTCGATGACTTCGCCGCGGAGCTCGAGGAAATGGGTCCCAACCCGCTCAAGGGTTTCTAGGACGAAGGGAACCAAGGAGGAGCAGTCATGGCCTCGATCCCGGTCATCCAAACGTCGTCGGAGTTCCGCGAGGCTTTCTTCGATCGCGGCGGCGAGAACGCGGCCCGCTGTTATCAGTGCGCCACGTGCTCGAGCGTGTGCGAGCTGGCCCCTGCCAACGCCCCCTTCCCGAGACGCCAGATCCTGTGGGCGCAGTGGGGGCTCGAGGACCGGCTGATGTCCGATGCCGGCCCGTGGCTCTGCCACCAGTGCAACGACTGTTCGGTCCGCTGCCCGCGCGAGGTCAACCCCGGCGACATCATGGCGTCGATTCGCGCGATGGTCGTTCAGAAGCTGGCGTTCCCCGGCTTTCTCGGCGCTCTGGTTGGAAACGTCAAGAAGACCTGGCCGCTCCTGGTCCTGGCCCCGATCATTTTCTGGATCGTGTTGCTCGGCGTGAACACCGGGCTCGCCCCTGTTCACCCCCACCATGATCTGCAGCCGTCGGCCACGCTGGGTCAGTTCTTCTACGACCAGTACGTGCCGCACTCTCTCATCTACGCGGTTTATTTCACGGCCGTGGGCTGGGTCGGTCTTGCCCTGTTCATGCAGGGCAGGAGGTTCTGGGCGGCCCTCGGCACACAACAGAAGCGTCAAGGGACCTTGATCGGCGCACTCGCAGGCGTCTTCACGGCGATCGCCCTGCACTCGAAGTTCTCTGACTGCGATCGGGGCGTGGCCAAGCGCAGATGGGGACACTTCCTGGTCATGTGGGGCTTTGTCGGAGCAGCCATCACCTCGGGTTTCGCGGTGGTCTACCTCTACGGAGACACCGTGTGGTTCTCGTGGTTCTTCAAGATCCTGCCGGGCGAAACGCCCGGCTACCCGGTGGAGATCTCCCACTGGGTGAAGTGGCTGGGCAATATCTCGGCGGTTGCGCTGGTGCTGGGCGGGCTGCTCCTGTGGCTGAACCGCCGCAACAGCGCCGACAAGCTGGTGGGTTCGACGACACCGTTCGATCGGTTCTTCCTTTGGATCGTGCTCGCCGTCATCGGCACCGGCGTGTTCACCGAGGTCCTCCGTTTCATCCCCGGCATCACCCCGATGATCGGGTTCGGGATCTACATCATCCACCTCGGAGTCGTTCTCTGCCTCTTCCTGACCCTGCCTTACTCCAAGTTCGCCCACATCCTCTACCGAACCCTCGCCATGGCCCACGAAAAGCTGACCGTCGACACCGCGCAACAATGAAAATCCGCCTCGGGAGAGGCGCCGAAAATAGAGAAGGAGAAAACAGTATGATCAAACCACACGGCTCCGACAAACTGAACCCACTGTTCGTGGCGGATGACGCCAAGCGTGCGGCGCTCAAGAAAGAGGCGGAGGGCCTCAAGTCGATCGTGATCTCGTCAGCCGCCGCGGGCAACGCGGTGATGATGGGATCGGGTTACTTCAACCCGTTGACCGGCTTCATGAACCTCGCCGACTCGCTGGCCGTCTCCGAGAAGATGGTCACCACCAAGGGCCTCTTCTTCCCGGTGCCGATCGTCAACGTCGTCGAGGACGCTTCGGGCATCAAACCGGGCATGCGGATCGCCCTCAAGGACCCGAACGTCCAGGGCAACCCGGTGATCGCCATCCAGACCGTCGAGGCCGTGGAGAAGGCGACGCCAGAGCAGATGGCGTTCATGACCAAGAAGATCTTCGCCACCGACGACCCGGCGCACCCCGGCGTCAAGGCCTTCAACACCGTCGGCAACACCCTCATCTCCGGCCCCATCCAGGTTCTCAACTTCTCGTACTTCGACAAGGAGTTCCCGGAGACCTTCCGCACCGCCATGCAGATCCGCGACGCGATCAAGAAGAACGGCTGGAACAAGGTGGTCGCGTTCCAGACCCGCAACCCCATGCACCGCGCCCACGAAGAGCTGGTGCGCATGGCGATGGATCGCGAGAAGGCCGACGGCGCCGTGATCCACATGCTCCTCGGCAAGCTCAAGCCCGGCGACATCCCGGCCGACGTCCGCGACGCCGCCATTCGCAAGATGGTCGAGCTCTACTTCCCACCCAACACCGTCGAGATCACCGGCTACGGCTTCGACATGCTGTACGCCGGGCCGCGCGAGGCCGTGCTGCACGCCGTCTTCCGCCAGAACATGGGCGCCACCCATCTGATCGTCGGCCGCGACCACGCCGGCGTCGGCGACTATTACGGACCGTTCGACGCTCAGACGGTGTTCCACAACGAGGTCCCCAAGGGCGCCCTCGAGATCAAAATCTTCGAGGCCGACCACACCGCCTACTCGACCAAGCTCGGCAAGGTCATCATGATGAACGAGGCGCCCGAGGGTCACACCAAGCAGGACTTCGTCCTGTTGTCCGGCACCAAGGTCCGTGAAATGCTGGCCGCCGGCCAGGATCTGCCCCCCGAGTTCGCCCGGCCCGAAGTCGCCAAGATCCTCATGGGGTACTACCAGAGTCAGGAAGGCTGAGCTTCACAGCCTCTCGGTCATACAATCCTCTTTTCGCCCCGCGCATGCCGCGGGGCCCTTTTTTGGCTCCGCTCATCGGGCGGAGCCAAAAAAAGGGTTCAGAATCGTCCGAGAAACTCGAGTAACACCCGGTCGAACTCTTCCGGCGCTTCGAGGTTGACCATGTGGGCGACGCCCGGAATTTCCACCAGCTCGGCGTTGGGATCGGATTCAACCAGCTGGTTGGCGATTTCGTGGATCTCTGGCATATCGAGCTCGCCCACGACGACCAGCATCGGCAGATTCAGTTCGGCCAGGCGATCGATGGCGGGGGGCTGCAGCGAGCGGCCTTCCATCACCGAGCCGACCGTGTTGCGAGCCATCACGCGAACCCGTTCGCGGACCTCGGGATCGACGTCCTCCGGCGCTCGGGACGGTCCATCGGTCCACTCTCTCTGGAACGCCTCGACCACGGCATCGAAGTCGCCGGATTTCCACGCTGCAATCAACTTCTTTCGATTTGCCATGTGAAAGTCGGACTCGAAGCGGTACCCGCCCAGACCCGAGGAAACCGCCACCACTCCTTGAACTCGCGACGGTTCCTCCAGGGCCATGTCGATGGCGACCCTGCCTCCCATCGACAGGCCGACCAGAACCGCCTGCTCGATGTGAAGGTGGTCCATCAGACCGCGGAGGTCGGCGTGGTCCCAGTAGGCTTCCGGCGGCAGTGCCGACTGACCGTGGGCGCTGGCATCGTAGCGGACCACCCGGTGAGATTTCGCGAGTAGCTCGAACTGCTCGTCCCACATCGTGGAGTCCAGCATCCCGCCGTGCAGGAGGATCACGGTCGGCTCACCGGTGCCTGCGACCTCATAGTAGAGCCTGCTCTGCCCGAACTCGGCGAAACCGGATTCGACGATCGGGGCTGGTGGGCCGCAGCCGCAGATCAGGAGGATTGCGACAGGAAGCCAGATGTGCCTCATGGGACCCCCGTTCGAGAACACGATACCGGTGCGACGACGATCATCTTCGCACGTTCTCAACTGATTGGAGACGACCGAAAATCCGAAATTGGACGCAAAGCGATCCACCCGACACGATCCCGACCCGCCTCAATACACTGTCCAAAATATGGGACCACATTTTTCCAATACAGCTTCATGGACGCCATCGGATCAGAGTCAGAGTCCACCGACCTGCAGCGGATCTGAAGGTGGGCCAAGGCCCACCCTACACCGGACCATCACATCGAGCGGAATTGTAGGGTGGGCCTTGGCCCACCTTCAGAGCTGCCGATTCATGCCCGGACCGGCCATTTTCGGTAGTGGAGAAACCCCACCCCATAAATGACCATTACCCATGCGAACCCCCTTGTTTTCCGGTAGGGGGTTTTCGTTTCATGACGTGTCTTCGACAGCATCGATTCGAGATCCAAGATCGAGTGTCCAGGATCCGGCCTCGCCCTCGGCGATGCCGCGACGTTTGTGTGCATTCCGCCGGCACGCAAACAAACAAAAGCCGGGCCCGAAGGCCCGGCTGAAAAACGAAGTGATCCCGCTTATCCGCCGAAGTGGATGGCGTACAGGATCGGCGCGATGATCATCGCGACGACGCGAGATGAGCTTGATGAGGATGTTGAGCGACGGGCCCGAGGTGTCCTTGAAGGGGTCGCCGACGGTGTCGCCGGTGACGGTCGCCTTGTGCATCTCGTCGTAGGCGTCACCCCACACCTTGTGGCCCTGCTCCTTGACCTGCTTCTTCGAGTTGTCCCAGGCGCCGCCGGCGTTGGCCTGGAAGATCGCCAGACAGACGCCGGAGATGGTGACGCCGATCAGCAGCCCGCCGAGCATGTCGACCGAGACCACGCCGACCACCACCGGCACCAGGACCGCCATCAGGCCGGGGGCGATCATCTTCTTGATCGCCGCTGCGGTGGCGATGTCGATGCACTGGGTGTACTCGGCCTTGCCGTCGGCGGCCCTGATGATCTCGGCCTCCTCGTCGGTCGGCTCGCGCTCCTCGTGCTCCGCCCGCTGCGCCGCCTCGAGGGCGGGCCGCAGCTCGGGAATGTCGCGGAACTGGCGCCGAACCTCCTGGATCATGTCCTGGGCCGCCTTGCCGACCGCGACCATGGCCATGGCCGAGAAGCGGAACGGCAGCATGCAGCCGATCAGCAGGCCGACCAGCACGTAGGGGTTGGCGGCGTCGATGTCGACCTTGCCCTGCATCTTGGTCAGATAGGCAGCGGTCAGGGACAGCGCGGTCAGCGCCGCCGAGCCGATGGCGAAGCCCTTGCCGATGGCGGCGGTGGTGTTGCCCACCGCGTCGAGCTTGTCGGTGCGGGCGCGGATGTCGCGGCCGAGCCGCGCCATCTCGGCGATGCCGCCGGCGTTGTCGGCGATCGGACCGTAGGCGTCGGTGGCGAGCTGGATGGCGATGGTCGACAGCATGCCGAGTGCCGCCAGCGCGATGCCGTAGAGTCCGGCGAAGGCGTAGGCGATGAGGATCGCCGCGCTGATCACCAGGATCGGCAGCGTGGTGGAGTTCATGCCCACCGCGAGGCCCTGGATCACGGTCGTCGCGGCACCGGTCTTCGAGGCCTCGACGATGGTGCCCACCGGGGACCGGAAGGTGGCGGTGTACCACTCGGTGATGATGCCGACCGCGATGCCGGCCACGAGACCCGCGACCACCGCCAGCGCGATGCCCCACCACTGGTAGGTCACGATCTCACCGGTGATGATGTCGGGCACCGAAACGCCGCCCGCCGGGATCATCTGTTTGATGGCGAAGATCGGTGCCGATGACCATCAGGATGCCGGCGCCGAAGGTGCCGCGGTTGAGCCCGTTCTGCGGGTCGCCGCCCTCCTTGGTGCGCACGAAGAAGAAGCCGATGATCGAGGCGACGATGCCGACGATCGCGATCACCAGCGGCAGGATGACCGCGTTCATGCCGCTGCCGGGCTGGGCGTAGTTGAGACCGACGTACCACGCCGCGCCGAGGATCATCGACGAGATGATCGCCCCGATGTAGGACTCGAAGAGGTCGGCGCCCATGCCGGCGACGTCGCCGACGTTGTCGCCGACGTTGTCGGCGATGGTGGCCGGGTTGAGCGGGTGATCCTCGGGGATGCCGGCCTCGACCTTGCCGACGAGGTCGGCGCCGACGTCGGCCGCCTTGGTGTAGATGCCGCCGCCGACGCGCGCGAACAGCGCGATCGACGACGCGCCGAGGGAGAACCCGGAGAGGATGTTGAGAACCAGCATCGTCGCGTCGCCGCCGTTGAGAGCCTCGGGGTACATCTTGAGGTAGACGATGAAGAGGGTGCCGAGCCCGAACAACGCCAGACCCGCCACCGACAGCCCCATCACCGAGCCGCCGTTGAAGGCGACCTGGAGGGCGTCGTTGAGGCCCTTACGGGCGGCCGACGCGGTCCGGGTGTTGGCGCCGGTCGCGGTCTTCATCCCGAAGTAGCCGGCGAGGGCCGAGCAGAAGGCGCCGAGGACGAACGACACCGCGATGAACGCGTTGGTGTCCTCCGACACGTAGAAGTTCGTCACACCGAGCAGGATCGCCACCGCCACCACGAAGATGGCGAGCACCCGGTACTCGCGGCCCAGGAACGCCATCGCCCCGTCGGCGACCCACGAACCGATGAGCTTCATGCGGTCGGTGCCCTGGTCCTGGCGGTTGATCCACGACGCCCTCAGGTAGGCGAAGATCAGGGCCACGAGGGCCACCACCGGTGTCAGATAGATGAAATAGATCGGTTCCACGTCCTCCTCCTTCTTTTCGACGAGTTATTGCCGTTGAGATTCTCGCGGTTAACGCCTGCTTTCAGGACGCTGTCGCAAGAACTGAACCTCCCCCACAAACGGACGTGGATATGATACACACATTCTCCAGTTTGTGAAATCTTTCTCGAAGCAATTCTCGAGGGTCGCGGCGAGCGCATGAATGGCATCCCTGTTGTTGCGATTCCCCGAATCAGCGGGAATCACGGGAATGCCCACCCTCGGACTGCGCTCGCCGCGACCCTCGAGAATTGCCGTGAAAGTGGGTAGGGGATTTCATTCGCCGATGGGCCGCGGAATCGACGGGAAACACCATCGCGAATCGTGCATTATTTGGCTGAAAAATGCGGTATCAGGCTGTTCTGAACGCGCTTCGGTTCACCAATGTCATTCGTAACGGAGGGCGTCGATGGGCGCCAATCTGGAGGCCCGAACGGCGGGCCACATGCCGAAGACCAGACCCACCACCGAGCAGAAGATGACGCCCCGAACCGCCCACTCCACTGGCACGTGCACCGCGAACCCCGTGAAGAAGGTCACGATGTTGCCGAGCCCGAAACCGATGAGGACACCGATGACGCCACCGATGTTGCACAGCACCACCGCCTCCATCAGGAACTGGAGGAGGATGGCCGGGCGTTTTGCGCCCAGCGCTTTGCGGATGCCGATCTCTTTCGTGCGTTCGGTGACCGACACCAGCATGATGTTCATGATGCCGATCCCGGCGACCACCAGGGCCACGATTCCGAGGACGAAGGCAGCTGTCTTGAGGCCGGCGGTCGCGTCGTTGAACGCGCGGATCTGCGAGTCCGAGGTGAACCAGTGGAATGTGTCCTGGTCGCGGGGACTCAGACCGCGAGCCGCGCGCAGCACCGATTTGGTCTCTTCGAGGGCCTCCTCCAGAGGCACCCCGTAGCGCGCGCGAACGGTGATGAAAATGGACCGCGGGCGGCCGTCCTCATCACGCGTCCCGTAGAGCTCGGTCCACACCGATATCGGCATCAGGACGTAGCTGTCGAACTGCCCGCCCGTGGCGGATTTCCTTTCGGCAAAAACTCCCTGGACGGTGAACTTGTGGCCGTCCACCTTGACCGTCTTGCCGACCGGGTCGATAAAGGGAAACAGCTCCTGGGCGATCCCAAAGCCGAGCACCACGACATTGCGACCGATTTCGACGTCCTCCTCCGTGAGGTTCCGACCGAACTCGACATAGTGGGTGTTGTTCTCCGGATACTCCGGCGTCCCGCCGCACACCATGAGACGGGGCTCGGTCGATGAGTCCCGGTAGCTGACGCGGGTGTTGTAGTGCCACAGCTCGGCGCCGACCAGGTCGACCGAGTCCACCCGTTCGCGGATAGCGTACACATGCTCCATGGTCAGCGGGGGCCAGCGTGCGATCTCGCGGAAGTTGATGTTGCGGTCGTTGTTGAATCCGCCCATCGGGAATTTCATGATCTGAAAGGTCCGGTTTCCCAACACGCTCAACTCGGCTTCCATCTGGCTCTGCACCACCGACACGCCGGTCATCACAGCGATGATGGCGGCGACACCGGCGACGATTCCGACCAGGGTGAGGATCGACCGCAGCTTGTGAGCCCCGATCGCCGAAAGGCGCCATCTTGAAACTCTCGGTCCAGGTCATCGCTTCACCTCATCCCCCTACTCATAGTGCAGCGCATCGATTGGATTCAGTCGCGAAGCCCGCCAGGCGGGGATGAATCCGGAAATGACGCCCACCGCGATCGAAACCGTCAACGCGATGAACACGATCGGCAGATTCACGCTGGCCGGAAGAACGAGCTTGTTGATGACCGCTGCAACACCGAACGACAACGCCACGCCGATGGCGCCCCCGAGCAGACAGATCGCGGAGCTTTCAAAGAGAAACTGCATCAGGATCGCCCGCCGTTTGGCGCCGATCGCTTTGCGGATCCCGATTTCCTGGGTCCGCTCGGTGACCGAAACGAACATGATGTTCATCACCCCGACACCGCCGACAAAGAGCGAGATCCCGGTCACCGCCATGCCGATCATCAGCACCACGCCCATGACGTTGTTGAAGGCGTCGAGCAGCGAATCCATCTTGTTGATGGCGAAGTTCTCTTCGTCGCTCGGGTGCAACCTCCGGATCTTGCGCATCTCACCGGTCAGGTGGTATTCGAAGTCTTCGATATCGGTCCCCGGCGGCGCCTTGACGGCAAACGCAAAGCTGCGGTTGCGGCCGCCGAAGTCCTTGACGAAGGTCGTCACCGGGATGAAGACCTGGCTGTCGAAGTCCGGGCCGCCGAAGAAGCCGGCGCTGCCCTGTTTCTCCATCACACCGACAACCCGGTAGTCGGACCGACCGACCTTGATCTTCTTGTTGATCGGGTCGACCTCACCGAAGAGCTGCTCGCGCATGGTCACGCCGATGACGCAGACGCGGCGCTTGAAGGCGACATCGGAGGCGGTCAGAAACCGGCCGTACTCCGGCACCGCGCTCGACACCAACATGTGTTTGTCGGTGGTGCCGATGACGGTCGCGTTTCCGATCACCTCGGAAAGGTATTTGACCGGCCTCTGGGTGTCGTCGGTCGGGTTGACGATCGCGGACGAACCGAGCTGGCGGGCGAGCTGCTCACTGTCCTTGAGCTCGAGATTGGGTCGGTTGCGGAACTGGAAGAACCGGCCCTGGAACATCCAGGGGACCCTCGACACGTAGAGCACGTCGGTGCCGAGCACGGAGACGCTCTCGCGGAAGTTGTTGGCGAGACCGTTGGCCGCGGTCATCGTCGTCACCACCGCGACGATGCCGATAATGATGCCGAGGGTCGTGAGGACGCCGCGCGCCTTGTTGGCGCGCAGCGCTGCCATCGCGATTCCCAGGGCCTCGACGGTGGCGTGGATCCTGCTCATGCTGCTTCGGAGTGGGCCGTGTCGCTCTCGATCAGCCCGTCGCGCAGCCGGATCGACCGGTGCGCGTGTCGCGCGATGTCGTCCTCGTGGGTCACCAGGAGGATGGTGTTGCCGTCGGCGTGGAGGGCGTCGAATATCGCCATGATTTCGGCGCCCGTCTTGGTGTCCAGGTTCCCGGTCGGTTCGTCGGCGAGGAGGATGGAGGGCTGGTTGACCAGGGCACGGGCGATCGCCACGCGTTGCCGCTGGCCGCCCGAGAGCTCATTGGGCCGGTGGTTCATGCGGTCCGCCAGTCCGACGCGGGCGATGGCCTCTTCCGCCAGCTTGCGTCTCTTCGCGGGCCGCATGCCCGCGTAGATCAACGGCAGCTCGACGTTGTGGAACACGTCCGAACGCGCCAGCAGATTGAAGGTCTGAAAAACGAAACCGATCTTCTCGTTGCGGATCTCCGCGAGCTCGTCCTCGCCGAGGGTGCCCACATCGGCGCCGTCGAGGGTGTAGGTCCCCGTCGACGGCACGTCGAGACAGCCGATGATGTTCATGAGGGTGGATTTCCCCGACCCCGAAGGGCCCATGATGGCGACGTACTCGTTGCGGGCGACCGCGAAGGAGACCCCGCGCAGTGCGCGAACGGCCACCGAGTTCATGTCGTACACCTTTTCCACCGACCGCAGTTCGAGGGTCATGGCATCAACCCTTTTTTCCGCCGCCCACCGCGACGACCGCATTGTCGGTGAGGTCGCGGCTGATGGCGCGGAAGTTGCCGATCACCACCTGGTCCTCTTCCCCGAGGCCGTCGGCGATTTCGATGTGGGTCTGGCTCTGGATGCCGGTCTTCACCTGGCGGGCCTGGGCGCGGCCGTCGACCACCACCCACACGATCTCGACAAAGCCCTCCCGGTCGGGACGGAACTCGGGCTCGTCTCCCTCGGCGGCCGGCTCGGCGCCGAGCTGGTCGAGGGTTCGCACCGCCACGCTCTGGATCGGCACGCTCAGACAGTCGTCGCAGACCTCGGTGATGATCTCGGCCGAAGCCGTCATCCCCGGCCTCAGCTCGGCCACGGGGTCGATGATCGCCACCTTGACCTCGAACTCGGTCTTTTCATCGGTTGTGCCGGCCCCGGACGATTTGGCGCTGTTGGCGATCTCGGTGACCCGGCCCTTGAGCTTGACATCGGGCAGGGCGTCGACCTCGATCTCCGCCTCGTCTCCGATCGAGACCGCGACGATGTCGTTTTCGTCGATGTCGACGAGCGCCTCCATGCCCTCGAGGTTCGAGATCTCGAGGATCACGTCCTCCTGGAACTGGGAGCCGAGCGCGATCTCACCGATTTCCTTGTTGAGCCTGCTGACCGTACCCGACATCGGGGCGTAGATCGTGGTCTTCGCGAGATCGTCGCGGGACTGCCGGAGGGCCGCCTTGGCCTGTTCGCCCTGATCGAGCGCCGACTGGTAGCGCGCCTTTTCGACCTCGGCCGCCGCATACACGGAGTCGAGCACCGACTGCGATTCGAGCTTGCGATCGAACAGCTCTTTCGTGCGTTCGTAGTCCTTTTCGGCCTTGACCATGTTCTCGCGCGCGAGGTTGGCGTTGGCCTGGGCAGCCGAGAGGTTGGCCTCGGCGCTCGCCACCGCCGCCAGGTACCGTTCACGATCGAGCTCGACGAGGAGGGTCCCCTGCTCGATCCACTGTCCCTCTTCGACCTGGAGCCGCGTGATCTTCGCGCTCACGTCGGCCGAGATATTGACCTGGATCATGGGTTGGATCTTGCCCGTGGCGGTCACGGTCTGGACGACCTGGCGCCGAGCCACCGGCTCGATCTCGACCTCGATGCCCTCCACCCCCCGACTGCGCGACGCCAGCGTGGCTCCAGCGATCGCCACCACCGCGACAATCGGCAATCCGATCACCAGAGCTTTCTTGGTCTTTGTCATGTGTCTTACCCCACCCGCCTGTGTTTGTGTTGGACGTTACGTACTCAGCCCTCGTCCGGTTACTACGGCGTGGGAGCGCCAAGGTTGCGGCCATTGCCGACGATGATCCGTCGCCGCAGCTTCGTGCTACAGTCGCCCGATGGCCGACCATCAGGATTCACTCGAGACCTCCTCCGACACGACGCAGTTCATAAACGCCGTCTCCCATCTGTATCGCGCGGAGATGCACCGGATGTCGGTATGGCGTCAGCGCCTCGACGTGACCTCCAACTGGGCGGTCATTCTCGCCACCGCCCTGACCACCTTCACCCTCGGATCCATCGATGTGCCCCACTACACCTTGCTGCTCGGGCTCGCCTTGATCATGATCTCGATCCTCCTCGAGGGCCGCCGCTACCGCCACCTCCACCACAGCAAATGGCGGCTCTACCTCCTCGAGTCGGGTTTCTTCGCCAACATCCTTCGCCCCGCCCGGGAAACGGAGGCTTATCCAGACTGGCGGCGGCTGCTGGCGGCCGATCTCCGCCACACCCATTTCTCGATCAGCTGGTTCACCGGCATGAGGTTGCGGCTGCGGCGCAACTACCTGATGGTCATCGGTTTCATGGCTGCGGTGTGGGTGGCCAAGCTCTTCATCCACCCCACCCGTGCAACCAGCCTTTCCGAGTTCTACGCACGCTTGCACGTCGGCCAGCTCATCCCGCCGTGGTTCGTCGCGGTGACGGCGCTGGTGTTCCTCGGCTCGGCCGCAATCCTCGGTCTCACCTGCCCCTCGGCCGAGGAGCTCGAAGACTGGAGCGTCCACTACCACCGGCGACGGAAAGACGTCGACACCGACGACCCGACCGTCTGAACGTTGAACGTTTTGAGGGCCTCCGCCGCACGCTGAGTTTCCGAACGCTACACGAATGCACGACTTTCCGGGCTCGCTTCCCGGGAGTTGCCACCCTGTGCATTGTTCGGCCCGTAGCGTGATACCGACGGTGACGTCTGGGTTCCAAACAATGCACAGGATGGCACGCTCCGCCGCACGCGAGCCGTATCAGAAAGTCATTCCTAATTCCTAATTCCTAATTCGTAATTCCTCATCCCTCATTCAGCTCTTGAGCGCTTCCAGCTTTTCCCGCACTTTCAGCGCGTGGCCCTTGGCGGAAGCGCGTTTCCAGCGGTGGGCGACCCGGCCGTCCGGATCGATGATCACCGTCGAACGGATCACGCCGACCGTGGTCTTGCCGTACATGTTCTTCTCCCCCCAGGCGCCGTAGGCCTCCAGGACTTCGTGATCCGGGTCGCTGAGGAGTCTGACCTCGAGCCCGTGCCTGGCGATGAACTTCCGGTGCTGTTCGGGGGAATCGGGGCTGCACCCGAGCACCACGGCGTCGAGCGACCGAAAGGCCTCGATGCCCTCGGTGAATTCACACGCCTCGGTCGTGCACCCCGGGGTGTCGTCCTTCGGGTAGAAATAAAGCACCACCCAGCGGCCGCGCAAGCCCGCCAGCGAGACCCCGACACCATCCTGGTCGGGCAGGAGAAAAGGGGGCGCCGCCCGGCCGATTTCCACTTTTGATCCCGTCATCGTTCCTCCCCGTCCGAGAATGGGTAGAATAACCGTGCGCCCGACCGAGAGATTTCAAAGGAGATGGCACGATGAAAAATCCGACGATGGTCCGCACCGGTCTGTTGATTCTCTTGTGTGCAACCCTGGCGGCAACGCCACAGGCCTCCAGTTCCGAAAAAGACGGCCCGAATCCGGCCCTCCTCGATCCGGCCCTTGCCACGGCGACCGCCCCCGACACCTACAAGGTGAAAATGGAAACCACCGCGGGCGATTTCGTCATCGAGGTCCACCGGGAGTGGGCGCCGAGGGGCGCCGACCGGTTCTTCAACCTGGTGAAGATCGGTTTCTACGACAACGTCGCCTTCTACCGGGTGATCAGCGGCTTCATGGCGCAGACCGGCATGAACGGGAATCCCGCGGTGACCGCAGCCTGGATGACGGCGCGGATCCCGCCGGACGCGGTCAAGCAGTCCAACACCAGGGGCCGGGTCACCTTTGCGATGGGCGGCAGCCCCGACACACGCACCACCCAGATCTTCATCAACTACGCCAACAACTCCTTTCTCGACGCCTCGGGGTTCGCGCCGTTCGGCGAAGTCATCGAGGGGTTCGACACGGTCAAGGGGCTCTACAACGGCTACGGCGAGGGGGAGCCGAACGGCAAAGGCCCATCGCAGGCGAAGTTCGCCAGGGGCGGCAACGACTACCTCAAAGGGTCATTCCCGAAACTCGACTACATCGTCACCGCGACGATCGTCGAGTAGGGTTATGATCGTCGCACCTTGAGCATGAAGGCCGACGATCCCGAAGGCCCCGAGCGGAACCCGGAGGCCGACGCCGAACGGGTTCTCGATCTCGCGCAGCGGCGCGGGCTGATCACCGACGACCAGGCTCACAGCACCCTCGCCGAGGTGCGGGAGCGGCTGGTGGCGGCCGGTCTCTACGACCGGCCCAACCGGTTCCCGAAAGAGGACACGTCGATCCGTGTCGTCATTCCACCCGACATGCTCGACGACGACACGCTCGCGGATCTGGCACGGGAACTCGGTCTCGACGACGACTGGAAACCCGAGGCGTCCGCCGACGGCGCCCGGCCGAGAGACCCTTTCGAGGTATTCCCGGTCAGCAACTGGGAACGCTACGAGCTGGTGGAGTTTGTCGGCCGCGGCGGCATGGGCGACGTGTACAAGGCGCGCGATCCCCGTCTGGGACGTTTCGTGGCCCTGAAATTCCTGCGCAGGGACGACCCCGACCAGGTCAAACGATTCGTCCGCGAGGCCCAGGTCCAGGCGCGGGTGGAGCACGAAAACCTGTGCCCGGTCTACGAGGTCGGCGACGTCGAGGGCCACTCCTACATCGCCATGCAGTACATCTCCGGCGGATCCATCAAGGAGATCGCCGACCTGCTGAGCCCGCTCGAAAAGGTCGAGATCATGGTGGATGTGGCCGACGCGCTGCACGCCGCCCACCAGACCGGGCTCATCCACCGCGACGTCAAACCGGCCAACATCCTGGTCGAACGAAACCCCGGCGGCAGGTGGCACCCCTATGTCGTGGACTTCGGCATCGCCCGCGACGTCTACACCCCGCACGAGCTCACGGTGTCCGGCATGGTCCTCGGGACGCCCGCCTTCTCCGCACCCGAACAGGTCCGTGGGGAATCCCGATCGCTCGACCGGCGGACCGACGTCTACGGCCTCGGCGCCACCCTCTACTGGTTCCTCACCGGCCGCTCGCCGTACGAAGGGGCGTATACGGAGATCCTCTCCGGCGTCGCGGACAGGGACCCGGTGCCGCCCCACCGCATCGACCGCACGATCCCGGTCGACCTCGAGACCATCGTCCTCAAGTGCCTCGAGAAGGAACAGGACCGGCGCTACGCCTCGGCCCGCGAGCTGTCGGAGGACCTGCGCCGTTTTCTCGCCGGCGAGCCCATCACGGCGCGACCCGCCACGATCTTCTACAAGCTCGGCAAGCGGGTCCGCAAACACCCCCGGCTGGTCACCGCCGCCGTCGCGACCATCGCCGCATTCGTCGCTCTCGGGCTGGTCAGTCTGCGAACCAATCTCCAGACCCGGCGGCAGGCGGCGGTGGCGCAACTGCTCACCGAAAGAGCTCGGGAGATCGAGAGCTTTGCGCGGGTCGCCGCGATGATGCCGCTGCACGATCGCTCCCAGGAGCGACACGCCATCGAACGGAGAATGGCGGCCATCGAAGTCGAGATGGCCCGGCTCGGGGACATCAGTTCGGGGCCCGGGCACTACGCTCTGGGGCGCGGCTGGCTGACTCTGCACGACGATGCCGCCGCCCGCAAGCACCTCGAGCAGGCCTTGGCCATGGACTACAGCAGACCGGGCGTTTCCTACGCGCTCGGGTTGGTGCTCGGCCGGTTGTACCAACGCGACCTGACCCTCGCCAGGCGGATCGAAAACGAAGAGCTCCGCGATGCCCGCATCGCCGAGATCGAGCGCGAATTCCGCGATCCGGCGCTCGCCCTGCTGCGCTCGGGCGGTGAATCCGCGGTCGAAGCGCCGCAGTACGCGGAAGCCCTCATCTCGTTTTACGACGGGCACCTCGATGAAGCCCTGGCGGCAACCCGCGCGGCCTTCCAGGCCGAGGAGTGGCTGTACGAGGCCAAGCTCCTGGAGGCGGACATCCTGGTCGAGATGGCGGCCGGGTCGCGGCTCAACGGGGACCCCGACACGGCCCTCGAAACCCTGGCCGACGCCGACCGCGCCTACCACCTCGCGGCCGAGATCGCCCGCTCCGACCCCAGCGTGTACGAGGGCCAGTGTGCCCTGTGGACGCAGATCATGGACCTCCGCAGCCGGCGGGGCGAGTCCGTCGTCGAACCGTTCGACACAGCGGTCGAAGCCTGCGGCCGCGCCCTCCGGATCGACCCCGAACGGGCCGAGGTCCACGAACGTCTGTCTCACCTCTATTGGCGGTGGGCCGATATCGTCAACGACCGGGGAGGCTCGGCGGAGCCGTTTCTCCGCCAGGCCGTCGCGTCCGCGGACCGTGCGATCGCCCTCGACCCGGCGAGCGTGGCGGCATTCGTGACCAGGGGCGGCGCCCTCACGGTGACGGCGCTCGGGGAGATGGCGCGTGGAGGGGACCCACGAGCGACCCTCGCGCTCGCCGTCGCGAGCTATGAAAGCGCCATCGCCATCGACCCCGGGTTCGTGCCCGCCCACGACGACCTCGGATATGCCTGGGAGCGCACGGCGCGTTACGAGATGGGCATCGGCCTCGATCCTCGCCCGGCTCTCGATCGCGCGGTCGCCGCCTTCCGCCGGGCGATCGAGCTCAACCCGAATTATGCCAACGCCTACAACAACTCGGGGATCGCACTGTGGCGCCGTTCCCTGTTCGAGTTGAGGACCGCCTCCGACCCCGGCGCCGCTCTCGACGAGGCCGTCTCGGCGTTCGACGCCGCGATCGCCCGCAACCCGTCGTACGCCTACGCCTTTGCCAATCGCGGGCTGGCCCGCCGGACCATGGCGATAGTCCGCTTCGACGACGGCCGGGATCCGAGCGAAGAGCTCGATCTCGCGCGGTCCGACCTCGAAACCGCGCTCACCCTCAACCCCCAGATCTTCTGGGCCTATCCCGAAAAGTCAGCTGTCGAGATCCTGGCCGCGCGGTGGGCCATCCAATCCGGTGCCGCGCCCCAGCCCTACCTCGACGCCGCGTTGCACGCCGCGTCTCAGGCGATGACCGTCAACCCCCGCAACGCGGTCGCGTATCAGGGCGCAGCCGAGGTTTATCGCTGGCGGGCTGAGGACCGGCTTCGCAACGGATTGTCGATTCGCCCGGATGTCAGAGAGGGTCGGCGCCTCGTCGAGCAGGCGCTCGCGCTCAACCCCGGACTCGCGAGCGCCCTGGTCACCGGCGCCGCCCTGACCATCATCGAGGCGGAAGCCGAGGTCGGCGGTCCAACCCGGACCGCTCTCGCCGCGCAGGCGGACGATGCCGTGCGCCGGGCGCTCGAAATCAACCCCTCACTCGAGCGCGAGACGGCCGAGCTCAGACGCCGCATCGCGGCTGTGTCACACTGATCGGGTTGCGATTGATCCCGCAAGGAGCCACCGCATGAAAAAGTCCGCCATCCTGTTCGTGATCGTGCTCGGCATGTTCTCGTTCGCGGCCGCCAAGTTCAAAGCCTACGTCGGCTATGACAAGGACGTGGACATGAGCACGATCAAGACGTTCTCGTATTACGAGTCCCTCGAAACGTCGGCCGCGAACGGCGATATCCACCAGATGATCAAGTACCTGATCATCATCAAGTTCAAGGCGAGCGGCCTCAAACAGGTCGACGCCGACCCGGACATCTACGTCACCTACCACACCAGCCAACAGTCGGATCTGAAGCTGGACGTCACCATGTACTCCTACAGCTACAGCGCGGGCTGGTGGTGGAGCCCTCTGTGGGGCAGCGGCATGGACACCGTGGCCTATACCAGGGGGACCCTCGTCGTCGACGCCTTCAGCCCGAAAACCAAGACCATCGTCTGGAGAGGCGTCGTCACCGGGGTCATCCCTGACCAGGCGACTCCCGAAAAAGCCCAGAAGACGATCGAACGGGCCCTCGACGCGATCGGCGGCGAGTGGCAGAAGCAACTCAAAAAAGCGCAATAGAATCGCGAAGATCACCGGGCGGAACTGGAGGGCGGCGGACAGCCGGTCCGGACGGATGCACTCCCGGGCGAAGGTCGCGAACCCACTGACGATATAATCGATCCATGCGACCTCTTTTTCACTCGTCGCTGCAGGACAATCTCGGAAAGCTCGCGCGCAACGAGTACGCGTCGGAGGAAGAGCGCGACGCGTTGCTCCAGGCGGTGTTCGAAACCCAGAACATCAAGCCCCGCGATGTCGTGTGGATGGCCTACCGGCCGGAGAAATTCCTCCGCGAGGGGTCGGTCCGGCTCCTGCGGAGGCTGCGCACGACCGACACGATCAACCAGTTCGTCGTCGAAAGCAAAGGCAAGACCGAAGCGGCGTTGCGTGCCGCCACCGAGATTCTCTTCGGCCTCAGAATCCCGGGGATCGAACGACACCTCACCGCCCTCCTGGCGGCGGAGGACGAGGCGGTCCGCGACGCGACCCGCCGGCTGGTTTTCGAAGCGCCGGTGACCCCGGCGCTGTCGTCGCTGTTCTGGAACCTCGCCGAGTCTCCGACCACCGGCAACCGCAGCGTCTTTCTCGAGCGCCTGACCACCATGGAGTTGTCGGAAGACGAGGTGCCCCGCTGGGTCAAACAGGTTCACGACGACGACCCGAACGTCCGCGCCACCGCGCTGCGGTTTCTCGGCGACAAAAGGACCGTCGACTCGGTCGATCTGATCGTCGACAATCTGGCGCGGGTCGACTACGCCACCCAGCAACACCTGATCTCGGCCCTCAGCCGGGTGGCGCCGGCGCTCGGCGGGGAATTCGTCGATCGGCTGCTGCCCCTGATGGCGTCGGGAGAAGCAGGCACCCGCTCGGCCGTCATCAAGATCTTCCTCAGCCTCGGCAATCGCCACGACCTCGTCAAACAGTATCTGAAGTTCTCCAAGGGTCTGGCCGGTTGGGCGAGAGACCGGGCGCTCGACTCCATGAAGGAGTTCGGCAGCGACCTCATCGAGCCCACGATCGAGCTGCTCTCCGATCCCGACGACGAGGTGCGGGCCATGGCGCTGGTGGTTGCCGGGTCATTCGACGATCCGCGGATCATCCCGGCCACCATTTCGCTGCTCAAAGACGACGACTGGTGGCTGCGGGTCACCGCTGCGGACACCCTGGGGAGATTCAAGGACGAACAGGCAACATCCGCGCTGGTCGCGACCCTCGAGGACCCGGAGGCGCGGTGGGCGGCGGTCGAGGCCCTGGGAAGGATCGGCGACCCGCGGGCGCTGCAGCCTCTGGCGAAGCTCCTGGCCGACCCGGCGCCGGAAGTTCGCATCGAGGTGCTCCTCGCCCTCCGCAACTTCGACCACCCGAAGATCCTCGAGGCTCTCCGGAAGGTCGCGTCATCCGACCCCGATCGCGTGGTTCGCGGACGGGCGCTGGAGATCGCTGAAGAGGTGGCGAAACGCACCATGATCGCCATCGACGACAGCGGGGAGTTGCGGGCCAACGCCCTCAAGGTCGAGATCGGCGACAACGAACCGCGGCTGCACGCCCTCCTGGTGGAGACCCGGAACCGGGGCGGGTCCGATTTCCACCTCGCGGTCGGTCTTCCGCCCATGGTCCGCGAATCCAGCAACCTGCTGGCCATCGAGGGTGACAGGTTTTCCGCGTCCGACTGCGAGGCGATGATCCGCGAAATCCTGACCGAAGAGCAGTGGCAGCGGCTCGAAAAGGAACTGCAGCTCGATCTCTGCTACTACATCCCGCGGGCGGGCCGCTACCGTACCAACCTCTTCCTCGATCACAAGGGTTACAACGGCGTGTTCCGGGTCATCCCCGAAAAGCCGCCGACCATCGCCGAGATCGGCCTCCCCGGCCACCTCGAGGAGATTGCCTCGCACCACCAGGGTCTGGTGCTGGTGTGCGGGCCCTCCGGCTGCGGCAAGACCACCACTCTCGCCGCTCTCATCAATCTCTTCAACGAGACCCGGCAGTCCCACGTCATCACCCTCGAAGAACCTGTCGAGTTCGTCCACCCGTTCAAGAACTGCCTCATCAACCAGCGTGAGATCGGGCCGGACACCAAATCCTACGCGCGCGCCCTGCGCGGAGCTCTCCGCGAGGACCCCGACGTCATCGTGATCGGCGATCTCCGCGATACCGAAGCGATCGCGCTGGCGCTGACCGCTGCCGAGACCGGTCATATCGTCCTCGGGACCCTCAGCTCGACCACGGCTCCAAAGGCCATCGACCGGATCATCACCAGCTTCCCCCACGGCGAGCAGCCCCAGGTCCGGCTCGCCCTCGCCGAGTCCCTCAAGTACGTCATCGCCCAGCGCCTCCTCCCCGTCGACGGCACCCGCGACCGGGTGGCCTGTTTCGAGATCCTCAAGGGCACCATGTCGGTCGCCAACCTGATCCGCGACGAAAAGACCTATCAGCTGCGGTCGGCCATGCAGATGGGCCGCCTGCAGGGCATGCAGACCTTTGACGACGCTCTCCGGGAACTGGTGCGCCGCGGCACCATCTCCGTCGAGAGCGCCTACCTGCACGCCGCCAACCAGGATGACTTCGAGTCGGGGGCCGTCTCCGAAGACGCAAAGGACACTGCGTGATGGCGGAACAACAGCGGGTCGACCGCTTCCTGAAGCTCATGAACGACCGCGGGGCCTCCGACCTCCACTTCTCGGTCGGCCGCCCGCCCATGCTGCGGGTCGGCGGGCACATGGAACAGATCCGCTACCGCACCGTCAAGGAGACCGACCTCACCGACCTGCTCAAGCCGATCACACCGCCCCCGAGATGGCGGGATTTCGTCGACACCGGTGATACCGATTTTTCATACCAGGTGGACGATATCGGCCGCTTCCGGGTCAACCTCTTCAAACAGCGCCGCGGATCCGGCGCGGTTTTCCGGATCATCCCGACGAACATCATGACGATCGAACAGCTGGGCCTCCCGACGCAGCTGCGCAAGCTGGCTTCGATCCGCAACGGCCTCGTCGTCGTCACCGGACCGACCGGGTCCGGGAAATCGACCACACTGGCGGCGATCATCGACCTGCTCAACGAGACCAGGGGCCTCCACATCGTCACCATCGAGGACCCGATCGAGTTCGTCCACTCCAACAAGAAATGCCTGATCCACCAACGCGAAATCGGCACCCACGCTTCGACCTTCGCCGAGGCCCTGCGCGCCGCCGGACGCGAAGACCCCGACGTCATCCTGGTCGGCGAGCTGCGCGACCTCGAGACGATCTCCATGGCGCTGTCGGCGGCCGAGCGCGGCACCATCGTCTTTGCTACCCTGCACACCAACAACGCCATCAAGACGGTCGACCGGATCGTCAGCGTCTTCCCCGCCGGCGAACAGGAGGGAGCCCGAAACGTCCTCGCCGAAAGCCTGCAGGGCGTCGTCGCGCAACAGCTGCTGCCGAAGATCGGCGGCGGCCGGGTCGCCGCGGTCGAGATCGTCTTCGCCTCGCCGGCGATCTCGAACCTGATCCGCCGCGGCAAGGTCTCCCAGATCACGTCTCTGATCCAGGGCGGCGTCAAACAGGGCATGATCGACATGGACGCTTCCATCAGGACCCTCTACGAAGAGGGTCTGGTCACCGCCCGTGCCGCCTACGACAAGGCCATCGACAAAGAGCTCTTCAAGGACATCATGGACGAGGCCACCGCCCCCGTCGACTGACCTCGCCGGACCCGCCGGGTCACTGGGCGATCCGTAGGGTGGGCCTCGGCCCACCTTCAGAGGCATTCCCGCGGCAACCGCGACCCTGAATGCGAACCAAGCCTCCCACCCTGTCATCCCCACCGAAGCCCCGGCCGTCCCACCCTGTCATCCCGACCGAAGCCCCGGCCGTCCACCCTGTCATCCCGACCGAAGGCCCGCAGGGCCGTAGCGGAGGGATCTCACTGAGGGAAGCGCGCAACAACCTCCCGAGGACCGCCTCAGAGATCCCTCCGCTCGGTCGCTTCGCTTCCTCGGTCGGGATGACAGAAGTGGGGAAACGGTCGCTCCACGTCCTCGGTCGGGATGACACAAGGGGGATCTCGTTCGGGATGATAGAAAGTGAAGTGGTTTCGCTCCCTCGAAACCGCACGAATCCGTAGGGTGGGCCTCGGCCCACCATCAGAGGCATTCCCGTGGCAACCGCGACCCTGAATGCGAACCAAGCCTCCCACCCTGTCATCCCGACCGAAGGCCCGCAGGGCCGTAGCGGAGGGATCTCACGGATGGAAGCGCGCAACAACCTCCCGAGGACCGCCGCAGAGATCCCTCCGCTCGGTCGCTCCACTTCCTCGGTCGGGATGACACAAAGGGGATCTCGTCCGGGATGATCAGTGGTGAGGCGGTTTCGCTCCCTCAAAACCGTACGAACCCGTAGGGTGGGCCTCGGCCCACCATCAGAGGCATTCCCGTGGCAACCGCGACCCTGAATGCGAACCAGGCCTCCCACCCTGTCATCCCGACCGAAGCCCCGGCCGTCCCACCCTGTCATCCCCACCCCGCCGCCGCCCCCCTTCCTGTCATCCCGACCGAAGGCCCGCAGGGCCGTAGCGGAGGGATCTCACTGAGGGAAGCGCGCAACAACCTCCCGAGGACCGCCGCAGAGATCCCTCCGCTCGGTCGCTTCGCTTCCTCGGTCGGGATGACACAAAGGGGATCTCGTTCGGGATGATCAGTGGTGAGGCGGTTTCTCTCCCTCGAAACCGCACGAATTCCGTAGGGTGGGCCTCGGCCCACCATCAGAGGCATTCCCGTGGCAACCGCGACCCTGAATGCGAACCAGGCCTCCCACCCTGTCATCCCGACCGAAGCCCCGGCCGTCCCACCCTGTCATCCCGACCGAAGGCCCGCAGGGCCGTAGCGGAGGGATCTCACTGAGGGAAGCGCGCAACAACCTCCCGAGGACCGCCGCAGAGATCTCTCCGCTCGGTCGCTTCGCTTCCTCGGTCGGGATGACAGGGTGTGAATCGGCTCAATCGGCTCCGTCAAGATTACGGAAGATACCTATTCATTCAGGCGACCTACCAACCTCGCGACCCACGGAGTGGACAAACCCCGCGATCGCCTCGAAGTAGCTCTGCCCGCCCACCAGCCAGGTCTCGTTGTGACCCGCGCCCTCGACCTCGTAGAACGTCTTGGGTTCGGGGGCCGCCTCAAACAGCTTCCGGCCCAGCTCGAACGGCACCACCTCATCGGACCGCGAGTGGATGGCGAGCAACGGACACCCGATGCCCCCGATCTTCGCCAACGAATCCATTCGGGTGCGAATGACGAATTTCGGTACGAACGGGTAGTGACGCGTCGCCATATCCGGGATCGAGGTGAACGTCGACTCGACGATCAGACCGGCAGGATCGGTTTCCGCCGCCAGGTTCACCGCCACCGCGCCGCCCAGAGACTTGCCGAAGACCACCACCCTGCCCGGATCGACCCCGCGATCGACGGTGACGAACCGCCAGGCCGCTCGAGCGTCGGCATACAAACCGTCCTCGGACGGGCTGCCTTCGCTGCGACCGTAGCCGCGGTAGCCCACCACGACCACCGTCGCTCCGACCCGATTCGCCAGCTCGAACATCAGGTCGGCGCGGTGGCTGAGGTTGCCGGCGTTGCCGTGGAAGAAGAGAATCAGCGGTTCGTCAGGCTCTGCCGCGGTCCGCCGGCACCACCAGGAATGGAGCTGAACGCCGTCCTCGCTCGGATAAAAGCAGTCTTCGACGGTGCACCCCGAACCCCGCGCCACCGCCTCGACATCCCACTCACCGTCCGGGTACCTGGTCGGGAAGAAGATCAGCGAATCCTCGAAGACCACCATCAGCACCACCGTCGCCCCGACCGCGCCTGCAACCGCACACGCCGCGCGAAACAACCTTGCGCCACGAACGGCCACCTTCCCCCCTCAACACGTCCGGATGCGAGCTTCAGGATACAGGGTTCACGATGCACCCTGAAACCGGAGACCCATTCGAACGACGCTCCTGAAGCCCCGGGGCCGGGCGGGGATCGACCCCGCCCCTACGGAAAGCCGGCGGCGATCGATGCCGAGGAAAATGGAGGCGCCACCCATCCAAATAAAAATATCTGAAATAAAAGAAGATATGTGTTATCCTGCAGATCTGTTGCCGGCCAACGGGGCCGGCTTCTGTTTTGTCGGACGCAGGGTCCGACGCCTGGTACGAGACGGGCGAGCCCTCGAAGGGTAGCGCCCACGGAGAATGAAAGTCATGTCGAAGAAATTGTTTGTTGGAAGTTTGAGCTGGGATACGAACGACGAGAGCCTGAGGAATGCATTCAGCACCCACGGCAATGTCAGCGAGGCTGTCGTGGTCAGCGACCGCGACACCGGCCGTTCTCGCGGCTTCGGGTTTGTCACCTTCGAGGATGACGAGTCGGCCGACAAGGCCGTCGCGGCCCTCAACGGGACGACCCTCGACGGGCGCTCCATCAAGGTGGACGTGGCCCAGGCCAAAGAGCGTTCCGGTGGCGGCGGCGGTCGTCGCGACAGCTGGTAAAACGCGGTTCAACCACAACGAACCCCTCCTCCCGGAGGGGTTTTTTGTTACTTCCCCTGCCGCACCGTGCGTGCGAACATGGGACCTCTCATGAACGGCGCGGCAGCATCCCGATGACCGATGAATCCGGTCAGCCGTGACCTGTCGACGGTCTGGATATGATCCAGATTGACCGCAGATTCGTGCTTCAATCCGTGCTCCACTCCGACCCGGACCTCGCTCGGGACACCGCAGAATGACGATGTGATCGGCGCCACCATGACGGTCCGCAGCAAAGGAATCACACTCTGCCGGCTGATCACCAGGACCGGCCGCTTTGTGCCCGGTTTGGAAAACGCGTACACCCCAGAGCTGACGAGAGTATTTTCCCCGGGTAAGGTTGCGGTTGGGAAAACCAGAAGGGTGGCGGGGCTAGCAGGACTCGAACCTGCGACCTAAGGTTTAGGAAACCTCCGCTCTATCCACCTGAGCCATAGCCCCGCACAGGATCCTGATGCTACGACCCAAGGCCTCGCGTGTCAAACCACCGGCGTGGGGTCGCGGGGAAAGGGAGAACGGGGGCCACACACCCGGTTGTGTCAACAGATGAACCGGATGACCCGGATTCGTCAATCACCCTTACTGGCGACTCACCGTCGGCTGATTCACGTCACGTGAGTCACCTACGGTAAACCGTCAGGGTGACGATCGCCGCACAGAACGGGTTCCATATCCGTTTTCGATCTCGCACAACATCTGATCAATGTCGGACGTCGGAAACGTATGGCGCATGGCCGAGCGGATCGCGGCGAGCTTGCGCTCGGCGTCACCGGACTCGACCTTTCGACGAGCGACTCGTAGCGCTCCGCGGACGAACTCGGAGACCGTCACACCCCTCTCCTCAGCGGCAGCGCGGATTGCCTCCAGTTCATCCTGATGCATGACGACGTGCAAGCGAGTACCCATCGCCCGAGCATGATGACTGATTCCAATCATGTCAACGCCCGCATCAACTCCGGAGCTCCGCCGTCATGACCCCAGTGGCCAGGCGACTCCCGAAAGGGCGGGGATAAACCCCGCCCCTACGGCCTTTAGGGATGGCATGTCTCTGCAAGGGCAGTGTTGATCGCCGCCCCATGGCTGTTTTTGAAAACCGTAGGGGCGGGGTTTATCCCCGCCCGCGCGATCGCGAAATCAGGGCGTGGCCGAGCCCATAGCTCATGGCCCGACTGCCTCACTGCCCCATTGCCCCATTGCCCCATCGCCTCCGCCTCACCGCGGTACGGCGGGGCCGTCGACCCAGATGGTGCCGGGGAGCTTCAGAGCGAACCGCAGGGCCTCGGTGTCGACGTTCGGCACCCACAGGGGCAGGCCGCGGCGGGCGGCGGCGTCCGCGAGTCGTTGAACGAGAAGTCCTGCGGGAGTTCCCTGTCGGAGGTTCCCGGTCAGGGAGCCGGGCACCCGGACGGCCGGTGCGCCCTCGATGCGGGTGAGATCCGCGACCTCGAGGACGTCGTCGACCTCGGTGGTGGCGCCTCCACCGGCCAGCCGCCAACGGCACTTCGGGCCGGAGATCTCGATCGGAGCGGCGACCCAGACATCGCGGTCTTCCGGCCCGGGTTCGGACGCCCAGCGGCCGATGAGCCTGCCGTTCGGAAGCTCGTACACCGGCTCGGTCGAGACCGTCTTGACGGCGCGGATGTGCTCGACCAGGTCGAGCAGGGCCGAGTACACGGCCGCCGCCACTCCCCGTGCTCCCGGTACGACCTCGGAAACCACGAGATCGTCAGCCGGCCGGCCGGCGCCCGCCGCGAGAGGCTTCCAGACGTCGAAGATCCGGCGTTCGTCGCGGATGGCCAGGATTACTGCGGGCCATGGCAGCACGGCCGGCGGGACCTGGAGTCCTATCGCCAGTTCCGCGAGCAACCTCGAGAGCACGCGGTCGCCCAATTGAGCCCGCCAGAATGCGCGGTTCGAAAAGGCGGCAACCACGAGGCCGGTCGAGCCCTCGAACAGCTCCATCGAACCCGGATCGAAGACCGGCAGCGGCGCGGGCCCCTGGGCAGCCGAACGGAAGGCTTCGACGAGACCGGGGGTCGACACCGGGAGTGCCGCGGCTCCGCCAACGCCGATCCGGTGCGCCGCAACCAACGCGGCGTCAGCCCCGGACACAACGACCCCCCGCGCCCGCTCGGCGACGGGACACGCGGACACCAGTGGAATCCACCGTCCGCTGCCGTCGTCGACCGCGATCCACGCCGGCTCCGACGCACCGCCGGCGAGCGCCCCGCTGACGACATCGCGCAGACCGAGCGCCGCGCGGCCGGGGTTCGGCGGCAGCAGGCGAACCACGCGTCAGTCCCGTTCGTGGGCGATGGTGAAACCCTCGGGCAGCGCCGCCTGATCGGGCTCGTCCACCACCAGGACCAGCCGCACCTCCGCGTGCCGTGGTCCTTCCCTGATGAGGTTTTCGAATGCCGCGTGGTGGGCCTCCGAGGCATCGACCAGCGCCTCGACCGTGCCGTCGCTGACGTTGCGGACCCACCCTCGCAGGGCCAGCTGACGGGTCTGCCGCAGGACGAACGCCCGAAAGCCCACGCCCTGCACCCGGCCCGCCACCCGATACCTCTTGACCACCACGGTCTAACGGTCCCGGTCAGCGGTGATCATGTCATCCCTCCGGCGAGACCCCGGCGTGGTCGTGCGCACGCCGTCCGTAGCGGTGCAGCAGCCAGAAACCGCCGACCAGCAGCACCACGAACGCGATCGACAGCCAGTTGAACCAGGTGAAGAGGAAGTCCCGGATCGACGCACCGAAGAAGTACAGCAGCACCCCTTCGGCCATGAACCGCAGGCTGCGCGACGCCAGCGAGGCGAGCAGGAAGATCTTGAAGTTGATCTTGAACGCCCCGCCGGCGATGGTGAAGACCTTGTAGGGGATCGGCGTCAGACCGGCGATGCCGGTGGCCCACGCGTTGTACCGGTCGTACAGCCTCTCGACCGCGTGGATCTTGTTCTCGTTGAAGAACCGGTAGAGCAGCGGGCGTCCCCCGAAGAGGCCGATCCCATAGCCCGCGGCGCCGCCCAGCACGCTGCCGACGGAGCACACGAGCCCGTACCACAGCGCCTTTTCCGGCGTCGCGACGCCGAGCGTGATCAGCAGCACGTCCGGCGGGATGGGAAAGAACGAGCTCTCGGCGAAGGCGAGCAGAAACAGCCACCAGCTCGGGTGCGGCATCGCCGCCAGCGAGTCGATCCAGGCGAAGAGCTTTTCCTTCATGCGACCGGTCCTCCCAGCCGTGGCGTCCGATCAGGGGCACGAAACACGCCCCCTTGAGCTCGCTGGAATAGGTCCGTTCCCCACGCCGCTGGATGATCTTCAGGACCTGGGTTTCACGGGGGCCGACCGGGACCACCAGACGACCGCCGTCCGCGAGCTGTTCGACCAGCGGCGCCGGAACGTCCGGCGCGCCGGCGGTCACCAGGATGGCGTCGAACGGCGCCTGGGCCCGCCAGCCGAGGGTCCCGTCCATCACCTTGACGCTGACGTTCTCGATCTGCAAGTGGTCGAGGCACCCGTTTCGCCTGGCCGCGCCAGGCGAGGCCACCCGTTCGACCGTGAACACGAACTGCGCGAGCTGCGCGAGCACGGCCGCCTGGTAGCCCGAGCCGGTGCCGATCTCGAGCACCCGGTCGGACGGTTCGGATCCGCGCCGCCTCGGTCATCAGCGCCACGATGCGCGGCTGGGAGATGGTCTGGCCCTCGCCGATGTGGATCGACACGTCGTCCGAGTAGGCCTGGTGGCGGTAGCGCCTCGGGGACGAACAGGTGGCGCGGCACGTTCTCCATGGCCTCGAGCACCCGTCGGTCGTCGATGCCGCCCCGACGCAGGGCCTCGACCATCTGCGCCCGGCGGTAGTCGTAGGCGTCGCCCGGCCGCACTCAGTCCCCCGCCTCGCCGACCGCGTCCAGCCATGCCGGTCCGTTCTTCGCCAACCTCTCGAGGCCGCGGCGGTCCGTCATGTCGAGGTGGAGCGGCGTCACCGACACGAAGCCCGGAGGCCACCTCGTGGAAGTCGGTTCCGGGAATCGGTTCCCAGATCGGCTCGCCGCCGCCGATCCAGAAGATCTGGCGGCCGCGCGGGTCGTTCTGATTCGATCACGCCTTCGGTGTATCGGCGGACCCCGAGGCGGGTGAGGCGGACCCCGAGCGGCTCGCCGAGCGGCACGTTGACGTTGAGGAGGGTGTCCGGCGGCAAGCCGTGTTCGAGAATCCACTCCGCGAGCTTCCGCGCGCGAACTTCGCCGCCACGTGAAAGCAGAAGCCCTCGCCCACCCCGAGGCGAGACCGCCATCGCCGGCACGCCCAGGATGACGCCTTCGAAGGCCGCCGAGACCGTGCCGGAGTAGTGCACGTCGACGCCCATGTTGAAGCCGAAGTTGATGCCCGAGACGACCAGGTCCGGGGCGCGGTCCGCCATCAGGTTGGAGATCCCGATCGCCACGCAGTCGGTCGGCGTCCCGTCGACCGCGAACCGCCGGTCGGCCGAGGCGGTCGATCCGCAGGGGCCGTCCAGGGTGAGGGCGTGCGAAACCGCCGACTGCTCGCGGTTGGGCGCCACCACCCACACCTCGCCGAGGCCCTCCAGGGCGTCGGCGAGCACCTGGATCCCCTCCGATGTGTAGCCGTCGTCGTTGGTGACGAGAATCCGCGGCGTCGATGTCATGCGGGGATTCTATATGAATTCGGAATTCGGAATTCGGAATGCCGCCCACCCATCCGGCACGCGGGACGCGTACCCTACAACCGGATCACAGTCGGTCAAGGGTTTTGTGGTGCGGGCGTCCCGCCCGCACGTGCAGGCGAGACGCCTGCACCACAAAGTTCACCCGACCATCGTCGATTGAAGCAGGGAGCCGATTGTGAAATACTCCGCTCTCGCTGGAGGCGTCCTGGGACGCTTCGCGAATCGCCGTCAACCCTGTGAAGGGAGCATCTATGAAGCGGGAAATTCTCCTCGGTGACGAGGCGGTCGGCCTCGGCGCCATCCACGCCGGCCTGAGCGGCGTCTACGGCTACCCGGGCACGCCCTCGACCGAGATCTTCGAGTTCGTCGAGCGCCGCACCAAGAAAGACGGGCGACGTCCACGCCTTCTGGTCGCACCAACGAAAAGGTGGCCTACGAGGAGGCGCTGGGCATGAGCTGGGCCGGCAAGCGCGCCCTGGTGTGCATGAAGCACGTCGGGCTCAACGTGGCCGCCGACGCCTTCATGAACTCGGCCGTCACCGGCACCAACGGCGGTCTGGTGCTGGCGGTCGCCGACGACCCCGGCATGCACTCCTCGCCAGAACGAGCAGGACAGCCGCTACTTCGCGCAGTTCGCGCTCATCCCGTGCTTCGAGCCCCGCAACCAGCAGGAGTGCTACGACATGATGTTCGAGGCCTTCGATCTCTCCGAGGAGCTGTCGCTGCCGGTCATGGTCCGGCTGGTGACCCGCATCGCCCACAGCCGGGCCGGTGTGGCCGACCCGCGATCGCCGGCCGCAGAACCCGCTCCAGCCGACCAGGGAGATCAAGAAGTGGACCCTGCTGCCGGTCAACGCCCGGGTCCAGTACAAGCACCTCACCGAGAAGCAGCCCGAGCTGCTGCGGCGTGCCGAGGACAGCCCGCACAACGATCTCGACCTTGCCGGGAAGAGCGGGATCCTGGTCTGCGGCATCGCCGGACAACTACCTGCGCGAGAACATCGGCGCCGACCACGACTACTCGGTCCTCAGCCTCCGCCAGTACCCGATGCCGGTGGGCAAGGTCCGCGAGCTCGTCGAGCACGTCGACGAGCTGCTGGTGATCGAGGACGGCTACCCGCTCGTCGAGAGCATGCTGCGCGGCCTCTTCGGGCTCGACGGCGTCCAGGTCAAGGGCCGGATGACCGGCGAGCTGCCGCGCACCGGCGAGCTCAACCCCGACATCGTCCGCGAGGCCCTCGGCCTGCCGCTGCTCGAAACCGCCCACGCCCCCGAGACCGAGCTCGCCAACCGGCCGCCGGCCCTGTGCAAGGGCTGCCCGCACACCGACACCTTCCGGCCCTCAACGAGGCCCTCAGCGGCTTCGACAACCCCCAGGTCTTCTCGGACATCGGCTGCTACACCCTGGCCGCGCTGCCGCCGCTCGAGGCGGTCCACAGCTGCGTGGCCATGGGCGCCTCGCATCGGCATGGCGGCCGGCGCCGCCCACGCCGGCTACGCGCCGGCGGTGGCCGCCATCGGCGACAGCACCTTCTCGCACGGCGGCATCACGCCGCTGCTGTCGGCCGTCCAGCAGCGCGTCAACCTCAACGTGCTGGTGGTCGACAACAGCACGGTCGGCATGACCGGCACCCAGCGCTCGATGTCCACCGGCGAGACCCTCGACCAGATCATCCTCGGCACCGGCATCGAGCAGGAGCACTTCCGGATCATCGAGCCGCTCCCGAAGAACCACGACGCCAACGTGGCGGTCATCCGCGAGGAGCTGGCCTACGACGGGCCCAGCGTCATCGTCGCCCGCCGCGCCTGCATCGAAGCCCTCAAGCGCCGGCCGGCGTGAGGAGCGGACATGGAAAAGAACATCATCCTCGCGGGCGTCGGCGGCCAGGGCATCCTTTCGATCGCCTACGTCATCGACAACGCCGCTCTCGACGCGGGTTTCCACTTCAAGCAGGCCGAGGTGCACGGCATGGCGCAGCGCGGCGGCGCGGTCCAGTCCCACCTCCGCTACGCCGACTCGGAGATCTACTCCGACCTCATGCCGACCGGGCGCGCCGACCTGGTGCTGAGCGTCGAGCCGCTCGAGGTCCTGCGCTACTGGCACTACCTGACGCCCGACGGCTGGGTGGTCACCAGCGTCACCCCGTACGTCAACATCCCCGACTACCCGGATATGGACGATCCTGCTCGGCCGAGCTCGCCGGGTTCGACAACATCGTCATGGTCGACACCGCGAACATCGCCCGCGCCGCCGGCAACCTGCGCGCGCAGAACATGGTCGTGGTCGGCGCCGCTTCGCCGTTGCTCGACTTCTCCGGAGGAGCAGCTCCTGCGGTTCGTCGAGCTCCTGTTCGCCGCAAAGGCGAGAAGATCGTCGACGTCAACAAGCGCGCGTTCAGCTTCGGCCGGGCGGCCGGCCTGTTCTTCCGCGGCCTGGTGGAGGCGGCATGCCGCGGCTCGCGGCGATCAAGCTCTCGGCCAAGATCGCAGCCGACACCTTCGACCCGGCGCACGCCCCGGCATGGGTCGAGGCCATTGGCGGCGATGACGCCAAGCTCGCAGCCGTGCTCGCCGAGAAGGACGTGGTCCCCGGCGACGGGGCCGCGTCCTTCGCGTGACGCAGTCGGCCAGGGAAAGATGCCCATCGACACCGAGACAGATTCGACGCGATCCTGGCCGCCGCCTCCGCTGACGGGCGCACCAGCCTCTACGAGCACGAGTGCTACGGCTGCTCGAGGCGACCGGCGCCGAGGCCGCGCCGAAGAACCGGCTGATCCCGATCGGCGGCCACCCCACCCCGGCCGATCTCGACGGTCTCACCGGCGACAAGGTGGTGCTCAAGATCGTCTCCCCCGACATCACCCACAAGACCGAGGCCCGCGGCGTTCGCATCGTCGCCCGCGAGATCGGTGCGGTCGAGGCGGCCTTCGAGCCTCATGCTGCGCGAGGTCCCGGAGACCTATGGAGCCTATCTCGAAAACCACACTGGCGAGGTCCCCAACGGGCTCGCCGGGCGCCGCGGCCGCGGCCTCGAACAGCGATTGGCCGATCGCTTTGTCGGGATCCTGCTGTGCAGCTTCATGCCCCCCGACGCTCAAGGCTTCGCCACCGAGCTGTTCGTCGGGATCCGCCACACCGAGGAGTTCGGGCCGATCATCTCAGCCGGGCTCGGCGGCGTCGAGATGGAGGTCCTCGCCCGCCAGACCAAGAAGGGCGCGGCGGTCGCCATCGCCCCGACCGGAACCGTCGACGGCACGCAGTTCTTCGAGCTCTTTTCCCGGACGCTGAGCTACGAACGCCTGTCCGGCGCCATGCGGGGTTCGCGCCGGCTCCTCGACGACGCGATCTTCATCGAGTGTTTCCAGGCCTTCATCGATCTCGCCAACCACTTCTCGGCGATGAACCCCGACGCCGGCTTCCACATCGAGGAAATGGAGGTCAATCCGTTCTCCAGCTCCGGCGGCCGGATGGCGCCGCTCGACGGCGTGTGCCGTTTCAGACCGGCGGCGGCCCGGCACCAGCCGCGACCGATCGACAAGATCGGCAGCCTGCTCAAGCCCGCGTCGATCGGCATCATCGGGGTCTCGGAGCGTTCCGCCAACATGGGCCGGATCATCCTCGGCAACCTGGTGGATGCCGGGTTCGACCGCGACAAGATCACGGTGGTCCACCCCGGCGCGCGGGAGATCGACGGCTTTTCGTGCGTCGCTGCGATCGCCGATCTCGAACACAAGGTCGACCTCTTCGTCGTCGCCGTCGGCGCCGACCAGGTCCCCTCGGTGATCGACGATCTGATCGACCACGACAAGGCCAACGCGGTCATCCTGATCCCCGGCGGACTCGGCGAAAAAGAGGGCAGCCAGGCCCTCGAGCGGCGCCTCAGGGCCAAGATCCGCGAAGCCCACCAGTCCCCGGGCGGCGGCCCGGTCTTCCTCGGCGGCAACTCGCTCGGCGTGATCTCCCACCCCGGGCGTTACGACACCATGTTCATCCCCGACACCAAGCTCCCGAAATCGCGCGGCCGCCGCCCTCGCAAGCTCTGCTTCATCTCCCAGTCCGGCGCCTTCATCATCTCCAACCTCAGCCGCATGCCGTGGCTCGACCCCGCCTACGCCCTCTCCATCGGCAACCAGATCGACCTCACCGCCGGCGACCTGCTCGCCTACATCAAGGATGACCCCGAGATCGAGGTCTTCGCCGTCTACATGGAGGGATTCCAGCCTTGCGACGGCCACACCTTCGCCGCCGCCGTGAAGGACACGGTCGCCCTCGGCAAGGATGTCGTCTTCTACAAGGCCGGGCGGACCACCGAGGGGCGGTCGGCCACCGCCGGCCACACCGCCTCGGTGGCCGGCGATTACGCCGTCTGCGAAAACGCCCTCACCCAGGCGGGCGCCTTCGTGGCCTCCGACTTCGACGAGTTCGGCGACCTGCTCCGCGCTCGCCCTGGCCCTTCGCGGCAAGGACCGTGCGCCGGCAACCGGCTGGCCGCGGTCTCCAATGCAGGCTACGAGTCGGTCGGGATGGCGGACTCGATCCGCCAGCCCGGCGCCGAGCTGCGGCTTGCCGCATTCTCCCCGGCGACCGCCGAGTCCCTCGCCAAGCTGCTGTCCGACAACCGGCTCGACGGACTGGTGGACGTCAAGAACCCGTTCGACGTGACGCCGATGGCGGGCGACACGGTGTACGCGGATCTGGTCGCGGAGATTCTCGCCGACCCCGGCATCGACGCAGTGGTGGCCGGCATCGTCCCCCTGACCCCGGCCATGCAGACCCTGGCCCCGGGCGAGGGTCACATCGAGTCGATCCTCGATCCCGGATCCGTCGCCCAGCGCCTGCCCGAGGTCGCCGCCGCCGCCGACAAACCGTTGGTGGCGGTCGTCGATTCCGGCGCCATCTTCGACCCGCTCGCCACCGCACTGGAACGGGGCGGGCTGCCGGTCTTCCGCACGGCGGACCGCGCGTCCGGGCGCTCTGCCGTTGGGTCGACGCCAAACGAGCAGACATCCACCGGGGGGACGCCGGATGAAATCGCACACCGCGAAACTGTTGCTCGACATCCAGGACCGGATGGAGTTCGTCAACATCACGCCACAGGTCGAGGATGCGGTGCAGGAGTCCGGCGTCCGCGAGGGGCTGTGCCTGGTCAACGCCATGCACATCACCGCATCGGTCTTCATCAACGACGACGAACCGGGGCTCCACCGCGACTACAAACGCTGGCTCGAAGAGCTCGCACCCTTCGACCCCTCGCCCGAGCGCTACCACCACAACCGCACCGGCGAGGACAACGCCGACGCCCACCACAAGCGCCAGATCATGGGCCGCGAGGTCGTGGTCGCGATCACCGACGGCCGCCTCGACTTCGGGCCGTGGGAGCAGATCTTCTACGGCGAGTTCGACGGTCGGCGGCAGAAACGGGTGCTGATCAAGATTATCGGCGAGTAGGCGATTGCCGCCGACCGGGTGACCTGCATCACGCGAGGTGCGTCGCTCGACCCTCTGCAGTGTCTCAAAACCCACGTTTCCCACACTCCCCTGTGAATGACGGCGAGTTCTCCGGAAAATGCGGCCGGCCCTCGTTCGCATGCAACGAAAGGAGTCTGATATGAAGCGGGGGTTCATTCTGGTCGCGGTGGTGATGTGGATCGGGGTGGCGGTCGTTGGGGCACAAAGCTCGAACGGGACCGGTTACACCCTGGTCGGTTGGAACGACCTCGGCATGCACTGCATGGATGCCGACTACTCGGTCTTCAGTATCCTGCCGCCGTACAACGTGATCCACGCCCAGCTGATCGATCCCTCGGGCGAACTCGTGACCAACCCGTCCGGCATCACCGTCACCTACGAGGCGGTGGCCGACCCCGCCGGCTCGATCAACGTCTCCTCGGCCAACAAAACCAACTTCTGGGACTGGGTGACCCAGCTCTTCGGCGTCTCACCCGCTCCGGACGAGGGTCTCGCCGGCGACGATATGCCGGGGCCGGTCAACACGCCGCAGCCGATGCACTTCGACAGCGCCTTCGACTGGTTCAGCGCCGAGGGCATTCCGATCACGCCCTACGACGATGCCGGCGCCAAAAACTACTACCCGCTGATGCGTCTGGTCGCCCGCAACTCGTCCGGCACGATTCTCGCCACCACGCGGATCGTGCTGCCGGTTTCCGACGAGATGACCTGCAGCTCCTGTCACGGATCAGGTTCGGGCCCTGCTGCGCGACCGAGCGGCGGCTGGATCTACGACCCCGACCCGGAGCGCGACTACCGACTCAACATCCTGCTGCTCCACGACGACCTCGAAGGTGGGACCGCGCAGTTCGACGCCGCCCTCGCCGCCGCGGGCTACAACTCCGGCGGTCTGTACGCCACGGTCGACGCGGATGCGACGCCGATCCTGTGCGACGCCTGCCACGCCTCCAACGCGCTGCCGGGCACCGGCCAGGCCGGAATCCCGCCTCTGACCCGCGCGGTGCATTCACGGCACGCCAGGGTCGTCGACCCGGCAAACGGCATGACCCTCGACGCGTCGGCAAACCGCACGGCGTGCTACACCTGCCACCCCGGCTCCGACACCCGCTGTCTGCGGGGAGCGATGGGCAACGCAGTCGCAGCCAACGGCGACCTCTCGATGCAGTGCCAGAGCTGCCACGGCAACATGAGTCGGGTTGGCGCTGCCGGCCGCGCCGGGTGGTTCGACCAACCCACCTGCCAGAACTGCCACACCGGAACGGCGACCGACAACAACGGCGAGATCCGCTACACCTCGGTGTTCGACTCCTCCGGTGAGAGGCGAGCGGCTGTCAACAATACCTTTGCCACCAACCCCGACACCCCGGCCGCCGGCGTGTCGCTGTATCGTTTCTCGACCGGCCACGGCAACCTCCAGTGCGAGGCGTGCCACGGCTCCACCCACGCGATCTACCCCTCGAGCCACCTCAACGACAACCTCCAGAACATCGACCTCCAGGGCCACGCTGGATCCCTCTCGGACTGCTCCGGCTGCCACGGCAGCCAGCCCCGCACCGTCAGCGGCGGGCCGCACGGGATGCACCCGGTCGGCAAGGACTGGGTCGATCGCCACGAGGACGCAGCCGAGCACGACTCCGGCCAGTGCCGTACGTGCCACGGCGCCGACTCTCGCGGCACCGTGCTTTCACGGGCCCTCGGCGACCGCGTGATCGACACCGAATTCGGCACGAAGAACTTCTGGCAGGGTTTCCAGATCGGCTGCTACACCTGCCACAAGGGACCATCGAACGACGACCGCAACAGCAACCGGGCGCCGGTGGTGCGAGACGTCTCCGCCGCGACGGACGAGAACGTCCCGGTCGAGATCGCACTTTCGGCGAGCGATGCCGACGGCAACTCCCTCTCCTACCGCGTCGTCTCCCAACCGGCCAACGGGACGGTCGGCGTCGTGGGCGCCGTCGCCACCTACTACCCGTTCACGGGATTCAGCGGCGGCGACAGCTTCACCTATGCCGCGTGGGACGGTTCGACGAACTCCAACCTGGGCTCCGGTAGCGTGACCGTCACGGACGGTGGTGGCGGCGGCGCGTGCTCCGTCAGTTGCTCGGCGTCGGTCGGCGCAACCGGAACCGTCGGCGGCCCGGTGTCGTTCTCGGGTTCCGCCGTGCTCAGCGACTGCGCGGGCGAAGCGACCTACGAGTGGGAGTTCGGCGACGGGGCCGCGGCTTCCTCCTCCGATTCCTCCCACACCTACAGCACGCCGGGGACCTACGACTGGTCGCTCACCGTGACGGCCGACGGCATGACCTGCACGCGAACGGGCTCGGTCGAGATCGCACCGGAGACCAGCACCTGCAGCCTCCGATGCGATGCCGAAGTGCCGCAGTCGGCCAGGGCCGGCACGAAGGTCGAGCTCCACGGCGAGGCCGAGGGTGAGCACTGCGCCGGCCGGCCGGCCTACGAATGGGATTTCGGCGACGGAAGCGCCCCCGTTTCCGGTCGCGAAGTCGAGCACCGGTGGCAGGAGCCCGCCACCTACACCTGGCGGCTCCGGGTCGTCCAGGACGGCGCCGTCTGCGAAACGTCCGACGCGATCAACATTGTCGACGGCAGCGACTCCCACCATTCTTCGGGCCGCAGAAGGCCGGAATAAAAGTCCAGCGGCCCCCCCGCCCACCCGAGCCGGTGGGCGGGGTCACGCCGCAGTGCGACGCCACTTGTTGCGGAAGACGCCGTAGACGCCGGCGACGATCAACACCATGGCGGCCAGGGTATACCCGGTGATGGGTTCGGAGAGGATGAGCCAACCGAGCAGCACCGCGATCACCGGGTTGACGTAGGCATAGGTCATCACCACCGTGGTCGGCAGCAGCCGCAGGGCGTAGATGAAGGACGTGTAGGCGAGCAGGGAACCGAAGACCACGAGGTAGCCCCATGCCGCCCAGGCCTCGGGGGTCGGGTGCGGCAGCGGCTCGCGGAACGCCAAAGCGAACGCCACGAATCCCACCCCGCCGAACAGCTGCTGCCACCCCGCCATGACGACCGGATCGAGGGCGAGCTTGCGGCGGTTGACGAGGACCGAGCCGAAGCCCCAGCTCACGGCGGCACACACGACCACCGCGATTCCCGCGAGATCCGAGGTCACGCCGTCGCGCAACCTGGGGTAGGTCAGGACCACCAGCCCGCCGAATCCCATGACCAGGGACCCGACGAGCAGCAACGTCGGCCTGCGGCGATCCAGGTGGCTCTCGATGATCGCCACGAAGATCGGCGTCGTGCCGACGATGAGCGCCGCCAGACCCGAATCGATCCTGGTTTCGGCCCAGTTGACCCCGCCGTTGCCCCCGACCCACATCAGGAGACCGGTTGCCGCGAGCACTCCCAGTTCGGCGCGGGTCGGCCGCAGCCGGGCGCCGCGCATCCGGTTGAGCAGGAACAGCACGAGGGCCGCCACCAGCACCCTCGCCGCACCGAGCCAGAAGGGCCCCCAACCGGCGCCCTCCCGCACCGCCACCCGGATGGCGAGATAGGTGCTGCCCCACACGACATAGGTGACCAGGAGGTTGAGCATCCCGGCCAGCGGCAGATTGGTGCGTTCGCTCGTCACGGCAGCACACAATACGCTATTTCGCCGTCCGGTGACCGCATCGCGTCCGCTGCAGGGAACTCAGTTTCCGGTCTGCTCGACGGCGATCCGCGTGGTCACGAAGCCGAGCTGCTCGCAGCCGCGAATCAGCACCACCCCCTCCTGGAACCCGAGGGCGTTGATGGTGTCGGTCTCCGGCCGCCGGTAGAACCAGTAGCGGTCACCCTCGCGCCGCTGGTCTTCCAGAGCGCGCCAGCGGGCGTCGGCCGAGTCTTTCGAGACATTGGCTGCCACGACCTCGGCGCGAGCCTCGGCCGGAGTCAACTCCCGCACCACCCAGCCCGCCGGGATGCGCCACTGGGCGAGCACGTCGTCGGAACACGGAAAGCGGTCCCGGACGGAGTTGGTCGCACACGCGACACTGCCCACGAACAGCGCCGCCACGAGCGATTTCGTCCAGGTACCCATCATTCCCGCCTCTGAAGGTGGGCCGAGGCCCACCCTCGCGTCGTCCCAACAAATGTGAAGCAACGCCGAACCCCTGTCATCCCGACCGAAGGCCCGGAGGGCCGCAGCGGAGGGATCTGGGGGGCGGCTTCCGGACACGTCTGTCTGAAGCCCCCACCCAGGTCCCTCGGCTCGCTGCGCTCGCTCGGGATGACAGTAAGAAAAACTCTTCCTGCTTGTCAGGAACGACCTCGCCAGACTCCGCGTTTCGTGTTCGCGCCACTGACCGTTCGAGATCCCGGGATGCCCGGAGTCAGCTCCACACCCCCGGGATCTGCTGTTGACACCCCTGACAAACACCGTCTTCGAGTTTGTTGTGGAGGACCTGAAAACCCATCCGCCGGATCGCGATTGCGCCGCACCCGGGGCAGACGGTGTTTTCGCCCGGGTGGCCGGGGACGTTGCCGAGATACACGTAGTGAAGTCCGGCTTTGCGGCCGATGTCCCAGGCGCGTTCGAGGGTGGCGACCGGGGTCGGCGGGAGATCGGTGAGCCGGTAGGTCGGGTGGAACCGGGTGAAGTGGACGGGCACGTCCGGGCCGAGTTCCGCCGCGATCCACTTCGTCATCTCACGGATCTCGGCGGCGGAATCGTTGAGGGTCGGCACCAGCAGCACCACGATCTCGAGCCACACCCCGGACCGGTGGATGATCCGGAGACTCTTGAGCACCGGTTCGAGCTTGCCCCGGACCTGGTCGCGGTAGAAGGTCTCGCTGAAACACTTGAGGTCGACCTTGACCGCCGACAGCAGCGGCAGCACTTCGCGCAGCGGCTGTTCCTGGATGAACCCGTTGGACACCACCGTCGGTTTGACGCCTGCGGCGTTGGCGGCAACCGCCACATCCCGCACGTACTCCCAGAACACCACCGGTTCGCCGTAGGTGGCGGCGGTCAGGCGGGCGCCGCTGCGCTTCGCCGCATCGACCAGGGCCGCGGGGGAAGATCGTACGCTTCCACCTGCTCGGGCCGGAACTGCGAGATCTCCCAGTTCTGGCAGAACTTGCACTCGACGTTGCAACCGGCGGTGGCGAACGAGAAGGCCTTTTCGCCGGGCAGGACGTGAAAGAACGGCTTCTTCTCGATCGGATCGACGTGGACGGCACACGCGCGGCCGTAGACCAGAGTGAGGTAGGTGCCGCCGCGGTTCTCCCGCACGCCGCACATCCCGCGCTCCATGTCGGCGACGGTGCAGGCCTGCGGGCAGAGCTGACACTCCACCCTCCCCTCTTCGAGCTTCTTGTACCAGGAGGCTTCACGGGCCCCGAACTCGACTCCGGTTCGGGAAGCGGCTTCGGCTGAGGCCGTCAGCGGCCGGGGCCGCATCGCGGCCGCCGCCCCGGCAGCCCCCAGCACCACCATCCGCCTGCGGTCGATCTTCATGCCGTCACCAGCTCGAGCCTCTCCGGATCCGCGACGCCGAGCCCATGACCGGCGGCCGTCGACAGGTAGCGAACCGGCCGCCCCGCCGCCTCGAGGGTCGGCAGACCGCGTCGTGCGCGCTCGGCCTCGATGACCCGCCAGGCCCACAGGTCGGCCGCAACGGGGTCGGTGCTCGCCGCCACCAGCCCGAGCTCGAAGGTCGATCCCGGCCGGTAGGCCGGACCGCCGTGGCACTGGGCGACGACACCGTCGAGCACCGTCAGCCGAAGTTTGCCGCGGATGTAGGGGTGGCGGGCGACGTCGGCGATGTAGGGGTCGCAGCCGTTGTCGTGGTACTTGTTGGGGTTGTGGATGACGCCGTACCAGTTCTTCATCCCCGCCGACACCCCGCACAGATCGTGGTCCTTGACCACGCCGAATGAGACCAGGGCACTGCACCGGGTGGACACCAACCGGGCGAAGCACGAACCGATCGCTCCGGAATCCTGGGGCAGGCTGTCGTAGTCGTTGTCGGTGCCGACGCACACGTAGGGGCCGCCCTGGTCGCGGACGGTGAAGCCTGCCCGCTGCAGCTCACGGCTCGACCGTTCGAAGACGATGATGCGCCCGCGATCGACACCGGCCCCCGCGATCAGATCGACCAACGCCTCCACCAGCTCGACCCGCGGCGACAGGCTGCGCCCGGCGAGACAGTTGACCTTGATTCCGACCGTGTCCGCGGGCCGGAACAGCCGGTTCGCGGCGTCGCGGGCGCTGGCGGCGCCGACCGACGACGCCACTGCGCCGGCGACGGCGGAACGCGCCTGGCCTGCCGACAGCGGCGTCCCGAGAGCGGCGGGTGCGGTTGCCAGACCCACCACCCCGGGCAGCACAGCGGGCCGCCAGCTCTCCCCTGACGCCCTCGTACCCAGGGCCCCGGCCCCGAGCAGGGCCGCCAGCTGACGGCGCGTCAGCATCGTCAATGGCCTTCTCCGAAGACCTGGGCGGTGAACACCTGAAACTGAGCGCCCTCGCGCCACCCGTTCGCCGGCAGACCGGCCTTGCGCGCCAGATGGTCGAGCATCGTGTCCCGGTCCCAGTGCTGCTCGACCGCCACCTGGGGCAGGAACAGAGCGCGTCGGCCGCCCTTCTCCAGGATGACCCCGTGGGTCCCCACCTCGATGGCCTCCGGGCCCGCCACCGGATGCGCCGGTGACAGCACCGAGACCTCGACCTCGATTCCGGCCAGCTCGCCGGCCGTCAGGGGCGGAAACCGCGGGTCCCTGGCGGCCCACACCGCGGCCTGGACGACCGCGTCCTCGAGCGGCTGCTCGGCCTCGATCACGCCCATGCAGGCGCGCAGGCGGTTCGGATCGCCCGGTTTCTTTCCGCGGTGATTCAAGGTCACGAAGGCGCCTGCGAGGGCCCCGGTCAGGTTCCGGTCGTGCGGCGATGCGTACCATCCGGCAATGCCGCCGTCGTGAAGAAGGTAACTCTCGAGACTGGCGCGGGCGAGCGCCACGATGCGGGCGCCTTCGCCGGCGCTGATCGTCGGCAGCGGCGGTGCGGCCGGGGGCTCCCGCCAGTCGACTCCAACGTCCCTGCAAAAGCCACCGCTGCGTAGGTCACCGAGAGGTCCCAGCTGTTCGTGCGGTGTCCGGAGGTCGTCACCTCCAGGACCTCGCCGGTGCCTGCGAAGGCGTGGGACAGCAGCTCCATCAGCACCGCGGCCGGTTTCGCCCCGCACACCGTGTCGCCGCTGACCTCCACCTGGTGGCCGAAGCCGGCCGGGTCGACGGCGGCCAGGCGGCCGGCGGTCGCGCGGCCGAGATCGACCAGTTGCTCTCCGACCTGCGGTCCCGAAAACGGCGTCCACCCGTAGCGCTCGCCGTGGTGGGTGAAGTCCGACGAGACCACGACGACCGTGCCGCCGTCGAGCAGCGGGAGGAGGGCGCGGGCCATCCGCCGCGCGGTTTCGCCGTCGGTACGGGCACCCACCAGGATCGGCACGATCGTCGCTTCGGGCGCCACCAGCTGGAGGAAGGGCAGCTCGACCTCGAGGCAGTGCTCGGGCCCGTGGGCCGACGCCGGGCCGCGGAAATCGGGATTGCCGCGCAGCGTGTCGACCGCCCGGGTGTCGAGCGCGACCGGCCCGAGAGGCGTGGAAAAGGCGTCGACCTGGCGGGCCGGCAACGCGCCGCCCGAGAACGCCTCGTGATGCGACGGCCCGAGCAGGATGACCCGGCGTACCGTTGCAGCATCGAGGGTGGCGAAGGCACGGCCCGCCACGGCGCCCGAGTACACATACCCCGCATGTGGAACCACCAGGGCCCGCTGCGGAGGTCCGCCGGGTGCGTCGCCGAGATATCCGACGACCTGTTCACGCAGCACCTGAGGGTCGGCCGGATAGAAGCCGCCCGCCACGGCAGGCGGTCTGGAGGAAGCGGCGGCGGTTGATACCGATATCATGAGGATCACGTTGAGAATGGCCTTCATCCCCTCAGTGATAAACCCTGTCGCCGCCGATTGCAACGCCGTTTTCGGCTCAATTCGATTTCGAGGCCGCCTCGTGCCGCAGCTCCCGGGCCTTTTCCCGGTACCGTCGCGCCCTCTCCGCATCGCCCTCGACGTCGGCCAGACGGGCCAGCGCGTCAAAGACGTGGGGTTCTCCCGCGAACCACCATCGCGCCCGGCGCAGGTACTGTCGAGCCTTGTCGAGGTCACCCCGGTGAATCTCGGCGTCCGCCATGCTGATCAAGGTGAACGGGTTCCTGGTGCCTTCCGCCGCGGCCCTCATCGCGTTGTCCGCCTCCTCGATCCGGCCCTGCTCACGATAGAGCTTGGAGAGGTTGGAAAGTGCCGACGAGTTTCCCGGCTCCGCCGCCAGCGCCTTCTGGAAAGCGTCGAACGCCAACTCGTCGTCGCCCAGACGTGAGTACGCGACACCCAGGTTGACCCAGGCGGGCGCCCAGCCGGGCGCGAGGACGGTGGCGATCGTCAGATTGCGGACCGCACCGTCGAGATCGCCCTCGCGGATCGCCATTCCACCGATGTTCGTGTGGTAGATGGCCGACGCGCCGAGGTCGTCGACGATCCCGCGGCTGACCACCTGAGTCGAGGACGACACATAGAAATCGTAGGTGTAGAGCCGGGTCGGCGCGCGGTAGCCGGCCACCACGTGCCGGTTGACCACCACCAGCCCTTCGTCCATCCCGACATCCGGTTGGCGCTCGACGGTGACCAGGAACGTGGGAATTCCGACGCCCCGGGCCAGGGCGACGAACAGCGAGGTAAAGGACATGCAGTTGCCGTTGCGGGCGGCGAAGGCCTCCTCGGCGGTGAGGGTCAGCGCCTGGTCGTACTCGAACTGGAACTCCCCCTGCTCGAAAAAGGCCTTCTGCAACCCCAACAGACGGACATCCGGGCTGTTGGTCATGTACGGAGCCAACTTGAGCTTCGCCCACGCCAGCATCTCGTCGGTGGCGTGGAAGGGGTAGACGACCTCCTGCGGGTTCAGAGACAGCTCGGTAACGGCCCGTTGCCAGTCTTCGTAGCCGAAGACCTCGGACTCGAATCCGTTCGCGGCCGCGCCGGTCGAGGCAACAGCCGCACATGAGATGAGTGCACACGCCAGAGCCGCAGTTCTCATACCATGAGTTTACGTCCGGAAGCCGATGAAGGTTACCTTGGTGATTCCCATGATGGACTGATGCACAATGGACCCTCGAGAACCGGGAAGGAGACCTGGATGAAACGAAGAACCGCAGCCGGCGCGCTCGCTCTGACGCTGGTGGTGGCCGTGGCCTCCGCCGACTCCCCCTTTGACGGGAATTTCGAGGATGCCACCCTTCGCATCGACTATTTCCACGTCGGCGACGCCGAACGGGAGTTCGTGGCCCTCGACCGGATCTACCGTCAGGGGGTGTGGGCCGGTTCGCGAACGCAGCTCGTGGACCCGTTCCCGTACGGCGGCTACTCCGTCGAGGCACGCGATGCGGCCACCGGAGACCTCGTGTATTCGCAGGGATTCGACAGCTACTTCGGTGAGTACCGGACCACCGGGCCGGCCGCCGAAGGCACCATGCGGACCTACCACGAGACGGTCCTCCTGCCTTTCCCGAAAAAGCCGATCCAGGTCGTCTTCACGGCCCGGCGCCGCGACGGCACGGTCGCTCCAGCTGGCGGAGACGACCGTCGACCCGGCTTCACTGACGATCGCCGCCGAACCGCCACGCCGGGGGGCGCGGGTCGTGGAGTCGCACGTCGGCGGACCCCGGCAACGGGCGGTGGACATCGCCATCCTCGGCGAGGGCTACACGGCCGGGGAGGCTGATCTGTTCGTCCGGGATCTGACACGGGCAACCGAGGCTCTCCTCGGATTCGAGCCCTTTGCCTCCAACCGCGAACGTCTCAGCGTGCGCGGTGTGCTCGTGCCGTCCAACGACAGCGGCTGCGACGAGCCGACTCGAGGCCTCTACCGTGACACCACTCTCGGCGTGTCCTTCAACTCACTGGGCTCCGAGCGCTACGTGCTGACCGAGGACAACCGCAGCGTGCGCGACGTCGCCGCCAACGTCCCCTACGACGCATTGATCATCATGATCAACCACGATCGCTACGGCGGCGGTGGAATCTACAACACCTTCTGCACCTTCACGGCACACTCCGCGTGGGCGTCCTACCTCCTGCTGCACGAGTTCGGCCACTCGTTCGGCGGTCTCGCCGACGAGTACTACAGCTCGAGCACGGCCTACAACGATTTCTTCCCGCGCGGCCGCGAGCCCGACGCCCCCAACATCACGGCACTTCTCGACCCGGCGACCCTCAAGTGGAAGGACCTGGTGGCGCCGGAGACGCCGTTGCCCACACCGTGGGAGAAGGAGGCCTTCGACCGCGAGGACGCCGCGTACCAGGAGGAACGCGGAAAGCTCAACGCCGAGATCGCGGCGGCGGTCCGCGCGAACGCGCCCGAGGCGACCATCGGCGCGCTGAGAACCAAAGAGGCCGAGCACGCCGCTGCCCACGCCGCGTGGGCCACCGGGTACCTCGCGAAATGCGCGTTCGCAGGGCGCGTCGGCGCCTTCGAGGGGGCCGGCTACTCCGCCCTCGGCCTCTATCGGCCGGAGCTCGACTGCCTGATGTTTTCCCGCAACCTGCAGCCGTACTGCGCGGTCTGCCGGCGGTCGGTGGAGGCGATGATCGGGCGACACGCCGATTGACCCGCCGGGGTTTGACACCAACGGTTGCGCATCTGTGCTACAAGAGAACTCGAGATGACCACCGCCAAAAACACGATCTTCCGAATCAGCTTCATCAACCAGGGAGAGGTCTACGAGGTCTACGCCAAGAACGTCTCTCAGGGCGGGATGTTCGGATTCGTGGAAGTCGACGGGCTGGTGTTCGGAGAACGATCCAAGCTGCTGATCGACTCCTCGGAGGAGCGGCTCAAGACCGAGTTCGAAGGAGTGAACCGGTTCTACGTGCCGTTGCACTCGGTGTTGCGCATCGACGAGGTCGAGAAGGCCGGGCGCGGGCGGATCACCTCCGGCGAGGGCAAGGTGGCGGCGTTTCCCATGCCGATGGTTCCGACGGGCGGCGCGAAGCGGGGAAAATGAGCCGCTCCCGAACCATGATCAAAACCAATGATGCAGCACAACGTATCTGACTCTGACGGGGGGTCGATGACAGCCAGGATCAAGACGACGGTGGCGCGGTGGTGGACCGAGTGGTTGCGTTCGGTTCTCCTGATCGTCCTCGTCATCACCTCGTTCCGTTCCGCCGTGGCCGACTGGAACGACGTGCCGACGGGTTCCATGAAACCGACCATATTCGAAGGCGACCGGATCGTCGTGAACAAACTCGCCTACGACCTCAAGATCCCCTTCACCACCCGGCGGCTGTTTGCCTGGAGCGACCCGGGCAGGGGTGACATCGTGGTCCTCTATTCTCCCGTCGACGGCAAACGACTCGTCAAACGGGTCGTCGGCATCCCCGGCGACACCCTGTCGATGATCGACGACCGCCTGATCGTCAACGACGCCGTGGTCGCCTACGCGCCGCCCGACGAAGAAATGGTGGCCGGACGCACGGCGGGCATGGAAGGCAGGCTCATCGCATCCGAGAATTTCGGAGGCACGCCGCACGCCGTGATGATCGCCCGCGGCCGGCACTGCATGCCGTCCTTCGCCCCGGTCGTCGTGCCCGAGTCGAACTACTTCGTGATGGGTGACAACCGCGACGAGAGCTATGACTCCCGGTTCTTCGGCCCGGTCTCCCGCACGCAGATCGTCGGCCGCGCCACCATCGTCGCCGCCTCAGTCGACCCGGAACGCAACTTCCTCCCCCGTTGGGAGCGGTTTCTCCACCCGTTGCGGTGAAGGCGGGGGCGGCAGAACCCGTCTGAAATCGCGGAGAAAGAGCACAAACACCGTCACCGACCCCGCCCCCAGGACCGCCGACGCAATCCAGCTGATCGCGGTCATCCCCGGACCTCGCGTCGACGATCCGCAATCCAGCCGACCGCGAACGCCGCCAGCGCCACCGGCAGCACCACCAGCAGGGCCGCCTCGCGTTCGAAGATCCACCCGTTTGCCGCCAGGACCCGGGACCCTTCGGGGGTCGGCGATCCGAGCACCTGAAAGGCCACGAAGAGACCGAGCGAGACCGTCACTCCCGTCACCGCGCTCCAGCGACCGGCCCGGGGGGTCGCGAGGCGCGGCCAGAAGAGCAGCGCGAGCATCGGCAGAAGGGCGGTCGACAGCAGCACCGTCGACATGAAGATCCACGCGTCGCGCAGCCTCTCGAAGAGCAGCGACAGACCGATTGCAGCGGCCAGGGTGACCACCGCCAGCAGCCTGGTAGCGAGCAGCAGGGCACGGTCGGAGAGACGCCGCCCGGTCGCAGCCTGCCAGCCGTCGTAGACCACGTTGCCGGCGGCGATCAGCGTGTAGGAGTCGACCGTCGACATGGCCGACGCCAGACAGCCGGCCACGAACAGACCGAGCAGTCCGGTGGGCAGAGCGGCCGCCGCAACCGCCAGCAGCACCGCGCTGCCGTCGAGATCGGCCGGCAGCGTGCCCGCGGCCACCATGTCGCGTCCGGCGATGCCGAGATAGACCACAAGCCAGTCGTAGCTCGCCCACAGCACGGTGCCGATCAGCAGAGCGCGCACCACCTGGCGGGAGCCGACCGCGGCGAATGTCCGCTGGTAGAACGCCGGCTCGACGAGCGGCGTCATGGCGACGCCGACGAAGACCAGCACCTCCCAGCCGCTGAGAGTGCCCAGAGGAGCCAGCACGTCGGCGCCGAGGCGAGCGCCGATCACCTCCGGGCCCCCCGCAGTCGTCAACAATACGACCGCGGCCACCGCGACCGACACGCACATCACCACGAACTGTGCGGCGTCGGTGATCGCGTCGGCGAGCAGACCGCCGAGAACCGTGTAAACGAGCGCGATGGAACCGCCGATCACGCACCCCTGCCAGGGCTCCAGCCCGAAGAAGAAGGCGCCGATGAGCCCCATCCCGGCCACCGCGAGAATCGGCGCCGAGTAGACGAACGACGCCGCCGCGGCCGCCACCCTGGCACCCGGGCCATAGGCGAGCCCCATCGCCTCCGGCAACGACAGGGCGGGCAGGCGTTTGAGCCTCGGCGCGACCAACACCGCGGTCAGCATGTAGAACAGGTAGAAGGGCGCGGAGTAGACAACGAAGGCCGCGATGCCCTCGTAATAGGCGGTCTCTGAACTGCCGAAGGTGACGTCGAGGCCGTAGTAGGTGGAGACCAGGGTGCACACCAGCAGCGGCGTGGTCATGCGCCCGCCGGCAACGAAGAAGTCCCGGAAGTTGCGGATGCGGCGCGCTACCAGCACGCCGACCACCAACATGCCGACCAGGTAGGCGATGACGATCGCCAGATCGACCGGCGCCAGCCGGCCGGTCACGTCACCATCAGCGCGGAATGCCCGTGCACCGCGCAGTCACCAACTTCGGCCGTTTGTCGTCGCGTGATCCCATTTTCCAAGCCGGTTCCCTCAGCAAGGCGCCCCTCGACGCGCGGTTAGAATACCGTCTCCGGTGGCCGGCGACAACGTCGACCGTGGCCGATGTTACCCGCGGGAAACGCGCGCGACCGCGATTTCCCACGCCTGTCGGTTCGTATTCGGCACTCCGATGAACCCCGGCGCCACGTGCCCTGGCTCTCGGCCTGCCCCGCGGGCCCCGGCGACAACTCAATCGGAACGTGGATTTCCCCGCCATGTCGGACCCCGATCCGGAGCCGCGCCCGGGTTGGGTGCGGCCTGCGGCCGGACGGAGAACCGGGTAAGAAACCCCATCGAACGTCCCCCGAGACCTGGCAAAAGGATTGCAACTCAATTACGATAACCGGGAGAGGGTTGCGGGGCCCGGCCCGAGGAGGCAGTATGCGTCGCAGCTGGTTATTCTGGATCGGTTCCACTATCGCGGTCGCGGGAATCGCGGCTTTCGCGTCGTGGCTTGTTCGCAGCAGCCGTCAAAGCTGACATCCCCCGGCGACAACGACCCGCCGCGGCCGATGGCCGCCCCGACGAGAGGCCTCAGGTCCGCCCGCAGGGCGGAGCATCGTCCCGGCCTCGCGGCGTGCTCTCACGCCCTCGATTTAATGTTCGGTTCATCCGGAATTCCGTGAGATGGGCACTTATGTGCAGCGACCAGCGCCCGCGACAGTGACAGCGACGGCTGACAGGGACTGCGTCAGCTGCGGCGGCGGCCGCCAGTGACAAGGCCGGGCACGGCGCGGTGAACATTCAGGTTTTTGGATTGATGAGCCGCCAAGTCATGGCGCGGACCTGATCGAAGGTCTCGAACACCCTCTCGGCTGTGCCGACGTTGGGGACTCCGGTACGGACAAGAAGCCGCAGGTGGCTATCGACCTCTTTGGCCGATGCGTAGGCGATTCTCCAGAAGTGCATCCGGTCGCGTCCTGACCGGCCGTGGCCCTCCGCGAGGTTGGCCGGGACCGAACTCGCTGAGCGGATCACCTGGTCGGCAATGGATTTCAACGGAGCAGGCACTCTCATCACACGTGAGATGGCATCACCCGCTGCTTCGAGAGCTTTGTCGTGGGCGATGAGGTTGGTGTTGGCGAGGGCGTTCGACATGTTCACCTCCGGGTCGTTCATGCCCTTTCTCCTGCCGGTGCGACAGCCGATGTCAAGGGTGCAAAGCACCGGGCTCCGAGCCCGGCTTGCCCTTGACATCGGCTGTCCACCGGCTACTCACCAATTTGAACGACCCTGAGCTGAACATGTCACGGCTGTTGCAGCCAATCACCGCCGCCGAACCCTGCGTCCGTCGCGGTCGCTGCCACTGTCGCGGATCTCCGGCGCAGCCCCTGATGACTGCTGCTGACGCTGACGCTGTGAACTTCTCGTCCCAACGATCGACCTCATTCAATTCCGGATGAACCTGAGGTTCTAACCCGCGGCTGGCGTCGGGCCGCGGCCGCCACCCCGCCGGTTGAGGAAGCGGGACATCACCACCAGGGCGAAACCGGTGGCGAACATCGCCAGACCGGTCGTGACATACACCCTGCCGTCGCCGTGGGCCGCCATGGTCAGCGGAATGACCGCAAAACCCAGAAGAGCCCAGCCGACGACTGCTGCCCCGGATGTCGTCCGGGCGCTCCCGCCGGTTGATGGAATGTCAGAGCCTGAGAGATTCGTGTTCGCCATGAAAACTCCTTGCGGCCTGTTGCCGCCTTTCGGTGACGTCGGGTCAGCGCGTCGGGAGGCGCCCGGGTGGCCGTTTCGCCACGACGTGTCGGTTATCCGGCTGGCGATCGGGGGAAGGTTCCCCCGGCGCCCGGTCGGGCGGTTCACGGCGATTGACCGGTCTGCGGCCGTCCGAGGACACCGCCGCATCGGGCCGCCCACCAATTCCCGGTCCACTCACGCGCACCTCCTGTTCGGTTGAACGGACTGCAAGGGTGGTGCCAGCCGCATCGGCTGAAAGCAGAGGGGTGCTCATGGTTTTCGGAAACTTACACCCGAACATGATCTGTAGTATTCTGCCGATCCGGGAGGGCTCTGGCAGATGCTGATCCGAGCGCTCGTGGTCGGCGGAACCCCCGAGATCGACCGCCGCCTCCGCCGCCTCCTGCAGCTCGACAACGTCCTCGTGGATGGAGCGGCCGAGTTGTGGTCGGGCCTGGCCGGCGATTCGTGCGACGTGCTGGTGATCGCGCTGACCGCGCTCCCGAAACCGAACGAAGAAATCGTGGCCGCCCTCCGCAAGCTGCCCGACCGGCCGGAGATCATCGTCGTTCAGAACGGCGAGGACGCCCTGGCCAGGGCCCGCCTGCTCGCTGCAGGCTGTCTCGGCGTGCTCAACCTCGAGCTCGCCGACGGGGTCCTCAAATCGGCCTTTACTACCCTGATCAGCCGTCGGGCCGAGGCCGTGGCCGCCCGCCTTCAAGGGGCCCGGTCCCAGAGCTACCGCCTCGACGACTTCGCCGCGGTCAGCCCGGTCATGCAGGACCTCCTCGATCTCGCGCGGCGGGTCGCTCGGGCCGACAGCTCGCTGCTGATCCTCGGCGAGACCGGGGTCGGCAAGGAGTGGCTGGCCCGCGCAATCCACGGCGAAGGAGCACGCACGGACGGCCCATTCATCGCGGTGAACTGCGCTGCAGTGCCGGAGTCACTGATGGAAAGCGAGCTTTTCGGGCACGAAAAGGGCGCTTTCACCGGCTCGGTGCGGACCCGGCGCGGCCATTTCGAGCTCGCCCACGGCGGCACACTGTTCCTCGACGAGATCGCCGACCTCCCGATCCACCTCCAGGCGAAGATGCTGCGAGTCCTCGAGGAGCGCAAGATCCAACGGCTCGGCGCCGAACGGATGATCGCCATCGACGTCCGCGTCATGGCGGCGACCAACCGCGACATCGACGCCGCACTCCGGAACGGCTCCCTCCGCGAGGACCTGTACTTCCGTCTCGGGGTGGTGACCCTGATCGTCCCGCCGCTGCGCGAGCGGCGGAGCGATATCGAGCCTCTGGTCCACAGCTACCTCGAGCGTTTCGCGCAGCAACTCGGGCGATCGGGCCTCGCCATCCGCGAGGAGGCGCTGGCCGCGATGCAGGCCTACTCGTGGCCGGGCAACGTGCGCGAGCTCATCAACGTCGTCGAACGCGCGGTTCTGCTCAGCCGGGAGTCCGAGATCGGTGTCGGCGACCTGCCGCCCTCGCTCGCGGGGGCCACCGCCACCGCTTCGGCGATCCGTCGCTCGCGAATCATGCGCTGACGGCCGAACAGTCCCGCCGACCCTTCAAAGAGGCCCGCCGCGCCGCCGTCAGGGGATGGGAACTCGCCTATCTCCGCGCGTTGCTCGATCGAACCGAAGGACAGGTCGGCGAAGCGGCCCGGCTGGCCGGGCTCGATCCGCGCTCGCTGTATGCAAAGATGCGCCAACACGGGCTGAAAAAGGAGGAGTTCCGCCCCGGCCGGAAGGGCTGACCCGCTGTCCTCAGCGGGCTGCGGAGCGACGAGGGGCGAATCTCGGCCGCAGCCAGGTTCACGATCGAGCTCAGTCGAGGTGACCGCGGTCGGAGTCTCCCATTTCGACGCCACCGTCCGGGAAGTACTCGTTCCACCGCCGGGTGACCAGGTCGGCCGTTTCGGGATCGCAGAAAAGCTCGTCGGGGTACGGCGGTTTGAGCCGGGCGTCGATCACCAGCGGCGGGTGATAGGACAGGTGGTTGCGTTTGACATCCACCCGGGCGGCGTGGATATCGGCGGCCGGTTCAAACCGTGTGAAGGTCGTCCACAGGAAGTTGACCGGGCTCGCCAGCGTTCGCCCCGGATCGTCGGTCAGCACGACCAGAGGCCACCCGGCAAAGCCGGGGTGGGAGGCGAACCTGGCTGCCGCGCCGGGTTCGCTCGACCAGCTCGGCCCGCCGATCACCAGACACCCGGGGCAGAACGGCCTCGCCTCCCCCATCCCCGCCGGAGGGTTCGCGTCACGGTACTCCCGCGGCAGGTCGCGGACCGGCTCCCCGAGACCGAGCAGCACGCCCTTCGAACCGAGGTTGACCTCGGGCCCGGTGTAGTCGAGGGTGTCCATGGAGACGTTCGAGAAGATGTAGAGATCGGTCTCCGGGTTGGTCCTCGCGAGCACGTGTTCGAGGGTCCGGGGAAAATCCTTGAGGTCCACCGGCCGGTCGGCGACAAGCAGGAACTTGGTCAGGCTGAGCTGGCCCTCGCCGAGGATGCGGAAGGCCGAGGCCATCGCTTCCCGCCGGTAGCGTTGGCGGACCACCGCTGCTGCCAGCGAGTGGTAGCCGGTCTCTCCGTAGGACCACAAGGATTCCACCGCGGGCATGACCAGCGGAAACAACGGCGACAGCAGCTCCTGCAACAGGTCGCCGATGAAGAAGTCCTCCTGCCTCGGTTTCCCGACCACCGTAGCGGGAAAGACGGCGTCGCGCCGGTGCGCGATGTGGTCGATCTCGAAGACCGGATAGTCGTGCTGCAGCGAGTAGTAGCCGTAGTGGTCACCGAACGGACCTTCCGGGTGCCGAACGCCGGCCGGGACGCGACCGGTCAGCGCGAACTCGGCCTCCGCGATCAAGGGGTGCGCGCCCGGACCCGGACACCGCCGGATCCGGCCCCCTGCCAACAGCGAGGCCAGCACCAGCTCGGGAACATTTTCCGGCAGCGGCGCCACTGCAGCGAGAATCAGCGCCGGCGGGCCGCCCAGAAAGACCGTCACCGGGAGGTCCTCGCCCCGGGACTCTGCGCGGGCGTGGTGGAAACCGCCGCCCTTGCCGATCTGCCAGTGCATCCCGGTCGTCCGCCGGTCGTGCACCTGCAGCCGGTACATGCCGAGGTTGTGGCCGGCGCCCCCGGGATCCTCGGTATAGACCAGCGGCAGGGTGAGGAACGGCCCGCCGTCCTCGGGCCACGAGGTCAAGGCCGGCAGACCGCCGAGGTCGACGTCGTCCGTCACCACCTGCCGGATGGGACCGGTTCGCACGGAACGCGTTCCCAGCTTGAGGCCCGCCGCCACCAGGTCGCGGGCGGACCAGAGATCACCGAGAGACGGCGGCATGGCGGTCGCCGCGAACTCCGCCGCCCGACGCACCAGCTGCGCGGGCCGCCTGCCGAAGGCCAGCTCCGCGCGGCGCGTGGTACCGAAGAGGTTGGTCACCAGCGGAAACCGGCTGCCGGAAACGTTGCTGAACAGCAACGCCGGGCCGTTCGCAGCGATCACCCGGCGGTGGATCTCGGCGACCTCGAGGGCGGCGCTCACCGGCGCCTCCACCACCTGCAGGTCGCGGTCCCGCGCGAGCCGGTCGAGAAACCGACGGAGATCCGGGAAAACAGGTTCTTCCACATGCGGAACATACCACTTCGTCCCCCGGAGCGAGGGATCGCGACCCGCGGGTTCGGCGGGACCGGCTTTACACTGCCGCGGCCGCCGGTCTCCCTTCGTCGAATGCCGCATTGCGGCATCACACCTTCCGCCGATTCCGACCACCTCACCGGCTCCGGGCGAACCTCTCGCGCCGCCGTAAAGGGTGATCGATCTCTCTATGAACACAGAACTTGGCCTTAGTTTTTCATTCCGGATCAGCGATCTCTCGCTTGACATCGTTGCCGCACCGCGGTATACACGAATGGACGCCGCACGGCGTCAAACGAGGCCGTCCGCAGCCGCGCGATGGTACTGGAGATGAACCATGATCCGACTGATCAAAAGATATGGCAGCCGCAAGCTCTACGACACCGAAGAGAGCCGCTACGTATCGCTTGACGAACTCGCGGGTTGGATCCGGAGCGGTCAACAGATCCGCGTCATCGACAACAAGACCTCCGATGACGTGACCTCGCAGACCTTGACCCAGATCATCTCGGAAGAGGGCCGCAAGGGGACCGCCCTGCTGCCGAACGAGATGCTCCACGAGCTGATCCGGATCGGAGAGCAGGCGGTTTCGACGGGCGTCGAACAGCTGCAGAACCGCATGGACCAGCTCGTCCAGGCGTCGATCGACCGCATCGGACCGGTGCGGAGGGCGCGCGAGGAAATGGCCCGGCTCCGAGAGCGTCTCGAGGACCTCGAGTCGTCGCTGGCAGCCATCGACGTCGAGCGGCAGGGCGACGGGCAAGCAGCAACGGAAGAGAAGAAAACGACCAAATGACGCGATGGGACTGCGCGCCACAGCGGAGGTCTCACGGTGATTGACGGTCGGGTGTCGTCCGCCACCATCGGCCTGGCCCTCGCCGGCGGCGGACCGGCGGGCTCGATCTACGAAATCGGCGCCGTCCGGGCTCTCGACGAAGCCATCGAGGGCCTCGATTTCAACGATCTCGACATCTACGTCGGGGTCAGCGCCGGGGCCTTTATCTCGTCCTGCCTCGCCAACAATCTCTCGACCGCCCAGATGTGCCGCGCCATCGTCAAGAACGAGCCCGGCGAACACCCGTTTGTCCCCGAAAACTTTCTCGCACCCGCGGTCGGTCAGTTCGTCAAGGGTGGGCTCAAGGTGCCGGGCCTGCTGGTCGACGCGCTCTGGGACATGGTGCGAAAGCCCGGCGACACCAACTTCTTCACGCCCCTGACGCGGCTGTCGCGCGCCCTGCCGGTCGGCGTCTTCGACAACGAACCGATCCGCGCCTACCTCGAGAAGATCTTCTCGATGCACGGCCGCACCGACGACTTCCGCAAGCTCCGGCGCAGGCTCGTCCTGGTCGCCACCGATCTCGATTCGGGGCGGGCCATCCGCTTCGGCGAGCCCGGGCTCGACCACGTGCCGATCTCCACCGCCGTCCAGGCCTCCACCGCCCTCCCCGGCCTCTACCCGCCGGTGGAGATCGACGGCAGGTCCTACGTCGACGGCGTGCTGCTCAAGACGGTCCACGCCTCGGTCGCCCTCGATGAGGGTGCGGACCTCGTGCTGTGCGTGAACCCGATCGTACCGGTCGACACCATCCGTTCGGTGGAGCTCGGCGTCATGCGCCGCGGCCAGCTGGCCGACCGCGGTCTGCCGACCGTGCTCGCCCAGACCTTCCGCACCCTGGTCCACTCGCGGATGGGGGTCGGCCTGGCAGCCTACGAGACCCGGTACGCCGACAAGGACGTCCTCGTGTTCGAGCCGCAACGCGACGACTACACCATGTTCTTCAACAACGTGTTCTCGTTTTCCAACCGCAAGGCGGTGTGCGAGCACGCCTACCGGAGCACCCGTCTCAAGCTGTTGCGCAACCGTGGACGCATCGAGCCGATCCTGGAACGGCACGGCCTCCGTCTGCGGACCGAAGAGCTCGAGGACGAGGACCGCGATCTCTGGACGTCGGTCGGGCTGTTCGAAAAACGGCGGCGGCAGTCGATTTCGCCTCTCAAGGAACGTCTGGACAAGGCGCTTTCCAGGATCGAGAGCCTGGTCGCCGAAAGCTGAGACCGTCCCGAACGCACAGCTACCGGGGTGGGTAGATCCTCCCGTAGAGGTCGCTCGCCAGGGTCGGGTCGAGATCCTTGAGGGCGGTATATTCCGTGATGGCGCCTGCAGTGTCCTCCAGGTAGAGCTTGCACAGACCGAGGCTGTAGCGCGCGCGCGGATTCAGGGGGTCGATTTCGAGCACCGCCTCGAAGGCGCCGGCGGCTTCCGCGTACAGACCCATGTGGTACCTCGCGACACCCAGACACAGCAGGGCTTCCAATTCCTGCGGAGCGACCGAGACCGCGCGCCAACACGCCGCCGCGGCCTCATCGTAGCGTCCCTGAAAGGCGTAGATGACCCCCAACTGGGTCAACGCCTCGCTGAAATCCGGTTTGCGGACTGCGGCTCGGGCAAAGAGCTCGGCCGCGTCATCGAGACGCTGCTGGTCTCTGGCCACCATTCCCGCGGCATACAGCGTCTCGGGATTCTGCGGTTTGATTTCGAGCGCCCGGTTGTACGACCCCCGGGCGTCCTCCAGCCGGTCAAGCGCCGCCTGGGCGGACCCCATACCCACCAGGGACTGGAATCGAAGCTCACGGGTGTTGGCGTTTTCCAGGGCCGACCGGTAGTGATCGAGTGCGGTTTCAAATGCACCCTCCCCCATCGCCACATAGCCCAGCTTGAGCTGGTCGAGGGCCGGCGACGAACCGCTCGACACGAACGCATCCTCCTGAGCGCACGCGAGCCGCGCAGCGGCCACGAGTACCAGCGCCAGCATCGAGCCGCGCGCCCGACCCGGGTACATCTTCATCGGCATTTCCTCCAGACGGTTCGACGTCTCTCCAACCATGTTACATCCGGTCAGGTCGGGCTCTGCACGGCCGCCACCAGCGACTCCCGCCGTTCGTCCAACAGCCGGCCCGCAGGTGGCAGGAGCGTGCGGTATGCAAGAACCTCGAGACCCAGGAGGGCCGACAGCAGGATCGGCAGGAGCCACGGCGTGGCCGCCAGGGCGGCGATCACCACCACCCCTCCGATCAGGACCAGGTTGGCGAGAAGCAGGCCGAACGAGACCAGGATCCCGGTCTGCGACGGCGAGCTTCCGATCTTCGAGAGGTCCCGGGCCACCGGCACGGCCGGCGAGACGAAATTGCCGGCCACGGTCGAAGCCAGGAGCGAGGTGGCAAAGGCGAGACAGCCGCTGAGCGCGACCGACGGACTGGGGAGACCGATAACGACGGCAAACGAGATCAGGCACTCCAACGCCAGGATCAGGTTGTAGATCCACAGACCGAGGTTCTTGCCGAACACCACCTGTCGCGGGGTGACCGGGGTGATGAAATAGCAGCGAATCCCCGCTCCCTCCCACGCATAGGCGTTGTAGAGAAAATTGTTGGAGAACATCGAGGCGTAGATCATGACGCCGAGAAATACCAGGTTCGAGCGGTCGAGCCCGAGAACCTGACCGGTCAGGTCACGCGCCACCAGAACGCCCATCACCGCGACGAAGAACGGCATGATGACGATGTTGAACCTGCCGACGGTGCTGCGCAGCAGGTAGAGCAGGTCGCGGGCGGCCACCGCGCGAACGGGCGCAGCGATTCCGGGGAATACGCCAAAGTCCACGACGGCGGGCCGCTGGCGGTTGCCGATATCGCTCCTCGTCGACGGGGGGGAGCCCCCACCGCCGAACACCATCCGACCGAAAAGGCGGCGCCCGACAGCTCCGCCGGCCGCGATCCACAGCATCAAGGCGCCGACGGCTGCAGCGAGGGCCCCCGTCCGGGCGGCCGAAGCAGCCATCACGCCCGAGACCGCGAGGCCGGGCGGCAGCAGTGAGGCGGCGCGCATCAAAAATGACACCACGGGTCGCCCGCTCTCGATGGAACCGACATCGGCGTGGTACTCGAGCCCGTCGAAAAAGTCCGGGGCGATGAACGCCGGCACCATCGACCCCGCCACCACCAGCACCAGCACGATCAGGGCGGCGATTTCTCGGATGCTGCGTCGCTGCAGAACCCGCGTCACGGTGAGCAGCACGGTGTGGCACCACACCAGAAGGCAGACGGAAAACACCGCCGCCACGACACACCAGCCCGTCGCGGGGAGATCATGAACGAACAGCGCGACCGCCGTCGCGGCGATGACCGACGGATACCAGAAGAGGTGGCCGCCGCTGACCGCTGAGCCGGCCAGGGAAAGTCGATACAGCTGCCCCGGTTTGAACGGGTACTGGAGCAGTCGGTGGTCCGCAAACCCGCCCTGGCCCTGGGCGAAGATCAACGGCAGCACGACCGCGAAGAAGGCGAGCGTCCAGAAGACGATCACCAGCGCAACGCCCTGCGCGTCCGCGTCACCACCCCTGAGTCCGATGTGAAGCAGGCTTGCGAGAACGATCGCCAGAGCGACGGACACGACCACACCGACGACGGCCAGAATCACGGCCACCGCAGTGTCGGCCACCCGCGATTTCGAGCACAGGCCGTTCCACCACAGACGAAACCGCAGCCACACCAGTGCGCGCAGCCGACTCACCGGATCAGCCCAGCCACGACAGCCGGCCGCGCTCCAGCCGGGCGCCTCCGACCAGGGTCAGGAACAGCTCTTCGAGCGATCTCTCGGGGCCCTCCGCGCCGCCTACTCGTGCGCCGGCACGCAGCCGCTCGAGGCTGTCGTGGGCCACCAAACGCCCTCTGTGGATGATGGCGACGTCCGAACACAGTTTTTCAACGATCTCCAGGATGTGCGAGGTCAGAAAGATGGTGACACCCGACGCGACCAGCTGTCGGAGCACGGCTCTCACCAGCTGCGACGCAACGGCGTCGATGCCCTCGAACGGCTCATCCAGAAACAACACCTGAGGTTCGTGAATCACGGCGGCACAGATCGAGAGCTTTTTGCGCATGCCGTGGCTGTAATCGACGATGAACTTTCCGGTGTCGCCCTCCAGACCCATCAGCGCCAGAAGCTCTTCGCTGCGATCGTCGATCACCGACCTTTCCATTCCGTACATGCGGCCCACGAAACGCAGCTGCTCCGGCCCGGTGAGACGATCGAAGAGCGCCGACTCCTCCGGGACAACGCCGATCAGGCGTTTCGCCCCGACCGGATCGGCGACCACGTCGTGACCGAGAATGCGGGCCGATCCGGAGGTCGGCGCCAGCAGACCGGTGAGCATCTTGATGGTGGTCGATTTTCCGGCGCCGTTGGGGCCGAGAAAGCCGAGGAACGTGCCCCTCCCGACTTCGAGATCGAGCTCCGTCACTGCCGCCACGTCGCCGAATTTCCGCCCCAACCCGGACGTCTCGATGGCATTGGTCATCCGGACCTCCCCTTGCGTGTCTTCGATTCTAAACTGTCGCTCAAAGGGCCTTTTTTCGCGTCCTCAGGACGGCGATTTCGGGGGACGGCAGGAGCGTTCCCGATTTCACGCCTGCCTAAGACATGAACACTCTCATTTTCGTTGACAGGATTGAGAACCACGCCTATTCTCGAATTACCGGAGATGGTGCCCGGTGACATATCAAAAGACACAACCAGACAGTCATTATCGGAGGTGAACCATGGCGTCACGACGAACGACTTTCTCGATCTCCTCGATCATCCGAGGTGCATTTCCGCTGCCGATCGTGTCATCGATTGCGGTCATCTCGGCAGCTCTCCTCGCGGTAGCTTCCGTTGACGCCGGCACGCCGATGTCGGCGGCGGCGGAAAAATCATCCGCCGCCGTCGCCGACACGCAGTTGTTCATCCCCGCCAGCGCACACGTGTCGGGCGCGCTGGGCACGAACTGGCGGACCGACCTGGAGATCTTCAACCCCGGCCAGTCGCAGGCCTCGGTCACGGTCGCCCTGCTCAAGGCCGGAATGTCCAACACCAACCCGCAGACCAGGACCTACACCCTCGACTCCGGTGAATCGATCCGGTTCGAGGACGCGTTGCAGTCGGTTTTCGGTTTTGACGGCGCAGCCGCGATCCGCATCGTCAACACCATCGGGATGGCAGCGGTGACCAGCCGGACCTACAACCTCACCGGCAGCGGCACCTACGGTCAGTTCGTCGGCGGCGTGATCAGCCACACCGCCATCCAGAGCGGCCAGGAAGGCCGCATCATCCAGCTCACCCACAACCGCTCCACCACCTCGGGCTTCCGCACCAACATCGGCTTCGTCAACGCCACCGGATCGCAGATCACGGTCCAGGTCGCTCTCTACCGCGCCGACGGCTCCTACCTCGGCAGCAAGTCCTACCCGCTCGGAGCCTATGAGTTCCAACAGGTCGACAAGATCTTCCAGAAGGTCACCGACGGCGATGTCGACGACGGCTACGCGGTCCTGACATCCTCCACCGCAGGCGGTGCGTTCTTCGCCTATGGGGTCGTGATCGACAACCGCACCTCGGATCCCGTCTACATCACCCCGGCTAACCGCGCCTCGGGCGCCTCGCCGCCTCCACCGACCACCACGCCGACACCGACCACGACCACCACACCGACGCCAACGCGCACTGCAACTCCCACTCCCACCGCGACGCCGACCCCGAGCCTCAACCTCGCCCCGTACCAGCCGTCCGGCTGGAGCGGTCCGCTGGTCGCCTCCGGCACCACCGGTACTCGAACCTCGGGCGGTCTGAGCGCCAACGGCTCCACCTACTTCGACTGGGCGGTGGCCAACTACGGCCCCGGCGACGCCGTTTTCCCCGCGGGCTCCAACATCGCGAGGATCCTGCTCGACAACTCAACCCTGGTGTCCTTTTACTCGGATTCTGACTTTGCTCTCGAAGCCAGCACCTACGCCTCCTACGACGACTACAAGGTCGACGGGATCACCTCCGGCAGCCACACCGCCCGCCTGGTCGGAGATCCCGACGGCGTGATCGGCGAGACCGACGAAGGCGACAACACCTACGATTACGCAGGTTTTTGGTCCGCCAAGTCGGCGGGCGAAGAGATCAGGGTCACGGTGCCCAAGGCGAGGATCCGCATCGCGCCGATCCCCGGCTGGAAGTCCGGTGCGTCGCCCGAGACCTATCACCCGATCGGCATCCGCTGGCAGGGCGAGCCGCCGCTCGAACCGGGGCCGGTCGCCGTCGCCCACGCCAAGTCCACAACCCCGGACGGGGCCATCTACGTCCCGGCAGCGGCCCATGCTTCAGGCGCCCTTGACACCAACTGGCGCACCGACGTCGAACTCCACAACCCGGGTGCCGCCCGGGCCCGCGTCAGCATCGCCATGCTCGTCCGCGACCAGTCCAACCCGTCGCCCCAGACCCGGACATTCATCGTCAACGCCGGGACCGCGGTGCGGCTCCAGGACATCCTCTCCTCGTCGTTCACGTTCAACGGCGCCGCCGCGCTGCGCATCACCCTTCTCGAGGGCAACGTGATCGCCACCAGCCGAACCTACAACCTCACCGGCGCCGGCACCTACGGCCAGTTCGCCGCCACTATCCACGGTTCGCAGGCCTTCGTCACCGGGGAGCGCGCCCTCCTGATGCAGCTCACCCACCACGCGTCCACGACCTCCGGATTCCGCACCAACGTCGGTATGGTCAACGTCAGCGACCAGACCATCATCCTCGACCTCGACCTCCGCGCCGCCAACGGCACCAGTTACGGCACCGTTTCCTACACCCTGCGGCCGTACGAGTTCATCCAGAAGGACAAGATCTTCAACCGCGTCACCTCCTCGACCGTCGGTGACGGCTATATCGTGATCACCTCGCCGTCGTCGGGCGCGCGCTTCCTCGCGTACGCCACGGTCATCGACAACCAGACGGCGGACTCGATCTTCATCCCCGCCATCTCGGTGCTCGAGACAGAACCGGCCCCGGCCTCCTTTATCCCGGCCGCCGAGGCGGTGTTTTCGGCCATGGGCCTCATCGGCCAGGGCACCATCCCCAGCCTCGAGACCATCGTCGGCATGGTCCAATCCACCGGCATGCAGGGGCTCATCGCCGCCGCCGCCGCCCTGCTGCCACCCGGGACGCTCACCCCATTGCCCAACGGGTGGCGGGCCGACCTCGGCTCCCACTTCGTGGCCGCCCAGACGGGCGACATCCTCGCCGGGAGCGTTACCGGGACCTATGCCAACCTGGTGAACCAGCCGGGCCAGCTCAGCTACGACTACGAGATCACCGGTGACAACGTGATGTGGAACGGCCAGTACGCCGAGATCGGCGGCGCGACCGGCGGCGTGGACCTGAACGTCGACAACCAGGGGCACGTTTCGGGCGACGTGACGATGCAGAGCTTCGCGAGCCCACTGCGCAAAGACGGCAAGCTCACCTCCAACGTCACCGTCACCGGATCCGCCGAGTTCGATACCGAGATCTGCCCCAACTACCCGATCTCGGGGTCGGTGACCGTCACCATCGACGGCGACTCGCAGACCATCAACTTCACCAACGACTGCGACGGCACCTTCGAGGGCGGTTCCCAGGGGCAGACCGGCGATGTCTCCTTCCGCCTCACCTGGAGCGGGCCGCAGGACCTCGATCTCTACGTCGTCGAGCCGAGTGGCGAGCTCATCTACTACGGGCACACAACCTCCGCCACCCACGGCGAGCTCGACGTCGACTCCAACGCCGGCTGCAGCGGACCGGACGCGAGCCCCACCGAAAACATCTTCTGGCCGGAGGGCAGCGCGCCGCACGGCACCTACCAGTTCTATGCGCGCCGGTGGTCTGCGTGCAGCGCAACCACCACGCCGGCGTTCACGCTGCGGGTCTTCGAGGGCTCAACCGTGGTCAGGACCATCAACGGCACGATGCCCGAAGCGGGCGAGACCGAACACTACACCCACGTCTACTGAGGCCGTATCATAGCGATCGGAAGGCGCACCCACCGGGTGCGCCTTTTTTCGTGTGCGGTTTGCAGCCCGCCGGGTCTGCAATAGACTCTGTCCGTGACAGCGAGGTTTTCCAGGAGGTGCCCAGTGACGTACCGCTCGACCACCGCGTTGTTCTCGACCATGCTCGTCGCCGCCGCGACGGCCGGCGCTGCGGACGTCTCCCGGCGAACCCACCGCATCACACCCGACGACTACTTCTCCATCGCTACGATCACCGGAGTTGCGCTCTCTCCGGACGGAACCGCAGCGGCCTATGTCGAGCAGCGGTGGGAGCCGCCCGAGGCCACCCGCAACTCGGATCTGTGGGTGGTCGGGGCCGCGACCGGTCCGGCGCGGCGTCTGACCTTCGACCGCGCCAACGAGGTCCGCCCCGCGTTGGAGCGCCGATGGGGCGTTCATCTATTACACGGCTGACTCCAAACGTCCCGGTGACGACGCCCCGCCGTACGACGGCACCATCCAGGTCTGGCGCATTGCCCCGGCCGGCGGTGAGCCGCAGCCCGTCACCCGCGTCGCCGGCGGCATCGGCCGCTTCGATCTCTCGAGCGACGGATCGTCCCTCGTCTTCACGACCACCACCACCCAGGTGGACGGACCCTGGAGAGAACTCCGCGAGTCCTACCCGGATCTCGAGTACGGCCACGGGGTCACGCCCTTCAACGCGGTCTGGCAACTGGATCTGACGACCTGGCGGATGACCGAAGTGGTGCCCGCGACGCGCGTGGTCCGCGCCCTCGCCGTCGCCCCCGTCACCGGCCGGATCGCCATGGTCACGACCCCGGACAACGAACAGATCCACGCCGAGGGTTGGTCTGAAGTCCACGTCGTCGACCCGCAGTCCGGCGCAACCGTCAACCTCACTCCGGAGTCCTGGCGCCACACCCATCCCAGCCCCTACGGGTGGGTCAACGGCGTGTGCTGGTCCGCAGACGGCAACGCCCTCGCCTACTCGGTCGATTTCGACGGCTATCCCACGCTCATCTACACCGCCGAATGGAGCGGCGGGGAACCCACCGTATCGATCGTGGAGCGGCCCGACGAAATCAGCGCGAAAGAGGGCGTGCTGGCCTGGCGCGGCGCCGGCCGCGACCTCGCGTTCATCGGCCACCAGAAGGCCCGCTCCAGGGTGTACGTTCTGGAGGGACTTGCCGACGGCAAGCCCAGGGGAGTGGAGGTCCTCACCCCGGGCGACACCGCGGTCAGCGCCTTCGCCTTTGACGCCGCCGGGGCGACCGCGGCCGTGATTACCGCGACCACGACCGAGCTCCCGGATCTCTACCTCGTGAACGCCGGGGGACAACGGCAGCGGCTGACCAAAACCAACCCGCAGGTCGACACCTGGTTGCTGCCGCAGATCGAGATCGTCGCCTGGACCAGCAGCGACGGCACCCCGGTGGAGGGCATCCTCGAGCTCCCACCCGGCTACCTCCCCTCGGACGGTCCACTGCCCATGATCGTCGAGATCCACGGCGGACCGACCTCGGCGGTCCGTCTCGAGCTGTTCTTCCAGATCTACGGACGCACCCTGATGGCGGCCAACGGCTACGCGTTGCTGAGCCCCAACTATCGCGGTTCGATCGGCTACGGCGACTCGTTCCTCACCGATCTCATCGGGCACGAAAACGACCTCGATGTCGCCGACATCCTCACCGGGGTCGACGCCATGATCGAGCGCGGCATCGCCGACCCCGACCGGCTGGGAGTCATGGGGTGGTCGAACGGCGGCTTCCTCACCAACTGTCTGATCACCCGCAGCGGCCGTTTCAAGGCCGCCTCTTCCGGCGCCGGGGTACTCGACCAGAACATCCAGTGGGCGGCCCAGGACACGCCGGGCCACAACATCAACTTCATGAACGGCGCCCTGCCGTGGCAGGACCCGGACGCCTACCGGAAGGCGTCGCCGCTCGACGGTCTCGGCGCGGTGACGACGCCGACCCTGATCCACGTCGGCGGCGACGACCCGCGGGTGCCGCCGGTCCACTCACGGGCCCTGTACCGCGCATTGCGCCAGTACCTCGGCGTGCCGAGCGAACTCGTCGTATATCCCGGTGAGCCGCACAGCCTGGCTACCTACCTCCACCGCAAGGCCAAGATGGAGTGGGACCTCGTCTGGTTCGAACACTACCTCGCGCCGGGAGGGGCCACGGCTGCGGACTGACCGGCCGGAAACATCCCGGGTTCATATCGGAATTTTCGTCGATCGCGTGCAACGCGGACGGCGGTTTTTCGTAGCTCCCACCATGCGCCCCCGGGTGGAGGCTCGGGCGAAACCGCCAACTGGAATACCCTTGGAGGATCCCTCATGACACCGATCGATCGTGGCCGCGGTCTGCGTCGCTTTTCGATTCTCACTGCAGCCTTTTTCGCCTTTTCCGCACTGACCGCCGCCCAGGACGGTCCCCGCATCGTCGTCCTCGGAGAGGTTCAGGGGGCGGCCAACACCGTCGCCGCCCTTCTCCAGCATCTGGCGTTGACCGACGACCACGGCCACTGGACCGGAGGCGATTCGGTGCTCATCCAGACCGGCGACCTCATCGACGGCGGCGAGAACTCGCGAGCGGCCATGGACCTCTTTATCCAGCTCGAAAAGGAGGCGTCCGCCGCCGGAGGGCGGGTCATCGTCCTGATGGGCAACCACGAGGCCATGAACATCCTCGGCGAGCTGAGGGACGTCAACTACATGACCTACGCCGCCTTCGCCGGTCCGGACTCGGAGGCCCGGCAGAAGCTCTATTACGACAGTCATGTCGCGTTTCTTCGAGAACGGGCCCGCGCGACGGGGACCACGTTCGAACCGGATGGGGAGTTCACCGCCGACTGGTTCGCCCTCCACCCCCCGGGCTGGGTGGAGTACGTGGAAGCCATGCGGCCGAAAGGCGTCTACGGGGCGTGGCTGCGGACCCTGCCGGTGGCCGTCGAACTCGACGGCGTGCTCTTCATCCACGCGGGGATCAGCCCCGAGATGAAGGGCATGACGGTGGAGGAAATCAACACCCGCGCAGCGGACGAGATCCGCCGCTTCGACGCGGACCGGGAGAAGATGGTTTCAGAAGGCCTGTGCCTCCCCCTGTGCTCCGCTCGTGAGATGGTGGACGTGATCAAAGACGAGATCGCCTACCTCAACACCCTCGACGCGTCACAGCGCAACACCGACAACCCCCGGATGACGCGCGCAGCCGAGCTTCAACACCTCGGCCAGTGGGGCACGTGGTCGGTACTGACCGACACCGGACCGCTGTGGTTCAAGGGCACCTCGCAGTGGGACGAAAAACAGTACGGCAGCGAGATGGACGCCATCCTGGGGGCATCCGGTGTCGCGCGCATGGCCACCGGCCAGTCGGACGGTAAGGAGCACGTCATCCACACCCGCTTCGACGACCGTGTCATCCTGACCTCCGTCGACATGTCGGACAACCCCTGGGACGGCGGCGGCAAACCGGCGGCCCTCGAGATCGTGGACGGAGACTTCGTCGTCGTCACAATGAACGGACGCGAGGTCCTGATCGACTCCGAGTGACTCCCGCCTTAACCCGCATTATTCACGAGTCTTCTACTGCGAGGCGCGATCCGCTGCGCGTGGCGGCGCTTTCTCGATTCGCTCGCTCGACGTACTGCAAGTACGCCTCCGCTCCCTCATCTAGCGAAATCGCCACCCCGCTTGCACTTCCCGCCTCTCGCGACGAATCCTCGTGAATAATGCGGGTTAACCGCATGAATCGACGGATTCCGTGGCCTGGAAGTTGCAGCGGCGCTGCGCAACTCGTCCCGGCAATCCACGTATCTTCTCTTGGTTCACCTCAGGGTCATGCGGGGGGAGGTTCCATCATGAGGTCACGAGGTCTGCTGCCGGCGGCCGTCTCGTTCTCCGTCATCTGTGCGTTGGCGGCCTGCGGCAAGGGGCCCGCAGATGAGCACTCCACGGCAAAGGTGCCGATCACGACGACGTCCGAGGAGGCGCGCGCCGCCTACCTGCACGGCAGGGACCTCTTCGAGGCGCTGCGGTTCACCGACGCCCACCAGCACTTCGTTTCGGCCACAGAGCTCGATCCGAACTTCGCACTGGCCTGGATGGCGGCCGCCAACACCTCGCCGACGACTCACGAGTTCTTTGCGGCCCTGCGGCACGCCACCGAGAGCGCAGCCGGCGCGAGCGACGGGGAGCAGATGATGATCGGGGCGCTCGACGCCGGCGTCAACGCGGATCCCGAGACCCAGCGGTCACTGCTCCAGTCCCTGGTCGCCGCCTACCCGGGAGACGAACGGGCCCATAACGCGCTCGGCATTTTCCTTCTCGGCCAGCAGGACTACGAAGCGGCCGCAGCGGAGTACCGGAAGGCGATCGCGATCAACCCCGAGTTTCCGCAACCCTATAACCAGCTCGGTTACGCGCTTCGGAACATGGGCGATTTCGACGCGGCCGAAAAAGCCTTCAAACGCTACGTCGAGCTCATCCCCGATCAGCCCAACCCGTACGACTCCTACGCCGAGCTGTTGATGAAGATGGGCAGGTACGAGGAGTCGATCCTGTCGTACGAAAAGGCGCTTGCGGTCGAGCCCACCTTTATCGCCTCGTACATCGGGATCGCCCACGATCTCCTGTTCATGAACCGGCCGGAGGACGCCCGGGACGCGCTGTCGAGGATCGAAGGCGTGGCACGCACCAGCGGCGAGGTGCGGCAGATGCACACCTGGAGAGCGGCGACGTATCTCCACCAGGATGATTTCGGGGGCGCCCTCGCCGAGGCCCAGAAAAGATTCGACATCGCGGCGGCAACCGACGACCGCCCCGCCATGTCCGGCGATCTCAACCTCATCGGGAGAATACTGCTTCGAGCCGCGCGCCCGGAGGAGGCGGCCGCGAAGTACGACGAGGCGGTGGCGATGATGGAGATCTCGGACACCACCGACGACGTCAAAGAGGCGGTTCGGCGGAACCACCTCTTCGACGCCGCCAGGGTCGCCCTCCGACAGGGCGAGCTCGCCGCCGCCACCGACCTGGCCGCCGCCTACGACGAGGCGGTCGCGATGCACAATGTACGTGGCGAGATCCAGCAGTCGCATCAGCTCCAGGGCATGCTGGCGCTGGCCGGTGGCGACCCGAAGGCGGCCCTCTTCGACCTCGCGAACGCCAACCAGCAGAACCCCGAGGTGCTGATGCTGAACGCCGTCGCCTTTTCTGCGGCCGGTGACGACGAGGCGGCACGAGCGGCCTGCCGCCAGGTGATCGACTTCAACCAGCCCAGCTTCATTCTCGCGTTCGTCCGCGGCGAGGCACGCAGGCTGCTTGAATCCCTGTGAGGGTGTGCGACGAATCCACGATCGGAGCACCCCTGATGATTCGCCCGCCCGACGAAGGTCTTCCGGGGCGGCGCCTGACTCTCGTCTCCGAAGAGTGAACCACTCCCAGGGGTCCCGGATTGAGATACTATGGTAGGGACGATGTGACATTCTGTGATCGTCCGGTTCCGTGTCCGCCGGCACGATCAGGATCCGGCATCCAGTAATTATCGAGATCCCTCGCGACGGACTCATCGTGACGCGACCTGGGGGCAGAGCTTGAACCAGCAAACCGGGGTTACCGGATACGAGGAGGAGCGGATGCTCCTCAAACGGTACCTCTCAGACGAAATCGCGCCCATGATCTTCGCCAACAATGCGGGAGACATCTTCGGGGTCCCCGTCGGCGTGATCGTGCAGGAAATCCAGTCCTGGATCGGCGACCAGTTTCGCGGCTCCAGCAACATGACCGCGGCCGACCTCATCTTCCACGCCGCAACCAAGCTGCACCAGCTCGGCGTCCTCGAGCTGATCCCCCGCGAGGACGTCGCGCAGTTCATGGATGGGCTGCGCCCCCACCTCCTCCAACTGTGTCCGGCCGAACAGCGCGGCGGGCTCCAGACGAACTTCGGCCACCTCGAAAAGAGCACGTCGCTCGGCGGCAGCAAGAGCGAGGTCCTCCACAAACCGGTCTCCGGCGGTAGCGTGGGTTACGGCGGCGGGTACAGTGGACCGCCGGGTCAGGTGGGCCAGGGCGGCGGCGCCGCGCCCGGGATGGTCCCCTACTCCATGGCCGCGCCGACCGCCGACCCGGCCGCGCTGTTGCGTTTCAACCTGTTGCTCGACGCCCTGCAACGGAATGTGTCCCAACAGCAGGGGGCGGCGGGTGGCGCGGAACCGCGACCCGGTGCCATGCTCGCCCATGTCGTCGAAGAGGTCGCATCCCACGCCGTCAGCTCGCACGAATTGGAAACCCAGCTCGCTTTCCTCAAGGATCTCGGGGTGCCCGGCCTCAGCGCCGGGTTGATGCAGCAGCTCGGCCGCAGCCTCCCGGACTGGGCGCCGCCCGCCCACGAAAGCGTCGCGGGCGCGGAACCGCCGGCAGGCGCAGCGCGGGCGATGCGCAAGGTGGTCAAGCTGGCAAAGGACCGCACCGAGCTGGCGGAGCGATTCAAGGAGCTGGTGTCGGTGGCCGTCGAGGAGTTCAACCGCGGTTCTCTCGGACGGGCCGTGACCATGCTCGACCTCGCCGGCCGGATGATCGAAGGAGGCGAAATCGAGGCGGCGATCGCGGAAGCCGTCTACGGGGACGGTTACCCGGCACTCGACCCCGACCAACTCGACATGCTCTCCGAGGACCCCGACCGACGCTTGCTGCTGCGCCGGGTCCTCAGGTTTTTCCCCCAGCTCCACGCCGACCGCCTGATCCAGCAGCTGATCGAAGAAGAAAACCGCGAGACCCGTCTGAGGCTGCTCAAACTGTTGCGCGCGCACGGCGAGGCGGCCCGCGCCGAGGCCGTCCACGCACTTGACGAGTCGGTCAACAGCGGGCAACGACGCCAGGTCGAGGTCGAGCGCAATCTGCTCTATCTGATGCGGGCGATTCCCTCCTCCAATGACGATACGGTCGACCACGAGATCGACATTCTCAACCGGACGTCCGATCTGCGCGAGGCCCTGCCGATCGTTCGTGAGAGCATCTCGGTCCTGATCCAACTGCGGCACCCCCGCGCCTACGGCATCCTGTCGGCGAGGATCAGCGAGCTCGAGGACGGTTTGACCGCAACCGCGTCCATCCCCCTCGACGCCAAGGAAAGCCGGCTCCTGCTCAGCAACACCATCAAGCACCTGTGTCTGGAGCCTGACAACGACAGTCTCGAGATCGTCATCACCCACGGGCTGAAGGGAACGCCGCAACTCGGCGACACCTACGGCCGGCTCGTGGCGTTGGGATCCCACGATCTCTCCGACTACCCGGCGCAGGTCGTCCGCCTCACGGATGCGATCAGCAACGAGCTGCCGAGGAAGTTCCTCGGAATGTCGGTGGGCGCTCAGCGCAAGGCGTTGATCCTCGAGCCGTTGGTCTCGGCACTCGCCGGTACCCGGTCGCCCGATGTTCAGAGGCTGCTGGCGGAAATCGCCAAAAAGCACGGTGACCAGACCTTCGGCCAGAAGGCGGCCGACGCGCTCAAGAGCATGGGCAGGCCTCTCGCCCCCGCGACCCGGAGCGGCGAGGAGTCCATCACTCTGAGCGGCGACCTCGGGCTTTTCGGTTTGCCGAATCTGTTGCAGAACCTCGCCGACAATCGTGTCACCGGGACCCTGCATCTCGTCGGTGCCGACGGCGCGCAAGCCGCGTCCGTCGCTTTCGCCGGCGGCGAAATGTCGGCCGCGGTCTTCGGCAAGCTCACTGAGGACGTTGCCGTCTATCAGATGCTGGAACGTCCGGTTGAAGGGCGCTTCCAGTTTGCGGCCGCGAGCAAGGCCGAACCGAACGAGAGCGGTGGATCCGGCTCCAGAAGCGTCATGTCCCTCCTGATGGAGGGGATGCGCCGTTTCGACGAGTTCAACCGCGCCTGCGCCCTGATACCCGACGACGCCGCGTACAAACCCACCGGCAAGAAGGCCACCGACGTCAAAGAAGACGGGGACCCCAAGCTCGCCAAGGAAGTCTGGGGCCGGGCGGCCAGGGGCGTGCCGTCCGGCGAGGTCGAACGCGAGCTTCTGATCGACGCCTTTCGCGTGCGCCGGCTGTACGAGCACTGGGTCACCGAAGGATCGCTCGCCCCCGCCGAAGCGCAGGACCAACCGAAGAGCTCGTAGTCGATGAAAGGGCGGGGATAAACCCCGCCCCTACGGCTTTCAGGTGCGACTTTCCCCCCTGAGGCGTAGTTCATCCCCGCCAGCTTCTAAGCATCGTAGGGGCGGGGTTTATCCCCGCCCGGCACCTGAATTTCAGACGCCCCCCGGAACCGCCGTTCCCCGACGGCGTTCAGAAACGCCATGCTCTTCAGGGCGTCACAACCACCAACATCTCTTCCGGGACCAGATATTTCTTCGCGACCTCCTGGACCCGGGCAGGCGTGACCGCGGCGTAGTCCGCCTCGTCGACCGCCAGCGGCGAGCCGGCGCCCTCGAAGATGGCGCGCCCGACCCGATAGGCGCGCGACGCCGCGGACAGACCGCGCAGCATCCGGCTCCGTCGTTCGCGGGCATTGAGCCGTTCGATGTCGACCGCCGACAGCGGCTCGCCGGCGAGCTCAGCCGCGAGCGTCGCGACCAGTTCCCCGACCCTGGCCGAGTTTTCGGGCCGGGTCCCGACCGAAGCCGACAGGACCCAGGCGCCGCCCGGGACGTGCCGGACCCCCGCGCCGAGCCGGTACGCCAGACCATCGCGCTCACGGATGATCGCGGTCATCCGGTCGGACAGGGCGTCCATGGCCACCAGCACGGCGGCTCGGTCTTCCGGAGCCACCTCGACGATCCTCCCCCACAGCACGGTCACCTGTGGGGCCTCGCCGATCTCCACCATCGGCGGCTCGGCGGCGGGTTGCCACGGCGGGTAGGGACCGCGCCGCGGCGGGGTTTGGGGACCGTCACCGAAGGCGCCCTCCACCATATCCAACGTGTCGGCGGGAGCCAGCGGAGACGCGATAGAAATCACCAGGCGGTCGGGCGAAAAGTATCCGCCCGGCCACTCCCCCCACCACTGACGGACCCGTTCGGGACCGGGTGTTGCTCCGTCCAACGGTCCCGAAGCCGGCTGTGCCAGAGGATTGCCGCGACCCAGGAGCGCACCGAGAAACAGCTGGTCGGCCTTTTCCGTCCCGCGGTTGTCTGCCTTCCGTTCCGCCTCGTGGCCTGTGGCGGCGGATTGCCAGCCCGCATCGTCCCACGCCGGGACCCGTATCATTTCAGCGAGCATCGTCAACGCGGTTTCCAACCCGGCGGCGGGACCCTCGATCCGGACGTACGAGAAATCCGGAACGTGGTACCGGTTGTCGAAGGGGATCATCGGATCGTCCGCGATCTTGACCTCGAATCCCGCCCGTTGGATCCTCTGCGCCAGGGATTGTCCGGGGCCCAGGACCGTGCCGCCGGAAAGCAGGCGATGGACGAGATCAGCGACCCCGGGGGCGTCCGCGGGTTCGCGCAGCGTACGATCGGCCACCAACAGGTGGACCCCGAACACGTCGCTCCCCTCCTCCGGCAGGATGCCGACCACCAGCCCGTTGTCGAGAGTCGCGACCAGACTCCCGAGCGGACCCTCCTCGAACGCCGTCGCCTGTGCAGGAGGCGCAACCGCGGCAGCCTGCGGCAGCGGGGTTCGTCCCTCCGGCCCGCCGGGGCCGAGCCACGCCGCCCGGCTCCGCGGCGTCGCACCGCCGAACAGAGCCGCCGCGGTCGCGCGCACATCGGCAGGCGAGATCCTCGGCGGAGCGACCGCATCGACCAGCTCGCCCCGCCCCGCCGCCAGGGCCTCACCGTAGAAGACCGCAGCGTAGTGGAGGCGCTGGTCGTTGAGCGCGCGCTCTCCGGCCCACGTGCGCTGGATCGACTCCACCGTCGCGTCATCCGGCCCCGAAGCCGCCGCCGCGAGAGTACCCAGCACGGTGGCCACGAGCGATTCCGGATTCGTACCTATCGATGCCTCGACCCGGATCTGCAGCAGGTCGCGGGGGTCGCGCGGCAGCCGGACGACGCTGACCTCCGACGCCGATTCGGGAAGCAGGACCGCGGCGATCGGCCCCGACGGGTCGCTGAGCCAACGAGCGAGAATCTCCATCGCCGTCCCCGATTGCGCCACCGCGTCGGGGGCCGCGACAACCAGCTCCAGGGTGCCGCCGCTCGGAGCCGACGGGCCTCCTCCCATGCCGTGGCCCATCCCCATTCCCGGCGGCGGCATCCCGCCTCCGGTCGGCGCTTCGGGCGCCGCGGCTGCCGCCCACTCACCCCAACCCGGCCAGGTCAGCGGATCGACGCGTTGGGGCGGCGCTCCCCCCGCCTCGAGCAGGGCGAACGGCGCCAGGACCGCGGAGAGACCCGCCAGCGGCAGGTCCCCCTCGATGAGGATCCGGTATCCCGACGGCGGGTAGTGGGTCTTCCAGTAGCTCACGACCTCGTCCCGGGTGGTCGCTTCGACCGACTCGACCGAGCCGCCGACCGGGTGCTCGAGGGGCGTTCCGCTCCACAGCACGGTCCGGAGGCTCTCCTCCCGGAGACCGTCCGGGGAAGCGTGATCCTTGGCCAGCTCCTCGAGGATCACCTTCTTCTCCTTCTCGAAAACCGCTTCGCCGATCGTCGACCTCGTCAGCATCCCCACCATCAGCTCGGCGGCGGCCAGCGCGTTCTCCCGCGGCACGAGCGAGAAGTACACGGTCGCCTGCTCGCGGGTGAAGGCGTTCATGTACGCGGAGAGATTTTCGAAAGCCTCGGTCACGGCGCGTTCGTCAAGCTCATCGAAACCGTCGAACAACAGGTGTTCGAGATAGTGCGACAAACCGCCCATCTCAGGCGGTTCGTCCTCGGAGCCCGCCGGCACCGCAATCGTGATGAGGACGGTCCCCGACCCCGGCCGCGGCCACAGCAGGGCCCGCGCCCCGGAGGGCAGGACCTGCTCGACCGGACCGGCGGCCGTGGCAGCCTCGCCAGCCTCGGCGCTCGCGGCAGGAAAACCTGCCAGGAAGGCAAGCACGGAAATGGCGATGAGTGACGAAACGACGGGAAGTGCTTTTTTCACCATGGCGCGGATTGTAACCCGGCTTCGCCGGGGTGGACTGACTGTCAGAGAGGTTGGGCGTGGATTGACTTTCACCGCTCGCTTCCCGGGAGGAGCCACCCGTCGCATTGTTTGCCCGGAAATCGCCAACCAAAAGAAACGACGGCCTTCAAACAATGCGACAAATGGCACCTCCGCCGCACACGCCCTGTTCCGGCGCAGCCGTCACCGCACGCGATCCCACCCGCCCTGAGCACCGGGCTGATCGGTTGGAAGGGCGGGGGAAATCGAAATCCGAAATCCGAAATCCGAATCCAGGGGTGGCGGGCGGCATTCCTAATTCCTAATTCCAAATTCGAAGTGCTACTCTCTCCTGCCATGGCCGAGACCCGCGACCTCTCCCTGTCCCTTCGCGCCTTCTTGAAGGCCTACCGCTGGCGCACCATCGATCCCGTGCCGGCGGCGACGCTGTCGAAGCCGCTGTCCGAATGCCGGGTGGCGATCGTGTCTTCGGCCGGTTTCGTGGTGCCTGGAGACGTGCCGTTCGATCAGTCGGTGCGCGGGGGCGACTTCAGCTTTCGCGTGATCCCGGCGGACACCGATCTCCAGGCTCTCGAGGAGCACCATCGTTCGGATTCCTTCTCCCACGAGGGTCTCGAAGCCGACCGCAACATGGGTCTGCCCCTCGACCGCCTCGACGAGCTCGCGGCCGACGGGACGATCGGCGAGGTGGCGCCGCGCCACATCTCGCTCATGGGTTCGATCACGGCCCCCGGCCGGCTCCTCAAACACACCCTGCCCGAGGTCGCCGACCTGCTCATCGATGATCACGTGGATGTGGCCCTCATGGTGCCCGTCTGACCGGTGTGCATGCAGACCGTCGGTCTCGCACAGCAGATCATCGAAGAACGGAGCATCCCCACGGTCTCCATCACCCTGCTCGAGGGCGTCACCCGGCTGATCCGCCCGCCGCGGGCGCTCTCCGTTCCCTACTCCCTCGGCTTCCCCCTCGGCGAGCCCGGCGACGCCGACCTGCAGACCTCCATCCTCCGCGCCGTGCTCGCTCTGGTCAGCCGCACCGACGTCCCGGTCCTGGAGCGTTTCAGCCCGCAGTAGCTGAGATGGGACGTTCAAACGTTTCAGCGTTGAACGATTGAACGTTGCCACGTTCTGCTACCATCCCAGCGTGAAAGAACTGAAGCGATTCCTGGGCTATGCCAGGCCCTACCTCGGGCAGATGATCGCCGCAGCTCTGATGATGGCGATCGCAGGCGCCCTGATGTCTCTCGTCGTCGCCACCCTCAATCCTCTGGTCAACGAAGTCCTGATCGCAAAGACACCCGTGGCGGTGACGACCTCCGCGCCCGACGAGCCGGGGAATTTTCTCGACCGGGTTCTCGACCGCCTGCCGATCGAGCAGGCGAAGAGCTGGATCCGGACGCGGCCGATGGCCAAGGTCCCGGTCCTTCTGGTGACGATCTTCCTCGTGCGCGGGATCCTGTTGTTCTTCGGCGACTATCTGACGCGAAAGACCGGTTCCGCGATCATCCGCGACCTCCGCGCCGATCTCCACGATTCGCTGATCTTCCAGGCTCCGAGCTTCTACCGCCGCCACCAGACCGGTGAGGTCCTGTCCCGACTCCTCAACGACGTCCACCTCATCAAGCTGATGTCGACCCAGGTCTTTTCGGACTTCTTCCGGGTCTCCGCCATGGCCCCCGCGATGCTCGCGCTGGTCCTGATCTACGACTGGAAGCTGACCCTCTTCGCGCTCATCGTCCTCCCGGTCATGGGCTATCCGGTGATGCGCCTCGGACGGCGTCTCCGCAAGGCGGCCACGAGGTCCCAACAGCAGACGGCGGTGGCCGCTAACCAACTCAAGGAATCGGTCTCGGGCGTCAAGATCATCCAGGCCTTCACGATGGAACAGATTTCGATCGACCGCTTTCGCCGGACCCTGATGCAGCTCTTCAAGGTGGATCTCCAGGCGAGCCGGGCGGCCGCCGCCTCGGGGCCGATCGTCGAGTTTGTCGGGGCCGTGGCCGGCGGCGTTCTCTTCTACTTTGCAGGCAGAGGCATCGCCACCGGCGCCATTGACCCCGGGAACTTCATCGTCGTCCTCGGCGGGCTCACGTTTCTCTTCATGTCGGCGCGCCGCCTCAACCAGATCAACGTCGAGGTCCAACAGGCCATGTCCGCCGCGAGCCGGGTCTTCGCGATGATCGACTGGCCGCGCGAGGTGACCGAACGGCCCGCAACCAAGCGCCTCGAGCACGCGCCGCAGGAGATCCACTTCGACGACGTGTTCTACACCTACCCCGACAGCGACGAGCCCGCTCTCAAGGGGATCCAGCTCACGATCCGCCGCGGCGAAATGGTCGCCCTTGTCGGCCCCTCGGGCGGCGGCAAGACCACGATGGCCAACCTCATGCTGCGTTTTGCCGATCCTACCGGCGGCCGGGTGACCATGGACGGCCACGACCTCCGCGATCTCACCCTGGACTCGGTCCGCGGCAACATCGGCCTCGTCACCCAGGAGACCATCCTCTTCGACGACACGGTTCGCCTCAACATCGCCGCAGGTCGCGCCGATGCCGATTCAGCTCTCGTGCGGCGCGCTGCCGTCGCCGCCCAGGCGGACGACTTCGTGACGGCCCTGCCGGACGGCTATGACACCCTGCTCGGCGAGGACGGAGCCAGGCTCTCGATGGGGCAACGACAGCGGTTGACCATCGCCAGGGCCCTTTTCAAAGACCCGCCATTCCTGGTTCTCGACGAAGCCACGTCCGCTCTCGACGCCGAGTCGGAAGACCAGGTTCAGCAGGCGATGAACGTCCTGCTCGAAGGCCGCGGCAGCCTGGTCATCGCCCACCGCCTCGCCACCATCCGCGAGGCTGATCGCATCATCGTCCTCCAGGAAGGCCGGATCGTGGAACAGGGCACCCACCGCGAGTTGCTCGGGCTGAACGGGCTCTACGCCCGTCTCCACGAACTTCAGTTCAGAGAGTAGAAGCACGTTCAAACGTTGTGACGTCTATACGTTCAAGGCCCGCCACAGGAGAAAGGCGCTGACGGCCAGCAGACCGATCACCATCCAGTATTCCCTGTTGCGCTTCATCCGCTCGGCCGACCAGGCGGCCGGGGTGTAGTCGGCGTACGGTGAGAAGGTCGGGAAGAGCGCCGGCACGGCCTTGAAGTAGCGGTCGTAGGCCTCTCCGTGCTCCTCGCGCAACCGCGCCGGTTCGACCCGTTCCTTGCGCCTCATGTAGACGCCGAGGAACCACGCCCAGCCGATGACCAGCCCGACCAGGCTCATGGAGTTCGGCAGGTTGACCATGATGATCACGCCGGTGAGGATCAGGAAGCGCCCGAGATAGAGCGGGTTGCGGGTGTAGCGATAGGGGCCCGCCGTCATCAGCTCTTTGGTCTTGAGGAGCAGACCCGAGGACCAGAATCGGACCGACTCGCCGAGCACCACGAACACGAAGCCGATGGCCACGCTGACGACGGTCGGCCGTGCGAAGTACACCAGCGCGACAATGACCGCGAACAGCGCCAGCAGACGCACCACACCGAGAGTCCTGTTGTAACCGGCTTCACTCATGAATCCCCTCCCCGTGATCGGCGAACAGGATAACGCAGCCACCCTCTTTTCAAAAGGTCAAGAGCGCCCCTTGCCGCGCAACCGGTTCAGGATGCCCTTGGCCGCGCGCCCCCGGCGGTGCCAGGCGGCCGCGGCAGGGCTTACCGACGCGACCGCCGCTGCCGGGTCGCCACCGGTGAAGCGCGCCCGCATCCGCGCGAGGTTGACCCGATCGGACTCGCAGAAGCGCTCGAAGAGGTAGCGACGAACGGCTCCCGGACGGTCGCCCGACACCCACGCCGTCGCGAGATCGAGAACGTACAGCGATCCGTCTCCGGCGAGCAGCACGTCGCGGTGGTGGAGATCCGCCAGCGCGACGCCCCGCTGGTGAAACTCGTCGACGATCGCGGCCAGGCGATCGAAGATGCCGTCGTCCAACAGACCACCCACGTGTTCCCGCAGCGGGACTGCATCCACCCAGCTGGTCGCGATGGCAAACGGGCCGATCCGGCCGAAGAACGCGGGCACCGCACGGATCCCGGCGACCGCCGCGAAGGCCTTTGCCTCGCGTCGGATGAGCCATCGACCCAGAGTGTTGCGGGCCAGGGCATTCCGCGGCGCATACGTTTTGACTGCTACCCGAAAGCCTTCGACGTCGTAGAACTCGACGTCGGCCTTGGTCCAGTTGCGGCCTTCGATCCGCCGCACGGGCGCCACCCCGCGAAGGCGAACGGGGTCGAAATCCGCGCCGGCGCCCGCCTGTGAAATAATGTCTGCCACGGTGAGATTCTACCCCCAATCGCGCACCGCACTCACGAGACCCGAGCTCGACGCGGCCGACAAGGAGTACCTGACCCACGGTGCGCCCTTCAAGGCCGATGTCTTCGTCATCGAGGTCGAGGGCGGGCCGATGGTGGTCAAGGACTTCGCGCCGAGGTCGTGGTGGCGGCGTCTGATCGGACGGCTCGAGGTGAACCGCGAATGCCGCGCCTATACCTACCTCGGGCCGATGCCTTTCCTGCCGGAGTTCATGGGGCGCATCGACGGCCATGCCCTCGGGGTCGAGAAGATCGAAGGCGTCGCACTGGCATGGGCGCCCGATCGCGGCACCAACCGCGACGACTATCTGGCGCAGATCCGAGCCGCGCTGGACCGCCTCGCGGCACTCGGTTTCCTCCACCTTGACGCCCGCAACAACAAGAACCTTCTCCTCCGTCCGGACGGCCGGGTCGTGTTCATCGACCTCGCCGGATCGTTCTGGATCCCGCCCGGGGCCTTCGGCCATCGCCTCCTGCGGCGCCTCAGCGAGCTCTATTACGAGGCCAACGTCATCAAGTGGGAGACCCTGCTCCACCCCGGCGGTGATCCCCGCAAGGGGATGAAAAAGCCGCCCCGCTACCTCAACGGTCTGCACGATCTGCGGACCGCCCGGAAACGGTTGCGAAAGGTGCCAGGAGAAACAAAGTTAACAAAGTGAAATGGAACATCGTAGACTCGCCTGAAAATTCGTCGAATCACTTTGTTAACTTTGTTTCTCCTGGCACCAACTTGAAACATCTCTGAAGGTGGGCCAAGGCCCACCCTACGAACCCGTTCGAAACGTGGGTCCGAAGGTAGGGTGGGCCTTGGCCCACCTTCAGACCCGCCGCGGTCGGGGTGGAGCCTGAATGTGATTTCGAGCAGTCCACTTTGCCGTCTTGGACACGAGTGATCCTGCATCCTGTGCGCTGCATTCTGCCGACGCTCACCCCACCTCGAGCAAGGTGCTCTGCGGCGCCGCCTTCCGAAATGCTTCGGCGGTGGCGGTGTGGCAGGTGAAGAAGATCACCTGGCGTCGCGACGCGAAGCCGGCGATGACCTTGATTGCGGCCAGCCTTCTCCTGTCATCGAAGTTCACCAGCACGTCGTCCATGATCACCGGCAGGGCCGGGTGAGCGTTGGCGAGGTTCTCGACATAGCTCAGCCTCAGTGCGAGGAAAAGCTGCTCGGCGGTCGCCCGGGACAACTTCTCGGGTTCCTTGCCGGTTCCGCCGCCGTCGCCGACCACCGGCTCGAACCGTCCCAGCGGAGTGGCGAGCCGGGTGTAGCGGCCCTCGGTGAGCAGCGCGAAGATCTCCTGCGCCCGCTGGATCACCGCGGGCTGTTTCTCGGCCTCGTACGAGGACAGCGACTGCTCCAGGAGGCGAGCGGCCACGGCATGGACGACGTAGCTCTCCAGCCCCTCGGAGATCCTCTCTTCGAGACCGGCCTCGGCCAGTCTGAGCCGGGCGGATTCGCTCTCTTCGGCCCCCCGCTGGAGGCGGCCATCGAGGGTTCCGCGGGTTTCCAGCAGCACGCCCCGTTCAGCCTCCACCTCGGCGGCCGCACGGCGAGCCACCGCCACCGCGGCCTCGAGATCGGCCAGCGAGGCGCCGTCACCCAGACCTGCACGTTCAAGGACCGCAGCAAGGCCCTCGCGAGCGGTCTCCGCCGCCTTCTCCGCCGCGTCGCTCTGCTCCCGTGCGCCGGCTTCCTCCGTCCGCAGCTCCCTTCGTTTGTCGTCGAGACGGCGGGCGGCGCCGAGACGAGCGATGATCGAGCGCACCGAGTGCTCGATCTCCGCGTAGCCTTCGATCCCATCCCGGCGCTCGGCCTCGGCGCCGATCTCCCGGGCCTCGTCGACAAAGCGCCGGCAGGCGGCGTCGCGTTTTTCGATCTGCGCTTCCAGTTCCTGCCGACCTTCGAGCCGGGCGCGAAGGTCACGGAGGAGCCGCATCATGCGGCGCGCACTCTCGGGCTGGCCGGACGCGGTCTGCAGGTTGTGGCGCTCGAGCCAGGCCAGCCACTCGGCCCACTCGCTCTCGTGGGCTTCGACTGCGGTCAGCTCGGCCGTCTTCAGAGCCTGAGCCTTGCGCGCGAGCTGGTGCTCGGTGGCCCACAGCTGCCGAACGCCCTCCAACCGGCTCCTGATCTCCACCAGCCGCGCCGGTGTCGGGACCTCGTCGAAACCGAGCGCCGCCGCGAGGGACGCGACCTCCGCCGGCACCTTGCCGCGTCCCAGCCGACTCCGAACGAGAAGCGCTCCCGCCAGAAGTGCGGGCAAGAGGGCTGCCCACAGAAGGTGGCGATCTCCCAACACCACTCCGGCCACCACGATTACCGCCGCGATGACGGCGGCACCGACGGCAGGCAACCAGCCGACCGGGTCGCTCGCGGGAGCGCCGCCGATGGTCAACAGGCGATCCGCCGTGGCCATCCGGATTCCGATGACGTCCCGGACGTCTGCATCGTCACCGAGCCCCATCTCCCGGGATCGTATCGCTGCAGCCGCCCGTGCCTCTCGGTGCTCGCTTTCCGCTTCCCGGGCGCTCCGCGCGGCGGCCTCCCGTTCGAGGAGCAGCTTCTGGATGCGCTGCTCGGCTTCGGCCAGGTGGTTTTCCAGCTCGAGGTCGAAGTGGACGTCCGAGGCTTCGTCGAGCGAGAAGCTCTCGCCCATGTCCCGAGCCCGCCTCTGGAGGTCCCTCTGCAGCTCCTGGAGCCGTTCGTGGTCGCGTCGAAGCTGTGCCACCTCGGAACGGAAGAGCTCGAATCTGGTGCCCAGGCGCTCGATGGCCTCGGCCTTGCCGAGGAGGTCGTCATCGACATCGATGGCATCCGCCTCCCGATGCATCCGATCGGCTTCGAGACCGGACTTTTCTGCGATCTCCCGGCTTTCACTGATCTTCTCTTCGAACCGCCGGCCTTCGCCAAGCAGGGCGGACAAACGCTCCGACTCCAACCTGGCCGCGCGCAACCCCTCTTCGATCACTCCCAACTCGGCGGCCACCTCGTCCCGTCGAGCCCGATCCGTCCGGTAGCGCTCCGCCACTTCCTCCGCTCCCCGGCGCTCCTCGCGGACCTGGCGCAGCTCTTTGGCCAGGGTGTGGAGGGTCCTGGTGCGCGCGCGGGGCGCCCACAGGACGTCGGCGCTTTGCCGGAGGTTCTCCACGACGTCGTAGGGGTTGACCTTGAGGCCGGCGGTGGTGGCGTAAAGCCGCGATTGAATGCCCTCGAGCGAGCTCATATCGCTGAGCTCCTCGAGCGAAAAACCGAAAACGGTTTGAAATACTCCGCTGGAAACTCCTGCGGTGATGGAGTCGAGGGGTTCGCTGCCGGTCGCCCTGCCGCTCGCAGAAGAGACGGTCACCTGGCCCCCGTGGACCCCCTCGGTGCGTTCGATGACCACGTCGCCATCTTCCCCCGCAAAGACCAGTCGGCCACAGCGATTGTCACCGGCGGGAGGCAGGTAGAGCCGCTCCACCACCCGCCCCCGCGGAAAACCGTAGAGCACGTGCCGGATCAGCGAGGTCATGGTGCTCTTGCCGGCCTCGTTGGGGCCGAAGCAGAGGTTGAGACCCGGCACCAGTTCGCCGAGAACCGCGCCCTCGAACTCTCCGTACCGCACCGCCTCGACGCGCTTGAGGTACATCTCAGTCGCCCTCGGACAGCCGGTCGATGCAGAGGTCGCACGCCCGTTGAACGATTTCGTGTGGGGAAAGGCCATGCTCCCGCTGCCCCGGAAGCTGGCCGAGCACGGCGGCCAACAGTTCGTCGAGCATGGCGGCTGCGCCCTCACCGTCCTCGCCCCAGCGCGCCGCCAGACGCACCAGATCGCCCCGCAGACCCTCCTCGCGCGCCACCGCATCGAGATCGATGAACGGCCGCGTCCGGTCGCGCAGGCGGTCGATCCAGATCCAGGGCTCGGCTGCGAGGTGCTCTGCACGCAGGTCGGTCAGGAGATCCGTCAGGATCCCCGGACGGCCGAGGTCGAAGTGCAGCTGCGAGCGTCCGGTAAGATCTACCCGCAACACCACCGGCCGCCCCCCGGTCTCGCCGCGCGCTGCGTCGCACACTGCGGCCACCGCCGATCGCAGACCCTCGAGATCAAAGAGTCCGGAGCCGTCGATCGCGGCATTCTTCCAGCGGATCGATGCGGTCTCGACGAACTCCTCACGCGCTCCGTCGCCGTCGAGCTCCACCACAAAACACCCACGCGGGCCGACCTCGGTCGGGTTGAGACCCTGGGTGGAGCCCGAGTAGACCGCTACCGGGTTGTCGGCGATCCTCCCCGGCAGATGGATGTGGCCGAGGGCCCAGTAGTCCATGCCCGCCGCCCGCAGATCCTCGATCGTGCTCGGCGCATAGTTGTCCCATGCGGCGAGCCGCCCGACGTTGGTGTGGAGAACCGCCACCGCGAGCGGATCGTCGATCTGCCGCCGGTATTCCAGCGCCAGATTCTCCGTCACCTGGCGCGATGGAAAGCTGCGGCCGTAAACCGCGCACACCACCTCGCCGTCGCGTACCACCTCGCAGCGCTCCACCTCGTGGGCCGAAAAGACCACCACCGACCGGGGCAGCTCCAAGCCCGCCGACCAGCCGTCCGCCGGGTCGTGGTTGCCGTGCACGACGAAAGCGCGGATCCCTTTGTCGTCAAGCCTCCGCATGGCGCGCTGGAAGGCGAACTCGGCGCGAAGGCTGCGATCGGCGCTGTTGTAGAGATCGCCCGCGATCACCAGAAAATCGACCTCGCGATCGATGCACAGGGCCACCACGCGATCGAGGGCCTCGAGAGTGGATCGTGAAAACGCCGCCGCCACCGCCTCGTCGGTCGCGTCCACGCCCCCGAAGGAGGCATCGAGGTGGAGGTCCGAGGCGTGAACAAACCGGACCGGTCGGGCCACGGCTTCAGAGTCCCAGGTAGATGACCGACAGACCGGCCGCCGCGATCACACAACCGGCCACGACGTGTGACCACCGCTCGAGAGGGCCGAGGCCGACCAGCTTCAGACCTTCGTAACCTGCGAGCGTCGCCCCCACCATCGACACCAGGGTCGCCACCCCGAACACGACCGCCGTCAGAATCGCGACGTCCCACCGTCCCTGGCTGGCGGGCAGCGCGAACAAGGGAATCAGCGGTTCGCAAGGCCCCAGGACGAAGATGATGAACAGCGTCCAGAAGGTGGTGGTGGCACCGACCTTGGCGTGGCCGTGGCCGTGCGGGTGGTGCGCGTGGGTGTGGATGTGAACGTCGTCCCCGTGAACGTGCGCTTCGATCCCCTTCTTCTGGCGAAGGGCGTGGCGCAGGCCCCACAGGGCATAGGCCACTCCGAAGGCGACCAGCGCCCACGCCGCGATCGGACCGCGGCCCGATTCCGCCGCCTCGATCTGTCCGATGGCGAGGCCGAAGACGATCCCGAGACCGCCCAGCGCCACCGACGATGCGATGTGGCCGAAACCGCAGGCGCTGGTGATCAGCACCGTCTTGAGCCGCGACCACCCCCGGGCCTTCGCCAACATGATGAAGGGCAGGTAATGGTCGGGACCCAACAGGGTGTGGACCACCCCGACACCGAATGCAGCGGCCAGCAGACTCCACGAAGAAGAAGGGACGTCCATCAGCAGATCCTCGGCAGGTCGTGACCGGAGAGAAGATCGAGGGGACGCTCGCCGCCCACCCGGGTCCTCAGCACCACCGGAGGCGTTCCGGTCTTCGCCGCCTCCATGTGCCCGATGACTGCAGTCTCCGTACCCGCGGGGTGGGCCCGCATCGCTTCCAGAGCACGGTCGGCGTCTCCGGCCGCGACCCACACCAGGGCCCGCCCCTCACAGGCGAGAGCCAGCGGATCCATGCCCAGGAGATCGCAGACCGCCGCCACCTCGCGCCGCACCGGGAGATCCGACTCGACCAGCACCGCGCGGCACCCGCTGCGTTCCACGACCTCGTGGCACACCGTGACGACGCCCCCGCGCGTCGGGTCGTGCAACGAGCGCACCGCGGCGCCGCTGTCGAGCACCGCCTCGACCAGGGCTGCCACCGACCCGCAGTCGGACTGCAAACCCGGCGCCTCCATCCCGTGGCGGTGGGCCAGCACGGTGGCGCCGTGGTCGCCGATCGGTCCGGAAACCAGGATCGCGTCGCCGGGGCGGATGTGAGCGTCGCCGAGGTCGCGACCCGGCGGCACGACGCCGAACCCGGCCGTCACCGCGAACACGCGGTCCGCCTTGCCGCGGGGCACCACCTTGGTGTCACCCGCGACAATGGTGACTCCCGCTTCCTGCGCGGCTCGCGCCGCGCTGCGGACGCACGTCTCCAGCAGCTCTCCGTCGGTGCCCTCTTCGAGGATCAGCGCCCAGGTCAGCCACAACGGCCGAGCCCCGGACACGGCGAGGTCGTTGACCGTGCCGTAGACGCTGAGACACCCGATGTCGCCGCCCGCAAAGACCGGCGGATCGACCACGAAGGCGTCGGTGGTCAGGGCCGGCCGGCCCGGAGGCATCTCGGGCAGGATGGCCGCGTCGGTCAGGGTCGCGAGATGGGGATTGTCGAGGGCGGGTAGAAAGAGGCCCTCCACCAGCTTGCGGGTCAGGCGCCCACCGCCCCCGTGCGCCAGCAGCACGCGATCGGGGGCCTTCACGAGCGCGCCTCCGTGGTCCACCGTTCGTGGCGCCACCACGCGGCACAGGTGCCCTCGGACGAGACCATGCAGGCGCCGATCGGGGTCTCCGGGTCGCAGCCCGAGTCGAAGAGCGGGCACTCCGGCGGGTCGATGACCCCACGCAGGACGTCGCCGCAGCGGCAGCCGACCGGTTCATACGGGGGCGGCACCTCGACCTCGATCAACGACGCGTCCCGGTGGGCCCACTCGCTGCGCAGACCGAGACCCGAACCCGGCACCTTGCCGAAGCCGCGCCAGATCTCGTCCGACGGTTCGAAATAGCGGTCGACGAGTTCGCGCGCATGGCGGTTGCCGTCTGCGGTCACCACCCTGCCGTAGACGTTGCCGATGGAAGAACGACCCTCCAGGGCCTGTTCCACCAGCGCCAGCACGCCCTGCATCACGTCGGTGGGCATGAAGCCGGCCACGACCCCGGAGACGCCGAACTCCTCGGTCAGAAACTCGAACATCTTCCAACCGGTGATCACCGACACGTGCCCCGGCAGCAGGAAGCCGTTGACGTCGAGGTCGGGGTCATCCACCAGCACCCGCATCACCTGGGGCATGGTCTTGTTGCCGGGCAACAGCATGAAGTTGGCCAAGCCCTCGCGCTCGGCCTCGTCGAGGGCTCCGGCGATCGTCGGGGTCGTGGTCTCGAAACCGACCGCGAGGAAGATCACGCGGGTTCCCGGGTTGGCGCGGGCCATCTCGACCGCGTCCCTCGGCGAGTAGACGACCTCGACCCTGGCCCCCTCGGCGCGGGCCTGCTCGAGGGAGATGGTGCTCGAGGGCACCCGCATCAGATCGCCGAACGTACAGATGACGGTGTCGGGCAGCGCGGCGAGGGCGAGCGCGCGGTCGAGGTAGTCGACGGGCGTCACGCACACCGGGCACCCGGGACCCGAAATCAGACGCACGTTGGCCGGCATCATGCGGCGGAGGCCGGCGCCGGCGACGCTGTGGGTGTGGGTCCCGCACACCTCCATCAGGGTCACGCGCCGGTCGAGGCCCGCGGCCTTCTTCTCGAGCTCGCCGAGCAGGCCGGCGATCGCCGACGGGTCGAAGTGCGGCCCGCCGCTCACAGGTCCACCATGGCGTCGGAGTACTCGCGCAGCAACTCCAGCGTCTTCGCCGCCTCCTCTGCGTCGACCTGACCGATGGCGAACCCCGCGTGGACCAGCACCCAGTCACCGACCTCGGCCTCGGGCACATAGATCATCGAGACCTGACGGCGGACTCCGTCGATCTCGGCAACGCCGCCGAACTCGCTGCACTCGATCACCTGCATCGGAATGGCGAGGCACATACATCCCTCCGTTTCCTCGGAACGGCGACCGCCCCTGGGGACCGCCGGGATCATCTGGGCACCATCCTACTAGGAACGGGGTAGAAGATGCACATGCGTGCTGAGTCTGCGTCCGGATTCCACGTGCGAGGGAAAAGGGGGGTCATCGCGAATTTCGGATTTCGAATCTTCCTCCTGTCATTCCGACCGAGGAAGCGCCAGCGACCGAGTGGAGGAATCTGGGTGGGGGCTGGAGGCAGCGTCCTTCCGGTAGCCTCCCCCCAGATCCCTCGACTCGCTGCGCTCGCTCGGGATGACAGTCTTGAACGGTCCTCATCCTCGGGGTGGCGATCCCTTTCAGCACAAAATGCCCCTGCTCCCCTGCTCCTACCCGACCTGCCGGGGATCCACGTTCCGTGCGGTGGCGACGGAAGCGATCACCGCCTGGCCGTAGGAGAGACCGCCATCGCCGGGGGGCAGGTTCTTCGGACGCAGCACCTCGAAACCCGAGGGACCGAGCTCCGCCTCCAGTCCGGCGCCAAGCAAACGGTTGACCAGGCAGCCGCCGCTCACCCCCACCGCCGTTGCGGCGCTGGTGGCGACCCGCCTCGTGACGTCCCCCACCAACCGGCAGAAGGTCGCGTGGAAGCCCGCCGCGACCGTCGTCCGGTCCTCCCCGGCCACGATGCGACGGGCCGTTTCGGCCAGCAACATGGAGGAGGGCAATACCGGCGCAGCCCCGCCCTCGACGATCGTGATGTCCGGCCAGGGCGCGACGTCCGCCCGCCTCCCCGCCGCGGCCTCCAGCAGAGCCGCCGCCTCGCCCTCCCACCGGTTGGCGATCGTCAGACCCATCAAGGCGCCGGCGGCCTCGAACACCCGACCCGCACCCGAGGCCCGCGGCCAGTCGCCGGTCGCCGCCAACCGCGCCACCTGTTCCAGCTTTTCCCGATCGACGAGGCCGGCCATCGGTGTCTCGAGGACCAGACCCTGTTCCCCGGCCCGCACCAGAGCCGCCACCGCGACCCGCCACGGCTCGCGAACGGCCGCCTCGCCACCCACCAGCGGCAGCGGTTCGAGGTGCGCCAGTCGCCGCCACCCGAGCTCGCCGTCGATCTCGAGCCATTCGCCGCCCCAGGCGGTCGCGTCCGGCCCCCACCCGGTGCCGTCGAGGGCGATACCGACGGCCCGTTCGCCGCACCCCGGGAACCGGCCGTGCTCGGCGAGCACTGCGGCCACGTGGGCGACGTGGTGCTGAACCCGCAGCAGCCGTGCCCCGGCTGCAGAGGCCATTTCCTCTGCCAGCCAGGTGCTCGGGTAGTCAGGGTGGGCGTCGCACGCGATCACGTCCGGCTTCACCTGGAGGAAGTCCAGCAGGCCTTCGATCACCTCACCCAGGAACGCCCGCGCCGGCGTCGAGTCGAGGTCGCCCACGTGTTGCGAGGGAAAGGCCTGTCGGCCCGGTCACGCAGGCGGTCACCTGAAGGTGGCCCCCGGTGGCGACCACCACCCCGTCCGCGTCCTCCGGCAGAGGGATCGGCTCCGGAACCCAGCCCCGGGCCCTGCGCACCATGACGGGGCCGGCCGCTGACGACCGCACCACCGAGTCGTCGACGCGGCGGACGATGTCGCGGTCGTGGAGCAGAAACGCGTCGGCGACGCCGCGCAACCGTTCCACCGCCTCTCGGTTGGTTCTGCACAACGGCTCTTCGGACAGGTTGCCCGACGTCATCACGAGCGGCGGCATCTGCGGGTCCCGCAGCAGTTCGACGTGCAGCGGCGTCGTGGGGAGCATGACACCGAGGTCGTCGAGACCCGGCGCCACCTCGTCGGCGATCGACGACGGCAGCTTCCGGGGGCCGAGCACGATCGGCGCCTTCGCCGAGACCATCAGCGCCGCCGATGCCGGGTCGAGCTCGATCAACGAACGGGCCGTCTCGATGTCTCGGACCATCACCGCAAACGGCTTGCCCCATCCGCCGCTTGCGGTCGGCGCAGCCGTTCGACCGCCTCGCCCGAGTCGGCACGGCACGCGAGCTGGAAGCCGCCGATCCCCTTGACCGCGACGATGCGGCCGGCCAGCAGTTCGTCACGCGCTGCGGACATCGGATCGGCGGCCCGAGGTGTCGTTGCCGTCGCCATCAGCCAACCACAGCCGCGGCCCGCACGCCGGACAGGCCACCGGCTCGGCGTGAAAACGGCGGTCGGTCGGGTCGGCGTACTCGCGCGCGCAGTCCGGGCAGAGCGGAAAGCACGCCATCGACGTGCGCTCGCGGTCGTAGGGCAGCGCGCGCACCAGCGAGAACCGCGGTCCGCAGTTGGTGCAGGTGGTGAAAGGATAGTGGAATCGGCGGTCGCCCGGTCTCTCCATGTCGCGCCGGCAGTCGGCGCACACGACCGCGTCGGGCGGCACCAGCGCGCCCTCGCGGCGACCGAGGGTCGAGGTCCGCACCTCGAAGCCCTTCTCGCCCAGCGGCTCGCGGGCCTCCCGCTCCACCTCGTCGAGACGCGCCAGCGGCGGCAGCTCCGCCACCAGCCGGTCCACGAATCGGTTGACCGCGTCCTCGGGCCCCTCGATCTCGAGAGTCGCGCCGGCGGGGTCGTTGATCACCCAGCCGGCGAGCCCGAGCGAGGTGGCAACCCGGTGGACGGTCGGCCGGAAGCCGACGCCCTGGACGGTCCCCCGGCAACGGACCTGGAGCCGGATCACTGCGTGGCGCGCCTCTTGGCGGCGAGCCGGTCGCGCAGCAGGCCGAGCCACCCATCGACGCCGTCCCCGGTGAGGGAGGCAGGTCACGAGAATGGTCCCGCCGGGGTTGAGGCTGGCGATCTGCGAGCGCACGGAATCGAGGTTGAAGGGGACATAGGGCAGCAGGTCCGATTTGGAAATCACCGTCACCTCGGCCCGCGAGAAGATGGCGGGGTACTTGACGGGCTTGTCGTCGCCCTCGGCCACCGACAACACCACGACCTTGAAGTCCTCACCGAGGTCGTAGGTCGTCGGACAGATCAGGTTGCCGACGTTTTCGATGAACAGGATGTCCACCTCCGGGATGTTTCCGGCCTCGAGGCCGTTCTCCACCTGGCGGGCGTCGAGATGGCACGATCCGCCGGTGAGGATCTGGTGGGCGGGGACGCCGAGGGCGCGGATCCGGTTGGCGTCGTTTTCGGTCGCGACGTCGCCCTCGATCACGGCGCACTTCAACTCTCCATCGAATCCCCGCACCGTCGCCTCGAGCAGGGTCGTCTTGCCCGAACCCGGTGAGGAGATCAGATTGACGACCAGCGTCCGTGACGCCGCAAACCGGTCGCGCAGCGCCTCGGCTCGTTCCTCGTTGGCCTCCAGCGCGCGGCGTTTCACTGTGACCACTTTTTTCATGAGCTACTCCTCCTCCGGCTGATCGGACTCGAAACTCAGGTCGATAATGTCGAGCTCGTCCCCGCCGTCAACCTGGAGGGGCATGCCGCAGTCCGGACACAGGCGAAGCCAACTCCCCTCCGCGCGCTCCTTGGATTCACCGCACACCGAACAGTGTTGGTTCGCCCGGTGCCACACCACTTCGAGCTGAGCGCTCGGTATCGGGAGTTTCCGCGATCACCGCCTCCCAGGCGTAGACCAGGAGCTCCGGCTCGACGGCGGAGAGCTCACCCACCGCCAGCCGGACCCGTTCCAGCCGACCGCCGCCGTGCGACTCCACGGTTTCGCGGCACGTTCGGTAGACCTCGAGTGCGATGCCCATCTCGTGCACCCGGGGAGTATAGCGGCACCAACTTCAGCCCACACCCCTCTCCGTCTCCGCGCCCGGACCCGCCCGCCCCCGAAACCCGTTTCCGAATTCCGACGGACTCGGTGGCGCCGGCGCGCAAACGGAGACGGAATCGGAGACGGAGACGGGCACGGAGGAGGAGATGGTCTAGTACAATACACACTGTTTATGGCGCTGCCTCGTCTCATTCTCACCGGTGCTTCCGGGTTCATCGGGCGTCACCTGCTCGACGCCTTCAAGGAGGAGTTCCGGATCGTCGGTCTCGCCCGCCGCTCACAACTGCATTGCGGAGCGCCGGTCCACAACAACATCACGTGGTACCAGGTGGATATCGGAGACAAGAACTCGCTTGCCGCCGCATTCCGCTATATCCGGGAGTCCGGCGGAGCGGACTATGTCATCCACCTCGCGGCCCACTACGACTTCACCGGTGACAACCACCCCGAGTACACCCGCACCAACGTCGACGGGATGCGCAACGTCCTCGACGAGTGCCGCAGTCTCGACCTCGAACGCTTCATCTTCAGCTCCTCGCTGGCAGCCTGCCAGTTTCCCAAACACGGTAAGGTGCTGACGGAAAAAAACCCGCCCGACGGGGATCACGTATACGCCGTCACCAAGCGCATCGGTGAGGAGATGTTGGCCGAGTACGACGACGACGTCCCGTCGTGCATCATGCGCCTCGCCGCGTTGTTCTCGGATTGGTGCGAGTACCCCCCGCTCTATATATTTCTCGAAACCTGGCTGTCGAACGTCTGGAACAGCAAGATCCTCGGCGGCCGCGGGACTACCGCCATTCCCTACATGCACGTTCGCGAAATGGCGCCCTTTATCCGCAAGATCATCGCCCTCGGAGACGACCTCCAACAACGCGAGATCCTGATCGCGAGCCCAAATGAAACGCTCTCCCACAAAGCCCTCTTCGATCTCGCCAACATCGACTATTTCGGGCAACGCGCGAAACCCGTGTTCATGCCCAAGCCGCTCGCCCGCGTCGGCGTCCGGGGAAGGGATCTCCTCGGCAGGTTCCTCGGCAACCGACCGTTCGAGCGCCCGTGGATGATCGCCTATCTCGACACCGATCTCGCCGTCGACGCCACCCACAGTTACGAACGACTCCAATGGCGGCCGAGAAAACGGCTGCTGCTCCAGCGTCGGATGCCGTTCATGGTCGAGCACCGCAGAACCAACCCAAACGAGTGGCACCGGGTCAACCGCGCCGCCCTCAAAGAGGTCCACCTGCGGGCCAATCTGCGGATCAACCGTCTCCTGGAGAAGTACCTCGACAGCATCTGTACGGCATATCTCGACCAGATGCTGTCGCCGGGTTCCGCCGCCAGGTTCCCCTCGTATCAAAACGTCCCTCGCGACGTCCTCGAGTGGCGGTTCATGATCCTCCTCCGCCACCTCCAGAGCTCGATCCGGACCCGCGACCGCGGCCTCTTCACCACCTACTGCCGCGATCTCGCCGAGAAGCGTCTCATGCAGGGTTTCGGGGTGCGAGAGGTGGTCGGTGCGCTGCTCGTCCTCAACGGGATCTGCGTCGATGCGCTGCGCGGCGATCCGGAGGCAGAAGACCTGTCATCCGCGATCCACGATTACGTCTCCATGACGGTCCAGTTCGGGTGCGACCAGATCCTCGAGATCTACGAAGAGGTCGGCGGCGAAGAGATCGAAGACGACTTCTGATTTCGGATTTCGGATTTCGGATTTCGGATTTTCCACCCACCCCCCCGCCTTCGTGATATGCCCGAGTGTTCCGGGGAGCACGTGCGGAAACGGCCCGCGTGCGGCGGAGGTGCCTGGCATCCCGGTATGATGTTGTCCTCAACATCATGGCGGCGTGCCTGGCATCCTCTCGGGAAGCTCGTTCAGAAAGTCATGCCGCCTCAGCAGCGTCCGAGCCGCCTACGCCTTCTTGACCGCCCGGTGCACGAGGTAGGCGGTCAACGCCATCGCGCCGTCGGCGAAGCCTGAGAACCACACCGACCACGGGGTGACCGCTATCAGCGAGCCGCCGATCAGAAAGACGAAAGCCGTGGTCTTTGCGATCAGCAGCAGTTGGATCGACCGTGACCGCCGGTACTCGGCGACATAGCCGGCAGCCAGCACGAAATGAAAGGCCCCGGCCTGCCAGATGAAAAAGACCGGGTCAGCGCCGTTCGCCCACCCGGCGAAGGCAACCGCCCACTCGGCGAAGAACATCAACATGATGCCGACAATGAAACTGTGGAGGACGATCAGCCCGATGAGGATTTTCTCCATGTTTCGCGTGATGACCATGTCTCACCCCCACCAGATATCGAGCTCGCCCGGCGGGTCGCGGAGGACCGCCGGCGACTGCAGTCGTTCCAGCTCCGCCGCCACCGTCGCGACGACCTCCGGAACCGCATCCATCAGCGGCGAGGTGAGGCTGGTGCCCTGTTCAGTGCTCTCAGGGATCACGCCGACAAGGAGGATCTCGTCGGGGCTGCAGTCTGAGAACTCGGTCGCCATCAGCGCCTCGCGGAGCCCCGGTTCGTGCGGGCTCATGCGGGAGGGCGGCGGCGTGGACACGATCTCCCGATCCCGCAGCAGCCGCAGCGTCCCCGGCGCCTCATCACCGCGGACGGTATCGATCACGATCACCATCCGCGCGTCTGCCAGATACGGCGTGAGATCCATGCCGGGGGTCCCGAGGTCGATCACCTCGATGCCTTCGGGAAATTGGTAGAGAGACTCGAGGACCTTGATCGTGTAGGGACCGAGGCCGTCGTCGGTACAGAGCACGTTGCCGATCCCCAGTATGCGGATGGGTTTGGGTTCCGTCATCCGGTGATTGTGCCAGAGCAGAGCCCCGATGGACAGTGAAAGCCCTCGCCTTTCCAGGAATTTCGGATTTCGGAATTCGAATCAGGGATTTCCCACCCTGCCCCGTTGGTTGGCGGGCAGGTGGGTGGGGCAAAATCCGAAATTCGAAATCCGAAATCCGAAATAAAAAAGGGCCGGGAGAAATCTCCCGGCCCGAAGTGAAAATATCCGCCCTCAGAGCACTCTGACCTTCGAAACCTCTTTGCCATCCGGATCGTGGGTGTGGATGGCGCAGGCCAGGCATGGATCGAAGGAGTGGATCGTCCGCAGGACCTCGAGCGGGCGCTCCGGATCGGCGATCGGATTGCCGACCAGCGACGCCTCGTAGGGCCCCATCTGGTCCTGTCCGTCACGCGGTCCGGCGTTCCAGGTCGAGGGAACCACGCACTGGTACCGCTTGATCTTGCCGTCTTCGATGACGCACCAGTGGGACAGGGTCCCGCGCGGCGCCTCGTGGAAACCGTAGCCCTGGATCTCGCCCCTCGGGAACTCGAACGGGGTGAAGATGTCGGTGTCTCCGGAAGCGATGTTGGCGATCAGCGCCTCCCAGTGAGTGATGGCGAGATCGGCGATGACCCGCGCACGGATGGCCCGCGCCGCGTGCCGGCCGAGGGTCGAGTGGAGAACCGCCGGTGTCAGTTTCGCGCCGGCCACCGCTCCCGCCAGATTGAGGAAATCGGTGGCGTATTTCACCGTCAGCTCGTCGCCGGAGGCGAGACCTGCGAGCACCTGCGCGAGCGGGCCGACCTGCATCGGTTGACCCTCGAAGCGCGGCGCTTTGACCCAGGAGTAACGGCCGTTGTAGTCGTACTCCGAGTACGCCGGGACCGTGTCCTCTTCCCACGGGTGTTTCTGCCAGTCGCCGTCATACCACGAGTGGGCGATCGACTCCGCCACGTTGTCGCGGAAGAGACCGTCGTTGAACGAGGTGATGGGGCGGAAGGAACCCAGGTCCTTGTTCATGATGACGCCGCCCGGCATCTGGAACTCGGTGCCCTCGGCGTTGAGCGGCAGATCCGGCACCGACAGGTAGTTGGTGACGCCCGCGCCGTAGCCGAGCCACGGGGCGTACATCGCGCCGATCGCCGCCACGTCCGGGAAGTAGACCTGGTCGACGAAGGCCTTGACCTCGTCGAGGTAGCCCTTGATCTGGTACAGCTTGGCCATGTTGAGCGTCGCCTCGTTGTCGAGGTTGATCGCGTTGGCCACGCCGCCCACGGCGAGGTTCTGGATGTTGGGCGTCTTCGACCCGAGCACGGTGACGACCTTGTTGGCGACCTTCTGCGCCTCGAGCGCCTGCAGGTAGTGGGAAACCGCCAACAGGTTGACGTCCGGAGAGAGGTCCATCGCCGGGTGGCCCCAGTAGCCGTTGGTGAAGATGCCGAGCTGGCCCTTGGAGACGAAGCTCGCGAGCTTCTCTTTGACCGCGGTGAGGTCCTTGACGCCGTTTCCGGGCCACGGCGACAGGGATTCCGCAAGCTTGGCCGTGGTGGTCGGGTTGCCGTCGAGCGCCGACACCACGTCCACCCAGTCGAGCGCCGACAGGTGGTAGAAGTGGACGATGTGGTCGTGCAGCGCGTGCGCCGAAATCAGCAGATTCCGGATCAGCTGCGCGTTGAGCGGTGGGTTGATCTGCAGAGCGTTCTCCACCGAACGCACCGACGCGATGGCATGCACGGTCGTGCACACACCGCAGATCCGCTGCGTGAAAACCCAGGCGTCCCGCGGATCACGGCCTTCGAGGATTTTCTCGATGCCGCGCCACATCTGACCCGAGGACCACGAGTTCTGGACTTTGCCCCCGTCAACCTCGACATCGATGCGCAGATGACCCTCGATGCGGGTGATCGGGTCAACAGTGATCATTCTGGCCATCAGGCCCCCCCTTCTAGTGAGCCGTCCCGACGGCTCGGGTGCCGCTCAGGATCGGGTAGCGTTTGACAATGAAGATGTAGAGGAAAATCTCGAATGCGACGGTTCCGATCGTGATCAACATTTCGAGAGTGGTCGGGAAATACGACCAGTTTTCCCCCGGATTGAAGGCGGTCAGATAGGTGTCGAAACGGTACAGGCCGCCGGCGAGCATGATCAGCATCGACGCCTTGAAAATGGTGGCGAAGTTCGCCCGGTCCTTGGCCCGCATCAACATCACCATCGGGATCGCGAACAGGGCGATCTCGATCCAGAACATGATGCTCAGGAAACCCGAGGTGAACATCAGACCGAACTTCCCGCTGATCAGAATGTCTCCGATACGGAGGACCAGATAAAGTGCCAGTACCACGACCATCGCACCGGACAACGAGATCAGCATGCTGTCCTCGCGCTGGCGTTTGAAGACCTTGCTCGACACCGCCGACTCCCAGACCACCACGGCGTACCCCATCCCGATGCACGAGATGAGGAAGAGGAGCGGGATCCAACCCGTGCTCCACAGACCGTGCAGCTTGGTGCCCGAGATCAGCATCAGAGTGCCCAGGGACGACTGGTGCATGGTCGGCAGCAGCACGCCGAGGGCGATGATCCAGATCAGTGCCTTTTCGTAGAACTTGAGGCCGGCTTCGGCGAACTTCACCAGACCGGCGTTCTTCGACGTCGCCTTCCATTTTTCGAGGAAGGCGGGGCCGAGCTCGATCCACAGAACGCCGACGTACGCCATGACGCACAGCGCCACTTCGAGCAGGGCCGAGTTCCAGTTGTACTTGCCGACATCCGGGAAGCCGCCGAGCGGGATCCGCCAGATGCCCCACCAGCGACCGACGTCGATGATGATCGCCAGCGCCGCCATGGAGTATCCGAGGGCGCTGGTGAGCAGGGCAGGCCTGACCAACGGGTGGTACTTGCCCTTGTTGAGGATGTAGGCGAGGATCGCGATCGCGTACCCGCCGCACGCCAGCGCGGTGCCGGTGACCACGTCGAAGGCGATCCAGATGCCCCACGGGTAGCCGTCGGTGAGACCCGAGACCGTTCCGATACCGGTTGCGAACCGATAGGCCAGGATCAGCACCCACAGACCGAGGAATATCACCAGGAATTTCGTGAATCGGTTGAAGATCAGGGGGCCGCCGACGGGTTCAGCGTGGTGCTCACTCATCGGAACCCTCCTTCTTCGCCGAGCGGCGATTCCGCCACAGAACAGCACCGAGGATGCCGTACAGCGCCACCGGCGCGATGAACCCCTTGTAGATCCCGTGCTGGATGCTGCGGGCCTTGGCCGCGACACCTTCGTCGCCGAGTTCCGGCAGACCGAGCTTCTCGAAGTCGACTCCCGCCAGATAGAGCACCTGGGTGCCTCCGCCTTCGGTGTCGCCGAAGATCTGCGGGTCGCCGGCCGGGTAATAACGCTCCGGGCGGTCGGCGATGCGTTGTCTGGCATCCGCCAGCAACTCCTCGTAGGTGCCGAAGATCACGGCTTCCTTGGGGCAGGCCTGGCAGCAGCCCGGCTGCTCGCCGCGCGCCAGCATGTGGTTGCACAGCTCGCACTTGACGATCTTGGGCACCGCGGTGTCCCACTGGAACTTCGGAATGTTGTACGGGCACGCCACCTGACAGTAGCGGCAGCCGATGCAACGGTCCGGATCCCAGGTGACGATGCCGTACTCGCGCTTTTTGAAAGCGCCGATCATGCAGGCGTTGACGCACCCGGGGTCGATGCAGTGCATGCACTGCTGTTTCATATAGGACTTCTCACCATCGCCCTCGTAGAGCTTGATGATGTTCTTGGTTTCGCCGTCGAGGTCCTTGGGCGGATCGTAGAGATTGCCCGGCATGTTGTTGGCGGTCTTGCAGGCTGTGACACAGGCCCTGCAGCCGATGCAGCGGGTCGCGTCGTACAGCATTCCCACCGCGTCCGGCGGCGCCTGCAGGCGGGTCGATGAGGCCTCGACCGGTGTCGCGGCCGAGACCGCTGCACCGGCGCCTACGGCGGCGGCTCCTTTCAGCAGAGTTCGTCGATCCATCGTCATGATGACGCCTCCCCGCTCCCCCCTTCCGCCATCTTCTTCGAGGCCATGAGCCCCGCGCCGACCACGGCGCCACCGACGAGACCGGCGACACCAGCGGCCGCCGCGGACGGGCTGGCCCGATGGTCGGGGTGAATGGGCGGAAGCGCGTTTTCCGGCAGCGTCGCCTCCTGATGGAGAGGTTTATGGAACGCCACGCCCTTTTCAGTGCATCCGAAACACGGGTGACCGATACCGATCGGCCACGCATCCGGCAGTTCGCCGAAACTCATGACCGAGCAGTTGGCGTGGGTCTCGGGACCCTTGCAGCCGAGAGCGTACAGGCAGTAGCCCAACCGGTGCCCTTCGTCGCCGTACTGGCGGGCGAAGCGGCCGGCATCGAAATGCGCGCGGCGCGGACAGTGCTCGTGAATCGTGCGGCCATAGGCGAACAGCGGCCGCCCCTTGTCGTCAAGCGCGGGAAGCGATCCCAGAGCGACGAACTGGAGCACGGTGCCGAGGAAGTTGTAGGGGTTCGCCGGGCAACCGGGAATGGTCACCACGGTCGTGCCCTCGAGAATCTGCGGCGCTCCGACGGCGTCGGTCGGGTTCGGGTCGGCGGACGGGATCCCGCCCCACGAGGCGCAGGAGCCGATGGCGACCACGGCGGCTGCTTTCGACGCCACATCGTTCAGGATGTCGATTGCGGTCCGGCCGCCGATCTGGCAGTAGATCCCGCCGTCTTTCCTCGGGATGGCGCCTTCGACCACGCAGATGTACTGGCCGGCCTTGGCCTCCATCGTCTGGTGCAGGGCCTCCTCGATCTGGTAGCCGGCGGCCGCGAACAGCGTCTCGTGATAGTCCAGCGACACCAGGTCGAGAATCAGCTCGGCGATCCCCGGCTGCGATGTCCGGAGCAGTGACTCCGTGCATCCTGTGCACTCCTGGAAGTGGAGCCAGATCACCGACGGTTTCAGGCCTGCTTCCGCAGCTTCCGCCCATTTGATCCCCACGGTCGCGGGAAGTCCGACGGCGGCTGCAGCCATCATGCACGCCTTGACGAAGTCCCTCCGGTCCACACCATCCCCTTCAGTGGAACCGACGGGCGCACCTAACCTGTCCATCCTCCAACCCATCTTGGCCTCCTTTGAAAACTTGGATTCAACCAACAAAATAATTCCCGGCTTTTTGACCGGCCCACACTACGAGCGTCAAAAGCCGATTGTCAACAAGATCGCCCAAATTTCACCTGATTCTCAAGTTCGTTTCAGTTTGTGAATGCGAATCAGTTGCAGTATTTTGCCCGCTGACAGCTGCCAAAATACCTATATGGAAAAGCGGCGATGTACACGATCGGGCGTTCCTGGCCGAAAACTGACAGCAATGTGCGCGCCTTCGGCCCGCTTCGCAGGTCCCGACCGCGACTGCCGAACCCTCGCCTCGCTATCGACCCCGTGAAACGAACGTCATCTGACCGCAGCGGCCATCGAGATTGAGTTGCCGAATGTTTTTCGCCGAGGAAAAACGGCGGCGGAAACCGCCGGTCAGGACGCCGCGCCGGGCGCCGAACCCACCGCTGCGATGCTCCGGCGGGCCGCCGCCCCGAGGATCTCCCGAACCACCGGCTCGACGGCCGCCGCCAGCGCCGGGCTCAGACCCGGCCGCGCCGACAGCCCGGCCGGTTCAGCGCCCCACAGCTGGAATCCCACGGCGCGCAAGTCCGGGTCGGCGTGGAGGAGCCAACGCAGACCCGTGCCGAAAGGGAGATGGTGGATCGATCCGGCGTGTGCCGGCAGGTCCAGCACCGCGTCGTGATCGAAATGGTGCACGGTTCCCGGCGGCGCTCCCGCCTGCACGGCGTCGACGATCCACACCGCCGGCTGCCCCCGCCACAAAGCCCGCAGGTGGAACACGTCGGGTGCGACCTCGGCGGACATCCCCGGCGGGAGTCCGAGACGCCGCAGACCGCTGATCACCTCGCAGCCGAACCCGTCATCTTCCATGAGGGGGTTGCCGAGGCCGACGACGAGAATTGACCCCCCGGCCGCAGCCGGGATCACGGATCGACCCGTACGACGTGGACCGAGCACGAGATGCACGGATCGTAGGCGCGGACCACCATCTCGAGGTCGCGCTGCAGCTCGGCATCGCCGCCGGGGGGCCCGGAGGGTAGGAGGCTCTTCACTGCCGCGCGGAGATCGCGCTCGATGTTGGCGAGGTTCTGGGCGGTCGGTGTCACGATGTTGGCGGCCACGACCATGCCGTCGTCGTCAATCTCGTACTCGTGAAACAGGATGCCACGAGGGACTTCGACCGCCGCGATCCCGCGGCCGGCCCGGATCTCATAGTCGGTCGCCTCGCGCACGGTTTCCGGCATTCCCAGGATCTCGTCGCAGAGCGTCACGCCGCGCTCGAGACAGTGCACGATCTCCACCAGCTGCGCCCAGTTGTTGAGCAGGATATCTGGTTGGAACCCGGTGGGGAAAAGCCGTTCGAACGCCTCGCGGGCGCGGCCGCGAAGCCGGTCGGCGAGCAGCCACAGCCTCGCCAGCGCGCCGACCATGTAGCTCTCTCCCGAAACCAGGGCGGCATGTTTGGCGTGCGAGTGCCCGACCGTGTACTCGCAAACGACCTCGCGGTAGGACGACGCCGGATACTCCTCGCCGCGAGAGGTGCAGATGGTCGTGCCGCGGAACCGATAGGCGGGGTCGTCGGGACGCAGCGCCATGAACACAGTGGAGTTCGCGCTCCAGGACGGCACCTCGATGGTGCAGGCAAGATCAACGAAGCGCATCGCCGATTCGACTGCAGAAGCGAGTTCGGCGCGGAGGGCGGCGAGCGCGTGGTGGCTCGGCAATCGGCCGAAACCGCCGACGATGGTGTTGATCGGGTGCACCGGCCGGCCGCCGATGAGGTTCTGGACCCGGTTGCCGAGCTGTTTCAGCTGGAGCGCGGATGTCACCTCATCGGGGTAGCGCTCGGCCATCGCGATGACCGAGTCGAACCCGAGGTAGTCGGGCAGGGCCAGGGCGAACACGTGCAGCGCGTGTGACTCGATCGCCGCACCGAGCAGCAGCAGACCCCGCAGCCGCCGCACGCGTTCGGTTTCGGTGATACCGACAGCATTCTCGATCGCCATCAACGCCGCCACGGTGTGGTCAGCCGAACAGATCGCGCAGACCCTGGTGATGATGCCCTGCACTTCGAGATAGTTCTTGCCCACCAGCAGCTTTTCGTAGAAGCGGCTGCCCTCGTGGATGTCCAGGTTGACCTCGACGACCCGGTCGTCGACCACCTTGACGAAGATTCCGGCGTGACCCTCGACCCGACCGAGGTGCGGGATTCTGATCGTGCGGCTGGATTTACCGTTCACGGTTTCTCGCTCCTTCGAGTCCGATCCGCAGCCAGGCCGGCGCCGAGAAGTTCCGCATGCGGGCGGAGATCTCGAGCGCCGAGATTCCGCGGTCGGCGAACATGGCGACGTTGGCGTCGTAGTGCGGCTCCTCGACAGGCCCCCGGCAGCCGGCGCACGACACGCCGTGCGAAGGGCACCGTGCGCCGCAACCGCCCCGCGTCATCGCGCCGCAACAGACCTCGTGGTTCGAGATCACGCGGCACGCATTCTCGCGGGTCTTGCACTCCTGACACACCGGAATCGCCGGCAGCTCGGGCACGGTGCCGAAGAGCAGCGAGTTCACCATCGCGAGGAACTCGTGTCGCTCGATCGGGCAGCCCGGCAGCAGAAAATCGAACGGCACGAAATGCGTCGCAGGCAGCGCCTCGACGGTCCCCGGAAACGTCGCAGCGTCCCGCGATATCTCCCGTTCGAGGACCCCCGGGGGGAGGTCGTTGCGCATGGCGGGGAGTCCGCCCCACACCGCGCACGTTCCGGTCGCAATCAGGAAGTTGGTACGGGCCCGGATCGTCTTGAGCATCTCCAGATCGAGCTCGGTGGCGACCACCCCTTCGACGAAGGCGACGTCGAGCCGGCAGCTGTGGTCGTTGTCCGACTTCACCATCACCCAGTCGACGATTGTGATCGACGCGGCCAGCCGCAACAGCTCATCTTCGCAGTTGAGGATCTGCAGCTGGTCTCCGGCGCACCCGGTGAGCCCGAAGATCCCGACCCGCGGTTTGCCGTTGCCGTTGGTCATTGGTAGATCAGCTCCGGAAGATTGATGGCGTCCCAGTAGGAGAAGACCGGTCCGTGGAGGCAGGTGAAGGTGTAACCCACCGCGCAGTGGCCGCACTTGCCCACACCGCACTCCATGCGGCGCTCGAGGCTGAGGAAGATCCGGTCCTTCGCAAAGCCCCTCGAAACCAGCTTTTCCAACATGAAGCGGTAGAACACCGGCGGGCCGCAGGCGGCTGCGTACGTGCGCCCGACGTCGATGGAGATGTCGTCGAGCAGCTCGGTCACGACGCCCTCGCGCCCGCTCCACGGGCGACCGTTGGTGGCGTCGACCGAGAGCAGGATCTCGGCGTCGCGGCGACGGACGAGAGTCTCCAGCTCCTCCCGGAACAGGACCTGCTCCGGCGAGCGGCTGCCGTGGAGCAGCACCACCCGACCGAAGAGATGGCGGACGTCGATCAGGTACTGGAGCAGACCGCGAATGGGTACCATTCCGAGGCCCCCCGCCACCAGCAGCACATCCTGGCCGACGAATTTTTCTATCGGAAAACCGTGGCCGAGGGGGCCTCGCAACCCCACCTCGTCACCCTCGTTCACGTGGTCGAAAAGGAAGTTCGTGAGGACGCCAGCACGACGGATGGCCAGCTGCAGGACTCCTGAGCGGGTCGGAGAGGATGGCAGCGAGAACGGCCCCTCACCCACCCCGAACACCGACAGTTCGACAAACTGGCCCGGCCGCCAGGTGAAAGTCCGCGCCAGCTCGGGGTCCGAAAACCGGAGATCGAACAGACGCACGTCCGGGATCAATTCTTGAACTCGCATGACCCGCGCCGGGGCAGGCTGGTAGGGATTGCCGCCGGTGCCGAGCTTACGTTCGGCGCGGCGCGGCGTCTGCATTGGAGGGAGATCGAGGTTCATACCGTCCCCCTGACGTGCTGGAAGACCTCGACGACGTTGATGCCGGTCGGACAGTTCTCGATGCACCGGCCGCAGCCTACGCAGGACGGCATTCCGAACTCACGCACAAAGGCCTCCTGCTTGTGGTAGTAGCGGTTGCGCACCCTCTCGCCGCGGTCTGCCCGAAAACTGTGGCCGCCGGCGACCATCGCATACTCCCGGAAGAGACACGAGTCCCAGGTGCGGATGCGGGCGGCCCCGCCGCCCGTCCGGACCTCGTCCATGACGTTGAAGCACGAGCAGGTGGGACACACCATGGAGCACGAACCACAGCACAGACACTTCCGGCCGAGCTCGTCCCACACCGGGTCGTCGCGCTTGAGTTCGAGAACGAACGGCAGGTCGGTGACGTCGAGCGCAAGGGTGAAGAGCGGCCTCCCTCGCACGCAGCCGTTCCAGGTACTGGCGCGCGTCCTGGTGGGTGGCGGGCTCGAACAGGTGCGGATTGGCGCGCACGATGTCGTCTCCCACCGAAGAGCCGACCACGACCTGATGGCAGTTCTCGAGCGGCGTCAGGAAGAGGTCAAAACCGTCATTCACCGACGACGTGTTGAGCGACTCGCAGAAACACCGCTCGTCGGGCCAGCAGCCGTAACCGACGACCACGAGCTGTTCACGGTTTCTCCGGTAGTAGGGGTCGGGGAAATCCGCAAGAAAAAGAAGATCGAGGATCTTGAGCGCGTGGACGTCGCAGGCGTGGGCGCCGAAAAACACCTGCCGCCCGGCGTCGTTGTCGTCGCTCGCGACCGGAATGCCGCCGGCCTCGGATCGCAGCATGGAGAAACGCGGTTTCAACAGCAGCTTTTTGAACGGCACGATGGTGCGCAAGGCGTCGGGCCGCGCCCGCCGAACATCGTCATCGATGATCTCCAGGCTGTGCAGCCCGTCTTCCCGTTCGACCGGCGCCCACACCCTCCCCCATCCCCGCAAGGCAGCCAGGAACTCGTCGAGCAGGCCCGATTTCATCCTCAGAGTCTGCATGTTCCATCCGGATAAGTGAAAATAATCACAATCAACCTGTTCTCAATATGGGTCGCAGTTCCCTGTTTTGCAAGCAGTTTCCGACCCCGGGACCCGGCGCAACTGCACCGTGAGAGAATGTTCGCAGCTGGTTGTTCTGCGGCAAGCGCCGGTCGTTGGGCGAATTGAGATTGAATCCAGCAGGTTCCGCCGCCCGGGCGGCCTTTCTTTTCTTCGGGGAGTCAACATGAGTTCCATCGATATCCGGACGACCACTGAAATCCTGACCGGGCTGATCTGGAAAGGGGACCGCGAGGGACTGACCGCCTATTTCGACGCACTCCCTCCGGCCGACCTCAACCTCATCTTCTCGAGGCTCGATTCGAACGACCGATCGGCACTGCTGGAAATTCTCGACCCCGAGGATGCCGCGGGCCTCCTCCTCAATCTGAGGGAGCTCTCGCCCCACGCCCTCCTGTCGCGGGTCGTTCCGGAGACGGCGGCCGGGATCCTTCATGAGCTGCCGAGCGACGTCGCCACGGATTTCATCGCCGCGTTGAAACCGGGTGCGGCGGATCGGATCCTGGCGCTGCTCCCCGAACGGGAGGTTGACGACGTCCGCGCGCTGGCCCGTTACGCCCCGGATGTCGCCGGCGGCCTGATGGTGACGGAGATCCTCTCCTACCCCGAGACCGCGACCGTTCAACACGTGGTCGACGACCTCCGCCGCAACGCCGTTGTCTACGCCGACTACAACGTCCAGTACATCTACGTCACTCGAGGCGACGAGTCGTTGGTCGGAGTCCTCAAGATCCGCGATCTCCTGCTCAGCAGTGGGGACACCGTTCTCGGGGAGCTGATCGTCGACGCCCCGGTGACCGTCAACCACCTCACGCCGCTGCAGGAGCTCAGCGACCTCCTCGACCGCCACCGCTATCTGGGGCTTCCAGTGGTCAATGACGACGGCCGTTTGGTCGGCGTCGTTCGGCGCGCGGCGGTCGAGGAGTCCATCGCCCAGAGGACGGCGCGCCAGTTCCGGCTGGTCCAGGGCATCATCGGTGGTGAAGAGGTGCGCTCCATGCCGGTGGCCGTCCGCTCCGGGCGCAGGCTGGCGTGGTTGAGTGCAAACATCGTCCTCAACGTCATCGCGGCGAGCGTGATCGTGTACTTCGAGAGCACGCTGACGCGTCTGATAGCCCTCGCGGCCTTTCTGCCGATCATCTCGGACATGAGCGGGTGCTCGGGCAACCAGGCGGTGGCGGTCAGCATGCGCGAGTTGTCGCTGGGGCTGGTCCGGCCGCGCGAAACCCTTCGGGTGTGGGCCAAGGAGGTCAGCGTCGGGCTCATCAACGGCGCCGCCCTTGGGGTGCTGCTGGGACTCGTCGCCTGGCTGTGGCGCGGCAACCCCACCCTCGGGATCGTGGTCGGTGCGGCCCTCGCCCTCAACACCATCGTCGCCGTCTCGATCGGCGGCACCGTGCCGCTGATTCTCAAAGGGTTCGGGGTCGACCCCGCCCTGGCGTCAGGACCGATCCTGACCACCGTGACCGACATCTGCGGTTTCTTCTTCGCCCTCGGGCTCGCAGCTTTCGCCCTCTCTCACGGCTACCTCTGAGCCAGCCCTGTGCGGCAATCGATCACTTCGGCGGCGGCTCGAGCTTGCCCTCGTCGACGTACTCGCGCACCCAGCCCTTGACCAACCCGGTCAGGAGCAGGATCGAGATCAGGTTGGGAATCGTCATCAAACCCAGCGCCAGGTCACCGAAAGCCCACACCAACTCCAGCGAGTACACGGCGCCGAGAAAGTGGGCGACGCAGAACACCACCCGATACGGCACCACCCAGCGCGGACCGATCAGGTAGAGGATCGACCGGTCGCCGTAGTACGACCAGCTGATGGCGGTCGACAGACCGAAGAGAAACACCGCCAGGGTCACGATCAGGTGACCGTTGCCGAAGGCCAGACCGCCGAGGCCGTCGCGGAAGGCCCAGGCGGTCAAAGGCGAGCCGTTCTGCATCGCCATCCCCCGCATGATCAGGACACCTTGCAGTGGCCGCCCGTCGGTCGTGAGGATCTCACCCGCCTCGAATCGACCCCCGTCCTCGGGCTTCAACCGGATCCGCCCGTCGAACGGCCGCAGGTCGCGCTGCAGCACCGCGTCCTCGGCGATCAGCAGTTCAATCTCGTCGACCTTGGCGTTGTTACGGACCAGATCGAAACCCACCGGCGCGCCGTTCGCGACCTCGAGGTCGCCGATCGCCGCCGCGCCCCCCGGGACGTCTCCGTTGATACCGACGGTCGTGCCGGCGACCACCGCCGTGATGGCCGACTGCTTGTTGACGAGGAGCTGCTGCTCCTGTTTTTCGTGCCAAGCGCCCGAGACCAGGATCACCATTCCCGTCATCGAGCAGATGATCAGGGTGTCGATGAAGGGCCCGAGCATCGCCACCACGCCCTCGCGGATGGGCTCGTCGGTCTTGGCCGCCGCGTGCGCGATGGGCGCCGAACCCTGGCCCGACTCGTTGGAGAACAGGCCGCGCTTGACGCCCCAGGTGAGCATGAAGATGAAGGTACCGCCGGCAAAGCCGCCGATCTCGGCGGCCGGGGTGAAGGCCGACTCGAAGATCATCAGCAGCACGCCGGGTAGTTGGTCGAAGTGCTTCACGAGCACGATCAATGCGGAACCGCAGTACATGGCGGCCATGAACGGCACCAGCTTCGAGGTCACCCGGCCGATGCGGCGGATGCCGCCGAGGATCACCGCCGCCACCAGGGATGCGAGGATCAACCCGGTCACCCAGGTCGGCACGCCGAGATCCTGACGGAACTGGTCGGCAACCGTGAAGGACTGTACCGCGTTGCCCGAGCCGAACGAAGAGATCACCGCAAAACATGCGAACGCCACCGCGAGGGGCTTCCACTTCCTGCCGAGACCGCGCTCGATCGAGTACATCGGGCCGCCCGCAGCCGAACCGCCGGGGAGGATGATCCGGGTCTTCATCGAGAGCGTGCACTCGGTAAACTTGAGTGCCATACCGAACACCGCCGTCACCCACATCCAGAACAGCGCGCCCGGGCCGCCGTAATGGATGGCGGTCGCGACGCCGGCGATGTTGCCGATGCCGACCGTGGCCGACAGGGCCGTTGTCAGGGCCTGGAAGTGGGAGAGGTCGCCCTCGTGCTCGGGGTCGTCGTACTCGCCACGGATGACCCGCAGCCCATGGCGGAAGTAGCGGATCTGGATCCACCCGAGGCGAAAGGTCGTGATGAGCCCGGTGCCCACCAACAGCACGACCAGGAGCGGCATCTGCGGCGGCCAGCCCCAGATGTAGCCGCTGACCGTGAATATGGCGTGACTCACCCACTCGAATAACGGGTTCATACCTCTGATCCCTCCGGCGTTTGTATCGAAAACGACCGCTCCGGGCCGGCGGTCCGTTCAGAATTCTCCGCCCATGCTAGCGGAGCCCACGACCGGCCCGCAACCGCGCAGCGGTCGCGCACGCAACGAGGGGTGTCGCCGATCCTGTCCCGAATCCGATTCCTTGTTTATAATCCCCCCCCGAAGGAGAGACGTCGATGCGTTTTCGGTCCGCGCTGGCGCCGGTACTGCTGGTCATCGTGTCGGCGTGCGGCGGCCAACCTGCGGTCGAACCGGATCAGACGGCCGACGGAGCCAGCGCCTCCGAGTCCGTCGCTGAGCGGGTATTTGCCGCCGGGGTCACCGATTTCGACGTCCCGGCAACCGTCGCACCGGAAATTGCCGCGGCCTGGGCGGCCGTCAGGATCCGCGTCATTGACCGTGAGAGCGGCGCCGAGGAGACCTTCGAGATCCCTCTCGGAGGGGCCGACCTGCTGGGCGAAAGCGGACTCGTGCTGTCGGCCGGCGTCTTTCTGCCCGATTTCATCATGGACGAGCACGGCATCACCAGCCGCTCGGCGATGCCGGTCAACCCGGCGGTGCGGGTCGTCATCTCGGAGGACGGGATGGAGGACTTCGACGGCTGGCTGTTCGCCGCCATGCCCGAGATCCACCCCTACCCCCACGCCAGGTACCAGGTGCTCCTGGTCGAGGGCATTCCGGCGGGGGAAGCCGGAAGGCGATGAGGCCATGAGGCAGTGAGCTTCGGCTCTGGGCTTCAGACTCGGGCGTTTGCAGGAACCCGAGAGGGTGTTCAGGGCGGGCCACATCGGCTCGACTCTTCTCAAGGACGCAGGCGGGCTTCAGGGCCCGCCGCCCCGACGCCGATTTCAGCCTCTCACGGGCGGGCCGTAAACGACCCGCCTACGCCTGTCAGAGAATTGATTGCCGCTTGATCTTGACTGTTGAGAAGCTCTTACAACAGCTTGTCGAGGTTGGCGATCAGGGTGCCCTTGCGGACACGCTCGCGAAAACGCTTCGTGAGGGTCAGGTCGAGGGCGGTTGCGTACTTTCGCAACCCTGTCCGGTAGAGCAACGGCACCGAAGCCTTGAGAAAATCCGAGAAGTCCTCGTCGTAGGGATAGTGCCACACCGATGCATCACCCGCCCCGTCGTCGCGAAAGACATACTTGATATTGACCAACTCGTGCAGCCCGATCGGCCCGTGGGCGCGCCCGATGCCGCTGTCGCCGAGACCGCCCCACGTCGCGGTCACCTCTCCACCGGCGACGATCCCGTGTTCGTTGATCCCGACGGCACCGGCCGCGAGCTCGCGTTGCAGCCGTTCGGCGGTGGTCTTCGACCGCGTCCAACCCGAGGCCGCGAGTCCGAACGGCGAGTCGTTCGCCCGCCGGATCGCCTCGTCGAGGTCGGCAACCCTGACGATCGGCAGCAACGGACCGAACGTCTCCTCTCGCATCACCTCCATGTCATCGGTGACATCAACAAGTACCGTCGGTGGGTAGAAGAAGCCCGGGCCTTCCGGTCGCTCGCCGCCGGTGAGACACTTTGCGCCCTTGGCGACCGCATCGGCGACATGCGCCTCCACGATCCGCCGCTGGCCCTCATTGGCGAGCGGTCCGAGGTCGGTCCCCGGTCGGCCGGGGTCGCCGACGTTCAGAGTCTTCGTGATCTCGACGATCCGGGCCACCAGCCGCTCGTACACCTCGTCAACAACGTAAACCCGCTCCACTGAGGCGCACGACTGGCCCGAGTTCATGAAGGCCGCCCACACCAGGCCGCTGGCGGTCCGCTCGAGGGGCGCATCGGCGGCCACAACGGCTGCATCCTTGCCGCCAAGCTCGAGCTGGCAGGGCAGGAGCCGCTGCGCACAGGTCGCCGCGACGCGGCGCCCGACCTCGACCGAACCAGTGAAGAGGACCCTGGCAACGGCGGGGTGTTCGAGAAGGATCCCGGTCGCCGATCCCGGGAGTGCGACCGCATTGAAAACACCCGGCGGCAGTCCGGCCCGACGCGCCTGGTCGGCGAGCATGAGACCGGTCAGGACCGAGTCCGACGCCGGTTTCATGACCACCGTATTGCCCGCCACCAGTGCCGGCACGACCCCCCACATGGGGATCGCCACCGGGTAGTTCCACGGTGTGATGATCGAGATCACGCCCAGCGGGTCGAATCGATACCCGGCCTGCCAATGGGCGAAGAGGAGCTGGTCGGGCGGAGTCGGGCGAAAGGCCAGATGCCTGTCCGCCGTGCGGTGCCAGTACTCGAGGGTCGCACAGGCCGGCACCACGTCGACCAGCATCGCCTCGGTGACCGGTTTGCCCATTTCCGCCGACATCAGGGCGGTCACGTCCCCGGTTTCGGCCACCATGATCTCGAGCCAGCGGGCGAGCAGTTTCTGGCGTTGGGCGACGGGGGTCGCCGCCCACCCCGGGAAGGCGGCCTTCGCAGACTCGACCGCCCGCCCTGCGCCCTCTGCGTCGAGGGCACGAGCCGTCGCGATCTCGTCACCGGTCGCGGGGTTGATCGAGACGATGGAACCGGGGCCTCGCACGTCGAGGTTGTCGATGATCGAATCTGTGAAGATCTTCATGAGCGCATTGTAGAGCAGTCCCAGGTTTCGATGGCACCCCGCAAGCGGTCGGCATGAGCGCCGACGATCACCGCGCCGCGATCGCGAGCGCCCGCGTCGATGGCTGCCCGCATGTCGCGCTCGCCGATGCTGATGGCCTCGGAGATCTTCGGCCACGCCATCGTCCAACGCCCGACCGGCAACGGCGTGCTCGGAGTCACGAGCACCAGCCGTTCACGCCGCCGGTGCCGCCGCAGCTCGCCCTCGAGCTCGGCGAGACCGTGGGGCGAGCAGGCCGCGATCCAGACCTCGTCGAAACGGTCCTCGGGGACCATCGCGAGCGGCACACGGTGGACCAGACCGCCGTCGAGATAACGCTCGCCGTCGATCGGGACCGACTGACGAAGGCCGTTGATGTAGGGGACGAACGCGGTCGCACGAAGCATGAGCCCGAACGCCCGGTCGTCCGCCGCCTCGCGATTCGACATGCAGGCCGGCTCCAGCTTCGGCAGCGGCAGACCGGGCCCTACCACGCGCGCCGCCGCTACCATCACTTCGGCATCGGCCGTCCTCGCGGCGTGCACGTCCATCGTCCGCAGGGTGATCTCCTGAATCAACCGGTCGACGGTGCGGAGGCGGCCGAATGACATCCAGGGGTGGGGGGCGATCCGCCACGGATCGGCCTGACGCCACGAGTCGACCAGGGCCTCGGGATCGCCGGCCGCAAACCACGCCGCGGCGATCCCTCCCGCCGACACGCCGGCCATCAGCTCGAATTCGATGCCGGCCTCCTGGAGGGGGCCGAGAAAGCCCGCATAGTAGGCGCCGCGGTTGGCGCCCGACGCCATCAGGAGGGCCCTCCGCACGGTGTCAGCTCTTCCGGTGAGCGTGGACCGCGGCCGCCTGCGCCGACGGCATGAGGATCATCTCGCGCACGTTGGCGTGCGGTGGACGGGTCGCGCAGAATACGACCGCGTCGGCGACATCGGCCGGTGTCAGTGGTTCGAGACCCGCGTACACGCCGTCGGCGCGCTGCCGGTCACCGTGAAAACGCACCATCGAGAACTCGGTCTCCACCATCCCCGGGTCGACGGATGACACCCTGACGCCGGTGCCGAGGGTGTCGATGGCGAGACCCCGGTTGAGAGCCGCCACCGCGTGCTTGGTTGCGCAGTAGACGTTACCGCCGGGGTAGACCTCGTGGCCGGCGATGGAACCGATGTTGATGACATGCCCGCGTCCGCGTTCGACCATGCCCGGGAGTACGGCCCTGGTGACGTACAGCAGGCCCTTCACGTTGGTGTCGATCATCTCCTCCCAGTCGCCGATGTCGCCCTGCTGGAGCGGTTCGATGCCGCGTGAAAGACCCGCGTTGTTGACCAGGATGTCGATTTCGCGCCAGCCCTCCGGCAACCCGGCGAACCAGGCCTCGACGGCTCCCCGATCGCGGACGTCAAGCGCCGCCGTCATGGTCTCGGCGCCATATTGGTTTTGCAGTTCGTCGGCCAGATCGTCGAGCCTGTCGGTTCGGCGGGCAAGGAGCAGCACACGACTCCCGTGGCTCGCGAACGCCCGTGCACATTCGCGGCCGATCCCGCTCGACGCCCCGGTCACCAACACGCGCCGCCCGCTCAACTCGACGCCCATATCCACCCCCTCCACCGACCTCGGTGGAGGGACATTGTAAACGGACACAAAAAAGCCCCGGGATAACCGGGGCTCTGATAATCAAGCTACGAGGGATCTGGGGGGCGGCTGAGGGCAGGGTGTCGCCGGCTACCCCCACCCAGATCCCTCCGCTCGGTCGCTTCGCTCCCTCGGTCGGGATGACACGAGTGTGATGCGGCTTCGCTCCCTCGGTCGGGATGACACGGAGAGATGCGTCGGAAGGTCAGTCTTCGGTCTCGTCCTCGGTGATCACTTCGACCCGGTAGGATTTCATGACAGGCGCGTCCATCTTTTTCATGACGCAACCGGTCACCGGATCGAGATAGGTGTCGAGGAGGTTCTCGTCCTTCTTCACGGTCAGGGTCGAACCGGTCTCCTCGCAGCGGAAGACCACGACGTCACCGCCGGCACAGCACTGGCGGCCGGACTTGATGATCATCGGATGGCCTTCGCCGCCCTCGCTGACCCACTTCAGCACGTGGTGACCGTCCTCGGTGACGGTCTCCTCGAAATCGTCGCCGTATTTCTCCTTGAGGGCCTCGATGTCGATCTCTCCGTCCTTTCCCTTGAAGATGATCACATCGTGGTCGCCTTCGCCGCCGTCGCCGAAGAACATCACGTTGCCGTCGCTGCTGGTGAAGCTGCCCTCACCCTTCTTCATGATGATGACCTTCTTCGCGCCCTCGCCCACCTCTTCGCCCTCGCTCACCCAGACCATGTTGGCGTGAGCTCCGTGTACGTCATGGATCGCGGCCATGGCGCCGCCCTCGTGCACGAGGGTCAACTGGTCGTCGACCCGCTTGACCACGATCTCGTGATCGCCGACGTCGAAGGTCCGCTCCTCGCCCTCGGCAAGGTCATCAAGGTGCACAGTCTCCTTGACACCGTTGACGTCGACGGTGATTTCGCGACCACCCTCGTTTCGAACCTCCACCTTCATTTCGATTTCTTCGCTGAGGACCCACACCGCACCCACCAGCAGGATCAGGGCCGCCGCCACCAGATAACGCGTCCACGCTGTATTCATGCTCGTTGCCTCCGTTGTGTTGTGGGCTGCGATCGGATCGCGCCCGGATTCGGTGGTGGATTTAGCAATCACCGTGCCAGCTCATTCGGAAGCTCTCCGGGCTTTTCGGTCCCCAGATGGGCACATCAACTCCCCATTTCGGGAGATTCTCCACCATCCCCGCCCATCCCGTGTTTTTCGAGCCGGTAGAGCAGCGCCTTGTAGCCCAGACCCAGCAGCCGGGCCGCGGCCGCGCGGTTGCCCTGCGATCGTTCGAGAGCCTGGCGGAGGAGGTCGGCCTCCACCCGGTCCCACACCAGGCCCTCGGCGGGGAGGCGGAACGGGCTGTCCGCGCCTGCTCCGGCACCGCGGACCTCCGCCGGCAGGTCGTCGAGGTTCACCCGGCCGTCTTCGGCGAGCAACACCAGCCGCTCCACCACATTGGCGAGCTCGCGAACGTTGCCCGGCCACCCGTGCTCCATGAGCGCCCGCAGCACCGCCGGAGACAGCGAAGCCATCTCGATGCCGTGCCGGGCCGATGCCTGTTCGAGAAAGGACGCGGCCAGCATCGGCACGTCGTCGAGGCGGTCGCGCAGCGGCGGCAGAACGATCGGCACGACGTTGAGCCGGTAGTAGAGGTCCTCGCGAAACCCTCCCGCCGCCACCAGGGCCGGCAGGTCGCGGTTGGAGGCCGCGACCACCCGCACGTCGCACTCCACCTCGCCGGAACCCCCGACCCGGGTCAGACGGCGCTCCTGCAATACCCGCAGCAACGACGCCTGGAGGGGCAGCGGCATGGCGGCGATCTCGTCGAGCAGGAGGGTGCCGCCTTCGGCCTCCTCGAATCGTCCTTCGCGGCGGCGGTGGGCGCCGGTGAAGGACCCCTTCTCGTGGCCGAAGAGCTCGCTTTCGATCAGGGTCTCCGGGATGGCGGCGCAGTTGACGGCCACAAACGGTCCGTGCGAACGCCGGCTCGCCCGGTGCAGCGTCCGCGCCACCAGTTCCTTGCCGGTGCCCGACTCCCCTACCACAAGAACCGTCGCGTCGGTGGCCGCGACCTTTTCGATGGTGCGATAGAGCCGCAGCATGGGCTCTGATTTCCCGAGCAGCTCGCCGTAGGAGTCTCCCTTGCGAAGGACCTCGCGCAACGCCACGTTCTCGCGTTCGAGCCGGCGGGTCTTGAGCACCCTTTTCACGGCCAGCAGCAGCGCCTCGCGTTCGAACGGTTTGCCCAGGTAATCGTCCGCTCCGCGGTGGACGGCATCCACCGCGTGAGCGATCGAACCGTAAGCCGTCATCACCACGAATGCGCACCCCAACGCCCGGCCGCGGACCTCGTCGAGCAGCTCGCCGCCGTCGCGTCCGGGCATCCGCCAGTCGCACAGGATGAGGTCCGGAACCTCGTCGTCGATGGCTGCCAGCGCCTCGGCGACGGTGCCGGCCTCACGCACCTCGTGGCCTTCGCGGGCGAGGATGTCGGCAATCAAGCGGCGCTGCGCCGCCTCGTCCTCGACCAGCAGGACCGACACCGGGTCAGCCACTGTCGTCCTCGCCTCCTGCGGCCCCGGCGATCGGCAGACGGACGGTCGCGGCAGTCCCTCCTTCGTCGGCATCTTCGAGCACGAGCACCCCGCCGTGCATGCCGACGATGAGCTGCCGCGCCAGGAAGAGACCCATTCCAGCGCCCCCGACCTTGGTCGTCACGTGGGGCGAGAACAACCTCTCTTTGACCTCGGCCGGCAGCCCGCCGCCGCGGTCGACGATGCTGACCACCGCGGTGTCCCCGTCCCTCCACATCGAAACGTCGATCGGTTCGCCGGCCGGCGAGGCCTGGGCCGCGTTTTCAACCAGGTTGGCGATGGCGGCCCGGACTGCTCCCGGGACGGCGCGAACGCTCAGTTCGTCGCGCTCCTCCACCCGGACATCCGCGCCCTGTTGCACCGATTCGAGAATCACGTCCTTGACCAGGTCCCCGAGGTCGATCTCTTCGGGCGCCATCGATTCTTCCGCGCCGAGAGCGAGAAACGAGCGCAGCCAGCGGTCGATGCGGCGGATCTGCGCCCGCGATGTCTCCACCAGGTCGCGCCTCGAGGTGTCGCCGTCGGCCAGCTCCTCGACCGCCAGACCCAGCGTGTGCAGCGGATTGCGGAGGGTGTGGGCGAGCCCCCTCGAAAGGTCGCCGAGCTGTGCGAGGTGCTCCCGCTGTTGCCACACCTGGCGCTCGCCCTCCAGCTCCCGCAGCCGTTGCGACATCCGGTTGAAGGCGCGCTGGAGGTCGCCGACCTCACCCGGCGCCGATTCCGGGACCTGGATCCCGAGATCACCACGCCCCAGCAGGTCGGCGCCCTCGGCGAGCGAACGCAGCGGACGGGTCATTCTGCTCGCCAGAAACGCCGAGGCGAACAGCCCCGCCACCAGCAGAAGGCTTCCAACCGCTGCTCCTTCGCGCATGTTGTCGCGGATCCTGGTGATCGTCGGAGAGACGGGTATCGGAATCCGGTGCAGGCGGCGGTCATCCTCGGTGACCACGAGAAAACGGTTGTCCTGCTCGTCGCCGTCCTCCACCTTGAGAACCAGTTTGCGCGCCTTGATCGGACCATCCGTGGCGGTCTCTGCCGGTCGCACCACCCGTTCGACGATCGGTGTCGCGCTGACTTCGACCGACCCGGTCGCGGTGATCCACTCGATCCGTTCCTCGACAACGCCGTCGCCTCGATCCTCGACGTGCCGGCGGACGTAGGTCTCGCCCTCGTGGCTCACCTCCTCCAGATCGGGAGGCTGCGGGATGACAACGACATGGACGTTCTTTTCGGCTTCGCTCTCCTCCGCTACCAACGACCCGGCGACGTCAACCTCGTGTCCGCCGGTGGTCAGCCACACGTTGTTTTCGACGGTTGCCTCGGCGCCGCCGAAAAAAGCGATCTCCGCCGTGAGCACGTCCTTGCCGACCGACGCCGCCACATTCGTGAGGTCTTCCTCGATCGAGCGCAGCTGACGGGCGTAGAGCCACCACTGCAGACCCATCAGGGCCAGCACCAGGGCCGCGGTGCCGAGGAAGAGCCGGGTTTGGATTCGCATCGTTCGCTCCTGCGTGAAGTATACGCACCATACGGTGCGGTGCACCCGGGAATCCAAGCAAGGGCCGTGCCAGCACCAGGTTTCAGTTCTGAGTTTTTAGTTTTGAGTTTTCAGTTTTGAGTTGTTCGGACCGATGTACGGCTCGGAGTGAGGGAGCGCACGCGGGTCCCGACAGATCTGTAGGTGTTAAACTGCAGCGGTATGACCACGGCCACGAAATACCCCGGGTCGGTGGACGACCAGGGCCGACAAGAAACCGATCCGGCTGCTGCGACGTCGATCAAGGGTCCGCGGGTGTGGGCCATCGGCGGCGGCAAGGGCGGCGTCGGCAAATCGGTGTTCGCGGCCAACCTGGCGACCCAACTCGCGCGCAACGGTTCCCGCGTCGCCCTCGTCGACGGCGATCTCGGCGGCGCCAATCTCCACACCATCCTCGGGATCCCGAGCCCGGCCACCAACCTCTCCGACTTCATTTCGCGAAGGGTCGCGACCCTCGGTGAAGTGATGAACCCGACCCCGATCGAAAACCTGTGGCTGGTGTCAGGCGCCAAGGCCCTGGTCGAGACCGCCAATCTGAACTTCGGCCAGAAATCCAAGCTTCTCCGCCACATCAATCAGCTCGATGCCGACCACGTGGTGCTCGACCTCGGCGCCGGCACGACGTTCAACGTCCTCGACTTCTTTCTGGTCGCCCGCAAGGGCGTGCTCGTCGTGGTGCCCGAGCCCACCTCGGTGGAAAACGCCTACCACTTCCTCAAGGCTGCGTTTTTCCGCAAACTCAAACGCGCTCAACCGCGCGAACAGGTCCAGGCAGCGGTCAAGGAGATCATGGACGGCAGCGCCCGCAACAGCGTGCGCACCCCCAGAGACCTCATATCGAGGGTATGGTCGCTCGACCCGGAGGTCGGCGCAGCGTTGGTCGCGGAAGCGAGCTCCTTCCGGCCCGCCCTGGTCGTCAACCGCGTCACCCACCCCTCTCACGAGAAGCTCGGCACCGACATGGTGGCCGCCTGCCGCGACTATTTCGGCATCAGGCTCCAGTTGCTCGGGTCGCTGCCGGCCGACCGCCTGGTCGAACGATCGGTCATGGAGCGCAAGCCGGCAGCCGAACATTTTCCGCAGATCCCGTTTGTCGCGGCTTTGAGCACGGTCGTCGACAACCTGACCTACACTCGCCCGAGGTCCGAATGACCGCCACCCCGGAAGACTGGGAGATCCTCGGCCTGGAACCCGGGACCGAAATCTCGAAGGTTCGGAGGGCGCACCGCGAACGCAGGGCGCTGTACCAGCCCGGGGCTCTTGCCACCTACAACCTGCTCGAAGACGACGAACGGCTGGAGTTGGTGGCGCGCATCGACATGGCGTACGAACGGATCGTCGGTACCGCCCCGAGCGGGGCACCGGGAGTCCTCGACGCGGCGGCAGCGACCGCAGAGGCCGATGTGCCGACCGGTCCGGCGCCGGACCCGGCGGCCGAACCCGGCGCCCACCTCCGCCACCGGAGACTCTTGAAAGGGGTTTCACTGCACCACGTCGGGGCGGAAACCAAGATCGGCGTCGCGATCCTCGAGCGCATCGAGAGCGAAGAATTCGACGGGTTGCCGGCAGCTGTGTTCGTGCGGGGCCATGTCGAGCAGTTCGCCCGCGAGATCGGCATCGAGGACCCCGCCGGCTTCGCCAGGATCTACCTCAAGAAAATGCAGGGCGAACCCAAGGACGATCGTTAGAACGTTGGGTTCATCCGGAATTGCATGAGATAGAGAATTGGGCGGACGAGGTCTCTGCGTCGGCGACAGGGGCAGTCGCCAGCGTCCGGAACAGAAACAGGGTGCAGCGACTGCGACAGCCGCAGCCACAGTAGCCCGTGGCGGAGTTCGGGTGCAGCGGCATTGCCCAGGTCACCTCCGGGTCGTTCATATCGGTGAGTAGCCGGTGGGCAGCCGATGTCAAGGGCGAGCCGGGCTCGGAGCCCGGTGCATAGCACCCTTGACATCGGCTGCCCACCGGCACTGGGGAGGGCATGAACTCGCCTCCGGCAGCGAAATGCAGACGACGGCTGAAAAGGAAGTGTGGGTGGGGGTCAGCCATCGTCTGCTCGCTGGCGGTGGTGAGTCACGGCGCGCGCAGCGCGCCAGTAACGACCCGGAGGTGACCATGTCCAACGCCCTTGTCAACACCAACCTCATCGCCCACGAGAAGGCCCTCGCGGCAGCGGGTGATGCCATTGCACTTGTCCTGCGGGTGCCGGCACCGCTCAAATCGATTGCCGATCAGGTGATCCGCTCTGCGAGCTCCGTCCCGGCCAACCTCGCTGAAGGCCTCGGCCGTTCCGGACGCGACCGGGTGCACTTCTGGAGAATTGCCTACGCGTCGGCCAAAGAGGTCGACAGCCACCTGCGGCTTCTGAAACGAGCTGGGGTCGTCAACACCGGCAACGCCGAAAAAGTGCTCGAGACCCTCGATCAAGTCCGCGCCATGACCTGGCGGCTGCATCAATCCAACGACCTGATCGAGTCCACCGCACACGGGCATCGTTCGGTGGCCGGCGGCGCGATCTGGCGCTGGCACTGACACTGCCACTGTCGCGGTCGCTGTCTGCCGGCCCTGTCACCTGCGACTGAACTCCGGAATTCTGATCCCGCAGCGCCCATCTCATCAAATTCCGGATGAGCCGAACGTTGGAACGTTTAACGTTCAAACGTTTCAACGAAAAAGGCGCCCGCGAGGGCGCCTTCCATAATTCACGAAGTGAATTATCGTGGGTTACTTCTTGATGCCGGCGGCAACTTCGAGCATGTCGGTGGTCACCGATTTCGGACGCTCGATGGGATAACCCAGCGCGCGGTCCCAGGTGATGTTGGTGAGCACGCCGAGAGCGCGGCCGATGCCGAAGAGGACGGTGTAGAAGTCCCACTCGGTGAGGCCGTAGTACCACTGGATGACGCCGGACTGCGCATCGACGTTGGGCCACGGGTTCTTGGCCTTGCCCTGCTCCTCGAGGACGCCGGGGGCGACCTTGTAGATCATGCTGATGAGCTTGAACAGCGGGTAGTCGGGGAGGTGCTTGAGGCAGAACTCGCGCTGCGACTCGTAACGCGGATCGGTCTTGCGCAGCACGGCGTGGCCGTAGCCGGGAATGACCTGGCCGCTGTTGAGGGTGTCCCACAGGGCTTTCTTGACGAGCTCTTCAGTCGGCTCCTGGCCGCCGAGGCCCTCCATGAACTTCATGGTCCAGCTCAGAACCTCCTGGTTGGCGAGGCCGTGGAGCGGGCCGGCGAGACCGTTAATGCCGGCGGACAGGGAGTAATACGCATCCGACAGGGCCGAGGCGACGAGGTGGGTGGTGTGGGCCGAGACGTTGCCCGACTCGTGGTCGGAGTGGAGGATGAAGTACATCCGCGCGACGTCGTCGTAGGGCTTGTCGATCCCCATCTGGTGGGCGAAGTTGCCGCCCATGTCGAGTTTCGGATTCTCGGCGATCTGGTCGTCGTCCTTGTACTTCAACCGATAGATGAACGCAGCCAGAACCGGCAGCTTGGCCATCAGGTTGCAGGAATCCTCGAACATCGGATCCCAGTAGTCCATTTTCGACATGCCCTCGTTGTACTTCTTGACGAAGAGCGACTCACGCTGCAGGGCGAGGATGCCGGCGGAGTACATGGTCATGGGATGGGTGTCCTTCGGCATGGCGCGCAGGACATCCTTGACGTAGTCGGGCAGCTGGCGGCGCTTTTTGAAATCGGCGACCACTTCTTCCGCCTGTTTGGCGGTCGGGATCTCGCTGGTCATGAGGTAGTAGAAGAAGCCCTCGACGCTCGGGTACTCCTGGCCTTTGACCGCGGGCAGGGCCGCGAAGGTCTCGGGGATCGTCCGGCCGCGGAAGCGGATCCCCTCGAACGGGTCGAGGTAGGAGACGTCGGTGACCAGACAGCGGACCCCACGGGCGCCGCCGATGGCCTGGCCGATCGTCACTTCGCTGATCTTGACGTCGCTGAACTCCTTGAGCAGGCGCGTCGTCCTCGGGCGGTGCTCCTCGATCTTCTTGAACAGGGTCTCTTTCAGAGTCGACATCGAAGCCTCCTATTTTTTGTTCTGCCGCCCGAGCGGCGCCGCAGCGGCGGTGTCGACTCGACGCGGTCGTTGTTTGTCAATCTCAACAAACGGTGAAACCCTGATGAGGGTCCTCGCGTCGAAGAGTATAGAGCTTGTGAAGAAAAGTGACAAGCTCTTTTTCTATTACTCATTCAGACCAGTTTCGGAGGCAGCAAACACCTTGGATGGGACTGTTCGTAAAATCCCGCCCATCAACTGAATACTCGTTCACCACCTGATTGAAGGCAGCGCCGTCGGTGGCCCCGGAAATCCAGTTGGAGGCGCCGGCAGCGGTCCGGCCGAGACAAAGGCCCTATTTGTTCTTGTCGTTGCCGCCGCCGGGTCCCCCGAACTCATACTTGATGAACCGGGTGTACTTCGGGTCCTCGGCACCACCCTCCCCGCCGACCACAACCGGCGGTTCGGCGTCCACACAGTAGACGTAGCTCCCGAGGTGGCGGTGGTTGTGCTGGCAGAGGACGACGAACTTGATGTCGTCGCGGTCGCGGTTTTCAGCGGATTTGCCGGGATTTTCCTCGTCGATGCCGTCGAGGTCGTTGCCGTGTCCCTTGTTGGGGTCCCCGTCGAGAAGGTAGTAATAGGGACCGGGCTTTTTGCCGTGAAAATGGTTGGCCCAGAAGGTCGCCGGATCCTGAAAGCGACGGTTCCGATCGCTGTCCATGATGATCGCCGCCTGGATACCGCGCACCTCGGCCATACACCGTACGAGACGCGCCCGTTCGATGCTGTTCAGGGCGTTCACGGTCACGATCACCGCCAGGATCCCGATCATGAACACGAGAAGCGTCACCTCGGTGAGCGTGAGACCGCGCTCGGTCGAGGCACCCCACGCCGAAGCCTCGTCGGCCGTCCCGGAATTCCCCGCGTCGTCAATTCTGTCAGCAATCACGGCAGTCTCCCTTCGAGCGACGGAAGCCGACTCGGCACCCGGCGGTACATCATCAGCGGTCGCTCGACGTGTGTTCGGGGCGTGCACGGTTCTCACCTGATAACAAGGTAGGCCGGACAAACCGCCCTCCACAATCCCCGAAATGAGTGAATTTCCTCATCCAAGTGGAGTATTTTTCAATCCATCGTCGGCTTTTGACCGCCTCCTGACGGTACCGCCACAGCCGTCGGCGTTCCGACAGGGATGAGAGTCATCAGCCTCGGTCTCGATTTCCGGGCCGATTCCGTTACAATGCTGGTCGAGGCGTCAACCATGCCAAACCGATTCGGAGGACGATCGGTGCCGGGCTTTCAGCGCGGCCGCAGATCCACGAGGGTTCAGGTGGAGCGCGAACGAACCACCGAACCCCGCGGGACGCGGCCATGAGCGGGTGGAAGCTTCGGTGGAGGTCGGCCGACACCCTGAGCGAGCACGTTCTGGCTCCCGGCGCCCACGTCGTCGGTTCCTCCAACCGATCGGACATCGTGATCACCGACCGCACGGTGTCGCGACGCCACTGCCGAATCGTCCGTTCCGACGAGGGCATCACGATCGAGGACCTGGGATCGACCAACGGGACGCGGGTCGACGGAGTCGAAATCGAGCAAGCGACCCCGATCACCGGGTCGGCACGCATCAAGGTCGGTTCCGTACTGATCGAGCTGGTTCCGGACGAGGCCCTCCCGGCCGACGAAGTGTCCGGCGTGTCCGAGTTCAGCTCCGGCGCCTCCATGCTGCTCGGACCCGCCACCGTCGGCTTTCTGCGGGATGCGGGCCAGGAGGTGGCCTTTTCCGCCGGCGACGTCATCGTCCGGCGGGGCGAGCACCAGGATTTCTTCTACGTTGTCATCGAAGGCCAGGTCGAGCTGCTGCTCAACGAGGGCGAGTCCCGCAAGCGGCCGCTGGCGCGGCTCGGCGAGGGCGGCATCTTCGGCGCCGAGTCGGTGCTCGCCAAGGAGGGGGCGGCGATCGACGCGGTGGCCGTGACCGACGTCAGGCTGCTGCGTTACCCCGCCTCCGCGCTGCCCTCGGCCCTGCAGGAATCGGCCTCGCTGCGGCGCAAGCTGCTCGGTGGCTTCGCCCGCAACCTCCACAAGACCACCGCCGACGCGCTCGATCTCCTGCACGGCGCCGACGTCATGGCCCGTCTCGTCCAGGGCGACAGCGACCCCGACGAGCTGATCGCGGTCTCGCCGCGGATGAAGGCGATCCAGAAAAAGGTCGTCGAGCTGACGGACCTCGACCAACCGATCCTCATCGCCGGCGAGGACGGCACCGGCAAGACTCAGATCGCTCGCCTGATCCACGATGGTTCGGCTCGCTCCAGGGGACCGCTGATCGCGGTCAACTGCCGCGATCTGTCCCCGCAGCACGCGGCCGAACTCATTCTCGGAGAGGACCTCGGGGGTCGTCTGCCCACCGGGGACCGTTCGAGCGGAGGTATCCACCTTGCCCACCAGGGCACTCTGGTGCTGCGCGGCGCCAACGCTCTCGAACCGGCCGTCCAGCAGATGCTGGCCGCCTTTATCAGCGCCCATGCAAGGAAACCCCAGGGCACGTTCCCCGACACCCGGATCATCCTGACGGCGCAGGAAGCGGGGCCGCGGGGGGACCACAGGGGCGGCCTCGTTGAAACATTGACCGAGTGTTTCGATGAAATCATCGAGGTCCCGCCGCTCGCGACCCGGCCAAAGGACATCCTGCCGCTGGCCGAGGAGTTCCTCAAACGCCACGGGCCGAACCCGCCGGTGATCACCGAACCGGCGCGGCACGCCCTGCTGTCGTTGCGCTATCAGCGGCGAAACGTCGCCGAGCTGCGCGAGACCATCGACCTCGCCGTCCGCATCGCCGACGGCCCCGAGATCCGGCCCGAGCACATCTTCGGCGGTGTCGGCGAGGACGCGGCCCCTCCGGGCATGGAGATCACCGGCACGCCGCTGATCCAGAGTCTCCTGCAACGCACCGGCCTGCCGCTGCTTCGCGGCGTGACTCTCGCCGGGTTCGCGGCGGTCGTCGTGCTCTGTCTGGCCGCCGCATCGAGCACGACGGGGCGGGTCGCCAACACCGCCATCTGGTCGCTGTGGGAGCCCGCGGTCTTCGCGCTCTTCCTGATTGTCGGACCGGTGTGGTGCACGATCTGCCCGCTCTCGACAGCGGCGCGACTCAGCAAGCGGCTGGGATCGTCGGACAGGCCACCACCGGCCTGGCTCATCCGGCACGGACCGTGGCTGGCCATCATCGGTTTCGCGCTCATCATCTGGGTCGAGCGGGTCTTCAATTCGGCCGAGAACCCCATCCCGTCCGGCCTGCTGCTGGTGTCACTCGTGCTGGCCGCCGTCGGCGGCGCCCTCCTCTTCCGGCGCGAGGTGTGGTGCCGCCACCTCTGTCCCCTGGGGCGCCTGGCGACCACCTTGTCCCCGGCCTCCCCGCTCCAGCTGACGGCCAAGCCGCGCGTGTGCGCCTCCACCTGCACCACCCACTCCTGCTACAGGGGCACGCCCGAAGTCTCGGGGTGCACCGTCTTCCACCACCCTCTCGAAGGTAAACAGGCCTACCGTTGCAAGCTCTGTCTCGACTGCCTGAAGTCCTGCCCCCACCACTCCGCGCAGGTGCAGATCCGCGCGCCGCTGATCGCCATGTGGCGGCTCGACGCGACCGCCGCCGACCTCGCCATGTTCGCCACGGCCGTTTCAATCCTGGCCCTCGGGGTCGTGGCCTCGCGCACCTTCGAGATTCTCAGCGTTCCGCTCAATTTCACCATCCTCTGCATCCTCTGCCTGGGGACCGGCATCGCGCTCCACCACGCCATCATGGCCGTCGCCCACACCGATCGCCGAAAAGGACAGATGGTCCAGCTCGCCATGACGGTGATGATCCTCGGCTGGAGCGCCCTCATGGTCAACCAGCTGGCCAACATCGTGGTCCTCAACCAGGCGCGGATCGTCCTCCCGCCGGAGCCCTGGCTGCCGGGCTGGGTGCCCGCCGAAATCAGCCTCCTGCTCATCTTCCAGGTCGGCGTCGTCCTCATGGGCTGCGCACTCGCCCTGTTCGCGCTCGGACACATCCAGTTCGAGCGAACCTCCGTCTGGACCCGGACCGGCCAACGCCTCTCGCCGCTGCTCCTGATCGGCTATGCGGCCGCGGTCATCGTTCTGTTGGTTCTCTGAGAACGAATCTCGCAATTCAAATTTGTTGTTGAGAAAATGCTCAGATCGTCATACCGGATCCTCCGTGACCCCCGAACGGTTTTAACTTGATTTCTCAGCTCCGACCCTTTAAAGTGCCCAACAAGCAAGCACATCATGCGTAATGCTTGGGTTTACAAACTGTTTGACCGGGACACGGGAGACCACATGAAGAGACTCATTCTCACGGTAGCGCTTGGTATGTTCACGGTCGCGACGCCGGTCCTCGCCCAGCAGGCGGGAGCGAACGTCAACGTCCTGCCGGTGGTTCCGCCGAGTTCGGGCGAACCCGACTGGCACCTCAAGGGCGACGGCTACCTGCAGCGCCAGGTCGAACCGTCGATCGCCGCCTCCACGCTCAACCCCGACCACCTGCTGGCCTGCTTCAACGACTACCGCGCGGTGGACGTGTCGGTCGGCGACACGGGGCTCGGCGAGGGTGAGATCACCAACGCCGCGCTCAAGCTGGCGCGCATCCTCCTGCCGCCCGAGATCGGCAGCGCGCTGCCCAGAGGCGAGCTGGTGGTGCCGCTCAGTGCTGCCGAGGCCTGGATCGGCTGCAGCCGCTCCTACGACGGCGGCTACACCTGGAGCGGCTTCTACCTGCCGGGGGCTCCCGAAGAGTTCTACCAGGACGACGCCCCCCCTGCCTTTTCCACCCAGGCGCCTATTTACGGCCTCGACGCCGCCACCGACCCGGTGCTCACCGCCGGGCCGTGCGGCCGATTCTACCTCGCCTTCGTCGCCTTCACCCGCGGGGGTCAGAGCAAGATCGGCGTTGCCACCTTCCGCGACACCAACGCTCTCGAGGGCGGCGACACCATCGTCTACGAGGGGATGGAGATCATCGAAAGCGGCAACAACGCGGAGTACGGCTACTTCCTCGACAAGCCCGACATCGAGTCCGACATCCTGCGGCCGACCGGGCCCGACCAGTGCGCCCACCGCGTCTACGTCACCTACTCCACCTTCAACGGCCTGACCAAGGACGAGAAGGTCCAGACCAAGCTCAACTTCGCGGTCGCCGAGGCCTCCAACACCGGCGGCCTGAGCTTCTCGACGACCAAGATCAACAAGAACTTCGGCCAGAACCAGGGCTCGGCGATTGCAGTCGACCCGCGGCCGGGCCTGCCAAAGGGCTCGGGCGGCGGCACGGTCTATGTCTTCTGGCGACACTTCTTCGATCCCGACGCGATCATCTGGACCCGGACCGAGGATTTCGGCGTCAAGTGGTCGAACCCGGCGATTCTCACCACCAGCCCGGCGCTCGAGCCCTTCGACCAGCCGACGATTTCGCTCGGGCTGGCGCCCGTGGGCGGTGAGTCGGCACTCAACCCCGGCATTCCAGAGCTCGGCTTCCGCTCTAACGGCTTCCCGACTGCGGCGGTGGCGCCGCACTCCTACGATCCCGGGAACGACAGCTGGGACGCCACCGTCTTCGTTGCCTGGCAGGAGCGGGTGAATGCCACGACCAAACAGCCCGATGCCGACGGTCTTCCGCAGATCGTCATGATGCGCACCGACGCCGATGCCATCGGATGGGAAGGTTTCGATTCCGATGGCGGCTACGTGCCGAGCCGCGAAGCCATCGACCTCTTCGACCGCTACGAGGAGTTCGATCCGTACTTTCTGATGCCCGATGAAGCCCCTTCGGGCGAGGAACTGCGCCGGGATCCCGGCCCGCAGGTCCAGCCCAAGCTGAGCTTCGGCGGCGGCCGGCTGATGCTGACCTTCTACGAGTCGCGCGGCCGCATCGCCAACTACGGCGCCGAGGATGAAGAGCTGGTGACGGACTCGTTGATCGTCGACCGGACCGGATACATCAGCGGCTACGACCGCGTCGTGGATTTCCGTACCGCTTTGCTCGAGCCCGAGACCGGCGAGCGCCTCTCGGCGGCGCAGGTTTCGCGCTACCCGATCCGCTTCGGCGCAAACCTCTTCGACGGCCAGGACCTGTCCGACATCGCGGCGGTCAACTTTCCCTGCTGGCCCGATTCGGGTGTCGCCGGCGACCCGATCTGCGTGCGCCAGGTCAACCGCGTCAACGCGCCGACCTCGGCCGAGGGCAGCTCGCCGTTCATCGGCGACTACCCCGACACCGTGCCCTACGTCCAGTACGTGCCCGACGGCTCGAGTTGGCGCTGGGCGATCCGGCCCACCGACGTCCCCAACCGCGGCTTTCACGCCATCTGGTCCGACAACCGCCACCTTCTCCCGCCGCCGGGACCGGAGGAGTGGAACGGCTACCAGTACTACGGCCCGCCGGGAATCGAGGGCGCCTGCTTCAACCCCGGCTCGCGCAACACTGACGTGCTGACCTCGCGGATTGCCACCGACGTACTGGTCACGGCGCCGACAACCTACAAGCAGCTCGACCGGCCGCGCAGCTTCCCGTTCTCGATCTCCAACACCAGCGGCGAGTTCCGCCGCTTCGAGCTGCGCATCGCCTCCGACATCGAAAACGGCACCAACTACGCCACCTTCTCGGCGGCTAAGGGCGCATCCAGCGATCCGGTCAACCTCGACACCTACTCGGTGATCGTCTTCCCCTACTCCAACTCGTCGCTCACGGTCTACGTCTACCCACCGGGTCCCGGCGACCAGACGTCCACTGTGGGGACCATCCAGGTCGAGGTCACCCTGGTGGAGAGCACGACCGACGCCGACGACGGAACCGACTTCGAGTCCGATCCCCCGTGGCCCACCGGCACGCCGTGCAACGACGACTGCCTGGTCGGCACCATCGCGTTCAACGCCTACCCGGATGCCGATCAGTCGCAGAACATCGCCGGCAGGGACGAGGACTTCGGGCCCGAGATCTCCAACGCCTTCGTCATCAACTGGAAGGGCGGAAGCTCGTCGACGACCGACCCCAACACCGCCTTCGTGATCAACAACTTCCTCGACAACGCCTTCGTCATCAACACCAGCCCGGACAACGCCTTCGTCATCAACGACGGGCTCGACAACGCGTTCGTCATCAACACGGAGGTGCAGAACGCCTTCGTCATCAACCGCTCGAGCCCGGTGGTGTACGGGATCTCAGACACCGTGTGGACCATGACCCCCGGGACCTCCAACACCGCCGCCTCGTACGTGCCGCTGATCAACATCGACAACGCCAAGGAGCTCGAGGGCTACTACGCCTGGCAGCTTATCGTCGACAAGAACTCGGCCTACGGCAAGGCCGACGCCTGCGACGATTACGCCTCGAACATCAACCAGCAGCAGGTGCTGGCCAACGTCGTTCAGAACCCTGCGGAACCCAACGCCTTCGTCATCAATGACTTCGTTGAGAACGCCTTCGTCATCAACACCGAGGTCCAGAACGCCTTCGTCATCAACTCGGCCTTCACCCTGCCGCCGTCGGGCAGCGGCGGCGCCAAGGCCGGTGTCGGCGACTCGATCTCCGCTCTCGGCATCGGCCCCCCGCCGGCCCCGAATGAGGTCAAGATCACCCTGCGCGCGTTCCAGCTGGTGCCTGATGAGGACCTTCCCACAGACGACTTCACCGGCAACCGGATCAAGCACCAGCCGGAGATCTCGCCGCCGACCCTGACGGTTTTCCACGAGGCGTGCGACCCGACCGATGTCGACGACATCTGCTACGCGACCGCCGGAGCGGACCTCATCATCGCTCCCGGGTCGATCGACACCACCCCCATGAGCGTCGAGACCTGCGGCGATGTGCCGTTCCTCGATTTCACCCTACGCAACCAGGGCAACACCGACGCGGTGGCGCGTCCGAAACCCGACGTCGACGACGACGGAGACCCGATCTTTGTCCCACAACACATGCGGCACGCGGTATTCCTCTCCGACGACGACATTCTCACCGCCAAACCCGTGCGGGACGGGCAGGGCGATGTCGTTACGGAAGCGGACAGGCTGCTCGAGGAGACTCAGTTCTTCTCATCCGAGCTCCGCCTCGCCGCCCAGTTCGATCCCGACCGGGATCCGTCTGAACCGTTCGAAGAGAACTTCGTCTTTATCGACCAGAATGACGAGCGGATCACCTTCAAGCTCCCGCCGGACGTCGGGCCAGGAACCTACTATCTGTTTTACTACGTCGACTATCCCCGTGAGGCCTCGGAGTATGACGAGACCAACAACACCGTGATGATTCCCCTCACGGTCACGCCGGTCGACCCGCCGGGGACGGCCGATGCGGACTTCGAGACCGACCAGGGCGTGCCGTTGACGGCATCGCTCGCCGGATCGGTGATCAACCCCAACAACTACGGCCCGCTGGAGTATGCCGTTGTTCCCGGCACGGGGCCCGTCAGCGGCACCCTGGAGCTCGACCCACTGACTGGCGACCTCGTCTACACGCCGGACCCGGGATTCGTCGGCATCGACAGCTTCCAGTGGACAGTGAGCTACTGCAGCCGGACATCCGATCCGGCCACAGTGACGATCACCGTGCTTCCGAGCTGTGACTGGGTGTTCGTGGGCCTCAAGTCACCCCTTAACGGTGTGACATACACCGCCAGAGCTGGAAGCGTCATCCCGCTGGCATGGCAGTACAGAAAACCGAGTGGCACCGTGGTGAACAGCGGCTACGCCGGACCATCGATCAATTTCAAGGGGTGGTCTGGAACCACGTGCAAGAACTACAACCCGAACGCTCCGCCTTCGATAAATTTCGACCTCGAGGAAGACCCGGGCTCGAGCGATCTCCGCTACAGCGGCGACTCGTGGCAGTTCAACTGGCAGTCGAAATATCCTGTCGGATACCCCAACGCAGGTCAGTCGCTGCCCAAGGGATGCTACGAGATCACAGTCACGCTCGAGGATGAATGCGTGGGCAAGACTGACGGACCGTTCAACGTCTATCTGAAGTAACGCGTTTCAGCGGGCGCCCCCGGGGGCGCCCGTTTCCTTCGATTCCAGGCGCCGCACCCGCGGCGCCTTTTCTTTGACGACCTCTCGTTACGTTGTGAAGGGCAACGTTCAAACGTTGAACGTTGAAACGTCAGCCGCCCAGCCGCTGCGTGGCGTCGGTGGCGAGCGGATCGACCGGGTCGGCGTCTCCGCGCAGGGCGAGGAACTGTCGGTAGAGCTCGTCGGCGGCGGTCTTGTTGCCCAGCGCTTCGTGGCAGCGGCCCAGCCAGTAGAGGGCCGGCGGGTAGTAGCGCAGGGTCGCACTGTCGACCAGGAAGACGTCGGTGATCTCGCCCTTGCCTCGCACGCAGTGGTCGAACTCGTCGAGGGCTTCCGGGTAGTGCTCCGCGGCGAAGAAGGCGCGGCCCCTCAAGAAGTGGCCGAACCAGAAGTCGTAATCCTCGCGGGCGAAGCGGAACTCGCGCATGGCGGTCCCGAGCTGGCCGTTGTCGAGCGCCCTCTCACCACGAATCAGGGCAGACAGCGCGGTCGTCTGGCTCTGCAGCCTGTTCTCCAGCTCCAAAGCGATCTCGTCCGCCACTTCGCCCCGGTCGGCGGCCATCAGCAGGCGGGCCCCGAGATACCGGACACCGTCGTTTTCGCTGAGGCCGAGCGCCTGATCGGCGGCAGCGATGGCTGCCTCGGGTTTGCCGAGGGCAAGCCGCGCCTCCGCCAGGGCGACGAGCATGGTCGCCTTTTCGAAGGGATTGTCGGAAGCTTCGATGGCGGGCTCGAGGATTTCGACGGCCTCTTCGAAGTGGCCCAGGGTGAGCTCGAGGTCGGCCTCGCCCATGGGCGCGAGCGACGAACCCATCCCACCCGCGTTGGCGAGGCTTCGGTAGGATTCCCGCGCCGCGCCGGAATCACCGGCGGCGGCTGCGGCGCGGCCGAGGGTGAAGAGGGCGTAGCCGAAACCGGAGTTCTGCTCGTAGACCTTACGCGACTCTGCCATGGCGGTGGCGAAGTCGCCGGCGTAGGTGGCGTAGATGGCGTAGTTGATGCGCTTGATGAGGTTGCCCGAGTCGAGCTCCACAGAGCGGCGGCCGGCTTCGACCGCCTTGTCGAACTGGCGCACCATGTGGTAGGCGTAGCCGAGGTTCGAGTAGGCGCCGCCGTCGGCCGGGAAAAGCTCGACCAGCGTCGTGTAGTTCTCGATGGCTTTTTCATAGTTGTGGGAAACCAGAAGGTAGTAACCGCCCAGCGTCCGGTAGCGTTCGCGCTCGGACATCCGATCGAGGTGTTTGAAGGCGTTCTGATAGGCCGCCTCGGCCTCTGCTTCACGTCGCAGATTGCCGTAGGTCACACCCATGCCGGCGTAGGCGCGGCCGAACGCCGGGTCGGCAGCCACCGCCTCGCCGTACGCCCCGAGCGCGGCTTCGAACTTGCCCTGGACAGCCAGGTCCTGGCCGCGCGCGTACGCCTCCATGGCCTCCACCGAGGCCGCAGTAAAGGTCTCCGCCGCCGCCAGGCGATCGGCCTTCGGCGTCGAATCGCCGAGCTCGCCGCGCAACTCCGAGGCCATCTTGCCCACCGCCGCCAGCACCTCGTCTTTGTTGTCGGCCGTCGCGCGCGCTACCGCCAGCGGCTTGCCCTCACCCGGTTCGAGTCCGGGGTCGAACGCCTGCACCGACAACGCATATTTCGGACCCTGCCGAGCGATTTCGCCGACCAGGATCACGCTGATGCCCTCGCGGCGCGAGATCAGCCGCGCCATGGTCTCGTCGAGACGGCTGCCGGGCTGGATCTGTTCGGCGATCTGGTGGGCGTTGGCGGGCGGGATGGCGCTGATGAATGCGGCGCCCTCCATCGCGATCGTCAGGGCCTGCTCGAGCGCGCCGTCGAACAGCGGGTCGCCGGTGCGGTTGTCGAAGTCGGCCACGAGGACCGAAAACGGCTCGGGGGCTTCCGACGGTCCGCGCAAGCTCGCCAGCCACCAGGTCCCGGCCAGGAGCACGGTCATCAGAGCCACGACGCCCACAACCATTTTGCGGGTCAGCCGCCGCATGACCGGCAGCAGGTGGCCCTCTTCGTCGAGGCGGTTGAAGTCGGCCTCGAGCTCGGCAGTCGTCGCGTACCGTTCGTTGGGGTCGGGCTGCAAACAGCGGGTGATGATGCGGTCGACCGGCTCGGGAATGGATGGATCGATTGTCCGGGTGGCCGCCGGCGCTGTCGCGACCCGACCACGGAACTCGGCAAACGCGCTTTCAGTGCGTTCGACCCGGCGCCGGCCTACCAGGAGATCGTAGAAGATCAGACCGAACGAGTAGATGTCGGCGCGGTGGTCGATGCCCTTGCCGGAGAACTGTTCGGGCGCCATGTATTGGAGCGTGCCGACCACCGCTCCGGCCTGGGTCTCTTCCGTGAGGCCCACCCGCTTCCTGGTCTTGGCTTCCACCAGGCTTTCCGCCACGTCGGCGCCGGTCGGCGTCGCCGACCGCGCGATTCCGAAGTCCATGATGTAGCTCTCGCCGGTGGCCGGCTCGACCATGATGTTGGCGGGCTTGAGGTCGCGGTGAACCACGCCCGCGGCGTGGGCTGCGACCAGCCCGGACACCACCGGTCGCAGGATCCTGAGCGCGTCCGGCACCGGGACGGTCTTGTCCCGCTTGAGGATGTGCAGGAGGTCCTCACCCTCGATGAAGGTCATGGTGATGTACTTGATACCGTCGATCTCTCCCAGGTCGTGGATCCGCACGACGTTTTTGTGGGTCACCTGGCGGGCCAGCAGGAGTTCACGCTTGAAACGCCGGTCGAGCTGCTCGGCGAGGGCCGGGTCCTTTGCGACCTCGGGCCGGATCACCTTCAGGGCGACGGGGATGTCGAGCTCGTTGTCCCACGCCTTGTAGACCGCCCCCATGCCGCCGAAGCCGAGCAGCTGGTCGATGCGGTAGCGGGTCCCGAAAGAGGTGCCGATTTCCAGCGGGCCGGCGTTGTGTCCGGAAGGTCGCGGTTCGGCGAGTACCTCACCGCCGGCCCCGGAATTCAGTGAATTGGTATCGAAATGGGCGGTGGCGTCGCCTTCGTCGGGCTCTTCGGGTAATACCCTGGTGTGTTCGTCGTCGTTGAGTCCGCCCGGAATCTCGGTGTGTTCGTCCGCCCCGGGCCCGAGGGCAATCTCGGTGTGTTCAGCCTGGCCGACCGATACCACAACTCCGACGCCTGAGGTCTCGCCGAGCGGCCCGCCGCAGTGGACGCACCTCTTCCGATGGGGTGCATTCTCCTTGCCGCAGGCCGGGCAGTTCACCATACGAGAACCGTCACCGGACGCCCCGGGGCTTCACAACCTCCGGATTCTCGGGACGAGTTACTGATCGTGCGGTGGCGGGCGATCGGACGTCTCCTGTTCACAAGGTCGAGTCTCGACTTTCGTGAGGCACATCATAACGTGCGCCGCGGATGTGAGCCAGCATCGGGTTCGGGCGAACCTCCAATGGGCGGCTTCCCAGGTTGACAACCCCCTCCGCCCGGCCAAGAATCACCCGATGAACTCCGTCACCGAAAATCGCCGACCGGGCCAGCTGGTGCTGGTCTTCATGGATGCGGCGGTTCTGGTGGCCGCCGGGCTGGCTGCAGCGTGGATACGTTTCGGCAGCGACATCGTCGCCCGGGAGGTCGACCTCATCCTCGACCACCCCGGCTTTATCGCCTATGCGATTCTCGTGCAGCTCGGGCTCGCCATAACATTCGACCTGTACCGCCCGGAAACCTGGCGCACCCGCGACTACGTGTTGGCCCGGATGGCCGCCCTCGGCGTCAGTCTCGCCGTAGCCCTTGCCCTGGGCACTTATCTGGTTCCGCAGTGGCGTTTCGGCCGCGGTCTCCTCGCCCTGACCCTGCTGCTCTCGCCTGCGCTGCAGACCGTGCTCCGGCTGGTGTGGCTCAAGATCGTGACGTTGCCGTCGCCCCGCCGGGCCGTGGTTTTCGGCGTGGGACCGATCGTCGAGGCTCTGAAAGAAGTTCTCGAAAACCGGCCGGCACCGCCGTTCGTGATCGAGCGCCACTTCCGCGCCCTCAACGGCAGCGACCAGGCGATACCAACCGAACCGGATTTGACCGGAGTCGATCTCGTGATCGTTGCCCAGCTGGCCGACGACGACATCGCGCAGCGGCTCGCCGCCCTCAACTTCAAGGGCACCACCGTCGTCGACTCGGCGGGCGCCTACGCGTCCCTCACCGGGAGGATCCCGGTCCGGCAGGTGGACTCTCGGTGGTTCATCGCGACCGGGGATTTTTCGTCCCTGGCGACGACCGCCTTCCACCACGTGCAGCGTTTTCTGGACGTCACCGTCGCAACCCTTCTCCTGCTCGTGACCTCTCCCCTTCTGGCGGCGGCCGCGATCGGGATCCTCGTCAGCAGCGGGACGCCCGTGCTCTACCGCCAGCAACGCCTCGGTCAGTTCGGCCGTCCATTCACCCTGTACAAGCTGCGCACCATGCGCCGCAGCGCGGAGGACGCCGGACCACGTTTTTCGAACGCCGACGACGACAGGGTGTTTCCCCTGGGGAGGGTCCTCCGCCGCTGGAGGATCGACGAGCTGCCGCAACTGATCAACGTCCTGCGCGGCGAGATGAGCCTGGTGGGGCCGAGACCGGAACGGCCGGAGCTGGCGGCCCAGCTGGAACGTGAGATCCCGTTCTACGCCTTCCGCTACTCGGTGCGGCCGGGTCTCACCGGGTGGGCTCAGGTCCAGTTCCCCTACTGCTCCGAACCCGAAGAACACCTCGTCAAGCTCGAGTTCGACCTCTACTCGCTGCGCCACCATGGTCCGGCGCTGTACGCGATCGTGCTGCTGCGGACGCTGGGGGCGCTGGTGTTTCCGCCGCGATCGAATTGACGTTGTTGCAGGCCCGCCTTTTCCAACGGTATTCCCGCGAGGTGCCACCCTCAACATTGTTGGCCTGAATCACCCTGGTGACGTGAATGGTCGAGCTTCCAACAATGTTGAAAATGGCACCTCCGCCGCACACGGTCTGTTTCGCGTTCGTTGACACCCGGATGATCCAGCGACATACTCAGCCTGGTTCTTTGGCGTTCTGGCGCGATTGCGTTTCCGTGGGGGTGCCCTGGTTCGACAGGGCTGAGATAACACCCCTCGAACCTGATCCGGGTCATACCGGCGGAGGAAATTGGAGACGCCCAACCCCTTGCCTCAAGCATCCGGAGCGGGCTTTTCCCATTCTCGACGGCCGACCCGATCGAGACTGGGAGCCCCGGAGTGGACCTCTTCCGAACATTTCTGCTGATCGCGGCTGTCACCGTCGCACCCACGGCGGCTGCGGCTGCGGACATTCGCGGGACCCTGACCGACGCGGTGGCCGGAGCGCCGATCGCGGACGCTGTAATCTTCGCGACAACCGAAAGTGCCAGCCTTCAAACGACAACCGATGCCGTCGGGGCGTTCGTCGTCGCCCTTCCGGAACCGCCACCCAGCACTCTTCACATCCGGGTCGAGGCGCCGGGCTTTCAGCCGCTTGACGTCGATGTCTCCGACGTCGCCGACGCACTTTCCCTCACCCTCCGGTTGCAACCCCTCTTCACGGCCGAAGTCGAGGTGACCGGGTTGCGCGCCGACGCGGGCGTGACGCCGGTGACCGTGACCAACGTGGGCCGCGACGAGATCGAACGCCGCTACTGGGCGCAGGACGTCCCCGTTTTTCTTTCGCCCGTGCCCGGTTTCTACGCCTACAACGATTCGGGCAACGGCATCGGCTACTCGTATTTCTTTCTGAGGAGCTTCGACATGCGGCGCACCGCGGTCAGCCTCAACGGCGTCCCCATCAACGATGCGCATTCGCACGGGCTCTTTTTCATCGACCTCGCCGACTTTCTGGCGACCACCGACACCATCCAGGTCCAGCGGGGGGTCGGTACGACCCTGTACGGGGGCAGCGCCATCGGCGGCTCGATCGACGTCCAGACGAGCCAGCCGTCCGCGGAACGCCGTTTGCAGCTCGTGACCCTGGGCGGGTCCTACGGGACCTCTCGCCTCTCGCTCCGCTACGACACCGGCCTCGTCGACGACCACTGGGCGGCGACATTCCGCTACTCGAAGGTCTCGAGCGACGGCTACCGCGACCAGTCGTGGGCCGAAATGTGGAACTACTATTTCTCCCTCGTCCGGTACGGCCCCAAGACCACCCTGCTCGTCAATCTGTTCGGCGGACCCGAGGACACCCATCTCGCTTACGAGGGCATCTCGAAGGCCTATCTCGACGGAGATATCACGGGCGATCGGCTCAACGACCGACGCTACAACCCCCTCGAGTACGAAAACGAGATCGACAGTTTCTTCCAACCGCACTACCAGGTCATCCACACCTGGCGGATCGACGAGAGTCTGGTGCTGCAGAACACGTTTTTCTTATTCACCGGCGACGGCTACTTCCAACAGTACACACGCGACGCCTGGTTCCCGGAGTACGGCCTCGAGCCGTTTCCAGGCCCAGGGGACGAGATCATCGAAACGACCGACCTCATCCGCAAGCGGGAGGTCGACGAGTGGGACGGCGGCTGGATCCCCAACCTCGAAATCCGGCACGGCGGCAGGCGCGGCCTCCTCCAGGTCGGGGCGGCGGTACGTCTGCACAGCGGCCGTCACGTCGGGAGCGTCCAGTGGGCGCAGTCCTACCCACCCGATCTGCCCCCCGACCACCGTTACTACGACTACCGGCTCGACAAGACCACCTTGCAGCCGTTCATCCAGGAGAACTGGGTGTTCAACGATCGGTGGAACCTGCTCGCCGGGCTGACCTGGACCTCGCAGCGCTACGAGATGCACGACGACGAAATCAACGACATCGGTTTCGACGTCAGCTACTCCTATCTGCTGCCCCGACTCGGCCTCGCTTTCCACCCGACGGTGCGGTGGAGCCTCTACGCCAACGTCTCCCGCGGCGGCAGGGAGCCCGCTTTCCGCGACATCTACGATCCGCAGAGCTACTGGACGCCCCCACCCCAGGACCTCGAGCCCGAAAAACTCACCGACTACGAACTCGGAGCCGGTTTCCGTTGGGCCACCGGCGGCGCGACACTGAACCTCTACTACCTCGACTTCTCGAACGCCATCGTGTGGGCGGGCGGCCTCGACAACAACGGCGACCCGGTGACCGCCAACGGCGCCGTCACCGAGCACAGGGGCATCGAGCTCGATCTCAACTGGACGCCGCTGCCGCGATGGAACGGCCGGCTGTCCCTCGCCCGGGCCGACAACACCATCGTCGACTTCGTCGAATACGGCTACGGCGGCGAGGCGATCGATCAATCGGGGAACTCGCTGCCGGTGAGCCCGGAGTGGATGGGAACACTCGAAGTGCGAGGCGGCGCGGGGCCCGTCGAAGGCTTTCTCCAACTCCGTTTCGTCGATGATTTCTACCTTGACAACAGCGAGGACATGCGGAAGTTCCCCGAGGTCAGTGCCGAACCGGACTACATCCACCGCATCAACCCGGCCTCCACCGCTCTCGATCTCGGGCTCGATGTGGATCTCGGCCGCACCGTGGCGGATCTCATCTCCGCCCGCCGCGTCAGCCTGCAGGTGCGCGCCAACAACCTGACGGATGAGCTCTCCACGACCTTCGGCTATTTCGACGGCGTCCAGCCCGTGTGGATCCCCGCCGCCACCCGCAACGGTTACCTCGGACTGACATTCGACTGGTGAGGATCCCGGAGGCGGCGGGCGAGCCCGGTTTGCCGCACTGCGACATGCCGATGGCGCCGGGAGAGGTTAAGCTACCAATCGATGATCAAGTCGCTGATCACCTTCGTCATCCTCATGGCGGTGCGGACGTTCAGCCGCGTGTTTTACCGTCTCGACAACGACTGGATCGGCGACGAACCGGATGACTACGCGAAAGGCACCCGGATCATCGCGATCCTCAATCACACCAGCCTCTACGAACCGTTGATCGCGGGCTACGCCCCGATCAATCTGTTGTGGAAGTTCGCCCGCCACGGCGTCCTCCCGATCGCCGAAAAGACCATGAAACGGCGGATCGGGTTGTTCTTCGCCTTCCTCGTACGCCACCCCATGGTCGTGACCCGGCAACGCGATTCAACCTGGGACAACGTGCTCAACCACGTGGACTCCAAGGCCCTCGTCATCATTCTTCCCGAGGGGCGGATGAAGCGGGCCAACGGTCTCGACTCCTACGGCCGCGAGATGACCGTGCGTGCCGGCATCGCCGACATCCTCGAGGTGCTGCCCGACGGGCGCATGCTGATGGTCTACTCGGGAGGGCTCCACCACGTTCAGGTGCCCGGTGAGCTGCTGCCGACCCTCTTCAAGACCATTCGCGTCCGCATGGAGATGTTGGACATCGCCGGCTACAAGAGGCGGGTGGCGCTGGACTCCCCCGACGCGACCTTCCGAAGCGCGGTCGTTGCAGATCTGACTCGGCGGCGGGACGAGTATTGCCCGACCCCCGAAAAGGCGGTCATCGACATCCGCGGTGGCATGGTCACGGACCCGGAGACGACCGACCGGAGTTGAACCCGGGTTCCTCGAACTTAACCCGCATTATTCACGAGGGTTCGTCGCGAGAGGCGCGAGGTGCAAGCGGGGTGGCGGTTTCGTTGTTGAGGGAGCGGAGGCGTACTTGCAGTACGTCGAGCGAGCGAATCGAGAAGCGCCGCCACGCGCAGCGTATCGCGCCTCGCAGTAGAAGACTCGTGAATAATGCGGGTTAAATCAGACCGCGGAGCCGGGCCTGAAACAGGGTGGCGAGGGTCTTGCTGTCCCGGATGCCGCCGTCGCGACAGGCTTCGAGGGCTGATTCGACGGTGAGGGTGACGATCTCGATGGCCTCGTCCGGGTCGGGGCGGTGATCCGACGACGGCTCCAACCCGGTGGCGAAAAACGCGTGCAGCACCTCGTCTGAAAAGCCGGGCGTCGTGTAGAACCAACCGAGGTCCGCGGCTTCCGCGGCCCGCCATCCGGTCTCCTCCTCGAGTTCCCGCAGCGCGCAGGCGACCGGCGGCTCGCCGGGGTCGAGCTTTCCCGCCGGCAGCTCGAGCAGGATCTCTCCGGTCGGATACCGGTGCTGCCGGACCAGGACCAACCGGCCGTCGCCGAACAACGCGAGGATCACCACCGCGCCGCGATGGCGGACCACCTCTCGTAGAGCCTCGCCACCGTGCGGCAGCCGCACGCGATCGACCTCGACATCGAGGATCCTGCCCGAGTAGACCCTCTCGCCGTCGATTCTCTCTTCCCGCAGCTCGGAATCGTCACGACCCACCCTCTGCCTCCAGGAGACACTTCGTGTCATCGGCCGTCGACCACTCTACCGCGGGTAGCGTTTCTTTCGCTGCCTGGGATTGTCAGAGGGTGAGGTCAGTCGGGGATCCGGCTCGAGGTGTTCCTTCCGCTGCCGGATGACGCCGAACTGCCGATTGAGGAACCGAGTGCACCGTATGGACTGTTCGACCCTCCGGCGCCTCCCGACGAAGCCGCCATCGGGTCGGTTCCGGTCGACTGGGAACCCGCCCAGCTCACGCCTCGTGCCGAAGCTGTCCCACCGGCGCTGCCGGGACCCCACTGCTTGCCGGCCTCCCAGTCCACCTGGCGGCCGTACCCGGGATCCTCTTCGGGACCTGACACGATCTGCGGCGGCTTGTCGTCTTCGATGAACACGTACTGCCCGGGCGCCCAATGCTCGTATCGTCCCACAACCACAAAGGTGGGCGTGCCCTGCCCGCCTCGGGTTCCGTCGCCTGCACGCGGGCCCGAATCACCGCCGGCCCGCCCACCGTCCAGCAGCAGAACGAAGGGACCCGGCATGGTGCCGCCGTAGTGGGTGGCCCAGAAGGCCTTCGCGTCGATCGTCCGGTTGCCGCCGTCGCTGTCGTGCCACAGGGCCGCCTGAATCCCCCGTAGCTCCATCATGCAGCTGGCCATCCTCGCCCGTTCGACACTGTTGCGGATGCTGGTGATGGTGATGGCGGCGACGACGCCGATCAGGAAGACGACGATGATGGTCTCCGAAAGAGTGAAACCCCGACTGCTGCCCTTGCGGGCTGGAGTTTCTGGCGCGGCTGCGGGGTGTGGTGTCATCGCCTTCTTCCAGTACATACACAGTTTAGATCCGGATCGCTGAATCCGCTGTGACCACACTCACCTTTCGCGCGTGACTCCTGTCACCCGATTCAGACATTCCTTTGAAACCGGCAGGCAGGCCGCAACGCGGGGGACACTCCCGGGGAAGAGCCGATTGCAGCCCAGACCTCGCCCCGTTCCCACCAAACAGTCAACGACCCGCGGTGTTCCGCGGGCCGTTGTCGGGTCGATTGCAGGGGGCATGGGGAGGCTCGCCCCCTCGATGTCACCAGATCTTCAGTTTTTCTTGCCTCGTCCAGCGCCGGGACCGCCGAACTCCCATTTGATGAAACGGGTGTAATTGGGGTCCTCATCGTCGCTGCGAACGATCGTCGGCGGCTCCTCGTCCGTCAGGTACACGTACTTGCCCAGGGAGCCGTGGTCGTGCTCGCAGAAGATCACGAACTTGATGTCCTTCTTGTCGGGGTCGGAGGCTCCGGGGTTTTCCTCGTCGACGCCGTCGAGATCGTTGCCGTGGCCTTTGTTGGGGTCGCCATCGACGATGTAGTAGTAGGGTCCGTGCTTCCTGCCTTCGGGCCACGTGTTGTCCCAGAAGTACTGAGGCTTGGGGATGTAGCGACCGTCGCCCATGCTGAAGACCGCAGCCTGGATGCCGCGAACCTCGGCCATGCATTTCACGAGCTCGGCCTTTTCACGCTGGTTCTGGAAGAGGCGAACGCCGATGGTCAGAAGAATCGTGGCAATGACCATGGCGACGAGGATCTCGGTCAGTGTGAACCCCGCCTGACGCCGCGCGGATTTCGGCCTCTCGACCGTCGCGCCGTTCAGGGTCATGGCGTGGGTCCCTCGGGTGGTCTGCGTCCGACCGCTTCGTCTTTCGGGTGACATGGTGTTGGTTTTTCCAGCCATTGTTATATCTCCCATAGGAAATAGTAAAAACCTCACCCCGGATCGTCTGTGATCGGTCTCACACTGTTGGTGCTCAGCCGAACAAATTTTTGTTAGGTTTATTTTTTTCAATAATTTACGATTATTAGGTTTTTTTAGTCAAATTTAACCAAACAGAATCGAATGCACCATCCTGGAACGCCAGATTCAGGACGAAACAAATTCCGATGGTCCGAACTCACCAGGAATCGGACCGATTCCTGGCATTGATCGTGCAAATTGGCTCCCAGAAGATGAGACCACTTATGTTTCCCAACGACAGTCTCAGCGATTTCATCGTGGTGTTGGAAACCGCGTCCAACCAGGAGGAGGGCCCATGAAAACCGGAAACCGTCACCAGCGCATCCCGATCGGTATCGCCGCAATGCTGACAGCCACACTCGTGGCCATGCCCTCGTCCGCCCAGGTCACCCTGGTCAAGGACATCAATGAGGGCGCCGGCGGCACCTACATATTTCGTGCCGGTGCGCTGGGCAACGCCATCTACTTCAGCGCCTTCGACGGGGTGCACGGCGAAGAGCTGTGGGTCAGCGACGGCACTGAAGTGGGCACCTACCTCGTGAAGGACATCTGGCTCGACACGACCACCGACTCCTCCGAGGCCTTCTCATCGAAACCGCAACAGTTCCTTGCCGGCCCCTCCGGCATGTATTTCATGGCCGCACACCGTGAAGAGCCGGGAAACGAGCCGATCCACGACATCAACCTCTGGCTGTCGAACGGTCATCAGGAGCCTGAGGGATTCACGTCCATCGTGTCCGGCTTCGAGCTCGCCCTCGTGAACTCCCTCGCCAACGCCGTCGTCATGGCCGGCGACCTGTTCATTACCGGCTGGGACGAGAACAACGGCGTCGAGCTGTGGAAGGTGAGCGGCACCAGCGCCACCCGCTTAACCGACATCGAGCCGGGCGTCGGTGGGTCCTTTCCGGGCGACCTGACGGTGGTGGGCGGCACCTTGTTCTTCAGCGCCATCAACACAGAACTCGACGGACCCGGGACAGAGCTCTGGATCTCCGACGGAACGCCCGGCGGCGAGACCGTCATCGACTTTTTCCCCGGAACCGAGGGCCTGGGCCCCAGCGGGATCACCGCCTTCGACGGCGAGGTCTACTTCAGCGGCTCCACCTTGGAAGAAGGCCGTGAGCTGTGGGCCAGCAACGGGACCGTCGGCGGCACCCGCATGGTGGCGGACATCGCGCCCGGATACAACGAATCCAGCTACCCCACGAACCTGGTGCCGGTGGGCGACCAGCTCTTCTTCATCGCCTCCGAGGACGCAGGCTACAACTACGATCTGTGGGTGTACGGGCATAACGGCGTGGATTGGATTGCCCAGAAGGTCAAGGCCGACGGCACGCCGTTGGTTTTCGAGTCGGTCGCTTACGACGGCAAGTTCTTCTTCACCGCCAACGATCCGGACGCCGGCAAGGAGCTCTGGGTGAGCGACGGCACCGATGCGGGGACCCACCTCGTCACCGACATCTACCCCGGAACCTACTTCATCGATGGGGACGAGTACCCCAACTCATCGGAGCCCACCGAGCTCACGGTGGCCGGCGACTACCTGTTCTTCAGGGCCGACGACGGGGTGCACGGGCCGTCACTGTGGGTCACCGACGGCACTGAGGCCGGGACCTTCATGGTGGCCAACCTCTTCGATTATTTCACCGAGGAGGGGCCCAAGGGGCTCACCGCCACCACCGACCGGCTGTTCTTCCAGACCGAGTCCGCGGGGTCCGGACGGTATGGTCGGGAGGTGCATTCGCTGCTTACCGCCAACGTGGTCAAGCCGCCGGCCGCGCCCACCGGCGAAGAAACCGGATCGACCGAGACCGCCTACACCTACTCCACCACCGGAGGATCGGTCTCCCTTGACGGCGAGCCCGTCCAGTACCGCTTCCACTGGGGCGACGGCGAACCGAGCGGATGGCTCGACCTCGGCGTGACCACAGCCGAACACACCTGGCACGAGGCCGGAACCTACGACGTGACGGTGGAGGCGCGGTCGACGGTCATGACCTCCATCACCTCCAACCACTCAGCAGCACTCTCGGTCCTGATGTCTTTCAGCGAGACGGTGGACGTCTCGATGACATCCGGGCCCGAAACGGGCGAGATCTGGGTGGAGTACGAGTTCACGTTCGCCGGATCATCGGACTATGGCCACGACCTCGAGTTCAGCATCGACTGGGGCGACGGCAGCGATCCCACTGAGTGGGCATCCTTCAACCCCGCCACCGGAGTGACGGTCAGCAACGATTGGGACGATATCGGAGAGAAGACGATCACAGCGAGTTTGCGCTGCACCGAGCACACGGATGTCACAGATTCGGTCGTTCATCTGATCACCATCGAGGATGAGACCCTCGACACGCCGACCGTCGACGGCCCGACCACCGGTTGGACCGACACCGAGTACAGCTTCACCGTCGGTGGCGGGTCGTCGGCCGGCCACGACCTTCAGTACATCGTCCACTGGGACGCGAGCAGCAACACCGGGTGGCAGCCCTTCGGTGAGGGCCGGACATCGATCGAGGTGTCACACACCTGGTCCGTCGCCGAGACATTTCCGCTCGAGGTCGGGGTTCGATGCGCGACCCATGATCACGTCGATTCCTGGTTTTACGACCACTCCATCGAGATCTCCGCACCGCCCGACGAGGAGCTCACCGGGCCGGATCTTCAGCACATGGGCGGCGATTGGAACGGCTACCCCGACGCCAGCCTCGGCTTCACATTGACTGCATCATCAAACCTCGACCACGACCTCCAGTATCGGGTGACATGGGGTGACGGCGGCGATAGCGGCTGGGCTGACTTCGGGGCGGGCGAAACCTCGGTCGAGCTCTCCCACACTTGGACGGCGCAGGTGACCGATACCACCGAGTACTTCGTCGACGTCTGGGTGCGCTGCAAGGACCACCATGAGTTGGAGAACTGGGGCCAGTGGTCGGTCTGGATGGTTCCCGAGGCAGTCTCCGATCGGTCGCTCACAGGCCCGGCCTCCGGGGTGGCCGGCGTCAGTTACGATTACACCCTGACCGCCCACACCCACTCCGGCCACGCCATGGAGTACAAGGTCTGGTGGGGCTACGGGTCCGAAACCGTGTGGCAGGACCTCGACCCGGCCACCGGAACTGCGGATCTCTCCCACGCCTGGCCGGTGGATGGCGCCGACCACGAATACCAGGTGGGGTTCGACGTCCGTTGCAGAGCTCACACGTGGGCCTCGGACTGGTCGTCGATCACCGTCTCGATCCCGGGCGAGACGATCCTGAACCACACCCTCGACGGCCCTACCGAGGGGCTGGTCGGAGTCGACCAGGAATTCACCGTGACGGGGACCTCGTCTCAAGGCCACACCCTCCAGTACAAGTTCGACTGGGGCGACGGCTTCCCCACCGAATGGCAGAGTCTCGGTTCGGGTTCTGCCTCCGAGACCTACCATTGGGGCTTCGCGGGTGAGTTCACTGTCAAGGGCAATGTCCGCTGTGCGACCCACGACCACGTGCTGAGCGAGAAAACGACGGTGGTCACCGTCACCTCCGACACCCCTCCGGGGTGGATCTTCGGCGACGGGTTCGAGTCCGGCGGCGGCGGTCAGTGGAGTTCCAGCGTTGGGATGTCGCAGTAGTTGGAGACAGAACGGGTATGACTCATATTGAAACGCCGGAGCAGTAATTCGGCTCTTCTATTTCGGGCCGAAAGCTGGCATCGATCCTGCTGACAACGAGAGAGGACCGGGATGGTCCCCCCGGTCGAGGAAGGCAGCATGATGAACGACGCCACCTACGAGCTGGTCCACTCCCCCACCCCGGGCGAGCTGTCGCAGGCCGTGAGCGAGCGCATCGATCAGGGCTGGTGGCCGATGGGCACACCCTTTGTCCACGGCGACCGCTTCATCCAGGCCATGGTGCTCGAACGGCCGGCCGACAAGCGCCTGCGGAAGACCACCGGCGACGGTTGATCAGCGGTACTTCTCGAGGAGCCCCGTCCGTTCGTTGAACTCTTCGATCTGCCGGTCCCACGCCTCCCAGGCGTGGAAGTGGCGGGTCCAGTAGTCCTCGTCGTACCACTGGGCGTCAAGCTCCTCGACCGTCTTGCCCTGCTGCTCCACCCAGGTGAAGTACTTGAGGTTGTGGATCCGCTTGCGGTCCCGGTAGCCGAGCTCCTCGAAATAATCGATTCCCGCCCCCAGCAGGTGGCGTTCGTGGTGCGATGGCCGCCGCCGTCGGTGAGTAGGCGCCGTGCATCTCCCGTTCCTCGGCGAGCCGCGACCCGTACATCTCCATCGAATCGGTGGCCACGGTGAAGAGCATGTCCGATGCATCGAGCTCGAAGAACTTCGCCGTCTTGACCGCGGTCAGCAGGTTGGCGATCGAGGAGATCCCGAGGAAATCGAGACGATCCACGATGTCCGGATCGACGCCCCGCCCCGTGAGATAGGACCGGCCCTCCGCCTCGTTGAAGAGGCGCAACAGGCACATGCAGGCCTCGTCGTCGATACCCGCCACCGCGTCCATGTTCTTGATGTTGTGGATCCACGGCACGTGCTTGTCGCCGATGCCTTCGATGCGGTGGGCGCCGTACCCGTTGCAGGAGCAGGGTCGGGCACTGCAGGGCCTCGGCTGCCACCACCTTGAGTCGCGGGTGGACTTCGCGGAGGTACTCGGCACAACCCAACGTCCCGGCCGATCCCTGGGTCAGACACACCCCGGCAAAACGGGAGGCCGCGCCGCGGTGGGCCTCGAAGACCTCCTGCATGGCCCGGCCGGTGCACACATAGTGCCACGCGGCGTTGCCGAACTCCGCAAACTGGTTGAGGACCACGATCTCGTCGCCGCGTTCGGCCTTGAGCTGTTTGACCTTGTCGTAGATCTCCTTGACGTTCGACTCCGACCCCGGCGTCGCGAAGATCTCGGAGCCGATCTTCTCCAACCACTCGAAGCGCTCGCGCGACATGCCCTCCGGCAGCACAGCGATGGAGGGACATGCCAGCAGCGCGGCGTCGTAGGCGCCGCCGCGGCAGTAGTTGCCGGTGGACGGCCACAGAGCTTTCTGAGAGGTCGGATCGAACGCCCCGCGCACGAGCTTCTCAACCAGCGGCCCGAAGGTCGCCCCCACTTTGTGGGCGCCGGTGGGGAAGAACTTTCCCACCAGCATGAAGATGCGCGCCTCGACCCCGGTCAGCTCGCGCGGCAGTTCGATGAAGTTGACGCCGCCGAAACCGCCGCCGGTCGCCACCGGCTCGTTCTTCCAGGTGATGCGGAAGAGGTTGCGCGGGTTGAGGTCCCAGAGGCCGATCCCGCCGAGTTCTCTCCGGATGCCGGCCGGAATGACGCCGGGGTCCGCCATCTCGCGGTAGGTGGGGATGATGATGTCGCGCTCGCGACAGCGGCGGACGGTGTTTTCGAGGACCTCTTCGGGGCTTCGCATGGATATTCGGTCCTTTCGCCGGTCCGATTTCGCACCGATCGGACTATAGTACACGTCGGCCGTCACGCCGGCGGGGAGGAATGATGGAGCGAGGTCCCAGTGCACTCGATGCAGCGCGAAAATACGAACCCGATATCGTCCGGTTCCTGCGGGAGATGATCGCGATCCGCGCCGAGAGCGGAACCGAGGGCGAGCGCTGCGAACTCGTCCGCCGCGAGTACGAAAAGCTCGGGTTTGACGAAGCCTATTTCGACGGTCTCGGGTCGGTCGTCGGCCGCATCGGGTCGGGGCCGTTCAAGATCCTTTTCGACGGCCACATCGACTGTGTGGGAGTCGGCGACAAGGGCGCGTGGGCGTTCGATCCCTTCGCCGGAAAGCACGAAAACGGCGAGGTCTGGGGTCGTGGGGCAGTGGATGAACTGCCGGCCATCGCCGGCATGGCCTACGGCGCCAGGATCCTCAAGGACCGGGGGGTGCCCGACGGCGTCAGCCTTTACCTCACCGCGTCGGTGATGGAGGAGGACTGCGACGGTTACTGCATGCGCCATCTGATCGAGACCGAAGGCATCCGACCCGACGCCGTGGTGCTCGGCGAACCCACCGACCTCGCGGTCTTCCGCGGCCAGCGCGGCCGGATGGAAGCCACCATCACCACCAGAGGGGTCTCGGCCCACGGCGCCCACGCCCACCGCGGCGTCAACGCGCTGTACAAGATGGCACCGATCATGACCGATGTGGAGGCCCTCAACGGACGCCTGGCAGACGACGCCTTTCTCGGCAAGGGCTCGATCATCGTTTCGTTCATCGAGTGCACCTCGCCGTCGTTCAACGCGGTCCCCGATTCCGCCCGCATCTACATCGACCGCCGGCTGACCGTCGGCGAGACCGTGGAGAGCGCCATGGCCGAGCTCCGGGCCCTCCCCCACCTCGGGGACGCCGAGGTCGAGCTCCTGACCTACGACGCTGTCAGCTGGCGAGGCACTCGCGCGCACCAGGACAAGTACTACCCGACGTGGGTCCTCGACGAGGACCACTCGCTGGTCCAGGGCGTGGCGGACGCCGCAGCCGAGGTCCTCGGCGCCCGGCCCGCGATCTCGCGCTGGCACTTCTCCACCAACGGCGTCGCCACCATGGGGCTCTACGGCATTCCGACCGTCGGCTTCGCCCCGGGCCGCGAAGAGCTCGCCCATACGACCCAGGAGCGGGTCTCGGTCGAAGACCTCGTCAAGGCCACCGCCGTGTACAGCCTGATTCCCGAAATCATCGCCGAGCGGAAGAGATGAACCACAGAGACACAGAGACACAGAGTGATTCACAGAGGGCACCCATACCCGACGCGGTCAACGAAATCTCCGGCGTCATCGTCGACGCCGCGTTTCAAGTTCACGAGATCCTCGGTCCTGGCTTGCTCGAGAGTGTCTACGAACAGTGCCTCGATTACGAACTGACCAACCGTGGGTTTGACGTCAAACGCCAGGTCCAGGTGCCGCTCCGGTACAAAGAGATCCAGTTTGACTGTGGTTTTCGAGTCGATCTTGTCGTGAATGACGCGGTGGTCGTCGAACTGAAGGCCATCGACGTTATTCTGCCGATCCACCGCGCCCAAATACTGACGTATTTGAAAATCACCGGTCTCCGGGTCGGACTCTTGATCAATTTCAACCAGACAAGGATCAAAAACGGAATCCATCGGATGGTCCTATGACCGCCTTCAATACACCTCCGTTCGTTCCGCTGCCATGGCTTAGGAATCATCTCTGTGCGACTCTGTGCCTCTCTGTGCCTCTGTGGTTGTGTGCGCCCCCTTCGAAAGGAAAGCTCTAAATGAAAAATGACGTCAAAGGCAAGGACTTCATCACCACCCAGGACTGGTCGGTGGACGAGCTCAACCGGGTGCTCGACCTGGCGGTCGACTTCAAGGCGAAACGGGCCGCCGGTGAGGCCACGCTGGTGCTTCAGGGCAAGACCCTCTACATGATCTTCTTCGACGCTTCGACCCGCACCCGCAACTCGTTCGAGACCGGGATCACCCAGCTCGGCGGCCACGGCATCTACCTGTCGCCCGACAAGATGCAGATCAGCCACGGCGAGAACGCCAAGGACACGGCAAACGTCCTCTCGCGCTACGGCGAGGGCATCGCCATCCGCCACTGCGCCTTCCGCGAGGGCAACGACTACATCCGTGAGGTGGCCGAGCACGCCTCGATCCCGGTCATCTCCATGCAGTGCGACGTCTATCACCCCTGTCAGATCCTGGCCGACATGATGACGATCCGCGAACGCTTCGGCCGCGACACCAAGGGGCTCAAGCTCGGCGTCGCCTGGACCTCGGCCCCGAACTACGTGCGGCCTTTGTCGGTGCCGCAGAGCCTGATCCTGATGATGCCCCGCTTCGGCATCGACGTCACTCTGGCCTACCCGCCCGAGTTCCGGCTGATGCCCGAGATCGAGGCCCAGGCAAAGGCCAACGCCGAGGCTGCGGGGTCGAAATTCGTGATCTCCCACAGCTTCGAAGACGCGTTCACCGGCGCCAATGCCGTCGTGCCCAAGTCGTGGGGGCCGCTGATGACCACCCGCGACACCAAAGAAGGCCTCGCGCTGATCGAAAAGTACCCCTCCTGGCGCTGCGGCGCCGAGCACATGGCGCTCGGCGCAGACAACCTGATCTACATGCACCCGCTGCCGGCCGACCGCGGCCGCGAGGTCACCAACGAGGTCATCGACGGCCCCCAATCCGTCGTCTACGACGAGGCCGAGAATCGGCTCCACGTGCAGAAGGCGCTGATGGCGCTCACCATGTGAGCGGCCGATTTCGGATTTCGGATTTCGGATTTCGGATTTGCCCCTGCCCCCCGGGGGTCCACGGATCACCCGGATCGACCCAGATCGGGTTGTCGCGGATTGCGACGACCTCGCCGATCCGTCGGAACGCAAAGACGCCAAGACGCAAAGGCATCGCCTCCACCACCATTTCCTTTCGGGTAGGGTGGGCCTTGGCCCACCTTCAGAGCATCTGCCCCCCTCGACCTCACCCCCTCTGTGAACGACTCTGACGGTGGGCTGAAGCCCACCCTACGGATTCACATCATGAGAAAAACCCAGGCAGAACCGATGCGCCTGCGGCGCGTCGCCGGCAGTTCTGCCGGTCGGGCTCTCTTGAACCGATCACGGAGGCACCGACCCCTTTGCGTCTTTGCGTCTCTGCGCCTTTGCGTTGATTTCTGGGACCGTCAGGCTTTGCGACTTCTTCGTGTCTTTGTGTCTTCGTGGTTGCGACGAGACGCCGTCTCTGTGTCTCCGTGCCTCTGTGGTTTGCCCTGTGCGATGGACCCGCGTCACTCCCGGGTGGGTGTTGACGCCACGCGGCGTTGGCGCATAATCGTCTCACGCGGACCGACGGCCGTGAAGGCTTTCCGGTTGCTGCGGGGTGGGTGGGAGCGACTACGACCCTTCCGGGTCAGCGCTCTGCTTGTCCCGGAGGCACCAGGAGGCGTTCATGGCCATCACCGTTACCGGCAAAAATCTCACCATCGAAGACGTGGTCGCGGTCGCGCGCCGCGGCGAAAAGGTCGAACTCCACCGCGATGCGCGCGAGCGGATCGTTCGCTGCCGCGCGTTCCTCGACCAGCGGATCGCGGCGCGCGAGATCATGTACGGCGTCAACACCGGGATCGGCGAGTTCTCGGAGGTCGTTCTCGACGACGACCAGGTCCGCGACTTCCAGCGCTATCTGATCTACAACCACGCCGCCGGAATCGGCGATCCCTGCCCCGAGGACCACGTCCGTGCCGCGATGCTGCTGCGGATCAACGTCCACGCCAACGGACACTCAGGCTGCCGACCGGAAATCACCGAGACTCTCGTCGCCATGCTCAACGCCGGCGTCACCCCGGTGGTGTGCGAGAAGGGCTCGGTGGGCGCGTGCGGCGATCTCGCACCGATGAGTCAGATCGCCCTCCTTCTCATGGGCGAAGGCGAGGCCTTCTTCAAGGGCGCGCGGATGCCGGGCGCCGAGGCTCTCGAGGCTGCCGGAATCGCGGTGCCCGGCCTCCAGGCTCGTGACGGCCTGGCGACCATCAACGGCTCCAACCTGACCAACGCCATCGGCTGTCTCACCGTGTGGGACGTCGAGCGCTTTCTCAAACAGGCCGAGATCGCCTGCGCCATGAGCCTCGAGGCTCTGCGCGCCAACATGAAACCGTATGACGCCCGCCTCCACGAGCTTCGCGGTTTTCGGGGGGCGGTGACGTCAGCGGCGAATATCCGCGCGGTCGTCGACGGGTCGGATCTGCTCACCGGCAAGGAGAAGGTCAAGGTCCAGGACGCCTACTCGATGCGCTCTTCGCCGCAGGTGATCGGCGCCGCCCGCGACCAGCTGCGGTGGACCCGCGAACAGATCGAGATCGAGGCCAACGGCATCGGCGACAACCCCATCTTTCTCCCCGACGACCAGGCGGTTCTGACCGGCGCCAACTTCCAGGGCACCCCGGTGAGCCTGCCGCTCGACACCCTCGGCGCAGCCGTCACCATGGTCTGCGTGCTGTCGGAGCGCCGCCTCAACCGCCTCACCAACCCGGCCCTCAGCGCCGGCCTGCCGCCCTTTCTCACCAAGGGCGCCGGGATGTTCTCGGGTCTGATGCTGAGCCAGTACACCGCCGACATGCAGGTGGTCGAACAACGCATTCTCTCGAGCCCCGCCTTCACCCAGTCGATCCCCGCCGCCGCCGACCAGGAGGACTTCGTCTCCATGGGTATGAACTCGGCGCTCAAAACCCGCACCATTCTCGACAACGCCCACGGCATCCTCGGGATCGAGATCATGGCCGCCGCGCAGGGTCTCGATTTCCGCTCCTTCGAGCCCGGCCGCGGCACCCGCGCGGCCCACGCCGAGGTCCGCCGTCACGTCGCCTTCCTCGACGAGGACAGACCGCTCTATGCCGATCACAACGCCATGAAGGCGGCAGTTGAACGGCTCGACATCCTGCAAGCAGTTGAAAACGAGATCGGGGAACTCGAAACGTACTAGTTTTCAGTTTTGAGTTTTGAGTTTTGAGTTTGAGATATCGACACCCCCCGACTTCCCGGAGAGTCGCCGGAGTTTTCGAACTCAAAACTGTCTGTGCGTGGGTACAATCGTCGGCATGGCGCGATTCCAGCTCAAGTGCATCGAATGCGGAGAAATCTACCGCGAGGACCCGACCCTCATGGTGTGCCCGTTGTGCAGCGGCCACCAGGAGCCGGGAGGAACGACACGCGGCGTGTTGGAGGTCATCCTCAAGTCGCTGCCCACCAGCTGGCCTCACTTCCGGGCGTCCGACCCGGAATTCCTACAGGCCTTCCTCCCCATCGGCAATGTCGCCGCGGTTCCGCCGTTGCCGGTGGGCGACACCCCGCTGCTGGAGGCGCCGCGGCTGCGCCGCGAGTACGGCATGCGGCGCCTCTTCCTCAAGGACGACACCCGCAACCCCTCCGGCTCAACCAAGGACCGCGCGTCCCTGTTGGTGGTGACCAAGGCGGTGGAGTACGGGCTGGAAACGATCGCCACAGCCTCCACCGGCAACGCGGCCACCGCGCTGGCGGCTGTTGCCGCGGCGGCCGGTCTGCGAGCCGTCGTCTTCGTGCCGGCTGCGGCGCCACCAGCCAAGCTCACGCAGATGCTGAGTTTCGGCGCCACCGTGGTGCCGGTGAAAGGGTCCTACGACCAGGCATTCGAACTCTGTCTCCAGGCGTGCGGCCACTTCGGCTGGTACAACCGGAGCACCGCGTTCAACCCCTTCACCATCGAGGGCAAAAAGACGGCGGCGCTCGAGATCGCGGTGGACCTGTCGCTGGACGGCCCCGACGCGGTCGTCGTGCCGACCGGAGACGGCGTCATCCTCGCCGGTCTCGCGAAGGGCTTTCGCGACCTCCGGACCGCCGGGCTCATCGACCACGGCCCCCGGCTCATCGCGGTGCAGCCCGAGGGATCTTCGGCCATCGCAGGCGCACTCCGCACCGGGAGGGACGTCACGACACCGGTTCGGGGCGCCTCCAGCATCGCCGACAGCCTGACCGTCGAAATGCCCCGCAACGCCATCGGCTGTCTTGCTGAAGTCCGGGCCTCTGACGGAGCCGGAGTCATCGTCTCCGACCGGGCGATTCGGGAAGCGATCCCGAAGCTCGCCGGCTTGACTGGAGTCTTCGCCGAGCCTGCAGGCGCTGCGGCGCTGGCAGGCCTCGAAACCGCCCTCGCGGAGGGTCTGATCGACCGCAGCGAACGAGTGGTGTTGATGATCACCGGCACCGGGCTCAAGGACATTACCGCCGCCGCCGCAGCCGTGCCGATGCCCGAACCCATCGAGCCGACCCTCGACGCCGTCAAAGCTCGAATTTTGAATTCTCAATTTTAAATTTTGAATTGCCAGCCACCCTCCCCCAACCTTGTCATTCCGACCGAGGATGCGAAGTGACCTCTCCTCCCTGTCATTCCGACCGAGCAAACGGAGTGACCCTGTCATCCTGATCCCTGTCATTCCGACCGAGCGAACGGAGTGAGCGAGCGGAGGAATCTGGGGGGCGGCACCCGGGAAGACGTCGATTGGAGCGACAATCGGATCCCTCGGCTCGCTCGTTTCCCTCGCTCGCTCGGGATGAAATTCCGACTGGGCCGGTAGGACCGGCCCGTCGTCATTTCATTTGGGTCCTATGATCTTCGAGGTGGTCTGGGCGCCGGGCACGACGATGCGCGACATTTCCTTGCGTTGGAGCTCCTTGACCTCTTCGATCATCGCCTCCACCGCGGTCTGGACGGCCGCCGGGAAAAGGTCGATGGCGGCCTGGAGATCGGCGGCCTCGATCCGGGTCTGCACCGGCAGCGGCCCCATCTGGGACATCAGCTGGGTTTCACCGACGAACATCAACGGCCGCGTCAGATCGCGGCTGCCGTCCCGGTTCACAGGGGTCAGTTGTTTGATCGAACCCACCCGGAAATCGGTGAAGACCTCCTCGCGGTAGAGATTCTTGTCGTCCAGCTTGAGCTCGCTCAATGGCTGGAGGTTCGGTTGTCCGCTCATCGCGCCTCCCAGGCTCGTCATCAGGCAGCCGCGCCGCCGCGCCCTTCACGGACCGCCGCTTCGGCGGCTGCCATCAGATCGTTGACTCGTTGTTCGAGATCGCTCCGCCATTCCTCGACGGCGTCGCTGTCCATTTCCCTCGGCACAGTGTAGGGATCCCCGACGGTAATGACCACCTTTGTGGCCGGCAAGGGCAGCAGGTGCCGGTCCCAGGACGGCAGACGCCACGCCCTCCGCGCCGCAAACCCGATCGGCACGATCGGCACGCCCGCCATCCGGGCGACCGTGATAGCGCCGGGTTTGCAGTACCGCCGCGGCCCTTTGGAGCCGTCGAGCGTGATGCACGGCGATTGCCGGTCGTCCCGGATCGTCGCGTTGAGCCGCCTGAGCGCGGCCGCGCCGCTTCTCCGTGCGGAGCCCCGGACCGCCGTGCTTCCGAAGCGCGCGAGGATTTCGACACCGAACTCGCCGTCGACCGACGGGCTGATGAGAAACGTCAGTCGGTACCCGATGGCAAGAAGCCGCGCCATGTACCGGCACACAACCAGAAGGCCCTCGTGCCAGAAGGCGAAAACCACCGGCTGTCGCGCCGCCACCAGTTCGCGGAATTTCTCGTCGCCGCGGACCTCCAACCGAAAGACGGCCCAGACGGCTTGCATGAGGAACGAGAAGATCGGCGTCAGGACGACAAGCGCGATCCTCCGCCAGGCGGTGAGCTTCCGCCGCGGACCTTTCGGCCGCCCGGCCGGTTCGTCCGGCGTGGTGATCTGGTTCATCGGAGAGACCCGGTCTTTCGCACGAAATCACTCATCCGCCAGATGATAATAGGTCGGTGACGGACCGAGAACCACCTCGCGACCTGGAGAGGCCGGAATTGTCCCGCCGTCCCGTGACACCACGACCTTCGCGGGCCTCGGCAGGGTTGCGCGGGCCCCGGGCTCCAGGCTCCAGCCGACCATGACGTCGCTGCGGTCGCGACGGAAATTGTAGAGGTACGCGCCGGGCGGCGCCGTCAGCGGGCCGTCAAAGACCGCTCCCTCGAGCTGACCGATAAGGGTTTTGAGTGCGTGCCAGGACGGCCGCCGGCGCAGCGATCCATCGCCCGCCGGAACAACCAGACCGTAGCCGCGGGCGATCAACCGCCACCAATAGACCCGCTCGACGAGCCCGGTCCCGAGCGCCAGGAGGTAGTACCGCACGAGGTAGTTCGCCTGCTCGTCCTCCCCCACCGACACCGTTTTCCCGGCGGGCGAGTGGGGTCCCTCCCACAACGGCCAGTTGACCTCGGTGATCCAGCACCTCGAGCTCGAACACCGGCCCACGTCCGCAATCGCCCGGAGCAGGGTCACCTTGTCCATGGTGTCGAGACCCATCTGGCGGTTTTCCGGGGCGCCGCGGCGATCGACGTAGAGCAGGCTCGAAACGATGTCGAAACGGAGTTCTGGAACCGGCCGGTCGACCACTGCCAGGATCGACTGGAACTCGAAGTCGATCACCGACGGACCCATGATCTCGACGCCCGGGTGCCGGCGGAGGATCTCCGCCGCCTCGAGGTAGAGATCAACGTACTCGCGCAGGCTCCAGATCCCCCACTTGCTGCGGTTGATCGCCTGGCCGACCTGAAAGCGGCGTCCATACGGGGTGAATCGCTCGCCGATCTCGGTCACTGCGGCACGCCACCGGGCGCGGTCGCGAACCAGGTCGCGATTCTGTGGAATGACGAAGGCCACCTCGTGCCCGCCATCCACCAGCGCCCGCGCCAGTCGCTCCTCGTGATCGTGGTCGCTGTCCCACGGATGCAGCCGCACGAGCACCGGGCCCACCCCGAGCCCGTCGATATTCTCGAGGTGAGCGCCCGGGTCATCGGGCCACGGCCGAACCGCGAGCCCGATCCCTTGAAAAAGAATCGGCTGAGCGCCGCGTTGCGCCCGGAGCTCGCGGTAGCGCCGCAGGACCGGGCGCGCCGACGACAGGATGACGGCCGCATCCCGCAGATGGGACGGGCTGTCTGCGATGCGAATCGCCCACTTTTCGCCCCGCGTGGCGTGTTGGTGGGGCTGGTCGGAGAGATGGTCCCACACCGATTTGTCCCGCGCCGACGCGCCGCCGGCGGCCGCCGGTATGTGGGGGTGGTGCGACCCGCCGTGGGAGTGTTTTCGGCGCAACCGCAGCCCCCGGACCAGCCTCTTGAAAGCGTGCTTGAGGATGTAGCCCCGGACCGAAAGATCGTAGAACCACCTGCGAAACGAGTGCCGGGACGGCGGTTCACCCCAATAGCCGGTGAGGAACGCGGCCTGATGGCGGGGCGCCAGTACCGGCAGCCGGCAGATGTCGCGGGTGCGTCGGTAGACGCCGAGCCTGCAGCCGGTGCGGGCGCGATTGAAGTCGATGAGGAAGAGTTCGATGCCGTCGCCCTTTCCGACGGCGAGGATGTTCCCCATCGAGAGGTCGCGATAGAGGATCCCGGCGTCGTTGATCCGGCGGGCGAGCCCGCCAAGGCGAGCGAGGAATGCCTCCTCGTCCACCTCCGGAAAAACGTCGGCGCCGGGTTCGCCGTTGAGACGGCGGAAGAAGTGGCGCACCTCGACCGCGCCCTCGAGCCGTTTGGCGACAAAGTAGGACGGATCTTCGGGTGCATCGGATTCGACCCACAGCAGCGGCTCCGGCGTGGCCAGTCGGTGTCGCACCAGCTCCGCGGCGACGCGCCAGCTCCGCTCCGCCTTGCTGCCCCGAATGCGCCGGTCCAGCCGTCTCTTGAGGCCCTGGTTGGGAAACTGCTTGACCACGACCGGCAGCCGTTCGGATCCCGTGTCGAGCTCAGCCGAATAGATGTAGTTCCGGCCCCAGTGGATGGTTTCCAACGAGGCCGAGGGGTCGATCAGGCGAGCGATCTCGGCCAGACCTCCGGCGGGAGGGTGGGCTGAGTTGAACTCGCCGGCGATGCCGTCCCCCGCGAACGCCTCGACCGGTTGATCAGCATCATGCAGGTGCCCGGACATCGACGAAGGATACCAGGATAGTACGCGACCTCGGTCGGGTCAGCCTCCGCCCGGCATTCTCTCCACCTCATCGGGGCGCGAACGCCGCAGTCTCGCCTGATTGCGTCGGATCAATCGGGGAGAACAAACGATCGCGCGAGGGTGTCCGCCACCGCCATGCCCTCGAGGGTCGGTTTGATCACCCGGCCATCGACGATGACCAACCCCACAGCCGTCAACCGGTCGAGAGTCGTCAAATTGGCCGCCACCAGATCGATGCCGGACAGCGCGAGAACCCGGTCGACGTCGACGCCTCCGGTTGTTCTCAGACCCAGCATCAGGGCCTCGAGCGCCAGTTGGTTGGGGGTCGGCCGTTCGTGCCCCTCGATCGGCGCCCTTCCCGAGTCGACTTCGCGTTGCCACAGTCGCAGCTTGCGTCGGTTCCACCAGCGGCGGCCACCGACCCAGGAGTGAGCCGACGGCCCGATGCCGAGATAGGGCGAGTGGTCCCAGTACTTCCTATTGTGTGCCGATTGATGGTCCCGTCCGGAGGCGAAATTCGAGACCTCGTACGCGGCCAGCCCGAGGTCGGACAGCACCGCATGCGTGAGGAAGAACATCGTCGCCTCGTCCTCAGCGGCCATTTCGGAGACAAGGTTCTCGCGGAGCCGTCGTCCGAACACGGTCCCCTCGTGAAAGGTCAGTTGGTAACAGCTCAGGTGTTGGACGCCCAGGGCTGCGGCCCGCTCGAGTTGTGCCCTCAGACCGGAGGGAGTCTGGCCGGCGATCCCGTAGATCAGATCGATCGACACCGTGTCGAACCCGGCTTCGACGAGCATCCGCGCCGCGGTCTCGGCCTCGTCCGCCGTGTGCCGGCGACCGAGAAACCGCAGCTCGGCATCGTCGAGGGACTGCACCCCGAGGCTGACGAAGCGGACGCCGAGCCCGAGCCACCCCGTGATGTGTTCCGCCGTCACGTCCTCGGGGTTGACCTCGATGTGGAGCCTGGCATCGTCGCGGATCCTGAGCTCGCGTCGAAGCCCGGCCACAACTTCTGAGAGCGTCGTGATCGACAACGACGACGGCGTTCCGCCGCCGAGGTACACCGTGTCGAAGTCGTGTCCGCCCGGTGCGTGCATCGCCGCTTCCCGCAGCACGCCCTCCGCCCACGCCGCCCGCCGCTCGGCCCCGGCGATGGTCACCGCGAAGTCGCAATAGGGGCAGACCGAGGTGCAGAAGGGGACGTGGATGTAAAGACCCGCGCGCACGAGCGGATTTTCTCCTACGCCCCGGGGAGGGCCTCCCGACTTCATGATCCCGATTCTCTCATCGCCCTTCCCGTGAGGATGCCAGGCACGCCGACATGATGTTGAGGACAACATCATCTCGAGCGATGCCAGGCACCTCCTCCGCACGCGACCTATCCCCGCAGGCCGGACGGCAGGCGGGACGGCTGCCTTCCACGTCAGCCGGTTGCCGGCACTCCTCGTTGCTCCTGTGGCGGTCCGAACACTGGGTGCCGACTTTCTCGCGTCCGCGTCGGCGAGGCACAGTCCTTTCCGGACGGGAAAATCCGAAATCCGAAATCCGAAATCCGAAATCAATCCTTGTCCGTCTTCAGGACCGCGACGAAGGCCGACTGGGGAATCTCCACGGCGCCCACCATCTTCATTCTCGCCTTCCCCTTCTTCTGCTTTTCGAGGAGCTTGCGTTTGCGCGAGATGTCGCCGCCGTAGCACTTGGCGGTCACGTCCTTGCGGTAGGCGTTGATGGTGGTGCGGGCGACCACGTCGCTGCCGATGGCGCCCTGGATGGCGATCTTGAACTGCTGCCGGGGAATCGTGTCGGCAAGCCGCTCGCAGTAGTGAAGAGCCCGCGGGCGCGCCTTTTCACGGTGCACCAGCTGCGCCAGAGCGTCGACCGGTTCGCCGTTGACCAGGATGTCGACCTTGACGAGATCGGTGGGACGATAGTCGAGAACCTCGTAGTCGAACGAGCCGTAGCCCTGGGTCACCGACTTGAGGCGGTCGTAGAAGTCGAAAAGAACGTCGGCGAGCGGCATCTCGGACGTCAGCTCGACTCGACCCACCGCCAGATAGGTGAACGTCGTGTTTTCGCCTCGCCGCTCCCGGCACAGCTCCATCACCGGCCCCACGTAGCGCTCCGGCATCATGACGGCAGCCTTGATGAAAGGCTCCTCGGCCCCTTCGATCGTGCCACGATCGGGGAGGAGGCTCGGGTTGTCGACCCAGATCTGGGATCCGTCGGTGAGGTGCACCTTGTAGCGCACCGACGGCGCCGACAGGATCAGCGACAGATCGTATTCACGGCGCAGCCTCTCCTGCACCACCTCGAGATGGAGCAGCCCGAGGAAGCCGCAGCGAAAGCCGAATCCGAGGGCCGACGACGAGTCCTTCTCATACGTCAGGGCGGCGTCGTTGAGCTTGAGCTTTTCGAGGGCCTTGACGAGGTCCGGGTACTCGTCGGTCGACATCGGGTAGATCGAGGAGAAGACGACGGGCTTGGCCTCCTTGTAACCGGGCAGCGGCGCGGCCGCCGGTTCGTCGGCGTCGGTGATGGTGTCGCCGATCGCGATGTCGGACACGGCCTTCACCCCGGCGATGACATAGCCCACCATCCCCGCGGCGAGATCATCGGTCTTGACCCGCCGCAGCTGCAGCAGCCCCACTTCCTCGACCTCGTGCCGCTTGCTGCTGTGCATCAGGAGAATCGTCTGGCCGGGTCGCAGGGTTCCCTGCATCACCCGCACCAGCAGCACCGCTCCCCGGTAGGGATCGTACTGGGCGTCGAAGATCAACGCCTGCAGCGGACCCTCGGGGTCGCCCGTCGGCGGCGGCAGCCTCTCCACGATCGCCTCGAGCACGTCGCGGATGCCCTGGCCGGTCTTCGCCGAACACAGCACGGCGCCGTCCGGATCGAGACCGAGGTCTTCGTAGATCTCCTCCTTGACCCGCTCGACATCGGCTGCCGGGAGGTCGATCTTGTTGATGACCGGGACCATCTCGAGGTCGTGCTCGAGCGCGAGGTAGAGGTTGGCGACGGTCTGGGCCTCCACGCCCTGCGCGGCGTCGACCAACAGAAGGGCCCCCTCGCACGACATCAGAGACCGCCTCACCTCGTGGGAGAAGTCCACGTGCCCCGGCGTGTCGATGAGGTTGAGCCTGTAGGTCTCGCCGTTACGAGCGGTGTAGTTGAGGGTCACGGTGTTGGACTTGATGGTGATGCCGCGTTCGCGCTCGATGTCCATCGAGTCCAGGATCTGATCGCGAAAGTCGCGCTCCTCCACCCCGCCGCAGTACTGGATCAGGCGGTCGGCCAGCGTCGACTTGCCGTGATCGATGTGGGCGATGATGCAGAAACTGCGCACGTTGTCCAAACATTCCTCCAGACAGTGCCCCGAGGGCGAAAGGCATTATCCCGGAAATCGGTCCGGTTATCCAGCCGCCGCACATCGACGCGACCGGCCCGCTCGAGAACCGGATGCGGCCTTCTCTGCTTCAGGCAGGCCCGGTCGTCGCTCCGGGAGCGGCCTCAACGAACTCGCGTGCCGCCGCGATCAGGGGGGCGCATGTGGCCGAAAACAGAGGGTTGACGCTCTCTGCGGATCGGAGGGCCTCGAGCGCCCGTTCGGCGGCGCGGAGACGGACCGCGCCGTCCGCAGCCGCGCGGGCCGCAACCAGGTGGAGCCGCCCCTTGACCACCAGGAAATCGGGGTCGGTCGGGTCGATCGCGAGGCCACGTTCTGCGGCATCCAGACCGGTCGCCACCGCGGCCGCCGGGTCGGCACGCCGCTCGACCAGCCAACCGGCCTCGACGGCCGACGACCGGGCGCGGCGGAGCAGCAGTGCCGGCGCCGCCGGATTCAGGCTTTCGGCGTCGGCCAGGTGGCGGCCGGCCTCGGTCAGGAAGTAGTCGACCGGGCCGCCGTGTTCGAGGGCCCACTCCGCGGCCATCAGGTCGAACTCGCCTTCCACCATGTGGAGATCCCAAAGCTCGGGGTTGGCGGCGACAGCGGCCCGCGCTTCACCGCGGCCCCGTTGCAGCGCCGTCGCCGGGTTCTTGCCTCTCTCCAGAAGATATCGCGCTTCGGTCAGATAGCTGACCGCGATATTGTGGTGGGCGAACGCGAGCGTCGGGTCCCGTGCCAGGGCGAGCTGCAGATAGGATCGCGCCCGGGACAGCGACCCGCTCGGATCCCGACCGAGCAACGCGTCGTACTCTCCGTGCAACTCCCAGGAATAGCCGAGGTTGTTGTAGTGGTACGCGAGGCTGGGGTCGAGGTCGATGGCCTTCGAGTAGGCCGCTTGAGCAAACTCGAGGCTCGAGCGGGGGTCCTGTCCCTCGTCCAACTCCACCTCCGCCTGCATCTTGTAGGCGTTGCCGAGGTTGTTGTGGGCGGCGGCCAGGCTGGGGTTCAGATCGACCGCCCGCGCGAGGACCGCAAGCGCCCGCTCCACCCACGGCGCCGCGTCTCCGCCCCGCTCGGCCTCGTGCTCCGCCCGCTCGAGCAGGATGAGGCCACGGTTGGAGTGGACCTCCCCCTGGGTCGGGTTGAGCTCGATCGCGCGTTCAAAGCACCGCGCCGCGGCCTCCAGGGATTCGCCCGGGTCCTCCCCGATCTCGCGCTGACGTCCGGCCCTCTGCCAGTGCACGAGCCCCGAGTTGCTGTAGGCGGCGAAGGTGGGGCGGACGCGGATGCTTTCGTCATAGCCAGCTGCGGCTTCGTCGAGCGACGCCATCGGGTCCAGACCCGATGACAGCTCGTACTCGGCCTTCAGATAATTGGCGGTGCCGAGGTTGAGCCACGCCACCACCGAGTCGGGGTCGATTGCAATGGCCCGCCGGCAGGCCTCGACCGACCGCTCCAGTGTCGGCCTGGGGTCCTGACCGCGACGCCGCTGGTACGCCGCCTCGTAACGAAAAATGGCTCCGAGGTTGATGTACGTTCCGGGATCACCGGGATCGAGCTCGCCCGCTCGGGTGGCATAGTGGATCGCCTCTTCGAGTGACGCCGTCGGGTCGCGCCCGATGGAGAGTTCGGATTCGCCGCGGAGCCAATAGACCTGGGACCGCAGATTGGCGGTCTGCGCGTTGTCCGGCTGAACCACCTCCGCTTGTTCGGTGACCGCCAACACCCGATCGAACAGGTCGTCGCGGAGCGTGCCTTCGTGTTGCTCGAGGTTGAACAGACGGATGAGGCGAGCGGCCTCACCGCGGTACAAAGGGGCCGCGCTGCGGCCCACGTCGAGGGCGCGTTCATATGCGACGCCAGCCTCGAGGTAGTCCTTCCGGGCGTCTTCCAACCGGCCGCGTTCTTCGAACTCCTTGGCCCGGGCGACGAGAATTTCGGCCTCCAGACGCATCGATTCGAACAACCAGGGGTGGCGCTCGTAGGACGCGCGAGCGTTCTGCAGCGCGAGATCGTACTGCTGGACGAGCAGGGCCGCCAGCGCCGCCCGGTGGAGATCCCGGCCCTCGCCTCCGCTGCGGTCGGCCTCGAGATGGCGCAGCGCGGGTTTGAGCAGATCGTCCTCGATTTCGGCCTGACGCGCCGCCTTGAGGTCGGCGTTGCGGATCCGGGCGGCGGCTTCGGCCTCCCGCAGGGAGATCTCTCCCAGCACCTGGCCGAGCGCTCCCTCCATCTCGGGAGACCGGTGACCCGCGTCCCAGGCCGCCTGCAGGCGGTCGCGGGCGGTGTCGAGTTCGCCGAGAGCGAGATGGCCGATCCCGAGGGCGTAGGACCCCGGGGCAAACGCCACCTTTCCCCGCTCCTCCATGGCCCGTTCGATACCGAGCATCCGCTTGCGAACCAGCGCCTCGATCGGGGCGACGTCGTGCATCGGCAGCATGTGGGCCTGCCGCAACATGCTGTCGATGCGCTCGAGCTCCCGACCGAAATGCTGAGCCGCCTCCGCGCTTCTCCGAGCCTGATAACCCTGCCACAGGAGGGCCGCTACCAGACACAGAACCACCACCGCCGCCGCCGCGACCACCCCGGCCACGGTGCGATGGCGCCGGACGAGCTTGCCGAACCGGTAGAGGACCCCGATCGTTCGCGCCGCCACAGGCTCGCCGTCGAGGAAACGACGGAGATCGAGCGCGAGGGCGTGGGCGCTCTCGTAGCGATCAGCAGGGTCCTTTTCGAGGCAGCGGCCGACGATCGCCTCGAGATCCGCGGGCACCGAGCCGTCAAGCCGGCGCAGCGGCACCGCGTCTTCAGAAACAACCTGGATCAACGTCTCCATTCTGGTCGACCCGGTGAACGGCGCCCGCCCCGCCACAAGATCGTAAAGAGTCGCACCGATGGCGTAGACGTCGGCACGACGGTCGACGCGCGCCGCGTCACCCTGCACCTGTTCGGGCGCCATGTAGGCGGGCGTGCCCACGACGGTCCCGGAGATGGTCATCGACGGACCGCCGACGTCGCGGGCAATCCCGAAATCCAGGACGTAGGCGTGAACCCCGCCGTCGTCACCCACTTCAACCATGATGTTGCCCGGTTTGAGATCGCGGTGGATCACGCCGTGGGAGTGCGCCGCCTGCGCGGCCTGGGCCACCTGTTCCGCAACCTGCACCTTGCGTTCGAGGGACAGTTCGGGAGCCAGTTCGTCCAACGCCCGGCCCTCGACGAACTGCATGGCGATGTAGGGGCGGCCGCCGACCTCGCCGACGTCGTAGACCCGGCACACGTGATCGTGTTCGATCTGTCCCTGGGCCCGGGCCTCGCGCTGAAACCGGTCCACCTGGTCGGGGTCGTCGGACCTCAGGAATTTGAGCGCTACCGGACGCCCCAGCCGGCGGTCGACGGCACGGTAGACGCGGCCCATGGCGCCCTCACCGAGGAAACCGGTGAGGTGGAATCGTTCCCAATCCGGCAGCGGATCCACGAACGAGAGTTCTTCGACGCCGCCGCCCGGCGATCCGGGATGATCCTCCACCGGATCGCTCATCGTCCGCGGCCCGATCTTTGCGTTCTTTGACTCCCGCCCATCCATCCGGGGTCCAGTTTAACGCAGGGCGGCTCCGGCGGGTGATGCACCGGAACCCGTCGTCGTTTTACAGGATCCTGACTGAATCGGAGCGCGAAAACGGCTATCCTGAGGCGTGCGCATTCTCATCGTCGAAGACGAGCAGACCCTTCGTGAGGGCCTCACCGACCTGCTGAGTGCGGCCGGCCACTCCGTCGAGGCCCTCGGCGGCGGCGCCGCGGCCGTCGCAGCCGGAACGAGGGACGCATTCGACCTCGTTCTGCTGGATCTGATGCTCCCCGACCTCGACGGCGTCGAGGTGTGCCGTCGTCTGCGCAGAGCGCGGCCGGCCCTTCCGATCCTGATGCTGACGGCCCGCGGATCCGAAAACGACAAGGTGGCGGGCCTCGAGGCGGGCGCTGACGACTACCTGACCAAACCGTTCGCCGTCCGGGAGCTGCTGGCCCGCATCGACGCCCTCGGCCGCCGGGCTGGGGCGGCCCCCGCAGAACCGGAAATCATCGAGGCGGACGACTGCGTGCTCGATCTCGGGCGCCTTTCGGCGCGCCGTGGAGACGAGGTCGTCGCCCTCACCCCGCGCGAGACCGGAATTCTGCGCTGGCTGCACCGACAACGGGCCCGCGCGGTCAGCCGTGCGGAGCTTCTCGAGCGCGTCTGGGGCTCCTCCGGCGATCTGCAAACGCGCACGGTCGACATGACCATCGCCAACCTGCGGCAGAAGATCGAGCGCGACCCGGCCGAGCCGAGGATCGTGCTGACCGTCACCGGCGCAGGGTATGCCTGGGGTGGGACGGAGGACGCGTGACCCTCCACCGCAGGGTCACCGTCGCGGCAGTCCTCATCGTTGTCGCCGTGTTCCTCCCCACCGCGGCGTGGTACGTCACCGGTTCCGGCGAGGCCGCCCGGCGCGCATCGGCTCTGGTGGCGCAGGCCGAGCTCGATCTGAGGAACGAGGTGGAGCGCGAGGCTGCGAGGCTCGAATCCCGATTCGAGGGGCTGCGGCGGCAGGAGTCCGACCGGCCGTTCTTTCACTACCAAACCCTGTACCACGACCCGAGGGGTGCCGCGCAGGGTCTGTCGGTGACACCGTCGCCACTCGCTTCCGGCGCTGCCGATCCGCTGGTGTGGGCGTACTTCCAGATCGACGAAACCGGTCTGGTGACGCTGCCGACGGTCAGCGAACGATTTCCCGAGCTCGGCAGCGACGCCGACTTCGGAGTGTTCTGCTCGCGCCTGGCCGAGCTTCAGAACGCGATCGTCATGGACGGCTCGGCGGGCACAGATCGGCCCGGCGATGAACGATCGGTCACCCTGACCGACCTCGAGTGGCGGCAGATTCAGAGCGCCGAAACCGTCTACGCCGCCATCACGGGCCGTCACGAGGGCACGGACGCCGAGTCCTTGACGACTCAAGAGACGGGCAGAGTCGTCATACGGGTCGGCTCGTTGACCTGGTACACCATGCTGCTCGGCAGCGGCCCCACCCTGGCCGCCTTGCGCGAAGTCCACACCCCCGCCGGGATCCTCCTTCAGGGCTTTGCCGTCTCGTCGCAGGCGGTCGCGAACTGGCTCGGCGCGAACCCGTTGACCCTTCGTTTCTCCCCCGGCCCCCCGACCTCACCGACGTCGGTGACGGCGCTGGTCGCCGACACCGGTTGGATCCTCGATGCGGAGCTCTCCGACGCGGTCGCTCCCGCGCTTGCCGAAGGCCGGGCCATCCGCCGACAGTTCCGGCGGACATTCGCCGTCACCGCAGCCGCGGTGTTCCTCGCAGCCGCGGCGGTGGTCTGGATTCTGTTGCAGACCGATCGCCTGGCGCGGCAGAGGGCGCAGTTCGCGGCCGCCGCGGCCCACGAACTCAAAACCCCGTTGGCGGGTCTGTTGTTGCATTCGGAGATGCTGGCCGAGAACCTCGGGGACCCCGCCAGCCGCGCGCGCTACGCCGCCACCGTCAGCACGGAGGCCGGACGCCTGGGCAGGGTGGTGAGCAACATGCTGGACCTCTCGAAATTGGAGCGCGGCGCCGATCTCGCGCATCCACGGCCCGGAGACCTCAACGATTTTCTCCGCCGTTTCATAGACCGCTCGCGGCCGCGCCTGGAGGCTCGCGGCATCACCATCGACGAATCGATCCAGAGCGGGTTGCCGCCGGTCGTTTTCGACGACGACGCCCTCTGCCAGATCCTCGACAACCTGCTCGACAATGCCGAGAAGCACACCAGGTCGACACCCGACCGGAAAGTCCGGGTCAGCGCCGAACTCGAGGCCGACGCGGTTCGCATCACGATCGCCGACAACGGACCGGGGATACCCCGCCAGCAACGGCGCAGTGTCTTCAAACCGTTTGACCGACCGATCCGTTCGGATGGAACGCCGGGTCTCGGTCTCGGCCTCGCCCTCGCCCGCAGCCTCGCCCGCGCCCAGGGCGGTGAGCTCACTCTCGCCGGCGACGACCACCCGGGAGCGACCTTCACTCTCACCTTGCCGGTGGACCCGACTCGATGATTTGCCTTTCGGGGTGGAGCCCCGACCAGGCGAACCGGTAGACCGGCGTGACCGAGAACGCCTCCAGGGTCACGGCCCCGTCTCGGCCCTTCGATACACCCGCCGGTGGTTGCGTCCCGGACCGACCCCGTCGCATCGACCATCGCGTCGGCGCCGCCGCCGTTCGATTGCCCGGTCTCCACCTCAGTGGATATACCCGAGGGCTCGCAACCGCTCGATCTCGGCGTCGGTGAGCACCGCTTCCACAACCTCGGCGGGAACCGCTGCGAGCAATCGGTTCTGCAACGCGTCCCGCATGGCTGCGAGGCGCTCCGCCTCGATCGCCGATAGGTCGTGCAGCTCTCCGGGATCGGCCGTGAGATCGTAGAGCTCCTCCCACTCCTGATCGTCGGTCCACGAGTGAATGTATTTGTACCCGTCCCCCACCAGCGCCCGTTTCTCGGAGTAGGCTTCCGGGCGAAAGGTCTCGGCAACGATCGAGAGCGGCGGGCCGCCATCGCCCCGAATCAGCGGCAGCAGGCTTGCCCCGCTGATGCGCTCCGGCAATGCAAGGCTCATGATCTCGAGGACCGTCGGCAGCACATCGACCATCGCGACAGGTTGGTCGATCACCACGCCTTGCGGAAGATGTCCGGGGAACGCCGCGATGAACGCCACGTGGAGCAGGCTGTTGTAGAGCTGGCTGATGTGCCCCAGGTGGTTGTGGTCGCCCAGACCTTCGCCGTGGTCGGAGAGAACCACCACGAGGGTGTTGTCGAGCAGGCCACGCTGATCCATGAAATCCAACAACCGTCCGATCTCACGGTCGACGTACTCCACCTCGAGTCCATACCGGCGCTGGAGCTCCACGAGGGGCAACTCCGGTTGGCACGCCACCTCGAGCCCGACTCGACGCTGCCCTCCGCCCGGGTTGTGGAGGACGACGGTGGCGGGGAAAGCAGCCATGTGCAGACTCGCCGCCAGGGCCCGTTCCCTCGCCCTCCAACCCGCGCCGAACCGCGCCTCCACCTCCGGGTCGTCGAGGTTGAAGGTGGTCAGACGGAACGAGCGGTCGCCGGGTGGATCGAGATCGACGAACCGCAGTTCGTTGTGACCGGGCAACAGCGCGAGGTCGAACGCCCGGCCGCGACCTGCGGCGAGCAGCTCACCGACGGGCACTCCGTTGAGCTCCACCTGAATCCGCGGATACTCGAGGCCGGGCGGCGCATACGGCTCGTGAGGATCGGAGTAGTGGACCCACAGGAAGAACGGTTCCGGCAGGCTCCCGTCCAGGAGGTCGAACACCTCGGCGTTGACCTCGGCAGCGTCCTTCCACCAGTCGTGGTGGAAGTCATCGAGGTAGGTCTCGAAGCCGCGCCCGAACCCGAACCGGGTCTCGAGCACCCCGAGGCTCACGACACCGGCCGTGTTTCTCCCCTCGCCCCCGAGGATCTCGGCCATCACAGGCAACCCGGTCCCGAGAATCTGGCCGTTGTTGTGAACGCCGTGCTCGGTCGGAATCAGCGATGTGAAGATCGAAGCGTGGCTCGGGCCGGTGATCGGAATGTGGGAGTACGCCTGTCTGAAGGTCACACCCCTCGCGGCCAGCCCGTCGATATTGGGCGTCGCCAAGGTCGAGCCGTACACTCCCAACCGGTCGGCACGCAAGGTGTCCACGACCACCATCAGCACGTTGCTGATCTTCTCGCGCACCCCCTTTTCTGCGTGAAGGTGGGGCTTCGACACCACGAGGTTCCAGACGCCATCGGCGGGAGCTGCGGCGCCGGCGGTGACGGCGAACCCGATCTCCAGCCTGCCCTCTCCGGCATCGATGCGGACATTCCGGCGGCGGCCGAGCACCCTGCTGAGATCGTCTGCCGCCAACTCGACCTGGGGCGACCCGGCCCGCTGCGACCACACCACGATCTTCGCGCCTTCGGGCGGTCGGGCCCCGTCCACATCGAGGCCGAACGACAGGGTGGTGGCGCTCGTCCGGTTGAACGCAAACACCAGACCGGTCCCTGGGGCCAGTACCATGGCGTCGTCACGAGCCATCGGTGCCGCCTGGACGGTCACCTCGTCGCCGACAACATCGGGTTTCTCCCCGCAACCCACAAAGTCGAACGCCGCCGCCAGAGTGCGGTGGTCGCTCGAAGGCCGGCGGTGCGCGCCGGCTTCCTCCACGTACGAAAACTCGAAGGCCACCCGGTTGATGTCGGCGACGAGCGTTCCCCGCGGCACGCGGAGGGAGTAGTCTCGGGGCCCGGGTTCGAGCCGGAGGGATCCCAGGTCGCGACCGTTGACGAAGACGGTCACGATCTGGTCCGGCGCGTCATCCCACCAGAACGGCCACGCCCGGAATTGAAGTCGAGGCGCCGCGGTGTCGACGACCACGAGGTCGAGCTCGGCTCGCCGTGCAACCGCCCAGACGTACGTCGTTCCGTCGCCCTTCGTCTCGTCGTCCCCCCACCCTGCGACGAGTTTCCGACGCGCCCCGGGCGTACCGAGGTCGACGAAGGCAGATTCCCGGAAAACCCGGGCCGCCGGCAACCGCTCCGAAAAGTCGTAGATCACCGGTTGGTCCGCGAGGTCGGTTGGTTCGAATTCCGGCGCGCCGCCACCGCAGCCCGGCGCAACAGCCAGACACCAGAGGGCCGTTCCCAACAGAGCCGCCGCCGACAGCCGCGCTGAACCGAAGAACTTCACGGTCCGCAGTTTACAGGCTTCTCCTCCTGACGTCGGGACCGCAGTCAATCCACGTAGCCGAGGGCCTTGAGCTGCCGTTCCTGGAGCTGCCTCTCCTGATCGGTCATGGTCCTGGGCGCGCGCGGACCTCTCGACAACTGCGAGGAGGACTCGATGACCGGGTTGCCCCACACCAGAAGATCCGCCGCATCCTGATCGCCGTCCACGACCTCCGCCGAGATGCACATCCTCATCCTCCGGTAGGCAAAGTCCGAAAGATCGATCGGCGATCGCGATCGGTACCAGACGTCGGCGCTGCCGCCGAGATTGGCATCCACCAGCTTGAGGTCGGTGCCGCCGCCCCGGATCCACAGCTCGAACCGGCCCTCCAACCACTCGGGCCACTCCAGGTCGCGGTCGATGCCGTACTCGACCCGCAGCATCGCGTCCGGCGGAACCACGATCTCCCGGCACCCCTGGTTCTCGGGGACGACCTTGCGCTCGTGGTCGGCCACCTCGCGCCGTTCCACCTCCTCCGGCAGCGCGAAGCCGAAGAGGTCGTCGTCAACGAACGGACGCGCGGGGTCGGCGACCACCTCGTGTGCGTCCTGCGGCGCGACGGCTGCGAGTTGCGGGCAGTGGTCCGGAGCCAGGCGGAGCAAACGCATGGGTTTGAACGGCGGCGCCCACTCCCAGACGATCCTGCCCCGCGGACGAATCTCGAACGCGCGCCCGCCGTGACTCGAGGTGATCAGCACGTTGTTGTTGGGCAGCAGCTGGGCCGTGCCCCCGATGGTCGAATAGAAGTACTTCGAACCGTACTCCCATTCGACGGTCCCGGTCACCGGGTTGACGGCCTGGACCAGGGTGCGCCGGTAGGCGTTGAGGCTGTCGCGCCCGTTGTTGAAGAACATGATCAGCCCGTCGCCGTTGTGCCCCTCCGGGATCATCAACGCCTCGTGCTGGTGGTCGAGCCCGGTCGCGTACTGCCAGACCACCTCGCCGGACGCCCGGTCGATGACGAATATCGTGTTGAGAGACCGCGAGCTGACGAGGAGGTTGCCGGGACGGAAGCGCTCGTCGCCGTCCGCAAACCAGCGGTTCGACGGCAACTCCCGGATCGAGTTCGTGTGGGTCGGGTCGTTGCTCTCCTCGTCCCACGCCGCAAACGCCTGGCGGTGATCGACCGACCACCACTCCCACACCACCTCGCGCTCGCGATTCACCTCGTACAGGTAATCCGCGTGGCTGTGTCCGTCGTGGGCCAGGACGAGGATGTTCCCGTTCTCCAGCAGGGCGAAATCGTGGTGCGGAAAATCGTGGACGTCGGGAAGCTGGTAGTGCCACGTCAGCTGACCGTCCCAGTCGTACTCCTTGACCAGGTTGTCGGCGCCGATCACGGTCAGCCGGCCTTCGTGGTCGAGGCGCACCCGACCCACGGCACGGACCCCGGGCCACGAGTGGACGATCCGGCCCTGCATGTCGAAGATGATGGGCACGCGGCGCTGGTAGAGACCGAGGTTGAACCCGGCAAAGGACTTTTTCGGGGTGTACTGGCGGACCCAGGACTCGGTTTCAGCCTGAGCCAGGTCGAGGTGGAGCTGGTCGAGCTGCGCCGGATCATCGATCACCGTCAGCTGCGGCGGACGACAGCGCACCATGCGGCCGCGCAGCCAGAAGCCGCCGCCGATCACGATCCCCGCAACCGCCAAGATGATCAGGACCTTTTTCACCATCACCGCTCCCGCTGTGTCGCGAATGAAGGACCGGGGTCAGTTGACATAGCCCAGCGCCTTCAGCTGCTGCTCGCGCAGATTCCGTTCCTGCTCGGTCAGGACTTCTTCGGTGACCATTTCCACCGGGTGCTGGACCCGGGACAGGATGAGCGGGTTGCCCCAGGTCACGGCGGCCATCGCGTCGCCGACGTCGCTCTCGGCTTCGGTTGCCACGCACATCTCGACCGTCCGGTAGGCAAAACGACCGAGGGGTATGTCACGGCCCCGCCACGGGCTTTCGGAATCGAGATTCAAGCGCCGGTCGAGCAGGATCTCGGGTTCCCGATCCCCGTCCTGGAGGGTCATGACAAAACGGGCTTCCAGCCGTTCGCCCCGCACCCGTGCCGTGTCGATTCCGAACTCGATCCACATCGTGGCGCCGGGCGGGACCAGGACGCGGCGGCATTCGGCGTCGTTTCGCAGCACCGGTCGCGGAATGCCTTCGATCACCCGGTTCATATCCTCTTCGGACAGGGCGAAACGGTAGCGGTCGATATCCACGTACGGCCCCTCATCCGGGTTCAACCGGACCTCGACCGCCTGCTGCGGCGGCAGCGCGGCGAGTTGGGGACAATAGTCGGCCGTCAATCGCTCCGGCCGCATCGGCAGGTACGGCGGCACCCACTCCCAGACGATGTCTCCCGCGGGGGTGATCTCGAAGACCCTCCCGCCGTGGCTCGATGCGATGGCGAGGTTGTCTCCGGGCAATGCCTGGGCGGTGCCGGCGACCGACGAGAAGAAGTACTCCGATCCGTACTCCCAAGCGACCTCACCGGCGGCCGGGTCGATCGCCTGCACCAGCGTCCGGCGGTAGCCGTTGCGGCCGTTGGTGCCGTTGTTGAAAACCAGGATCAGGCCCTCGCCGGGCCGTCCCCGTTCGACCATCGTCGCCTCGTGCTGGTAATCCAGTCCCTTGGAGTACTGCCACACGACCTCGCCGGTTCTCTTGTCGATGATGAAGATCGTGTCCAGGTGGCGCGCGCTGACCAGGATGTTGCCGGGTCGGAAGCGCTCGTCGCCGCCATCGAACCACCGGTTCGGAGGCAGCTCGTGGATCGAGTTGAAGTGCGTGGGATCCTTGCGCTCGGCATCCCAGGTCGGGAAGTCCGCCTTGTGATCGATCGATCGCCACGACCACACCACCCTGCCCCGTCGATCGACCTCCTGCAGATAGCACGTGTGCATCTCCTTGTCGCGCGCCAGGACGAGGTAGTTGCCGTTGCCGAGGATGATCAGGTCGTGGTGTGGAAAATCGCTGTCGGTGGCGAGGCGGAAGAACCACGTCAGATTGCCGTCCCAGTCGTACTCCTTGATCAGATTGTCGGTGCCGATGACCGCCAGCCGGCCGTCGCGGAGGAGGCGGGCCCGACCGACCGCTCGCACCTTCGGCCAGGCGTGAATGATGCGGCCGTTCATGTCGATGATCAACGGGAGGCGACGGCGGTAGAGAACCAGCGAGTAGCCGCCGGCCGAGGCTTCCGGCCGGTACTGGCGTACCCATTTCTCGGGTTCGAGAGCCGGCAGATCGAGCTCGATGCCGTCGTCCTCGACCGCGGCTTCGATGGCCGTCAGCTCCGCCGCCAGGCGGCGTTCGGCGCGCAGCTTGACCACCACCAGGATGGCGGTCATGACGGCTGCTGCGAGCACGACGAGCCCGAGGCGTCTCAGCATCATCGATCTCCCTGCCGCCCGCGCCTCAGTCCCCTTCGGGGGCCGAGATGTAGCCCTGGCGTTCGAGGAAGAGAAGGACCTCGCGGGTCGCCTCCTCAGGCGTCATGTTCGAGGTATCGATCTTGACGTCGGCGTCGCCGGGCACTTCGTACGGGTCGGAGATGCCGGTGAATTCCTTGATGATCCCGGCCCGGGCCTTGGCGTACATCCCCTTGCGGTCGCGCGCTTCGCACACCTCGAGGGGCGTCGCCACGTGGACCAGAACGAAACCGCCGCACGGCGCGACCATCTCGCGAACCTCACGGCGGACAACGTCATACGGGGCGATCGGAGCACAGATCGCCACCCCCCCGGCGCGCGTGATCTCCGCCGCCACGAACCCGATGCGGCGGATGTTGAGGTCGCGGTGTGCCTTGGAAAACCCCAACTCCGACGACAGATTGGCGCGAACCAGATCGCCGTCGAGCAGGGTCACGCCCCGCCCGCCGATCTCGAGCAACTTGACCCGCAGGGCGTTGGCGATCGTCGATTTCCCGGATCCCGAAAGTCCGCTGAAGAAGACCGTGAATCCCTGCGAGTGGCGCACCGGGTGGCGGCGCTGGAGCTCCCGCGCCACGGACGGGTAGGTGTACCAGTCGGGGATCTCGCGGCCGTCGTCGAGGCGGCGCCGGATCTCGTCTGCGGTCAGGCTCAGGACCCGGCCTTCCCCGGGCGCCTCCTCCGCCGCGACGAACCGCCGGCGGTCTTCGAGATACACCATCTCCTTCGCGGGAACCCACTCGATGCCGAGCTCGTCGCCGTGCCGCGCGAGGGCGTCACCCGCATCCTCAGGACCGTAGGCCGGCGCACCGACGGTGTCGAGCACGGTGCCCGATCCGCCGAAATCCACCAACAGGTGGGTGCACCCGTAGTTCTTGTGGACGATGGCCTGCAGCACCGCCTCGCGCGGGCCGCCTCCGCGGGGCGCCATCGGCAGAAGATTGAGCCGGGCCAGGAACTCGGGGAAATGCGGCATCAGCGCTTCGTAGCAACGAACCCGGGTGTAATGGTCGGCGTCGCCCGGCTGGTCGAGCCCGACGACGGGGTGGAGAAGGATGTTGGCGCCGGCCATTCCTGCCGCCTCGGTCATCATCGCCATCTGAGCCCGGTGCACCGGGCGGTGGGTCTGGAAGGCGATCACCCTGCGCCAACCGAGCCGGCCGAACTTCCGGCGCATTTCACGCGGCGTCAGGCGAAGTTCCCGGTAGTCGTAGTGCACCGGGAGCTGGATCCCTTCCACCCTTCCTGCGACCGCGAATTCACGCGCACGGTGCAGATATTGGGAGACGCCGGGATGGGTCGCGTCGTCGGTCCCGAACAGGGCGCGCACCTCGGCTGCGCGATCCGGGCGCCAGATCTCGTCGACCGAGAGCGCCGCCAACATGACTCCCTCGCCGTCGCGCAACGCCAGGAACCCTCCCGGCGACAGGCTCTCGGCTGTCGCTTCCGACACGTCGAGGGTCACCGGCAGCGGCCACAAGCGGCCGTCGGCGAGATGCGACGACGAACACACCGCCCGGTGATCGGCCGACCCCATATAGCCCTCGAGGGGTGAATAGCCGCCGTTGAGCAGCAGCTCGAGGTCACACAGCTGGCGAGGACCGAGGTCCACCGACGGCCAGTCGCGGGAAAGCCCGCGCAATTCGGCCGCGCGCTCGTCCCTGACCATAAGGTCGACGAGCGTGGAACCGTGGGGAGGAATCAGATTGTCCAAGGTGCTCTCCGTCATTATTGGCGTTATTACGACCTGAATGGCCGAGATTGCGCGACGGCGATTCTAGCTGTTCAGGCAGGCCAAGTATAGGGCGAGAATTCGTGACCGCCCGGCACGGCTCAGGTCTCGCCCCCGGCCGTCAGCCCTTCTTCGAGGACCGGCAGCCTCCAGGTCGGCGTGTACTCGAAGATCAGACGGGTCTGGATGTGGTCGACCTCCGGTCGCGTGGTGAAGGAGTCGAGAGCCAGGTCGCGCAGGTGATTCGAGTCGCGAACCGCCACGTGCACCAGGAAATCGTCGCCGCCGGTGACGTGGAAGACGCTGCGCACTTCGGCGAGCTCGGCAACATATTCCCTGAAGGAGTCCACCAGGTTGCGGGAGTGCTGCCGGAGCCGGACCGCGATCATCGCCTCGAGGCCGACGCCCAGTGCCGCAGGATCGACATCGCAGTGATAGCCCTTGATCACGCCGAGTCGCGCCAGCCGCCGCACCCGCTCGAGGCAGGTCGACGGCGCCACTCCCACCAGCTCGGCGAGCCGGTTGTTGGCCAGGCGAGCATTCTTTTGCAGAACCATGAGAATGGCGAAGTCAATTCGGTCGAGCAGCTCAGAATTTTTCATGTATCGAATTATATTCGATACGTTGATTTTCTATTGAATCTTCTCCTAATATTCCAGCAGGTTAAGAATATTTCACATGAATGAGACTGAATAACGAAACCATGTCTCGCAACACCCTGACCGGGAGGTCCCCATGAGGTTCGAGCTGCTCTCGAAAGACGACCGCGATGCCATCGACGCACTCAAGCATCATTACGGTGGACCGCAGACGATCAGCGACACCATCCGGCGGCGGCGCGAGTACGCGACCCGCAAACGAGTGCTCGCCGAAAAGGGCTTCGGCGATCTCATCGAGGATGCCGAACGGCTGGTGGCCCGGTTTGCAAAGATCGAGGACTTCGAAAAGACGATCTCGCCGCACTACCGTAAGGGCTACGGTGTCGCCACCGCCCAGGTGTCCGGCTTCCAGGGCGCGCGGGTGACCCACCGCTCCATGCAGCGGATGGCCGAGAGCGCGGCCACCGACGAGCCCTGCTGGGTGCCGTCCGAGTTCATCTCGGTGGTCGCTCTGACCGACACCTACGTCTACTCGGGCGATCTCATGGCAACCCTGACGATGGCCGAGAACATCATGGGCGCGTCCAAATTCTGCTCGACCAACCTCATCGGGATCCCGATGCCGGCCAGCCGCTTCGCCCAGCTCGAGGCCGTCACCGGCAGGACCTTCGAGACCCGCGACCTGGGCGACGGAATGTCCCAGATCATCCTCAAGAACATGGGCACAGCATTCGGCAATCTCGGGGGCGTCGAGGTCGCCAATGACAACCACCTGGTCTACCTCGACGGCATCACCCGCGCCGCGCTCGAGACCGGCAACGACTTCTTCCTCAACCCTTCGTGGTCGACCATCGTCGCCGCCTGTTACTACGGGCGCGACATTCTCAACCTTCAGTTCAAGGTCTCCATGCTGCTCTCGACCCAGAACCTGATGCAGTTCCGGATGCTGCTCAACATCATGTCCGAGTATCTGCGCGACGACGGCACGACCCCGATCTACGAGATCAACATCGGCAACGGCGTGTCTCCGGAGAACTTCATCCGCTGCGCCGAGGAGCTCGACCGGAGCGGGATCAAAGGCATGAGCCTGGCGGCGCACCTGCGGATCAATCCCGACCTCGGCATGCCCGACTTCGACTGGACCGACAACGCCTTTTCAGTCCTCGAGAGCGGGACCAACCTGACCTTCAAGTACGAGTCCGACGGCACCGCCCGCGAGCTCGACACCATGGCCGCCTACTTCATGCCCGAGGACGAACGGGCCGCGGTCGCAGACACGATCGGCGACGTGATCTACTACAAATCGCTGCGAGCCTCCAAGGACGGACGCGAGATGATGCGAAGAGGGATCCAAACCCGCTTCGGCGCCGCCTCGTATCGCGGCGCGGCCCCCGCCGACCCCGCTCGCGCCCACCTGGTGACCGCTGATGCCCATTAAGACAGGTGTAGCCTGCTCACCGGGACGTGCCAGGCTGGAGCCTCGCTCTCAGGGGCACGAAACGCGCCGCATGTGGCGGAAGCCTGGCCACCTACAATGCTCAGCGGGACGTGCCAGGCTCGGCCCTCGCTGTCAGGGGCACGCAGCGCGTCATTCTGGGCCAGAGCCTGGCACTCCACGGGTAGGACGATGAAAACATCATGGCCCACGAGATTCGCTGAAAACGTCCGCAACTACCAGGGCTACCCGATCGGCAAGACCCTCGAGTACCTGACGGACCCCGAGATCATCTCGCTCGCCGGCGGGCTCCCCTCACCCGAGGTCTTCCAACGCAGTCTGTTGCGCCAGACAAGCGCCGAAGCGCTGGATACGAACATCGACCGCATCATGCAGTACTCGCCGGTTCCCGGTGAAGGCAAGTTGGTCGACGCCGTGCTCGCGTTTCTCGAACGCGACGCGATCCGGGTCGGCCGGGAGAATATCGTCATCACGAGCGGCGGCCAGGGCGGCCTCGACTTCACCGGCCGCCTCTTCCTCGACCCCGGCGACATCGTGCTGGTGGACCGGCCGACCTTTGCCGGCGCCGTCGTCGCCTTCCGAATGCAGCGGCCGCGGTTCGTCGGGGTCGACATCGAAGACGACGGATCCGACATCGGCGGCATGCGCGTGCAACTGGAAGATCTGGCCGGGCGGGGAGACCTCCCGAAGTTCATCTACGTGGTCCCCGATTTCCAGAACCCCTCGGGCATCACCATGAGCCTGGCCAAGCGGGAAGCCCTGCTCGATCTCAGCTACGAATTCGACGTGCCGATCGTCGAGGACAGCCCCTACCGGGACCTCCGCTACCGGGGCGAGACGGTCCCGGCCCTGTTCGGCCTCGACCAGCAGCGGGGCGGCGGCCACGTCGTCGGCCTCTACACCTTCTCCAAGCTCTTCTGCCCCGGTGTCCGGGTCGGCTTCAACATCGGCCCGCCCGAGGTCATCACCCGGATGACCCATATCAAGGAAGGCGCGATCCTCAACACCCCGAAGTGGAACCAGGACATGTGCACGGCCTTCCTCACCGAGTGGGACCTCGACGACCACCTCGAGCACTGCCGCACCTACTACCGCGAGAAGCTCGACGTTTTTCTCGGCACGATGGCCGAACATTTTCCGCCGGAGACCGGGGTGACGTGGACCGTGCCCGAAGGCGGGCTCTTCCTGTGGGTCACGGTTCCAGAGAACATCGACACCGACGAGCTCTTTTTCGAGGCCATCGAGCACAAGGTGGCCTTCGTGCCGGGGGCTCAGTTCTACGGCGAAAATCCGGAGCGCAACCACATGCGGATCAATTTCTCGTTCGTTTCGAAGGAAGATCTCGCCGAAGCGGTCGGACGACTGGCCGCCTGCATAAAAAACAGACTGTGAGGAAATCATCGATGCGACTGCTGTTCATAGGGTTCGGGACCGTCGCCCAGGGGTTGTCGGAGCTGCTGTTGGAGAAACGGATCGAACTGAAAAAGACCTACGGTTTCGACTGGGAGGTCACCGGCATCGCCGACACGCTGAAGGGTTCCGCACACAACCCCCGCGGTCTCGATCTCGAAGAGATCCTGGCGATGGTGGCCGAAGGCCGATCGATCTCGGAGTACGCCGACGGCGGCTGCGACTGGGACGCCCCGACGATGATCGGGAAGGCCGACGCCGACGTCATGCTCGAGGTCACCTACACCGACATCAAGAGCGGTCAGCCGGCCACCGATCACATCCGCGCCGCCCTCGCCCGCGGTCTGCACGTGTCCACCACCAACAAGGGGCCGCTGGCGCTGTTCTCGAATGAACTCATCGAACTCGCTGCGCGCAACGGGGTGCAGTTCCTGTACGAAGGGACCGTGATGGCGGGCACGCCTCTCCTCAATCTCGTGCGGGAAACCCTCGCCGGTTCCACCGTGTCCGAGATGAAGGGCATCCTCAACGGCACCACCAACTACATCCTGACCCGGATGGAGGGCGGGATGGATTACGAGGCCGCCCTCAAACAAGCGCAGGAGCTGGGCTACGCGGAGGCGGTTCCCGACGCTGACGTCCTCGGGTGGGACGCGCTGGCCAAGGTCACCATCCTCGCCAACACCGTGTTCGGCGCTTCACTCGCCCCCGCCGACACCCCATGCACGGGAATCACCGAAATCACGTCGGCGCAGATCGCTGCCGCCGCGGCGGACCACAAGCGCTACAAGCTGATCGGACGGGTGTGGCGGGATGGCACGTCCGTCCGCGCTTCGGTGGCCCCTCAGCTGATGGACCTGTCGCACCCGCTGGCGGGAGTCGGCGGCGCAACCAACGCCATGACCATCACCACCGACACACTCGGAGACGTCACCGTCGTCGGCCCGGGCGCCGGACGCCGCGAAACCGGTTTCGCCCTGCTCAACGACCTGCTCACCATGAACTCGAGGAGCTGATATGAAGATGCTGCTGGCCGATCAATGGGTGGATCGCGAAAAAACCATCGACGTCCGCGATCCCTTCGACAATTCGCTCATCGGCACTGTCCCGGCGGCCGACGCCGCCGACGTCGAGACCGCTCTCGCCGCGGCGGACGCGGCCCGCGCCACGGCGCGGGCGATGACGACCTACCAGCGGGCCCAGATCCTGCTCGCGACCGCGGACATCGTCGCCGACAACCTCGAGGACTTCGCCGAAACGATCGCGCGCGAAGGATCGAAGACCATCCGCGAGGCGCGCAAGGAGGCCAGACGCTGCGTCAACACCCTCACCATCTCGGGCGAGGAGGCGAAGAGGCTGCTCGGTGAGACCATCCCCTACGACTCCTTCCCCGGCGGCGAGCAGCGGCGCGGCCACTTCGAACGGGTGCCGATCGGCGTGGTCGTCGCCATCACCCCGTTCAACGACCCCCTCAACCTGGTCGCCCACAAGCTCGGCCCGGCCATCGCCGGCGGCAACGCCGTGATTCTCAAACCCGCCACGGTGACTCCGCTGTCGGCCCTCAAGCTGTGCGAGGCCTTCATGGAAGCCGGCCTGCCTCCGGGCGTCCTCCAATGCCTGACCGGTCACGGCGCGGTCATCGGCGACACGCTGGTGTCCGACAAGCGGGTCCGGATGGTCAGCTTCACCGGCGGGCTCGAGGCGGGCCAACGCATCGTCGCGAAAGCCGGGCTCAAGAAGATCGGCATGGAGCTCGGCTCCAACTCCCCGGTCATCGTGTGGCGCGACGCCGACATCGAGTGGGCGGCCGAGACCTGCGTGTCGGGCGCCTTCTGGGCGGCGGGCCAGAACTGCATCGGCGTGCAGAGGATCTACATCCACCGCGAGGTCTACGATCGTTTCAAACGACTTTTCGTCGATGCGACAAAGGCCTACAAAATCGGCGACAAGATGGACGACGCCACCGACATGGGGCCGATGATCAACGAGGGCGAAGCCAGGCGGGTCGAACGTTGGGTCGCCGAGGCGGTCGAAAAAGGGGCGACCGTGCTCGCCGGCGGCGGCCGCAAGGGCGCCTTGATGGAGCCGACCGTGCTCGAAAACGTGCCGCCGAAGGCCACCATCCACTACCAGGAGGTCTTCGGCCCGACCGTCAACCTCTACCCCGTCGACGACCTCGACCAGGCCATCGCCGAAGCCAACTCGGTCGACTACGGCCTCCACGCAGCCGGTTTCTCCAACGACGTCACGATCTGTCACCGGATGATCGAGGGGCTCGACGCGGGCTCGGTGCTGATCAACGACTCCACCGACTACCGCCTCGACTCCATGCCCTTCGGCGGCATCAAGAGCTCCGGCCTCGGCCGCGAGGGCATCCGCTTCTCGCTCGCCGAGATGACCGAGCCCAAGGTGGTGTGCTGGTATCTGCCGGGGCTGACGAGGAAGTAGAATTTCGGATTTCGGATTTCGGATTTCGGATTTCGGATTTTTCATCGCATGAGCTGCAGATAAGTTCATGTGCTCATACAGGACCCGCGTGCGGAAACGGTTCGCGTTCACCGGACGTGCCGTCTTAGATAATGTTGGGCACTCGAATACCGGTTGCGAGTCCACGTCAAGGGGTTCGATCATTGTCTGAGGGGGCACTCACGGGCAATATCCTCCCGGAGAATCGGGATGATCGAGTCGGGAAGCGCCCACGGAAACGGCGCGCGAGACGCGCGCCCCACAAAGAAACCATGCGGCGTTTGTAGGGAAGCCGTCCCGGCTGCCGGCGGGTGCGATGGCAAATTCGAAATCCGAAATCCGAAATCCGAAATCCGAAATTGCGGCCGGCCAACGCCGGCCGCTTGACTTGTGGCCCCGCTCGGGAGACCCTGCACCCTCGGGGGAAATAATGGCGGCTGACGATCAGAAGGTGATTTTTTCGATGGTCGGGGTGAGCAAGAACCACGGCCAGAAGACGGTGTTGCGCGACATCTCGCTGGGCTTCTTCTACGGCGCCAAGATCGGCGTGCTCGGCCTCAACGGGGCCGGCAAGAGCACGCTCCTGAGGATCATGGCCGGGACCGAGGAGTCGTCGAACGGCGAGGTCGTGCGTTCGCCCGGCTACACCGTCGGCATGCTCGAGCAGGAGCCTGCGCTCGAAAAGGGCAAGACCGTGCTGGCGGTGGTCGAGGAGGGCGCGGCAAAGGCCAAGGCGTTGCTCGCGGAGTTCGACGCCCTGGCCGACCGCTTCTCCGAGCCCATGGACGACGACGAGATGCAGAAGGTCCTCGATCGCCAGGCCGACGTGCAGGACAAGATCGAGGCGATGGGCGCCTGGGAGCTCGACTCCCGGCTCGAGCTCGCGATGGACGCCTTGCGTTGCCCGCCGGGCGACGCCGTGGTCGACACCCTCTCCGGCGGCGAGCGGCGGCGGGTGGCCCTGTGCCGGCTGCTCATCCAGCAGCCGGACATCCTGCTGCTCGACGAACCGACCAACCACCTCGACGACCTCTCGGTGGGGTGGCTCGAGCGGCACCTCAAGGAGTATCCGGGCACCGTCATCGCCGTCACCCACGACCGTTACTTCCTCGACAACGTCGCCGGCTGGATTCTCGAGCTCGACCGCGGCCACGGCATCCCGTGGCGCGGCAACTACTCGTCGTGGCTCGAGCAGAAGGAGGAACGGTTGCGGCAGGAGGAGCGCAGCGAGGGCCGCCGGCAGAAGACCCTCGAGCGCGAGCTCGAGTGGATCCGCATGGCGCCGCGCGCGCGGCACGCCAAGGGCAAGGCGCGGATCAACGCCTTCCAGGATCTCCTCTCCCAGGAACCCGATCAGATGGTCCGCGACCTCGAGATCTGGATCCCGCCCGGACCGCGGCTCGGCGACGTGGTCATCGAAACCGAAAAAATCAGCAAGGCGTTCGGCGACCGGCTGCTCTTCGACGACCTCACCTTCTCGGTCCCGCCCGGCGCCATCGTCGGCGTGATCGGCGGCAACGGCGCCGGCAAGACCACCCTGTTCGAGCTCATCACCGGCGCTCAGAAACCGGACAGTGGCAGCCTGCGGCTCGGCGAAACCGTGAAGCTGGGTTACGTCGACCAGAGCCGCTCCACCCTCGACCCCGAGAAGTCCGTGTGGGAGGTGATCTCGGAGGGCTCGGAGTCGATCTGGCTGGGCCGCGCGGAGGTCAACTCGAGGGCCTACGTGGGACGCTTCAACTTCGCGGGCTCCGACCAGCAGAAACCGGTGAAGCTGCTGTCGGGCGGCGAGCGCAACCGCGTCCACCTGGCGCGCATGCTCAAGGAGGGCGCCAACGTCATGCTCCTCGACGAGCCCTCGAACGACCTCGACGTCAACACCCTGAGGGCGCTGGAGGAGGCGATCCTCGCCTTTGCCGGAACGGTGATGGTGATCTCCCACGACCGCTGGTTCCTCGACCGCGTGGCGACCCACATTCTGGCCTTCGAGGGCGACTCTCACGTGGAGTGGTTCCCGGGTCCCTACTCCGACTACGTGGCCGACCGCCGGAGCCGCCTCGGCGACGCCGCCGACCGCCCCCACCGGGTGACCTACCGGCCGCTGACGAGGCGCTGATCGCCGCCGCGCGGCCGCAGCCATGACCGTTCTGCTCCGCAATCTGCCGCTCGCCCTCGAACACGGCGACGATGACCTCGGTCCCGCGGCAGCTGCGCACCTCGGTCTCGACCCCGGGTCGGTTCACATCCACGCTCTCGTCAAGAAGTCGCTGGACGCCCGCCGCCGGGGCCGCCCCCGCTTCCTCTACACCCTGGCCCTCGATCTCGCTGCCGATGACGAGAGAAGGCTTCTGGCCGAACAGCCGCCGCCGGTCGAGTGTTTTCGATCGCCCCAACCGGTCGAGATCCCAACCGTACGGATGGTCGGATCCAGACCTCCCGTCGTCGTCGGCGCCGGCCCGGCAGGGCTCTTTGCCGCCTTCAGGCTGGTCCAGGCAGGGTTCGAGCCCATCATCATCGAACGCGGTCTCGAGGTCACCGAACGTACCCGCCAGTGGAACCGCTTTCTCAAGGGCGACGCCTTCAACCCGGAGAGCAACCTGCTGTTCGGCGAAGGCGGCGCCGGCGCCTACTCGGACGGCAAGCTCTACACCCGGGTCAATGACCCGAGGGTGGCCGAGGTGCTCCAGATCCTGGCCGATCACGGCGCCCCGCGTGAAATCGTCTACGACGCCAAACCCCACATCGGCTCGAACCTGCTGCCGTCGGTGATCCGCCGGCTGCGCAACACCCTCCGCGACCGCGGCGCCGTGTTCCGTTTTTCGACCCGGATGACCGGACTCATCGTCGACAAGGGCGGGGTCCGCGGGGTCGTGCTCGACCGCGGCGAGGTCCTCGAGACCGGCCACGTCTTTCTCGGTTTCGGCCACTCGGCGCGCGACACGATCCGCGCCCTCCACGACCTCGGCATCGCGATGGAGCGAAAACCCTTCCAGATCGGGGCCAGGATCGAGCACCCGCAGTCGGTGATCAACCGCATGCAGTACGGGAAGGGTTTCTGCACCCACCCGCGGCTGCCCGCCGCCGATTACCGTCTGGTGGCGAAGATGTCCGGCGGCGACCTCTTCAGCTTCTGCATGTGCCCGGGCGGCGAGATCCTCCCCGCCACCGAACGGCCCGGCGTGATCTGCGTCAACGGCGCATCGCCCCTCGGGCGCCGCGGCCGCTTCGCCAACTCGGGCTTCGTCATCACCCTCGACCCCGCCGAGTTCGGGAGCGGCGGTCCGCTCGCGGGCATCGAGCTCCAGGAGCGGATCGAGGGGCGCGCGGCGGCGCTCGCAGTCCAGCCCTTCGGCGGCCCCCGCGTTGCGTCTCGTCGATTTTCTCGAGCGCCGCGTTTCCACCGGGCTGCCCGAATCGAGCTACCCGTTGTCCCTGACCGCGGCGCCCTTCGAGGAGTTTCTGCCGGACAGGGTGGTCGGCGCGCTGCGCCGCGGGCTGGAAGACCTCTGCACGCGGCTGCCGATCCTGCGCCACCCCGAGGCGGCCATCGTCGGTCCGGAATCGCGGAGCTCGTGTCCGGTGCGCATCACCCGCGACAGCGTGACCCTGGAGTCGCCCTCGGCGTCGGGCCTCTACCCGATGGGCGAGGGTGCCGGCCACGCCGGCGGCATCATGTCGTCGGCGATCGACGGGATGCGGTGCGCCGAGGCGTTGATCCAGCGGCTCGCGGGTGCGTGATCGATCGAAAATCTGGTACCATGTCCCATCAATTGAGACTCGATCTTTTATCTCACCAACCCGCCCCGGCCGTCCACAGACGGCTCGACGGTGCCGCGGCCACGGAACAAGGAGGACGCTTATGAATCGACGCGCGCTCATTCTGGTAACTGCACTCATGCTCGGATCGTCGGCTTTTGCCGGGGTGGTGTACGAGGTCGAGGTCACCGACCACACCGAAGACCCGGCAACCGTCTCCGCCAGCCGGGTCTCGGTGGAGGGCGACCTCGTCAAAATGGATGTGACCTCCGGCGGAACCGACATCGCCGGCGAGATGATCTTCCGCGGCGACCGCAAGGAGATGGTCGTCGTCAACAACGAGGACAAGACCTATTTCGTCCTCGACGAGGAGCAGATGAAGGCCCTCGCCGCCCAGATCAGCCAGGCGATGTCGGCGATGGAGCAGGCGCTCGCCGCGGTGCCCGAAGGCCAACGCGCCAAGATGGAAGAGATGATGAAGCAGCGCATGCCGATGCAGATGGAACCGCGTCAGCCCGCCGAGCTCAAAAAGACCGGCGATTCCGACACCGTGGGCGGCTACCCCTGCGTCCGCTACGAGGTGTGGCGCGGCGGCATCCGGGAACGCGAGCTCTGGGTCACGCAGTGGAAGAACATCGAAGGCGGCGCCGACGCCGTTCAGGCCTTCGAGGACATGTCTGCATTTTTCAAGGAGATGCTCGACAGCCTGCCGCAGATGGGCGACCGCAGCTTTGCCGATTCGGCTTTCGAACACCTCAAGGAGATGGGCGGGATGCCCGTGGTCACCCGTGAGTTCGCCGACGACGGAACGCTCGAGAGCGAGGCCAGGCTGACGTCGGCCAGCAGCCGGTCCCTCGATCCGGCGGACTTCGAACCGCCGAAGGACTACAAGCGCAAGGACATGTTCGGCGGCATGAAGGGGAAGAAGAAGTAGGGCGGAATTTCGAATTTCGGATTTCGAATTTCGGATTTTCCAGCCGCCAATCGGCATGTGGGTCCGGCGTAGGGTGGGCCTCGGCCCACCATCAGACCCTCTGTCGGAGCCAACGTCCATTACACTCTCGGCGTGGCGCGAAAGAGGATGAAGTTCCTGAAACGGTGGGGGTGGCGCGTCGCCGCGGTCGCGGCCGTCGTGTCGCTGCTCTCGGCGATGGTGGTGTGGCTCACGTGGCCCGATGTCGCGGCGTTGGCGAAGGAAAACCCGAAGACCACCGCATTCATTGAGGCGGCGAAGGCGCGCGGCGATCAGGTCGTGTGGCGCTGGGTCCCGGCCAGCCGGATTTCCCTCGACCTCAAGAAGGCGGTCGTGGTCGCCGAAGACCTGAGCTTCTTCTCCCATACCGGTTTCGATACCCACGAGCTCAAACTGGCGGCGCGCGAGGCCGTCAAGGGCAAGCGGGTGCGAGGCGCCTCGACCATCACTCAGCAGCTCGCGAAGAACCTCTGGCTCACGCCGTCGCGTTCGCCGTTCCGCAAGCTGCGCGAGGTCGTGCTCACCCGGCAGCTCGAGAAGAACCTCTCCAAGCGGCGGATCCTCGAGCTCTACCTCAATGTCGCCCAGTTCGGACCGGAGGTCTACGGCGCTGAAGCGGCCGCGAAGATGTACTTCGGAGTTCCGGCCGCCGACCTCACCGCCGAACAGGCGGCGCGGCTGGCCGCAGCCCTCCCCCGCCCGTCCACCTGGCACCCGGGGGTCGCGACCAAGGGCTACAACAAGGCCGTCTCCAGGGTCCGGCTGCGGGCGGAGCAGTGCGACTGGCTCGACCAGCTCCTGCAATGAGCTCGCGGCTAGCCCGCTTATCTCACAGGGTTTCGGAGCGAGGGCTGCGAAGCGCAAGTATCCGCTGGATTTGGCGCGAATCGGGCGACGAAGTCGTAGTGGCGCTACGTCGAGGAGCACGATTTGCGACAAGCACGGCGGGACGTAGCGATTCGCTGTCCGCAGCCGACACCCTGTGAGAAAAGCGGGCTAGTCGGATAGCGGGGCCCGCTCGGCCTCCGTCCGCCGGTCCGCCGGCCCATCGGCGGGCCCGGTCAGCTTGGCCAGGAGCTTGCCGAAACCGAGCTTGAAATCGATGCGGTAGAGGGTCCTCGCCGGGCCGGGATCGATCCAGTAGACGAACTCGCCCTTGCGCGCGAACATCTCGCTGTCCGCCGGCATCGGCTGGACCCTCTGCAGCTCGCGCTTGCCGTCGTACGTGTCGAAGCGTTTTCGCTCGCCGACGACGGAGATCGTCTCGATCACTCCCCTGTCGCTCAACGCGTTGAGCGTGAAACTCTTGACGCCCGGTTCCGCCAGCATGCGGCCCCGATAGACGAAGGCGAGCGGATCGAGCGCGGGACGGCCGTCGTAGGGGAAGCTCCCCTTCTCACCGTGCTTGTCCGCCAGCACCAGTCCTTTTTCGCGATCGATGTCGTAGCGGCGGATCTTGCGCTCGCCCTTCTCCGTGATGTCGCTTTCGTAGGCGATGGTGGTCATGGTCTCGGCGTCGACCCACGAGTCGATCCGCCCGTCGACGCGGTAGATCTTGTTGAAGAACTTCGAGTTGCGCGCCGTCATGACGACATGGTACGCGCGCCGGCCCCGATAGTCTTCGAGCCGGCTCTCCAGCGTCATGAGACCGCAGGTCACGCCCAGGTACTCGACCGAGTAGGCGAAAGGACCGTCGAGGGAGAACTCGCTCGGCCGCGCTTTGACGTCCGGCGTCTGGGGCGCCGCCCGAAAGACGTAGGAGCCCGCGAGAATCGCCGCCAGGACCGGCATCGAGACCACCAGGGTGGTGCGGAGCGGCCGGGTCATCGACGCGCGCCCCTCAAGCGGACGCGCCTTTCGCGGCGGGAACAGCGCCGTCGGCGGTCGCGCGGTTGCGGTACAACGAACCGTCCACGGCTGCCGCCATCTTCCCGGGGTCGAGACCGCCGCCGACGAAATCGGCCATCAGGCGCGCCTGGCTCAGGGGGTCGCTGACCACATCGGCGTAGTTGAGGTAGAGGGCTTCGAAGTGGGGCCTGAAACGGAGCTGGAACTGGACCTTGTCGAGGTGCGCCTCGTACATCGCGAGCAGGTCCTGGTCCCCGGTCTGCGACTCCTCGCCGCGGCGCTCGAGCATCTTCGCCTGCGACGCCAGCACCTCGTGCAGGTTGCGACGCATGAAGATCACCTTGTAGGCATTGTCGGCGGGCAGATAGTTGAGCAGCGAGGACACCACCTTGATGACCTTGCCGCGCGCCGCGCGAAGCCAGGACGTGTCCTCCATCTCGGCCAGGTCCTTGACCCGTTCGTCCTCGTAATAGCCTTTGGGGTTGTCCACGTCGGCGGTGCGGACGTTGTCCACCACCAGCTCCATGCCGCCGGCCTCGAGCATCTTCATCGCCATCGAGGTCCCGGAACGCGGAAGACCGGAGACGATCACCACCGGTCGACCGTACTTGAGCCGCCGGAAAAAATCGCGCAGCTTCGATGTCATGTGACGTTGACTCCCCGCGGCGGCGGTTCGGAAATATTCTGCAGGTCGCCGCGTTTGCAAAAAACTGATGGCCCCGCGTAGAGGCGGCCTCCCGTCTCTGCCGCCTGGTTATACTACAATGCCGCGGCCGGAAGCCCCACCTGCACCGTGCGGCCGAGGGCCAGGCCCGATCCACCCGAGGAGTCCAGTTGGCGCGAGACGCTTCGACCTTCAAGAACCCGTATATCCTGACGGCCGCACACTTCGGGCTGTGGTCTGCGGCCCTCTTCTGGCCGTGCACGGCCGACGCCTACGTCGGCCCGGGCGCCGGGTTCGCGGTGCTGGGCTCCTTCGCCGTGATCTTCGTGACCATGATTCTGGCCGGGGTCTCCCTGCTGGCGTGGCCCTTCCGGATGCTGTGGCGGACGATCCGCCGCCGCAGCCGCAGCAAACCGCTGATCCGGCGCCTGATCGTGGTCGGCTTCGACGGCCAGGAGCCCCGCATCACAGAACGTCTGATGGCCGAGGGCCGGATGCCCAACTTCTCGAAGCTCGCGGAGATGGGCGGCTACAGCCGTCTGCGTTCGACCTTTCCGTCCATCACCCCGGTCGCGTGGTCGTCCTTTACCACCGGTACCAACCCCGGCAAGCACAACATCTTCGATTTCCTCGACCGCGATCCCCGCACCTACCTGCCGCGGCTGTCGTCGACCGAAATAGGGTCGGTCGACCGGGTCCTCAAGATCGGTAAGCTGCGCATCCCACTCGCCAAACCGAGCATCCGCAACCTCCGGAAATCGAAACCGTGGTGGACCATCCTCGGCGAACACAACATCTGGTCGACGATCATCCGGGTGCCGATCACCTTCCCGCCCGACAAATTCTACGGCGCCCAGCTCGGCGCGATGTGCATCCCCGACCTGCTCGGCACCCAGGGTACGTTCATGCTCTTCACCACCCGTCCGGGCGGCGAGACATTCCAGGAGGGCGGTCTGCGCTTCCAGCTCCGGAGCAACGGTTCGAAGGACAGCTTCGAGGGCACCATCGAAGGCCCCGGGAACACGTTCTTCGAGGGCGACCCGCCGATGACGCTGCCGCTCAAGCTCGAACTCGACCGGGCTGCCCAGCGCGCGCTGGTGTCGGTCAACGGCGAGACCGCGGATCTCGAGAAGGGCGTTCTCAGCGACTGGGTGAAGCTGAGCTTCAAGGCCGTCGCCGGGATGAAGGTCACCGGGATCACCCGGATGATGGTCACCGAGATCGACGGACCACGTCTCGCTCTACTCTCGCCCATCAACATCGAGCCCGAGAAACCGGTGATGCCCATCTCCCACCCCGGCTACTACTGCTCCTACCTCGAGAAGAAGCTCGGTCCCTTCGCCGAGCTCTCGGGCTTGCCGAGGACACCTGGGCTTGAACGAAAAGGTCACCGACGACCGCACCTTCATGACCCAGACCTCCGACATCGACTCAGAACGCGAAGAGATGCTCTTCACCGCTCTCGACAAGCTGCGCAAAGGTGCGCTGGTGACCGTCTTCGACGCCACCGACCGCGTCAACCACATGTTCTGGCGCTACACCGAGGACGGCCACCCCGCAGCCGCCGGGATCGAGAATCCCGAGTACGGGGACGCCATCGAACAGCAGTATCTGCGCAACGACGAGATCGTCGGCAAGGTCCTGGCGCGTCTTCAGGACGGCGACGCGCTGTGGGTGATGTCGGACCACGGCTTCAAGTCGTTCCGGCGCGGGGTGAATCTCAACTCGTGGCTCTACGAGAACGGCTATCTCGCGGTCAGAGGGCGCGGCGGCCCAGCGGCGAGGGCTGGTACCAGGACGTCGACTGGTCGAAGACCCGCGCCTACGCCGTCGGGCTCGGCGGGATCTACTTCAACGTCGCCGGGCGCGAGGCCAAGGGAATCCTGGACCCGGGCGCGGAAACCCCGGCCCTCAAGAAGGAGATCCAGGGGAGCTTCCGCGCGCTGAAGGACGACGACGCCCAGGGCGGCGGCGGCCGTCGCCGACGTATACGACACCGCCGTGATCTACAAGGGACCCGTACGTCCGCGAGGCGCCCGAGCTGTTCGTGGGTTTCAACGTCGGCTACCGCGCGTCGTGGAACAACGCCACGGGCGTCGATCAACGACGACATCTTCGAGGACAACGTCAAGGCGTGGAGCGGCGACCACTGCGTCGATCCCCCGGCGCTTCCGGGTCTTCTTCGCCAACCATCCGTCGACAAGGTCAACCCCGCCATCATCGATCTCGCACCGACCGCGCTCGACCTGTTCGGTCTCAACCCGCCCGCCCACATGGAA
>CAWGLE010000014.1:0-14411 GCA_963823345.1 Candidatus Sulfomarinibacteraceae bacterium
CTCGGTCGCAACGGCGACAGTGACCTGGCCGGTCTGCTCGGTGATCACCCAGCTGAAGGCCCGCCCCATTTCGAATCCTTGCAAAAAAATGGTCCCGTTCTCGCGGCCGACGTGCTCGATCGGGGTTGCACGGTCGAGGCCGCTGGCTGCGGTCGTGCTGAGCCGCTTTGCGTTGAGGTCGACCTCGACGAATTCCGGTATGTTGAGGTTGGACGGCAGGTCGACCACACACTCACCGTCCTCGAAACACATTGTCGCCTGGACGGAGGCGCACAGGAACCTATTCGAATCGGTGAGGTCGTCCGCCCACCCGGCCTGACCCGCGAGGGCCAAAATCACCGTCAGAGCATATCCGCAGATTTTTTTCATGCTCTGTTCCTTTCCGGCCGAGCCGTTGACGTACCTCAGAAGCTGAAGGCCACGCCGATCTGCGGTCCGGCGATCAGCATGTCGTAGCGGAAGAGGTCCCGCCCGCTGCCGTCCTCATAGTCCATGTCGATGGCGCGATATCCGAGAATAATCGAAACCACATTCGAGGCGCGGAACCCGACATCGGCGTACGCCTGCCAGGCCATCTCCGAACCGACGCCGAAACCGCCGATGTCACCGCGGGCACCGAACCACCAACGCTGAGACAGCGGAGCCATGACGTGAACCCCGATGAAGGGGTCGATCCAACTCTTGCCCGCGCTGACGTCTTCGTCGAGGATCTCGCCCGTGTACCGGATCCGGTTTTCGAGGTCCACCCAGCGCGCGCCGGCGAGGAGGGTGAAGACGGGCGAGATGCGGTAGCCGCCCGCGACCTCGAAGAGGGTCTGTTGGACGGACCGACGCGGCACTCCCCAGAGCGACGTCGTTGCTCCCCTCGAGGTCCACGTAGAAAAGGTCGGATGAGAGCACCCACTGCTCGTTCCTCATGTCGAAGTGGACCATGGCGGCAAAGTCCAGGTTGTCGATGATGTCGCTGAAGGGGACATCGACATCGGCCTCGATGCCCTTGACGGTGATCGAGCCGTCCATCCCCGCCGCGACCAGGTACGGCACGATGGCGAACTCCCAGCCGTTCGAGCCCGACTGAGCAACCGCCGGCGGTGCGGCCAGGTCACGACGGCTGCTGCGAACGCCGCGACAACATCTTTTGAATCATGTTCCCCCACCGCAAGGTATCTGAATTCCGGTCTTGGGAACTCGCGAAATTACGGGGGGTGTCCGTACTGAAGCTTCGACCACAAGAGATGGTGCGCTGATCGGTCCGCACATCCTTCAGCGCGGGCGGAGGACCTCCTGCTACATTCACATTCAAAGGCGGGGCAGGCCCTCAGACGGCACTCTCAAGGGAACTCGCAAAATTACGGGGTTGGCGGCAGGGGACCATCGGCCGACCGACTTCGATCAGGTGCGCAGGTCCGATCTCGGCGGTCTGCTTCAGAGCCCCGCAGAGGCTATCGGTTGTCACTCCTGGGCGACCGGCTCCCACTCCGGATCGGGGTTGTAGAGCTCCATGGCGTGGTAAGGTCGAGGGTGTCCGGCCCGAGGTCCTGCTCGTAGACAACGCCGTCGTTGCTGACGATGAAGGTCATCACACCCGTCACACCGTAGTCCACCGGAGCGGCCGCAAGCGCAAAGCCGCCGATCATGGCGCCCTTGACAACGAAGTCCATCTCGCCCAGCGGCGCGTCCGGGCCCTGGCCCTTGAGAACCTTGAAGTAGTAGCCGTGGTACGGACTGCCCTTGTCGTCGTAGCCCTGCGCAATGGCCTGGGCGATGGCCTCGCCCACCGGCCCCTGCCAGATCCCGTCCGGGTCCTGCCACGCCAATCCATCCTGGGTGCCGGGTGTGCTGAGGATGCGCTGCGCATACTGGTTCACCAGGGCGCCATCGTGCTTGACCAGGGCGTACTCGTGCTGTGCCTCGACATAGCCGAGACAGACATTGATGGCATCGAGCTCGTTGCTTCCGATGCGGCGGTAGAGCAGCTCCTCACGACCGGCCTCGGTGTCGAAGAACCAGCGCCCGCCGTCCTCGACGATCGGCATCGGCACCGGCCAGTCCTCGACCCCCACCCACAGGACGGCGACCTTCGGGTCGTCGGGATCCCGGACGACCTGGGTTTTTTCGCGAGCAACCGTCGCGAAGGCCTCGCTCTGGTTGCGGTCGTGAACCGGGTCGCCCGTGACGACGAGGTCCACGCCGTCCGGTCCCAGGATCCGGGTCAAGGCCTCGACGTCGTAGGTCTCGGCCGCGACGATGAGCGCTTCGGCCGCCTCTTCGGGGGTGTTGAAGACTTCCTGGCCCGCGGCTGGCGTCTTGCCGGAACCGGCGCCGCACCCTGCGGCCAGCACCAGGGTCGTGGCCATGGCCACGAGACCGAGCCCGAGACCCGCGACGCGTGCGCGCTGCTGAAACAGATTCTGAATACGGTGTGTCACGTTCATCGCCTTACCTCCGACGTCCGCCGCCGCCCCGGGACCCCATGGACCCCATGCTGGAAGCGCCGCGCGAGCTCGCCGACCGTGCGCTCGCGCCGTTGTAGCCGCTCGAGCTGCCCCCGAAGCCGCTGGGGCTCCGTCCGCTGCTCGACGGAATGCTGCGGTTGCCGATATGGTCGGCGCCGCCGAGGCTTGCGGTGCCCGCGCTCGGCGCAGCACGGTTGGCGGTGCCCGCGCTCGGCGCGTGCCCCCGCCCGATTCGCGGTGCCGGCGCTCGGCCCGGTGCTCCCCGCACGGTTGGCGGTACCGGCGCTCGGCCCGGGCTCGACGGTGGCGGCGCTCGGTCCGGCGCTCCCGGCCCGATTGGAGGTGCCGGCGCTGGGGCCCTGCTGGCGGGCGCTCGCCTGGCGGCTGCTCAACGAGTCGCCGCGCGCCGATCCGCCGTATTTGCTCGCCGTCGCCTTGTCCGCGTACGGGGTCCCACCGCGGTGCTGGGCGTTGTGCTGCCAGTTGCCGCCGCCGGCGTTGATGTTGGTGTTCCGGTTGAAGTTGTTGTTGACGTTGATGTTGATGTCGTTGCTGCCCCCAACCGCAACCGCAGCACGAACCGCCCCAGATCGCGGCGCCCCAGGCGACGCCGACGCTGAACGCGACAAACGCGCCGCCGGGCGGGTACGGAGGGTAGTAGATCGGCGGGTACGGGTAGTAGACGGGGGCGGGCCGTAGACCACGGTCGGGCTGTAGGACGGCACGTAGATCACCTCGGGTTGGGCGGGCTGAACGACGATGACCGTTTTTTGTTCGACCACCTCGGTTGCGACCATCTGCTGTTCGTTGGACTCGAGGGCACCGTTGTCCTGTGCCTTCTTCCGCATCCGCTGCACGGCATCCATGACGTCGGCCTGCTGCGCGAGAAAGGCGTTGCCGAGGTCCGTGGTCCACTGGATGTCGTCAGCCAGGCGCATCGCCGCATCGGGCACCGCCGCCATCGACTGGATGCTCGGGTCCCAGGGCTGCTTCGCCACCGCCTCGGCCAGCGCGTCGCCCTCGAGCCCGGGGTTCTTTGAGCCACTGTTGGAGCTGGATGAGCTCGAGCGGGTAGGTGGAGGCGACCAGCACCTGCGCCAGCAGCGGGTCGGGGTAGAGGGCGATCGGTGCGACCAGCGAGTCGAGCTCCTCCGGCGGGATCTTGGCCGCGACCTCCTCGGTCGCGGCGGCCGGCTCCTGCGCCCGCACGAAAGCCACGCCGCTCAATTGCACGATCACGGCTGCAATCGCGATCACCGCGACAGCCCTTCTTCTCGGTCGGGACGGAATGGTCGTTGCTGTCATGACTGCAGTCCCCCTTTCGCACCACTCTCGCGCTCGCGCGTCGGCTCATCCGGCCGCGCCGGGACAAAGCAACTCGGAATTTCCCTCGTGGGTTTTCGGGTACCCGCAACACCGCCTCTCCGATATCCTCGGCCGGACGAAGTCACCCTGAGAGGTTTTTTCGCCACACGGGCAGGCCGGCTGCCGGCTCCCCTGTCTGTTGTCTGTCGAACGGAATTGGCGATCCTTGCGGGCTCGAATGGAGGAACTCGTTGGCACGATCAATCGATGTCACGAAGAAGTCCAAAGGGCCGGTCATGACCACCCTCGAGGAATTCTACAAGTTGGGCCCGGGGCCCTCGAGCTCCCACACCATCGGCCCGATGCGGATCACCTACGATTTCTACCAGCGCTGTACCCGGCTGCCACCGAGACCCTTGCCAGAGCGACGTCGCTGAAGGTGCACCTCTTCGGCAGCCTGAGCGCCACGGGCGAGGGCCACGGCACCGGGCGCGCCGCGCTCGCCGGTATCGTCGGCAAGGAGCCCGCGACCGTCGATCCGCTCTTCCTCGACGGCCTGCGGGACAATCCGAAACAGGTGTTCCCGGTGAAGCTGGGGAAAAATTCAATCAACGTCGGGCTCGCGGACGTCATCTACGACTCACCCGCGGGCGACTTCCCGCATCCGAACACGCTGACCTGCAGGCTGACGGACGGGGAATCGGTGCTTTTCGAGCAGGAGTACTACTCGGTCGGCGGCGGTTTCATCGAGTGGAAAGGCTACGAGCCGCCGACGAAAGGCCAGCCGAAGTTTCCCTACTCGACGATGAAGGAGTTGCAGGCGCACGCGGAGGGGGAACAGCTGTCCATCGCGCAGGTCGCAATGGCGAACGAGGTGACGATTTCGGGGAGGACCGAAACCGAGGTCAACGCCTTCCTCGACAAGATCGCGACCGCGATGGTCAACATCGTCAAGGCGGGCCTCGCCGCGGCCCCGGGCGTCCTTCCGGGACCGATCCGGCTCCACACCAAGGCCGGAGATGTTTACAGGCGGGCTATGGACGACACTTTTCAGGGCCAGAGGGGCGTCGGCGTCGTCGCGGCATTCGCCCTCGCCGGGTCGGAGGAGAACGCGCGCGGCCACCTGGTCGTGACCGCGCCGACCGCCGGCTCGGCCGGTGTCATCCCGGCGATCGTGTACGCACTCGGCGAGGGCGGCCGCGAGCTGCCAAAGGAAAAGATCCGCGCCGGGCTCCTGGCCGCCGCTGTGATCGGCTATCTCGGCAAGCACAACGCGACCCTCTCTGGAGCAGAGGGCGGTTGCCAGGCGGAGATCGGCGTCGCCTCCGCCATGGGCGCCGCGCTCATCGCCCAGGCGCACGACCTCGGCCATCAGGTGATCGCGAACGCGGCGGAGTCGTCCCTCGAGCATCACCTCGGCATGACCTGTGACCCGGTGGCCGGGTACGTCCAGGTACCCTGCATCGAGCGCTGCGCCTACGGCGCGGTCAAGGCGTGGACCGGGTTCCTGATGGCGAGCAATGAGATTCCGGCCACCCGCCGGGTGGACTTCGACACCACGGTCGAGGCCATGGCGCGCACGGCCAGGGAGATGAACTCGAAGTACAAGGAGACGTCGGAGGGCGGCCTGGCCGTCTCTCTCGTGCTCTGCTGAACGGCGGTAACGATGACAGGGAAAAGGCCGGTGGCCCCTCCGCCACAGGGCAACTCGTGACTCCGGAGGCGCCACCCTAGTAGTTTTTCTGGTACCCGCACTACCAAAGCTCAGCTAGACTCTCGGTGAGAACCACCTGGAAGCGGAACTGTTTTCCGCCCACTGACTTGAACGAAGGAGGATCGTCACATGAAAAACCAATCGAAATCACTGTTTTGGGGAGCTTTCCTGCTGATCGTCACCGGAATCCTGATCATGGTCGGCACGACGGCGTCGGCTCAGGAGCCCGCGCCCCAACCCGAGCCGCAGCCCGCGGAAACCCAACAGGCGCAGCCCGCACCGCAGCAGGCCCCGGCCGAGCCGGCGGCGCCGCAGGAGAAGGCGGCGCCCAAGATCTACCAGGCCGAATGGGAGATCGTGGTCGAGGGCAGGGCCGAGGCCAATGGCATACTCTCGCTCGTCTACCAGCCCCTCGGCGGGGAGGCCACGCTCGTCAAGGTCAACGTCCTCGCCAAGGCCAAGAAGAAGGAAATCGCAGGGGACCTCGCCAAGGAGCTCGCCTTTGCGACCGGAGCGGCCTGCAAGGTCAAGGCCAACGACAACAAGGTCAAGGTGAAGCTCGCCAACAAGAAGTCGCCGAGCATTCACCTCGCGATCGAGACCCAGGCCGTCAACGGCGTCTCGGTGCGGGTCGGCAAGGGATAGCACGGCACCCGACACGCGTTCGCCCTCCCACTGTTCAGGAGCCGCCCCGCCGGCGACGCGCTCGACGTGTGGTCTGCAGCCATGATAAGAAGGGCGCTACAAAGCACAGGAGAGAGCCATGATTGGTCGAACCGAAAGAAGAGAGCCGCGGTCATGAAGACTCCCATCGATTTCCGTACACAAGGGCTGACCGCAGCAGTCGCCTGTTGCCTTCTCGCCTGCATCGGCTGCGCCAAAGAGGCGCCGCCGACACCGGAGCCGACGGTTCGGGCCGTCAGGCTGTTCGAGGTCGGCTCGGAGGATCTCTTGTCGCAGCGGGAGTACCCCGGCCACATCACGGCCGCCACCGAAGCCCAGGTCAGCTTCGAGGTCAGCGGTCGCATCCTCGAGCTGCCGGTCGGCCAGGGCCAGCGGGTTCGCGAGGGCGACCTCCTGGCCCGGATCGATCCGAGCGACTACCAGGCGCAACTCGATGCCTCCATCGCCCAACGCAACGCCGCGCTCGCCGACTACGAGCGATTCGAGGAGCTGCTGGCAAAGGACGCCGTTTCGCAGCGCGACTTCGAGAGCCGCAAGCGGAACTGGGAGGTGGCCGAGGCGAACCTGCGGATCGTGGAAAAGAATCTCGCCGACACCACGCTCCGGGCCCCGTTTGCCGGGCGGGTCGCACGGACATACGTCGAGCGCTTCCAGAACGTCCAGGCGAAGGAGCCGATCCTGCTGCTGCAGGACGACCAGCACCTGGAGATCGATGTCTCGATCCCCGAGGCTGCACTGCTGCAAATCGGTCGCTCGATCGATTTGCGGACTCTGAACAGTCTGCTGAACCCGGTCGTCGCGATTTCGTCCCTGCCGCCGGACACCACCTTCCCTGCCCGCCTTCAGGAGCTCGCCACCGCGGCCGACCCGACGACCCGCACCTTCGAGGCCACGTTCGCCTTCGACGCACCGTCCGAGGTCCTGATCCTCCCCGGGATGACCGCGCTGGTGAGGATGAGTGCCACCATCGATGAGCTCGGCGCCGGTGTCGCCGTCCCGGCGAGCTCGACCGTGATCGACGCCAGCGGTGCCTCCTCGGTCTGGCGGGTGGACCGCGACACCATGCAGGTGCACAGGGTCGCCGTCGAGCTCGGTGAGCTGTCCGGCGACTCGGTCGTCGTCGAGCGGGGGCTCGAGCCCGGCGATCTCATCGCCGCATCGGGAGCGAACCAGCTGCGCGAGGGCATGCAGGTCCGTTCGTCGGAGACGCCATGAGCCCCGCGTCGGGCCCACGTGACGGGAAAGGCGTGTTCGAACCATGAAGCTCGCCGACACCGCCATCGACAACAAGGTCTTCACCCTCGTCCTCACCGTCGTGATCCTCGGCGCCGGCGTGATGGCCTTCCAGGGCATGAGCCGCCTCGAGGACCCGGAGTTCACCATCAAGGACGCCCTGGTCGTGACGCCGTACCCCGGCGCGACCGCCTTCGAGGTCGAGGAAGAGGTCACCGACGCGATCGAGATCGCGGTGCAGAAGCTCGGCCAGCTCGACGAGATCGAATCGCGCTCGGTCCCCGGGCTCTCGACCGTGACCGTGACCATCAAGGACAAGTACGACAAGAGCACCCTGCCGCAGGTCTGGGACGAGCTCCGGCGCAAGGTCAACGACGCGCAGGGCGACCTGCCCCCCGGGGCCGGCCCGTCGATGGTGATCGACGACTTCGGCGACGTCTACGGCATCTTCTTCACGGTCTCGAGCGACGACTACTCGTACGCCGAGCTCAAGGAGGTGGTGGACCTGCTGCGGCGCGAGCTGCTGCTGGTCGAGGACGTCGCCAAGGTCGAGACCTTCGGCGAGCGGGTGGAAGCCGTCTACGTCGAGCTCGACCGCGACCGCATGTCCCAGCTCGGGATCTCGCCGGACATCATCGTCAACGAGCTGCGCGAGAAGAACCTGGTCGCCGACGCCGGCCGCGTCCAGGTCGGCTCGGAGTTCATCGCCATCTATCCGACCGGCGAGTTCAAGGACATCACAGACTTCGAGAACATGTGGCTGAGCGGCGGCAGCGACCAGATCTACCTGCGCGACGTGGCGAAGGTCCGGCGCGCCTACCTCGAACCGCCGGCCAATTTCATCGTGCACGACGGCCGGCGGTCGATCGGGGTCGGCATCTCGACCGCCTCGGGCGGCAACGTCGTGGTCATGGGCCAGGCCGTCGAGCAGAGGATGCGCGAGCTCACCCAGCAGATACCGCTCGGCATCGAGATCGGCATCGTCTCCCTGCAGTCGGGAGCGGTGACCACGGCGATCGCCGGGTTCGTCACCAGCCTGTGGCAGGCGGTGTTGATCGTCATCGTGGTGCTGCTCTTCTTCATGGGCGTGCGCTCGGGGCTCCTGATCGGTTTCATCCTGGTGCTGACGATCGTCGGCTCGTTCATCTTTCTGGCGCCGATGGGCGTGGCGCTCGAGCGCATCTCCCTCGGCGCCCTGATCATCGCCCTCGGGATGCTGGTCGACAACGCCATCGTGGTCGTCGACGGCATGCTGGTCCGGATGCAGGCGGGCATCCAAGCCGCGCGACGCCGCCACCGAGGTCGTTGCGCAGTCCGCGATGCCGCTGCTCGGCGCGACGGCGATCGCGATCCTGGCCTTTGCCGCCATCGGCACCTCCCAGGACGCCACGGGCGAGTTCTGCCGCTCGCTGTTCCAGGTTGTCATGGTGTCGCTGCTCTTCAGCTGGGTCACGGCCGTCACCATCACCCCACTGCTGGGTATCATGTTCCTCAAACCGCCCAAGGGCGACCCGGGGGCCGACCCCTATCAGAGCCCGTTCTACCGACGGTTCAAGGGCGTTCTGAAAAGCTGCATCCGCTACCGCTGGGCCACGGTCGTGGTGGTGCTCGTGCTCTTCGCGGGATCCCTGTGGGGATTCAAGTTCGTCGACCGCAGCTTCTTCCCGTCGGCGACCCGCCCCCAGTTCATGGTCGACATGTGGTTGCCGCTGGGCACCGACATCAGCGAGACCGGCGCCCGCGTCGCGGAGGCCGAGCGCCACATCCGGGGGCTCGACGGCGTCACCCACGTCACCTCGCTGGTCGGTCAGGGCGGTCTGCGCTTTCTCCTGACCTACCAACCGGAGAAGCAGAGCAGCTCGTACGCCCAGCTGCTGGTGGACGTCGACGACCCGGGGAAGATTGACGGGCTGATCGAAGAAATCGAGACCCACCTCACCGCGACCTATCCGAACATGCTGGCCTACGGCGCCAAGTTCCAGCTCGGCCCCGGCAGCACCGGCAAGATCCAGGCACGCTTCAGCGGCCCTGACCCCGACGTCCTGCGCGAACTCGCTGGAGAAACCTCGGACATCTTCCAGGACCACCCCAACACCAAGGCGGTCAGGATCGACTGGCGCGAACGGACAAAGACCCTGCGACCGGTCCTGGCCGAACAGCGGGCGAATCTCGCCGGCATCGGCCGGGTCGATGTCGCCAATACCGTGCGGGAGGGGTTCCAGGGCCGGACCGTCGGCCTCTACCGTGAAGGTGATCTCCTGCTGCCGGTCGTGCTGCGCGCCACCGAGGACGAGCGGCAGAATGTCGAGAACATCAACCAGCTGCAGATCTGGAGCCCCAGCGCGCAACGCATGATCCCGTTGCGGCAGGTGGTCGAGAGTTTCGAGACCTCCTACGCCGACGAGATCGTGATTCGGCGCGACCGCAAACGCACGCTGACCGTGTACGCCGACCCGATCAGCGGTTCCTCCACGACCCTGTTCGGCGAGCTGCGGCCGCAGGTCGAGGCGCTCGAGCTGCCGTCCGGCTACACGCTCGAGTGGGGAGGCGAGTACGAGGACTCGGCGAAGGCCCAGGGCGCCCTCGTCGCCAGCCTGCCGATGTTCTTCATGATCATGGTGCTGGTGACCATCGCCCTCTTCAACTCGCTGCGCCAGTCGGCGGTCATCTGGCTCAACGTGCCGCTGGCGCTGATCGGCGTCACCGTGGGACTGCTGGCCACCCACCAGCCCTTCGGATTCATGGCCCTGCTCGGATTCCTGAGCCTCTCCGGCATGCTGATCAAGAACGGGGTGGTGCTGGTCGACGAGATCAACCTCCAGGGCCGGAGCAAGGGCACGTTCGACGCCATCGTCGACTCGGCGGCGAGCCGCCTGCGGCCGGTGGCCATGGCGGCCTCGACCACCGCCCTCGGCATGATCCCACTGCTCTTCGACGCCTTCTTCGTCTCGATGGCGATCACCATCATCGCCGGCCTCATGTTCGGCACCGTCCTGACCATGTTCGTGCTGCCGGTGCTCTACTCCATCTTCTACCGGGCCAAGCCCTCGGAGGTGTCGGGATGAGAAATATCAAGGCATCCATCCTCCTGGTGTCGCTGGCCGCGGCCTTTCTGACCGGGTGCACCACGGTGGGGCCCGACTACGAGGCCCCCGTCTCCACCGTCCCCGACGTCTGGTTCGAGACCGCGGTCGCGGGGGTGACCGAGGGCGACGCGTCCCTCCAGACCTGGTGGACCCAGCTCGACGACCCGACGCTGGTGTCGTTGATCGAACGGGCCGGGGCCTCGAACCTCGACCTGCGCGAGGCCGTCGCCCGCATCAACGAGGCGCGCGCCAACCTCGGGATCGTCTCGGGCGAGCGCCTGCCGCGGGTGGACGCCGTCGGTGAAGGCCTCACGCTCCCAGCTCAGCGACAACGGGGCCCTCGACCAGGTGGCGCCCGCCGACGGCTTCAAGGCCCAGAACCTCTTCAACCTCGGCATCGACGCCAGCTGGGAGATCGACGTCTTCGGACGCATCCGACGTTCGATCGAGTCGGCGCAGGCGTCCTACGAGGCGTCGCTCGAGGACTACCGCGACGTCATGGTGACCCTGTTCGCCGAGGTGGCGCGGAACTACATCGGCGTGCGCGAGACCCAGAAACGGATCCAATTCGCCGAGACCAACGCCGCGGCCCAGCGGGCCACGCTCCGGCTCACCCGGGAACGCCACGACGCGGGCGCGACCTCCGGCCTCGACGTGGTCCAGGCCGAATCCAACCTGCGCAACACCGAGGCCCAGATCCCCAGCCTCAAGATCCAGCTCAACACCTACCTCAACTCGCTGGCGGTCCTGCTCGGCGAGTACCCCGGTGCCCTCGACGAGGAGCTGGAGCCGGAGGCGCCGCTGCCGCTGCCGCCGGGCGAGCTCACCGTTTCCATCCCCGCGGATCTGCTGCGCCAGAGGCCGGACATCCGCAGCCGCGAGCGCGCGCTCGCGGCCCAGACGGCGCGGATCGGCGTTGCCACGGCGGACCTCTACCCCCGCTTCTCGCTGTCGGGGTTCTTCGCCGTCTCCGCCCGCGACGTCGGCGATCTCTTCGACGGCGACAGCGTGACCTGGGGCATCTCGCTGCCCATCCGCTGGCAGCTCTTCGACCGCGGCCGCATCCGCAGCGCCATCGATCTCGAGCAGGCGCGCACCGACCAGGCGCTGGTGGCCTACGAGCGCACCGTGCTGCAGGCCTTCGCGGAGGTCGAGAACTCGCTCGTCGCCTACTCGCTCGAACGCACCCGCCGGGACTCGCTCGCCGCCGCCACCGCCGCCACCCAGCGCGCGGTCGAGCTGGTCTCGATCCAGTACCAGGAGGGCCTCGCCGACTTCCAGAACGTCCTCGACATGGAGCGTTCGCTGTCGACCCAGCAGGACCAGCTCGCGGTCAGCGAGGGGCAGATCCTGCAGGACCTGATCGCCCTCTACAAGGCGCTCGGCGGCGGCTGGGACCCGAACCAGGAGCCGGCGCCCGTACCAGAGAGCTGACGAGAAATGCGGGATGTGAGGCTCGCGACGACACTCGTCGTCTGTCTGATCGGTCTCGGCGTCACCTCGACGGCGGCGGCGCAGACTTTCGAGCTCACGCCGTTCGCGGGATGGCGGTTCGGTGGTGGCTTCGACGACCTGGCGACCGGCGCCGACGTCGATCTGGACGACGGACTCAGCTACGGCGTGATCCTCGGGATTCCGTGGAACGACCCGCACCGGTCCCGTCTCGAGCTGATCTGGAGCCGGCAGGACACGACTGTCGGCGGCGCCGGCGCCGGGGATCCCGGTGTTCGACCTCGACGTGCACTACCTCCACGTCAGCGGCATGGTGCCGTTCGCGACCTCGAACGACAGGCTGGACATGCTGCTCTCGATCGGCGCCGGCGCGACCTTCATGCTGCCCGGCATCGACGGCGCGGGGTCGGAGGTCCGCTTCTCGGCCAGCGCCGCCGTCGGTCTCCTGTACCACGTCTCCGATCGGATCGGCATCCGGCTCGAGGCCCGCGGGTGGTTCACCTTCACCGAGCGGCGGCCGTGTCTTCTGCTCCGGCGGGTGCGTGATCGCCTTCTCCGGCAGCGGCTTCGGCCAGGGCGAGCTGACGGCGGGGCTGCAGCTGGGGTTCTGACCCGGTGCCAGCCCGCAGATCCGTAATTGCGAAGGCAAAACCACGGACCTGCACCAATGCGACAGCCGGGCGGGCTTCGGTCCGCCTGTCGTCTATTGCTGCGCACCTCGATCTGCTGCGAATTCCCCCGTAGAGACCATCGACAGGAACTCCTCGAATGGTACCCCGTCGACGCCACCGCTCCGATACCGTTGGCTGCCCCGGAAGACGACGAATCCCCGGGTCACGATGCCCGCATCGAGGAACTCGTTGATGGTCTTGGCGTACTCGGACCGCCACCGCCGCGAGTTCTTGACCTCGATCGCGACAGATCGCGATCCCTTGGTCCAGACGAAGTCGATCTCCTTCGATCCGGGCGTGTTCCAGTAGGAGATCTCGCCGCCGAGCCCTTGATACGCTATGGCGGCGCGGAGCTCGTGGAGCAAGTAGCCCTCGAGCAGCGCCCCGCTGTCGGCATCCGCCAGAGGCTCATCGACCACGTCGCGGATCGCGCGCACCACACCCGGATCGAAGAAGTAGAACTTGGGCTTGCCGGCCTCGCGAACCTTCGCCCTCGGCTGCCACGCCGGAACCAGGTGCCCGACCAGGGTGTCGACGAGCGTGTCGAAGAAGCGCTGGACTGTCGTGCGCGCGACTCCGGCATCGCGTGCGATCGCCGCCTGGTTGACGACCTGCCCGTGCATGATGGCCGCGACCTTGAGGAAGCGGTGAAACGAGCCGAGGTCCTTGACCAGGGCCTCCTGTTGGATCTCCTGCCGGAGATAGGTGTGGACGTAGGCCCTGAGCTTGTCGACGCGGTACCGCTCATCGCAGAAGATCCCCGGGAGCGTGCCGAACCTGAGGGCGTCGTCGAGGCTGAAGTCGGAGCCGACTTCTTCGGCCACCAGCGGGAACATCGCGCGTTCGATGACGCGCCCGGCCAGCAGGTTGACATCGAGGCGTCGCAGCTTGCGGGCACTGGAGCCACTGAGTGCGAACTTGAAGCTGCCGCCGTGGCGGGAAATGAGGTCGTGGACCTCGTTCAGCAGCCCGGGAAGGCGTTGGACCTCGTCTACCACGACCCAGGACCCGGGAGGATGGGCTTCGACTCGCTCCCGAAGCAGGCTCGACGACCCGAGCAGCGGGAGGTAGTCGTCGTCGAGCAGCAGGTTGAACCACAGAGCATCGCCGAGGTGTTGGCGCAGCCAGGTGGTCTTTCCGGTCCCGCGGGGTCCGAAGAGAAAGAACGAGTGATCCGGAACGGTGGCACGTCGTGGATACATCACGGGCATTCTATCATGCAAAATGCCCGCGAATAGGGCAGTGCTGCGCCGAGCGAGGGGTGCGCATGGCTGCCAGGTCCGCAGTTCCGAAGTTCTGGTAGGACATTCACCGGACTCAAAACATGCCGCGTCAGCGCAGATCTCGCGGAGTCGAGGCGAGGGCTCCATGCAGCGAGTAGAACTCCTCGAGCCAGGGGCCGGTTCTCGGTCGCGTCGGCCGGCGAGCCCGGACCCGCACCCCTCCTCAGGCCCTGCCGGCTGGAGGGGGAGGTGCTGTTGTGCTCCCTCCGACCGGCGGGGCGAGGCCCCCTGACGTTGTCATCCACTCCCTGATCAGGTCGTAACCTATGGAAAACACGACGGCGCCGACGAACAGGCCGATCACCCCGTGGAGCAGCAGGCCGCCGATCGCCCCGACCAGGATCACCGCGCCCGGGATCTCGGCCCCACGTCCCATGAACAGCGGCTTGAGCACGGCGTCACTCAGGGAGACCAGCACGCTCCACACCACGAAGGCGATGACCCCCAAGGTGCTGTCGCCCGTCGACCCGACGTAGAGCATCGCCGGGAGGAGGACCACCAGCGGCGGCAGCTGGGCGACCGCAAGC
>CAWGLE010000015.1:0-6268 GCA_963823345.1 Candidatus Sulfomarinibacteraceae bacterium
GGGGAGGGGGTCAGGACGGCCCTGGCGGTCTTCGTCATTCAACTCGCGCTCAATGGGCTGTGGTCCATCCTGTTCTTCGGGATGCAGTCGCCCGGGTGGGCGCTGGTCGAGATCGTCGTGCTCTGGTGCGCGATCGGTGCGACGATCTGGCTTTTCTGGCGCGTAGTTCCGGCGGCAGGGGCGCTGCTGCTGCCATACTGGGCGTGGGTTTCTTTCGCCACCATCCTCAACGCGTCCCTGTGGTGGCTCAACCGGAATCCCGGAGGATAGGACATGACGGCTTCCAGTTTCTTCAAGCTCTACGGCGTGGCCCTGGTCACCTTCTTCGCCATGGACCTGCTCTGGCTCGGAGTGGTCGCTCGAGGCTTCTACCAGACGCAGATGGGCCACCTCATGAAACCCAGCGTCAACTGGGCCGCGGCGGTCGCCTTTTACCTCCTCTTTCTCGTCGGTCTCGTGGTGCTCGTCATCGTGCCGGCCGTCGAACGCCAGAGCTTCGCCCACGCCGTTGCGCTCGGCGCCCTCTTCGGTCTCGTCACCTACGCTGCCTACGATCTCACCAACCTCGCCACTCTGGACGGCTTTCCCTTGAAAGTGGCGCTGGTGGACCTGGTCTGGGGCACAGTGCTGTGCGCGACCATCAGTTCGATCACCTTTCTGGCGTCCAAGCACCTGACCTGAATCCAGAAACAACAAATTGACGGTGCCGCGTGGCCGCATTGTGTTGTTGCGGCGAGCGGCTTCGCTCCACGGGAAGTGCTTGATGTTTCGTCGCTGGTCAGAACAAGCCCTCGAGGCTGCCCGCGTAGCCGGTGAGTTCTGCATAGCCCTCACCGCGAGCGCTGCCGATGGCGTCGATCGGCCCCTCCCAGTAGACGACCCCTGTGGTGGCACTGCCGTCGAGCTCGGAAGCCGGTAGCAGCCCTCTCACATCGAGGTCGATCCCGTGCCCCGGAACCTTGATCCGCCACCGGACGGGGTAGCGACCGCCGCTCGCCGGGCTGTCCCACCATTCCAGGGCCTCGATTTCCACGTCGTCGCGACCGAGTTTCGAAGTTCCGCCGTCTGCGGCCACCACAGTCCCCGAGGAAAACGGGTCGGCCGAACCGTCGGTTCGGCGCAGACGGTAGACCATGAGATCGCGGCCGTCTTCGAGCCGGAGGCTGAACCAGTCCCAACCGGCCACGCCCTTGCCGAGCTGCGACGTGCCCCATTCGTGGTCGAACCAGGCGCCGCCATCGACCTCGGTCGTTGATCCTCCGACTTCGAGACTCCCGCTCGCGGAGAGACGCGTCCAGCTCAGATACGCCGAGGCGTTGCCGGGCGATTCGCCCTTCTGCGAGTAGCCTGCATTGCCCTGAAGAACCAGAGCTTTCTCGGGACGAAGCTCGAGCTCGAGACCGATCCCGGTCTCGGGATCCCGGGCCCGGATGGCAATGGCGCCGTCTTCGGCCCGCTGCATGGTCCAATTCTCGAGCCAGACATCGAGGTCGGTCTCGGACCAACCGGCGAGGCCGCCGGCAGCACGACGCAGCCGCTCGGCGTGGTGGAAGCCGCCGGCCTCGATGTCGGCGACGGCGAGGTGAGCGGCCGCAACCTGCCGGGCGCGCAACCGTGACGAACCGGGTTCAAGCGCCTCCGATGAGAGCCCTTGGCGGAAGAAGGTGATCTGGAATCCGTAGCGGCGTCCGGCTTCGTCGGTCACGAGACCGGTGACATACCACCACTCGGTCCGTGTCTCCGGGTGGGCGCCGTGATCGCGGGGCAGGGCGAGCGCGGGAGGCTCGGTTATCTCGCGCCACGCAAGTTCCGCTCTCGAGGCGAAAACTCCGGCGACGAGGATCGTCAACAGCGAAGAGAAAACCAAAGGAACGCGCATCAGCCATCCTCACGGAGCACGGTCGCGGGCTGCATCCCCGCCGCGACCAGCGCCGGCGGCAGTCCAGCCACGAGACAGGCCGCCACCACCCACAGCGCCATGCCGGCAATGGCACCCCACGGAAGCGCCAGCTCGAGCGACCACCCGAAGGACTGGAGGTTGACGACCTTGACCAGAATGACCCCAACCAGGAGGCCGACGGCAGTGCCGGCTGCGGCGGAAGCAAGGCCGAGCAGGCCTGCCTCCGCGACCACCATGGCGAGGAGCTGGCGCCGCGAACCGCCCACGGCGCGCACCGTCGCGAGCTCCCGGCGGCGTTCCCCAACCAGGGTCAGAAGCACCGTCAATACCGCCACCACCGCCACGACGGCGGTCACGAGGTACATGGCGGTGGTGATGGCGAAAGTGCGCTCGAAGGCGGACAGGACCGCGGACTTGAGCTCGCGGTTGACCAGCGCCTCGACCAGGAAACGACCGCGAACCGCGTCAAAGAAACGCTCCCGTGCCGCTGCGATGTCGATCTCGGGGCCCAGAAAAAGCGCCATGTCGTTGGGTCCCGCGTCCGGAAAGAAACGGAGAAAGTCCGACCGGTCGACCACCACCAGCCCGTGCGATCGAGAGTAGTCCCGAAAGACACCGACCACCTTCCGTTCCAGGCTCCCGCCGGGGAGCTCGATGCGGATCGTGTCGCCCTCGCCGATGCCGAAGCGGTTGGCGAACGGTTCATTCACGACCGCGGCCCGCTCGCGCCAGGCGAGGTCGAAGACCTCGGCGGAGTCGCGGCCGGGGAACGGCACGCTGCCGTGGAATCGCACGACGTCGAAGGCGGCGCCCGCAAAGCTCACCGGTCGACCCCGATATTCGATGGTCTGTGAGTAGAACGGATCCACCGTCTCGGCGCCGAAGAGCTCCTCGGCGATGCCGACGATCTCGGGGTCGAGGCGGCCGAGCCAGACCCCGGACTCTCCGGCCAACGGCCGGACCCAGAGATCGGCGCGCATACCGGAGTCGGTCCAGTCTTCGACCGTCGCCCGGAACGAGCTCACCATGGTGGTGATGGCGACCGCGAGAGCCACCGCCACGGCCACCGATCCGGCGGCCCATGCCGCCCGGCGGCGACCGGCCGAAAGTGCCGCGGCCGCGAGTTGGAGGGGCGCCTTGCCGAGCCGAGCGAAGGGAGCGTGACCAACCCGCGCCATGCTGTCGAGCAGCACGCCGGAGCCCACCAGCAGACCGGTCATGGCGACGAGCGCCGCCGTCAGCGCGGGAATCGGCAGACCGCCGATCGAGGGCATTCGGGCGAGCGCGGCCGTGGCGACGGCCATGAGCAGCAGAATGCCCGCGGCGGCGAGGCGGGCGCCGCGCCGCATGCGTTGTCCGGGGGGGTTCCGCAGACCCTGAAGCGGCGGCACGAGCATGATCTCTCGAAGCGGCAGGACGGCTGCGGCAGTCGCAGTGATGACCGCGACGGCGAGGCCGAAGGCGGCGAGCTGTGGGTCGAATCGGATCTCCGACGCGGGGATGCCGCGCACCACCGACGCCACCGTGAAGCGAACGCTCGCGAGGGCGAGTCGGGCGCCGGCAAATCCGGCGGCGACGCCGAGCACTCCACCCACGATCCCGATGCCGAGAGCCTCGATCACGACCACCGCGGCCACCTTCCACCGCGGTGCGCCAAGCGAGCGCAGCAAAGAGATCACAAAACGGCGTTGCACCACCGACGTGGCCAGGGTGGTCGCCACCAGCACGCCGCCGACGAGCAGCGAGATGGCCGACAGGGCCACCAGGTTGAAGCGTAGGGATGCCAGCATCTGTTCGGCAAAGCGGCGGCGTTCGCCGGGCTCGGCGACCTCGACGTCGTCGGGAGTCAGTGATGCGGCGCGAGCCCGAAGGGATTCGAGCTCCACCCTCCCGCGCGGCACGAGCTCGATGCGATCGAGTCGACCGACGCGGTCGAGCAGCTCCTGCGCCGCCGCGACATCCATCACCACGACCCGCTCCCAGACCGCGGACAGGCCTTCGGCCTCGAAGAGCGCGGCGACCTCGATCGATCGTGGGCGGCCACCGACCGAGACCGTCAGCTCGTTCCCGGGTGCAACACCGAGTTCGGCGGCCAGCGGGCGCGACAGCAACGCGCCGAATCCGAGCAGGGTCGAATCGAGATCGGGAGGCGGGCTGTCGTTCGCGAGCACCGGCCGCACCTTGGCATCGAGCAGAAGATCGACCCCGAGCAGTCGGACGCCGTCGCCGAGTTCGAGCAGCAGCAGGGTGTCCTCGACGACGGGAATGATCAGCGCTTCGTCGGAGAGCGGACGAAGCTCCGCCAACAGTTCTTCGGGCAGGCCACCCGTCCGGGTGATCTCGAGCCGCGCGGCGCCGGCAACCTCTTCGATCCCTTCGCCAAAGGAGGCGATCGCGGCGCGGCTGGCGGCGATGGTCGACACCACAGCGGCCACGCCGGTGGCCACGCCGACCACCGTGATGAGGAAGCGCCACGGCCGGCGGAGCAGCGGCCGCAGCAGCAAGGCGCGAATCACCATGACCAGCTTCCCTTTGCCGGTCAACCGACGAGCCGGCCGTCGGCCAGCTCGCAGACCCGGTCGGCGGCGGCGGCGACCCTGGTGTCGTGGGTGGCGAGAAGCAGCGCAGCGCCCTCCTCGCGCCGGAGCTCGCCGAGCAGCTCGATCACCGCCCCGCCGGTGCGGCTGTCGAGGTTGCCCGTGGGCTCATCCGCGACCACGACCCGTGGGCGGTGCACCAGGGCCCGGGCCACCGCCGTTCGCTGCTGCTCGCCTCCGGAGAGCTCGGACGGGTAGTGTCCGGCGCGGTGAGCGAGCCCGACCCGGTCAATCAGCCCGCGCACCCGGTCGCGATCTCGACAGCCGTCGAGGGCCAGCGGAAGAGTGATGTTCTCCTCCACCGTGAGATGGGGAACCAGGTGGAAGGCCTGGAATACCATGCCGATGCGGCGCCGGCGCAGCGTGGTCAGTTCGCTCTCGGTGGCGGTGGAGAGGTCGATGCCGCAGACCCGTACCCTGCCATGATCCGGCCGGTCGACGGCGGCGACCAGGTTGAGCGCGGTCGATTTGCCACAACCCGACGGTCCAACCAGGGCGAGGACTTCGCCGGCGTCGAGATGCAGCGAGAGATCGACGAGGGCGTGCACCACCTCAGCCCCGCGGCGGTAATCCCGGCCGACCCCGGTGAGTTCGACGACTCTGCCCATCACCAGCTCAGAACCCACGGCTGCGCTGAAGCCTTCCATCAACGCTCGGCGAACTCGCCAAATCGACCTCCCGACGGTTTTCGAGTCGTCATCTGCCGCTTTCGGTCGCGGGCGACTCCTGGAATTCCTGGCGTCCGCCCCACATTGGCTTTAGAGAGACAGGTGGAGAGATGAGGGGATCTCATGAGTCAAAAGAAAGTCTACGTGATCTTCGGCGGAACCGGCGGGATCGGTTCGGCGACCGCCCGCAAGCTCGCTCACCGCGGTGCCCAGGTAGTGCTTGCTGCGCGCAATCCCGAACGCCTGCGGACCCTCGCCGCCGAGCTCGGCGCGGCGTCCTTCGAGGTCGACGCCACCGATATCGCTGCGGTCGAGGAGTCGGTCAAGGAGACGGCGAACCAGTTCGGCGCTGTCGACGGAATCGTCAACTGTGTCGGCTCGATAGTACTCAAGGCCGCCCACCAGACGAGCGAGGCGGAATGGCGGAGCATCCTTGCTGCCAACCTCGATTCGGCGTTCGCCGTCGTCCGGGCCGGGGCCAAGACCATGCGCGGATCGGGCGGATCCATCGTTCTCATGTCGTCCGCCGCCGCTCGGGTCGGTCTGCCGAGCCACGAGGCGATTGCGGCGGCCAAGGCGGGGGTCATCGGTCTCGGTCGCTCGGCGGCTGCGACCTACGCCGCGAAGGGGATTCGAGTCAACATCGTCGCGCCCGGTTTGGTCGACACTCCGATGGCTGCAGGAATCACCGCAAATCCCTTGATGCTCAAGGCCTCGGCGTCCATGCACCCGCTCGGCAGGATCGGCCGCCCCGAGGAAGTGGCGGAGGTCGTGACGTGGTTGGTCTCCGATGACAGCAGTTGGGTCACCGGCCAGGTCATCGGTGTCGACGGCGGGCTGTCATCCGTTCGCACCAAAGCCGCTGGGTAGACTCCGGAAATCGCCTGAGTAACGATTTTGGCAACCAGGAACCGGGGACGCACGAAGAGATCGCCAACTTCTGCCGTCTCAATTACGGGGTGACGTTTCCAATGATGGAGAAAGTCCACACCAAGGGTCCCGAACAGGCTCCTATCTACCGAACTCTGACGACCGAGTCCGGACAAGGGATGCGCGGCGAAATCACGTGGAACTTCACCAAGTTTCTCATCAATGGCGATGGC
>CAWGLE010000016.1:0-72773 GCA_963823345.1 Candidatus Sulfomarinibacteraceae bacterium
TATCTTCGATCGCTCGGGAACCATACCGAACACCAGGAAACAACAGGAGGAAGACATGAAACTCTCGAAGATAATTCTCGGATCCGCCATCGTCCTGATCGCCGCTCCTCTCGCTTTCGCCTCCGGCCCCACCCTCGACCCCGGTCTGCCCAACTACACCAAGGTGGACGGCGTCCGGGGAACCATCAACGCTGCGGGCTCCGACACCATGCTCGAGCTCCAGACCCTGATGGCCGAGGAGTTCCGCCGTCTCTACCCGCAGGTCAAGATCCAGGTCGAAGGCAAGGGCTCGTCCACCGCCCCGCCGGCCCTCATCGAGGGGACCGTTCAGCTCGGCGACATGTCGCGGGCGATGAAGAACAACGAGATCGACGCCTTCGAAGAGGCCTTCGGCTATGAGCCAACCCGTTTCGACGTGGCGCTCGACACGCTCGCGGTCTTCGTCAACAAGGACAACCCGATCCAGTCTTTGACCATCGAGCAGGTTGACGCCGTCTTCTCCAAGACCCGCAAGTGCGGCGCGGCCGCCGATGTCAGCACGTGGGGACAGCTCGGGCTGACGGGCAACTGGGCCACCGCACCGATCTCGTTGTACGGCCGCAACGCCGCCTCCGGCACCTACGGCTTCTTCAAGGACCACACCCTGTGCAAGGGCGACTACAAGGACACCGTCAAGGAGCAGCCCGGCTCGGCGTCGGTGGTTCAGGGCGTCGAAAAGGACCGGTACGGCATCGGCTACTCGGGCATCGGCTATACCACCTCGGGCGTCCGTGCGGTGCCGCTGGCGCCGGCCGAGGGCCAGCCCGCCGTGGCAGCCAGTTCTGAAAACGCCGCCAACGGCAGCTACCCGCTCGCGCGCTTCCTCCATATCTACGTCAACAAGGCGCCGAACGCGCAGCTTGACAAGCTGACCGCCGAATACCTGCGGTTCATCCTCTCCTCGGACGGCCAAAGGGTCATCATCAAGGCGGGCTTCGATCCGCTCGATGCTCAGACCGCCGCGGAACAACGGGCCAAGCTCGGGAGCTGACCCCGTGCGCCGTCTCCTCACCGAGCGCCAAAAGGATGGCGTGGCCACCGTTGTCATCCGGACCGGTGGACTGCTCGTCATCCTCGTGGTCATCGCCATCGTCGTCAACATCGGGGTCGAGGCGCTGCCGCTCTTCGCCCGGGCCAAGCAGGGCCCGCTCGAGAGCCCGGCACGGTCGGCCTCCGCGTTGCTCGCCGGCAGCGACCCGCGGCGGGAGCTGGTGTGGGTGCTCGGCGCCGACGGACGGATCGTGTTCGACGATGCGGCCCACTCCGACCTCTCCGTCATTGGCGACCCGGCGACTTCGCTGGTGGCTGCGGACCAGGAGATCCACGGTTTCATCTCGGCCATTGACGCGGACGGGACCGCAGTGGTGGGGCGCCTGAGATTCTCCGACAGCTGGGCCGGTGACCAGCGCACCACCGGCGCCCAGTGGCGGCAGGCTGCCGAACCGGTGTCGTTCGGAGCGGGGGACTGGGTCGGGGTGACGGCCAACGTCGACGACGACCGCAACGTCATGCTCGCGGCGTGGGATCGCGAGGGCCGTCTCGCTCTCCGGTGGTGGGATGCCGACGAGGAGGCGTGGACCTTCCTCGAGCCCCCCGCCAGCGTCGCCGACTCCACCGCGACGGTCGCGGCGGCCTACGGCCTCGACAGCCTGGTTGTGGTGGACACCGGCGGTGAGCTCCGGGTCTTCCATCTCCCGGTCCTCGACGAGGTCGAGGTGGTGGGGGCCGATGCTCCGACTGCAGCCGTCAGGTTCCTCATCGGCGGCGGGTCGCTGGTGACGGCCGGCCGCGACGGGTCCGTCGGGGTGCTGCTCGAGATCCCGCGCGTCGAGGTGCAGAACAGCGGGCCGAAGACCCTGCGCGTCGGCGGGGTCTCGATCGGGCCGGGGGAGGCGACGCTCCTGCCGGACGACGAGATCGGCCAGAAGCTGGCGTCGCGCGGCGACGTGACCCTGGAATCCGCACCGTCGCGCTGGCAGCGGGTCCGGGAGCTCGACGGCGTCCCGGGCACGCCCACCGTGATCACGCCGGAGCACCGGCGCCGCGGCTTTGCGATCGGCACAGCTGATGGAACCGTCGCTCTCTACTACTCGACCTCCGGCCGTCGCCTGCTGCTCGACCGCTGGGCCGCCCATCCGGTGACGGCGCTCACGATCGATCCCAAGGACGACGGGGCGGTGGCGGTCGCCGGTGGCGACGTCTTCCGCCGGTGGATTTCGAACCCGCACCCGGAGATCAGCCTGCGCACGCTCTTCCTGCCGGTCTGGTACGAGGGATATGCGGCTCCGCGGTGGGTGTGGCAGTCGACCGGTGGCTCGGATGCCTTCGAGCCCAAGCTCAGCCTGTGGCCGCTGATCTTCGGGACCCTCAAGGCCACCCTCTACGCCATGCTGTTTTCCGTCCCGCTCGCGCTCCTCGCTGCGGTCTACGTCTCACAGCTCGCGCCGACCTGGTTGCAGACCGTGGTCAAGCCGACCATCGAGCTGATGGCGGCCGTGCCCTCGGTGGTGGTCGGGTTTCTGGCGGCTCTGTGGCTGGCGCCCAGGTTGGAGTCGGCGCTGGTAGCGGTGACGCTGGCGGCGATCGGGCTGCCGTTGGCGGTCGTGATTTCGCTCGCCGCGTGGCGGGTCGTCCCCGCGAGACTGCGCCGCCGTTTGCCCGACGGCGGCGAACTCCTCGTGTTGCTCGCCGCCGGTGCCGCGGTGGTTGCCGCGGGCGCCGCACTCGCCGGGCCGATCGAGACCCGCCTGTTCGGCGGCGATTTCCAGCGCTTTCTCTTCACCGAGTGGGGTCTGCGCTACGACCAGCGCAACGCCGTCGTGGTCGGTCTCGGCCTCGGTTTCGCGGTGATCCCGGTGATCTTCACCATCGCCGAGGACGCCTGTTCGGCGGTACCGCGGGCGCTGGTCAACGCCAGCCGCGCCCTCGGCGCCACCCGCTGGCAGACGGCGGTCCGACTGGTGGTCCCGGCCGCCAGCCCCGGTCTCTTCGCCGCGGTGATGCTGGGTCTGGGCCGCGCGGTCGGCGAAACCATGATCGTCCTCATGGCGGCGGGCAACACCCCGGTTCTCGACCTTTCCCTCTTCAATGGAATGCGGACCATGTCGGCGGCCATCGCGGTGGAGATCCCCGAGGCGCCGGTGGGCGACACCCTGTTCAGGGTCCTCTTTCTGACCGGCATCCTGTTGTTTGCCTTCACGATGGTGCTGACGACCGCGGCCGATCTGGTGGGAAGCTATCTGAGAAAGCGCTATGCCCGGTTCTGACGGCAAGCCGCTGTCGTTGAAGACGTCCGGGTCGGCCCTGCCCTCGGGTCTCCCCGGCGTGTGGGTGACGGCGCTCGCGACACTCGCGGTGCTGGTCATGCTGGGGGCCCTGCTGTGGATCGTGGTCGTCAACGCTGCCGGGTGGTTCTGGCCGGCCAGGGTGTCGGAGCTGCGGCTCGTGGACGCGTCGACCCGGGTCGGGATCGTGGCGGCTCGCGAGGAATTGCCGGTCGTGACCGGAAACGAGCGCTCGGTGACCCACCGCATCCAGCTCAAGGTCGGCAACCGGGAGCTCACCCGGGCGGATTTCGTGTGGATCGACGAAAGCGAGATCCTCACCCGGTCGACCCCCGACGACCTGGTGCGGGTGGTGCGAACCGAATACGGCGACGCCTTCGGCCGGATCGTCGAAGCGTATGGCGCGGACGGCCGCCTTGTAGATGTGGCGGCGCCGGAAGCCCTCGACGGCCTGTTGGAGAGTGCTGCGCGGTGGCGCAGCGAGCGGCGTCGACTGGAGAGCGAGCGCGAAAAAATCCGTCGCCCCCTGTCGAGTCTCGAGGAACGTCTCGATCTGTTGGAGCGGTCGAGCCCGGGCCGCCACTGCCGACGGACGACAGGAGATCGCCGGGCTCACGACGGAGGTCGACGAGACGGCGGGCCGTCTCGAACACCAGCTCGACGCGCTGCAACACGACATCGACGACTTCAGCGAGCGGTTGCTGAACGCCAGGCTCGTCCTGCGGTCGGGAGGGGACGACTTCGAGGTGCCGCTGGCCAACGTGCTCGAGGTCGTGTGGCCCAACCGGCTCGGTGTCCCCGCCCGCACGGTTCGCGCCCTGCGCGAGTGCATCGCGTTCCTCTTTACCGAACCCCGCGAGGCCAACACCGAGGGCGGCATCTACCCGGCCCTGTTCGGGACCGTACTGCTGGTCCTTCTGATGAGCGTTGCGGTGGTGCCGCTGGGGGTGGTGACCGCGGTCTACATGACCGAGTACGCTCGTCCGGGCATGCTCCTGAGGCTCGCCAACCAGGCGGTCAACAACCTCGCCGGCGTGCCCTCCATCGTGTTCGGGATGTTCGGTCTCGCCTTTTTTGTCTACCAGGTGGGCGGGTCGATCGACGAGGCGTTTTTCGCCGACCGTCTGCCGACGCCGACCTTCGGTACGGGCGGCCTGTTGTGGGCGTCGCTCACCCTCGCGCTGCTGACCGTGCCGGTGGTGGTGGTGGCGACCCGTGAGGGTCTGATGGCAGTGCCGCAAAGCTGGCGCGACGGCTCGCTGGCGCTCGGCGCCACGCGCTGGCAGACCCTCAAGAGGATCATTCTCCCGGCCGCGACGCCCGGCATTCTCACCGGTCTGATCCTCGCCGTGAGCAGGGCGGCTGGCGAGGTGGCGCCGCTGATGCTCACCGGGGCGGTCAAGCTCGCCCCCAGCCTGCCGGTGGACGGCATGCCGCCCTTCCTCCACCTGCAGCGGAAGTTCATGCACCTCGGTTTTCACATCTACGATGTTTCGATGCAGTCCCCCAACGTCGAGGCCGCAAAACCCATGGCCTTTGCCACCACCCTGGTGCTGCTCGCGCTGGTGGTGCTTTTGAACCTGACGGCAATCATCGTGCGTCGTCGTCTGCGGCGAGCGTACAGAGGACAGGTTGTGTAATGGAAACTCCACAGGGAACGATCGACGGCAACCGCGGTGGATCAGGCTCGGGAACGCCCGTGACCCTGGTGCCATCCAACGTGAGAGCAGAGGAGTACTCGAGTTCCGACAACGCTCTCGAGAGCCGGGGCCTGCACCTCTATTACGGTGAGACCCACGCCCTGAAGGGCATCGACCTCGACATGCCGGCGCGCCGGATCACCGCCCTGATCGGGCCTTCGGGCTGCGGAAAGTCAACCTACCTGAGGTGCTTCAACCGGATGAACGACATGATCGAGGGGGTCAGAGTCGAAGGGCAGGTGCTGGTCGAGGGGACCGACATCTTCCGGTCCGACATCGACCTCGAAAGCCTCCGCAAACGCGTCGGCATGGTCTTCCAGAAATCCAACCCCTTTCCCATGTCCATCCGCGAGAACATCAGCTACGGCCCCCGCATGACCGGCGTGCGAGGACGCGGTCGCCTCGATGATCTGGTGGAAAAGTCACTCCGCCAGGCGGACCTCTGGGAGGAGGTCCGGGACCGGCTCGACAACTCGGCACTCGACCTCTCCGGCGGCCAGCAGCAGCGGCTGTGCATCGCGCGGGCCCTCGCCAACGAGCCGGATATTCTGCTGCTCGACGAGCCGGCCTCGGCGCTCGATCCGATCTCGACCGCCAAGATCGAGGAGACCCTGCTCCAGCTCAAAAACCGCTACACCATCGTCATCGTCACCCACAACCTCCAACAGGCGGCGCGGATCGCCGACCTGACGGCGTTCTTCATGCTCGGCGAGCTGGTCGAGGTCAACGCGACCCTGAAAATGTTCACCAACCCCGACCAGCGCATCACCGAGGAGTACATCACCGGACGCTTTGGATAGAAACAGCTGACCTGTTAGAGTTTAGAGTGTAGGAGACCAGCAATGCACCGGCAATTCGAACAAGAGCTCGAAGAGATCAAGCTCGGCATCCTGTCCATGGCGGGGCTGGTGGAGAAGTGCCTCGACGACGTCGCCACGGCGCTCACCACCCAGGACAGCGAGCTGGCCGAGGCCGTGATCGCCATGGATGAGGAGATCGACCACCGCGAGGTCGAGATCGACCGGCTGGCGACCGAGTTCATCGCCCGCCACCAGCCCACCGCCACCGATCTGCGGTTCGTGATCGTCGCCATCAAGCTCGGACCAGAGCTCGAGCGCATCGCGGACAACGCGGTCAACATCGCCGAACGCGTGCTCCACATGAGCAAGTACCCGTTGGTCAAACCGCTGATCGACCTGCCGCGAATGCTCGGTCTCGCCCACGCCATGGTCTCCGACTCCATCGCGGCTTACGTCGCGCGCGACGGCAAGGCGGCGCGTCAGATCATCCGCCGGGACGACGAGGTCGATTCGCTCTACATGCAGATTTTCCGCGAGCTCCTGACCTACATGATCGAGGACCCGAAGACGATTTCCCGGGCGATCGACCTCATTCTGGTGGCACGGTTCATCGAACGCATCGCCGACCAGGCCACCAACATCGCCGAGGAGGTGGTCTATCTGGTGGAGGCGAGGCCGATCCGCCACGTGTGGCCGGTCCCGGACATCGAGGAATCATGACCCGCGAACGCATCGCCCTGGTCGAGGACGACCGCGATCTCGCGGCCAGCCTGAGCATGGCGCTCGAAAAGGACGGCTTCGCCGTCAACCGCTACGCCACCGGACGGCAGGGCCTCGAGGGCATCCTCGGCAGCCCGCCCGACCTGGTGTTGCTCGACCTCAACCTGCCCGATCTCGACGGGCTCGGCGTCTGCCGGGAGATCCGTGACACGCCGGCGGTCGCCGACCTGCCGATCATCATCCTGACCGCCCGGGTGACCGAAGGCGACCGGGTCCTCGGTCTCGATCTCGGCGCCGACGACTACATCACCAAGCCGTTTTCGCTGCGCGAGCTCAGGAGCCGGATCCGCGCCCTGTTGCGGCGGCGCAGCCTCGACGGCGGCGTCCCGGAAGACGCGTATCGCGACACCCGGCTGTCCGTGTCACGCGGCGCCATGGAGGTCGAGCTCGACGGTCAACCGGTCCGTCTGACCATGCGTGAGTTCGAGCTCCTGTGGTATCTCGTCACGACCCGTCCGAGGGTGGCCTCGAGGGAGAGCATTCTCGAACGGGTGTGGGGGCTGTCGAGCGAGGTCGAGACCCGCACCGTCGACGTCCACGTCCGGGCCTTGCGCAAAAAGCTCGGCCAGGACGTGGTGGAGACGGTGATCGGTGCCGGTTACAGGTTTCGGGGCTACCCGTGAGGCGACGACGTCACGTGGCGACGGCGATCCTCGCCGGTCTGCCGCTGCTCGTGCTCGCCGTCGTGTGGGCCTCCGATCGGGGCCGTACCGGCGTGGTGCTGGCAACGGCCCTCTGGGCGGTGGCGGTGTTCGTGCTCGAGACTGTGTCGTGGCGCCTGGTCGCGGCGCCGACGCGCGAGATCATGGGCGAATTCGGGGTTGATACCGCCGCCGAAGCCCACCGTGCGCTGACCACGCTGCGATCCGAAGCGGCGTTGTGTGAGGCCGAGCGGTCGCGAACCTCGGAGCTGCTCGTCGACATCACCTCGAGCCTCGGCGATGGTCTCCTGGTCGTGAGTGCCAATCTCGAGATTCGCCTCATCAACCGGGTGGCGCGGCGCTTCTGCGGCGTCGAGCAGGTGGCCCTCGGAACCCACCTGCTCGAGATCCTCCGCAACCCGATCGCGGTCACTGCCGTTCGAGCTGCGGCCGAAGGGACCGCGTCCGAACCGGTGGTGATCGAGAACCCACGCGGGCTGTGGGAGGTGCACGCCTTTCCGGTGCGCGGCGGCGGCGCCGTGGTGCTGTTGACCGACGTCGGTCTGGTGCGACGGGCGTCCGAGCTTCGGCGGCGGTTCGTGCAGGATCTCTCGCACGAGCTCCGGTCGCCTCTCACCGTCCTGCGGACCACGGTGGAGGCGCTGGAGGACGAGCTGGACCCGAAGCTCGCGAGCATGCTCGTGCTCCAGGTCGAGCGCCTCGATCGACTTACCGTCGAGCTCTACGAGCTCGCGACCATCGAGGCGGGACAGATCGAGCTGCAGCTCGAGGCGCTGCCGGTGGCGGGCACGGCGCGCGAGCTGGTGGCCGATCTCGGCCCGGTGGCCGAGCGGGCGGGAGTCGACATCAGGCTCGATCTCGACGAGGAGATCCGGTGCTGGTCGGACCGGCGCGGGCTGTACCGCGTGCTGCGCAACCTGGTGGACAACGCCATCAAGTACAACCGCAGGGGCGGGTGGGTCGAGGTCAGGGCGTTCAACGACGGTGGGACCCCGGTGGTCGTGGTGGCGGACAGCGGCGAGGGAATCCCGGCCGGCGAGCTCAAGGCGGTCCTGCAGCGCTTTTACCGGGTGGATCGCGCACGAACCCCCGGCGACGGCGGTCTCGGCCTCGGTCTGGCCATCGTCAAGCACATGGTGCAGGCGCTCGGAGGCAGTCTCGAACTCGACTCGCGCGAGGGCGTGGGGACCACGGTCACCGTCCGCCTCGTGCCGGTGCCAGCGGATCGGGAGTCCGGCGAACCAGCTGCTTCTCAGACCGGTTCCGGCGCGGGCACGGGCTGAGCCGGGACCTCGAGCTCGGTTTCCGGCACGTCAACGCGGATCGACTCGTCGAAGATCTCGAACAGCCGGGTGGTCTGCTCGGCGATCTTGAGCGAATCCCAGACTAAAGAGTAGAAGAGGATGCTGAGCCGGGTCTTCGAGCGGTTGGCCTGGATCCGCATGATCTGGTTCTGGTCGAACTCGTTGACCAGCAGCCGCAGAGCCCGGTTGCCGTTGGCGATCATCACCTGGTCGGGCGGCTCCTTGATGCGCAGCGCGCGCGATGTGTGGTCGAGGATCTCGACCAGCGCCGACCGGATCTGGTCGAGCTCGGCGATCTGCTCGGTGAGCAGGCCCGAGTGGTTGTTTCCCACGTGCAGGTCGGAACGGACCACGATGTCGCGCAGGCTCTCCGAAATCTCCTGCAGGCTGGAGATGGTGGCGGCGTAGCGCTGGGTCCTTTCCACGTCCTCCCACGTGCTGAGCCGGAAGACCTTGAAGATGTTGGCGGCAATGATGTTGGACCACAGTTGGACCCGGCGCTGGCCCTCGCGCGCGGCTTTCAGAGCCTGACGGTTTTGCTCGAAGAGGCCGTCGAAGCTCTGGTTGAGGACCCGCCGGACCTCGCGCAGGAAGGTGCCCATGTGATCCACGGTCACCCTCGAGGCGGCGGTGAAGTCCTTGATCTTGCGCAGGTTGAAGACCTCGACCGACTGGATCTCGGCTTCGCGCTTGCGGTGGACGCGGTGGGTACGGTAGATCAAGAGCACGGTCAACACGGCGATCCCGGCGACCGCGGCCCCACCCCCGAAGAAAATGATGGCGGCAAACACCGACGACACCGTGAAGGCCATCATGGCGGTGAAGAACCAGCCGCCGATCACTGCCAACACGCCCGCCACCCGGTAGACGGCACTGTCGCGGCCCCACGCCTGGTCCGAGAGCGACGTGCCCATCGCCACCATGAAGGTGACGTAGGTGGTCGAGAGCGGCAGCTTGAGCGAGGTGGCAAACGAAATCAGCGCGCTGGCCACCATCAGATTGACGCCGGCGCGAATCAAATCGAATGACGGCACCTTGCCGTCGGCACCCGGCGCAGGCCTGATTTCGCTGCGGTCGAAGCGTTGACCGGCCCAGCGGCGCAGGCGTGCCGGAAACAGCCGGCCGGCGTTCTCCAACACGGCCGCCACCAGACGGACGATACTGCGCGACAGCCCGGTGGACTCGAAGCGCTCGAAGCCCTCGTCCTGGCGGCCGAGGCTGACCTCGGTACGAGTGACGGACCGGGCTTTCTTCGATACCCACAGCGTCGCGACCATGATTGCGCCGGCCATCAGGAGGAAGACGGTATTGGAGCGCACCGGTTCGCGCAGCGCCTCCATGGTGGCCGTCATCGGGTCGGCCTGGGCGCCCGCCACGGTGTAGGCGGCGAACCCGGCGAGCGGCACACCGATGAAGTTGACGAGGTCGTTGGCGGCGAAGGCCATCGCCAGTGCAAAGGTGCCGACCAGGACGATGATCTTGAGGATGTCGACGCGGGTCAACAGCACGAGCAGCTGAAGGACCAGCGCCGAAACCGCGAAGGCCGAGGCGAAGATGAATCCGGTGTGGGTCTGAATCCACGAAACCGTCTCTGGCGCCAGAAACGAAGCCCCTTTGGCACCCTTGATGAGGATGAAGTATGTGATGGTGGCCAGCGCGGCGCCCCCCCACAGGCCGCCCCAGCGCCGCAACCGTCGCCGGTAGTCGAAGGTGAAAATCATACGGCTCACGAACTGGACGACGGCGCCGGAGAAAAATGCGACGACCACCGACACCAGGATGCCGAAGATGATGGCGAGCGCCTTGCCGGTGTTGATGTAGGTGACGATCTCCGCGAGGCTGCCGCCGGCGGTCACGATCTTGAGCATCGACACCGCGACCGCCGCGCCCAGCAATTCGAAGACGATCGAGACGGTGGTCGAGGTCGGCAGTCCGTAGGTGTTGTAGAGGTCGAGGAGGAGGATGTCGGTGAACATCACGGCCAGGAACAGCACCATCAGCTCGGGCATGGTGAAGAACTGCGGGTGGAAGATGCCCTTGCGCGCCACCTCCATCATGCCCGACGAGAACGTCACACCGGCAAGCATGCCGAGGCTGGCCACGATCATGATGATGTGGCGCGGCGCCACCCGCGAGCCCACCGATGAGTTGAGGAAGTTGACCGCGTCGTTGGAGACGCCGACGACCAGATCCGACACCGCCAGAACGAAGAGTATGACGATCGCGATGACAAAGAATTCCATCCCCACTCCGTCTCTTGGTGACCATGACTCGACGGCGTCGGACGCCCGACGTCCGCGAGACAATCGCGTTCACGGTAGTACAGCCCCTCGAGAAATTCAACGCGAGGTAATTTCTGCTGCTGCAACGGGACCAGAGCCTGAGATTGCGCCTCAACCCGGCCCACGAGTCAGGGGCGGCGGACCGCCACATCGATCTCTGAAATCGCACGGTTCGACACCACGTGCGGCCGTCAGTCTGTTGGGTTGGGCGGCGGGGTCGGAGGTGTCTGGAGGGTCGCGACAGCGCTCATACGGGACCGCCCGACCGCGTGACGCTGGCTCGCGAGGTCAGCGAGCAGGCCCAGAAGCGGTGCGGCCATGACCTCACGATGCGGTGCCAGGCGTGCTTCCGCCTGGAGATCGCAGGGTGAGCCGGTCGGCGACCCGGTCCGGGGTCTCCCTTGCTGACCTGAAGAGGGCGTTCGCCGACCGGGGAAAGCACTCGGTTCACGCGCCATGGATCGGTTGCCCGTGCACGGTTTGTCTCCGATTCACAGAACCGCAACCGTGAGCGTGCCGAGGATTCCACCCAGGGTGGCCCCGGCGAGGACGTCCGAGGGGTAGTGGACGCCCAGGACCACCCGGGACATGGCAATCAGGAGAGCGATCACCAGGAAAAGGGGTGCAATCGTCGGAATCAGCGAGGCGGTCACCACGGCGGCCATGACCGCGTGCAGGGTGTGGCCGGACGGGAAAGACCCGTGGTCGGGAATCGGCGCCCGCTGTGGCGGCCCTTCGGGCCGCTCACAGGGCCGCAGCCTCCGGTATCTGTTCTTGAGCTGTTTCTGAAGAACCACCGCCAGCACCGAAACCACCGCCCACGCCGCGAACGGACGCCATCCATGGACCCTGAAGAGGGAGAGGCCAACGATGACCGACAGCGGCCAGTCGCCGAGCCGCGAGACGGCGCGGAAAAGCGCCAGCAGCGCGCGATTGCAGACCTTCTGCGCCGCCCCGCAGCATAGGTCGAGCTCGAGGCTGACCAGGGTCAGGAGCCGATCGCCGACGAGGGTCGTCCGGGTTTCCATGAACCCATGGTCGGCGGTGGGTGTGAAGATCGGAGACGAGCCGGGTCAGAGCGAGGTCAAATCAGTGTTAAGAACTGTTGAACACGATTCTGGTGATGGCGTCCGTGCCGCCTCGTGGGAGGCCTGCAAAACCGTTGGTCGCGCACTCGGCGAGCGAGCCGTCACCCAGCCACCCCATCAGCGTTGTTCCCTGGTCGCCGACGGGTGGCCGTCGGCGGCCGGCACCCGCCTGCGCCACCCACCTGGCGTTGGCCCGCTCGTGGTCGCCGACCGGGTCGTCGAGAATCAGCGGCAGCCCCAGGGCAGCGTAGAAACTGAGTTCGCTCGGCTTGGTCCACAGCGCGTCGGTGCGTTCGAGCAGGAGGTTGAACCGTCGGTACAGGGCTTCGAAGGAGTCGGCCTCGACGATCGTCACCGCCTCGGGGTGGCGGTCAGCACCGACCGCAACGACCCAGCGACGGAATTTCCCCGCCAGCCCCTTGCGGAGACCCGCCACCAGGGCGAGGCGAACCTCACCCTGACGAAGCGGTCCCTCGAGGCTCTCGAGGAGACACCGGGCCCGCGCCGCCTGGGCGCCGGCACCACCGACGGCAAAGGTGACCAGAGGTGGACCGTCACCCCTGCCCGCGAGGCGCTGGAGGCGGTGGTCGAGCAGCTCTTCGGCGCGGTCTTCGAGGTCGAGAGGTAACGGGAACCCGGTCACCGTGATGTTGGCCGGGTCCACGCCATAGGCAATGAGCCGAGCGGCGGTCACAGAGGCGGGTACCAGGTAGCGGATCCGGCTGTTTCCGGATTTCGCCGGCGCCCAGACCCGGTGGATTTCGCTGTCGGTGACCACACAGAACACGTCGGCCTTCGTGAAACGGTCGGCGGCGAGCGCCGGTACGTAAAACGTCGTCACCAGCGGCGCGCCGCTGGCTTCCAGATGTCGGCAGAGGGCTGCGCCGAATCCGCGTTCGATTCGGCGATCGAGGAAACGGGTCGCACCGTCGGGTCGGCTCGCATCGGAGGTGGTTCCGGAGGGGCGAATCGCGGTGAGCCGCTGCAGCAGCGCGCGGAAGGGCGGGCCGAGGAGCGGATGCTGGGAGAGCCGCGACAGTCTCTCGTAGCCCTCACGGCTGGCCCACCACACCCGGCGATCCGCCGCGTCGGCCAGCGGCGCACAGTCGGCGCGTTGGACCGGAACGCGCAGACGATCAGCCAGCGCCCACGCCGCGCGCAGGTGTCCGTAGCCCATATCGACGCTCACGACGTACGGCGCTCCATTTTCCATGCCCGCGGAGTGTGCCGCGTCCAGCCGCAAAAGGCGAGTTCTTCGCCGTGACTTTGCGTCGCCTTCAACTCTTCTTCACGGCCGCGGACCATATTTCAAGTGATGGCTGAGACAGTTCTGTGGGCGCTGATCGCGGTCGGTCTGGCGCTGACGTGGTTCATGGTCGGCGCTCAGTGGCGGGAGCTGGCCGCCCGGAGCCGAGCGGAGCCTCCCGACTGGCCCGCGGTCAGCATCCTCAAACCGATGAAGGGCGTCGACGCCGACCTCGAGGCCAACCTCGAGACCTTTTTCGCCCTCGACTACCCGGACTACGAGCTCGTGTTCGGGGTGGACGACCGGAATGATCCGGCGCTCGAGGTCGCGCGAAAAGTCGCAGCGCGGCACCCCCGGGTGACGGCGCGGTTCGCAATCGGCGGACCGGAGGTGGGCTACAACCCGAAGGTCAACAACCTCGCCAACATCCTCCGCCGGACCCGCCACCAGGTGCTGCTCATCAGCGACAGCAACGTGGCGGTGGTTCCTTCTCTCCTGCGCTCGATGGTGGCGCGGCTCGAAGGTGGGAATGTCGGGCTGGTGACCTCGTACATCCGCGGAACCGGCGGCCTCGGCCTCGGCGGCGCGCTCGAGAGTCTGCAGCTCAACACCTTCGTGATGGGTGGAGTGGCGGCGGTCAACGGTGTCTGCGGGACGGTCTGCGCGGTCGGCAAATCGATGCTCCTCCGGCGCTCCGATCTCGAGCTCATCGGCGGCTTCGCCGAGCTCGGACGTTTCCTCGCCGAGGACCAGGTGTGCGGCGAGCTGATCCGGAGCCTCGGTCGCGAGGTCGTGGTGGCCGCGCCTCCGGTGGACAACGTTCTCGGACGGCTGTCGGTGCGCAGCTTCGCGGGCCGTCACCTGCGCTGGGCGCGGATCCGTCGCAGGATCTCGCCCGCAGGCTACTTCGGGGAGTTGTTCACCAACCCCGTCCCGGCGGTGGTAGCCCTGCTGGCATGGTCGCCGGGCGCGTCCTCGGCAGCCGTCGCGGCGGCGGTGCTGGCTGCTCTCTGCCTCGCAGCCGTCGCGTCCGAGCGTTTGCTGGGGGTTCACCGCCCGCTCCATCACTACCCGCCCCTGGTGATCCTGAGGGGGCTCCTCGTGGCCGCACTGTGGCCGGTGCCGCTCTTCAGCTCGACGGTGGTGTGGCGCAGCCGCTCATTCCGCATCGGCGCGCGCACCTTGCTGGTGCCCGGGGCGTCATGGCTTCCCGAAGAGCTCGCCGATCTCACCGCAAAGGAAGCGTTGGCCTGACCGCCTCCCACGACCGGCGGTCGATGGCTTCCAGATTGTCAAGCAGCATCTCGGCACAGCGGTCCCAGGAGTGTGACTCGGCGTGTCGGCGGCAGGCTCCACGGTCGAGGCGCAGGGCCTCGGTGCAGGCTTTGCCGAGGTCGTCGTCGAGCACGCCGGTTAGACCCGGCTGTACGACGTCGAGCGGGCCGGTCACCGGGAACGCGGCGACGGGCAGGCCACAGGCGTTGGCCTCGAGCATGACGACCCCAAACGTGTCGGTGCGGGAGTGAAAGACAAACACGTCAGCGCTCGCGTAATGCCGCGCGAGATCCTCGCCGACCCGGAAGCCGACCCAGTGAACCTCCGGGTATCGACGGGCGAGCGCCGCCCGTATCGGACCATCGCCCACCACCACCTTGCTGCCGGGGAGATCGAGATCGAGAAATGCTTCCAGGTTTTTTTCCGCCGCCACACGCCCAACCGACAGGAATATCGGTCTTGGCAGCCCGTACACGTCCCCCTCCCGCTGCCGGAAGAGTTCGGCATCGACGCCGCGGCCCCATTGGACCAGGTTTGAAAATCCCCGCTCTTCGAGCTCCCGTTTAACGGAAGCCGCCGGTACGAGGGTGCGCCGGGCGCCCCCGTGAAACCACCGCTGCAGGCCCCAGGTCCAGCCCGGAGGCACGTGGGCGTAGACTTCGAGATAGTCGGCGAACTTGGTGTGGAAGGTTGTCGTGAACGGAATTTCGTTGCTGATGCAGAAGCGACGCGCGGAAAACCCGAGGGGCCCTTCGGTGGCGATGTGGATGGCGTCGGGACGCTGATGGACGAGGAGCCGCCGCACCCCATATCCGGCGAGAACGGCCAACCGGATGTGAGGGTAGCGCGGACATGGAAGGTTCCAGAAGATATCGGGCGAGAGAACGCGGACATAGTGCCCTCGCTTTTCGATCTCAGTGCAACAGCGGTTGAGGGTCGTGGTGACGCCGTTGATCTGCGGCAGCCAGGCGTCGGTGACGAGGGCGATTCTGAGGCGGCGGCGGCAGCCGGCACCGGGGGCGGACGGGACACCGCCGGAGACCGTCACAGCAACATGGCCACCGCTGTCGCGGCCATCTCGGCCCACGGTTGCCGGTCGGGGTGCCGGGTCCAGGTGTGGGACGCGAGGCTCTCGGCGGAAACCCGGGACTCGTCGCGGATCAACGACCGGATCTCGTCGACGACCCGGCGTTCGTCCGTCAGCACCAGCGTTTCGGAGTTGCCGTAGAAGCTGAGCCGGTTGAGGTTGGTCGATCCCACGGCCGCGATCAACCCGTCGGCCACCGCGACCTTGGCGTGCACCATCCGGTCCCGTCGTTCCCAGATCGCGATCCCCCGGTCCAGCAGCTCGCGGTAATGGCGGCGGGAGCCGTGTTTGAACCACCAGACGTCGTTGAGCCGGGGCACGACGACCGTGACATCGACCCCGCGCGCCACGGCCGCGGCGAGTGCGTCGCGGAGAGCGCGACCGGGGAGGAAGTAGGGTGTGGCGAGCAGGAGCTCCTCGCGGGCGGTGGCAAGCAACGCCAGATAGGCGTCGGCCTGGTTGCTGCCGGCGACGGTGGGGCTGCACAGGGCGCACAGGGCGCCGCCGCCGCCGGGCACCGACAGCGGGCGACCGGGGGACCCGCCGCAGTCCACCCACGCGGCCTCGAACTGGCGCCGCAGAGCCCACGCCGCCGGACCGTCGAGCCACAGCGACACGTCGCGCCAGCCGCGCCCGCCCGACAGCTCATCGGAGAACTCGGCGGCGACGTTCATGCCGCCGATGCTCGCCGTTTCGCCGTCGACCACCACCAGCTTGCGATGGGTCCGCCGGAACGGGTTCGACCACGGACGCCACGGCCGGTACCAGGCGACCGACACGCCGTGGCGTCTCAGAGTCTCGAACCACGTGCCGATCGAAGCCGACCCGAGTCGGTCGACCAGCAACCGCACCTCGACGCCCCGTGCCGCGGTTCTGGCAAGAGCGGAGCAGAGCTGCCAACCGACCGGGTCGGGACGGACCTGGTACATCTCGAGGCAGACCTCGCGGGTCGCCCCTTCGACGGCGGCGACGAGGCGCTCGAAGTGGCGGTCACCGGAGTGGATCAGGTCGAGCCGGCGACCGTGGGCGAGTTGGAGACCGGCGAGGTCCGCGATTTCGAACAGCCGACGCCGCGCTGTATCGGAATCGTCCGAAGGAGGGCGGTCGCGGAAGAAGTGACCGGTGGTGCCCCGATCTTCAGAGGCGGAGGGAACAGCGAGTTGCTTCATGTGACCATCCTGAACAGCCGAGGTGAAGATCGAGGCCTGTTGAAGTAATAGCGTTGTAAGGCGGTGTGCCTTTTACACGCGGCGAACGTCGTCTCCACGCGATGCTCACACCGGGGCCTCAGCATCAGATCCAGGGCGTGGAAAAACGCCCCCCTCCCTCCCACGGCGCCGACCCTCCTTCGGCGCCTCTTTTTTGTCAGCTGGTGCCGGGTTAAGCTCGGGGCGTGCGGATCATCGTCAATCCGGCGGCGGCGGGCGGCCGCCTGGGTCGCGAGTGGCCGCAGCTGGAGCAGAGGCTGGCCGGCTGGGGGCTGACCGCCGAGACCGTTCTCACCGAGGCCCCGGGACACGCCACCTCCCTGGCCGCAGAGGCTGCGAACGGCGGGGTGGAGCGGATCGTCGTCGCCGGCGGCGACGGCACCGTGTGCGAGGCGGCCGAGGGGCTCTATCGGGCGGGACGCGGCGAGCTCGCGGTCCTCCCTCTGGGCACCGGCAACGACGCGGCCCGCACCCTGGGCGTGCCGCTCGCCCTCGAGGAAGCGTCGCGGACCGCGGTCAAAGGGGTTCCGCGACCCGTCGACCTCATCCGCGTCGGCGACCGGGTGGTGTTGAACGCCATCGGGGTCGGACTGACGGGCGACATCAACGACCGCGCGGCCTCGATCAAGTGGGTGCGAGGCATCGTTGTCTATCTGCTGGCCGCGGTTTCGGCGCTCTTCCGTTACCGTATGCAGACGGTGCGGCTGGTCACCGACCGGCACGAGTACGCGGGCTCGATGCTGATCCTGGCGGTGCACGGCGGCCCCACCACCGGCGGGGGCTTCGCGCTCACCCCGGCGGCGGTGATCGACGACGGGCTGTTCGACGCCTGCCTGGTTCCCGAGGTCGGTGTCGGGGGACGGCTCCTCCGCCTCGTTGCAGCCATGCAAGGCACTCTCGGCGGCAAGGCCGGCACCCTCGAGCTCCAGGCGCCGTGGCTCGAGCTGCATTTCGACCGTCCGCTGCCGGCTCACCTCGACGGCAACTCGGTGACGCTCAAACCGCCGTCGGTGCGCTTCGATGTGCTCCCCGGCGCGCTGAAAATCATCGTCCCCGCGGAATGAGCGAAAAAACGTTCCAACGTTCAAAGGTTGCGACAATGACCACCCGTGTGCTCCGTGTGGGTGGAACCGCCCTGATCCTGTCAACGCCGCCGCCATCCGTATCGTCGTACTACCATGTTGCGAGCTGGAGCCATGGATCCCTCTCGAATCGATCCCGGAGTCGCGGACGACGCGCTCGTCATGCGGGCGCGCAACGGTGATCACGACGCCTTCGGCGAGCTCGTTGCGCGCCACCAGCGGCGGGTGTGGATGGTCTGCCGCCAGTACGTCGGGGTCGACGAGGCCGATGCGGCGGCCCAGGAGAGCCTCGTCAAGGCGTTCACCGGAATCCGGAAATTCGACGGCCGGGCGGCCTTTTCCACCTGGTTGACCCGGATCGCGATCAACACCTGCCTCGATCAACTCCGCCGCCGGCGCCGCGTGGGCGTGGTTGACGAGGCAGTGGAGGACGCGGCGAATGCCGGGCCCGCCGTCGAGGTGGCCGACACCCGGGCCGGGCCCGAGGATCGCAGCATGCAGCAACAGGCCCTGGCGTCGCTGGGAGCGATGGAACGCCAACTGCCGCTGCGGCAGCGGGAGATTTTTCGTCTGCGGTTTTATGCGGAGATGGAGCTCGAGGAGATCGCCGAGGTCCTTGGCGTGCACGTGGGAACGGTCAAGACGCAGCTGCACCGGGCGGTGCACCGGCTGCGCCGGGAGTTGGGAGCGTACCGATGACGACGCATGTGACAGATGAAGATCTTGCGGCGGTGGTCGCGGGCCTCGAGGTCACCCCCGAGGCACACGAGCACCTGTCGTCGTGTTTGAGCTGCCGCCAGGAAGTGGCAGAGCTGCAGAAGTCCATCGCGGAACGCCGCCGGGAGATGGAGGCGGAAATTCCGGACTGGCAGCGGCAGCGAAACCAGGTCATGGCGCGCCTGGCGGACCGGCCGCAGACCGGATCTGCGCCTTCCCGGCGCTGGTTGCGACCGCTCCTGGCTGCAGCTGCCGTGGCGCTGGTGGCGGTGGGGGTGGGGTTGTTCATGCCGCCCGGCGCAACGACGCCGCCAACGATCGACGATCTGGCGGTCGAACAGATCCTGGCCGAGGTGGACGCGGTCCTGGCCGACGACTCACTGCCCGGATTCGAGTTTATCGACCCCGGCGTCGATGATCCTGCGGGCCTTGTTGCAGACGGCGCGTCATGAACGGGCGGAACTGGAGACGACCATGAAGAAGTGGCTGATCACGTGGGCATTGCTGACTGCAGTCCTGCCGCTGGCGGCGCAGGAGTTCGAGCTGCCGCCGGGCAAATGGTGGGAGGACCAGCGTCTGGCTGAGCGGATCGGGCTCAGCGCCGAACAACAGCAGCAGATCCGCGATCGCGTTTACGAGGGCGCCCGTCGGATGATCGACCTCAAGGCCGCGGTCGACCGCGCCGGCCTCGACCTCGCCGAAGTGGTCAACAGCAGCCAGTTCGACCCGGACGCGGTGCGGGCGACCCATGCGGCCTTTCAAACCGCCCGCCAGAAGCTGGAAAACGAGCGCTTCGAAATGCTGCTCGAGGTGCGGCAGGTGCTGACAACCGAGCAATGGCAGAAGCTTCAGGAGCTGAAACGCCGCATGCAGCAGATGCGGCAGCAACGCCGTCCCAATGAACGGCCGCAGGGCGAGAGGCCGCCGGGGGGTGGGATCTGACAGGATCCAGGTCACAGGATCCGGGATGCAGGATTCAGAAATCTGCTGTCCATGTCTCGTACTGAGACACGGGTGAATCGAGATGCTGGAAACATCTCTGAAGGTGGGCCAAGGCCCACCCTACGAACCCGCTCGAAACTCGGGTCCGAAGTAGGGTGGGCCTTGGCCCACCTTCAGACCCGCCGCGGTCGGGGTGGAGCCTGAATGTGATTTCGAGCAGTCCACGATGCCGTCTTAGGCACGAGTGATCCTGTATCCTGTATTCTGCGCCCTGGCCGGCCGTGGGCCGGCCGGTTTCTGTTGACAGCAAACGACCTGTCTGGTACAAGTAACGCCCCTTTGTGTTGGGGAGAGGTGTGGAATGGCTGATTACGCGATTGTTGAACATGGCGGCAAGCAATACCGGGTGAGCCCGGGCGACGAGCTGCTGGTCGAGCGCACGCAAACCGACCTCAAGAAGGGCGACGAGCTGGTTTTCGACCGGGTGATGCTGGTCAGCCGGGGCGAGGCCGTCAGCGTGGGCCAACCGGTGGTCGACGGCGCCTCGGTGAAGAGCCAGGTCGTGGCGCCGGTTCGTGGCGACAAGATCATTGTTTTCAAGAAGAAACGCCGCAAGGGCTACAAAAAGACGCAGGGCCACCGTCAGGACTACTACCGGGTCCGCGTCGAGTCCATCACGGCCTAGGGGGAGTCATGGCGCACAAAAAAGGTCAGGGTTCGAGCCGGAACGGTCGTGACTCCAACGCTCAGCGTCTCGGCACCAAGGTCGGCGACGGCCAGCCGGTGACGGCCGGGACCATCCTGGTCCGCCAGCGTGGCACCCGATTCAAGCCGGGCATCAACGTCATGCGGGGCGGGGACGACACCCTGTTCGCGACCGCCACCGGGCAGGTCAAGTTTCAGGATCGCGGCCGTCTCGGCCGGTTCATCAACATCGTGACCAGCTGATCACGAAGACTTCCGTCATGACAGCCGGAACCGGAGAGACGCGCGCACCTGCGCGGTGCGGGCGACTTTCGACGGTGGGAATCAACTCGCGATGCTGATCGACTCGGTCCGGATCACGGTCCGTGCGGGCGCGGGCGGCAACGGCTGCGTTTCCTTCCGGCGCGAAAAGTACGTCCCCCGGGGCGGCCCCAACGGCGGCGACGGCGGCCGCGGCGGCAGCGTGATCCTCGAGGTGGACGAGGGGCTCAACACCTTGCTGCACCTGCACCACCGGCGGCTGGTCAAGGCGGACAACGGCCAGAACGGCCGCGGTTCGAACAAGACCGGCGCCGGCAGCGACGACACCGTTCTCAGGGTGCCGCCGGGGACCGTGGTGCGCAACTCCGAGACGGGCGAATTGATCGGCGATCTCGTGGCGCCCGGGCAACGACTGGTCGTTGCAAACGGCGGCCGCGGCGGTCGCGGCAACGCCCGTTTCGCGAGCGCAGTCAACCGCGCGCCGCGCGAAGCCGAGGAGGGCGAACCGGGCGAGGAGTTCGTGCTCGAGCTCGAGCTCAAACTGCTGGCGGACGTGGGTCTGGTGGGGCTGCCCAACGCGGGCAAGTCGACGTTGCTGTCGCGGCTGTCGGCGGCGCGGCCCAAGGTGGCGGATTATCCCTTCACCACCATCGAGCCCCACCTCGGGGTGGTGGCAAGCCCGGATGACGAGCTCCGGACACTGGTCATGGCCGACTTGCCGGGGCTCATCGAAGGCGCCCACCAGGGGGCCGGCCTCGGCACCCAGTTTCTCAAGCACGTTGAACGCTGCCCGGTGCTCGTCCAGTTGGTGGACCTCGCGGACGGCGACGCGGTCAAGGCCGGAGTTGATACCATTCGTGGAGAGCTCGAGGCCCACGAGGCGCCGCTCGAAAGCCGACCGTGGGTCCTGGTGGGGACCAAGCTCGACTCGGTAGCGGACCGCGAGCGCTCGCTGGCCGACCTCGCCGCCGTCGCCGCGGGTTACGGCGTGCGCTCGACCGCCATTTCGGCGGTGACCGGCGAGGGCGTGGATCCGCTCGTGCGGTTGTTGCTCGAACTCGTAGAGGAGGCCAGGAAAACGCCATGACGCGTCGCATCGCGATCTACGGAGGAAGCTTCGACCCGTTCCACCTGGGCCACCTGGTGCCGACCGTCCGCGCTCAGGAGACCTTTCACTTCGAAGCGGTCTACTTCGTTCCCGCGGGATCTCCGCCCCACAAAAACAGCGGACCGCTGACCGCCGTCACCCATCGACTGGCGATGGTCGCCATGGCCACCCTGCCGTATGAGAACTTCTACACGTCTGACGACGAGGTCTTCGCCCCTCAACCCACCTACTCGGTGGAAACCGTGCACCGGTTTCGCGCCCGGTTTCCCGATGCCACGCTCTACTTCATTCTCGGGTCCGATTCGTTCTCTCAGATCGCCGGTTGGGATCGCTGGGAGGAGTTGGTGGACTCGGTGCACCTGGTCGTGCTGCACCGCGCCCACATGTGGGACGAAGACCTCGCACAGAGAGTGCCCGAGCGCCTGCTGAGCCGGATGCGGGAGGTCGAAGTTTTTGCCGAAGTTCCGGACCCGGAGGAATTGACCGTGTACCTTCTCAACCACGAGCCGTTTCCGATCTCGGGGACCTCCATCCGAACCCGCCAGAGCCGCGGGCTGCCGATCCGGGAGCTGGTGCCGCACGAGGTCTACACCTACATCGAGAAATACGGCCTCTACGCGCCGATCGGCGAGGGCGACCGCGGATGAGCCACCCCGACACCATCGCGACCCTTCGCACCGCAGCCCGCGCAGCCGCTGACAAGAAAGCGTTTCAGATCGTCGGTCTCCAGATTTCAGCCCTTTCCTCCTACGCCGACGGTCTCCTCATCTGCTCCGGCGGCAGCGATCGCCAGGTGGCGGCCATCGCGGACGAGGTCCAGCGGCGGCTCGGTGACGAGGGCCGCCGTCCACTGCACGTGGAGGGCGAACGCCGGGCCGAGTGGGTGTTGATGGACTACGGAGACGTGGTGATTCACGTCTTCACCGAGGAGCGCCGCACCTATTACGGTCTCGAGGGCCTGTGGGGGGATGCGCCCCGGCTCGATGCGGCGGCGCTCGAGATCCAACCCGGCAACGGATCGTGAGGGTCCGCGTGGCGTGGCTCGGCCGGCCTTCGGCGAGCCCGTACGAAGAACAGGTGGAGATCTATCGCAAGCGTGTGACGCGCCGGTGGCCGGCGGAAGACAGGCCGTCGCGGCCGACCAGCGGTGGGCGCAGCCAGGATCCCGACCGCGCCATCCGGCTTGAAGCCGAGGCGCTCGAGCGCCAGCTCGAGGCGGGCTGGCGGCTGGTGGCGCTCGACGAGCGGGGCCGGACCCGCGACAGCCGGGACCTGGCGGACTGGTTGGCAGCGCTCGAGGACCGCGGGACGCCGGGCGTCGTGTTCGCCATCGGCAGCGACCTCGGCCTCCACCGCAGCCTCGTCGAGCGTGCCGACGAGCGCCTGGCGCTCAGTGCGATGACACTGCCGCACCTTTTCGCACGGCTGCTCTTATGGGAGCAGCTCTACCGCGCGACCCAGATCCTCGGAGGTGGTGCCTATCACCGGGTCGTCGTACAATGAGGAACGGCCGCCCGTGGGAGTCGGTGGTTGAGGATGTGTGAACGGCTTTCAGCCGGACAACAGAGGAGTTGAGAATGAACAAAAGACAGCTGACACGCTATCGCAAGGTGCTCGAGGCGAAGCGGGACGAGCTGCTGGATCTGGTCCGGGCTGCACGGGCAAGCGAGCAGGAAGGCGGCGAGAAGGAGGCTCCCGATCTCGGAGATCGTGCGCTTTCGACCGTCATCCGGGATCTGAGCTATCAGCTGAGCGCCACCGAACGCGACATCATGCGCCGCATCGACGACGCCCTCGACCGCATGGATCGAGGCGAGTACGGAGTCTGCGTGGAATGTGAGAAGACGGTGCAGATCGGTCGTCTCGACGCCGTGCCCTGGGCCCGCCACTGTATTCAGTGTCAGGAGCTGCAGGACCGTGGAGAGATCTGACCGTTTGATCGCGAACGACCGCAGCGTCTGAACCGTGGCGCCGGTCCACCTCATCGCTTCGTCGGACGACTTCCTTCTCGAAGAGCGGGTTCGCGAGGTCGCGCGCACCGCGAGTGAGAACGCGGGCGTGGAGCCAGAAGCGCTGCCGACCGAGATCACGCCCGCCGACCTCGCGACCGAGCTCTGTTCGCGGTCGCTGTTTGCGCCGCAGAGGGTGTTCGTGATCTCCGACCTGGGAACGTGGTTCGATCCCCCCGCGAAGGGCAGGGCCGGGACGTCGGGCGACCCCGAGCCGGTGGATGTCACGCCGGTGGTGGGGGTACTCGAGGAAGGCCTGGCCCCGGACATCTCCCTGATCCTGGGCGCGTGGTGCAAGAGCAGCCCGAAAGGCCCACTCGTCAAGGCCGTCACCGAGGCGGGCACCTTCGAGTGGCTGCCCGGCCCGGAGGAAGTCAAACCGTGGGAGGATGTCGATCTCTCCAAGGACCAGGAACAGGTCCTGCGACGACTCCTGGAGCGGACGGCGGGGGATGTGAAGTTCTCCGAGGGCGCCCAGCGGCTCCTGCTGCACCGGCTCGGATACGCACCGAGATCGTTGGTCCAGGAAGCGCGGAAACTGGTTGCCGCCCACGTCGACAACCGGGTGGACGAGGACCTGGTGCGGGCCCTCTGTTTTCCCAGGGAGCGCTCGTTGGAAGCCGTCAGGGACGCCGTGTTCGAACGACGAACCACCCCCATTCTCGATCTTCTCGCCGCGGTCGAGGCCGGAATCCCGGTGCGCGACTGGCGGGGGCAGCTGCTGAGCGAGGACGCCGTGCCGATCCTGATCGCGGCCCAGGTCGGGTCGCTCCTGCAACAGATGCTCTATCTCCGCCGGTTGGTGGCGCGGGTCGGGATGGAGCGGGAGCTGGCGCCCGAACGGACCGATCAGCCGAAATGGTACCCGTACCAGTTCAAGAACGGGATCGGTCCGGCGCTCTTGGAGCATCTGAAGAACGACGCTCCGTCGCCGATCTTCGGCGGGAGGAAGCCGCCGTCGCTCTTCACCCTCGGACAGCTCTTCAGGGGGGCGAGCCGCTATCGCGACGAAGAGCTCGCCGGCACCCTGGCGGATTTTGGCGAGGTCGAGGCCGGGCTGCGTGGCAAGATGCCGTTCGAGATGCTCTCCGTCTGGTTGACCCGTTCGCTGGGGGGAACGCCGTAGAATCTCGGCGCGGAGGTGCGCCCGATGCCCCCTTTTCCAGTACACTGAATAGCGATGACCAACGACACAGTGATCTGGATCGTCGATGACGACGCCGCGATCCGGGAGTTGCTGTCCTTCATCGTCAGCGAAGCCGGCTACGAGATCGACGCGTTCTCATCCGGGGCCGAAGTTCTCGCCCACTCGGGATCGCCGCCCGACGGCGTGCTCCTCGATCTCATGATGCCGGAGATCGACGGTGTGGAGGTCCTCAAGGAACTGAAACGCCGCTTCCCCGCACTTCCGGTCATCATGATCACCGCCGACCACGACATCCAGCGGGCGGTGGAGGTCACGAAGCTCGGCGCCTACGACTACCTCGTCAAACCCGTGGACAAGGAGCGGCTCCTGACCACGCTCGACCGGGCACTGTCGCACGGCACGCTGGAAAAGGAGGTCGCGCGGCTCAAGGGAGAGCTCTCCGACCGCTACCACCTGCGCAATATCGTCGGCTCGTCGGCCGCCATGCGCAAGGTCTACGACCAGGTCGAAAAGGTGCTCGAATCCGAAATCACGGTCTTCATCGCCGGTGAGAGCGGCACCGGCAAGGAGTTGGTGGCCAAGGCCATCCACTACGCGTCGCTGCGGTCGGACGGTCCGTTCATCGACGTCAACTGCGCGGCAATCCCCGAGGGGTTGCAGGAGAGCGAGCTCTTCGGCCACGAAAAGGGCGCCTTCACCGGGGCTCTGGCCACCCACCCGGGCAAGTTCGAACAGGCCGCCGGCGGCACCATCTTCCTCGACGAGGTCGGTGAGATGTCGCAGTCCTCGCAGGCGCGGCTGTTGCGGGTCCTCCAGGAGAGGGTGCTGCAACGGGTCGGGGGAACCGAGACCATCACGCTGAACGTCCGTGTGATCTCCGCCTCCAACCGCGACCTGGCCCGGATGGTCGAGGAGGGCTCATTCCGCCAGGATCTCTTCTACCGTCTCGTGGTCTTTCCGATCACGCTGCCGCCGCTTCGCGACCGCCGCGAGGACATCCCGCTGCTGGTGGAGCACTTCCTCGAAAAGTACGCGCGCGACGCCGGCAAGAAGATGACCAGGGTGGAGTCGAAAGCCATGGAGGCCCTGGCCTCCCACGGGTGGCCGGGCAACGTCCGCGAACTCGAAAACGTCATCCATCGGACGCTGCTGGTGTCGGCGGGTCTCGAGCTCAGGCTCGACGACCTGCCCTCGAACATCATCGCCGCCGGGGAGTCGTCACCATCGCCGCGGACCCCGGTGACGACATCGACAGCGGACGGTCCCAGAAGCCTCGAGGACCTCGAACGCGAGGCCATCATCTCCGCCATGGAAAGCAACAGCGGCAACCTCTCGGATGTCGCGCGCCAGCTCGGAATCGGCCGTTCGACCCTCTACCGCAAGCTCGAACAGTACGGGCTGCGGGACAAGAAATAGTTTTGAGTTTTGAGTTCTTAGTTTTGAGTTCCCGTTTCACGACGGCCGAAAAACAACAACTCAACACTCAAAACTAAAAACTCAAAATTCTAGAGAACGTCCTCCCACCCCAGCGATTGCAGCCGTTCGACGACATCCTTGACGCGTTGCGCCTGATCCTTCGGTATGACCAGCACGGCGTCGTGGGTGGCCACCACCACCAGATCGTCGACGCCCACGACCGCCAGCACCGGACCGGTGCTGACGAGAACGTTGCCGGCGGCGTCGATGGCTTCGGTCCGACCGCGCGTCGAGTTGCCTCGGCTGTCGGTCGGCAGCTCGTCGGCCAGGGCCGGCCACGATCCGACGTCCGACCACGGAAAATCCACGGGCACGACCCAGCTTCGTTCGGCACCCTCCATGATGCCGAAGTCCACCGAGGTCGCCGGAAGAGAGGGATAGACCTCGTCCAGGACGGCGGCGGCATCGGGGCCCGAAAGGGCCGTGCCGATGCGGACGAGACCGGCCGCGAGATCGGGCAGCTGCCGCTCCATCTCCGACAGCAGATCGTGCGCCCGCCAGGCGAAGATGCCGGCGTTCCACAGGTAGCGGCCGCTCTCGACATAGCCTCGAGCGCGCTCCAGATCCGGTTTCTCGACGAAGGCCCGGAGCCGGCAGATCGGCCATCGCCCGATCTGCGTCTCGACCTCGCCGATCTCGAGGTAACCGTAACCGGTCTCCGGCCGGGTGGGTTGGATGCCGAAGGCGAGCAATCCGCCGTCGCGAGTGACCGCTTCCGTTCCCGCCGCCATCGCGGAGCGGAATCGCTCGTCGTCACCGATGAGGTGGTCGGCGGGGAGGACCAGGCACACGGCGTCGTCGTCACCCGCGCCGACGGCGTGGGCGGCGAGCCCGACACAGGCGGCGGTGTTGCGGCCCGCCGGTTCGGCGAGGATGTTGGCGCCGGGTACCTCCGGCAACACCCTCCGGCACGCTTGGGCGGTCGTCCGGTTGGTGATGACCCAGACCCGCTCGGCGGGCACCAGCCCGGTCAGACGCTCGAAGGTCAACCGCAAGAGGGGCGCCCCGCAGACCAGATCCAGAAGCTGCTTGGGGCGGTCGCGCCGCGACGCCGGCCAGAACCGCGTTCCCGACCCTCCGGCCATGATCACCGCGTGCAGCATGGGGCCATCTTATCCCAGGACGTTTCGGAGCAGGGGTGCCTCCCTTTCCCCCAGCTCCTCTGCTCCCTGCCCCGCGCCCTTTCCCCTCGTCAGCCGACCAGCTCCAGGACCTCCGCCAGGCCCGCGATCCGCCGGTACGGCTGCCCGGAGAAGGCGCCGCGGCGGTCGATCAGCACGGCGGCGAGCCCCGCGTTCTCGGCGCCCGAATAGTCCTCGAGAGGCGAGTCGCCGACGTGCAGCGCGCGGTCGGCGGCGACCCCGAGGCGGTCGAGCGTTCGCGTGAAGATCTCGGGCGCCGGTTTTTCGACACCGGCGAGCGAGGACACCGTGACCACGTCGAAGCGGTCCTCCAGATCGAGGCCGCGCAGAATCCGCGGCAGGCGGCGGTCCCAGTTCGAGATGACCGCCAGCTTGACGCCGCGCGCGGCGAGCCCGTCGAGCGTTTCGAGCGCGCGGGGGTAGGTGCGCCAGACGCTGTCCTCGGAAAAGGCCCGGTACAGGTTGTCGAGGAGGCTTTCCCAGGGGGCGGTGTGCTCGAGACGGACGAGGACCTCGCGGACGAACTCGCCCCACCACGCGCGCTCGCCTCCCGCCACCGAGCTGTAACGGTCGCGCCCGGGAGCGGTGCGACGTTGCATGTCCGCCCACGCCTCTGCGAAGACCGGCCCCACTTCTTCCGGTCGAACCTCGCGGCCGAGCCGGCTGAGGTGCGTCGCATAGATCTCGGCCGGGCTCGGGTCGCTGTAGAGCAGCGTGCCGCCGATGTCGAAGGTCACCACGTCAAACGCCTTGGAGTTCACGGCGGGAGCATAACGGGATCGGCCGGGGATCTGCCATACTTCCCCGGTGCGACCTGGCGATTTTTTCCGTGCCCTTTTCCACTGCGGGGCATACTACCGATGATGGTGAGACGCCCCCTGCTGTTGACGACCGTCCCGGTCATCCTCGCCCTGTGGGCGGGTCCCGCGACCGCCGGAGCCATCTCCGACCAGGTCCAGCACCACGTGGACGAGGCGGTCTCCGGGGGCGTGACGGCCGCGGATTTCCACCACCTCTTCATGGCGTTCAGCTGGCGCGCCACCCTGCCGGACTGGACGGCGGTCGACAGCAACCTCGATCGGCTGGCCGGAGTTCGCCGGATCGATCCGCTGATGGCCGACGAGCTGCGTCTGATCCGGGCGCGCATCCAGGTCGACCGTGGTCTGTCCTCGGCGGCGAAGGAGCTTTTCAGGACCATGGGCGGGCTGGAGGCGTGGTGGATCGCCGGACCTGTTCCACTCGAGGAGCTCGCCGATTTCGACGCGCTCGCGGACCCGCCCCCGCCCGACACGGTCTGGCGTTGGGTGCCGGGCACAGATCCGCTCGGGTGGGTGCGGCTGTCCGGTCTCGCCTGGCCGCCGCAGCGACAGATGGCTTACCTCGCGACCACGGTCGTGAGCGACCGCGAGCAACCGGTGGCGGTGCGGGTAGGGGCCGCACAGGTGGCGCGTGCGTGGCTCAACGGCCGGGAGGTTTTGACCACCCAGCAGCCGCTGCGGCGCGGCGAGGACCAGGCGGCGGGCGGCGGCTGGCTCCGGCAGGGCCGCAACACCGTGATCGTGGCGGTCGCATCGGAAGACCGCGAGTGGTGGCTCCGGGCGCGGCTCACCCGCCCCGACGGTGACCAGCTCGACGGTGTCCGGGAGATCCAGGAGTCACCGGCGGCGGTACCGCCCCTCGACCGCAAGCCGCCCGACGCCCGCGACCTCGAAACCGAAATCCGGGCTGCGGTGGCTGCCGGGGCCCCGGGGGCGAAGACGGCGCTGGCAGCGTATCTGGTGGCCCGCCAGCCGCAGCCGGTCGGCGGCGGCGGAGTCCAGGCGGCGTGCACAGCAGCCCGCGCCGAATCGCCGGGCGAGGCGAGGCTTCTCGAGTGGATCGGCACGACCGAACCCGGTCTCTCTCGACAGCTGCTGGCCGACGCGATCTCGGCGCAGCCGGATCTGGTGTGGGCCCGGCTCGAGCTTGCGGGCTGGCTCGGGCAACGCGGTCTTTACGCCGAGGCCCACGCAGTGCTGGCGGATTGGATCGCCGGCGATCCGGCGGTCGGTGGTGCCAGCCTGGAGCTGGACGGAGTCCTGTGGGGACCGCTCATCCTGCCGGAGCTGGCGGAGTTGGCGCGGGCCTACCCGCGCTGTCTGAAAGTCAACCTGATTCTCGCCGAGGCCGCCGCGACCAGCCGCCGCCGGGACCTTGCGGAGGAGGCCGCCCAGCGGTTGGCGGCCATCGCCCCGGAGGTCCCGCAGGTTTCGAACCTCCGCCAGCGGCTCGCCGAAAACTGCGGCGACGGAGAGCTGTTGCGGACGCTCGTCGGCGACCTCGTTTTCTCCGACCCCAACCAGCCGGATGTGCGGGTGCGGCTCGCCCGGCTGCTTGCAGCCGACGACGATCTCGAGGGGGCTCGCCTGGTGCTCGACGTCGGGCTCGAACGTTCGCCCACCAACGTCGACCTGATGATGGAGCTGGCGCGGCTTGAAAACGAAGGCGGCGATCCGGCCCGGGCGATCGAGCTCGCGCGGTCGGTGCTCGACGTTCGCCCCCAGGACCGGCAGGCGCAGCGGCTGCTCGAGCTCCTCGGAGAGGCGTCCGAAAACCTCGACTGGCTGCGATCCGAGAGCCAGCTATGGGAGATGGCCGCCGGCGCTCCGGCCGGACAGCCCGCCGTGGCGCTGCTCGATCACCATGAGATCCGTTTCCTGCCGTCCAATCTGACCGAGGAAAGGGTCCAGCAGGCGTTCTTGATCAGTTCGGCCGACCGCGCCCGCGATTTTCTCGTTCACACCCTGCCGTTCGTCGCCGAGACCGAGCGCCTCCGCGTCCTGCGCGCCCGGATCCTGCGTCGTGACGGGTCCGAGGTTGCCGCACGCCAGGGCGACTCGCCGCGCCTCTCCGAGCCCGAGTTCAACATCTATTACGACACCCGTCTGCGGGTGCTCAGCTTTTCGGAGCTCGAGGACGGCGACCTCATCGAGATCGCCTACGTGCTCGCGGAGACCGAGGAGGCGAACGAGACCGGACCTTACAACGGCGGTCTGGTTCCGCTTGGCCGGGCGATTCCCGTGGCGTTGATGGAGGTCGAGCTGAGCGGTCCGAAATCGTCGCTTCCGGCCTGGGAGCTGGTCGACCTCGAAGGAGCGCCGACGGTCGAGGAGACCGCAAACGGCGAGATCGCTCTGCGGTGGGTGTGGCGCGACCTGCCCGCCGTCCCCAAAGACGTCCCGGCCGCCCCGCCGCTCCTCGTCAGCCCCTATCTCGTGTACTCCAACCACCCGGAGTGGGGCGATCTCGCCGACTGGTACGGGCGTCACGTCGCGCCGCGGGTGCGGGTGTCGGAGCAGGTCGAGGAAACCGCCCGCCGTCTGGTCGAGGGAACCGACGACCGGCTCGAACGGATCAACCGGATCTACCGGTTCGCGACCAACGAGATCCGGTACGTCGGTCTCGAGTTCGGCGAGCACCGCTTCCGTCCCTTTTCCGCCGACTGGGTCCTGCACCACAAGATCGGCGACTGCAAGGACAAGGCGGCGCTGCTGGTGGCGTTGCTCGACGTGATCGGCATCCCGGCGCGGATGGTCATGGTGCGGACGTCTGATCTCGGGCCGGTCGGCAACCGGTTGGCGGTGCTGGAGATCTTCAATCACGCCATCGCCTATCTTCCCGAGGACGACCTCTGGCTCGACGGCACCGCCGCCGGGCATGTTCTCTACCCCCCGCCAAACATGGATCAGGGCGCCGTAGTGCTCGTGGTGGATGGTGCATCGAGCCGGCTGCAGACCACGCCCGCCGTCGGCGCGGGGCTGTCCTCGCTCCGCTACCGGGTTCTGGCGGCCGGCGATGAGACCGTCGAAATCGAGGTTCGCAGCGAGGACACCGGTGATGCCGCGGATGTGCGCCGCGCCCAGTTCGCCGGCAGCCGGGAACCGCAGCGTTTTGCGCGATGGCTGCGCGGTCAGTTCCCGGGGGTGCAGCTGGTCGGCGAACCGTCGGTGCAGGTGTTGGCCAGCCGCGACCCCACCATCATCGAGGTCAGGGGTTCCATCCCCCGCAGCGCGTTGCAGAGCAGCGGCGGCGTGCGGGTGTACCCGGGTGAAATCGAGTGGAAGGCGAGCGCCATACCCGGCGGCGCGAGATACGGTCCCCTGATGGTCGATGTGAAACCCGACCTCGAGTGGACGTTGGAGGTCGTCCTCGGTCGACCACCGAAGAATCTGCCCGACGCCTCCGATCTCGCGACGCCGTTCGGCGATCTCCGTCTCGAGATCGTCGGCAACGACTCGGGCTACCGGGTCAAGGGATGGCTGCACCTCGTTCCGGGGCTCGTGGCAGCCGACGAGGTGGACGATCTGCGCGACTTTCTGGTCACGATCGAACGCCGTCTCAGCCGCAATCTGGAGTCTCCATGACCACCGTTTGCCGCCTGGCGGCGGTGATTGCGACTGTTGTGCTCGCGGCGCTGCCCGCTGCGGCGGGCTGGTACGAGGTGTGGCAAGCCGATCACGACCTCGATCTCCTCACCGCCCGCGGGCTCGCGCTCGAAACCATGACCGAAGGCCCGGCGACCGCCGATGCGGTGGCCTCGGCCATGTGGTGGCTCGCCAACCTCGACGACCTGCCGGATCCCGAGGAGCCGCTGGCCCTGACCCGCGACGGCCGTGACGCCGAGCTCGGTTTCGTGCTCGCGCGAATCGAAGCCGCGCTGCGGCTTGAACCGCCGGACGGGGCGTTGACGCCGGCCGAGGTCTCGGGGCCCTTCGGGGTCTTCAGCACCCTCGACCTCGAGCGCGCGGTGGTGCCGTCCGATGCCGGCCTGCCGGCCGTCGGAAGCGTATGGGTCGACCAGGCGACGCCGTTTCGGGTCGTGCTGCGGACGCGGGACGGGTTCTTCGGCCCTCCCGCCAGCATGGCGGCGGACGGAGTGTTCCTGGTCGCGTGGACGATCGAGGCGGCCCGGGACACCGCGGGATGGTTGGTCGTGGAGGCGGCGGGCGGCTACAACCTCTTCGTCGACGGATCACCGGTGGACGGCCGGCGCGAGTGCGGCACCATCGACCCCGCCACCAACTGGTACTCCCTTTCACTCGCAGCCGGCCGCCACCGGATCCGGCTCGAGGTGGCCGCGCCCGAGCTCGGCGAAGTGCGAGTCAGCCTGGTCGATGATCGGGGCGTCCGTCTGGACGATGTGGCCGTGATCGAGGGTGTGCCCGCGGCGTTCGCCCCCGCCGCAGCGGCGCCCGCTCTGCCTCCGGCCTCGCGCGAAATGGGGACCCGCGTCAGCACCGGCGAGGCGTCGGTGGCGGACCTGCTGCTGGCTGCGCGTCTGGCGACGGGCCGCGGCGACGTCCTGCAGGCCGTCGATCTCGCAGAACGGGCGGTTGCGGCGAGCCCCGACGATCCCTGGGCGGCGCTTGACCTGGCGCAGAGCCTGTTTCAGGAGGTCAACGGTGCCGCCACCGGTGAACGGGCGCGCCGGATCGGCAAGCTGCTGCGGGAGGCCGGATCGATTCCGGGCTCCCGACTGTTGGAACGCACCCTCGCGATCCGCGAGGGCCGAAACGAGGATGCCGAGAGGATCCTCGATGCTCTCGCCGACGACCACGGAGACGACGTCCGGGTGCTGCGCATCCGGGTCCGGGAGGCGGTACGGCGCGGGTGGGCGCGAGAGGGCGAGGAAGAGCTCGAACTCCTCGAGGCCGCACTGCCGGGGTCTCACGGCGTCGCCGGCCTCCGGCTCGAGGTCCTCGCGGCTCTTGAGAGGTGGGACGAACGGGAAGACCTCCTGCGGGCGCTGGCGGCGGTCACTCCGATCGACACACGGTGGATCGGGCAGCTGGCGTCCGGTTGCCTGGCAGGGGAGGCTCTCCGCATGACCGGGGAGCTTCGCTCCGCGGTGGATGACCCCGACTTCGACGTCCAGGTGGTGAGGCTGAACCTCGAAACCGGCGATCTCGAGGCCGCTCGGTCGGCCCTCGATCGTGCGCGGGAACGCTGGGGTGCCCTCGAGCCCCTGGACACCCTGGCGCTGTTGCTGGCTGCGGGCGACCGCGAGGTCCTGAACCGGGAGCTTGCCAGGGCCGTCGAGAGGCATCCGTCGAACCTCGAGCTGCTGACCCTCGCGTGGCGCCGCGGCGCGCAGCCGTTTTACCGGGCGTTCGAGGTTGACGCCGGCGACTTCGCGGCCGCCCACCGGGACCTCGGCAACGACGTCGATGCGGTGCTGCTCCTCGACCAGGCGGTCGAGAGGATCTTCCCCGACGGTTCGAGCCTCTATTACTACCACGGCCTGACCCGCGCCAACACACCGGTCGGCGTCCGTCGAGCCTCCGTCCTGCAGCCGTTGCCCGACGCCTATTTCATCAAGGTCCGGATCATCAAACCCGACGGGTCGGTGGTCGTCCCCAGCGACCTGCGGGGCGGTGAGGGATTTGTCGCCCTCAGCGAGGTCGAACCCGGTGATCTGGTGGAGGAGGAGTACGTCGCCCGGGTGGCGGCGACCGGTGCCACGAGAAAGGGCCATCTCCCGCCGTACCTCTATCGCTTCGCCGACGAGAACCGGGCCTTCGGCCTGTCGGAGTACGTGCTGCTGGTCCCTCCGGAGATCGATCTCCTGGTGGACGGCAACTTCGAGGGCCTCGAACGCAGCGAGACGGAGTGGCAGGGTTTGCGGATGCTCAACTGGCGCGCCGAGCGGGTCCCGCCCATGGCCATCGAGCCCTTCGCCCCGCCCGCCCAGGACCTCATGCCGTGGCTCAACTACGGGTTCGGAGTGACCTGGCAGGATGTGGGCGATATCGTGCGGGACCGGATGCTGCCGGTCCTGCGGACCTCCGCTGAGCTGCGGGCATGGGCCGCCGCCTCGATGTCTGCGGCAACCTCCGAAGAGCAGGTGCGGTCCCTGGTGAGTGAGCTGGTCGACACCGTGGAGGCTGGCGACGGCGATCTCGCCGCGGGTTCGGCGGCCGCCGACAGCTTTTCCAGCCGCCGCGGCAACCGCCTCGGCATTCTGGCGGCGGTGCTCGTGGACGCCGGGTGGCGGGTCGACCTGGTGCTGACGCGGGCGTGGAACGAGCGTGGCAGCCAGTTGACGGTCCCGACCCTCGACGCGTTTCCGGTGGCCCTGCTGCGGGTCGGTCGCGGCGACGAGGAGATCTGGGTCGACATGCGCGAGGAGGGCCGCGGCGCCGGTCATATCAACCCCCTCTTCCAGGGCGCCGACGGGCTGGTCCTGCCGTTGAGCGATCCGCAACGGCCGGTGACCCTGATCGACCGGCTCCCGACCTTCGCCAACCCCGACCTCGTGGAAGAAGTGGCGGTAAAGGCGGTGGTGTCGGAGTCCGGAGACGCCCGCATCACCTTCCGTCTGCCGCTGCGCGGGGGCCAGGCTGACCAGCTGCAGCAGCGGGTCGACAGCGTGCCGCCGGACCAGGTCGCCATGATCTTCCGTCAGATGGCGGCGTCGCTCTTCCCCGGAGCCGACCAGGTCTCGGGAGAGATCGAGCATGGCGACGACGGTGCGGTGATCCTCCTCGAGCTCACCGCGCCGCGGGCCTGCGAACCGGAGGGCGGCCAGCTCGTGTGCCGCAGCCTGGTGTTGTCGAACCCGATCGTGCCGGTCCTGGCGCCGTTGCCCGAGCGGCGCTATCCCCTCGTTCTCAGGCTGCCCATCGAGCGTCGGCTCGAGCTCGATCTCACACCGCCCGCCGGCTGGTCGGTGGTTTCGCGGCCGGCGCGCCGGCTCGCCGCGGACTCGGGATCGGTCGAGGAGACCCTGTCGACGGCCGACGGGGCTCAACGATCGCTGTTGCACATCGTGATCCCGGCCGCCAGGGTCGAGCCCGCAGACTACGCGGCGTTCGCCCGTTTCTGCCAGGCGGTGGACGAGCTCTCCACCCGGCCGCCACGGCTCGAGCCGCGCTCGAGATAGCTCGCTCCCGGCGCCGCGATCGGAATCCGCCTGAATCACGGGGGTTTATGGTTATACTCGGCCCCGGCATGGAGATCGTCGAGGGCACCGTCATCGCGATGCACGGCCCGCTGGTGCGGGTCCAGTTAGGCGCCGACACGCGGGTCGTGGCCTCGCGCCGCCGCCTCAACTGGGAAGGCGGCACTCCGGCGGCGGCCCGTTTGGTGGTGGGCGACCGGGTGTCGGTGGAGATGCAGGGTGACGACGGGGTCATCATCGCGGTGCACGCACGCAGCAACAGCCTCCAGCGCCGCGCGGCGTCGAAGAACCGCGCGCAGATCCTGGCCGCCAACGTGGATCAGGCGCTGGTGGTGTTCGCGGCGCGCGAACCGGTCCCGAAACAGGGGCTCGTCGATCGATTCCTGGTGGCGTGCGAACTCGCGGGCATCCATGCGGTGATCACGATCAACAAGCTCGACCAGGGTCTGGCCGAGGTCGAGAGGTGGTTGCCGGTGTACGAGGGGCTGGGTTTTGACGTGGTCCGGGTGTCGGCGCGGAGCGGGTGGGGGCTGGGCGTCGTCAAGCGACTGCTGATCGACCGCACCACCCTGTTCTGCGGCCCCTCGGGGGCGGGCAAGTCGTCGCTGCTCAACGCCGTCTACCCGGGGTTCCGGCTCAAGGTGGGCGAGCTCTCGGAGAGCACCGGCAAGGGCCGGCACACCACCTCACGTGCGGAGCTCATGCCGCTGCCCTACGGCGGCTTTGTCGTCGACACGCCCGGGCTCAGGGAGTTCGGCGTCTGGGAGGCGACCGTCGAGGAGCTCACGCGGGCCTTTCCCGACATCGCCCGCCACGCCGGCGACTGCCGGTTTCCGGACTGCAGGCACCAGGTCGAGCCCGACTGCGCCGTCCGCCAAGCGGTCGCCGCCGGCGAGATCGATGCGGGACGCTTCGCCAGCTTCGGAAAGATTCTCGAAGAAGCGCTCGAAGGGTGACACCGGCTTTCCTCCGCCCACCCCAGGAGGAACGGCAGATTCCGTAGATGACGCGGATTTCGGACTGTCCGCCGAGTCTCTCAAAATGTCATCCCGAGCGAGCGGAGCGAGTCGAGGGATCTGGGTGGGGGCTCCAGGCGACGCCGTTCCGGGAGCCGCCCCCCAGATTCCTCCACTCGCTCACTTCGTTCGCTCGGTCGGAATGACAGCAGGAGAAGGTGTTCGTTCGCTCGGTCGGAATGACAGGGTGAAGCCTATCCCAGCGCGCGGTGGGGGGCGGCGAGGAAGCAGGCCAGGTAGCCCGGCCGGCTGCGCAGGGTCGACAACGGGATCAGGATCCCGGGGGACTCCCGCCGCAGACCGTCATACATCTGCGCGAGGTCGAACCGGTTGCGGAACAGCCACATCTCCATCGGTTCGCCGGGGTCCAGCTCCGGGGTCCGGATGGGTACCTGGAGGGCGTTGAGGACGACGTCGTCCGCGGTCCGGTAGTGGCCGAAGATCCACTTTCGGCTGCCGTCCTCCAAAACGTAGGTGATGGCGAGCAGGCTGTCCTCGATCTCCTGCGCCTTCGCCGATCGTGACGTGGAGTCCTGGTCGCCGTCGGCGACCACGAGCCGGCGGAGGCCGTCGATCAACGGGCGTTTGAAAGGGATGGCCTGCGCCCGCGGGGGCAAACGCGTCCACACCGCGGCCTCGACCAGCTCCTGCGACGGCAGACCCTTGAGCCGTGCGACCCCGAGGTAGCGCAGGCCGACGTAGAGGGTGTCGGGCAGACCCGGGTCGATCGGAAACAGCAGACACTGGAGATTGTCGATCTCGGCCATCGCCAGGGTCTGGAAGTCGAGTTCGAGATCGAGCTCCTCGAGGAAGGGCAGAGCGACCACGATGCCTTCGTTGACCAGCTCGCCGTGAGCGTCGAGGGTCGCGGCGTATCTCCTGAACGACGGGCGGCGCTGGCTGCTGCGGACCTCGGACAGCGGCGCCAGGAATGCGTCGACATTCCCCGGTTCGTAACCGGAATGGACGAGAAACTCGGCGATGTCCGAAACCTCTCGCGTGCTCTTGCCGGTGGTCAACCGCGCGAGCTCGACGATGCCGTGGCCGAAGAACTCGAATCTCTTCGCCTCGGGACCGGGGTGGAGCATCGGCAGCAGGCGATACACCCCGTAGTTGAGGGCGATCCGGATGCCGTGGTTGAACGGGAAGCCGATGTTGCGCAGCTGCTCGTACACGTGCTGGATCTCGCAGGCGGCAGCCAACACCCGGAGAGCGCGGCGCGAGGTGTAGAAGGCGCCGTCGCCGAGGAATTTCTCGAAGGTCAGACGCCGCCGCAACCTGATCGCCTCGAGGCGATTCTGGAACACGTACATGAACTGGAGAGCCCGCTCCTCCGCCATCCGGCCCTGCTTCCGCATTTCCTCGAGGACGGTGGTGAAGTTGGAGAGGTCGTAGATGAGTCCGAAGCGGCGGACAGCCGAGTCGACGACCCCCGGCGCGGTGAAGTCGTAAGGGCGCGTCGTCTTCGCGATCGGGGTCGCGGAGGACGGCCCGGCGAATGCCAGGGTCGTGCCCTGCCGTTGCATCGGCAGGATGCGCCGTCGCAGCGCGGCCAGGATTTCGAAGGTCTTGAGGCGGAGACCGAGCTCGCGCAACAGATCGAGCTGCACCGCCGACAGGTGGAGGGTCTCCGCCAGACCCGCGGTGCGGATGGCGTCGAGCAGGCGGGGCTGGAGGAGAGCCTCGGGGCGGTCGAGCTTGAGGCTCGAACCCGTTGCCATTCTCAGCAGGCTGCCGACCTCGGGCCGCCGCACGACGAGTTCGTTGAGGCGCTCGAGAACCCGTTTGTTGGCGGCGTCGAGGGCGTCGGCATTCTGGCGGAAGCGGGTTTGCAGGTAGCCGCCGAGCTGGGTCAGCTGGCTCGGCGGCCGGCTCTCGACCAACAGAAGCTGATCCTGGCAAATGATCCCCAACAGCGGTGTCAACGCCGGGATGACCTGAACCTGGGCGAGCTGACGCAGCCTGTCGACGGCGGTGAGGGCGGCTCTGCGCAGGAGATCGGCGATCACCGACGCGAGGTGTTCGCGCCGGTCGGCGGAGGCGCCGGCCGTCGAGCCCTGAGCGAGGTCGATCCGCGACGTCTGGGAGAGCGAACGGACGACCTCGCCCGAGTGAAAGAGGAGAAAGAGATCCACCAGCCCGCGGTGGTAGTCGTTCATGAACACGTTTTCGAGGGTGGTGGCGATGCTGTTGTGGTACTTCTCGCGGTGGTCCACCATGGTGCGTTTGAGTTCACCGTTCCCGGGCTGCAGCCGGAACTGGATTTCAGACCGGACCAGATCGTCGAGGTCGCGGCGGAGCTTGCGGACGCCGTCGGAAAGCAGCAGCGGGTAACCCCAGGTGACCACGTTCTCCTCGTCGCGGCCGAAGATCGGGAACGGTGCCGGCAACGAGGTGGCGAGGGCCGGGAAGATCTCGCACCAGCCGCCGCCGACCTCTTCCGGCGTCAGATACAGCGGGTGCTGGAGTTCCTCCTTGAGGACGTGGCGAAAGGCCTCGAGAGATTTTTCGTCCCGCACCATCCCTCCATTGTATCCGCGTGGGCGGCGGTCCCGGGAATCGGGTCCACCCGGGACACCAGGAGGAAAGCGGTGGGGCGCCGATCGGGCGATGGTGCAGTGGTTGTGAAGATGGGATAATCTGGCCACATGCTGTTTGACGATCTGGTTCGGGCGATCAGGGAAAGTGCATTCTTCCACGGGATGCCTTCACACGAGCAGGTGACGCTCGCGCGGCTCGGCGCAGTGGACGTGCATGCCCCCGGGACGATTCTCTTCCGGCCGGGGGAGGTCCCTGCGGCCCTCTACCTGGTGCTCGAGGGCGTGATCGAGATCTCGCGGGAGGAGAGCCGCGAACTCGGCATGCGGGCGGTGGCCTACATGGCCGCCGGGTCGACGGTGTTGGAGAGCAAGGTGATCACGGGGTCCGTCCTGACCTCGCTGGCGCAGTTTCCCGAAGGGGGGGTCACGCTCACCTGGCCGCGGCCCGTGCTCCTGCGGCAGCTCTACTCCTCGCAGGACCTCGCCCTGCACTATCTGCAGAGCCTCGCCCGTCGCCTCGAGGGGACCATCGTCAATCTCGGCGCCAACGAGGGCAGCAACCTCGGCGGCCGCCTGGAACACTTCGATCTGCCGGCGATCCTGCAGACGGTCGTCGACTCGAGAGGGTCCGGGGTGCTCGAGATCCTCGACGCCGACGGGCTCAATTTCGGTGCGATCCACACCTGGAACAACTCGATCGGTCGCATGCACTGCGGTCGCCTGAAGGGGCGCGAGGCGTTTCTTCAGATCATGGCGGCGCCCCCCAGACGCGGAACCTTCCGGTTTTCGAGCCTCGCCCCGCCCGCGGACGGCACCTCCTTCCAACCCTTGCAGCCCCTGCTCATGGAAGCTGCGCGCATCCAGGACGAGTTCGCTCATTTCGCGGTCACGGTGCCCTCGGACGCGATCCTCCAGCCGTCGTCGCGGCAGTTGGTGTGGAGCGGCGGCGGCGACGCTTCCCTCGTCGAACAGATCTGGCACCAGCTGTCGGTCGAGCCCTGCGGTTGGGGAGAGCTCGCCGAGGTGTTGCCGTTCAGCCGGGGTCAGGTGGGTCTGGCAGTGCGGGACATGCTGCTGGCAGGCGTGGTCAACGTCGACCGGAGATTCGAGGCGTCGCCCGGCGGCATCCACGCCAGGGGGGCTTGAGCCGGGCTCTCGGCCGCGGACATCCGGGGTACCTCCGGTGCGCCCCGGCGTGGATCGCTGGCGGTAGTTCTCTATACTTGATGGATGCGATCCCGCCGCGTGCTCCTGACCCTGATAGCGCTGTTCACGGTGGTCGTGTCGGGTTCCTCCATCGTGCGCACGGTCCGCAGCTTCTACCGGTTGGACTTCAGGGTCTCGTGGGTCGAAACCGGGCTGCTCGTGGACAGTGCTCCCGATGGGTCGAGCGCGGCCGTCGCCGGGCTGGCCAAAGGCGATCTGGTCATCAAGGTTGACGGCGTCGCTATCGAGCGTTTCGATGATCCGGCATTCGTCCTTTCCAGCGGGGACGAGGTCGGGATCACGGTGCTGCGGATCGACGGCAGCGGCAAGGAGCTGCGTTTCCGTTCGCCGCCGCCGGCGGTCAACTCGGTCTATCTGGCGCGGACCGCGGTCGGGTTGATCGGTCTCGCCCTCGCCCTGTACACCGTGTGGGCGACGCCGCGGCGCGAGGCCTCGACCTTTCTGCTTCTGGCCTCTGCGGCTCTCCTCCTGGGTGCGGTGCCGAACCGGATTGCGGCGGCGGAGCTCGCCCTGCAGGTGGTTCGCCGGGCGGCGGGCGCCGCCCTGCCCTTCCTGATCGCGCGCTTCTTCGCGATCTTCCCCGAACGGACACGGTCCATGAGGACCATCGACCAGCTGACGCTGGCGGCGGCCGCAGGATCGGGCGCGACTGCATTTCTGCGCGGAGCGGAAGCGTGGTGGCCGGCGGTGGCGTCGCTGCTCAGGGTTCTTTTCGCGCTGTCGCTGGTCGTCGGTGTCATCGTTCAGGTGTGGCGGTGGCGGGCCGCTGCTCGAGAGGCCAGGATCCGGCGCCAGATCGAATGGGCGGCGTTGGGTCTCTTCGTCGGTCTGACGCCGTTCGTGACCCTGGTCATCGTACCGCGATGGATCGGGATCGGCTTCGAGCCGTTCACCTGGCTGGCGGTCTTCCCGATCGCCGCGATCCCGCTGACCTTGGTGGCGGCCCTGCGGGAGTACCGCTTGTGGGACCTCGAACCGATCGCCCGGGACTCGCTGTCGGCGACCGTGGTCGTGGTGACGGGCGCGTTCATCTTCGCCCTCACCAACCACCTGCTCCTCCGTTACACCGGCGGGCTGGGTTCGCTCCGCAACCTTTTCGCCTTTGCCACAGGTGTGCTGCTCGTGGTCCTGCTGCAGCCGGTGCGGCTGCGGGTCGAGAGACTGCTCGACGAGCTGCTCCACCACGGCCGCCAGGCGCCGCGCTCCCTGCTCACCGGTGCGAGCCGCGAGCTCGCGATGGTGACCAACCCCCGCGAGCTCCTCGAGCGGCTTTCCGAGACTCTTCACGAGGGTCTGGAGATCGAGCTCGTGGCCACCTATTTACGGGTCGCGGGCGAGATCTTCGAGCGGATCACGGGCAACGCGGAGACGCTGCCCGATTATCTGCCCGCGGCGGTCCCGGAATCCGGGTACCCGGGACGGCACGAGAACCCCCTCCAGCTCGCCGGGTTCACGGCGAGGATACCCCTGGAGCGCGCCGGTACCGTTCACGGCCTGCTCTATCTTGGGCTTCGCCGGGGCGTCTTCCCGCTCGGCAGCGAAGGTGAGGAGGTCGTGGGCACGTTTGCCGCGCAGGCCGCGCTGGCGCTCGAAAGCGCACGCTTTCTCGACGACCTTCGCCGCCAGGCGGAAGAGTACCGGATCCTCCACGCCAACACGCAGCGCATCATCGAGTCTTCGGCGGCGGCCATCCTGGTGTGCGATGCTTCGGCCCACATCCTGACCGCCAATCGGCACGCTGCCGACATCTTCGGACGGGAGGCGCAGGCGCTGGTGGGGTTGCAGCTGGGCGAGCTGGTCGACCTCCCCGAAGCGTGGCACGACCACCTGCCGGTGCACGCGGTCAACACCGAAGCGTGTACCTTCTCGACCCCCGCCCGCCGGGTGATCCTCGCGGTGTCCGTCCTCGAGCTCGACAGCGGGAGCTTCAACGGGCGAGTCGTCGTTCTCCAGGACGTCACCGAGTTGCGCGAGCTCCAGGATCGCATTCTGGAGCAGGAGCGGTTGGCCGGTCTCGGACGGCTCGCATCGGGGCTCGCCCATGAAATCAACACCCCGCTCACCGGAATCTCGTCGTTCGCCCAGATGCTGGGTGAGATGACTCCGGACAGCGACCCCCGCGCCGAGCTCGTGACGAAGCTCGTCGACCAGAGCTTTCGCGTCTCGAGCATCGTCTCCAACCTCCGTTCCATGGTGCGGGGTTCGACCGACAGCCGCATGGTGCTCGACATCAGCGGCGTCGTCGAGCGGGCGGCGCGGGATGCCGCGAGGTCCCTGGGAAGGGAAGCGGCGCTCGACATCGAGGCGTGCGACGAGCCGGTGATGGTCTGGGCGTCGGTGGCGCCGTTGGAGCTCGCGATCGGCAATATCGTGCGCAACGCGATCGAGGCGTCACCACCCGGAAAGAAAGTGCATATGTCCGTCAGCTGCGACGGCGAGTGGGCCGACATCCGGGTCGACGATTCGGGTCCAGGGCTCGAGGGCAACACCGAGGAACGGGTCTTCGAACCGTTCTACTCGACCAAGACCGACCGTGGCGGAAGCGGGCTCGGCCTCGCCATCACGCGTGATATGATCGCTCACCTCGGCGGCAGGGTCAGACTGGAGAACAGAGCGGACGGTGGGGCCCGGGCCACGATCAGGCTACAACGATGGCAGGAGCCAAATCAGTCCTCGTAATCGACGACGAGCCCGTCCTCCAGGATGTGCTCGGGTCCCTCCTCAAGGGCCATGGGTTCGATTATCACCAGGCCATGACGGCCGCGGACGGGATGCGTGTGCTGCGGGATGAGGAGATCGACGTGGTGCTCCTCGACCTCATGCTTCCGGACCGCACCGGTCTCGACCTCCTGCCGGAGATCAAGGTTCTCGACCCGCACCTCCCGGTGGTCGTCATCACCGCCTACTCGTCGGTGGAGTCCGCCATCGAGGCGATGCGGCGCGGCGCCTTCCACTACGTGCCGAAGCCCTTCAAAAACGAAGAGGTCCTGCACCTGGTGCGGCGGGCTTCCGAGCAGCGCGCGTTGCTGGTGGAAAACCTGCAACTGCGAAGCCAGCTCGAGGGGATGGGTGAGATCGTCGGCACCAGCCGTCGCATCGAGGAGGTCTTCGAGCTGATCCGCAGGGCGGCGCCCGCCCGTTCCAACATCCTTCTGGTCGGAGAATCCGGCACCGGGAAGGAGCTGGCGGCGCGGGCGATCCATCGCCTGAGCACCCGCAGCGACGGTCCGTTCGTGCCCGTTCACACCAGCGCCATTCCCGCCGATCTTCTCGAGTCGACGTTGTTCGGTCATGTCAAGGGCGCCTTTACGGGCGCGATCAACAATCGCAAGGGCCTCTTCGAGGCCGCCCACGAGGGCACGCTGTTTCTCGACGAGGTCGGCACCATCTCGCCGGAGACGCAGACCAAGCTGCTGCGCGTGATCCAGGAGCGCGAAGTTCGTCGGGTCGGCAGCGTGGAGGCGAGGAAGATCGACAGCCGATTGGTCGTCGCCACCAACAGCGATTTGTGGCAGGAGGTTCAGGCCGGACGCTTCCGCGAGGACCTCTACTACCGGCTCAACGTGATTTCGATCGAGCTGCCGCCGTTGCGCGAGCGGCGCGAAGACATCGCACTGCTGGCGACCCATTTCCTGCGGATCTACGCCGAGGAGAACGGGCGCAACGTCCAGGGGCTTTCATCGGCCGCCATGGACGCCCTGGCCGAGTACCACTGGCCGGGCAACGTGCGCGAGCTCGAGAACGCGATCGAACGCGCGGTGGTCCTGTGCCAGGCGGACACCATCGACGTCGACGAGCTGCCGCTGGCGGTCCGCGGCGAGGGGCCCACCTCGAGATCCGGTATCGACTTTCCGGCCGACGGTGTCGATCTCCGAGAAGCGGTGAACGACTACCAGGCGCGGCTCATCCGCGAGGCTCTCAACCGCAGCGGCGGCGTCCAGCGGCGGGCCGCCTCGCTCCTCAGGCTGAGCCCCACCACCCTCAACGAGATGATCCACCGCCTCGGGGTCGACGTGTCCGGCGGCGACTGAGGGTGGTGAACATGCCGGCGGCCCCGTGGGGGGAACGGGGCCGCCGACTCGAGGAGGTTGTGATGCAAATGATTCTACGTATCAGCTGCCAATAGGTTTCATACCCTGTCGGTCGGGTTCACAACGCACCTGCGCTCCCCGCGGCGACCTGTCGTCGCTGCAGGTGAACTCTCTTTTCTGCAAATATTTGGGGGAGGGTGGGTGGGAAATCCGAAATCCGAAATTCGAAATTCGAAATCCAAAATCACTCCATCACCCCGCCCCCCAGACATTCTTCACCGTCATAGAAAGCCGCGAACTGACCGGGGGCGATGCCGGGGTCGTCGGCGCCCACCAACTCGACCGTGAGCCCACCGTCGTCGTCGAAGGTCGCCGTGCACGCGTCGAGGCGTTGGCCGTGCCGGATCTTCACCTCGAGCCGGCTGTGGACGGGCGGCGCCGCGATCCAGTGCGGCAGGGGAACGCGGAAGCTGCGGCGGGCGTGTTCGGCGAGCCGTTCGGCGTGGGCGACCGTGATGGTGTTGGCGTCGTGGTCCTTGCCGACGACATACCACGGACCGCCGCCGAGGCCGAGCCCGCGGCGCTGGCCGATGGTGTGAAACCAGGTCCCGCGATGGGTGCCGAGCACCCCGCCCGTCGCGGCGTCGCGGATCTCCCCCGGCCGTTCACCGAGGTGGTGGTGGACAAAGTCGTCAAACGGCACGCGTCCGAGAAAACAGATCCCCTGGCTGTCGGGGCGGTCCGCGCTGGCGAGCCCGAAACGGCGGGCCTCCGAGCGAACCTCGGCCTTGGTCAGATCGCCGATCGGAAACAGCGACCTCGCCAGCTGGTCCTGGCGGAGCTGGCACAGGAAGTAGGTCTGGTCCTTGTGGGCATCCGCGGCCCGCAGCAGCCGCGCCAGGCCGTCCCGGGGGGCGATCCGCGCATGGTGGCCCGAGGCGACGAGGTCGAACCTCTCACCGATCCGATCGAAAAACGCCCCGAACTTGATCATCCGGTTGCACATCACATCGGGGCTCGGGGTGTGCCCGGCCCGGAGCTCGTCGAGGGCGTAGGCGACCACCGTGTCGAGGTACTCACGCTGGAGGGACACCACTTCGAGCGGCACCCCGGCCGTGTCGCAGACCTGGCGCACGTAGCCCAGGTCCTCCTCCCATGGACAGCTGCCGAGGAAGGCCATGTCGTCTTCGAGCCAGATCTTGAGGTAGAACGCCGTGACGTCGTGGACACCCTGCTCCGCGAGACGCATCAGCGCCACCGAGGAATCCACGCCACCGGACGCGAGAACGGCAACCCTGCTCATGATGTCAGGATAGAAGATTTCGGATTTCGGATTTCGGATTTTTTCTTTTCACCGTGCGTGTTCCGTGGAGTGGGCGGGCGGACATCCGAAATCGAAGCCTCGTTCTCAGGGCAAAGCCACACCGAGCTCCCGCAACTGGCGGGTGGCCACCGCCGCCCACCCCTGGTTGGCGGCCGGGCTTGCCGGGCTGGGGTGGAGGATGCGGCCGATGGCGACGACGGTGCCGGCAAGGGCTGATCGTGCGCGCGCTTCGGCGAACGCGCCGACTCCGACCACCAGCCGCGGCCGCAGCTCCTCGACGGTGCGCCGCAAGGCGCGGTCGCAGGCTTCGAGTAACGGTTCGCGTTCCGCCGCCGGCAGCTTGTCGGGAGTCCGATTGCGTCCGGACGCCTCCATGAATACCAACGGGCAGTAGTTTGCGATGAAGAAATCGGTGAAGAACCGCCCGGGCGTGGTGAAGAGCTCGCGCGCCCAGCCCCATACCCTCGACCCGCTGACCTCCGACCGGGTGCAGGCGAGACCGAGCACCGGCCGTTTCGGGTGCTCGAGATCGGGTCTGCCGATCGGCGCGTCGATGCCCAGCCAGTCGCGGACCGCCGCGACCTCGCCGAAGGGCACGCCGGTCTGCGCCATCCCCCACGGGCCGGGGTTCATCCCCAGCAGCAGCACCGTCCCCCGCGCGTTCCCGAACCGCTCGAGGTACTGCCGGTGTGCGAACCACGCGTAGTCGAGCGGGTTGTAGACGTGGGTCACCGGCGGCGCAAACGTCAGTCCATCCACTTCGGACGAAAGCTCTCGCACGATATCTACGAGGCTCACTGCACCCCCCGGAGAAAGAGAGTACCAGTTTGCCGAAATCCGAAATCCGAAATCCGAAATCCGAAATCCGAAATCCGAAATCCGAAATCCGAATCCTGAGGTTTCGCGTACCATATGGACCGGAGGTTGCCATGCACCGCTTCGTCGTCCTGTCCCTGGTGTTCGTCGCCGTCTCCATGGCCACCGCCGCGGACCGCCCCGAGGGCCGCGCGTTCGCGACCCGCTCGGTGGTGTATGCCCGCAACGGGATGGTCGCCGCCGCCCATCCGCTGGCGGTGCAGATCGGGCTCGACGTGCTCAAGGCCGGCGGTTCGGCGGTCGATGCGGCGATCGCCACCAACGCCGCCCTCGGTTTTCTGGAGCCCGTATCGTGCGGGCTCGGCGGCGATCTCTTTGCCATGGTCTGGGACCCGAAGACTTCGAAGCTTTACGGTCTCAACGCCTCCGGCCGCGCGCCGGGAGCGCTGACCATCGACAAGGTGCCGGCCGAAGACGACGGCACCATCCCGGTGTACTCGGTCTACTCGTGGACCGTTCCGGGGTGTGCCGACGGGTGGTTCGAGCTGCACGAGAAGTTCGGCAGGCTCCCCATGAGAGACCTCCTCGGACCGGTCGCCGAGATGGCGCGCGAAGGCGCTCCGGTGCCGCAGGTGATAGCCGGCGCCTGGGCGCGCGGCGCCGCGCGCTTCGCCGACAGCCCGGGTTTCGCCGAGGTCTTCATGCCCGGCGGCAAGGTGCCGGCCGAGGGCGATGTCTTCGCCAACCCGGCCCTCGCCAACACCCTCGAGCTGTTGGCCGCCGGCGGCCGCGACGCGTTCTACAGAGGGCCGATCGCGGAGCAGATCGTCTCCTACTCGAATGAGGTCGGCGGGTTCTTCACGGCGGCGGATTTCGCGAATCACACGAGCGAGTGGGTGGAGCCGATCTCCACGACCTACCGCGGGCTCTCGGTGTGGGAGCTGCCGCCCAACCCACAGGGTCTCGCTGCACTGCAGATGCTCAACATCCTCGAAACCTTTGACCTCGCCGCCATGGGGCGCTCGAGCACCGACTTCTGGCACGTGATGGTGGAGGCCAAAAAGCTCGCCTACGAGGACCGCGCGCGGTACTACGCCGACATGCAGTTCGCCGAGGTACCGGTCGAAGCCCTCCTCGACAAGGCCTACGCAGCCGAACGGGCGAAGCTCATCGACATGCACCATGCCGCCAGAGACCTACGAGGCCGGCAACCCGGCCCTCAACCACGGCGACACGACCATTCTGGTCGCCGCCGACACGGACGGCATGCTGGTGTCGCTGATCCAGTCCAATTACACCGGGTTCGGTTCGGGTTACGTGGTGCCGTCCGCGGGGATCGGCATCCAGGACCGGGGCGCGCTGTTTTCCCTGGATCCAGATCACCCCAACGCTCTCGAACCGGGCAAGCGGCCGTTCCACACCATCATTCCGGCTTTCATGGGGTGGGACGGCGTTCCCGACACCGCCTTCGGATTGATGGGCGGCGACATGCAGCCCCAGGGCCACGTGCAGATCGTCGTCAACCTGGTGGATTTCGGGATGAACCTGCAGGAGGCGGGTGACGCGCCGCGCTTCCACCACACGGGCTCATCGGAGCCCACCGGAACCGCGATGACCTCGGGCGGCGAGCTCCACCTCGAGTCGGGTCTGCCGGTCGAGGTCTCCCGCGATCTCGACAAGCGCGGCCACACCATCATCGAGGCCAACCCCGCGAACTTCGGCGGCTACCAGGTCATCCACCGCGACCCGAAGACCGGCGTCCTCGCCGGCGCCAGCGAATCGCGCAAGGACGGGATGGCAGCGGGGTATTGATTTCGAATTTCGGATTTCGGATTTCGAATTTTTTCCCGGCCCACCCACGTTCGGAAAAGGGGGGTGGGCGGGAAATCCGAAATCCGAAATCCGAAATCCGAAATTCAGAATGCGACCCTTTCACGCCCCCCACGTCAGCGGGTGGGCGGGAACGTTCTAACGTTCAACGTTCGAACGTTTTAACGTTCTCCCCCGACGGGGTAAGATGACGGCGCGATGTTGGACCCCATCCTCAGCGATGAACAGCGCCGGCTGGTGGCCGGCGAGCGCGAGCTGCTCGCCGAGGTCCGCGCCGGGCTCGAACGGTGCGAGGCCGCGGCCCACGACCTGCGCGCGCTCGCGGAATCTGTGCGACAGCTCGACGAGCTCTTTCTCCTGGTGGTGGTGGGCGAGTTCAACGCCGGCAAATCGGCGCTCATCAACGCCCTCCTCGGACAAAGGGTGCTGGCCGAGGGGGTCACGCCGACCACCTCGAAGATCCACCACGTTACGTGGGGAGAGGAGTTCTCCCGCCAACCCATGGGTCCGGTCGGCGAGCGGATCGCGGCGCCGGTGGAGAGCCTGCGTCAGCTGACGATTGTCGACACCCCCGGGACGAACGCCCTCGATCGCGCCCACGAGGCCCTGACCACCGACTACGTTCCCCGCGCCGATCTGGTGTTCTTCGTGACCTCGGCCGACCGGCCGCTGTCCGAGAGCGAGCGCATCTTTCTCGAGTCGATCCGCAGCTGGGGCAAAAAGGTGGTGGTGGTGATCAACAAGGTCGACATCCTCCGCAGCGCCGGCGAACGGGCGGAGGTCGCGGCCTATGTTTCCGGTAACGCCGCGCGGCTGCTGGGAGTCGAGCCCGAGGTCTTCGAGGTGTCGGCCCTGCACGCGATGGCGGCCGGGTCCGCCGAACAAAGGGCGGCCAGCGGTCTGCCGGCGGTCGAGAGCTTTCTCCACGACACGCTCGACAGCGGGGACCTCCTGCGGCTCAAGCTGGGCAACCCGCTGGGGGTGGCGGCGCACCTGCTCGAAGGTTCATTGAAAACGGTTGAAGCCAGGCTCGGTCTCCTCGGTGACGACATCCGTACCATCGGCGATATCGAGCGCCAGACCGACACCTGGGCGGGCGACGTCCGCCGCGAGTTCGGCCTCCGGCTGTCCGATATCGACAACAGCCTCCACGGCATGGAGCAGCGCGGGATGGAGTTCTTCGACGAGACCGTTCGTCTCGCGCGCTTGCCCAGGCTGTTCGACAAATCCGCGCTCAAGCAACGATTCGAGTCCGAGGTCGTGGCCGATGCCCCGGAAGCCGTCGAACGCAAGGTCGACTCGCTGATCGACTGGCTGGTGGATTCCGAGCTCGGCCACTGGCAGAACGTCGTGAATCACGTCAACCGCCGCGTCACCACCCACGCCGACCGCATGGTGGGCGAGGTGGGAGGCCGGTTCGAAACCGATCGCGCGCGGCTCCTGGAAACGGTGGGGCGCGCCGCCCGTGACGGCATGGCCTCCTATGACCGGGCGGCCGAGGCGCACCGGATGGCCGAGGACGTCCAGAAGGCGGTGACCTCGACGGCGCTGCTCGAGGTCGGCGCGGTCGGCCTCGGGGCGGCGGTGGCGTTGGCGGCCAGTTCCACCGCCGCCGACATCACCGGGTTGACCGCGGCCGGGCTGATGGCGGTGCTCGGTCTGTTCGTTCTGCCGCACCGCCGCCGTCACGCCAAGGCCGATCTCAAGCGCAAGATCTCGGCTCTCAGGACCGGGCTCATGACGGCGCTGACCCGCCATTTCGAGGGCGAGGCCGAGCGCGGACGGCAGCGCCTCGAGGCGACCATCGCGCCCTACACCCGCTTCGTCCGCTCGGAATCCGCGCGTCTCGCCAACGAACGCGATGGGCTGGAGGCTCTCGCCGGGCGGGTCGGTGAAATGATGGCTCGGGTCGACGCCCTCCACTCAACGTTCAAACGTTGAAACGTTCGGTTTATCCCGAATTTCTGGGCCGGATGTTTCATCTCTGAAGGTGGGCTGAAGCCCACCCTACGAACCCGCCCGGTATGTGGGTCCGAAGTAGGGTGGGCCTTGGCCCACCTTCAGAGTCGCTGTGAATGTGAGGAACCGGCCATGTTCGACATTCAATCGTTTCATTTGTTCAGGTTGCCGATCGTATTTGGCAGCGGCCTCCCCGGGGTCCACGGCACTCCGGCCGCCTCCATCTCCGCCTCCAGCGCGGGGAGGTCCACATCGAGCAACTGCCGGAGCTGCGGCTCGATGACGGAAAACTCGTCGGCGGCGATCTCGAAAGCCCGGCGGTGGGTCGTGGTGGGTCCGTAATCCGACTGGCCGTCGGTCATCGAGGCCACGCGCAGCCGGCCGGACACCGTCGGCGCCCGCGGCTCGCCGAGGGAGCGCATGGACCGATTGCCCTCGAGACCCTCGTCGAGCACGAAGAGCCGCTGTCTGAGGTTTTCGAGTGCGGTGACCAACGAGCCCGGATCAACGGGTGAGCGGGCGAGCGCCGTTTCCAGGATCCTGATGCGGGCGAACGCCAGACTCACCGCCTGCGACGCGGCGCTGACCGCCCGGTTGAGCTCCGCCACCTGACGCATGAAAGCGGCGGTGTCCTCGGGCGCCGTACCTTCAAGAACGCCCTCGAACACCCGCGCCACCGTGAAGCTCAGAGGTCCGCCGACCTCGGTCACCACACCGTCCAACCGTGTCGACAACGTCACCGAGTAGCTCCCCGGTGGGGCCATGAAACCGCTGCCTCCGCGACCGCGCTCCTCGTCGCCTTCCCCGCTCGAGGGAGCGTCGGTGACGGCCGAGGAGGTCGGGTAGGTGAGATCCCAGGCGACGCGGTGGAAGCCCCTGGTGGCCGGCCCGGTCAGGGTCCGCACCACGTTGGCGTCGGCATCGCGCACCGTCAGCACCATCGCCGGTTCCGCCTGCCGGCGTTCCTTCTCCAGCGCCTCGTATCCGACGTACGGTGTGTCCTTCCAGTCCTTCTCGAGCTTTTTCTCGTGCTCGCGACGCTGGTCCTCGAGGCTGTCCAGGTCATCTCCGAGGTGGTACGTGAAGACCGCACCGAAGGGCGGGTTGTCGGCGACGAAATAGGCGCTTCCCTGTGAGGCCCGGCCGCTTTCCCCGAGGGGCCGGCGCTGGACGTACCACGGCGTGGTTCGCACCGGGAAGAGGACCGCGCCCTTCTCCATGACCTCGGCGTTGACGCCGCGCAACGGCGTGTAGTCATCGAGGACGTAGAAGCCGCGGCCGAAGGATGCGCCGACGAGGTCGTTGTCGCGGCGCTGGATGGCGAGATCCCGGAAGGAGATCGTGGGCAGGCCGCCTTCGAGCTCGATCCACTGCGAACCGCCGTCGACCGTGAAGAAGATCCCGAACTCGGTGGCCGCGAACAGGAGATCCGGTTTCACGTGGTCCTGCACCAGCCGCCACACCAGGTGCCGATCGGGGAGGTCGCCGGCGATCGAGACCCAGGTGCGCCCGGCGTCAGTCGTCTTCACGACATAGGGTGTGAAGTCGCCGGACTTGTGGTTGTCGAGACAGACGTAGGCGGTTCTCGCGTCGTACAGGTCGGCCTTGATGTCGTTGACGAAGGCGGTGGCGGGAACTCCGGGGAGCCGGCTCACCGGAATCGCTTTCCAGCTCTGGCCGCCGTCCGAGCTCACCTGCAGCAGGCCGTCATCGGTGCCGGCCCACAACAGGCCCTCCGCCACCGGCGATTCAGCGAGCGAGGTGATGGTGTTGTAGTTCGACATCGCGACGAGGTCCCACGGTGCGGTCGAGCTCCACTGGCGGCCCATCACCGGCAGCAGGATCCGGTCCTCGTTCTTTGTCAGATCGGCGCTGACGGGCGTCCAGCTGTCGCCACGGTCATCCGACCGCCACACCCGCTGCGAGGCGAAGTAGAGTCGGGTCGGCGAGTGCGGGCTGATGAGGATCGGCGCGTCCCAATTGAATCGTTCGGGCGGGTCGCCCGGTTCGGGCTGGGGCTGGATGTAGACGATGCCGCCGGTGGTGCGGTCGGTGCGGACGAGGTTGCCCTGCTGCCACTCCGAGTAGACGATGTGAGGGTTGCCGGGTTCCACCGCCGGCTGGTGGCCGTCGGCAAACAGGGTGATGAACCAGTCGGCGTTGCGGATCCCGTTGACGGTGTCGGTGCGGGTCGGACCCCCCTGGGTATTGTTGTCCTGGGTGCCGCCGTAGACGTTGTAAAAGGGCGCCGAGTCGTCGAGCGCCAGCTTGTAGAACTGGGTCACCGGCAGGTTGGCCACGAAGCGCCAGCTCTCGGCGAGGTCGAACGACTCGTAGAGACCACCGTCGGTACCGGCGAGCAGCCAGTCGGCGTCGTCGGGGCGGAAGGCGAGGGCGTGGTTGTCGGAGTGCTTGGCCGTCTCGTTCACCCGCCGGAAGGTCGTGCCGCCGTCGTCGGAGACCTGCATGCGGACGTCGATGATGTAGATGCGGTCGAAGGCATGCGGGCTGGCTTGGAGCTCCTGGTAGTAGTGGGGCCCGGTGCCGCCCGAGACCGCGTCGGAGCGCTTTTCCCAGCTCGCACCGCGGTTTGATGACCGCCACACACCGCCCTTGCGGTTGTCGAGCTCGATCACCGCGTACACCACGTCGGGGTTCTGGGGTGAGATCGCGAGGCCGATCTTGCCCATATTGCCCTCCGGCAGACCGCCCTCGAGCCGGGTCCATGTGGCGCCGCCGTCGTCGGTCGTGTGGATCCCCGACTCGGGCCCGCCGTCGATGACTGCCGCCACCGTCCGGTGGTGTTGCCAGGTCGCCGCATAGAGCACTGAAGAGTCACGGGGGTCCATCACCAGGTCGGTGACGCCGGTCCACTCGCCGGCCGACAGCACGTTTTTCCAGGTGGCGCCGCCGTCGGTCGTTTTGTACAGCCCGCGGTCGCCGCCCGCCGACCACAACGGGCCCTGCGATGCGACAAAGACCGTGTTGGAGTCCGCCGGGTCGACGATGACCTCGGAGATGTGCTGCGAGTCGCCGAGCCCCATGTTCTTCCACGTCGCGCCGCCGTCGAGGCTCCGGTAGACACCGTCGCCGAATCCGACGTGGCGCCCGCCGACGTTCTCGCCGGTCCCGACCCAGACGATCTCTGGATTGGACGGGTCGAGGGCCACGCAGCCGATGGAGTACGACGTCTCCTTGTCGAAGACCGGTTTCCAGGTGGTGCCGGAGTTGGTGGTCTTCCACACCCCGCCGGAACCGACCGCCACGTACCAGGTGCTGAAGTCGGTGGGGTGGATGGCGATGTCGGCGATCCGCCCCGACATCAGGGCCGGGCCGATGCTGCGGAACTCGAGGCCCTTGAACGCGTTGGCTGACATCGGATCATGGGCCGATTCCTCTTCGGCCGCGGTGCACGGAAGCGCCATCGCGAACGCCACAAACAGCCATCCGATTTTTCTCAAAATTCCCTCCGGTTGGGCGACTCCCACATCGAGCCACCCTAGCAAGGAATGACGCCGATCGTATCGGTCTCGGCGACTCTCAGGGTGTTCACACGAGCCGGGGTCTCGAGAATCAACCCGAGCGGCGCGCGCGGCGGATCTTCCGTTGACGTCATCTCCATCTGCGCTACCCTACGGATCGCTATAATAGGAAATCCCTATCGCTGTGGAATTGTTTGCATCGAAGGATGCCGGCCCATACCGGCTACCCATTCCAAGGAGGATCTTCATGAAACGTTTGTTTGTACTGTTTGCCGTCGCCCTGCTGGTTCTTGTCGGCGGGGCCGTCGACGCGGTCGCCGGGGAGGCATCCCCGGTCCTCAGCCGGATCGTCGAAAGCGGCACGCTCCGGGTCGGCATGTCGGGGGACCAGCCGCCCTTCAACGTGGTCTCGAAGGACGGCAATCTGATCGGCTTCGACGTCGACCTCGCCAACCTGCTGGCCGACGCCATGGGAGTCAAGGTGGAGTTCGTGCAGAAGCCCTTCGGGGAGCTCCTGGGCGCCCTCGAAAAGGGAGAGGTCGACGCCGTCATGTCGGGCATGACCATGACCCCGAAGCGGAATCTCACGGCCGCCTTTGTCGGTCCCTACACCGTGTCCGGTAAGTCGATCCTGACCAAGAGCGCGACCCTCGCAGCGCTCAAGGACGCCGAGGAAATCGACCGCTCGGCGATCAAGATCGTCGCCCTCAAGGGCTCGACCAGCGAACGGTTCGTCCAGAATGTGCTGGAAAAGACGACCTTCATTCCGGTCGACGACTACGACACCGGGGTGCAGATGGTGATCGACGGCAAGGCCGATGCGCTGGTCGCCGATTATCCGATCTGCGCGTTGACGCAGATGCGTTTTCCGGAGGCGGGTCTGGCCACCCTCTCGGAGCCTCTGACCATCGAGCCGATCGGAATTGCCCTCGCGCCCGGCGACTCGCTTCTGCTCAACATGGTCACCAACTACTTCAGCGCCCTCGAGGGCATCGGCCTGCTCGACGCCCTCGACAAGAAGTGGTTCAAGGACGGCGGCTGGTTGATTCAGCTCCCGTAGCAATGTGTCGTGGCGCGGCGCCACGAACACATTGCAAACAGTTCAAAAACGATGGCGCAAACGCGCCACCGTTTCTGTTGGGCTATTATTTTCGGACAGCGTGGGGGCGACACGATGAGTTCTGGAGAAAATAAAAATGGTGTTCGCGGTTACTTCGAGTGGTTCGTTCACTCGGAGGTGACGGGCAGCATCCTCCTTCTCGCCTGTACGGTGGTCGCGTTGGTGTGGGCCAACTCGCCGCTGGCGGGTTCATATTTTGACCTGCTGCACACCTATGTCGGGGTTTCGTGGGGCGATGCATCCTTCAAGCTCTCACTCCACCACTGGATCAACGACGGGTTGATGGTGGTCTTCTTCTTCGTCGTCGGTCTCGAGATCAAACGCGAGCTCGTTGTCGGCGAGCTGTCGTCGCTTCACAAGGCGGCGCTGCCGGTTGCCGCCGCGGTCGGCGGCATGGCGGTGCCGGCCCTGGTGTTCGCCGCCATCAACGTCGGCGGGGCGGGGGCCCGCGGGTGGGGCATCCCGATGGCCACCGACATCGCGTTCGCACTCGGGGTGTTGGCGATGTTCGGGACCCGGGCGCCGCTGGGTCTCAAGGTCTTTCTCACCGCGCTCGCGATCGCCGACGACCTCGGCGCGGTGGCGGTGATCGCGATCTTCTACACCGACCGGATCAACGTCGTGTCGCTGGCAGTGGCGGCGGTTCTTCTGGTGCTGCTGTTTGCGGTGATTCAGATGGGCGTTCGCCGGCGTGGGATTCTCTATCTGTTGATCGTCGGAGTGTGGCTGGCCGTTTTCTCGTCGGGGGTCCATGCGACGGTCGCCGGGATTCTGGTCGCGATGGTGATCCCGGTTCGGCCGAGGGTCGACCCCCACAGATTCATCGACGAGACCGAAGCGAGGTTGGAGCGGATCAAACGGATGGAGCTGTCGGCGGACAGCCTGCTCAGCGATCGCGAGCAACTCGATATCGTCGACGGTATCCACACACGCGCTGGCGAAGCGCTGCCGGCCGGCCTCGTCCTCGAACATTTCCTGCACCCGATCCAGGTGTGGTTGATCCTGCCGTTGTTCGCACTTGCCAACGCGGGTGTTGCCATCGGCGGCGACCTCACGTCCGTGCTGGCCGATCCTCTCGCGCTCGGGATCGTTGTCGGTCTTGTGGTCGGCAAACCGGTCGGCATTTTCCTCCTGAGTTGGCTGGCGGTGACGAGCGGTCGCGGTGCGCTGCCCGAAGGGGTGACCTGGTTGCAGGTCGTCGGCGCCGGTTGTCTGGCCGGCATCGGCTTCACCATGTCGCTCTTCGTCACTGGTCTGGCCTTCGAAGACGAGGCGCTGATGGCAACCGCAAAGGTGGGTATTCTCGCGGCGTCGCTCACATCCGGCGTCCTCGGCTACCTGTTGCTTTCGAAATCACTGCCCAAGGCCTGACTCACTCAACGCAACGGGCGTCCACCGAGGACCTCAGAACGCTGCGTCGCGTAGAATGTCCTGGATCACTGCGATGATGGCCCTCAACGGGCACCTGGCGGGAAATCCAAGAGAGACCAGCCTGATGAATCGATTCAAACCCACGAATGTCTGGCGATGGCGCCGCGCGCTCGTCGCCATGGCCTTGACGGCGACGGTACTCCCGTCTGGCGGAGTCGGAGGAGCCCAGGAAGCGTCCCCGGTCGAACCGACGCCTGCGGCAACTCCGACTCCGGCTCCGACCCCGATTCCGGTAGCCGAGATATCAGAAAACGCCGCGGCGACAGCGGCTCTACTCCGTGAGGCGATTCAGGCCAGCCAGGTCGGCGACCAACTCGAGGTCATCGAAAGTGACCTCGAATCCGAGCGGGCACACGTCGTCGAGCTTGCACGGAAGACCTCTCGACGGCTCGAGATCGACGGTCCGGCCTCGGTCCTCGAAGAGACAGCAAAGGCCTGGAAAAGGATCGACGCGCGGATCGACGGGTGGCAGGTGGCTTTGAAGGAGCGGGCCACCGCAATTGAAGGGGTCCTTCAGACGATCGCCGAGGAGAAGGAGATCTGGCAGCTGACCCTGTCTGCGGCGGATGAGATGCAGCTGCCGGCCGAAGTTCGACGTGAGGTCGTCGAAATCCTGGAGGCCGTTGAAGAGGCCGATCGTACGGTGCGCGCGAACCGGGATGCCGTGCTGACCCTGCAGTCCCGCATTTCAAAAACGAAGTCGCGGGTGCGCGAAACCCTGGCCGTTCAGCAGGAGGAGATCCTGCGTCGCCGCCGCGGCATCGTGGGGATCGACAGCCCGGCATTGTGGAGCGCATTCTCCATGCCCGGGGTTGACGGCTCGCCATCGGATCAGATTTCGGCGATGTGGGCGAGGAACTCGTCCGCGATTCACGAATATGTCACCGAGCAGGGTCGCCGCACACTGCTCCACCTGCTGTCCCTCTTCGGGTTGACGTTCGGACTCGCGCTCCTGCGCCGAAAAGCAGAGTTCTGGACTCAGCAGGACCGCTCGCTGGACCAGACGGTCCGGGTCCTGGAACGACCGTTTTCGGCATCGTTGATCATCACTGTCCTCCTCGGCGACCTTTTCCACCCGGGAGCGCCCTCGGCGTGGATCGACGCGCTCGGGCTGGTGCTGGTGATCGCTCTGCTGCGGGTTCTCCCGCTGATGGTTCGAAAGTCGATGCAGCCGCTGGCCTACCTGCTGGCGCTTCTGTTCTTCTTGGAACAGGCGACCCGCCTGGCGCCCGACGGCAACCTGATCGACCGGTTGTTGCTGCTGACGTTGTCGGTGGCGGCGACCCTTTCCTGCTGGTGGGTGGAGCGGAAGTTGGCGTCGCAACATCTCATCGAATCGGCCAACTGGCGCTCAGCGGTCCGGTCGGGAAACCTGATCGCTCTCGCCGCGTTTGCTGCCGGCTCGTTGGCGAACATCATCGGCGCCGTCGGCTTTGCCACCCTTGTCATCGAGGGCACTTTGACCAGCGTGTTCGCTGCGATTCTCGTATGGGTGGCGGTCGTGCTGTTACAAGCGGTCGTACGGGTGATCCTGCTCACCCGTCAGGCGAAAAAACTCCGCACCGTCCGTTTTCATGCCGATGCAATTCGCGCCGCCATCTTCAAAGGCATCACGATTGCTGCGGTGCTGACGTGGGTGATCTGGACCCTCGATGATTTCAAGGTCCTGGAGGTGGTCCGGCGTCGGTTGACCTCGATGCTCGACGCCAGGATTTCGTTCGGCGAGTTCACCCTGGTTCCCGGCACCGTTCTCCTCTTTTTCTTCATCGTGTGGTTGTCCTTCAAGATGTCACGGATGATCCAGTTCGGACTGGAGACCGATGTTCTGCCCCGGATGGACCTCCCACGGGGGGTTCCCGGAGCCATCACGAAATTGACCCACTATGCGGTGGTCGTCGCCGGAGTCATGATCGCCGCCACCGCGGCGGGGCTCGATTTCAGCCGCATCAACCTCGTCGTCGGCGCTCTCGGCGTCGGCATCGGTTTCGGTCTCCAGAACATCGTGAACAACTTCGTGTCGGGTCTGATCCTGCTCTTCGAGCGACCGGTTCGGGTCGGCGACCGCGTTCAACTCGGACAGCTCTCCGGGGAGGTCACCGACATCGGAATGCGCGCGAGCGTCGTCCGCACGTGGCAGGGGGCGGAGGTGATCGTGCCCAACGCCAACCTGATCTCGTCGGAGGTCGTCAACTGGACGCTTTCCGACGAGAGCCACCGCATGGAAATCCCGGTCGGCGTCGCGTACGGAACGGATCCGCAGACAGTCATCGACCTCCTGGTGTCGGTTGCGGTTGGACATGCGGACGTTTTTCGCGACCCCGAACCGATGGCGCTTTTCCTCGGGTTCGGTGAGAGTTCGCTCGACTTCGAGCTTCGCGCCTGGACCGGCGCCGAGTTCGTGAGAGTGGCGAGCGACCTGCGCGTGGGCGTCAACGCCGCATTGGCCGAGGCCGGGATCGAAATCCCGTTCCCGCAGCGCGATCTGCACGTCCGTACCATTGACCGGGTGGACGCCATCAACCCGCAACCTCCTCCACGTACAGGCCCCGGACCCTCAACGCGGACCGACGGTGATATTGAAGGATCGAATGAAGAAAAGGCATGAGGCTGGAAATCAGGCGTGATTGTGCGATAATGTCTCGACTTTTCAATGCTCGGCGCGGCTCACCGCGGCTCGAGCCCCGGGGAGAACGACATGGACATCACAAAGCGCACGGTGGGCGACGTGACCATTCTGGACCTGAACGGCAAGTTGACCATCGGCAAGGGCGACGTTGTTCTGCGGGACGCGCTGCTCGAGGAGCTCAACAAGGGCGGCAAGAACGTCCTCATCAATCTCGATGCCGTGACCACCATCGACTCGTCGGGGCTCGGTGAGCTCATCCGCTGCAAGGTGACGGCGACCTCGAGCCAGGCCGCGGTCAAGCTGCTGCACGTCAACATCAAGGCGCGCAAGCTCCTGACGATGGCGCAACTGGTGGGTGTGTTCGAGATGTTCGACGACGAGGCCCTCGCGGTTCAGTCCTTCAACGGCTGAGCCGCGACTTCCTGAGGTTCACCCGGTCCGTTCGCGGCAGCCGGGTCAAAGGGCGGGGGTGACCCCCGCCCTTGGGTCGATCGCTCCGTCGCGAGCCTCCGGCCTCAGCGGGCGAGCGGCACGTCCTTGGTGACCTCCGCCATCATCATGACCTCGAGCTTGTTCTCGGTCTGGAAGAGGCGGACCACCTGCGCGGGGGTGAGCACCTCGTCGAACCGGGGCGCGTACTCACGCTTCACCTTGAGCACCTTCTCGTCGATCTGGAACGTGGCGTCGAGCAGGCCGCGTGCGTAAACGGCGTCCATGGTGTCATACCCCGAGACAAACATCTTGATGACGTCGATTTTCTCCTGCATCAGCGCGCCCCGGGCGGCCCGGTACTCCTTGTAGAGTGGCCAGAACGCCGCGGCCTGCTCCTCGTCGAGATCGAGCACCCCGCCGATGAGCTTGTCCCACTCCTGGGTCAGGACCTCGAAGGTGAGCTTGGTCTGGTCGCTGGCCTGTTGCGCGGGGCCGAGGCTGGCTGCCAGCAGGAGCACGCATGTGGAAAGCAAGACGACGGATCTGTTCTTCATCGGGATCTCCTTATGGCCTTCACGGTCACGGTATTTTAACCTGCTTTTCCGATCCGACTCTCAAACCCCGACCGGAGGCCGCAACACTCACCGCGTCGGCCACAGTACCCCCCGTCCGGGAAGGGGCATCTGGAGCCTCCGGTCTGGAGCGTCAGCGGAGGTCGAGCTCGGTGGGTTCGCCCTCGCGAATGCTGACCTGGCCCTGTCGCGGACCGCCATCGGTCGAGATCGAAATGATGTAGTCGTCGGCCTGCAGAGGGCCGATACGAACGCCGTCGCGGATCGGCAGCGGCGGGCTCGACATGATCAACAGGCTCGAGATGTCGACGCCGTCCGCGGTCATGACTCGAACCGACGGTCCGCGTTTGCTGACACCGGCTGCCGTCCCCGCCTTCGCGCCGGCCGAGGAATCGATCCAGACATCTACGTACCCGCCTCGACCGAGGTCGAGCTGGGCCTGCAAACGGTCGCCGTCCTCAACGAACAGATTCTCGCCGCACCCGGTCGCTCCGCCGTAGGCGAAACCGCAGGGACGATAGGAACCGGCGGAGATACCGGAAAAGGTGGCAAGGCCGCCGCCGTCGGTGAATCCGGTGGTCGTTTCGGGACCCACCAGATACACCGGTGCGCCGCCCGCGGACCCGGCGGCAGCGCGCACCGCTAACATGATATTGGCGCCGTCCGGCGGTTGCAGTTCGAGGACCAGCGGACCTTCAGCGGAGCCGTTCCGCAGATTCAGCTCGGACGGTTCCGAGGGCGAATACTCGGTGTGATCGGCGGTCAGGACCAGCCGTCCGGGCTCGAGGCCGCGGACCATGAAGCGGCCGTCGCCGTCGGTGAATGCCGACAATTCCTGGACACCGTCACCGGCGCTCGCGACCACCGAGGCCCCCGCCACCGGCTGGCCGCCGGTGTCGACGACCACGCCCTCGACCGAAGCGTCGGAGTACTGGATCGCGCACTGGAACGACTCCACCCGGGGGACGTCGAGAGTCCGGGTGACCGGCGCCGCACCCGCGTCCGGGGGCGTGTACGAGGCATAGTAGCGGCCGGCTTCCAGGCCGTTGCCGGCAAACCGGCCGTCGGCGCTGACCGTGAACTGGACCGGTTCGCGGTCGACGCCGAAGATCTGGCGGTCGGCGGTGAGGCGTTGCATCATGACCACCACGCCGGCGGCCTGCGCACCGTCGGTGGTGAGGACCAGAGTGCCGCCCTCGGCCCGGTTGTTGCCGAGCCAGATTTCTCCGTCGATCTGAATGCCGCCGAGCATGAGGTCGGCCTGCACCGTGTCTCGCGCACCGCCCTCCACCGTCTCCTGTGCCTTCTGTTCGCCATGGCGAGCAGTCACCTTCCACCGACCGATCGGCAGGCGTTCGGCGCGGAAGTAGCCCTCGTGGTCGGTGCGCACCGTGGTCTGGGCGAAGTAGGCATAGGTTGCGGCCTCGGTGATCTCCACCACCGCCCCGGTGATCGGACGGTCGGAGCGGTCGTAAACCTGGCCGACGATCGTCATCCCGGCGTCCATTTCGATATCGCCGATGTCAAATCCGACGTCGTCGGGCTCGACGCCGTCGAGCCGCCAGGTGGCGAACCCCGCGGCGCGCACGAGGGCGCGGCAGGCACCGGCGTCGAGACCTTCGAGGAGGAACGTCCCCTCGGTGTCGGTCAGGACGGAGGGCACATCCAGGACGGTGTCGGGGGCGCGGAAGACCGACGGTGACCCGGGTTCGCAGCTCACCTCGGCGCCGGTGACCGGTTGCAGCGTTTCGCCGTCGAGAACCCGGCCGGCGATGGCGAGACCGCGCTCCGGCACGGCGGCCGGCAGGACGACCTGCTCGGTTACCGCCACCTCGACGCGTTCGCTGACGAGAGTGGCCGACCCGGGGAGGCGGACGGACAGGGAGTAGGTGCCGGCTTCAAGACCGGTAACCCTGGCGATTCCGAGCTCGGGGTCCCATGCGCCCTTGCCGGCCTTCGTTTCACGGCCCTGGGCGTCGTATGCCTGCCACCGCACCGTGACCTCGTCCGCGTCGAATCGGCGGGCCGACAGGACCTGCTGCTCGATCACGGCGCCGCCGGGGACGATGATCGTGATCTGGGCGCTGTCGGCCGTGAAGCTGCCTTCCCACATCCCGAACCCGTCACCGAAGATCTTGACCGGGATCGTCGCGCCGAGGGCGATTCCCTTGACCGCCAGCTGGCCGCGGTGGTCGGCCTTGTGGAGCCGATCGTTGAAGTACAGCATGGCATCGGCGGCGGGCGTGTTGACCTCGTTCTTCACCACCAGGACGATGTCCCGTCCCGGCGCCAACTCGAGGCTGACGGGAGCGGCTTCCTTGGCGACGGCGATCTCGACGGCCGCTTCCGCACAGGCCCTTCCCGGAGCGCACGCGCGAACCCTGACGGTGCCCGGCAACAGCCCGCCGACGGTGAACTTGCCTTCGGCATCGGTGGTGGTGAACTGGCGGTAACGGAAGCTGTCGAGCTCGGAGATCTCGCCCATCGCCTCGATGTTCGCGCCGGCGAGAGGTTTGCCCTCGGTGTCGCGGATCGCTCCCGAGACTCCCAGGCCGTCCTCGAGAGGAAGCTTCTGATCCATCGGAAGGCCCCGGAACGCGCCGACAAACGGCGCCTTGCCCTGGGCGACGACCAGACCGACGTATCCCGCCTCGCGATCCAGGTCGTGGACCTCGAAGATGCCGGCGTCGTCGACCTCGAACTTCGCGGCGACGTTGGTGAAGAGACTGGTGACGGTGATTTCGTCCTGCCGGGCGAGCCAGAGACGGGCTGCGGTCGCCGGCTGCAGCTCGATTCTGAGGTTGCCTTGGGGCGCCAGGAGCACCGGGTGCCGCCGCCCGTCGGTCGGAGTGGTGATGGTTGCAGAGGCGTAGCCCGGGGCGGAAACGGTCAGCCTCTCCGTTCCCGGACAGGCGAGATCGAGACGGCCCGTCGGCGACGCCCACGACGCTTCGGTCAGCTCCCGAGGCGCACCCTGGGTCTCCCAGCGCAGCGACCCGGCGACAATGGGTTGATTCGTCGCGGCATCGAGCACGACCAACTGCGCGGTCGAGAGAGCGGGCAGCACCAGGTTTCCGGCTCCATCCGGGGTCAGAAGCAGCGGCACACCGAGACCCGGTCGGACCCACGCTCCGGCGTTCGTCCCAACGGTGAGAACGTCCTCGACCGGGGCGCCGCCCTGGTCGATCACGGTCTGACCGTCGGCGGCCACGGCGGCAGCCATCGCCAACCCTGCGAAGATGACGAGCGTCGTGTGTTTCATGATGTACTCCAGTGCTCTCGTTACCGCGGAACCTCCGCGTTCGACAGGTCGACCTGCCACACGATGGTCTTGGACGAAGGTTCCCATGTCTCTTGACCGACCAGAACGAGCCGGTTGTTGTCAGCATCAGCCGCAATGAGGCGACCGGCAACCACGTCGGGCAGGGAAATCCCGATCGTCACCGGTTCGCCGGTCAACCTGTACAGGTCGAGTTCGTGACGTTGCCGGAGCGGCCCATCGGGCAGTCCGACGACAAAGGCCACCAGATCGTCTCCCAGGACGACAGGCCGCTTGACCAGAGCCTGCGCGAGCTCCCACCGCGAGTAGTCCTGCAGCCCCGAGGGGTCGTGGACCGGCGTGTACGCGTCCCAATTCGGCGCGCGGAACCTCGGGTTCGTGCCGCGCCAGACCTTTTTCAGGCGGTCGTGCTCGTCGAAGACGAACACCGAGTAGCTGCGGGGGTCGACGAAGACCCAGCCGCCATCGGGCAGTGCTGCCAATCCGCCGCTGGTGATGCCCTGAAAATGGATGCGTTTGATGGTCTCCGGCATCGGCATGGATGCCGGATATTCCTGCAGCGGCACGATTTCTCCGTCATCGTACTGGATGAAGAGATAGGGTGTTCCGCCCATCGACGCGTCGGGTCGGGCGACTCCGTAGATGATCGCCCGGTCGGTGAAAACGAGCGGTTGCCCGCTGGCCGTACTCCGCATCCCGGGATACTCGAGCAGAAAGCGCCAACTCGTGTCGTAGTAGATCCAGAAGTACCGGTCGCCGAAGACCATGCACCGCTCCGGTCCGCAGCCCAGATGCTGCGGACCGGTGACCTGGCCTTTTTCCGTGCCCATCGGGAGGACTGAACGCAGATCCTTCCCCGTCCGGAGATCGACCTCTCGGAGCCCCTTCGTGTAGTCGGGTAGAAAGAGCCGATCTCCGCGGACCACCGCGTCCACGACCATGTAGGCCGGCGTTTCGAGAACCACGGCGCGTGCACGCCACGCGCCGTGGTCGGTTTCCGCCGGTGTTGCCAAGGCCCGTGCGCAGAGCAGAACTCCGCACAGCCCCTGCACAGCCACCCTCAGGGTGCGCCGCATGACTTCAGCCTGACCAGACTGCCTGATGTGCCGAGGTATCGTCCCCTACGGGGCAGATGGATACACCCAGATCACGTAGCAGTCGTACGGCAGCGGTGCGCAGCCGTTGGGGTGGTTCGGTGTGTAGACCATCCACCCCATCTGGTAGACATCCGCTTTCGCCTCGGCCAGGCTGGGCGCCAGCAGCGCCGGCACGATCGCGCCGACAATCATCAGTAGAACGACCGCAAACCCCAGTTTCCTCTTTGCCATGTTCCACCCTCCATCATGAGTTAGGATCAAGTTATCGACGAGATTGGTTGATGTCAAGCGGCGTTCTCGATTCCCCGACCGAAGTCGGCAGGTGAACGCGAGGCGAGGGAGAGCGGTCCCCGATGGCCGCAAAGCCCTTATACCAACGCTGCTTTCGGCAGGGCGAAGCTCGATTGTCGCCCTGAAAACGGGTGGAACGGGCGGCGCGCGGGGCTTTTTCGTCGTGTGATCTGGCTCACAAAAAGGCAGGATCGGACACGGCCGGGACCGGGCATCGTCCTCAGGGGTGAGCTTTCTCACATTTCGAGATCGTGCCGGCTTCGATCAACGCGACCCGGGAAATCCCAGCGTCAAACGGTTGCATGAGATCGTCTGCCCGGTCGTCCTCGCCGCATTCCCCGCCTCGGACTTCGACCTCGATGACGGGAGTTGGGCCCTCCGGCTGGCCCCCACGTTCTCAGGCGCCTTGGGGTTGAGCCCTTAAAACGGAAATCCGAAATTCAGCCGCCAACCGCTCACATTCGGTCCCCAGCGATAGGCGATGCCGATCCGCGGCAGGGTGATGAACCCCAGCTTGATGTTCGGGCGCGTGCCGAAGGCGAGACCGACCTCGTTGTCGTATTGAATCTGGATGGGGTCGCTTTCGGGCCTCGCGATCAGGGCGTCGATGTACTGGCGACGGATCGCATAGGGGCTCAGAAACGCCGAGTTGCCGCCGATCTCGAAGCCGAGGGGGATACCGACGTCGAGCCCGACGAGAAGTTCGAAGAAATCGTCCGAGAGCTGGAAATCCGATTTGAACGTCGACAGATACTGCACCATGGTGCCGAGACGAAACTGGACCTCGCGGTCCTGCCATTCGGTCAGAGTGCGCATGCCGATTGACCAGACACCAAAGGCGACATCCTGGTCGAAGTCCCACGCGTAGCCGATCTCGGTAAAAGGCTTGAGAGTCCACCCCTTGCCGACCGGGACCAGGAACTCGACACCCGGGGTGGCCGCCAGCGATTGGAAGGTGACGTCGAGATCGACCGCGTCCGCGAAGTTCAGATCGTAGATCCCGGCGTAGACGATGAGCCGCAGGCGAAGGCCCCACGATCTTTCCTCGGGGGGGATGAGGGTGTAGGCGAACGGCATACGGATGTCGTTGACGGAGCTGTCCGAAACGGTCGGATCGCCGATCCCGAGAGCGAAGAGAAGAGGAGTGGCCGGAGGCGGCGAATCGCCGACCTGCTGAGCCTGGGCGATCCCCGAGAAAGTAACACAGAAGACTGCAGCAATGGCCCAGACCACGAACGGGGGCGATGGCGGGACGGATGTTCGTTCGACAGCCACCGCGGCAGTATACGGGTAATAAAAACGACCCGGCGCGGGCCGGGTCGTTGAAGCGAAAAGAAATCCGAATCAGCGTTCGCTCGGTGCGAAGTCCACGCGACGGTTCTTGGCGCGGCCCTCCTCCGTGTTGTTGGGGGCGATCGGTTCATTGGGTCCGAAACCCTTGGTGGTCAACCTGCCGGAATCGACGCCGTTGCTGACCAGGAAGTCCCTGACCGAATCCGCCCGCATCTGCGAAAGCTCCATGTTCCACGCCATGGGGCCGGTGCTGTCGGTGTTGCCCTGGACCTCGACCACGTACTGTTGGTTCTTGTTGAGGTACGTGGCGACCTTGATCAGCAACTCCTGGGCCTCGGTGGTGAGCGCGGCCTTGTTGACGGCGAACAGGATCTTGCCACGCACGAACCACTCGTTGCCGGCGATCTCGATGCCGGCGAGCGGGCAGCCGGTGTCATCGACCGGGACGCCCCGGGGAGTGCCGGGGCACTTGTCGAGGTTGTCGGGCACGCCGTCACCGTCGGTGTCAGGGCACCCTTGAGCGTCCACCGCCATCCCCTTGGGGGTGCCGGGGCACTTGTCGAGTGTGTCGGGCACGCCGTCACCGTCCGAGTCGAGCGGGCAGCCGTTGGCGTCGACCTTGGTGCCCTTGGGGGTGCCGGGGCACTTGTCGAGGTAGTCCGGCACGCCGTCACCGTCACTGTCGATCGGACACCCGTTGTTGTCGACCTTCACGCCCTCGGGGGTGTCGGGGCACTTGTCGAGGTAGTTCGGCACGCCGTCGCCGTCGTCGTCCGGGTAGAGAAAGACGTCGACCACGAACGCTCCCATGGCCGCTGAGGAGACCAGGTCGAAGTCGGACTTGACGTAGCCCTTCCCGCCGGCAGCCACGACCTGCTCGAGCAGTTGACGGCCCTTCGCGGAGTTGCCGATCTGGACGGCGTAGAGAGTGATAGCGTCGCCGAAGGCCGCCTTGAGCGACTCCGCGGCGGCGATCTCCTTCTTGCCCATGTGCAGACCGTCGCTGACGATCACGATCGCGGTCGGCAGCTGCTTGTCGCTGAGATCGGCGCCGGCAGCGTCAAGCGCGAGGTCGAGCGGGCTGTTGCCGTTGGCGCACTGGAAGCGTGCAACACCGTCGCCGTAGGCGCTCGGAAGATAATCGGCCACCTCGACGATGGAAACGGTCTTCCCCTTGCTCTTGCAGAGACCGCGGCCGAAGGTCCGCAGGCCGCCCTCGTAACCGAGGCCGGGGATCGTCTGGTTGAGGCTGGACAGCAGGTCCTCTGCGGTCGTCAGCTTGCGCTGACCGCCGCTGCGGTCGCCCATGGACAGCGATCCGTCCGCGATGACCACGAACTGGTCCACCTTGCGCACGAACTTGCCGGCGTCGAGGGCGCCGGGCTCGAAAGTCATGGTTGTGTCTGTTGATGCGCAGCCCTGCACCAGCGCAACTGCTGCGACGACCATTACCGCGGACATCATCGTCTTTCTCATCATTCCTCCTCGTCGTTCATGTGATGGCCGAAACGACTCTGGCTGCGAGTCGATCCGGCCCGGTACCCTTGGTCGGTAGTCATTTCTATCCGGTTCTTTGCAGTACGTTGGGGAAGTTTCCCACAGACCGGGGAGTTCCGCAACAACCCTCTTCCGCTTGTCTCGACTCAGGCGAAAAGTGATTGCGCGTTCGGGGTCCGTTGGATAGGCTGGGCGTGAAACCCCGGCCAGCCCGGTTCGGTTGTCGTCCTGTTCCCGACAGGACCACGCGAAAAGACGGGCCTTTGGAGGTGGACGATGAAACAGACACGTGTCATTGCGGCCATCGCGGGCCTTCTCGTGGCAGGCGCCGCGGTAGTGGGTGCGGCGGCCGAGGGGACGGATCTGGCGATCCTCACCTATCCAGTGGGGCTGGTGACCGGAGAGCACGCGGTCGACGTCAATCTCGGCCTCGAAGGTCACGCCGCCGTCCTCTACCTCGACGGCCAGCAGGTGTGCTCGTTGGCGGCAGCCGTCACCCGATGCGAAGTGGATTTCGGCGAGGCCCCCCACGTTCACCTCCTGGAACTCGTGCGGAGAGATGAGGCGGGAGAGATCGTGGCTCACGCCAGTCGTTGGGTGAATCGCCCGGGCCAGGAGGCGGAGCTCGCCATCCAGCTCGCACCCCGCACGGCCAACGGCGTCTGCGGCGGCAAAGCGCTGTGGTCGCACCCGTCGAAGAAGAACCCGGTGTTGCTCGAGGTGACCGAGAACGGACAGGCGCTCCGCATTCGTGAGGACGGCCGGTCCTTCGCCTTCCCGTGTCAGGATGCGAACGTGCCGCATGTGTTGGCCGCATCCGCGATCTTCTCGGACGGGGGACGCGCCGAGGCGGTCGTTCTTTCAGGCGGCTTCGGAGGCCAGACCGAGGCGGGACTGTCGGCCGTCGCGTTGACGGCGACCGGTGACGGAACGGATCCCTGCCAGGCGGTGACGGCGTCGTCCGACGACACCGTCCAGGTCGCCGACAACGCGGGGTTTGAAGTGGTCTTCGTGCTCGACCCGACCGCCGGCTACCGGACGCTGATGGCCACCGGTTGGTCCAAAGGCATGATGCCGACCACGACGACCACGACCAAGCAGTTCGACACGCTGGTCCAGCAGGGCTCCAAGGGATCCGAGGCGGTTTCGAAAAACTCCTGGAAACGGTCCGAGGCGAGCTTGATCGATGCCGAGAAGATGTGGTTCGTGCTGTCGAACGAAAACCTCCAGCGCGCCAACGGTTTCAGCCAGGGCAAGATGAACTGGCTCCTGCTCCTGTTCAACTATGGACCGGCCACCATCGAGGGGAAGCCGCGGATCGCCGACGCGGTTGCGGCGTCGGGCCTGGTGGCGGCGGCGGGCCCGCGGCGGCGGGCGGTGGTGGCGATCCTCGGCAACCACCCTGAAAAGGACGGCAGCGGATTCACCGCCCAGCAGGCCCAAAGCTATCTCGCCGAGGTCGGCGTCCCGCTGTTCGTCTTGCGCAACGGCAAGCTGCGCGACGACGGATGGCCGGAAGGTGTTCCGGTCAACTCCATGGAGGCCTTCGCCGATGCGATGGAGGCCGTGAAAGCCGACATCGACCGGCAGTGCATCGCCTGGTTTCCCGGTGAGATGCACCCGAGCGAGATCGCGGCGTCGCTTCCTGACGGGATCGAATTTTCGGGTCGCACCGGCCGGGAGTTTGCCGATGCCGGCTCGATCTGGCGCCGCGCCGCGCTGGAACCGGCCGCCGGAGAGGCGGCAGCAGGCGACGATTCCGGCGCTGCGTCCGCCCCGGCGGCGGGCGGCACGAGCGTCGAGGTCACGGCGGTGACCGTGCTGATCGCGGCCCGCGACTCCGGGGACCGGCCGATCCTCGACCTCAACGGGGATGAGTTCGAGGTCAGGGAAGACGGGGAGCCGGTGCGGGTCCTCGGTGTGCAGCGCCTGCCGAGCGTCGCGCCCGCGGCGACCGCACCGGCGCCGGTCGAAGCGACCGCGCCCGATGGTCCGGCTCCGTCACCGTCGGTCACGATGCCGGTGGCGGTTTACGTCGATCGCAATCTGGCGGCGTCGAACGAGCTGCGAGCGGCACTCGACGCCCTTGCGGAGCGCGCGCAGTGGTTGACCTCGCTCGGCCCGGTCGACATCGTGGTGGCCGACCGGGACGTGGCGACCACTCTCGAAGCAGCGACCAGCGCGGCAGCCGTCGAGGAGGCGTTGGCGACCCTGGCCTCGCGTTCTTCGGGGCAGCACGCCATCGCCGCCATTCGAAGTCGTTTCATCCGGGACGTCCGCAAGACCCCCAACAGGTTCTCGACAAACACGAACGACGACGATCCGGGGGAGCAGAGCGCAGCAGAGCGGCTGGCGGAGGGGCAGGATGTCACGCAGTTCGAGCGGTCGCAGGTCCTGACGGCGGCGCGCGGTTCGATATTCGAGGAGGATGCAGTCCTCCGGCAGTCGATGACGAGGGTGTCGGACTGGGCGCTGGCGAACCCGAGCAATGGTCCGCGGCTTCTGCTGGTGGTGGGCGCAGGTTTCGACGTCGACCCGGTGGATTTCTATCTGCCCTTCGTCGAGCGCATCGAGACCCACAGCGCGGCGAGCGCGCGTGAGGAGTTCAAGCGTTACCGGCAGGCGGATCGCGTCGACCAGACCGGGCGCGACCTGGCGGCGGCGGGGTGGCTCGTCATCCCGGTGGCCACCCAGACCCTCGGCGCTTCCGCCACGGGAGCGGAGTACGGCGGTGGCGAGCGTTTCCAGCAGTTTCTCAGCACCCAGCAGGACGCCATCCGGACCTCGGATTCCGCCTACCTCATGCTCGATCCCATCGGGGCGCAGCGGCACCTGGCGGCGCCCAGCGGTGGGGAGGTCGCGATGGGCGCCGACGGTCTCGACGATCTGATGGACGCGAGCGCGGGTTGGTACCGGCTCACCTACCAGATCGATCGCCCCCCGGACGGCGCCAACCACCAACTGGCGATCTCCACCGATCGTGAGGGGGTCGAGATCCGTGCGGCGACCGTTATCGCCTCCGAGACGGTTGAGGGCGCAGCGTCCGCCAGGGTCCGCCGTCTGCTGCGCGGTTCGCAGGAAAGGGACGATCTCGTGGTGAGTGTCGAGGCGACGCCGCCGCAGCCCGCCGCGGGCAAGATCCTGACGGCCCAGGCCACGGTGACCGTGGATCTGAAACCGATTGCGGCCCTCATGTCGGAGGGCGGACGGCGCAGTGTTCGGCTGTCCATCGGCATCCTTCCCGACGGCCAGGATCCGTTTGTCCTGCACCGGGTCGAGACAGTGGATGGAGTTGTCGATACCTGGCGCTATGGTGTACCGCTCGAATGGCCGCAGGGCCCCGCCGCCCTGGCGGTAGTGGTCGAGGACCTCGGCACGGGCGCGTGGGGTGGAACAGTCACCCGGCTGCGTTAGCTGAAAAAACGGGCGCCCCGTTTCGGGACGCCCGTGGTTGCTGTTGGGGTGGATTCTCCGAACCAGCTCCTACTTGTCGCCCGCACCTTTCTCGATCGCTTCCATCACGCGCTCGAGGTTGAAGCTGCCGGGCTTCTGGCGCGGCGGAAAGTCGCGGAAGCTCTGCAGCCACTGGCCGACATACGCGCCGGCGGGCGCAAACACGAACATGTGGTCCACCCACCATCTGTCGTAACCAATGCTCTCCTCCTCTGCGCGTTCGAAGGGATCCATGCGCAGGTTGCACAGCATCGGCGCACGCAGCACCTCGAACTGCTGTCGCCAGACGTCGATGCCTTCGGCGTTCTGCTTCAGGAATGTGATCTTCCAGTTGTTGTAGCGCAGCGCTGCGACGTTGCCGTCGTCGGTCCAGTAGATGAAATCGTGGCGAGGCCACTCGGCCTCTCCCTTGAACGCGGGTAACAGGTTGTAGCCGTCGAGGTGGACCTTGTAGGTCATGTTGCCGACCTTCATGCCCCCGAGCAGTTCTTCTTTGACGGTTGGATCGCCCGCCGCTGCCAGCAGCGTGGTGAACATGTCTTCGTGCGCGCCGATGTCGTTGACGACCGTGCCCGGTTTGATGACCCCGGGCCAGCGGATCGCGGTCGGCACGCGGAATCCGCCCTCCCATTGGGTGGCCTTCTCATTGCGGAACATGGTGGTTCCGCCGTCGGGCCAGGAGAAGAACTCCGCGCCGTTGTCGGTGGAGTACATGACGATGGTGTTGTCGGCGATACCGAGCTCATCGAGCTTGGCGAGCAACTGGCCCACCATCGCGTCGTGTTCCACCATGCCGTCGGCATACACGCCGAGACCGGTCTTGCCCTCGGACTCGGGCTTGAGGTGCGTCCAGATGTGCATGCGGGTGCTGTTCCACCACACGAAGAACGGCTTGTCGGCCTTGACCGCGTTCTCCATGAAGCCGAGCGCTGCGGTAGTGACCTCCTCGTCGACGGTCTCCATGCGCTTGATGGTCAGCGGACCGGTGTCCTCGATCCGGCCGTCGGCGTAGGAGTGAATCACACCACGCGGGCCGAATTTCTCCTTGAATGCGGGGTCCTTCGGGTAGTCGGGGTGCTCCGGCTCCTGCTCTGCATTGAGGTGGTAGAGGTTGCCGTAAAACTCGTCAAAGCCGTGGTTGGTCGGCAGCATCTCGTTGCGGTCGCCGAGGTGGTTCTTGCCGAATTGCCCGGTGGCATAGCCCTGAGCCTTGAGCATGGTGGCGATGGTCGGGTCTTCCTTCTGCATGCCTTCCGGTGCTCCGGGGAGACCGACCTTGGTCAAACCGGTGCGCATGGGCGATTGCCCGGTGATAAAGGCGGCGCGACCGGCCGTGCAGCTCTGCTGGCCATACCAGTCGGTGAAGATCGCGCCTTCAGCGGCGATGCGGTCGATGTTCGGGGTTTTGTAGCCCATCATCCCCATGTTGTAGGCCGAGATGTTGAACTGGCCGATGTCGTCGCCCCAGATGACGAGGATGTTGGGTTTGTCCTGGGCGGTTGCCGGAATGGCGGCCGCACCCAGGGCAACCGCCAGACAGGCGGTGACGAATGTGACTCTCGTTTGTTTCTTCATTGCAGTCTTCTCCTTTTTCGCTGTGAAGGCTGGTTGAGAGAACGGGTTGACCCTATTTCTGCTTTTCGAAGGCACCGATGAACCACGAGATGATGCCGACGACGAAGGCTCCGAGCACCGCCCACCAGAAGCCCGCCACCTCGAAACCGGGCACGATCCTCGACGCCAGGAAGAAGACGAAGCCGTTGACCAGCAGGTAGAAGAGACCGAGGGTGACGATGGTGATGGGGAGAGTGAGGATCGTGAGCACCGGCCTCACGAGCGCATTCACGAGGCCGAGGACGAGGGCGGAGATCGCGAGGGCCGTTGTCGAGGCGAAGCCCACGCCGGGCAGGATGGCTGCGGTCACCCATAGCGCGATGGCGATGACGAGCCAGTGGACGAGGAATTTCATAAAGAGTCCTTTCTTCGAGTGCTGTCAGGGTATGGGAATCCGGCTCCGTGCTCCAAAATTCCGTATTCTTGCGAAGCTGTGGTCAGAATCCTATCACTGACCGCTTGGGAAGCGGGGTATGCTGGCGTCGTGAGTGATCCGCGATACCGACCCGTTCCGCTGATTTTTGACCGTCTTCCGGAGGAGGAGATGGCGGCGCGCGGC
>CAWGLE010000017.1:0-27528 GCA_963823345.1 Candidatus Sulfomarinibacteraceae bacterium
CCATCCCGGTCGAGGGCTAGGCCCTCGACAGAGATGAATTTTGAATTCTCAATTCTGAATTTTGAAGTTCCATCCTCCCATCCCTGTCATTCGGGTGGGTTGGGTGGCGATGATTCAAAATTAATAATTCACGATTCGAATTTCGTGCAGCGTCGTTGGCCTCAGCCGTGTGTGTCTTCCTGAGCGACCGACAACCAGGGAATCAGGGCCATATTCGGGAGAGTCAGCAGGAATGTGAGCCCGAAGAAGATAGGGAAGCCGACAGCAGAGGCGAGAAACCCCGGAAACACTCCTGCCATGGTGCCGACGATGTTCATCAGGCCTGTTCCGATCGCGAAGTGCGCCGCCTTGAAGCTCGCCTTGGTGGTGCGCATGATGAACACCGCGAGGGCGGCATTGCCCAATCCGGCACCAAGCTGCTCGATGGTGATGAGCGTTGCCACGGTCGATCGGCAACACCCGCTTCCGGGTTCTCGAGGATGAAGCGATATTCGAGCGCCAACAGCATGTACAGGACGTTGAGGCTGTTCAGACAAGCACGAAGGGCCACATGCACCGCCGCAGACCGAAGCGCCGCAATCAGCGCTTGCCCGCGATGCTGCCGACGATCGTCACAATGAGGCCGATGTGTTGTGAGCGACGACCGTACTGCTCGAGGGTGATGCCGATATCGGAGAGGAACGGGTACGCCATGTTCTGGACCAGAGACTCTCCGATCCGGTAGGTGAGAATGAAGGCCAGTACGATGCCGATCCGGGGGCGGTCCAGGTAGTCGATGAATGCCACGGCGTATTGCGAGTCCGACTCGTACAATGTGCGCTTGAGGGCAGGGGCCCGGATGGTCAATGCCCCGAGAACGATTGCGAGCGCAATCACGACCCACATCGGCGCTGAGATCTTGCGGAGCGGTCCTGCCGCTGCCACGACTGCCGGCAAGCGCAGCGCCACCCACAAACCGATGACAGCGGCCGCGACCGAAAGCGCGATCGCAAGGTGTCGGGGTGTGAGCAGGTAACGGGCGAGTTCCGTGAATGTGCGCTTGGGAGTCTCGAAGTCCGGCAGCCGTGAGGCGTGCAGGACCCACAGCAGCGCCATGACCGCCGCCGCCACAAGGTAGCCGGCCAGCCACGTCCACCTGCCGCAGATGAAAGCGATGACGCCTCCCCCGGTGATCATCGCGACCCGGTAGGCTGCGGACTGGAGACCGACGAAGCGGGCCTGCTGGGTGCGATCGAGAGCCTCGAGGTAATAGCCGTCAATTGCGATGTCGTGGGTTGCGGCGATGATGGCCAGAAGCATGAAGACCACCGCGCCGGCCACCAGAGCGTTGGGCAGGGTGCTCGCGAATCCCAAGCCGGCGATGCCGACCACAATCGCCAGTTCCATCGCCAACAGCCATCGGCGCTTGGTGGCGAAGACATCGATAAAAGGCGCCCACAGGAGTTTCAGGATCCAGGGGATTCCGAAGAGGGACGTCAGACCGATAGCCTCGAGGCTGGCGCCATGGTCCTTGAAGTACGCGGTGGACATGAGGCGCACAAGTGAGTACGGGAACCCCTCAGCATAGTAGGTCGTCAGGACCCACCACGGGCGTTTCGGTTCAAAAGGAGGTGCAGCTGTCTCCACTGCCCTCATAGTAGCGCGGCGCCCGAGTTCTCTTGGTGGTAGCGCTTCAGTCCGTGACCAGGAATGACGCGGCCAGGTTCTCTTCACGCGCCTCTTCTCCGGCGGTAAGTCGGCCGGGCTCGAAGGCGATATCGAACACCTCGGAGCAGGCAGCGACCACCGCGTCGTGCACCTCTGATCGACCCGGCAACCGGCCGAGCTCGTGGCGGAGGGTCGTGATGTGGGGCCGCAGGCCGCGGTCGTCGGCGAGACCCATGGAGCCCGCCTGGAGGCGGCCGTCCCAGTCGAGGATGACGGCGCCGTGTTGGAGGATCGTCCCTTTGTGGGCGCGCATCGCGGAGCCGACGAGCTTGCGGCCCCGGACCACGACCTCGCCGCCGGCCGGCGCCTCGAAACAAGGGACGGTGGTCCGCGGACCGGGCAGCTCGAGGTTGACCTCGCCGCCGGTGAGTTCGGCCTCGACGCCAAGTGATCGCATGGCCTTGACGAGGGCGCCGCAGATCGTCCGGTAGGCGTCCTGCAGGGGGCGCGGCAGTGGCCCGGCGCCGAGCGGCGCCACCACGGCGTAGGTCAGCTCGAGGTGGTGGAGGAGAGCGCGGCCGCCGGTGGGCCGGCGCACCACGTCGATGCCCTCTTGCCGGCAGAAAACGAGATCGGCGGCCTCGGACCCCTGGTGGCGGCCGAGGGTGAGACAGGGCGAGTCCCAGCCGTAGAGGCGCAGCGTCGGAGGGGCCTCGCCGGTCGACACCGCCTCGAGGATGGCGACATCCCGCGCCATGTTGCGGGCGCCGGGGAGGTCGCCGTCGGTCACCAGACGCCAGGTCGGAGAACCGTTCATTCGTCGGAGGGTAGCATCGCGAGGCGCCGTTCGGCCGCGCGGGCGTGCGCTTCGAGGCCCTCGAGACGGGCGAGGGCGGCGGCGTCCGAGAGCACGGCGCCGTCGGCCGGCCCCTCCATCCGCAACCAGGTACGGATTCGGAGGAAGTCGAAGACGCTGAGGCCTCCCTTGAAGCGGGCGACGCCACCGGTCGGGAGGGTGTGGTTGGGGCCGATGCCGTAGTCGCCGAGGACCTCGGCACTGCCGGCGCCGATGAAGAGGCCGCCCCAGTGCGCGAGGCGGGCCGCGACCCCTTCGGCGTCCTCGGTCAGGACCTGCAGGTGCTCGGGGGCGAGGCGGTCGCACACCACCACCGCCTCGTCGAGGCCGTCCACCACCACCGCGAAGCCGTTGGTGAGGGCCGCGGCGGCGGTGTCGCGGGTCGGCAGCTTGGCGATCTGGCGAGCGAGCTCGCGGTCGACGGCGTCGGCCAGCGCCGGGTCCGTCGTCACCAGGACCGGAAGGGCCTCGGGATCGTGCTCTGCCTGGGCCAGGAGATCCGCCGCCACCACCCCCGGGTCGGCGGTTCCGTCGGCGAGAATCACGAGCTCGGACGGGCCCGCGAGCATGTCGATGCCGACGTCGCCCGCCACCACTTTCTTGGCCGCGGTAACCCAACGATTGCCGGGGCCCACCACCACGTCGCACGGCGGCGGTCCAGCGATGCCGTAGGCCAGGGCAGCGATGGCGTGGGCACCGCCGACCGCCAACAGACCGTCGGCGTCGGCCACCGCGGCGGCGGCGAGGGTGATTGGCGCGGGCTTCGGTGACGCCACCCACACCTCGCTGACGCCCGCGGCGCGGGCGGTCACGGCGGTCATGAGGACCGACGACGGCAAGGGGTAGCGGCCGCCAGGGGCGTAGCAGCCGGCCCGGTCAACGGGTGCGACGGTGTGCCCCGCCTCGCCGCCGGCACGGGCGTCCTGAGGTCCTTCAACGCCGCCCTCTGGGAGAGGGCGAAGTCCTCGATGCGGGCAGCGGTCCGTTCGAGGAGTCCCCGCTGGTCGCCCGGCAGGGTCTGCAACGCGGCATCAAGCTGGTCGCGACCAAGCGCCAGGGGTTGTCCGGCTTTTCGTTCGCCGAATTTCTCGGCGAAGCGGCGCAGCGTCGTCTCGCCGCCGCTGCGCACCTCGTCGACGATCGCCGCGGCGTCGCGGAGGGTCGCTGCGTCGACCGCCTCGCGCCGGAGCTCCTGGACCTGGTGAGGCTCGAGCCGGCGCAGCATCATGTTCCGGTCTCTCCGGTTGCGAACGTCCTCGAGCCGTCGCGCCGCCGCACCTTGAGCGCGCGATGGTCGAGCTCCCGTGCCACGTCCTCGAGCCGCGTTCCGTTGGCCGCCAGTTTGACCAGGGTGAAGTACAGGACGTCGGCCGCCTCCCACACCACCTCGTCGTCACTACCGGCCTCGGCGAGTTCGTGGGCCTCCTCGACCAGCTTGGTCGCGAGCAGCCCGGGGTCGCCGGTCAGCCGGGAGGTGTAGGATCCCGGTTCGGCGTGAGCCACGACGTCGATCAGCCTTCGTTCGAGTTCCGCGAGACCGCCGCCGGCGCCCCAGCAGCTGCGGGTCTCGAAATGGCAGAACCCGCCCCGTTGACGCACGGTGAATCGGAGGGCGTCGCGGTCGCAGTCGGCCTCGACCCGCAGCAGTTCCTGGACCGCGCCGGAGGTCTCGCCCTTGCGCCACAGCTCCGAGCGCGAGCGTGACCAATAGACGCCGCGTTGCTCGGCGACAGCCGCGCGCAGGCTGTCGGCGGATGAGTAGACCAGCCCGAGCGCCGTCCCGTGCTCGTCGCACACCACGGTCGGCCAGAGACCGTCGGGGCGGTCGGAGACCAGCGGTGCGGCGAAGGCGTCGGCGAGATCGAGCCGGCCGGTGTAGATCGCCATCCCGATCTGGGCGTCGGCGCCCAGGCGGTCGAGGGCGGCTACCTCGTCGGTGGTGGTGACGCCGCCCGCGATAGTGACCCGGGTGCCTGCGGCGGCCTCGACGACCCGTCTCGCGGCCTCGAGATCGATCCCTCCGAGGCGGCCCTCGCGCTCGACGAAGGTGACCAGAAACCCGCCGACCAGCCGGTTGAGCTCGGCCAACCGGTCGAGCACCGTCGTGCCGGTGCGTTCGGTCCAGCCGCGCACCACCACCTCGCCGTCGACCCCGTCGAGGGCCGCGATCACCCGGTCGCGCGGCAGCTGGGTGAGAACCTCCGGCGTGGCGGCGGTGCCGAGGATGACCTTGCGGGCGCCGGCGTCGAGCCATTCGAGGGCCTGTTCCACGGTGCGGATGCCGCCGCCGACCCGGCATGGGTGGCGCCGCACCAGCTCGAGCATGACGTCGCGGTTGGAGCCGCGGCCGAGGGCCGCATCGAGATCGATGACGGCGAGCTCGCCGACCACGGCGAAGCGCTCGGCCACCGCCAGGGGATCGCCGGCGTCGAGCGCCTTGTCGCGGCCGCCCACCAGCTGCACCGCCTGGCCGTCCATGAGATCGATCGAGGGAACGATCATCGCCGCACCTCCACTCCGCGAGCCATGAGTTCGTCTTTGAGATCGGCGACCGTGGTGTGGCCGTCGTGCAGGATCGATGCGGCGAGCACCGCGTCGGCGCCGGCGGCCAGGGCCTCGGCCATGTGAGCGGGGCCGGAGGCGCCGCCGGAGGCGATGATCGGCACCGGCACGACCCCGCGGATGGCGGCGATCAGCTCGAGATCGTAGCCGTCGCCGGTGCCGTCGCGGTCCCACGAGGTGAGCAGAATCTCACCGGCACCGCGGTCGACGGCCTCCCTGGCCCACGACGTGGCGTCGAGCCCGGTGCGTTCGCGGCCCGAAAGAATGACCGTTTCCCACCCGTCGGAGGTCCGAGCCGCGTCGAGGGCGAGGATGGTGCACTGGCGCCCGAAGATCCGCGCCATCTCATCGAGCAGTTCGGGCCGCGTCACGGCGGCGGTGTTGACCGCCACCTTGTCGGCGCCGGCCTCGAGCAGGATCTCGGCGTCATCCGCCGTGCGAACGCCGCCGCCGACGGTGAGGGGCAGGGGCAGCACCCGGCGCACCGCCCGCACCACCTCGAGGGCGTTGCCGCGGTCCTCCGGGGTGGCGGAGACATCGAGGAGGACCAGCTCGTCGGCGCCCTGGCGGGCGTAGGCCTCGGCCCGCTCCACCGGGTCCCCGGCATCGCGAAGTCCCTGGAAACGAATGCCCTTGACGACCCGGCCGCCCTTGACGTCGAGACACGGGATGACCCGCGGCAGCAGCATCACGTCACCCCCGCCGCGGCGGCGAGCCAGCGTTCGATGAGTGCCTGGCCCCAGGCTCCGGAGAGTTCGGGGTGGAACTGGCAGGCCAGCATCGGTCCCCGTTCGAGGGCCGCGACAAACGGCCCGCCGTGATCGGTGGTCGCGCCGGCCCATCCGTCCGGCACCTCGTCGAGCTTGTAGGAGTTGGCGAAGTAGGCATCGCCGTCTTCGAGGAGCGAGCAGCCGTCGCCGGCGGTGACCCTGTTCCAGCCCGAGATGGGGCACTCGCAGTCCGTCGCGAAAGGCGGTGGCGGTGGCGGGCACCACGGCCAGACCTCGCGCCCCGGGGGTTTCCTCGCTCGCGGCTGCCAGCAGTTGCAGGCCGAGGCAGATCGCGAGCGTGGGCCGGCCGGCAGCGATCCGCCGGGCCAGAGGCTCGCGCAGCCGCAGTTCGTCCAGACGGCCGGCGACCGGCCCAAATGCGCCCACACCCGGCAGCACGACGAGGTCCGCGCTCCCGGCGTCGGCGGGGTCTTCTGAGAACCTCACCGTGCGCCCGGCGCGGTCGAGAGCGGCGGCGACCGACGCCAGGTTGGCGGTGCCGGTGCGGATCACCACCACGTCGGTCACGAGCCACCACCCAGGGTGCCCTTGGTGCTGCGGATGCCGCCCGTGGCCGGCGCCGTCGGCCTGGCGGAGGGCGAGGGCGGTGGCCTTGAAGGCGGCTTCGGCGCGGTGGTGGTCGTTGTCGCCGCGCAGGACGTCGACGTGCAGGGTGCAGCGCGCAGCGATCGCCAGCGATCGCAGGATGTGGCTGACGTTCTCGGCCGCCAGGGCGCCGAGCATCTCGCGCCTCAGACCGAGATCGACCTGCGGCCACGGCCGGCCCGAAAGATCGATCACGCACCGTGCCAGGGCCTCGTCCAGGGGGGCGTAGGCGCTGCCGAAACGGACGATCCCGGCGCGCTCGCCGAGGGCCGTGTCGAGGGCCTCGCCGAGGGCGAGGGCGCAGTCCTCGGCGGTGTGGTGGTCGTCCACCTCGAGGTCGCCTTGCGCACGCAGGCCCAGGTCCCAACCGGCGTGGAAGGCGAGAGTGGTCAGCATGTGATCGAGAAAGCCGATACCGGTGGCGACGTCGATCTCGCCGGCGCCGTCGAGATCCAGGTCGACCAGATGCGGGTCTCGTGGGTGGTACGTTCGACGGCGGCGGTGCGGGGTGTCGTGTTCATGGCAGGACCTCCAGGCTCTTTCGGGTGCGGTCAACACGGTAGCGGCGCCGGCCGCGGCAGGGAGGCGGTGGTCGGTTCGGGGTCATCGCCGGGTGCGACGACCCCCATCGGGAGCACGCCCGCGCCGCGCGCGGCGCGGGTGTCGTCGGGCGTGTCGCCGACCATCCACGCGGTCGCGACGCCGAGCCGCTCGAGGGCCAGCCGCACCGGCGTCGGGTCGGGCTTGATCGGCGCATCCTCCATCGTGACCACGGTCCGGAAACAGCCGGCGATGCCGGTTCGCTCGAGAAAGCGATCGGCGTCGACGCGCGGACGGCCGGTCACCACCGCCAGCGGCAGGCGTTGGCCGAGGGCGTAGCAGCTCGGTCGCGATCCAGGAGCAAGCGTTCGGTGCGGCGTAGACCGGGCTCGGCTTCGGTACCCTGGTAGATCTCCTCGAAGCGCATCTTCACCTCGGCGAGCGGGCGGTCGACCCCCGCTCGGCCATCAGACGGCGGGTGAGCACCCAACAGTCGTTGGCGTTGCCCTCGGCCGTCGTCGCCTCGATGTTCTGGATCGTGATCTCGACGCCGAAGGCGGCCGCCGTCCGCAGGGTGGCCTCGCGGTAGGAGCCCGAGACGTCGGCCAGCACCCCGTCCATGTCGAAGATCAACGCCTCCGGGGCGAGCACCGTGCGCAGGGCGTGGGTCAGGCGGGTGAAGTTGGCGTCGTCCCCGGGCAGGGTGATTCGCAGCCAGCCCTCGACGTCGGGCCGGCCGGGGAAGGCGCGGATGGCGATGCCGAGGGCGTGGAGCGCGGTCCAGACCCTCCGCGCACTGGCGAAAACGCGCAAAGACGAAGCTGCCCTGCGACGGCAGGACCTCGGCGCCGAGACCGGTCAGAAGAGCGGTGAGCTCGTCCCGTTGTCGGCGAATGACAGCGATCCGGCGCGACCCGGGACCGTCGCCATCGGCGAGCATGGTCGCCGCCATGGCCAGCGAGGGCGCCGACACCGGAAAGGGGAGGCCGATCCGGCGCAGCCAGTCCACCACCCGCGGATCGCCGAGGGCGTAGCCGACCCGGAGACCGGCGGCCCCCCACGCCTTGGAGAGGGTGCGGACGATGACGGCGTTCGGATACTCGAGAGCCACCGGCATGAGGTCGTACTCGGGATCGCAGAAATCCACGTAGGCCTGGTCGAGGAGGACGAGGGTGCGGGGCAGGGCCTCGAGCAGACGGCGGAAGGCGTCGTGCGAGGCGACCGCGCCGGTGGGGTTGTTGGGGCTGACGACACAGACGAGCGCGGTGGTGTCGTCCGCCCGCTCGAGAACGGTCTCGACCGGGAAATCACCGCGCCACCAGGGGATCTCGACCAGCTCGGCGCCGGAGATCTTGATGAAGCGGCGGATCATGCCGTAGCTGGGCGTCGTCATGATCGCCGAGCGGCCGGGGACGCAGACCGAGCGCACGGTGCGTTCGAGGGCGTCGTCGGCGCCGCCGGTGACCAGGACCGAGGCTTCCGGGACACCGAGGCGCCCGGCGATGAGGGGTTCCAGCGCGCCCAGCACCGGGTAGCGGTTGATGTGCCACGCGTCGAGACCGGCTGCGCCGGCGAGGGCGTCCGGCGGCGCCAGCCGTTCGTTGAAGTCGAGCACCAGGTCGATGCCGCCGCCGGGACGGCCGGTGGTGTAGGTCGTGAGCTCGGAGAGGACGGGCGCGGGTTCGACGAGGAGTGGTCGGTTGCTCATCATGCCTCCTTCGTTCACGGGATGATCTGGGCGAGGCGGGTCACCACGATGTCCTCGCCCCCCGCCGCCTTGAGCCGCGGGATCACCGCCGGGACGTCCTTGCGCGGGACCGCCGCCTTGACTGCAAAGCCCTCACCGCCGGCGAGCTGCGAGACCGTGGGTTGGCGCATGCACGGCAGGACCTTGAGCAGGGCCTCGAGCCGGTCCGGGGAAACGTTGACCTCGACCATCACCCGCAGCCGCGCCTCGAGCACCGACCGCACCAGCAGGACGATGTCGTCGATGAGGACGCGCCGCTCGGGGTGCTCGAGGGCCCGCGGGTTGGCGTAGAGCCGGGTCGACGAGGTCATGAGCTCGTCGATGATGCGCAGATTGTTGGCCTCGAGGGTGGAGCCGGTGGCGGTGTTGTCGACGATGAGGTCGGCGTCCTCCGGTGGAAAGACCTCGGTGGCCCCGTACGGAGCGCACGAAGGTGGCTCCGGGGCAGCGCTCGGCGATCCAGCGCCGGGTGAGGTTTTCGTACTCCGAGGCGACCACCAGCGGGCCCGGGGGCAGCTTCCCGTCCGGCACCAGGTCGACCGGCGCCGCCGCCACCACCCGCACCGGGTCGAGACCGGTGTCCGCCAGCTCGACCAGCGAGCCGTCGAGCTCGGCCACCCAGTCCGCGCCGGCAAAGCCGAGGTCCCGCGAACCGGCGTGCAGCATCTCGACGATGGTCTGCGGTTTGAGGACCTTGACCTCGCAGCCCGCGAGGCTGATGTGGGGCCGGTAGCTGCGCACCGTCTGGGTGAGGTGGATGCCGGCGTCACCCAGCAGTCGGGTCACGCCGTCATACATGCGGCCCTTGGGGATGGCCAGTCGCAGGGTCGGTTCGTCGGCTGTTCGGGTCATCTGTCCTCCGTGCCGACCGCGCCGACGTTTTCGAAAAGAAAAACGCCGGCGGGGCCGGCGTTGTGGTGTCGATCTCGATTCGGTCTACACCATCACCTGGCCCCAACGGGGATGTGGACGTGATGGTGATGGCGGCAAACGCTCATGCAAAGCACCAACGCAGGCTAGCCGACGAGGATTCCCGTTGTCAAGCGGGGCCTTCTGTACCCGCCTCCTCGAATTGCCGGCAGGCTTTTTCGCATCAGAGGCACCTCGCCCTGCCACAAGGGTTACCCGTGAGGAGCCTCCTTGACCACGAACTTCTGATCACGATGCTCACGGCGGCATTGCCCGTGAGTGCCCCCTCGAAGTTGTTTGCGACCGAAACACTCGCTCGTGTCGGGACCGAAGAATACGCAAAAACGTCAGAGACGGCCTGCCGGTGATCGCGGCTCGCATCCGCACTCGTTGCAAGCGCCGTGATCCTCGATAAGTGGAGTTCGGCAACGCAGCGCCCGGCATCGTTTCACCACTTCAGCGCTTCCCTGGAATCCGGTTGATCCTTGAACCCGTTGATGAAATCCCAGTGCCGTGGGAATTCCGAAGCCGGGGCTGCGCTCGCTCGAAGCGTGAGAAGGGTCTCGCGTTTGATGATCACCCGGGCAACGCCTGCGACCTCGCGTGACCGGGGAGGCATTCGCCCATATCGGTTGGTGAAGACCACCTCGAGAAAATCCCACTCCAGCACAACCTCGCTCGGGCCCAGGGCCGCGCAGACCTCGGCCGCACCCGACAACTCGAGATCCAGGTCCCGCTTGTAGTCTTCGGGGATTCGCGTGGCCCATATCTCAACCGTGAGCCCGTGCCCGTATGACGGGACCCAGTTGGCGGATGCTCTGAAGTCTTCAATAGAAAGGTCGAGGCCGGCTCCAGCGAGGACAGGGGCGATCCGAGGCGTCATGATGTGAGGGTTGGAGGCGCAGCCCATTGCACCGAGTACCAGGAGGTATCGAAGACAATGCACGGTGCATGGCGGTCGCCGGACGAGAATTCCGACAGCTGGTGAAGAAATGCAGGGTCGTAGGCCATCGGCATCGGTCGTCGCCCCGGGGTCAAAAGTGGAAGGCAAGATCGACCAGGAAATTGAGGCCCTCATGCGCGAGGGTAGTTCCCTGGTAGGGCGAGCCGGTTGTGGTGTTGACAGTGAACAGGTCGCCGCTCAATTTCCACATCCAGCCCACGTCGGCCCCGATGGTGAAGCCCGATCGACCCAGCCGATAGTCGAACTGTGCGCCAAAGCCGGCCGAACTCTGACTTCCCGTGTCGATGCTCTCGATGCCGAGCAGCTCGCGACCGGTTTCGGCAACATCGACGTCACCGGCGGTCGTCATCGAGACCGCGAGGAACATCGCGAATCGCCATTTGGACTTCCGCTGGGGCGAGACGTAGTAGGTGGGGTGATCACCGAGCATGTCCATGTCGAACATGACGGTGAGGCGATACTCGTCCATGCCTCCGGTCGCGATCTGCGTACTCAAGGACCCGAGGTACGACTCGGTCGTGACCAGGTCCGTGCCGAAATCGTAGTCGAGCCGGGCGTAACTCAGGTCGACCGTCAACCCGGGGCTGACGTCGTACGCGAACGCGGCGGCGACCTGGTCGGATCCGGTCCACCCAATGATGGGATTCCCGGGCTCACCGTCCTTTCGCAGCATGATGCCGCTGCCCTGCTCGTCGAATGCGCCGACGCCGACGCTGATCGCGAAGCGCCGTGCACCATCGTGATCGCCCGCCCATGCCGCCGGCCCGATCAGCAACATCAAGGCAACGACTGCAAATGACAACCGCCGCATGGGAACCTCCTCGGCCGAGGGGCAACCCGCCCTGATCAGCAGGGGATCATGCTGACGATTCTACTCCCGATGGATGGCGCGGGTCGATGGATGCGTTCAAGGTGTCAGACGTGCCCGGCACGGACGTGCAGGATTGTGGGAGCCCCATATGAGATCTGCAAAGCGGTTCACGACGTCGTTTCGTTCGGTGGATGCGGCTCGTACTCCGCGTGGCCTCCAGGAAAGTCGGAGGCGGGTCCTTCAGGCGCCCGCGCACCACGTGGCGCATGCGTCAGCCTGCACGCGGGCGGGCCGTGAACGGCCGCGCCACAATGCGATCCCGTGAGCGAGTGATTCTCGCCTCAGGCCAGGCGCCTCCGTGGCAGGTTGACTTTCCGCACTCGCTTCCCGGGAGGAGCCACCCTCAACATTGTTGGCCCGCGTCGCTTTGCCGACGGGTAGGTTCGTGTGTCCAACAATGTTGAAAGTGGCACCTCCGCCGCACGCGGCTCGTATCCGCACTCGCTTCTGAAATCTCGATGCTTTGATTGTCGGTGGGGGGTTGCCCGGAATTCAAAATTCAAAACTAAAAACTCAAAACTTGACGCGTCAGTCTTCCATCCTCACCGAAACCACCTTCGACACCCCGGGCTCTTCCATGGTGACGCCGTAGAGGAGATCGGCGCGGGCCATGGTGCGGCGGTTGTGGGTCACCATCACGAACTGGGTGTGTTCGGTCATCGCCTGCACCAGACCGGCCAGGCGCTCGACGTTGGCGTCGTCGAGGGGGGCGTCGACCTCGTCGAGGATGCAGAAGGGGGAGGGTTTGATCCGGAACAGCGCCAGCAGCAGCGACAGCGCGGTCAGGGCCTTTTCGCCGCCCGACAGACAGCTGCACCGACTGGTTCTTCTTGCCGGGTGGTTGGGCCGTGATGTCGATGCCCGACTCCAGGGGGTCGTCTTCGTCCACCAGATCGAGGCGGGCGGTGCCGCCGCCGAAGAGGTTCGAGAAGGTCTCGGTGAAGACCGCGTTGACCTGTTGGAAGGTGTCCACGAAGCGTTCGGTGCAGGTGGCGTCGATCTCGCGGATGGTGGTGTCCAGGGCGCGCAGGGCCTCGACCAGGTCCTTGCGCTGGGCGGTGAGAAAGGTCGAGCGTTCCTCGAGCTCGTCGAGCTCCCGGAGGGCGAGCAGGTTGACCGGTCCGAGGCGCTCGATCTTGGCGCGCAGGCCCTCGACCGTCTCGCGCAGGGCCTCGGGCTGGTCCTCGGGGTCGGCCTCGGTCTGCAGAAGTTCTTCAACGGCGAGACCGAGTTCCTCGGCGGCGTGTTCGCGGAGACGCTCCCAATCCGCCTGGGCGCGGGTCTGTTCGACCTCGATCGCGTGCAGCACGTCGCGCTGGGCCTCGTGCGCCTCGCGGCGCTCGCGGACCTCCTTCTCGAGCGGTGGCGACCCGGGCCGTCGTGATCTCGGTCTTCTCGGCCAACCGACGCTCGCGCTCCTTGGCCGCGGCCAGCAGCCCCTGCTCCTCGGCGAGCCGGGTTCGCGAACGGACGACCTCGTCCTCGGTGGTGGCGAGCTCGGCCATCATCCGCTGCGATTCCCCGTCCAACGCCCCGATCCGCTCCTCGAGCGCCCGAGCTTCACCTGCAAGCCGCGCGGCCTCGGCGCGGGCCGCCTCCACGCGCTCTTCCGCCAGCCGTTGTCTCGGACCGCCGTCGATCGAGCTCGCGCAGGGCTTCGGAGGCCTCCTCGCGGCGCTGGGCGAGGTGCACCGCGGCATCCTCCACCGCCTGCTCGAGCTCGTGGCCCCTGGTCTCGAATGCGCCCACCTCTTCAACCAGCCGGGTGTGGCGATCCGCCAGTTCCGTGGCCTGTTGGCGGCTGCGCTCCTCCTCCTCGCCGAGGGCTTCGAGCTCGCGCTCCACCCGACCGAGGTCCTGGGCCAGCGATTCCTCCACCGCTACCGCGCGCGCCCGCACCTGCTCGGCGAGGACCAGATCGGCGTCGAGGGTGGCGAGCTCGCCGGACTGGTTATCCAGCCGTTCGGCGACATCACGGTGACGTCCCGAGGATGTTTCGGTGCGCGCCGCGGTGTCCTCGATCTGGGCCTGCAGTTCGTCCTTCTGGCCGCGCAGCGCGAGGGCGCCGGGGTGGCGGGCGCCGGCGGTCGTCGGCTCCAGGACCCGCCCGCGGCGAAGGACGCCGTCTGTGGAGAGGATCACCGCATCGGGATATGCGTCGGCGATCTCCTGCGCTCGCTCCGGGTCGTCGCAGCGCAGAGTCAGGGGCAGGGCGAGTGCGATCCAGGCGAGCGTTTTCCGGCGCGATGCCGGCGCTGTCGAGAAGGTTTTCGGCGCCTGCGGGAATGGGGCGAATGGCCAGCGGGGGCGGGTCGCCGGCGGCGATCAGCCGGATCCTGCCCTCGAGATCGGACACCGCATCGAGCTCGTCGGGCGACAAACCGCGGGTGCGCACGACGGGCAGTTCGAGCCACTCGCGCCAGGCGCGGTCGAGGACCGGCGCCAGTTCGGGAGAGGGGTGGAGATAGTCACCAAGCTGGCCGGCCACGGCATCGCTGGGCACCAGGTGGGCGAGTTGTTCCGCGGTGGCCGCGTGGCGGGCAAGCTCACGCTCGACCCCCTGGAGACGGTGCTTGAGTTCCCACAGGGTGTGGCCCAGCGACTCGCTCTCGTGTTTCGCCGCCGTCGCCTCCTCGCGCAGCCGGGTGCGCTCGTCGGCCAGTTCGCGGCGCCGGGTCGCCAGTTCGTCGACCGAGTGGGCGGCGGCGCGGCTGCGGTCGGTGGCCTCGTGCAGGCTGGGCTCAAGCCCTGCGCGGCGGTCGGAGAGACGCTGTTTTTCGTGGCCGAGCTGATCGAGCGCGAAGGCGAGCCGGTCGCGCCCGCGTTCGAGGTCGCCGAGGCGATTGCGGCCGTCGGTGAGGGTCGAGATCGAACGGAGGAGATCCTGGCGGGACTGTCCGCTGGCGGTTTCGGCCTCGGCGCGCACGCTGTCCGCGGCGCGGTGCGCCTCCTCGGCGGCGGCGACCTGCGAGCGAGCCTGTTCGAGGATGCCCTCCAGCTCCTCCTGGCGGAGTCTGGCGGCGGCGATGCTGTCGTCGAGACCGCGGCGGCTCGAAGCCACCGACGAGTTCTCGGTCCGCGTGCGGTCGAGGGTCACGCGGAGGTTGTCGAGGAGATCGGCCGAGCGTTCCAGAAAGGCCTCGAGACGTTCGCGGGAGGCGAGCAGCGTGCCCACCTCGTCGCGAGCGGCGTCGGTCTCGCGGCGCCCGCCCTCGAGCTCTTCCCGCGCCCGCCCGAGGTCGGCGTCGCTGCCGCCGAGGGCCGCCGCTGCCGCCGCGACCTCGTTCTGGGTCTGCGCCCGCCGGCGGGTGATGTCGGATCGCAGGACGTTGAGGGTGTGGGCCTCGAGGGTGTGGAGCCGCCGCAGGTGGTCCTTGAGTTCGGTCTCCAGCTGCTGGTGGCGCTCGGCCTGTTTCGCCTGGCGTTTGATCTGGCGCAGGCTGCGGTTGACTTCGCCGATGACATCGTCGAGCCGCAGGAGGTTCTGCCGGGTGTGTTCGAGTTTGAGTTCGGCCTCGTGTTTGCGGGCCTTGTAGCGGGTGATGCCCGCGGCCTCCTCGAGCAGAATGCGGCGGTCGATGGGGCGCGCGGACAACACCTGGCCGACCCGGCCCTGCTCGATGATGGAGTAGGAGCGGGTCGCGAGACCGACATCCGCGAGCTCGTTGAAGACATCCTTGAGGCGGGCCGTGCGGCCGTTCAGCCGGTACTCGGATGGCCCTGATCTGAAGACTTTTCGCTGGACTTCGAGTCGGCCGTCGGTCTCTTTCCAGTGACCGTCCCCGGACTCGAGGACGAGGGTCACCTGGGCCACCCCCGCCGCCGGCCGCGAGGCGGCGCCGTTGAACACCACGTCGCCCATCTGTTTGAGGCGCATCAGGGTCGGGCTCTGTTCGCCCAGGACCCAGAGGATGGCGTCGACGACGTTCGACTTGCCGCAACCGTTGGGCCCGATGATTGCCGACACCTTCCCCGGAAAGGTGAGTTCCACCTCGTCCGGGAATGACTTGAAGCCGGAGACCTTCAGCGAGTTCAGGCGAATCAGCGCCATCGGGTGCGCAACGGTAGCAGATCATCGATGGAGGCGGAAGGTGGCGTGAATGAAGCGGGTGTTCTATTCGATTTTGATCAGTGGTTGGATGGACGGATAGCTTGAACTATTTTCAATATCTTATTGGATATTCCGTTGATTCTCCGGGATGAAGTTTTTCTTGACATATGTGAATATTTGGATGATTATCCACTTTCTGTCCGGGTGGGCCCGGACCGTGGAGGTTGCATGAAGGTCGTTCTGGCGTTTTCGGGCGGGCTCGACACCAGCTTCTGCGCGGCGTGGTTGCGGCGCGAGCGGGGGGACGAGGTCGTCACCGTCACGGTCGATACCGGCGGTATGGATCGCTCAACACTCGATGCCGTTGCCGCGCAGGCGCAGGCCGCCGGCGCGGTGGAGCACCGCGAGGTCGATGCGCGTCACAAGGTGTGGCAGAACTTCATCTCGTACCTGGTGCGCGGCAATGTCCTCCGCGGTGCGGTGTACCCGGTGTCGGTGGCGGCCGAGCGCACCCAGCAGGCGGTGGAGGTGGCTCGGGTGGCGCGCGAGGTCGGCGCCGATGCGGTGGCCCACGGCTCCACCGGTGCGGGCAACGACCAGATTCGATTCGACATCGCGCTTGCAGTCCTCGTGCCCGATCTTCCGATCGTGGCGCCGGTGCGCGAACTCGGGCTCGAACGGGACCGTGCCATCGCACAGCTCGAGGCGTGGGGCATCCCGGTGCCCGAGGGGTCGGGACGCTACTCGGTCAACAGCGGATTGTGGGGGACCACTCTCGGCGGCGGTTGGACCCACGACCCGTGGCAGGGTCCTCCCGAGGACGCCTGGACGAGACGCTGCCGGACCGGTTCCGGCGCCGCAGGAGATGGAGGTGGAGTGGCTCGAGGGATTGCCGGTGGCGCTCGACGGCGAACGAATGGACGGTCCCGCGCTGGTGGAGGCGCTCGCGGCGAAAGTGCGGGAATTTCGGATCGGCCGCGGCATCCACCTCGGAGAAACGGTGCTCGGAATCAAGGGGCGGATCGGGTTCGAGGCGGGTGCGGCGGTGGTGCTGGTGGCCGCTCATCGGGAGCTCGAGAAACTGGTACTGACGCGGTGGCAGTCCTTTTGGAAGGACCACCTCGCGCAGTTCTGGGGAGACCGGTTGCACGAGGGCCAGGCCTTCGATCCTGCAATGCGCGATATCGAGGCGCTGATCGTGAGTTCCCAACGCAGAGTCAGCGGCACGACCAGGGTGCGGCTCGACGAGGGGAGGTTTCTGGTCACGGGTGTGAAGAGCCCCTATGGATTGATGAACCCCGCAGTGGCCCGCTACGGCGAAACGCACTCCATGTGGACCGGAGACGAGGCCCGGGCCTTTGCCGTCATCTCGGGTCTTCCGTCGCGGCTCGCCTCGGCCGCGGGTGAGGTCCCGCCGTGGTGACATCCAAGCTCCGTCTCGATCGCATCGCCTCGTCCACCCGCAATGCCCGGCTCGGACCGGATGTCCTGGTGGGCCCGGAGATCACGGCCGATGAGGGCTTCGTGCTCGCGGTCCGGGTGGTGACCGACAAACCGGTCTACAACCAGGTCGAGGACCTGACCGGTCGCATGGTCCGCCTGCGCAGCGGGGATGTGGTGGCGGGTGTCCTCGGTTCGCGGCGAGCCCTTCGGGGTTACGCCGGGGAGGTGCCGCACGAGCTGTCGCAAGGCGACGTCATCCAGATCCTGAACCTCGGTGGTGTGCTCGGGAAGTGCACCGCGATCAACCCGGACCTCGGGCCCCCGTTTGACGCCGAGGTGCTCGGGGCGGTCCTGACCTTTCCGAAGACCGGGGACCGGGTCGGCAGGCCGGCGACCATCCGCGACGACGCGGTGCCGCAGGCGGCGACGCTGGAACCCGGCGCCCCGGTGGTCGCGGTGGCGGGGACCTGCATGGACTCCGGCAAGACGGTGGCGGCGAGCGAGATCGTCAGTGGGCTGACCCGCGCCGGGCTGCGCGTCGCGGGTGTCAAGCTGACCGGGGTTTCGCTGCGCAGAGACGCGCTGTCGATGCTCGACGCCGGCGCCGTCGAGGCCTCTGACCTTCAACGACGCGGGGGTGGTCTCGACCGACGCCCGTGCGGCGCTGTCGACCGCCTACGGGCTCCTCAACGAACTCGGACGACGGTGCCGGCCGCAGGTCGTCGTGGCCGAGTTGGGCGACGGCATCCTCGGCGAGTACGGGGTCGCGGAGCTGCTCTCCGATCGCGCCTTCACCAGTCGGTTCGCGGCCCTCGTGTGTTGCGCACCGGATCAGGTCGGAAGCTGGGGCGCGGCGCGGCTGCTCGATGAGCGATTCGGGCTCGTGCCGACGGTTCTGTCGGGTCCGGCGACCGACAACGAGATCGGCTGCCGTTTCATCCGCGAGCACCTGAAGCTGCCGGCGGCCAACGCCCGACGCGGCGACGGCGAGCTCATCCGGATGGTGCTCGAGGCGGTCCGGAGCCATGGCTGATCTTCGAGTCGCGGTCCTGGGGGGAACGGGGTATGTGGGCGGCGAGACTCCTGCGGCTGCTCGCCGGCCACCCGTCGGTCGCCGAGGTGCGCGCCATGTCGCACAGCCGGGCCGGTGCGTCGTGGGGCGAGGTTCACCCTTCGCTGGTGAACCTCGGCTCCGGGGGTGGGGTATTTGAAGACAGCGATCCCGGTGCTGCCGGTGAGTGGGCGGACGTGGTCTTCATGGCGCTGCCGCACGGTCGTTCGCAGCACTTCTTGGCGGCGATCGAGGACGGCGAACCCGGCTCGTGGTGGACACGGCCGCAGACTTTCGCCTGGTGGACCCCGGAGTCAGCGAAGAGGTGTATGGACCGCACAGCCGCCCGGACGCGCTCGCCGGGTTTGCCTGCGGTCTGGCGGACGTGGAGGGGAACGCGTTGGCCGGTGCCCGGCGGGTGGCGGTACCGGGGTGCTTCGCCACCGCGTCCATGCTCGCGCTGTGGACGGTCGCTCATGCGCTCGATTCGAAATCAGATCCGGTGTGCTTTGCGGTCACCGGGTCGTCGGGCTCCGGCAACCAACCCCGGGCCACCACCCACCACCCCAGGCGCGCCCACAATTTCTTCGCCTACGCCCTGCAGGGGCACCGCCACCAGGCCGAGCTCGACCAACGGCTGCGCGCCTGGTGCGGTGACGCTGCGCCGACGTGCCGGCTCCTGACCCACTCGGCGCCGATGGTGCGGGGGATCCACCTCACTCTGCGGGCGCGGGTCGAGGCGAGCCCTGAGGATCTCGTGGCGGGGGCACATGAGGCGTACGCCGGACGGCCCTTCGTGCACGTGCTCGAATCCCCGCCCGAAGTCAGCTCCGTCGTCGGCACCAACCACGCCCATCTGCACGTGGCGGCGCCCGACGACGGCAAGGAGGTCCTGGTGCTGGTTGCCATCGACAATCTGGTCAAGGGGGCCGCCGGGCAGGCGGTCCAGTGCATGAACCTGGCGCTCGGTCTCGGCGAGGAGTCCGGTCTCGCTTTTCCGGGGCTGGCGCCATGCTGACCGCGGTGCGCCCCGTGGAACTTCCGGTCTACCCACGCCTGCGGTTGGAGCCGCATCGGGGTTCGGGGTCGACGCTGGTGGCGGCCGACGGGCGTGAATATCTCGATCTCTATGGCGGCCACGCGGTGGCGGTCACGGGTCACTGCCACCCGAAGGTGGTGGCGGCGGTTCGCGAACAGGCCGAACAGCTGCTCTTTTACTCCAACGCGGTGCCCTTGACCGTCCGCGATCGGGTTCACGAATTGTTGGCGGAGCTCACCCCGCCCGGTCTCGAGCAGATCGTTCCTCGTCAACTCGGGCGCGGAAGCCAACGACGTCGCTCTGCAGCTGGCGCGCCGGGTCACCGGCCGTCGCCGGGTGGTCGTCATGGAGGGCGGTTTCCACGGCCGCACGCTGGCCACCCTGGCCGCCAGCGGCCTGCCGCGTTACCGCCAGTTGGCGGAGAAGAGTGGCGGCCAGAATCTCGTCGATCTGACGGCGGTGGCGCCGTTTGACGACCCGGAGGCCCTTGCGGCCCTGGTCAACGACCAGGTGGCCGCGGTTCTTCTGGAACCGGTTCAGGGTCTGGCCGGAGCGCGCGACCTGCGGCGGGAGACCCTGGTCGAGGCCAGGCGAGTGTGTGACGCCGCCGGCGCACTGCTCATCTTCGATGAGGTCCAGTGCGGGTGCGGCCGCACCGGGGCCTTCACGGCGGCTGAGGCTTACCGGGTGGTTCCGGATATTCTGACCCTCGCCAAGGGCATCGCGTCGGGTCTTCCGATGGGTGCGGTGGTGGTGTCCGGCCGGGTGGCGATGACCGTGAGCGAGGGCGATCTCGGTTCGACCTTCGGGGGCGGGCCGGTGGCCGCGGCCGCTGCCGTCGCCACTCTCGAGATCGTGCGGGACGAGGGGTTGGCGGAGCGCGCGGCCGTCCTCGAGCTGCGCCTGCGCCGGGCTCTCGCCGACGTCGGGCCAGTTCTTCGGATCACCGGCAAGGGCCTGCTGCTCGGACTCCACCTCGACCGTCCGGCACGGGGGGTGCAGGTGAGTCTGTTCGAACGCGGCATCCTGGTCGGCAGCGCGGTCGACCCCAACGTCGTGCGGTTGCTGCCGCCGCTGGTTCTTCGCGACGACGAGGTCGATCGATTCGTGGTCGCGCTCAAAGAGGTGCTGCAATGACGTTTCGGAATTTTCTGGCAACCGACGACTGGCCCGATGCGGACATTCTGACGCTCCTCGATCGGGCGCTCGAGCTCAAGGGCGGGTCGGCGCCGCGATCGCTGGCCGGACGGGTGTTGGTCGGCGTGTTCTTCGATCCTTCGCTGCGGACCAGGACCTCGTTCGAGGTCGCCATGATCCGGCACCACGGACACATGGTGGTTCTCGAACCGGGTCGCGGGTCGTGGGCCATCGAGACCCGGCCCGGGGTGGTGATGGACGGCGACACCGTCGAACACCTGATCGAGGCGGCGGGCGTGCTCGGTCGCTACGGCGACGCGCTGGCCGTGCGCGCCTTTCCCAAGGCCGCGAGCTGGCAGGAGGCGCGCGCAGGACGCCGTGGTGCGCGGTTTCGCGGCCCACGCCGGGGTGCCCGTGATCAACCTCGAGTCGGCCCGGCGCCACCCCTGCCAGGGGCTCGCCGACGCCCTCACCCTGCGTGAGCGCTTCGGAACCGACGTTCGCGGCCGCAAGTTCGTGCTGTCCTGGGCGTGGCACCCCAAGGCGTTGCCCACCGCCGTGCCGGCCTCGGCGGCGTTGGCGGCGGCGCGGCTCGGGATGGAGGTCGTGGTGGCCCGGCCCGAGGGGTACGACCTCGACCCCGAGGACATGGACGTGGTGAGCGCGGTGGCGGCGCGCGCCGGCGGCTCGGTCCGGGTGAGCGCGGACCTCGACGACGCGCTCTGCGGCGCCGACGCCGTGTACGCCAAGAGCTGGGGCGCTCTGAGCTGTTTCGGCGACCCGGAAGCCGAGGCCCGACTGCGATCGCCCCACCGTGGGTGGCGGATCGACGAGGCGAAGATGCAGAGCACCAGGGACGGTGGAGGGATCTTTCTCCACTGTCTGCCGGTGCGCCGCAACGTGGTGGTCACCGACGGCGTGCTCGACGGGCCGTGGTCGGCGGTGGTGGATCAGGCTGAAAACCGATTGTGGGCACAGCAGGCGCTGCTGGAAAACCTGCTCGATGGAGGGAAATCGTGAACGAGCACGTGGCCGGCCTCAAGGAGGCCCTCGACTACACCCGGTTGTACCGGGACCAGGTCTTCGTCATCAAACTCGGCGGCGAGGTGGTGGCGTCGCCCGAGGCTCTCGACGAGGTGGCGATCCAGATCGCCCTGTTGGAGTCGCTGTCGATCCGCATCGTGGTGGTTCACGGCGGCGGACCGCAGGCTCCGCGTTGTCGCGGCGACTCGGCATCGAACCCGAGATCGTGGCCGGCCGAAGGGTGACAACCCCCGAGGTGCTCGAAGTCGCCAAAATGGTGTACAGCGGCTCGATCAACGTCGATATTCTGGCCGCTCTGCGCGCCCACGGGGTGCCGGCGGTCGGGCTTTCGGGGATCGACGCCGGGCTGGTCACGACGCGCCGCCGGCCGCCGGTCGCGGTCCGGGACGACGACGGCAGCGAGCGGCTGGTAGATTTCGGCGAGGTCGGAGACGTGGTCGCGGTCGATCCGTCGCTGATCGAGCTGTTGTTGCCGCGCGGCTACGTGCCGGTGGTGGCGTCGCTCGCGGCCGACGGTGAGGGCAAGCCGCTCAACATCAACGCCGACACCCTGGCCGAGGCCCTCGCGCGGGCGCTTGCGGCCAAGAAGCTGATCTACCTGACGGGGGCGCCGGGTCTGTTGCGAGACCCGGACGATCCCTCCTCGCTGGTCGCCTTTGCCGGGCCCGAGGATCTCGAAGGCATGTTGGCCGCGGGCACGGTGCGCGGCGGCATGCGCCCAAGGTGGAGGCCTGTTTGCGGGCGGTGGCGGGCGGCGTTCGCCGCACCCACATCATCGACGGCCGGGTACCGGACGCCCTCCTGGTCGAGGTCTTCACCGGCAGCGGCAGCGGCACCATGATCGTCGCCGAGGTCGAACGGACGGAGTACATCGAGGAGCAACGGTGAAGCCGACGCCTCCGCCCTTCTGGTCGATCTGGTGCGGACGCCGAGCCCGTCCGGGCAGGAGGAGCGTGCGGCGGCAGTGCTTGCCGACTGGGCCACCGCCCACGGGCTCCACCCGGAGGTCGACGATTCGTGTGTCCGCATCGTGGTCGAGGGGCCATCCGACGGCCCGACCGTTTTGTTGGCCTCGCACCTCGATACGGTGCCGCCGGGCGCAGGTTGGACCGTCGATCCCCACGCGGGGATCGTGAAGGAAGGCAGATTGACGGCGCGCGGCGCGGTGGATGCCAAGGCATCGGTGGCGGCGATGACGGCGGCGGCGGCGCGGCTTGCGGGCGATGGGGGCCCGGTTCGCGGCCGGCTCGTCGTGCTGGCCACGTACTCGGAGGAGACCCGCGACACCACCATGCCGGCGGCGCTTGCGAGGCTCGGCGTGACGCCGGATGCGGCCGTGGTCGGCGAACCGACCTCGCTCGAGCCCTGCATCGCGCAGCGCGGTCAGCTGCTGCTGCGGCTCGTCTGGGAAGGCGAGCAGTTGCACGCGGGCTGGGCGGCGGATCGGTCGCCGCGGCCGCAGAACGCCATCGACGCCGCGGCCCGCGACCTGGTGGCGCTCGCGGATCTGCGCTTTGATCGTCAGCACCCGGTGCTGGGCGAGGTGGTGGTGACGCCGACCCTGCTCGAGGCGGGAGTGGCGCGCAACGTGACGCCGCCGCGTTGCGAGGCGGTCCTCGACATCCGCACGACGCCGTCGTACGTCCACGCGGAGATTGTCGCGAGGGTCGAGGAGGTGATCTCGGGCCGGGTCGAGGTGATCTCGGACCGTCTGGTGCCGGCGGCGACGCCGGAGGGCTCGGCCCTGCTCGCCGCGGTGCGCCGCGTTCGCCCCGACGCGCGTCCGTTCGCCTCGCCGACCTGTTCCGACTGGGTCTTCCTGCGCCACCTCGACGCGATCAAACTGGGCCCGGGCGACTCGAGACGGTCGCACACCGCAGACGAGTGGATCGACCTCGACGAGGTGGAGCGCGCCTCGGATCTCGACCTGGAGCTGGCGACGGAGGTGCTGAAATGACGCGGACCTTGTGGGGCTCGGGCAGGGAACTCGACGCCGTGGTCGCCGACTTCACCGCCGGCGATGACCGACGCTGGGACCAGCGGCTGCTGGCCTGGGACGTGGTGGGGACGATCGCCCACGTCGAGGGGTTGGAGGCCGCGGGTCTCCTCTCTGCCGTCGAGCGTGAGCAGCTCGTGGCGGAGCTGCGCCGGGCCCGGGCCGACGTCGAAGCGGGCCGTTTGACAGTGACGGACGAGGACGAGGACGCGCACACGGCGCTCGAGACCAGGCTCGTGAACTCGCTCGGCGAGGTTGCGGAGAAGGTCCATACGGGGCGCCTCGCGAAACGACCAGGTGGTGGCCGCGCTCTCGCTCTGTGCGAGACACGAACTGACGGAGGTCATGGACGGCGTCCTCGAGATGGTGATGGTTCTGACGGAGTTCGGGCGCCGCCACCACGATGTCGTGATGCCGGGCTACACCCACTGCGGCGGGCGATGCCGTCGACCGTTGCCCTGTGGGCGGGCGGCTACGCCGAGTCGTTGCTCGACGATCTCGGCGTCGTCGCCGCCGCGGCGGATCTCGGCGACGTGTCGCCGCTCGGGAGTGCCGCAGGGTACGGAGTGCCGCTGCCTCTCAAACCCGAACTGGTGGCAGAAAAGCTGGCCTTTTCGCGGGCCCGCTGCTGCGTCACCGCGGCTCAGCTCGGGCGGGGGAAACTCGAGGCGGTCATTCTCTCCTCGCTGTGGACAGTTGCCCGCGATCTGGGGGCGTTGGCCTGGGACGTCGTGCTCTTCGCATCCGAAGAGTACGGCTATTTCCGCCTGCCGCGCGACCTCGCGACCGGTTCGAGCATCATGCCGCAGAAACGCAACCCCGATGTCTTCGAACTCATGCGCGGCCGCGCCGGGGTTTTGTGTGGCCTCGCCACGCAGGCGATGGCGGTTGCAGGCGGCCTCCCGGGCGGATATCATCGCGACTTCCAACTGGTCAAAGGTCCGCTGATGGAAGGTCTGGACACGGTCAAGGGCATGCTGGTGATGGGGACACACGCGGTGGCTCGGCTCGAGGTCGATCGGGATGCGTGCGGGCGCGCCGTGACCGGGGAGATTCTGGCCACCGACGAAACCTGCCGGCGGGTCCGCGAAGGTCGGTCTTTTCGTGCGGCCTATCGAGAAGTCGCGAACGAGGTTGCTGCGGGCGTCGAAATGCCGCCGATTTCGGCCGCCGAGCTGTTGACGGCGAGGCGATATGCTGGGGCGGCGGGTGACCGGATCTTCTGGTAGCGATCGATCGCGCCGCCGCGGATTGGAGGAGATCGTTGATCTCCGCCGTCATTGTACGAGTTCGCCGTCGCGCCATGGTCGGTGGGAGACCCGGTCAATGAGTGTGGTGCGCCGCCGTGAGTCGATTCTCGCCCTGGTTTCGAGTCGTCGGCTGGCAACCCAGGACGATCCGGCGGCCGCCCTCCGCGACGTCGGGATCGAGGCCAGCCAGGCTTCGGTGTCCCGCGACATCGCGGCCCTGGGGCTGATCAAGGTGGGTGGGCGGTGGGCCCCTCCCTCGGCCGATGGTCTTCCCGCGACCCGCTCGAACAACGCATCGCGGTCTACACGTTGTCGGTCGCCTTGCCGGTGACAACCTGGTGGTGGTGCGCACTCCGGCGGGCGAGGCTCAGGGGGTGGCGCTGGCCCTCGACCGTCTCGAGCTTGGCGGCGTCGTGGGCACGGCGGCCGGCGACGACACCATCTTCGTGGCGACAGCGGATGCAGCGGCGTCACGCCGGGTTCGCCAGCGGCTCGAGGCCCTCCTGCAGATGTGACCGCGGTGAAATCTGCTACCCTCGCGGGGATGGCTCGAACCATGACTCCCGAGGATCTGAGGGCGGTCGCCCAGGCCTTTCGGGAGCGGTACCTGCCGGGGCGGGTTCGCGGCCTGTTGGTGGCCGGTTCGGGTCTCGAGCTGGCCGTTCCGGGGTGGCGAAGCGGCGGATGAGATCGATCTTGCAGACGTTCTGCCCTTCTCCCTCTACACCCTGATGGGCCACCGCCAGACCGTCACCCTGTGGCGGCGCGGCGACGACAGCCTGATGGTGCTCAACGGCCGCTTCCATCTCTACCAGGGCTATCGCCCCGAAGAGGTCGTGGCGCCGGTGAGGCTTGCCGGTCTGCTCGGCGCCGAGGTCATGATCGCCACCAACGCCACCGGGTCGCTCGACCCGGCGATCGAACCGGGTTCCATCGTGGTCGATCACGCGACCACCTCAACCTTCAGGGCTCGAACCCCCTGGTGGGGGAGTGGGGGCGGGCGTTCGGTCCGCAATTTCCCGACATGAGCAAGACCTACGACCCCGAATTGCGGGCGCGTCGCCCGCGAGGCGGCTGGGGAGGCCGGATTCGCGGTCCACGAGGGGGTGTACGCCGCGCTTCTCGGGCCGTCCTTCGAGACCCCGGCGGAGATCCGGATGCTGCAGACCCTCGGCGGCACCGTGGTCGGGATGTCGACCGTGCCCGAGGTCATCGCCGCCCGCCACATGGGGATGAAGGTCCTGGTCCTGTCCTTTGCCGCCAACCCGGCGGCCGGTCTCGTCGACCGTCCCCTGACCCACACCGAGGTCCTCGAGGAGGGCGAACGCGCCAAGCCGAAACTGGCGAAGATGATTGGGCTGCTGGTGGGGAGGGTGTTTGGATGATTTCGGATTTCGGATTTCGGATTTCGGATTTTTCCCACATCCAGTCGGTTTCAGGATGCAACTCGTTCCTTGATGCTCAGATTGTTCCGCTCGGAGCGCCGGGGGGGCAGCAGCCAGGAAATCCGAAATCCGAAATCCGAAATCCGAAATTTTCACAGGTCTCGCCGAGATGACGAAATCTCTCTTTCTCGACGTTTTTGCAGTGGGTCCCATTCAGGCAAACTGCGTGCTCCTCGGCGACACTGCTGCCGGGGAGGTGGTGGTGATCGACCCCGGCGACGAGGGTGAGCGGATCGCCGAGCGTGTGCGGGCGACGAGTCTCCGGCCGACCATGATCCTCCACACCCACGGCCACCTCGACCACGTTGCGGGCACCGCCGAGTTGGCGCGACTGCTCGGAGGCCTGCTGCCGATCGGTCTCCACCCCGACGAGATCGAACTCTACCGCAATGCGCCGATGCAGGGGGCTATGTTCGGGCTCGAGGTCGACGCCCCACCCGAACCCACCCTGCTGGTTCGAGCACGGACAGAAGCTCAAGGTCGGTGGCCTCGAACTGGAAGTGCGTCACACTCCCGGCCACTCGCCCGGCGGGGTCGCATTTGTCGTGTCGGGCGCAGACTCGCCGCTCGTGATCGTCGGCGATGTGCTCTTTGCGGGCTCCATCGGCCGCACCGATCTGATGGGCGGGTCCTTCCGGGTGCTCGAACGTTCGATTCGCGAGCAGCTCTACACCCTGCCCGACGACACCCGGGTGGTTTGCGGCCACGGGCCCGACACCACCGTCGGCCGGGAACGCGCCTCGAATCCGTTCGTATCAGGTTGACGCCCCTCCCGTAGGGGAGCAGGGGAGCGGGGGCAGGGGAGCAGGGGATCAGGGGAGCAGGGGAGACTCGACCCTTATCAGAAAACGGGAATCCGAAATCCGAAATCCGAAATCTGCGACGGCCCCCTTTCTCCCTTTCTCCCTTTCTCCCTTTTCCCCTTTCTCCCTTTCCCCCTGCACCCCGGCTCGTCAGAAGCTGTATGCGATGCCGACCGAGAACGAAAAGGTGTCAAAGTCGAAGGTCGCGATGGTCTCGTCCGGGTCCTGAACCTGCGTCGCCTCGAGGTCCGTCCAGATGTAGCGGACACCACCGACGGCTGCCCAATTGCTATTCTTGCCGAAAGCGATACCGATACCGGCCTTGGCGGAATAGCCCAGGTCGCTGCTCGTCGTGAGATCCAGGGGGTCTCCTTCCGGATCGGTGTAGTGGAGATCGCCGTATCCAATGTAGGCAAGACCGGCGCCGAGATAGAAGTCGAAATACTGGCTATTGGGTGTCAGGTGGAAGTTGAGGTCGAGGCTGGTGGCGCTCGTCGACATGGAGTCCGAGAGGGAAAGGTCGCCGAACCCCGGAACGTCTTCGGCGGTCAACACGATCGCCGGGCTTGCCTGCATGTATCCGAGCTCGAGCCCGAGAAGGTTGTTGAATTGGTACTCGAGGCTGGCTCCAAAACCGAGATCGGAATCGGCCGTGACCCGGATTTCATCGGGGTTTTCTGAGGGCACTACAACGTCGAGGTCCGGGTCGAAGCCGGCTGCAAAGACCCGGATGGTCCATCCCGGGTCGGACGCTGAGGCCGGAACTGCTGCAAACCCACACACCACCAGAAAGGTCA
>CAWGLE010000018.1:0-254920 GCA_963823345.1 Candidatus Sulfomarinibacteraceae bacterium
CGGGGCCGAAGCCCCGCCGTTCGAAATCCAGGTCGAGTGATCGCTACCTGACGTTGCCCACGTAGTTGGCGGTGAGCTGGCGCTCGCGGATCCGTTCGTCGGTGTAGATCGGAATCAGGGCCGGCGCGACGCGGCCGTCGCGACGCCGGCGTCGTCGACCTCCTTGTTGTAGGCCACGACGTGGTCGAGGTTGAGGGCGCCGTCCTTGAACGCGTTGAGCGCGAACTCGGCGGCGGTCGCGCCGGCGATGCGGCCGAAGACGATGATGTCGAGCAGCGAGTTGCCCATCAGGCGGTTGGCGCCGTGGATGCCGCCGCCGACCTCGCCGGCCACGAACAGGCCGGGCACGCAGGTCGCGCCGTTCGACTGGAACTCGAGCCCGCCGTTCTGGTAGTGCAGGGTCGGGTAGATGAGCATCGGCTCCTTGGTGATGTCGATGTCGTAGCGCTTGAAGAGGATGTACTTGCCGGGGAACTCCCGCTTGACGGTGCCCTCGCCGTCGAGCATCTCGATCATCGGCGAGTCGAGCCAGACGCCGAGGCGGCCGGTCGGGGTCGGCACGCCGAGGCCGTCGTGCGACGCACTCCTTGATGATCGAGGCCGCCTCGACGTCGCGCGGCTCGCGCTCGTTGACGAACTGGTTGCCCTCGACGTTGACCAGGTTGGCGCCGGCGCCGCGGAACTTCTCGGTGATGAGAATGCCCTCGGCCTGCTCCGGGAAGACGACGCCGGTCGGGTGGTACTGGACGGTGTGCAGGAAGGACACCGGCACGCCGGCGCGGTAGCCGAGGACGATGCCGTCGGCGGTGGCGCCGTAGTGGTTGGTGGTCATGAAGCCCTGGATGTGGAGCCGGCCGCAGCCGCCGGTGGCCAGGATCACGGACTTGGCCTTGACCAGGAAGTACTCCTCGGTCTCCATGTTGTAGAGCACCGCGCCGGCGCAGTGGCCGTGCTCGTTGAGCACCAGCTCGACCGCCGGCGAGAACTCGAGCACCGTGATGTCCTCGCCGCGGTTGCGCGCCTCGTCGCGGATGGTGCGCATGATCTCGGCGCCGGTGATGTCGGCCGCGTAGTGCATGCGCTTGCGCGAGGTGCCGCCGCCGTGGATGGTCGCGAGCCGGCCGTCGGCGTCCTTGGAGAAGTTGACGCCGTAGTGCTCGAGCCAGCGGATGGCGTCGGGCGCGTTCTTGACCAGCGTCTCGGCCAGCTCCGGGCACGTTGGTGAAGTGGCCGCCGCCCATGACGTCGAGGTAGTGGTAGTAGGGCGAGTCCTTCTCGCCCTTGGTGGCCGCCTGGATGCCGCCCTCGGCCATCATGGTGTTGGCGTCGCCGTGGCGCAGCTTGGTGGCGATGATGACCTTGGCGCCCTGCTCCTGGGCGAGGATCGCGGCCGAGGTGCCGGCGCCGCCGCCGCCGATGATCAGGACGTCGGTCTCGTAGGCCGGGTTGGAGAGGTCGATCTTGTCCGGCGCCACCCGGCTGGTGGCCTCGAGCAGGTCGGCGATCTCGTGCGCGATGGCGTAGCCCTTGGACGGACCGACCTTGAGCTCGCGCCGCCCCTCTTCCTTGAAGTCGGGGTGGAACTTGAGGCGTTCCTTGCGCTCGTCGAGGCTCAGGAACGGCACCTCTTCGCCGCGCTTCTTGCGCTCCACGCGCTCGGCGCGGGTGGCTTCGACCTTTTTGATCAGCTCTTTGAGTTCAGGGGTGTACGGCATCTTCCACCTCTCAGGCCAGACCGACGGTCGAGGCGGGCTTCCAGCTCTCGTCCGACATGGCCGGTTCCATTTCGCGTTCCGTGTAGATCTTCTTCAGCTCGTCCACACCGAGAGTCTTCAGCTTCGCCAGCTCCTCGTCGAAGGCGCCGGCCTCGATGACGTCGCACATCTTCTGCAGGTGCTCGGCCTTCGGCGCCAGCTTGCCGCCGTAGAGACGGCGCGCCAGCTGTGCGATGTGGTACTGGGCCATCTCGCCCATGCAGCGGCTGGTGCACAGACCGCACTGGATGCAGTCGAAGGAGATCTCGCAGGCGGCCTTGATGTCGCCCCGCTTGAGGGCCGACACATAGTCGAGCACCTCGACGTCCATCGGGCAGACCTTGGAGCAGGCGTTGCAGGCCACGCAGCGGAAGAGCTCGGGGTAGAGCTTGAAGATGGTCTCCGGCGTCGCCTCGACCGCTTCGAAATCGTAGCTCGCCCGGTTGGCCGGGTAGAAGGGAATCTGCGCCAGGTACATCTCGGGCTCGACCACCGTCTGGCAGGCGAGACCGGTGTAGATCTTGTAGTCACCCGCCTTGCGGTAGACCGTCGCGCAGGCGCCGCAGACGCCGCCGCGGCAGCCGCAGCCGCGGATGTACTGGTAGCCGGCGTACTCGAGCGCCTTCATGATCGTCAGCGTCTCGGGCACCTCGTACTTCTTGCCCATGATGAAGATGGGGATGGTCTTGGTTTCAACCTCGGTGACGACTGCTGTGTCCATCATCCACCTTCCTCAGACCGTGGCCGCGGCCACGAAGTTCTTTTCCATCAGGAGATCGCGCGCTTCGGGCCCGCCAGATCGAGACGGTAGAGGTCGGGCTCGAGGCCGAGGGCGATGCCGAGAAGCTGGGTGAAGTACAGGGTCGGCACCGGCTTGAGATCTCCGCCCATCGCCACCACGTCCGGCTGCCGGGTGCCGAGGTTGTACTCGCACAGGGGGCAGCTGAGGACCAGCGCGTCGGCGCCGGCGCGGTTGGCCGATCCGATGACCTTGGCGGCCCGCTGCATGCCCTCCTCGGGGTGGGCGAGCATCTGGTAGGAACCGCAGCACTCGGTGGCCGCGGTAAGGGCGACCGGCTCGGCGCCGAGGGCGCGCAGGAACTGCTCGAGCACACCCTCGTGGAGGGGGTCGATCGAGACCTCGTCGGGCCGCAGCAGGGTGCAGCCGTAGAACGGCGCCACCTTGAGGCCATCGAGCGGTCGCACCACCTTCGCCTTCAGGGCGTCCCACCCGACATGATCTCGCAGCAGGGTGAGGTAAGTGGATGACCTCGATGCCGCCGTCGTAGTCGGGCTCCTCGTCCATGAAGCGGTTGATGGTCTCGAGCTTCTCCTTGTCGCCGCGAACCAGCAGGTTGGCGCGGGCCAGGGTGTTGTAGCACTGGGAGCAGATGGTGACGACGGTGTCGCAGCCCTCCTGTTGGGCGCGCACGAGGTTGCGCACCGGCGCGACGTGGTGGATGAGGTCGTCCTCGGCGAGGGAGAACACCGCGCCGCAGCAGTTCCATCGTTCGAGCTCGGTGAACTCGACACCGAGCAGGTTGAGGGCTTCGACCGCGGCCAGCTCGAGGGAGGCCGCCCTCGTTTTCATCGTGCAACCCGGGTAGTACGCGATCTTCATCGTCACCTCACGCCGTCAGCTTGCGGAAGGCGCTGACCATGGCGATCTGGGGCGCCCCCTCGAGGGTTTCTTTCGGGATCTCACTGAGGGTGATCAAGTCGTCGTTCTTGCGCAGCGACAGCAGCCGGACCGCCTCGAAGATCTTGGGCACTTCGATGCCGCGGGGGCACCGCACCTGGCAGGTGTGGCACGAGGCACAGTACTCGCCGATGCGGGCGTCGATCACCTTTTCGACCATTCCGAACTGCAGGTAGTGGATTCCCTGGCGGGTCGTGAACCCCATCGACTCCACCATCGGGCAGACCGCCGAGCAGGTGCCGCACTGCATGCACTCGTACACGTTTTCACCGGAGAGTTCGGCCACCTTGGCAAGCGCCGCACGGCGCACCGGGTCGATGATGCCCGGAATCTCAATTGGCGTGGGTGTGGTTTCGGGTTCGCCTTCCATGGGCACTCCCTTCAAAAATCTGGAGGCTATGATAACCGAATGTGAAATTCTGCACAAGCCTGCGACGGCGTATCTATTGAACCGTGCGACCGATGAGAACTACCTTCCGGTGCCCGAGAGGGATTGACAAAAGGGCGGAGTATACTCGCACGATGGTGGGCGGCGTCTCATGAAAATACTCCGCAGGTTTTTCCCGTTTCTCGATTGGTTCCACGAGCTGACACCGGAGACGATTCGCGTCGACTTCGTCTCCGGGCTCACCGTCGCGCTGGTGCTGGTCCCGCAATCGATGGCCTACGCGCAGCTCGCCGGCCTGCCCGCCTACTACGGGTTGTACGCGGCCTTCCTGCCGCCGATGGTCGCCACTCTGTTCGGGTCGAGCCGGCAGCTGGCCACCGGCCCGGTCGCCGTCGTGTCGCTGATGACGGCGGCAACGCTCGAACCGCTCGCCACCGCCGGCGGAGAACAGTTCATCGCCTACGCCATCCTCCTCGCCCTGATGGTAGGGATCTTCCAACTGCTGCTCGGCATCGCCCGTCTCGGGCTGGTCGTCAACTTTCTCTCGCACCCCGTCGTGAACGGTTTCACCAACGCCGCGGCCCTGATCATCGCCACCTCACAGCTCGACAAGATCTTCGGGGTGTCGGTGGAGAAGGCGGAGCACCACTACGAAACGATCCTCCGGGTGATCGAGTCGGCGATCCACTGGACTCACCTGCCCACTCTGGGCATGGCGGTGCTGGCGTTTGCAATCATGGTCGGAATACGTCGACTCAACCCGCGGCTGCCCGGCGTGCTGATGGCGGTGGTGATCACCAGCCTGTTGGCGTGGGTCTTCGGCTTCGAGCACAACGAGACCGTGCCCGAGGACGAGATTCGCTCGCCGCAACTGCCCGCTCTGGTCGAAGAGTTCAACTCCGAGGTCACGAACCAGAGGCGCATGGAAGAGCTCCGTTTCGAAGGCAGTCGGACCAGCGTGACGGTCGCGCACGGCGCGGGCGAGTTCTGCCAGCGCTGCCACAGTGAACGCGACGTCGATGCCCTCGAAACCCACATCGCCATCGCCGACGACGGCGGGATCCGGGAAAGAGCCCTCGCCCTCCACCAGATGGCGGGGCTGCTGGACACCCACATCGGGGGGATCAAAGAAGAGGTCTCCGGCACCCGGGCGTCACTCCGTTCTCTGGTGTTCGCACGGGTTCCCGAGGGTGATCCGGCCGCAGGATTCTACGAACGGGAGCTCCTGCCGGACGGCGCGCCCACCGACGGTCTCCGGTGGCGGCTCAAGGTCGGCGGCCGCCCGCTCGATCCAGAGGCCCTGGTGATGGTCGGCGGGGGTGCGGTGGTCGGCGCCATCCCTCGCGGCCTGCCGTCGCCCAAGGCGCCCCGCCTCGACACCACCGTCATTCCGAAGCTCATCGCGCCCGCCATCATCATTTCGCTCCTCGGTTTCATGGAGGCGATCTCGATCGCCAAGGCCATGGCCGCCAAGACTCGCCAGCGACTCGACCCCAACCAGGAGCTGATCGGCCAGGGCCTCGCCAACATGGTCGGCTGTCTGTTCCAGAGCTACGCCGTGTCGGGGTCGTTCTCGCGATCGGCGGTCAACCTCCAGGCCGGCGCGAGGACAGGCCTGTCGAATGTCTTTTCGAGCCTCGTCGTGATGGTCGTCCTCCTTTTCCTGTCGCCGATGCTGTATTTCCTGCCGCAGGCCGTCCTCGCAGCGATCATCATGATGGCGGTGATCGGCCTGCTCAATGTCAGCGGGTTCGTACACGCATGGCGGACCAACCCGTTTGACGGCCTGGTTTCGGTCATCACCTTCACCGGGACCCTCGCCCTCGCACCGCACCTCGAGTGGGGCATTTTCATGGGCGTTGCGCTGTCGCTCGGGGGCTATCTCTTCCGATCCATGAGGCCGCACGTTGCCAGTCTCGTCCCGGCTCCGGACGGCACCGTCCGCGACGCCGGCCGGCACGACCTCGCAAGCTGTCGCTACGTGGCGGTCGTCGGTTTTGACGGCCCGCTCAATTTCGCCAGCACCTCATACCTGGAGGACGAGATTCTGAGGCAGGTGGCGGACCACCCCAACCTCCGCTATCTGCTGCTCTCCGGTCAGGGCATCACCGAGATCGACGCCTCGGGAGAGGAGACCCTGCGCCACCTCGTGGATCGCCTTCGAACCACCCATATCCAGGTCGGTGTTGCCGACCTTTCCGACAAGGTCCTCGATGTCCTGAAACGGTCGCACCTGTACGAGCGGATCGGCGAGGAGAACATCTTCGCCACCGATGCCCGGGCGATCGCCGCGATCTACGTCCCGGCCCACCGCGACTCCGACGAGGTCGACTGTCCGTTCCTCGGCATCGTCCCCCGCCTCACCGAACTTTCTCTCCACCCGGACGGCTCGCTCCACGACGCCGCCCGGTACCGGCTGCCGGTGTGCCGCCACATCGCCGTGCTCCGGATCGAGAGCCCCATCAACCGAGCGAACGTCCGCTATGTCGAGGAATGGATCTTCGAGAGGGTGGCGAACCGCCCCGACATCCGTCACGTCCTGATCGTCGCTCACGGCATGACTTCCATCGACACCGAGGGCGCACAACGGCTCTGCCGACTGGTCGACGAACTGCGCACGCACGGGTTGGATGTATCGTTCTGCGGGGTCCCCGACGAGGTTGTTGATCTGGTGACTCAGATCGGCCGCCACGACGTGATCGACCCATCCCACCTCTTCCCGACCGGTTCGGTTGCGGTCGCATCCATCTGGGCCCGGTCCCACGTGGACTCGGATGAACGCTCCTGTCCGCTGCAACCGCTCACGCCTCAGTTCACCGAGCTCGGTGTCCATCCAAAAGGCGGCTTGAGGGACGCCGTTCGCTCCGGTCTCAACCTGTGCCCGACGATCGCGGTGCTGCGGCTCGACAGCGCTTCGGGCTTCGCCGGCCACGGAGCGATGAACGGCGAGTTCGACCGCTGGAGGAAGAACCGCCCCAGGGTCACGACCGTCATGTTCGTGTGTTCCGCGCTGACCCGCCTGGAACCCGCCCAGGCCGAAGACCTTCTCGACCTCGTCCGGCACGCCCGCCGGAGCGGTTACCGGGTCAGCCTGTGCCGGCTGCCGGACTCCCTCTTCGAGACGCTGGCGCGCACCGGCATCGGAGACCTGATCGGCGTCGACGATATCTATCCGTCGGTGACCGGCGCACTGGCCCAGATGTGGGGCGAGAACCACCCCGCCGAGGACGACGAGAACTGTCCATTCGAGAAGATGCTGCCTCACGTCACCGAGCTCTCCCTCCATCCCGACGGCTCGCTGCGCGACGCCCGCCGGCACTTACTGGCCCGATGCCGCTACATCGCGGTGGTTCGGTTCGACGGAAGACTCGACTACTCGACGCTCAAACACTTCGTTCGTGGAATCGACGGCGTGGTCGACGGCCGCCCCGACCTGCGGTGCCTGATCCTGGCCGGCCACACCCTCGAACGAATCGACGAAGACGCAGCCGAGGGCCTCGTCGAGGTCTTCGACCGCCTGCGAAATCGCGGGCTCCGGGTGTGCGTGAGCGGGCTCCGCGACGAGGTACTCGATGTCCTGCGGCGTACCGGCGTGCACACGACCATCGGCGAAGAATGCATCTTCCCGACCCAGGCGAAGGCCATCGAGTGCGCGCACGCGGAAACCCACCGGGGGGTGGACGAGGAACACTGTCCCCTCGTCGAGGTCGTTCGGGTCCCCGCCGAGAAGAGTTGATCTACCAGCCCTTGGTGCGCATGATGTCGTCGATGTGTTCCTGGGTGATCTCCTGCTCGTGCGCCAGCCGTGCCGCACGCGCAGACCGGATCCGTTGCACCAGGGTGTCCACGTCGGTCGGTTTTTCAAAGATGTCGGTTGCCCCGAGACGTGTCGCTTCGACGGCGGTCTGAACTGTCGCGCGGCCCGAGAGGATCATCACCTGCAGTTCGGGCCGCATCTGTCGCAGCCGGCGAAGGGTCTCGATGCCGTCCAACCCAGGCATGGAGAGATCCAGAACCACCGCGTCGAAAACCTGCTCCTCGACCGCACTCAGAGCTTCCCGCCCGGATGTGGCGCAGACGACCTCCAACCCGCGAATCTGCAGACGCTCGGAGAGCGCTTCGAGAAACGTCACCTCGTCATCGACCAGAAGAACTCGCTCCATGGGAATCAAACCTCCGCTTTTCGTTCATTTTTCGGCGCGGCAGCGGCCGATGATCGGGCACCCAACTCCAGGATGATTCGAGATTCTCCATCGGGCGTCGTCTCGATTCGCGGTGCCGCCACGACGGCGCTGCAGCCGCGATCGAATATTGCGGCGATGGACGGGTCGCTGGTCAGCCCGGAAATTGCGTCGGCGCTGTTGACGATGACCCGCACTCCGTCGGGCCCGTGCTCGACCCACATTTCAATCCGGCGTTGAGATGAAGCGCCCGCCAACGCCACGCGAACACACGCGTGGAGGGCCAGCAGCAGGGAAAAGGGACCGCCGTGACACGCAACCGGCGTCTCAGGCGCCCGGATGTCGAGCCCGACCTCCGCCAACCGCGCCGCCCGCGCCGCGAGGGAGCCGAAGAGGGTCATCGTCTCGCCGAGGTCGAACTCGACGTCGGTGTCGTCGATGCTGTGCGACAGCCGGTGCAGGCTGCGGTTGATCTGCTCGCCTCGCCCGACCTGGGCCCTGATCCTCGCGGCGAGATCCGCGACCCGCGCGAGGCCGGCCGAACCGCCCTGGGCCGCGCCGGCGACAATGTCCTGCTGGAGACCCGCGAGCTCGTTGATGATGTTGAAGATGTTGCTCAGCTCGTGCGACAACCCGGCACCCATGGCTCCGAAGTAGAGCACGCCCTCACGCTCGGGGGTTCCTCTCGCGTCGTTATCCACCGGAGGCCCGCTCGTTCCGGGAACTCCCCGCCTGTTCGATGGTCGCCAGAAGGTCCTCGAGTTCGACCGGTTTTTGGAGATAGGCCACGGCCCCGAGGCGGTGGCCGATTTCACTGTCCTCGGCCGAACCGTGCCCGGTCATCAGGATCACCTTGACGTCGGGGTGACGCCGGCTGATGGTCCGCAGGACCTCGAGTCCCCCGATCCCGGGCATCTTGACGTCAATCACGACAACGTCGAAATGCTCTTCGCGAAGATGCTGAAGCGCCTCGTCGCCCGAGGTGACGCCCATCGCGTCGATACCACGCAGCTCGAGCCTTTCCACCAGGGCCGAAACGAGCTCCTCCTCGTCGTCTACAAACATCAGTCTGAGATGCTCCATGAACCTCACCCCTCGCGCGAAACCGGCAGCATGACCGTGAAGCGGGTCCCTTCGCCGACCGTGCTGTCGACTCGAATCTCGCCCCCCAGCTTCTTGACGATGCCGTAGGTGATGGAGAGACCGAGACCGGTGCCGGAACCGTCCTTGGTCGTGAAAAAGGGCTCGAAAATTCTCTCCAGATGTTCGCGTGGAATGCCCACCCCGTCGTCGGCAACTGTCACCGCAACGCGATCTGCACCTTCGCGGGCGATTTCGATTCCGATCTTACCCCCTTGCGCGACGGCGGCAACGGCGTTGTTGAGGATGTTGAGGAACACCTGCTGCAGCTGACCGCGGTCGCTCGTGATCGTCGGCAGCTCGGGTTCGATCGTGAAACTTACCGTCACGTCGCGGTACACCGCCTCTTTCTCGAGGAAACCGACCACCTCTCTGAGGAGACTCTCGAGATCGATGGTTTCGGTCGTGACATCCATGTGGCGCGCAAAACCGAGCAGCCGGTGGGTGACTTTCTTGCACCGCTGCACGGAATTCAGGATCGAATCGACGGCGGCGACGAGCCGATCCTGATGTTTGATATTGGAGTCGACCTTCACCAGATCGAGAACCAGCCCCGCCTTTTCGTTGATGATCGCCAGCGGGTTGTTGATCTCGTGGGCGACGCCGGCGGCAAGCCGTCCGATAGAGGCGAGCTTGTTGCTGTACTCGACGTGATGGTACAGAGCCGTCCGCCGTTCGTCCGCCTCACGCATTCTTCGAATCAGGAGACCCGATCCCCAGAGAATCACGCCAAGGATCAGGGCGGTGCTGAACAGTAGAAAGCCGACAAGCTCGCTGCGCAATGAAAACCATCGTCCCATCGCCTCGCGCGCCGGTTTGACGTGGATCAGGATGAACGGCGAGCTCGCGATATAGGCGGACGACATGAAGACCTTTTCACCCTGGGGATCCACGATCTCGACGTCCTCCACGCTCGGCGAAAAGTGTGGGACCGACATCGGAAACGGGTGCAGGATCTCTCCGTAGCGCCGCGACGGCGACTGCAGGATCCCGTCCCGGTTGATGAGAAACACGTCGTCCGTCGGATTCAACCCCGCCGTGAGGATTTGTTCGCTGAGCATGTCGGCATCGATCGTGGCCCGCAGGATGTAGAACCCCCCGTCATCGCGGTCGTGCCGTGTGGCGATGGCGAAGTGCGGGAGATTGCGATAACCGAGAAACACATCACTGGTGTAGGTGCCCAACCGCGCGACCTCGTGAAACCAGTCCTGATCGAGGTAGTTCCGGCCGGTGAGTTCGTAGGGTCCGGAGTAGCAGAGCTGGTCACCGCGATCGTCGATCACCCCGAGGTCGACGAACGCCCCGACCTCGAGTGATCGATTGAGGTTGGAGATCATCCGCATCAGGGACTGTTCGTTGCACAGGTCGGTGAACGGGCGCTCGTGGACCAGAAACGTCAACGCCGATCGTCTCTCAGACAGAAAGAGCTCCAACGAGCGCTTGGTGTTGAGGGTCAGCCGGGCCATCGGCTGCACCGCCTCGGCCTGAAGCGCTTCCCGGTATTGAACGTAGTTGATCACCGTAGTGATGATCAGCGGCACCAGGGCGACCGTGGCGGTCGCGACGACCACCAACCTTCGCAGCGTCCGGTACGCCCCTTCGGGCACGCTGCCGTCGGCTTCGACAGGCTCCGGGAGGAAAATACGGGGCAGAAGGCTGCGGCCAGGGGACACGGGGGCCGCTCAGTCTCCGGCGAGGTCGGCGCGGGCCTCTTCCAGCCGCCGGTAGGCCGCCTTCATGGTCTCGGTGAGCTCCTCGATGTCGACCGGCTTGCGGAGATAGGCGAAAGCGCCGAGCTTTCCCGCCAGCACCTCTTCGGCGTCGGTGCCGTGGCCGGTGAGAATGATGACCTCGGTGCGCGGGTGGGTCCGTTTGACCCGGCGCAACACCTCCATGCCGTCGATGCCCGGCATCTTCAGGTCGAGGACCATGACCTCGGGCTCGTCGTTTTCGACCATCGCCAGCGCCTGCTCGCCGTTGAAGGCGACGACCGGGGTCATGCGGCGCGTCTGCAGCCGCTCCGAAAGCGCGAGAACGAACTCCTCCTCGTCGTCCACGAGCATAATCTTGGACGGCACCTCGAGGTCGATGTCGAACGAGATGCCGGGTTCGCGGTACTGCGGACCCGGGCGCGCAGTCGCTGAGCGGACGCCGGGCACGGCGGTCGCGATTTCGACGAGTTCGCGCTCCAGGCGTTCGAGAAACATCGCGTGACGCTTGATCAGAATGGTGACGTCGCCGTCGCGACATGTGACATCCACGTCGTGGCCCGCGTCCGCCACCGCCGCCTCGACAGCCGCGGACAAGCGAAAATCGCGCAGGGCCTGCTCCACCGACGGGGTCACGGCAACGGCCGGCTGGAGGGCGTGGGTGGTGATCATCTCCACCGCCCCTTCCACCGACGATTCCTGCATGGCGATGAAGACGTCGTACAGGTCCTTTTCCCACGGTCCGCGGCCGAAAAGGTCACCCGTCCACTCGGCCCGCAGCTCGTCGTCCTTGCTGATCCGGCGCTGGGCTTCCCGCTTCGAAACGCCTTCCGCCAGGGCCTGCTGCAACCGGTAATCGTGAGTCCCCCCGAGACAGACCTTGAGGACGTGGGTCAGCGCCGGTGGCACCAGGTGGCCCAGCCCGCCCAGATAAACGCGAGGCTCGCCGCCGCCGATAGATTCCGCCACCGCAGTCCTCAAACGAGCCACGAGACGGGCCCGGTCCCGGCGGACGCCGTCGAGCAGCGATCGTGGGCCGTACACGAGCTTTTCGAACCGGTTCGCTGCGATGTCAGACCCTTCGGCGGCCGCTGCAAACAGCTCCCGGTCCGTGAGTTCCGCCGCGCACAAGCGCTCCCGCACACCGGCCGCGACCTCGCGCCCCCCGCAGAAGACACCGGCGTCAATCACCACGATTGCCATGCCGTTTGCTCCTTCCAATCCGCTGGGCGCAACCTCCGCAATTCGCTCGTCCGGTCAGGTGAAGAGCCCAACGAACACCCCGGCGAAACCTCCCAGAGTCTACCACCGAATTGCGACAGCCATGGGATTTCAAAGCGGTCTCAGGATCCTCCGGGGACGGGAGATCTCACCGCCCCCAGTAGTAGAGGATCAGGAACCCGAAGAGCCCGATCACCGCCCAGAATGCGATGGCGCCGGTGTCCCAGGTGCGGGCGAAGACCCCGGTCGGGCCGTGGAAACGGTAGACGAGCCGGTAGGCGCGCCCGAGCAGCACATCGGCGACGATCGTGAAGCCCTCGGTGAAACGTTTGACGAACGCGGCGATCCGCCGGATCAGGGCCGGCAGCATCTTGCGGTAGGTCCAGTCGAAGTCGATATTGACGCCGGCCTTCTCGGGCGGATAGATGCCGGTCCTCACCAGAACTGCGAAGGCGAGGATCGCGAAGACCAGGAGCTGGAACGAGGTCAGGACGTGACCCGCGGTGTAGGGCTCGTAGTCCCCGACCGGGAACGGCAGGAGGCTGTAGAGCGGCGCCGGGAAGAGCCCGATGAAGAGGCACAGCGCGGCGCCGGCCACCATCGCCACCAGCATGTTCCACGGCGCCTCCTTGACCCGCAGACCCGAGTCGTGGGCGAAGAAGGCGAAGTACGGGATCTTGATCCCCGAGTGCTCCATGACGCCGGCCGAGGCGACCAGGAGGCCGACGAAGATCCACGTCATGTGGTGGTGCTCCACCGCCGAGATCACCATCGACTTGGTGACGAAGCCCGAGAAGAAGGGGAAGCCGGAGATCGAGGCCGCAGCGATGAGGCAGCAGACGGTGGTCACCGGCATCGACTTGTAGAGCCCGCCGAGCTCGGTGGCCTTGATCGTGCCGGTGCGGTGGAGCACGGCCCCCATGGTCATGAAGAGGAGCGCCTTGTAGAGAATGTGGGCGAAGGCGTGCGAGACGGTGCCGTTGAGCGACAGCGCGGTGCCGATGCCGATCCCCACCACCATGTAGCCGAGCTGGTTGTTGAGGCTGTAGGCCAGCACCTTGCGAAGATCGTTTTCGATCACCGCGTAAAAGACCGGGAACAGGGTCATGACCACACCCATCGGAATCAGGATCTCGGTGCCCGGAAAACCACGGGCAAGGGCGTAGATGGCGAGCTTGGTGGTGAAGGCCGAAAGAAAGACCGTACCGGTGACGGTGCCGTTGGGGTAGGCGTCCTGGAGCCAGTTGTGGAGGAAGGGGAAGGCCGACTTGACGCCGAAGGCGATGAAGATCAGCACCACCCCGGCGCTTGCCGACGACAGCAGACCGTCGTCGCCGATGAGTTGGCCGAAGGCAATCGACCCGGTGGCCGACGCGTGCAGGATCACCCCGGCCAGCAGCAGCACACCCGACCCCACCTGGATCACCAGATAGCGCATCCCCGACCGATAGGCGGCCTCGGAGCGGCTGGCCCAGACCAGAAAGACCGATGAGACGGCCGTCAGCTCCCAATATACGAACAGGGTGATCAGGTCGCCGGCGAACACCGCCCCAACCGCCGCACCGACGTAGATCATGGCCGCGACGTGCTGGACGGTGTCCTTGACGTGGAGGGCGTAGATCGCGGCCAGGAAGGCAGCGAGGTGGAAGATGTAGCCGAAGACCAGGCTCAGACGATCGACCCGGACCACCGTCAGCTCGTAGTCGAAGAGCCGCAGCTGGTGCGAGAGTCCGGGTTCGAGCATCAGGAGTTGCGCAAAGCTCACGACCGGCAATGCCACTGCAAGACCGGGCTGCCAGCGCTTCGGCAACAGCGGGATGAGGAGCGCTCCGACGATGAGGATGAGCCCGGGGGTGATCGCCTCAATCATCGTAGTAGTCCTCGGGCCGCCACAGGAGGTGGCGCAGGTTCTTGCCGATGATCACGATGCACCAGAAGGCCGCGAATCCGAAGAACCCGTAGAAGTTGGGGAAGCCTTCCCAGGCTGCGTAGGCGTGGCGGTGGATGAGGAGATCAGCCGCGCCGAGCAGGACGCACACAACCACCAGACCCCAGTAGAGCCGGTTCGCGCTGCCGGGCCGATCCAGCCAGTGCTTCTTCTCGTCGTTCACGGCGTCACCATCCCCGCCAGCAGGAGGTAGATGTCCTCGGCGTAGAAGAACAGCACAACGCACCCGAGCCCGGTCAGAACCGGCGGCAGCACGCACAGGAACGGCGCCTCGTGGATCCCACCTCCCGGATTGTGGCCGTGCCCGCCGTCCTCCGGCGGCGGCCGGAAGAACGCCCTGCCGACGACCGGCATGAGGTAGCCGATCGAGAGCAGCGAGCTCGCCATCAGGACCAGCATCATCGCCAGCTGACCTGCCTCGACCGTCCCCAACATCAGATACCACTTGCTCCACGAACCGCCCATCGGCGGCAGGCCGATGACGCTCAGGGAACCCAGGAAAAAGGCCCCGAAGGTGAAGGGCATGCGCCGCCCGAGTCCGTCCATCTCGGAGATCTCGGTCTTGTGGGCGCCGACCATGATGGCGCCGGCGCAGAAGAAGAGAGTGATCTTGCCCATCGCGTGCATGGCGATGTGCATGCCGCCGCCGAGCACGCCCGCCGAGGTCGCCAGCGCGCCGCCGAGGACGATGTAGGAGAGCTGGCTCACAGTCGAGTACGCGAGCCGCGCCTTGAGGTTGTCCTTGGTGAGGGCGATGATCGACGCCGCGAGAATCGTGAAGGCGGCGACCCAGGTCAGCCAGCGGCTGGCATCGGTGGAGGCCAGAAGGTCGATCCCGAAGACGTAGACGATGATCTTGAGGACCGTGAACACACCCGCCTTGACCACCGCCACCGCGTGCAGCAGCGCGCTGACCGGCGTCGGAGCCACCATCGCCGCGGGGAGCCAGCGGTGGAACGGCATCAGCGCCGCCTTGCCAGTGCCGAAGGCGTAGAGCGCGAGCAAGGCGACGAGGTGCCACCCCTCCACCCGTCCCGCGAGGATGCCGCCGGGACGGAACTCCGTCGTGCCGGCCACGAGGTAGGTCCAGACCAGCGCGAACAGGAAGAAGGCCACCGAGGTCCCCATCAGGACCCCGAGGTAGACCCGGCCCGCCTGCTTCGCCGCCTCGGTGCCGTGGTGGGTGACCAGGGGATAGGTCGAGAGGGTGATCGCCTCGTAGAAGACGAAGAGCGTGAAGACGTTGGCGGCGAAGGCGACCCCGAGCGCGCCCGAAATGGCAACCGCGAAGCAGATGTAGAAGCGGGTCTGGTTCTGCTCGTGGTGGCCGCGCATATAGCCGATGGAGTAGAGCGTGGTGACGATCCACAGCCCCGACGCCACCAGGGCGAACAGCATTCCCAGCGGCTCCACCTCGAACGCGAGGTCGAGACCGGGCAGGACCTCGACGAGGTCGAACCGGGGGCGTGCGCCGGCCTGCACGGCGGGCAGAATCACCCCGGCGACAACGGCGAGGAGCGACCCTCCGGTCGCGAGGGATGCGGTCTCCCGGAGGTTGGGCCACCGCCCGAACACGGCGATCAGGAGAGTCCCCGCACATGGCAACAGGACTGCCAGAGCGACCGCGGTTTCGACGCTCACGGCCCGACTCCCAGGAGCATCCGCGCCGCCGCCGACGCCGTGCCGACGCTGAGCGAGGTGAAGATCCCGAAGAAGATGGTGGCGCCGGCGAGAACCCAGATCGGCCCGAGCAGGCTGAGAGGCGCCTCGCTGACCTCGGGTGCGTCATCCGGCGGTTGCCGGAAGTAGGCCACCTCGACAACCCGCCAGATATAGACCAGGGCGAGCAACGAGCTGAGGAGGATCAGCACCGCGACCGGCCACAGTCCCGCCTCGATCGCGCCCATCACCAGATACCACTTGCTGACAAAACCGACCGTCAGCGGAACCCCGATCATGCTCAGGCCGCGCGACCACGAACGCCGCCATGGTCCACGGCATGCGGCGGCCGAGACCGGCCATGGCCTCGATCCGCACCGACCCGGTGCGCAGCAGCACCGCCGCCATGACCAGGAAGAGCCCGCTTTTCATCAGCGCGTGGTTGAAGAGATGGACCAACCCGCCGGTCAGCCCGCTCACCGACACCAGGCTCAACCCCAGAACCATGTAGCCGATCTGGGCGACGCTCGAGTACGCCAGCATCCGCTTGATGTTGTCCTGGAAGATGGCCACGAAGGAGCCGGCAAACATGGCCGCGATGGCCAGCGGCATCAAGACTGCGTCGAGCCGCAGCGCGCCGAAAGCGAGCGGCGCACCGAAGATCGAGAACAGGAAGCGGACAAGGACGTAATAGGCGACCTTGGTGGCGGTTGCAGCGAGAAAGGCGGTGACGATCGCCGGCGCGTAGGTGTAGGCGTTGGGCAGCCAGATGTGAAGCGGAAAGACGGCGAGCTTGATCCCGGTGCCGATACAGATCAAGGCGAGCGCCACCAGCACGGTCCGGTTGGGGCCGACCGCACCCAACCGAATCGCCATGTCCGCCATATTCAGTGTGCCGGTGACCATGTAGATCATGCCGATCCCGAGCAGGATGAAGGTGCCGCCGATGGTCCCCATCACCAGGTACTGGATCGAAGCCGTCAGGGCGCGCCGGGTCGTGCCCTGGGAGATCAGGGCGTAGGAGGACAGCGAGGAGATCTCGAGAAAAACGAACACGTTGAAGGCGTCGCCGGTGACGGTCATGCCTGCGAGGCCAGTCATGCACAGCAGGTAAAGGGCGTAGATCTTGGAGTGGTTTTCCGGCCACACCTCCTGCTCGAGGCTCTTCGGGCTTGCCGTCAGCACGATGGCGCAGATCGCGGTGACCACCAGCAGGACCAGGGCGTTGAGCAGGTCGATGTGGAGCTCGATGCCCCACGGCGCCACCCAGCCCCCCTCGGCGTAGCTGATGTCGCCGGTCCGCCACACTCTGGCGAGGATCGCGCACGAACCCGCAAACGACGCCCAGGCCACCGCCATCGCCAGGGCCCACGCCACCCGCCCGCGTCTGATTACCATGCACACCGCGGCCGACAACAGCGGCACCGCAACCTGCAGCGCCGGCAGGTTGGCGGTCAGGCGCTCGAGGAGATCGCCGCTCACTCGGCCTCCTCCTCACGCTCGATCTCGCGCAGCTCGTCCTCCTCGATGGTGCCGTAGGCCTCGTTGATCCGCACCACCAGCGAAAGCGCAACCGCGCTGGTGGCGACGCCGACCACGATCGCAGTCAGCATCAGCACGTGCGGCAGCGGGTTGGAGTAGACGGTGACGCCGGACGCCTCGATCGGCGCCGTGCCGCCCTGCACCTTGCCCATGGCGACGTAGAACATGATCACCGACACCTGAAAGATGTTGAGGCCGATGACCTTTTTGATCAGATTGTCGCGGGAGATCACCACATACAGCCCGGTCATCATCAGAAAGATGAAGATCCAGTACGGGTAGAGTCCGCCCTCAAACATCGCGCCGTCCGCGGCCCGCGAAATTGAAAAACAGGGTCGCCATCACCGATGCCACCGTGATGCCCACGCCGAGCTCGACGAGGAGAATTCCGAGGTGCTGGCCGTGCACCGGGTCGTGGGCCAGCGCGCCGTAGCCGAGGAAGTTGCCGCCCTTGACAATTGCGGCGAGTCCGGTCCCGCCGTAGAGCAGGATTCCGAAGGTCACCAGAAGCTCGAGCACCCGCGGCGGGAAGACCGTCTTCGCCGTTTCGAGTCCGAACATCAGGGCATACAGGATGACCGCGGCGCCGAAGATGACGCCTGCCTGGAAACCGCCGCCCGGGCCGTAGTCGCCGTGGAACTGGACGTAAAGCGCGAAGAGCATGATCACCGGGATCAGCAACTTCGACATCACGCGAAGGATGACGTGCCGGATCACGGCGCGCTGCCTCCGTCATCCGCGTCCTCGCGCGGGCGCCAGCGGTAGAAGGCCCTGGCGCCGCCCAGCAGCAGCATGACGGCGACGCAGGCGGTGAAGATCACCGTGGTCTCGCCAAACGTGTCGTAGCCGCGGTAGGAAGCGAGGATGGCGGTGACCATGTTTGGCACGCCGGTGTCGTCCATCGTGCGCGCGATGTAGTAGTCCGCCACGTGGTGGTTGATGGGCGCCGCCGGGTCGCCGTAGCGCGGCATGTCGAAGGTCGCAAAAACCAGCGCCGCCCCGGTCAGGACCACCGCCACCAGTGCCATCGGCTGCGGCCGCTGGAAGAGGGTGCTCTCCTTGCTGGTGGTCAGCGACAGGGTGGCGAGCAGGAGCACGGTGGAAATGCCGGCGCCCACCGCCGCCTCGGTGAAGGCCACGTCCACCGCATCCATCACGGTGAACAACGACGCCGACACCAGGCTGAAGATCCCCATCAGCATGACCGCCGCGAAGAGGTCCTTGAGCCGGATGATGGCGATCGCGATCACCGCCAGGAAGGTGAAGAGGACGATGTGGATGATGTCAATCATCTTCGGCCTCCCGTTCGAGGTCGCGGCCGAGCATGGGCTTGAGACCCCGCATGTAGGCGGCCTTCGCCAACGCGTGCCCCGAGAGCGGGCTGGTGACGGCGAGAAAGAGCAGCAACATGACGAGCTTGATGGTGACGAGCACCGAGGCCGACGCGAACATGAGACCGACCAGGACCAACCACGCGCCCATGGTGTCGGTGATGCCGGCGGGATGGATGCGGCTGTAGAAGTCCGGAAACCGGAGGATGCCGATGCCGCCGACGATCAGGAACAGAGAGCCGGCGACGATGAAGAACCACGTCAGGACGACGGCGATCGACCAGCTCATCAGTAGACCTCCTCCTCGTCGTCCTCCATCCCGGCAAGGTCGTTGAAGCGCGTGAACTTCATCACCGCGATGGTGCCGATGAAGTTCATCAAGGCGTAGACCAGGGCGAGGTCGAGAAATTCGGGGCGGCCGGAGAGAAAGCCGTAGACCGCGATCAGGAGCACGGTCTTGGTGCCGAAGCTGTTGACCGCCAGGATGCGGTCGAACACCGTGGGGCCGAGGATCGACCGCACGAGGGTCATCACCATGCACACCAGCAGGGCCGCCGTGGCGGCGGCGAAGGCGCCCATCACGTGCCCATCCCTTCCAATCGGGTGACCCGCCGGTCCATCTCGCCCTCGAGCAGACCGTCAGCGACATCGTCCGAGATGGCGTGCACGGTGATGTAGGCGCCGCGAACCCGGATCGAGATCGTGCCGGGGGTCAGGGTGATCGAGTTGGCGTAGATGACGCGCCCGAGATCGCTGTGCTGGGTGGTCCCGGCCTCGATGATCCGGGGGCTGATCCGCGGCCGACCCGGAGTGAGCACTCGGCGAGCGACGTCGATGTTTGACTTGAAGATCTCCTTGACCAGCCACGGCAGATAGACGACCGCACGCGGGATCAGGTGCACCGGCTCGGCCTCGTCGTCGACGATCCCCATGCGGAGACTCAGCCAGACGACGAACAGGCACGAGGCGACGCCGAAGGAGATGATCAGCGGCGTGTAGTGCCCCGAGTTGAGGAGCCACACGCTCATCAGGATGACGAACAGGGAGACCGCAGACTTCACGGGAAGACCCCGCGACACTCCGGGTTGGAACTCGGCCTCAACACCGTTCCCCCTCCGTGAAACCCGCGCCAGCCGGCGCGGTGATCCGCATCCCGTCGACGGCGGACAGGATACCCGATCCCGGTCGCGTTTGCATCGACGATTTCGACGCCTCGCGGGGCCGGCCCTGGCATACTCGATGCATGGCCTGGGACCCCGGTCAGTACCTCCGGTTTTCCGACGCTCGTGGGCTGCCCTTCCACCACCTCACGGCGGCGTTGGAGCACGTCCATCCGGACTCGGTGGTCGACCTCGGTTGCGGTCCCGGCGGTCTCACCGCCACCCTGCTCGAACGTTGGCCCGGTGCGCGGATCACCGGTATCGACACCTCGCCCGAGATGATCGCGCACGCGAAACGGCGTGCGGTCCCCGGCCGACTCGAATTCGAGCTCGGCGATGCGACGACCTGGCGTTCATCCCACCCGGTCGACCTCGTCCTTTCCAACGCCTGTTTCCACTGGATCGACGACCACCAGGCGCTCCTGGACCACCTGCTGCCGCAGCTTGCCGCCACCGGCACCCTCGCCTTCCAGGTGCCCGGCCAACCACGACGCGCCCTCGCACATTCTCCTCCGCGATCTGTGTGCGAGCGAACGGTGGCGAGATCAGCTCGATGGTCTTCCCCGAACCGGGGTCCGCGACCCCGGGTGGTATGTGGACGAAATCGGCCGCCGCGGACTCGCCGCCACGGTCTGGGAGACCACCTACCACCACGTCCTGACCGGTCCCGACCCGGTCCTCGAATGGGTCAAGGGCACGACCCTACGGCCGGTCCTCGAGCGCCTCGATGAGAGGAACGGGACGAATTCACCAGCGTCTACAGCCGCACGACTGCGCCAGACGTACCCCGAGAGAAACGGGACAACTCTCTTTCCCTTCAAAAGGTTGTTCGTTGTCGCGACTCGACAGTGATGAAATTTGCCCAGGAGTGGTCAGTTCGACGGCCCCGTTTTGGAGTTTGAACCCACCGGACTCAACGAGGACTGCGGGTGATGAGCACGCCGATTATCACGCCCGCCGTCTCCACCAGAGTCCAGCTCAGGCGCGCCACCAGAGCGACCATGATCGCCTGGGGGGCCGGCACCGCGGAGCCGAGGAGCAGCACCAGCGCTCCTTCCCGAACGCCGATCCCACCCGGCGTCACCAGGCTCAGAAAGCCCAACATCCACGCGGCGACGAACGCTGCCGCGCCATCGACAACCGTCACTGCGGAACCGAGCCCCAACGCCCCGAGAAGAAAAACTCCCGACGCGCCGTAGGCCAGCCACCCCGATACATAAAAAACCAGCAGTCTCGCCGAATCTCCAGGCCGGATGCCCGCTGCAAGAGCCGGCTGGTTCATCAGGCGAAGCAGGAAATTGACGGTGGCCACCAGCAGGACGGGACGCAGGACGAAGGCCAGCGCCGAGATGACGGCCGCGACCAGAACCACCCACAGCACGTCCGTATCGAAACGGAAACCGCGAAACAGGACCGACAACAGGAACGGGCTCGCCGCTACCAACAGCATCACATGTTCGAGCGCCAACGCGCTGACCGAAACGGCGGGGCGGACGCCGAACCTCCGGACCAGTTCGACGCGTCCGGCGAACATGAACAGCTTTCCCGGGATGTACTTTCCGAAATTCGCTATCAGCCACGTCGACGCCGCCGCCGACGTTTCGATCTTCCCACCGAATAATCTCAGGCTTCGGACCCAGCTGAGCGCCCAGATGCCAAAAACGCCGACGAGAAGTGTGAAGCTCAACACCCACAGCCCGGGATGCGCCCCCCAGTCAATGTGCCGAAGCACCCCCCGGTCGGCCCACAGGCGCCAACCGAGAAATCCGAAGATGCCCGCGATCAATGCGACCGCGGCGGCGTTCAACAGGAGGCGACGCCACCGTGGCTGATCAGAAAGTCGGAGATCCATCGAGGCCTTTCGGTCTCGCCACCACGACGGTGAATGGGAAGACACGGTACGCGCGCACTCCATCCGCATGCCCGGCAACAAAATTCCGGAATCCGGAGAAGGTCCACAGATTGACATGTTCGGGATGGTTCCCCAGCCGTCGCAGATCGCGACCGCGCAGGAGATTCACCACGCGAAACCACGGCTCAGATGGAACCGTCAGCAGAAGCCGTCCCGAACACAGCTCGGCCAGTCTCTCGAGGGTGCGGCCGGGGTCCGGCAGATGTTCCAACACCTGCGACGCAATCACCAGATCGAACCCACCGCCCGGTTCCGACCAGTGCAGGAGATCGGTGCGCTCAAAGCGCCGGTGGGGGTGCAGAGATCGGGCCGTCTCCAAGGCATCTTCTCGCAGATCGAGACCGATGTAGTCGTCAAAAACAACCCCCCGCTGCATGACTTCTCTCAGGAACAACCCCTCGCCACAACCGAACTCGAGCACCGATTTCGGCTGCATCTGGACGATTTCGGCGGCGACCCGGTCGAAGAACCGCCGGAGCACGAAACGGTGGATCGGATTCTGGTTGCGGTACTTCCGCAGGTGCCGTTCGGCCGTATCGTGGCGAATCGTAGAGAGCGCCTTCACACGTCATCGTCCATTGTTCGAGGCGGTAGTCCTTACCTCGGGCTCCTGAAATCTCCAGGGATCACCCGTTGGACCACGGCAGGTGATCGAGCTCGACGTTGCCACCCGAGATGATGAGCCCGACCCGGCGGCCGGCAAAGGTGTCGGAGTGTTCGAGGACGGCGGCCAGGGGCACCGCGCCCGACGGTTCGACCACGATCTTCATGCGCTCCCACAGCAGACGCATCGCACGGACGATGTTCGCTTCGCTGACCGTGAGGATGCCCTCGAGCCGTTCGGACAGGATGCGAAACGTGCGGTCGGAGAGCGAGGTCAGCAGACCGTCGGCGATGGTGGTGGGTTTGACCGAGGGGTAGCGCTGCCCGTCGCGCAGCGAGCGGAAGGCATCGTCGGCGCCCGAGGGCTCAGCGCCCCACAGCTCGATGTCCGGTCGCGACCCGGCCACCGCGATGGCGGTCCCCGACATGAGACCGCCGCCGCCGACCGGCGCCATCACGACGTCGAGATCGGGAACATCGGTCATGAGTTCGAGCACAGCCGTTCCCTGACCGGCGATGACCATGGGGTTGTCGTAGGCGTGGATGAAGGTGGCGCCGGTGCGCGCCACCACCGCTTCAAGGGTCGTCTCGCGCGCTGCGAGGGTCGGTTCGCACTCGGTGATCTCGGCCCCGTAACCGGCGACCGCCGCCTTCTTGACCGGCGGCGCGGTGCGCGGCATCACCACGTGAGAGCGGATGCCGCGGCTCGCCGCCGCAAAGGCAAGCGCCGCCGCGTGGTTGCCCGACGAATGCGTCGCCACCCCGCGCCGTGCGGATACTTCGTCGAGACTCTGCACCGCGTTGGTCGCGCCGCGCGCTTTGAACGCGCCGACCTTTTGCAGGTTTTCACACTTGAAGTGGAGGTGCGCTCCAGCAATGGAGTTGATTGCGGTCGACGACATGACCGGCGTGCGGTGGACGCGGCCGCGGATACGTTCCGCCGCCGCCAGTACATCCTCGAAGGTGGGGTCGTTGTTCATGCCGAGCATCGTAGCTCAGTCGGAAAGAGAGGGGGGAAGGGGATGGGCAATTCGGAATTTCGGAATTCGGAATTCGGAGTTTCATCGCCCGCTTCCCAACCGTCGTGGCGTTATGCGATCGATTGGGACGTAGCCCGGTTTTCCAATCGCGCTACCCGAGGGGAGCCACTCTAGACATTGTTTGCCCCGAGGATCGAGATTCAGTGGAATATTCGTGACTCAAACAATGTCAAGAATGGCACCCCCACCGCACGCGGGCCACCTGCCCGTAGCACTTGCGATGTTTCCGCAGGCGTGCTGTGTGATGGCAAATTCCGAATTCCTAATTCCTAATTCAAGATGACCGTCTCCCGAAGGGTGTACGGCCCGCCATGGGCGTCGTCACGGTAGATCTCCAGCCTGATCTCGTCGGCGCCGACGAACACCTTGAAGAACGACGATCTGGTCTGTTTCCGGCCTTCGATCTGGCGTTCGTACCACCGGTCGCGAGCGGTGGGATCGCTGCCGTATTCGTCGTAGAACTGGGCGAGGGTCTGGGTCACCGGCTGGCCGGTCAGCCCCAGGTACTCGAACCAGTAGTCGATGTGGTAGGGATCGTCGCGGTAGAGCTGTCGGATCGAGTTCGCCTCGCCGACACCCTGCTCCCGCCCCTCAGTGATCGCACGGTCGACGGCTTGATACATCAGGTCGGCATACGACTTCTCTTCGAGACCCCTGGCGTGCCCCGCGTCGATCTGCCACAGACCGTTGATCTTCGCGTACGACGTGTTGTGGGTGTGGCCGCAGACGTAGGCATCGACACCGTGCTGCACCATCAGCTGGTGGAAGGCGAATGCGCTCTCCGGGTCCTCGTCGAGCGAATCTCCCTGGTGGCGGATCCGGCCGTTGTCCATATCGGGCATCGGGATCAAGGGTTCGTGGCCGAAGACGAAGACGTGCTTTTTCGTCGTGGCGGCAAGGTCGGCTGCCAACCACTCCAGAAGCTCCGGCACCATGTCGCCTTCGAGCCCCCAGTCGTTGACGCCGTCGAAATATTGATTGAGAACGACGAAGTGGGTGTTACCCCAATCGAATGAAAAGGTGGTCGCTTCACATCCCTGCGGTCCCCGATTGACGACGTTCGGCAGGGTCATGCTGAAGTCACGGAGGTACCTCATGGTCGACGGCGACTCAGGGTCGTGGTTGCCGAGCACCGGGTACCACGGGTAGTCCTCGCCGAGGACCTCGTCGACCATCGCTCTGACAGCCGAGGGCGGATCGACGTCCAGGTCCCCCGGACTGATCATGAACGAGCCCGCCCCAACCGCTTTGGCCGCCTCGCAGGCGCCGGAGAAGTTCTTCGACCACTCGCCGTCGGCGGCGAAGTTCCGCATGTCGGCAGCGACGATGAAAACCAGGTCATCGCCGGACTTCTCGGCCGCAATCGCCGGTGGCGCACCCGCGAGAACTGCGCACACGATGAGGATCACGGATACAAGAGTTTTCATCGAATCACTCCTCCACCGGAATCTCGTAGTAACCCTTGCCGGCATCGAGGTTCTCCTGCCGCTGGCGGGATATTTCGCTCACCTTGTCAGGCCACGAGGTGACGCCGTTGACCAGCTCCGAAGCGCGCAGCTCGAAGGGCTCCCAGACCCTGCGGCCGTGGGTGTCGATGAGTTGGAAGACCATCCGCGGATCGTCGCCCATGAAGAACTCGACCAGCCCGAAGTTGCTGCCCTGGAAGTAGACCGGCCAGATCCGCCGCTCCGGCCGCCGCTCGAGCCAGCTGTCGGGGATGACCTGGGCCAGCGGCGAGCTCACCATGTCGTAGAGATCGTAGCCACCGTGCTCCGACCACGGGATGACGTTGAGCTCACCGATGTGGGTGTCACCCGACATCATGACGACACCGGTGATCTCCTGATCGCGGATGAAATCGAAGAGGCGGTTGCGCTCGTGCAGAAAGGCGGCCCACGAGTCGCCTCCTTCGCCCTTCTCGACGCTGAAACCGCTGCCCGAGACCAGCACTTTGAAGACCGCGGTGCTCGCTGCGAGTTCGCTTTTCAACCACTCGAACTGTTCGGCGCCGAGCATGGTCTTGTCCGGTGTGTCGGGGTCCTCGGCCGGATCGCGGTACCAACGGCCGTCGAGGACGAAGAAATCGACCTTGCCCCAGGTGTAGGTGTAGAAGATGCCCTTGACATCGGGCAGGCCGTACGAGGGGTTCGCCCAGTACTCGCGAAAGACCTCGTAGGCCTCGTCCTTGATCGGGTTGGTGCGGTCGTGGTTGTTGAGCCCGTAGTCGTGGTCGTCCCAGACCGCGAGATGCGAGGTGTTGTGGAGGATCGGCTGCAGCGCGGGGACGTCGCGCTGACGCCGGTACTCCTCGCGAATGATGTCGGGGTCGAGGGCGTCGGAATACACGTTGTCACCGATCCAGAACATGATGTCCGGGTCGTAATGCTCGACCCACGGCCAGATCGGCTGGATGCGGTCGTCCTGCCACTTGGGGCAGGACCCAAAAACGATCCGCAGGTCGGCGTCAGAGCCCGGCTGCGGCGCCGTCTCGAACCGGAAGGGTTTGAGCATCTTGAGGTAGCGATCGGGGATCCCGTCGGTGGTGAGCCTGTAGAAGTATTCGGTGGCCGGTTCGAGACCGGAGATCGTGATGATTTCGGTGTAATCGTTGGCTTTGAGCGCGGTCACCGGGGCGGTCTCCGCATAGGGGGCGAATTCCGGGGTCTCGGCGTACTGGATGGTGACCGGGAACTCGCCGCTGGTCCTGATCCAGATCTTGACTTCGGTCGGGGCCACCGCGCCGACCATGGGCCCCTGCATGAGGCGCGGATACCCGGTGTGTGACGGCTGTGCGGCCGTCAACACCGCTGCGCTCGTCACGACCCCGATGGTCCACGTGATCGCGACCCGACGGGTGTTCTCTTTGAATCTCACGACTCCTCCTTCTCTTCAGAAAACCCACGACATCTTTGTGAAAACGGTGTCACCCTGTTCCGAAGGTTGGCCGAACTCGGACGTTCCCCGCTGATAGGCAAGCTGCAGCGATCCAAATGGCGGGAGGAACCGCCAGACGGCGAGAAGCTGGACGTTTTCCTTTTCGATCGCCGAGTTGGTCTGCACGAAAAGCGTGACGAACAGGTTGTTGGTGAAGTAGTAGTTGGTTCGGAAGACCTGAATCAAGGTGCTCTCGAGCTCCGGGTCGGGTTCGAGCTCGAGCCACGTGACCTCATACTGGAATCCCCAGGCGCTCGAGATCCTGAACTCCGCATCGAGTGTGGCAAGCGTGAGATCGCTGTCGTAGTTGGTGCCGGTGCCGACCTCGAGAAACACCGATCTCCCCTGGCGGTTGTCGTACCCTGCCTGGAGGCTGGTGAGCGAGTTGCGGAACTCCTTTTCGAAGAGCTCGTAACCGTCGAGGTACGACAATTCGACCTGCCAACCGCTCGTCATGACCAGCTCGATATCGGCATCCAGCTCCCAGCTCCTCAGCACACCCTCCTGACTCCAATAACGGTTGTAATTGACCTTGCCCTCCACGTTTTCCACTGCACTGTCGTGGAACCAGATCCGATGTGTGGCCTCGGCATCGATTTCCTGCCGGTCGTCATCCTTGAGAAAACCGACCACGTTGACGTTGTTCCGCAGACCGGCGTCAAGTGAGGTATAGCGGACGTGGAAGTGGCTGTTCGCAGAGTCGAAGGCCGGCCGCAGAAACCATCCCAGCGCTCCGTCGTCGGTCGGGCCGTGGGAGCGCAGAAACTGGCCGGTCATGCCCAGGGTCTCGGTGAAGAAGAGCGTCATGTCCGCCCCGATCGAGCCGGCATCGACACCGTTGACCCTGCGGTTGGCGGCGAGAAGGCCGATGTTCGAGGGCCCGAATACTCCACGCTGAATCCGAAAGACTGTGTAGTCCGCGTCGGCGACGGTCTCTTGGCCGTCGGTCTCGACCTCGACATCGGCACGGGTGGCGATGGCGGCGATGTCGAACCCACCGAGCGCGCCGACCAATTTCCCTCCGGCCACGATGTCGCCGATCCGACGACTGTAGAACTGGTTGATCCTCTGGTCGAAAACCTCCAGACCTTCGAGAAAAAACGGCCTCTTCTCGGGGACCTGGAGTTCGAATCGGGTGAGGTTGATCTCTTCCACATCCGCTTCGACGAGGGCAAAGTCCGGATTGATGGTCAGGTCCGCGCTGAGGCCGCTCTTGATGCGGAACCTGAGATCACCGCCGAACTTTGTGTCGGTGCCCCCTCCTTTTTCGACCGAGACCAGTCCGTATGGGATGACGGCGAACTTCTTAAGGTCCGCCAATCGGATCTCGAGCCCCGCGAGGATGCCGAAAGTCGAAACCCGCCAGATCGATTCGCCGGGGCCCGACCACACCGCAGTCTCGAGACGGCGGGGGACCCTTCGGTGGAAGTTGATGCCCCACGTCACGTCACCACCGCTTTCGAACCGGAGCATTCGAAACGGAATCGCGAACTCGGCGGACCAGCCATCGACGGTTCGGCTCGCGGCGCACATCCAGGTCCCGTCCCACCGGTTATCGACGATGCGACCGTTGTCCGCGATCTTGCCGTCGGTCTGCACACCCAGGAGGTTGGTGGCGAATGAGTACCCCGTCCGGCGGTCGTGAAAGGTGTCGAGTAGGACCGTGACCGAGTCATCCCTTTGCAGATCCCCATCACGCGACGTCACGGCCGCAGCGATCTTCGACGGCTCGGGGTCGAACGACCGGATGGCCACATACAGTCCCTCGCCGCTCGAACCGACCATGACCACGGTACGGAAGGGCGAGGCCACACCGAACTCGGGCTCGAACTGGACGAATCCCTCGGTGGCGGCCGCAGCCGCCCACTCCTGGTCGTCGATGACCCCGTCGATGACCGGGGCCGCGGAGAATCTGGGGGCTTCCACCACTTTGTCTTCTACACCGGCAGCCACGGTCGTCAGCAGGCCCGCCATCACCACCGCAGAACCCGCAACCCGAACGGTTGTCCCCACCCAGACATACCTTCCGTCATAAATTCCCGAGGAATGGCGATGGCGCGTGCGGCGGCTGTATCGGCATCGGGCAGCGGCATGAACTCGCCCGAGACGAACCCCCGGTATCCCGTCGATGCGAGCTCGTCCAGAATGCTCGAGAAATCCAGGTGTCCGGCGCCCGGATGCCAGCGGTTGGAGTCGGCGACGTGGAAGTGGAAGATCCGGTCGCCGCAGGTCTGGATGCTGTCTCCGATATCGGGCTCCTCGATGTTCATGTGGAAGGTGTCGAGCAGCAGACCGAAGTTTTCCTTGCCGACGCGGTCGATGAGATCCAGACCCTCGGCCGCGGTGTGGATGAGATCGGTCTCGTAGCGATTCATGGGTTCGAGGGCAAAGCGGACACCGGTGCCCTCGGCTGCCGTCGCACACTCTTGAATGGCCTCGACGAGGAAAGCCATTGATTGTTCGTGGGTCTGACCTTTGGGTGTGACGCCCCGGATCAGACCGAGAATGACGATAGCGTCGAGCCGTTCAGCCAGCGGAATGTGACTCGAAATGCGCGCGACGGCCGCCGCCCGCACCGCCGGGTCGTCGCTGGTGAACGACAGGCCCTCCTCGCCCCACGCCTGGCCGGTGCCGATGGCCGGAACCACGAGACCGTGTTCGGAGACGACGCGCTCGAGCCGGCCGGCGTTCACCATCGCTGGATCCCGCACGGCCAGTTCGACGCCGTCATACCCCCAGGATGCGATCTTGGCGACATTCGCCTCGAAATCACCCTTGAAAGCCACCGCCTGGAAGGCGGCGGCGTGGGTCGACAGCACGACGCTCAGTTTCATGCTCAGTACTGACCGATCTGCGGAAGCTGGTAGACCGGCTTCCATCCTTCGCTCAAGGGCTCGCGCAGATAGGGCTCCATGTCGGCTGCGGTGCGCAGAGTCACCTCTTCCACCGGAGGAACCGTTCCCGCAGGGAAGGCCTCGAGGATCTGGTCGTTGAGGAGGGTCAGATACCTCAGAATCGCCGCAACCGGACGTTTGGCCTTTTCGGCCGTTCCGTGGGTCGCCTTGCCGACAACGCCTTCGGGGGTCGCCGCGATCTCGATGGCGAAGTGGCCCTCGCCTTCCGACCACCGGCTCGGACGGCCGAAGGGATCGACCGACTTGTCGAAGTGACCGTCCGGCAGATAACCCTTGCCTTCGGTATCGACTGCGAACTTCATGTCCACCATGTCGGGGTGGAGCAGCAGACCCAGCGAGGTCTCGGACTCGTCGGCGTGGACGAAGTTGGTGTCCATCTTGCCGCCCTTGGGCTCGGTGCGGAAGAACTCGCGGACCGCGCGGTGCCAGTCGATGACGCGGAAGATACCCGGCAGCTGGTAGCGCTTCTGGAACTGCTGGATGGCCGATTCGAGCATCCACAGGTGGCCATGGTTGTTGATCAGGATCTGTTTACGGAAGCCGTCGTTCCACAGGCCCAGCATGACATCCATCAGCAGCTCGCGGGCGACGTTTTCACGCACGATCACAGTGCCCGGCATGCCGAGGTGGTGATACGGGTGCGAGCCGTAGTTGAGCGGCGGCAGGGCGAGACTCACCGGCGCGCCACGCTTCGCGGTGAAACGGCGGAGACCCTCGAGGATCTGGCTCACATAGAGGGTGTCGGATGCGCTGGGAAGATGGCGGCCGTGCAGCTCGGTGCAGCCGATCGGAATGAAAACGATGTCGTTCTTGCGCCGCTCCGCTTCCACCCGATGGCGGACCGTGGTTTGAATATAAGAGCCCGACTTGCCCCACTCACAGGGCGAGGGCACGCCGTACTCGGCGAGGATGGCGTCGATCTCTGCGTCGCTTGAATCCCACACTTCTTTCTTGCACCGTCCCACCGTGTTGTCTTCAAAGAACAGGTCCGGCTGGTCGGTGGCCAACAACCGGGGATTTTCTGGAGAAACTGCCATATCGTGCTCCCTTTTTCGGTATTTCGCTACGTCGAATGACTCAGTGGCCGAACCGCCGAGGTCGGTTCTGCGGCGAGGATTTCGGAAACTTCAACCGGGCCTCCGGTCTGAATCGATCGTCGGCCCGCCAACGCCACCGCCAGGGTGGCCACACCGTCCTCGACACCCACCGGGGGGATGCGATCGTGGATGACACAGTCCACAAATGCCTGCAGCATGGTGACGAAGGCGTCCCCCATCCGTTCCGGCGTCGTGAACACCGCGTCATGGTGCACACCGGAACGGTCGAGCAGGCGTACCGGAGTCCGCCGCAGACGGCCGATCTGAACCGCCCCCTCCTCGCCAATGACCTCGCCACGAAGGTCGTGGCCGTAACGGGTGGTGCGGCTGGCCGTTAAGGTGCCCATTGCGCCACCGGCAAAGCGAACACTCACCACCGCGTTGTCCACATCGCCGACGGAGCCGACCGCCTCGTCGACCAGGGCTCCGCCCTCGCCGAAGACACGGGTCACTTCGTCATCCATCAGCCATCGTCCGAGATAGATATCGTGGTACATGGAGTCGAGGATCAGACCCCCGCTGACACCGAGGTCGGCGAACTCCCGAGGCGGCGGATTGACGTCACCGCTGATCGAACGGTAAATCAGCGGCCGGCCGATCGTGCCGGAGTCGATCATCTGCTTCGCCTCCCGGTACCCGACATCGAAACGTCGAACGTGGCCCAGCATCAGTTTCACCCCGGCCGATCGTGCCGCCCGGGCGGCCTGCCGGCAGCCCTCGAGATCGAGGGCCAACGGCTTCTCACACAGGACGTGCAGCCCGGCCGCCGCGCAGATCTCGACATTGTCGACGTGGGCGGAGGTGCTGCTCGAAATAACCACCGCGTCGAGCCGCTCGGCTTCGAGCAGGTGGTCGATCTTGCCGTAAATCGACACGGCGCCGCAGCGCCGGCGGACCTCATCGGCCCGCTCGGCGCTGGACGTCGTGACCGCGACGAGGCGTGCGCCGTGCACGCGGCGGGCAAGGTTCTCGGCGTGGGTCAGACCCATTCGACCCACACCGACCACCGCGATCCGCACGTCGTCCATCGTCGATCGGTCTCTCATTGTCAGTCCTCAGTTCGGGTGCACCATGATCTTGCCGTCCGTACGCTCCACCGACTTGGCGATGGCTTCGACGGTCTTGGCGAGGTCGTAGTGCGCGGTGACGATCGGGCTCAGGTCGAGGCGACCCGAGGCGACGAGCCGGATCACGTTGGGGAAATTCTCGTGGCCCGAGTGGCCCTGGGCGCCGAAGGCCTGCGACCGCCGCACCTGGAAGGCCTCCAGGTACATTGGAACGCGCTGCGCCGCGCGCCCGATCTGGACGATCTTCGAGTTGATGGCCAGTGCCTTCTCCATCTCGGGGATGGACCGCTCGGGCACGCCCGCGGCCTCGACGTGGAAGTCGAAGCCCTCGCCCTTGCTGTGCTGCATGAGAACTTCCCCGGCCGAAACCTCGCGCGGGTCGTAGACGAAGTCTGCGCCGACCGCCTTCGCGAGCTTTCTCCTCTGCTCCGAGATCTCGAAGGCCACGATCATGCCCGCGCCGCCGGCCTTGGCGAGTCCGATGGCCGCGAGGCCGATCGGCCCGGCGCCGACCACGTTGACGTAGTGACCCGGTTTGAAACCGCCGGCCCTGGTGAACATGGCGTTGTAGGCGACGCACGACGGCTCGGTCAGGGCGCCCATGGTGTACGCCATCTCCTCACTACCGAAGCGCTCGGCGATGGCGTCGATCTTCCAGCAGAACTTCTCGTCGACCGCGATGAAGTTGGCGAAGGCGCCGGGGATCGTGAAGCCGATCTCCTCGAGGTTGGTGCAGTGGTTGGGGTAGCCGTTGCGGCACGGGGTGCAGCGGCCGCACCAGATCATCTCTTCGACCGTGACCATGTCGCCGACGGACAACATCGTGACCTCGGGACCGACCTCGACGACCTTGCCGGAAAACTCGTGGCCGAGGATGGTCGGGAACCTGGTCAATCCAGGGTACAGAATGTAATTGTCCTTGTCCGTCTCATAGAAGTGCATATCCGAGCCGCACACCCCACAGGCCTGAATCTGCAACAGGACCTCCTGCGGCCCCGGTTTCGGGTCCGGCCAGTCGCGCACCGACAGCGTGGGGTTGTGCCAGATGGCGTTGCCTGTAATGGCTTTTCCGGTTTTCTTTTCCCAATCCGAAACCTTGTAATCCGGTTTCGGTTCCCACTTCGCATCCAAGACCATTCCTTTCATGACCTGATCCTCCTTTGATTTCTCACGACACCTCCGGTCTTCGGAGATGTCAGTTGGGTCCCTTGAATCACTGCGGTGAATAGACACCTTTGTAAAATCTTTCCTTGAGGTCGACGATCTCCTCGAAAGATCGTCGGATGGGTCCGGGGGTCTCGACTTTCAGACTCGTGGTCGCGGCCGACCAGAGGATCGCCTCCTCGGGAGGGTGTTCGAGTCTGGCCGCCACGTAGGAACCGACACAGGTGTCGCCGCGGCCGCTGCGGCCCGCCATGGAACTGGCGTGAAACGGCGCCTCGAGCAGCTGCCCGTCGGCAAGCACCACGATCCCGTCGCGGTGGGTGATCACGATCTCCCTCGGCCCCTGAGCCGCCAGGATTTTCGCAGCGCGTTTCATGTCCGGTTCCCCGGTGAGCGCCTCGGCTTCGACGACGTCGGCCTTGAGGATGTCGACCAGCGCCAATACCTCTTCCTGCTCGGGCCAGGCGACGTGCTCGAGCCGGTGATCCGGTCTGCGGACCCGGATGAAGCCCTGGGCGTCTGCGCTGATGATCGTTTTCTTCTCGCGCAACTCCCGGATCGTCTCGATCGGCACCTCGCCACGAATCGAAGGACTGATCACGAACGCCCTGGCGTCAACAGCCCGAACCTGTTCGGGAGTGAACGAACCGGCGGTGGCCGCCACCGTCAAAACGCGTTCGTCGGGATTGTTCGTCGGGTACTCGAGCCGCATCAGCGTCGAGCTTGGCGTCGCGGTTGCAAAGACGGTGATCCCAGCTTCCTCGAGAGACCGGACGACGTGGAAGTCCTCCGCCGCCAATCGCATGATCGCAGCCACCCTGCGCCCGAGGGTCTTCGCGGCGTGGGCTGAGTAATTGACGCCGCCGCCGTCGGCGTACTGGATTCCCGCCGCGGTTACGATCGTGTCCTTTGTGTAGTTACCGACCGTTGCAACGTCGAATTTCATGCTGTCCCCAGTCATGGTTTTCCTCAGTCCCTCATGCGTACCCGCCACAGGGAGGTGGCAAGGATGAACGACAGCACCGATGATCCGATCCAGAACCAGATCACGGTCGAAAAGTCGTAGTGGCGAACGCCGTCGATCATGGTGACGCCGCGTTCGATCAGGTGGCCGCTGATCTGGTCCTGGAGAGCGGCGCCGATGTATGAAAACACGCCGATGAATCCCATCGCCGCCCCGGCCGCCCGCTTCGGCGCAATGTCGAGAGCGAACAGCCCGCCGAGCGAGGTCACGAGCCCGGTCAGACCGAATCCGTAGATGAAAAACGCCACCGTCATGAACAGCGGTCGACCCGGCGGTCCGAAGAAGACCATCAGCAAACCGATGATCTCCATGACGGCAAAGATCATATTCGTGGGAGGCCGCCGGGCATTGAAGATCTTGTCCGATGCGAAGCCGAAGGCCAGGGCGCCGAGAATTCCGGCGATGGTGTTGACCGAGATGACCGTACCCGCCTGCATCAGGGTGTAGCCCTTGGCCTCCTGCAGGTAGAGCACGCCCCAGCTGTTGATGGCGTAGCGGGTCACGTAAATCGACGCGCTCGCCAGGGCCAGGACCCAGATCGCGGGGATCTTGAGGATGGTCCTTTGGACGGCCCACGTGCTCTCGTTCTTTTCCTTGCTCCCTTCGTCCGAGCTGACGAAATCGTTCTTCCATTCGGCGACCCGCGGCAGGCCGAGGGTCTGCGGGCGGTCCTGCATCATCAGACAGAGAACGACGGCCACCACGACGCACAGGACGCCGGGACCCCAGAACCCGGCCCGCCAACCCCACAGGGTCACGAGAGCGGCCACCCCGACAAAGGTCAGGCCTTCACCGATGGCGTGAGCCGTGCTCCAGATGCCGTACATCCGGCCCCGTTCCTTGTTCGAAAACCAGTTGGCCATGGCGACCGCACCGGTCGGCGCGCCGAAGCCCTGAAACCACCCGTTGAGGCCCCACAGGAGGACCGACAGCCAGAGGATGGTGGAAAAGCCCATCCCGATGTTGAGCAGGGCCGAGACCAGGACGCCGAAGGCGAAGAAGAACTTGAGGTTCATGTGGTCGGCGAGAAATCCGTTGGTGAGCTTGCCGAAAGCATAGGTGTAGAAGAGCGCCGAACCGATGATGCCGAGCTCCACCGGGGTGAAGATGCCGCCGTCGATGAGCGGTTTCTTGACCATCGAAAGCGCCAGACGGCACGTATAGACGATGCCGTAGCCGATGGTGATGGCCAACATGATGCGCAGGCGGTGACGCTTGTACAGCATGTCGATCTCACCCTGATCGGTGAGTGGAGCCCGGTCCTCACCGGTCACGAAGAGGCGCAGGAGGTTCATGCCGCGTCGACCTTCACCGGCCGGTTCTCGGCCATCGATTTGGCGGCTGCGAGCCCTACCAGAACCGACATCAGACCGTCGCGCCCGCCCACCGGCGGTTCGCAGTCGTCACGGATGCAGGCAAAGAACGCCTCGAGTTCGGCCACGAACGACACCTGGTAGCGCTGGAGGAAGAAATAGAGGGGGTTGTCGCGTCGCACGCCGCCCACCCCACTGAGGGTGACCCGGTTGGCGGTCTCGTTTCCGGCTTCGGCGCTGCCTTTGGAGCCGAAGGCCTCGACCCGCTGGTCGTAGCCGTACACCGCCTGCCGGCTGTTTTCGATCACCGCCAGGGCGCCGTTGGCCATCTTGAGGGTCGTGACCGCAGTATCGACGTCGCCGGCCTCACCGATCGCGGGGTCGATGAGGACCGCCCCCATTGCGTGGACTTCTTCGACTTCGCTGCCCGTGACAAAGCGCACCATGTCGAAGTCGTGGATCGTCATATCGAGGAAGATCCCGCCGGAGGTCTGAACGTAGGACACCGGCGGCGCCTCCGGGTCGCGGGAGGTGATCTTGACGATGTGGATGTCACCGATGTCGCCATCGATCACCGCCTGCCGGACCCGCGCAAACGTCGGGTCGAATCGGCGGTTGAAACCCACCTGCATTTTGACGCCGGCGGCCTCGACAACCGAGAGAGTCCTCCGGATTCGATCGGGGTCGAGATCGACGGGTTTTTCGCAGAAGATGTGTTTGCCGGTCTTGGCCGCGGCCTCGGTGAACGGGGCGTGGGTCGGTGTCGGCGAGCAGATCAGGACCGCTTCGATCTCGGGATCGTCGAGCACCAGCTCGGGATCGGTGCCGGTCGCCACCTCCCCGGGCGGCCACACGCTGAAATCGACGAAGGGGTCGGTGATCGCCTTGACCCGGACGCCCGGCATACGAAACAGATTCTCGGAGTGGAGTCGGCCGATCCTGCCGGCGCCGAGCACGCCTACGGTGATGGTCCTCATGAAACGCTCTCCCCTTTGGCGGTCGATGCGGCCGTATCCATCCGCACCGGCCGCTGCTGTTGGAATGACTCGCGCGCGGCGACCGCCGCCCGCACAGCGGCCAGCGCGTCCTCGGCACCGGCCACGACCGGCGCGTTCCCGCGCACCGCACGGAGAAAGGCCCGCAGCTCGCCGACAAAGGCCTCCCGATACCGGGAAACGAACCCGTCGTGCGGCGTCCGTCTCACGACGCCGCCGGTGGTGCTGACGATGCGCGTGCTCGGCGTCGTGTTGTCGACCGCAACACTGCCCGCGGAGCCGAAGACCTCGAATCGTTGGTCATAGCCGTAGACCGCCTGTCGGCTGTTGTCGATCACCGCCAGCGCACCGCTTGCCAACCTCAGGGTGACCACAGCGGTGTCGATGTCGCCGGCTGCGCCGATTGCCGGGTCGACGAGCACGCCGCCGACGGCGTACACCTCGACGATTTCCGAGCCGGACAGGAAGCGAACGGTGTCGAAGTCGTGGATCACGAAATCGAAAAACAGGCCGCCCGACCGCTTGACGAAGTCGATCGGCGGCGCCTTGGGATCACGGTTGGTGACGCGAATCGTGTGGACCTCGCCGATCTGCCCGGAGCGCACCGCTTCCATCAGATCGAGGAGACTCGGGTCAGAGCGCCGGTTGAACCCCACCTGGAGCTTGATCCCGGCTTTTCGCACCGCCTCGACCACCTTTTCGATGGTTGCCGGCTCGAACGCGACCGGTTTCTCGCAGAAGGCGTGCTTCCCGGCGGCGGCGGCCTGACAGATCAGCTCCGCGTGACAACCGGACGATGCCGTGATGACTACGGCTTCGATCTCGGGATCGTCGAACACCGCCGCGTTGTCGACCGAGCGGACCGGAATCGACAGCGACTCCGCCCAGACCTCGTCGAGGTGAGGGCTCGCGACGGCCTTGACGAACGCTTCGGGCACGGTGTGGACCAGATTCTCGGTATGCATCCTGCCGATGCGTCCCGCGCCGATCACGCCCACTGGAGTTCGGTTCATCGGCTCTCTACCTTTCGAAAACGATTACTATTCTTGATTCAGCCACATCATCGAGCCACGGGCTGGAGGACGCCTCATTTCCTGAAAAAGGAGCGACCAGGCGCCCTGGAGCCGGGCTCCAGGGCGCCTGCTCAGTTCGTCATTGCTTACAGATCAAACCTCACACCCAGGGTCGCCCACCAACCGTAGTACTCCTGCTGGCGGATAGAGTCCGGGCTGCCTTCGTATACGGTGAAGGGCTCGTCGGTGATGTTGATGAACTCCAGCACCACGCCCCACTTCTCCGAGACCTGAAAATGGAACAGAAAATCGAGCTGCGCGTGGTCGTCGACCCAGAGATCTTCGGCGGCTTCGTCCCCGACCTCGAGCAGGTTCTTGCCGTTGTAGTTCCAGGAAAGCCGGGTCGAGATGCCGTACTTTTCGTAGACCAGGGCGAGGTTGCCGACGTTTTCCGACTGCCCGGGCAACGACGTCGCCTCGCGATCCGGGTAGCGGGCCTCGGAATCGGCATAGGTGTAGTTGGCGTAGATGCCGAGTCCGCCCCAACCGCCCTTCCAGCTGGTGAAGTTCTTCTGGAACGCGAACTCGACGCCGAACAGGTCCCCACTGTCGCCGTTGCGCGGCTGGATGACCTCGAACTCCTCGCCGTCGATCTCCTCGTCGACGTTGAAGAAATAGATGATGTCAGTGAGGTCTTTGTAGAACACACCGGCCGAAAAGATACCGACCGGCTGCATGTAGATCTCCCACATGAGATCGAAGTTCCACGCGGTCGTGACGTCGAGGTCCGGGTTGCCGAGCTCGATCTCCATGTCCTCGAGGTTGATGAGCCGCCACGGCGCCATGTCCTCGAAGTTCGGCCGCGCCATGCTGCGGGTGATCGCGGCGCGCAGTTGTGATTCCGCGCCGGTCTTGTAGACCATGCTGAACTGGGGCAGCCACTCGGTGTAGCTCTTGTCTCCGGTAACCGGCGTCAAATCGAGGGGGTCTCCCTCCTCGTCGAGGACCAGCTCGTAGGCCAGGTAATCGACCTTCGTACTTTCCACGCGGACGCCGCCCATGACCGAGGTCTTGGGCCCGAAGAGGAGTTCCGTCATTGCGTACGCGGCATACGTGTCCTCTCCGACGTTGAAGTCCGCCAGGTCCTCCTCGAGATTTCTCTCCTCTTCGAGCAGGCCGCTGTTGAAGAGGTCCCGCATCAACGTGGGACTCTGGAAGGGGACGATCTGGTCGCCGTAGATGCCGCCAAAGAACGGGGTCTCGGATTGCCAGTTGTCGACAAAGTCGGCGAAATTCAGGTCGTCGTCGGACTCCCAGTCGGACACGTCGTAGTTCTGCTCCTTGGTCTTCTGCCGGTATTTGGCCCCGACCTTCCACAGACCGCTGAATCCAGTGTTCTTGTAGAAGCCCTGAGTGAAGTTGAGGGCGCCGATGTAGTCCTCCTCGACCGCCTTCTTGGACTCGCTCTCGATTCCGTCGAACCAGTACTCGTCGACCATCTCGTTGAGCGGGTTGGCTTGAATATTGTTCGGGTTGATCGATCCCGGGCTGACGTTGGGGTCGAACTCCACGTCCTCCTGGATGAAGACCGAGTTGATCTGATTCGCGGTCTCCTCGGTGGACTTGTTCCAATTCACGCGGTAGTCGATGACCGCCGACTCACCGATGATGTTGTCACCGCCGAGGGTCAGGGAGTTGATGAAGGACTCCTGCTGGCGGTCCCTGAGGGCCCGTTCGAGCTCGTCGTCGCCGACCGCGTTGCTCTTGGCCCGACGGAGTTCGGTATCGATGTAGTTCGTCCACAGACCGCGCAGAAAATAGTTGCTGGTGATCGCGGCGCGGTAGTCGAGATCGCCGGTGATTCCGTAGCGCTCGCGTTCAATCGTGTAGTCACGCATATCGAGGACGTCGAGCTCGCCGTCGTCGTACTCGGGCTCGATGTTGTCGGACCCTCTCTGGGTGTCGGAGCCGCTACCCGACAGCAGCAGGCCCCACTTCTTTTCGGGGCCGAACCGCGTGCCGAAGGTGGCGGTCGCCACGCCCGCCGTTTCCTCGACGAGCTCGCTGTAATTCGCCCCGAGTGACGCGGAAACCCGGGTTTCCTCGGGCGCCCTCTTGGTCACCAGGTCGACCGTACCGCCGATGGAGTCGCCGTCCATATCCGGTTTGAGGGTCTTCGACACCTCGATGGAACCGAGCAGGTCGGCGGGAATGGTGTCGAGGGCGATGCTCCGGGTCCCCGCCTCGGGGGAGGGAATGCGCTCGCCGTTGACCGTGGTCGAGTTGAGCCTCGCCTCGGTGCCCCTGATGATGACGTAACGCCCCTCGCCCTGGTCTCGGAGGAGGCTCACCGCGGGGATCCGCTGGGCGGCCTCGGACGCGTTCTTGTCAGGGAAACGGCCGATCTGATCGGCGGCGACGATGTTGGAGATGCTGATCGAGTTCTTCTGCCGGTTGAGGGCCTTGGCCTGACCGGCCAGAAGTGGTGAACCGCGAACTTCGATCTCGCCCGCATACACCAGCGTCATGTCCTGGTTCACGGGTTCGCCGGCGACCACCGTCACAGTGGCTGACCCCGCCTGGAGCCCGAGATAGTCAAACATGATCGTGTGTTCGCCCACCGGGACCGGGGCCAACCTGTAGGAGCCGTCGAGCCCGGTCGAGACCTCGATGTTGGTGCCCTGAACCGTGACCTTGCAGTCGGGGATGACGTTCCCCCCCTGGCCGGTCACCGTGCCGTAGATGACGCCGGTGCCGGATTGAGCGACGGCAATTCCGGGCAGGAACACCGCAATAATGAACAAAGCCATGAGGGCAAGAAATCTGTATTCCTTCAAGGACGCCATCGCTACCTCCCTTTGTTTGGGCCACCGCGGTGACCGATTGAGTTGGGTTCGTTCCTCCGGGCCTCCCCTCCCCGACTTGGAACGTTCCAGCCTGTTAAAAAAACCAATCATCCCAAGATCCTCAAATGAAGTAACTTGCTTCGAAATGGCGTCCCCTGGAACGTTCCAACTTGCAATTCCGAGCGTTGGAACGTATATTTTGGAACGTTCCAATTGGAACATACGTCCTAAACGAGAGGAAGTCAAGTGTCACCACGAGGAGAATCCCCCAAGATTCCGTCGCAATACCGGCCGACGATTCTCGATGTCGCCCGCCGCGCCAAGGTGTCGAAGTCGTTGGTTTCGATGGTCACCCGCGGTGAGGACGGCGTCAGCCCGGAAAGCCGGCGGGCTGTACTTCAGGCCATCGAGGAGCTCGACTATCGGCCAAATCTCATGGCGCGGGGGCTTGTCCAGCGCCGGACACGCCTCTTCGGGGTTTTGATCTCGACCCTTCGCAACCCGTTCTTCAGCTCCGTCGTCTCGGGCATCCAGGACCGGGCCAACGAGCTCGGCTACCAGGTGCTCTTCAATACCGGGGACCGCGATCCCGCTCTGGAGGAAAGTGCCATCGAGAGCCTGCTCCAGCTTCGGGTCGACGGCCTCATCCTCGCCTCGCCGCGGGTCGACGACACCGTGGTCGCACGCGCAGCGGCAATGGTACCGGTGGTCGTGCTCAACCGGGAGACCACCGACGATGCCACCGACAGCGTGACCAACGACAACATCACGGGCGCCCGGCTCGCCGTCGAGCATCTCGCTGAGCTCGGCCACCGACGCATCGCCTTCATATCCGGCGGCTCGGGGTCGGGCGCCGTCATCCGCGCCGAGGGCTATCGCCTGGCCATGGTCGAGCTGGGTCTGGCCGACCACATCCACATCGCAGAAGGCGCCCACACCGAGGACGGCGGCGAACGGGGCGCACGGGAAATCCTCACGACCCGTCCCCTGCCGACGGCGATCTTCGCCTCCAATGACCTCTGCGCGATCGGAGCCATGAACGCTTTGGAGGAGGCCGGAATCCGGATCCCTGAGGACATCTCGTTGATCGGTTACGACAACACTACTCTGGCCGCGCTCCGCCACATCTCCCTGTCGAGCATCCACCAACCGGGGGGTGATATGGGTCGATCGGCGGTCGATCTCCTGTCGGAACGACTGGCGGGCGGGCGCACGACCTCGCATCACGGCGTCGTGGTTCCGGGCCTGGTGGTGCGTTCGACCACCGCGCCGCCGCGAGAAGGCGGATGACAACCTTTTGGAACGTTCCAACATCAAAGCAATATGAAGGAGGAGACAATGAGCCACACCAGAAATCCAGCCCCCCGCAACCGGACGTCTGTCTCTTGGCCGTTCTTGGTGACTGTCGTCATCGCGGCCCTGGCGCTTGCGGCCTGTTCAGAAGTCGACACCCAACCGCCGGCGGCAGAGCCTGCCGAGGTCGAGATCGCGATTCCAATCGATCCCAACGCGCTCATCCCGGTCGTGATCACCGAACAGACGGCGGTCGATTCCGACGACCCCGCGATCTGGATCAACCCGGAGGATCCCGCTCGAAGCCTCATCCTCGGCACCGACAAGGGAGGCTCGATCTTTGTCTTCGATCTCGACGGGAAGATCATCCCCGAGAAGACCTACTCCGGAATGGGTCGGGCCAACAACATCGATGTCGCGTACGGCTTCCCGTTCGGCGGCGAGAAGATCGACCTCGCACTGGCCACCGACCGTAACGAGGAGAAGATCCGGGTCTTTCGCCTGCCCGAGATGACTCCGATCGACAACGGCGGAATCCAGGCGTTTGAGGGATCGGCGGATGATCGCCGGCCGATGGGTCTCGCGGTCTACACGAGGCCGTCCGACGGTGCGTTCTTTGCCGTTGTCAGCCGGAAATCCGGACCCTCCGGGGCCTATGTGTGGCAGTACCGCATGGAGGACGGGGGCGACGGTTCGGTGACCCTCACAAAGGTCCGGGAGTTCGGGAGCTTCAGCGGGGTGAACGCGCTCGGAGACGGCGAGATCGAGGCGCTGGCCGTGGATGACGAGCTCGGCTACGTGTATTACTCGGATGAGCGCGGCGGCGTCAAGAAGTACCACGCCGACCCCGATGCACCCGACGCCGACGTCGAGCTCGCGGTGTTCGGCACCGAAGGCTTCGTTCAGGACCGCGAAGGCATCTCGATCTACAGGATCAACGACGGGACCGGCTACATCCTGGTTTCCGATCAGCAGGCCAACGCCTTCCGCGTCTTCAAGCGCGAGGGCGAGCCCGGCAATCCCCACGACCACCAGCTGATCAAGGTGGTGCCGGTGTCAACCAACGAAAGCGACGGTTCCGATGTGACCTCCGCGGTTCTCGATCCGAGATTTCCGTCGGGCCTGTTCGTCGCGATGTCGGACAACCAGACATTCCACTACTACTCGTGGGATGACATCGCGGGTGACGATCTCAAGAAGGCGCCGAACGGCGTCGTCGCGATGCCGTGACGATCCTCCCTGCTGATGGGGCGACCCATCCGGCGCCGGCATTCCCGGCGCCGCTTTTTTTTCTGCGAAAATGGACAAGGTGAACACGGAGTCAGAATTGGACGTCCTGCTCTTCGACCTCGGCGGAGTGCTGATCGATTTTGCAGGTTTTGACGAACTGAGCCGGCTGTTGCCGGGATCGCCGGATCGCGCCGAGGTCCGGGCCCGTTGGATCGAGTCGGAGTCGGTTCAACGTTTCGAACGCGGCGAAATCACCCCACTCGAGTTCGCTCGCGGCGTGATCGGGGAACTGGAGCTCGCCTTTTCACCCGATGACTTCATCACAGCCTTTGTCGGGTGGGCCCGCGGGCCATACCCGGGGGCGAGGTCACTCCTCGAACGGCTGCATCGAACCCACAGGCTCGCCTGTCTGAGCAACTCGAACGAGCTCCACACCCCGCTGCACCGCCGCAGCATCGAGCCACTGATGGAGAGGTATTACTTCTCAAACGAGCTCGGGCAGGTGAAGCCGGAACGAGAGATCTTCGACCACGTCATCCGGGATCTGGGTGTCCCTCCGCAACGGATCGCCTTCTTCGACGACACGCCGGTCAACGTGGAGGCGGCGCGCGGTGCCGGACTCAAAGCGTACGAAGTCGACGGGATCGAGGCTCTCGAGATCAGACTCCGACGCCTCGGCATGCTCGACCTCTAACTGCAATTCACGCAGTGAATTCACGCAGTGAATTGCAACGCCAGCTCCATGATCCGCTCCTGGGTCGCTTCGGCGCGCGGCAGAATCCCTTCGATCGCGCCATCGTGCATCACCGCGATGCGATCCGAGAGACCCAGCAGTTCCGGCATTTCGCTGGAGATCAGGAGGACCGCGACCCCCTGTTCGACGAGATCGCCGATCAACTCGTAGATCTCCGCCTTCGCCCCGACGTCGATGCCGCGCGTCGGTTCATCGAACAGGAGCACCTTGCACCGCGCGGCAAGCCAACGTGCCAGCACCACTTTCTGCTGGTTGCCTCCTGACAGGTCCGCGACCTCCTGGTCGAGGGATGCGACGCGGATGTGGAGCGATTGAACCAGTGCCTCAGCCTGCTCCTTCTCGGCAGCGAGATCGAGAACTCCGACGGTGAGAGAAATCATCGAGGTTGGTCAGGGTGATGTTCTCGGCGACCGAAAGCTGACCGACAAGGCCCTGCCGCTTCCGATCTTCGGTGAGAAAGCCGAGCCCCGCCGCGATCGAGGCGGCAGGATCGTTGCCCGGGATCACCCTGCCGCACACCCGGACGGCGCCGGAATCCACCGGATCCGCGCCGAAGATGGCGCGCGCGAGCTCGGTGCGTCCGGAGCCCATGAGACCCGCGACACCCAGGATCTCGCCGCTGTGAATCGACAGTGAAACCGGCGCCAACACGCCATCTCGTGCGAGCCCCTCGACCTGGAGAACCTCCACTCCGATCTCGACCTCGCGCTTCGTGATCTGATCGGCGATGGTCCGACCGACCATGAGCTGGATGAGCTCGGGAACATCGGTTTCGGGGATCCGTCGGCTGCCCACAGTCCGGCCGTCGCGCATGACGGTGACGCGGTCGCCGATGGAGAAGATCTCCGGCATGCGGTGCGAGATGTAGATGACCGGCACGCCGTTCCCGCGGAACTCTCGTATCACTTCAAAGAGGACCTCGATCTCGTGGTCGGCGAGGGCCGCCGTCGGCTCATCCATCACCAGCAGCCGGGCGTCGAATCGGAGGGCGCGCGCGATCTCCACCAGCTGCTGCTCGGCCACCGACAGGCCGGAAACCGGCGCATCGGGCTCGACCTGACAGTGCACGCGCCGCAGCAACTCCAACGAGACCTCGCGCATGACGTCGTCCCGGATGAGGCCTCCCCGGGTCAGTTCGTGGCCGAGGAAGATGTTGTCGGCGACTGTCAAACCGGGGATCAGGTTGAGCTCCTGGTGCATCATGACCAGGCCGAGCCGTTCCGCCTCGAGCGGGCTTTCGGGAGCGATTCTCTGTCCCGCAAAGGTGATGGAGCCGGCGTCGGGGATGTATTGACCACACAGAACCTTCATCAAGGTCGACTTTCCGGCACCGTTTTCTCCCAACAGAACGTGGACCTCGCCGGGCAGGATTTCGAGCTCGGCGTCCTGAAGCGCCTGGACTCCGGGAAAGCGCTTGGACATACCGCACATGCGCAGCAGCGGCGGGCTGCCTGTCACGGCGCGCTCCGTCGCAGAGGAGGATTTCGCGGTCGCGTTTTCGAACTGCCTGGAGATTCGCGAGGTCGATGAGCTCGACCTTGGTGAGCACCTCGGGTGGTGGCCGACGACCCTCCCGCAAAAATGCCACTGCGTGGACGACCCCGAGTCGACCCATTTCGCCGGAGAACTGGGCCACCGAACCCGCCATCCGCCCCGAACGGATGTTTTCGAGCGCATCGGGAATCGCGTCGAACCCGATCACTGAAATCTCGTCGAGGCGTTGGGCGGCCGCGATGGCCTCCAACGCACCGAGCGCCATCTCGTCGTTGGCGGCGAAGATCGCATCCAGATCGGGGTGGGCCTGGAGGATGTTCTCCGCCACGTCGTAGGCCTGCGCACGCTCCCAGTTGGCGGTCTGGCTGGCGACAACCCGGACACCGGGGTGGCCCTCGATCCCCCGCAGGAATCCCAGTCGCCGTTGGTCCGCGGTCTCGTGCCCCGAAATCCCCTCGATGACGGCAACGTTGCCCGACCCCCCGAGGGCCGCGGCAAGATAACGGCCGGCGACCGCCCCGCCCTCGAAGTTGTCCGACCCGATGTAGGTCAGAACCTCCGCCCCCACGGCTTCAGCGGCGGCTTCGTCGATCCTGGTGTCGATGAGCAGGACCGGAATTCCGGCGTCGTTGGCCTTGCGGATGGCCGGCACCAGCTCCTTGGATCCGGAGGGTGCGAGCAGGATGGCGTCGACATTCTGTTGGATCAGGTTCTCGATGATCTGGTACTGCCGTTCGACATCGGTCTCGCGGTCGGCCGCCAGCGACACCAGGCGGATTCCGCTCGCATTCGCTTCCGCGAGCGCCGCCGCCTCCATCGCCGCCCAGAAGGGGGAGTTCAGGGCCTTGGGCACGAATGCCACGGTCAGGGTTTTTTCCTCTGCCGGAAAAGTGGCGGCAGCCCGGAAGTTGAAGGCCGCCGCGACCAGGGCTATCGAAGCCGTCCCGATCACCAGCCACTTTCGGTAGCGGCGCCATCCCGCTGTGGGAGGACCGCCTCGTCCGCGGTGGCGCGCCCGATCGAGCACGACGGCCGCTACCAACACGCCGCCGACGACCATTCCCTCCAGCGCGGACGGTACGTTGAGGGCGTTGAGGCCGTTGCGCAGGGTCCCCATGATCAGCGCGCCGATCATCGTCCCCAGCACCCGGCCCTCGCCGCCCATCAGGCTCACGCCGCCGATGACTGCAGCGGCGATCGCATAGAGCTCGTACATCTCGCCCGACAGAGGAGAAGCCGCGTTCAACCGCGATGTCATCAGAATTGCCGCCGCTCCCGCCATGAGCCCTGACATTGCGTAGATGGCCACCTTGTAGCGTCCCACCGGGACGCCGGACAGCCACGCCGCCTGCTCGTTGCCTCCGATGGCATAGGTGTAGCGGCCGAGCTTGGTTCGGGTCAGGACGAGGTGCGCCACGACGTAGAGGACGGCGACCACGAGCACCATCACCGGCACGCCGGCGATGTCTCCGGAAAGCGCACGGAACGACTCGGGCAGACCGCTGATGGGTTTGGATCCGGAGTAGATCTTGGCCGCACTGCGGGCCATCAACATCATGCCGAGGGTGGAGATGAACGGCGGGATGCGGCCGAGAGTCGTGATGAGGCCGTTGACAAGACCGCAGCCGAGACCGACCAGCAGACCGACGACCACCGCTGTGAACATTGAATGCCCCGCCACCAGGAGATCGGCCACCACCAGACCGGACAGCGCGAGGATCGAACCGACCGACAGATCGATGCCTCCCGAGATGATGACAAAGGTCAGGCCGATCCCGAGGATGGCGTTGATGGCCGATTGCTGCATGACATTGAGCAGATTGTCCGTCGAAAAGAAGTGGGGTGAGGCAATGCCGAAGAGGATGACGAGACCGACCAGCACGAAGAGAGTCTGAAGGCGAGACGAGAGGTTTCGCATCATGCTCTCTCTATCGTAGCGGAGCAGAAGGGAAAGGGAGGAACCGACGGCTTCCCTGAATGTCATCCCGACCGAGGGAGTGAAGCGACCGAGCGGAGGGATCTGGGTGGGGGCTGCGGGCGCCGTACCTCCCGTAGCCGCCCTCCAGATCCCTCGATTCGCTTCGCTCACTCGGGATGACAGTCAGGGAGCTTCTGCTTCCCCGTTCAGTTCCGGCAGCGCAGCGCGAGAATCACCTGGTCGCGATAAGCACCGCGTTTCCAGTAGCGCCCGGGAACGCGGCCGACTTCGGTGTAGCCGGCCTTGGCGAGCATGGCGAGGGAGGCGAGGTTGTCGGCGATCACGGTCGCGATCAGCAGGCGGAGTCCGAGCACGTCGAAGGCGTAGCGGTTGCGGACGGTGGCGGCGTCGGTGCCGAGACCGCGGCCCCACAGATCGCGGCTGCCGATGACGCTGCCGGAGACCGCGACCCGGCTCTGCCAGTCGATGCTGCGCAAACCCGAGAACCCCACGTGCTCGCCCTGCGAGAGTCTCGACTGCAAACTGCACCGAGGCCCTGTCGTTGCGTTCGGCGCCTCGAAAGAACTCCTCCTCGGCGCCACGGGTCAAGGGCCAGTCACCGGTCTCGAGCCACTCGGTGATCTCCGGATCGTTGAACCACTTCAGCGCGTTCTCGAGGTGCCGGTCGCGGTCGAGCGGCACCAACCGCACCTTCTCGCCTTCCCATCCGTAGCTCATGCCGCCTCCGATCTTTGATGAAGGGTAATGGCGGAGGGGTGCAGAGTAAAGACAGGATACAGGATCCAGGATTCAAGATTCATCGCAATCACCTCTCGACGATCCGTTTGAGGATCTCACGATCCGGCTGCATCGTGCGTCCTGCATCAGTGCTGTCCAAGACTGATCCCCACCTGACCTTGCCACACTGAAGACACTGGAGTTGAGGATCGGTCAATGCCATTTCCAGAACGAGGTCCTCAACGACGGAAAACGGCTGTCCAGGTCTCGTACTGAGACACGGGTGAACCGAGATGCTGGGAACATCTCTGAAGGTGGGCCAAGGCCCACCCTACGAACCCGCTCGAAACCTGGGTCCGAAGTAGGGTGGGCCTTGGCCCACCTTCAGACCCGCCGCGGTCGGGGTGGAGCCTGAATGTGATTTCGAGCAGTCCACGATGCCGTCGTGGACACGAGTGGTCCTGCATCCTGGATCCTGCATCCTCGCCGCGTCAGCAGCTGGTGTGCTCCGTCCTCTCGATGATCTCGTCCTGGAGCGCACGGGAGATGTCGCAGAAGTAGTCCGAGTAGCCGGCCACGCGGACGATGAGGTCGCGGTGGCTGGCGGGGTCGGCCTGGGCCTCGCGCAGGGTTTCGGCCGAGACCACGTTGAACTGGACGTGGTGGGTGTCCATCCCGAAGTAACCGCGCACCAGGGACGCCAGCATCGTGAGCCCGGTCGTCCCCTCCAGCAGCTGCGGCGTGAATTTCATGTTGAGGAGGGTGCCCCCGGTCCGCAGGTGGTCCATCTTGGCCGCCGATTTGAGGACCGCGGTGGGACCCTGGCGATCGGCGCCCTGGACCGGTGAGATGCCCTCCGAGAGCGGCGCACCGGCCGGGCGGCCGTCGGGAAGCGCCCCGATCACCGACCCGAAGTAGACGTGGCAGGTGGTCGGCAGCATGTCGATGTGGTACGACCCGCCGCGGGTGTTGGCTCGGCCGTCGACAGCGTCGAAGAAGGTCTCGAAGCAGCGCACCATGAGGTCGTCGGCGCGGTCGTCGTCGTTGCCGTAGCGCGGGGTCTTGTTGGCGAGCCGTTGCCGCAACGGTTCGCGCCCTGCAAAATCACTCTCCAGCGCCTCCACGATCTCGGCCATCGAAAGGTCGCCTTCGAAGACCTGGTGTTTGAGGGCCGAGAAGCTGTCGGTGAGGCTGCCGATGCCGACGCCCTGGATGTAGGAGGTGTTGTAGCGGGCGCCGCCGTCGTTGTAGTCGCGGCCCCTGGCGATGCAGTCGTCGATGATCAGCGAAAGAAAAGGCGCCTGCGCCCGGGTCGCGTACAACCGCTCGATGATCCGGTTGCCGCGGTGTTTGATGTCCACGAAGTGGTTGACCTGTTGCTGCCACGCCGCGAACAGATCGTCGAACGACCGGAAGCTCCGCGGGTCGCCGGTTTTCGGTCCGAGCTGCCTGCCCGTCCGCGGGTCGAGGCCGTCGTGGAGAGCCAGCTCCAGCAGCTTGGGGAGATTGAAATAGCCGGTGAGGATGTAGGCCTCCTTGCCGAAGGCCCCGGCCTCGACGCAGCCCGAGGTGCCGCCTTCCCGCGCGTCCTCGAGGCTCTTGCCCTGGCGCACGAGCTCTTCGACCACCGCATCGGCGTTGAAGATGGATGGGAAACCGTAGCCCTTGCGGACGACCTCGAGGGCGGCCTCAAGGAAGGCGTCAGGGGTTTTCCGCGACAGCTGGATGTTATTCGACGGCTGCAGCAGGTGCATCTCGTCGATGACCTCGAGCATCAGGTAGGACACGTCGTTGACCGCGTCGGAACCGTCGCGGCGGAGCCCGCCGAGGTTGATATTGGCGAAATCGGTGTAGGTGCCGCTCTCGGCCGCGGTCACCCCCACCTTGGGCGGCGCCGGGTGGTTGTTGAACTTGACCCACAGACACTCGAGCAGCTCTTTCGCGCGCTCCCGATCGAGGCTGCCGTCGGCGAGCCCGGCCGCGAAGAAGGGCTCCAGGTGCTGGTCGAAGTGGCCGGGGTTGAAGGCGTCCCACCCGTTGAGCTCGGTGATGACACCGAGGTGATAGAACCAGTAGGTCTGCAGGGCCTCCCAGAAGTCGCGCGGCGGGTGGGCGGGGACGCGACGGCACACCTCGGCGATCCGCTCCAGCTCGGCGCGGCGCAGCGGGTCGGCTTCGGCGAGGGCCATCTCCCCGGCGCGGTCGGCGTGGCGTTCGGCAAACAGGATTGCCGCATCGGCGGCGATGTCCATGGCTTCGAGCTGGTCGCGCCTCGCGGGGGCTTCGCGGTCCGAATCGAAGTCGAGGTCTGCGACGGCGGCGGCGATCTCGGCCTTGAGATCGAGAAGTCCCTTGCGGTAGATCGAGCCGTCGGCCACGGTGTGGCCGGGGGCGCGCTGCTCCATGAACTCGGTGAAGACCCCGGCGTCAAAAGCCTCGTGCCACTCGGTTGGAAGCTCGGCGAACATCCGCTCGCGGAGAGTCTGTCCCTTCCAGAACGGGATCACCTCGCGTTCGTAGCGCGCGATGTCCTCGTCGCAGACCGCATAACTCGTCATGGGCCGGTCGTTGAGGGTGTGCAGGTCTTCGACGCTGTGGCAGCTGATCTCGGGGTAGGTCGGCGTCGCCTTGGGTTCGTGGCCGCGCTCGCCGACGATCAGCTCGCCGTCGCCGATGAAGATGGTCTTGCGCTCACACAGGTGGTGGAAGGCTCTCGCCCGCAGCACCGGTTGCGGCCACTTTCCGAGGTTGTCGCGATAGAAACCGGTCAGCAGCACCGCACGCTCGATGGAAATCGAGGGCGCGGCCTCGAGGCTCATCTGCCGCAATTTCTGGACGCGCGGGTTCATGGCGATCCTCCAATGCTCACATCGAGGCCGAAATCGCCGAGCCGTCGACGGGCGGCGTCGAGCCTCTCGGCGTCGGGGGCCGCGAACGGGACGAAGACCGACGCTCTGTCGAGGCGAGCGATCTTGCCCCCGGCGGTGGGGTGGTAGGGCAGGAGAAAGACGCGGTGGCGATTCGGCAGCGACGACAGAAACGCACCGAGGGCTTCGAGGTCGGCATCGTCGTCGTTGACGCCCGCGATCAACGGCACTCGAACCCAGACCTCGCAGTCCGTCGCGCTCAACGCGCGGAGGTTTTCGAGAATCAGACGGTTGTCGGCTCCGGTGTGGCGCCGGTGGGCCTCGGGGTCCAGGTGCTTGACGTCATACAGAATCAGGTCTGCGAGACCGGCGACAGCACGCACCACCTCACCCCGAGCCAGTCCGCAGGTGTCGACCGCGGTGTGGAGCCCACGCTCCCGGCACGCCTGGAGGCAGGCGATCAGGAATTCCGGCTGGTTCAGAGGCTCGCCCCCGGAAAAGGTGACGCCGCCGCCCGAGGCGTCGAAGAACGGCAGATCACGGGCCACGAGATCGGCGAGTTCGGGCGCACCGTACGTCCGTCCCGCCAGCTCGCGGGCATCCGCCGGACAGGCTTCGACGCAGGAGCCGCACTGAAGACACGCGGTCCGATCCCACGGCGTGCCGACGGGCACCGCACCGCCGTCGACCACCGGACAGACCTCGCTGCAGACGCCGCAGTCGAGGCAACGCTCGAAGTTGAGCAGCAGTTCCGGCGCGGCATCCAGTCCTTCCGGGTTGTGGCACCACGCGCACTCGAGCGGGCACCCCTTGAAAAAGACCGTGGTGCGGATGCCGGGGCCGTCGTGCACCGAACAGCGTTGGAGGTTGAACACCCTCCCCTCGATTTCGGCCCCTGGTGCGGAAACTGCAGTGACGTACATTTGTCCTCATGAGAAATGTACCGTTGACACGCCTTTTTTTCTTGTAAGATCGTCAAGGAGAGACTTCGGAATCGGCACAATCACCATGACCCTCGACTGCCGCCTGCAACGCCTCATCGAGTCGTCGTCCTTTGTCGAGGAGCTGTTCGACCGGGTGCCTGACGTGGTCTTCTTCGTCAAGGACCTGCACGGCCGCTACCGGGCGGTCAACCAGACCCTCGTCGCGCGGTGCGGCGTCCGTTCCAAGCAGGACATCCTCGGCCGCACCGCTCGGGAGGTCTTCCCGAAGCCGTTGGGATCCCGCTTTCTCGAACAGGACCTGGCGGTCTGTCGCGACGGATCGGCCATCAGCCAGCAACTCGAGCTCCACCTCTACCCGACCCGGGTCGAGGGCTGGTGCCTCACGGACAAGATCCCTTTGCGGGCCGATGACGGAGCGGTGATCGGCGTCGCCGGTATCTCGCGCGACCTCCAGACCACGGCGGAGAACGCGGCGGGTTTCTTCGAGCTCGCCGCCGTTCTCGATCATGCCCTCGCCCGCTACGGCGACCCGCTCCGGGTCGACGATCTGGCCCGCGTCGCCGGTCTTTCGGTCTTCCAGCTCAATCGGCGCCTGCGGACGGTGTTCGGCATCACCGCCAGCCAGCTGGTGACGAAAACCCGGATCGATGCCGCCTCGGCGATGCTCCGTAATTCCTCGAACTCCGTTGCCGACATCGCCCACGCCTGCGGATATTTCGATCAAAGCGCATTTTCGAGGGTCTTTCGGCGGACGGTCGGTGTGACGCCGCAGCAGTATCGCGAACGACATCGCGTGTGACCCGCAGATCGGATCGGTTCGTCACCGTATAATGGTGGTCGCATTCGAGTATCGGGAGAGAACCCAATGGCCAACCCAGATCATCTCGCTCAACTCCGCGCCGGCAGGTGGAACGAGTGGCGGGCAGCAAACCCCACCCTCGCGCCCGACCTGATCGACGCCGAGCTCGGCGGCATGGATCTGCGGGGTCTCAACCTCACGAAAGCCCACCTCCGGGGCGCCGGGCTCATCGGCGCCAGGCTCGACGGCGCGGACCTGTCGCTGGCGATCGTGGAGGGCGCGCGGTTCACCAACGCCTCGCTTATCGAGGCCAGGCTCGAAAGCGTCCACCTCGATTTTCTCGATCTCAGCGGCGTCGACTTCTCGCGGGCGTCGCTCTTCAGGGCGACACTGCGGGGCGCGAATTTCTCGCGCACCAACCTCCGCCACGCCGACCTGTCGCAGGCGCAGATGGAAAGCGCCATCTTCGACGAGGCCGACCTCTCCGGCGCCAAGCTCCAGGGCGCCTCCCTGCGCGGCGGCCGTTTCACCAACACGATCATGCGCGGCGTGCAGGGCCACGGCGCGGTGCTCGACGGCGTCGAGCTCCAGAACCTGAGCATGGAGGGCTCGGTGTTCAGCGAGGCGCAGGGCGACTCGGCGCAGCTCAAGGGGTGCCGGCTGCAGCGCGTCGACTTCAGCGGCGCCGCCCTGCGCAATGCGAACTTTCACGGCGCCCAGTTGTGCGAGGCCGTCTTCGACGACGCCCAATGCGAGGGCGCCAGCCTCAACCACGCCGACCTCGAACGGGCGAGCTTCGTCAACACCAACCTGACCGACGCCGACCTCCGGCAGTCGAGCATCATCGGCGCGATCCTGGATGGCTGCAACCTGTCCGGCGCCCAGCTCGCGGAGCTCGATTTCCGGTCGCCTACCATCGGTCGCCTTTCGTTCGCCGCCGCCAACCTCCGCAAGGCGATCTTCACCCGCTGCGAGCTCCGCGCGACCGACTTCCACGACGCCGTTCTCGAGGGGGCCGACCTGCGCCACGCCAACTTGGAGGGCGCCAACCTCAAACGCGTCAACATGGTCGACGCCAATGCCCGCCACGCGAACTTCAAACAAGCCAACATGGAAGACGTGATCGCCTCGGGGGCCGACCTCTCCGGGACCAATCTGATCCTGACCAACGCGCGCAACGCCAAGATGATCGGAGTGGACCTCCGATTCGCCGACGCGGTCGGTATCGACCTCGACCGCGCCGACATCCGGTACTCGGACCTGCGCAACGCCGATCTCACCAAGGCCGGCATCGCCACCACCAAGCTCTGGGGCTGCAAGATCCGCAACACCAAACTGCCGTCGGCGGTGGGCCATCTCAAGCTCCTCCTGTTGGTGAGTCAGATCTTCCAGGGTTTCGGCAAAAAGGCGGCCAAGGCCAAGGAGTCGCGCGAACAGAAACGTATCCGCCAGGTCGCTGAGCTGGTGAGAGAACGCGAAGCCGCGCGCAAGCGGCGCGTACGTTGACCTGTCGAAACCGGACCGTTTCGCTCGTTGCTCTCACCGTACTCCTGACCCCGGCATTCGCTGTCGCGGCTGACGACACCCTCGAAGGCCAGCCGATCGTCGCCATCACCTTCGACCGTTTCGACATCTTCGACACCGCGGACCCCACGACCGACGCCTGGTTCTACCGCTGGGCGAACGCCCTCCACATCGTCAGCAAGGAAGATTTCCTGCGGTCGATGCTGCTCTTCAAGGAGGGCGACCTCTACTCGGAGAGCGCCGCCGCCGAGAGCGCCAGGATCCTCCGCTCTCTCGGCATCGTGAATCCGGTCCTGATCACTGCGCGCCGGGTCGAGGGCGGTGTGGAGGTCGCGGTCGAGACCCACGACCGGTGGTCGCTCCGGCTCGGAGGACAGGGCGACGTTTCCGGCAACCGCTCCAGCTTCGGCTTCGACGTCGAGGAAAACAACCTCCTCGGGTGGGGCAAGTCCCTGGGCGTTGCCTACGAGTCCGACGACGAGCGCGACGGGTGGTCCTTCGAGTATTTCGACCCCAACGTCCTCAAGACCCGGTGGCGGCTGGGCGTCGTCCACGCCAGCCTCTCCGACGGCTCGCGGGACGCAGTGACGATCGACCGCCCGTTCTACTCGCTGGCGACACGCTGGACCTGGGGCGCCGCGGCCGGGCGAGAGCAGCTGGTCGAACACCTGTACTCGGAGTCCGAATCGGTGGTCGGCGGTGACCGGGACAGCGAGGTCGTCAGAATATGGGGCGGCGCACGCCTGCCGGGGAGCGCCGTCATCACCCGTCGGTTGGTGGGCGGGTGGGAGCACCGGCAGGACACCTACTCTGACTGGGTTTGGCAGGCTGCTGGCGCAGCCTACCCCGCACCTCAAGATCTGCTCATCGAGGGACCGAGCCTCGCCTATCAACAGATCGCGGACAACTTCGTGGTGGTCGAGGGCTTCCGCGCCTGGACCGTTCAGGAGGACGTGGCGCTGGGGCCGAACTTCGCGGTCTCCACGGTCTTTTCGACGCCGACCACCGGCGGCGACCGGAAACGACTCCTGTTCGACGTCGGTGCGCACGCCGCCCGGCAGCGCGGTCGGTGGCTGCTGCTCGGCGACGCCTGGCTGACCGGCCGGCACGAGGACGTGGGTTTCTGCAACGTGGTGGCGGGGCTCCAGGTCGGCGCCGCGCAACTCGGCACTCAGGGGCTCCAGCTCCGGCTGCTCGCCGAGACCTCCCAGCGCCTCGACTCCAACCGCCAGCTCACCCTGGGCGCCGACATCGGCCTGCGAGGGTGGGATCCCGACTACTTCGACGGCACCGGGCGGGCCCTCCTCAACATCCAGTGGCGGCGCCTCATCAAAAAGGACTTGTTCGGCCTCATGAGCTTCGGGGTCGTGGTCTTCGGCGACGCCGGCGCCACCTGGGACTCACGGGTCGGCCCCGACACTGACGGCGTCCGTCTCGACGCCGGCGTGGGGCTGTTGTTCGATCTCTCCCACCTCAGCCGCACCAACCTCTTGCGGATCGACGTCGCCTTTCCCGACGACGGGAGCGGTCCGACCGTCACCATCAGTACCAGCACCATCTTCGGCCGCCGTTCATCACTGACCGAGTGACCCGAGTGTAGAATCGAGATGATGTCGCACTTTTTCCTCTCGACGCGGAGATGTCGACAGACCTTCCCGGGCTTCCTGCTGGTTGTTTCGGCCGCCTTCCCCGTCGTCTCCTCGACACCGGATGCGCTCGCTCCCCTCCATCAGGTCGGTGCCGCGACCGAAATCCGGATCGAGATACACGACCGAAGCGATCTTCAGCGATTGACACGGTTGGTCGGCATCGACGATGTCCGGGGCACCCGGGTGCTGGCATCGGCCACTCCGGCTCAGCTCGCCGCGCTGCGGGCGGCCGGCTTCCGGTGGGAGGTCGTGCCCACCGCCGCCAAGGTCGATGCCACCATGTGCCCCGACGGGTGGGAGGAGGACGACGAGCGCTCCTGGTCCTGCTATCCGACCTACGGCCAGTACACCGCGATGATGAACCGCTGCGCCGCTCTGCACCCCGAGATCTGCCGACTCGTGGATCTCGGCCCCACCGCCAATACGGTTCGCCCCCACCGCCTGCTGGCGGTCATCATCTCCGACAATCCGGATGTCGAAGAGGACGAGCCCGAGGTCCTGCTGACCTCCACCATTCACGGCGACGAGACCACCGGCTACGTGCTCACGTTGCGACTCATCGATCATCTGATTGCATCCTACGACAGCGACGTCGATATCACGGATCTCATCGACTCCACCGAGATCTGGATCAACCCGCTGGCCAACCCCGACGGCACGTACTCTGGCGGCGATGCCACGGTCGCCGGCGCCATCCGCAACTACACGACGTCGAACGGCGGCGACTCAGGGGTCAACGGCAACCGCAACTTCCCCGACCCTCAGGGCGGCAATCACCCCGACGATCGGCCGTGGTGGCCGGAGACCGAGGCCATGATGGCTCTGGCCGCAGCAGGAGACCTTTGTCCTGTCCGCCAACTTTCACGGCGGCGCCGAGGTCGTCAACTACCCGTGGGACACCTGGCAGCGGCGGCACCCCGACAACGACTGGTTCATCGATCTCTCGCGCGACTGGGCCGACCTCGCCCAGACCGACGGCCCCGCCGGCTATATGACGAGCGTCACCAACAACGGCATCACCAACGGCTGGGATTGGTACGAGGTCAAGGGCGGACGGCAGGACTTCATGACCTACTTTCACGGCGGCCGCGAGGTCACCATCGAGCTTTCCAACACCAAACTGCCGCCGGCTGAACGACCTCGACGATTTCTGGCAGTGGAACCGCCGCGCCCTCCTCGATTTCATCGGCCACGCCCACCACGGCATCCGCGGCCTCGTCACCGACCAGAATGGTGCGCCGCTGGCCGCAACCGTCGAGGTGTTGGGGCTGGACACCGCAGCCGACGGTTCGACGGTTCGCACCGACCCCGAGGTGGGCGACTTCCACCGCCTCCTCCTGCCCGGTCTCTACGACCTCGAGATCCGCGCCGGAGGTTGTGTGACCGAGACGGTCCCCGGCGTCGCCGTGAGCGAAGGCGACGCGACCCGGCGCGACGTCTCGCTGTGGTGCAACCTGGTGCTCCGGCCGTCCCGGCGGGTCGCGCCGTAACGGCGGTAGGGACGCACCCGCACCCCGAAAGCACGGTTCGCGCCACCCCCCAGGACATCAGCCGGCCGGCGCGCGGGAGCACGGCCGATCGATCCGGACTCGTCGGCCCCGGCATCCGCCCGGCCCGATTGAGAATACATCTCGAAAATGAGACTACCGTTGCATGAGCATATTGAGTGTTGTATATTCCCTCATGTGTTCGGATCGTCATGTATCTATCGGGTGCACCAGCCAGGCACCCATCAAACACCCGGGAGGAGGGAATTCAGATGATCTCCAGGTTTGAAAATAGCGGGTTCGTGAAGGTTGCTCTGGTGGCCGTCGCAATCGCTCTCGTAGCGGCAACGGCGCCGGCGCAGGTAACGGTGTCGTTCACCGTCACCGGCGACGCCGTGCCCGGAGGCACGGTACAGGTGACCGCCAACGTCACCATCAACGACGGCTCGACCGTGCAGTCCTACGCATGGGAGCAGGTCGGCGGTGCGGAGGCCATGCTCAGCGGCACCGGATCGCAGACTGTGACTGCCGCACTCGCCACCGAGGACGAGTACAAGGCGTATCTGATCCACGTGCTCGAGGAACCGCCGATCACCGAGGACCAGCTGCCGCCCAACGTGCCACCGCCCGAGGGTGAGTTCGTCGGCGGCCTCCAGGACCGTTTTCAGGTCGTGGGCATCAACCCCTTCTCACTCGAGCACGCACAGGCGGTCGAGCTCGAGGTCACGGTGACTACGACCTCGGGCACCTACCACGCCGACGCCGAGATCGTGACCGCATTGCCGTGGAAGGTCTCGACCGGCCTGCTCAACGTGCCGATCGGTTCGCGGGTGCTCCTGCACGGCAAGGACCAGTCGAGCTACAGCTGGAACCTTTCCGCGCCCGGCGGTTCCCACGCGGTCCTGATGGACCCCTCGTCGCAAAATCCCGAGTTCACCCCTGACGTTGCGGGCCATTACACAGTCGAGGTCGACCAGTCCGGGACCAAGGAACTGGTGAGCCTGTCGATCTACGCAGGTAACTGGCTCGGCGTCATCGTCGGTCAGGACGAGAACGGCCGTCCGGTGGCCGACAGCGCCTGCACCGGCTGCCACGGCGGAGGTTTCCTCGAGGACACCTTCAGCGAGTGGGCGGAGACCGGCCACGCCGAGATCTTCACCGACATGCTCAACACCAACACCCACTACGGCGAGAACTGCTTCGCCTGCCACACCGTCGGCTTCGACCCCGACGCCGACAACCACGGCATCGATGAGGCCTCGGACTACCAGGACTTCCTCGACGCCGGCCTCATCAACAACCCCGGCGACAACTGGACGACGGTGGTCGACCAGTTCCCGCACACCGCACGGCTCGCCAACATCCAGTGCGAGAACTGCCACGGCCCACAGACCGGCGGCGCCCACCTCCCCAACGACCCCGTGGGCAGCCCACGCGTGTCACTGGCATCCGAAGTCTGCGGTACGTGCCACGGCGAGCCGGCGCGCCACGGCCGCTTCCAGCAGTGGCAGTTGAGCCCGCACGCCAACTACGAGCTGGCGATCGACGAGAGTGAGAGCGGCAGCTGCTCGCGATGCCACACCGCCAACGGATTCCTCGCCTGGATGCCGGTGCTCACCGGCGAGGTTCCGGGCGACCCGCTGGCCGACATCGAGGTCACCTGGACCGCCGACGAGGCCCACCCGCAGACCTGTCAGGCCTGTCACGACCCGCACGATATCGGAACCACCTCGGGCAACACGCCCAACGCGACGGTCCGCATCATGGGCGACACCCCGCCGCTCACCGCCGGCTTCACCGCCACCGACGTCGGCAAGGGCGCAATCTGCATGACCTGCCACAACGGCCGACGCGGGCTGCGCAACGACTCCAACTTCAACACCGAGGTCTACGGCACCTCGGAGGCCTCCCGCGCCCCGCACCTCGGCCCGCAGGCCGACCTGATCATGGGCGAGAACTTCTACCTGGTCGATGTTGGTCAGCGCGCCAACCACTCGAAGACCGCAAACGTCAAGGACACCTGTGTGACCTGCCACATGGAGGAGACCCCGCCGCCGCCCGACCTGTCCTACAACCTCGGCGGCACCAACCACACCTTCTACGCCTCACCGGCCATCTGTCAGAGTTGTCACCCCGGTCTCGACGCGAGCGACTTCCAGGATCCCATCGAAGACAGGATGCACGAGCTCGAGACCGCTCTCGAGAGCGCCTTCTACAACTTCTTCGCGGAGCAGACCGCGGCCGGCAACTCGATCGACGTCAGCGGCACCGAGATCAGCGACGCGCTCGACATCGCCGAGATCCAGCTCTCCGAGACCCGCGGCCGGCAGGCCCTCGTGATCACATTGACCGACAGCACGGTCCTTGGACCGACCTCGGTTGCCAGCATCGACGTCGTGCCGCCGACGGGCGAACCTTATGAGATCTACAACGCCATCAACCCCTTCGTCATCAAGGCCTTCTGGAACCTGTTGATGCTCGAGGCCGACGGCAGCCGCGGCGTCCACAACCCCAGTCTGGCCTTCCAGGTCCTGCAGCGGTCGACGGATGCCCTCGAGTCCGACCTCGAGCCGTGCGCACCGGACGCCGACACCATGTGCCTCAACAACGGGCGCTTCAAGGTCGAGGTGGCGTGGACCGACCACCACGGCGCGACCGGCTCCGGCATGGTGGCCCCGTGCGCGACCGACGACTCCGGGCTGTTCTACTTCTTCAACCCGGACAACTGGGAGATGCTGTTCAAGGTCCTCAACGGCTGCGGCTACAACAACCGCTACTGGGTGTACTTCGCGGCCACCACCGACGTCGGTTTCACCGTCAGGGTGACCGACACGCTGACCGGCTTCACCAAGGCCTACAGCAACAAGAGCGGCGAGAGCCTCGACTACTCCAACGAGCTCGGACACCCGGCGAACGCGGTCACCGACAACACCGCATTCGCGACCTGTCCGTAACCGCGACGACAACCGGAAAAGGCCGCCGCGAGGCGGCCTTTTCTTTTCCCCCTGCCGACTCGACGGGGCCGAGAATCGACGTTAGGCTCGTGCGATGCGGCGAGACCCTTCCACACCGATCGGGTTCCCCGAACGTTTATGGTGGATCGGGGTCCTGATCGCGACCGGCCTCGTGGTTGTCGGCGGGGTCTCCGTGGATCTCTCCCTCCTCCCGCCGGAGACACCATACGACCACACCCGGAGCGGCCACGCCGAACAGTGGCGCTTTCTTCGCGAGGTCTCCCTCCACGTACCTGCGGGCGCCACCTTCACGATCAACGCACCCGACCCCGACACGGAGATGAGTCTCTACGCGATGGCGGTGGGGCTCCTCCCCGAAGCCACGGCGGTCCCGAGAACCTATTACGGACAGTCCGTCGTGACGTCGGCATCGGCGAGGTTCGTCGTGACTTTCGGCGCCGAAGGCGGCGGTCCTCGCGTTGCGGGTCTCTCCACTGCGGTTGCCGGAGGCAGCGTAACCGACCGCGGGCCGCGCCAGCCGTGACCGTCGCGGTCTTCTTTGCCGCGACGGTGGCGGTTCCGATCCTGCTCGGCCTGCCGCTCGCGCGTCGTTCGCTGCTCGGCGAGTGGTCGCCGGCGGCCAGGGTGGCGACCGCATGGGCGGGCGGAACCGTTTCCCTGACCGCGTTCTTGACCGCCCTCGCAGCCCTCGGCATTCCCTGGCAACCGTGGTTGGTGATGCCGCTCGCCCTGGCGGCGGGAGTGTCCGGACACGTTGCGGCTTCCTACCGGCAAAGCGACGCGATGCGGGCGACAGCCGACCGGCCGACGTTGATCACCGCGGCCCTGGGCGCCGTCATCGCCGCCGCGGGATCACTCCAACTGGCGGCCGGCGCCGCGACCTCGGCCGATCTGTCGTATGTATGGGGCGTCAAGGCGGTCAATTTCGCCCTCGATCGCGGCATGGACTTCCAGTGGATGCAGCAGCCACACCTGATCCACCTCCATTCAACCTACCCTCCGCTGTGGCCGGTCTCTCTCTCCTGGGGTGCGTTGGCCGCAGGGTCTCTGCCGTGGACCGTGGTGCCGGTGCTGACGGCGGCCTATCTGGCCGCCGCCGTGCTGATCGTCCACGCGTTGCTGCGCCGTCCCCTGGGAACCCGCCCAGCGGCGGTGGTCGCCCTTCTCTGGTATGCGGTGCTCACAGGGTCGACCGTGCGGTCCTTCTCCGGCGGCAGCGCCGAAGGGCCGCTGCTGCTCTTTGTCACCGTCGCAGCGACGGCCCTGGTCGCCGAGAACCGCGACGAGATTTCCACCTACCGCTGGTTGGCCGCGGGCGCACTCGCGGGCGCGGTCCTGACGAAGAGCGAGGGGTTGGTCTCCGCCGGTTTGATCGTCGCCGGGACCGCGATCCGCGATTGCCTCTGGCGCCGCCCCGCCTGGGCCCGGGACGCCGCCCGCCTCGCGGCACCGGCGATCGCCGCCGCCGGAGGATGGGCCGCGATCAGGATCGCTCACGGGCTCCCGCTGACCGACCCGATCCGCGAGACCGCTTTTGTCGTGACCTTCTCCCACCTCGACGTGATCGTCAAGGTGTGCGGGAAGCTTCTGGTCGGCGGCGGGCTCTGGGTCGGCTGGTTGGTTCCTCTGGTCGCGGCGTCGGCGACCCGGCGACGAATCCCTCTCCGGGCCCTCCCCGGGCTGGCTGTTGCAGGCGGCCTGCCGCTGTTCGCCGTTCTCTACTACCTGCACGCCGACGGCGACCCGCTCAAGCTCATCGTCTGGACCTTTCCGCGCCTCATCCAGCCGGCGATCTCGGTTTGGATCGTGAGTCTCGGAGTGGTCTGCTTCGGCCTCCGCAGCGGGAAGGGATCCGGTGGCGCCCCGGTTGTTCTCAGGGGCCGGGACGAACCGCCGTCCGCCCGGACCGGCGACCCGGCCGCCCACCACACGAACCAGGAGATCCGATCGTGACCACTATTCAGGGACTGAAGCCTGCCACCCGCGACCGTGCGCAGATCGCCGAAATCTACACCTGGGACCTCAGCCACATCTATCCGGAGTGGACGGCCTGGGAATCCGACCTCGAGAGGTTGCGGTCCCTGATGGATTCCTACCAGGAGCTCAAGGGGACGCTCGCCGAGGGCGCCCACAGAGTGCTTCAGGCGAGCCGGTTGTCCGACGAACTCGGCCAGCTCGCCTACCGGGTCTACCAGTACCCGGGTCTGATGCAGAGCCAGGACACCCGAGACAACACCGTCCAGGCCCGCCTCGAACAGGTCCGGCTGGCGCTCGCCGCCTTCCGACAGGCCACCGCCTGGTACACGCCCGAGCTGCTGCGGATCCCCGAGGAGACGATGCAGAGCTGGCTCGATGCAACGCCCGACCTCGCCCCCTACCGGTTCGGGATCGAGGAGAGCTACCGGATGCAGCAGCACGTGCTCGACGAGGACGGCGAACGGCTGCTGGCCTATGCCTCGACCTTCAACGGCACCCCCTCGCAGACCTACACCATGTTCGCCGACGCCGATGTGAAGTTCCCGACGGTGACTCTGAGCGACGGTTCGGATGTGGTGGTCAGCCACGCCAATTTCTCCCAGGGGCTGCACTCGCGGAGGGTGCAGGCTGACCGCGAGGCCCTTTTCAAGGCCCATTTTTCGGTCTACGACGGATCACCGAACACCTTCGCGGCCATCTACAACGGCGTCCTCCAGAAAGATTGGTTCACCGCGCGGTCGCGGCGCTACGCCTCGACCCTCGAACACCAACTCGACGACGACAACATTCCTCCGTCCGTCGTCGAGAATCTCATCACCACCGCACGAAACGGCAGCGGCCCGTTACAGCGGTACCACCGGCTCCGCAAACGGGTTCTGGGCGTCGAGCGATACCGCTACTTCGACGCGTATCTGCCGTTGGTGGCGGTGGAGTGGCCTCTGCCCTACGACACCGTCAGCCGGTTGTTGATCGATTCCGTCGCGGTCTTCGGCGAGGACTACCAGAGCACAGTGGAACGCGCCTTCGCCGAGCGCTGGATCGACGTCTACGAAAACGAGGGCAAGCGTTCGGGCGCCTTTTCGTCCGGGGTCTACGGGGTCCATCCCTACATGCTGCTCAACTACGCCGACACACTCAACGACGCCTTCACGGTGGCGCACGAGATGGGCCACACCATGCACACCGTTCTGTCGAACGAGAGCCAGCCCTTTGCCACCTCGTCCTACACCATCTTCGTCGCCGAGGTGGCCTCCATGACGAACGAGTCGCTGTTCCTCGACCGGCTGCTCGCCACCGAGCCGGACCCGGCCCGCCGGGTCGCCCTGCTGCAGCACGCCATCGACGACATCGCCGCCGGGTTCCACCGGCAGGCCATGTTCGCGGAGTTCGAGCTGCGCGCCCACCGCGAGGTCGAGGAGGGACGCCCCATCACCGCCGAGGTTCTGCAGACGATCTATCTCGAGTGTCTGGCCGGCTTCTTCGGCGACGCCCTCGATGACCAGGAGTGGTACCGCAACACCTGGGCGCGGATACCCCACTTCTACGGCTCGCCCTACTACGTCTATCAGTACGCCACCTCGAAGGCCGCAGCCACCCTGATCCACCGCCGGATGACCCGGGGCGACGAGGCGGAAAGGTCTGCGACTGTCGACCGCTATTTGGAGCTCCTGCGCTCCGGTGGCAACGACCACCCCATCACCCAGCTCCAGAAAGCCGGCGTCGACTTCACGACCACCGAACCCACCGAATCACTCGTCGCGGAGATGGAATCTCTGGTCGAGCAGCTCGAACTCGAACTGCGAGTTTTGGGTTCTTAGTTTTGAGTTTTGAATTTTCACATCACACCCGCTCTCCTGGAGCTGAGGAGGGTGGTCTGAAACTCAAAACTAATAACTGAAAACTAAGAACTTGGCGGCGAAGCCGCCTTGTGCTTCCGTGTGCCCTCGTACATCTCGAACTCGAGGAGCCGGCACTCGATCGGGCCGTTGAAGAGCGGGATCTTGCGCGCAGGTTTGAGCCCGATCGATTTGGCCAATCGCGGCTCGCCGGCGAGGACCCACGCCGTGGCGCCGACCGCCTGGTTTTTGAGGCTGTCGCCGAACCGCCGGTAGAGGCCGAAGAGCTTCTCCACCTCGCCCACCCGTTTTCCGTAGGGTGGGTTGGCGACAATGATCCCGCCGGATCCCCACGGCAGCTGGAGGTCGAGCGCATCGCGTTGCTCGAGTGCGACCCAGCGCTCCATCAACGCCGCCTTGAGGTTCATCCCGGTCGCCCGCAGGGCACGGTCGGCCCGGTCGCGGGCGACGATGGGTTGAGGCGCAGCGCGGTGGCCGTGGTTGGCCTCGCGCTGGACCTCCGCAAAGGTCAGAAGATCGTGGACTCCCCAGCGCTCGAATGCGAACTCGCGGTGGAGCCCCGGCGGCGTCCGGGTCGCGATCAGCGCCGCCTCCACTGCAAAGGTGCCGGTGCCGCACATGGGGTCGAGCAGGGGCTCTGATCCGTCATACCCGGCGAGCAGGAGGATCCCGGCGGCCAGGGTCTCGGCCAGCGGCGCCGGCCCACCGCGCGGCCGGTACCCGCGGTGCGAAAGCGGCTCCCCACTCGAGTCGAGACTGAGGGTGACCGGCCCGTCTTCAACCAGCCGGAGGTGGAGGCGGATGTCCGGTGTGTCGCGATCCACGTTCGGGCGCCGACCACCCGCCGTACGGAGGCGGTCCACCACCGCGTCCTTGACCACCTGGCCCGCAAACGTCGTGTTGCGGAACGAGCGGTGTTTTCCGACCACCTCCACCGCAAAGGTCTGGCCGGTCGTGATGACCTCGTCCCAGCCCACCGAGGCCGCCAGCTCGTAGAGCCCGTTGCGGTTCGACACCGGTCCACGAACCAGCGGCACCAGGACCCGCATCGCGGTGCGGAGGCGGATGTTGACGTTGTAGACGGTCCTCAGATCACCGGTGAACAGAACCGATCCGCGATCGGGCGCCACACCCTCGACCCCCAGAGCGCGCAGCTCGTCGGCCAGCACGCGCTCCAGCCCGAGAGCGCAGGTCGCGGTAAGAGTGAGGGGCTTCCCGAGCTCGATCATTCGCAGAAGCTACAGCGAACTCGGTCTGAGAACAAGGGGATGCTTCTTGATTTCGGATTTCGGATTTCGGATTTCGGATTTCCGACCCAACGCCAACCCGACATTCAAGAGGGAGGGTGGCGGAGCCAACAGCTAATGGCTAACAGCTGACAGCTACCTCTCGATGAATTCGATGACGTAGCCGTCCGGGTCTTTGACGAAGGCGATGACCGTGGTGCCGTGCTTCATCGGCCCCGGTTCACGGGTCACCTGGCCGCCGAACTCGCGGACCCGGTTGCAGGCGCCGGCGATGTCGGCGGCAGCGATGGCGATGTGGCCGAAACCGTTGCCGAGATCGTACGCCGAGGTGTCCCAGTTGTGGGTCAGCTCGATGACCGCGTTCGTGTTCTCGTCGCCGTAGCCGACAAATGCCAGGGTGAACTTCCCGTCCGGATAGTCCTGCTTGCGGAGCAGCTTCATCCCCAGCGCCTCGGTGTAGAACGCGATCGAGCGCTCCAGGTCACCGACCCGGATCATCGTGTGCAAGAGCCTCATTCGAACCTCCCGATCAGTGTTCAAGTTCTGAGTTTCGAGTTCTCAGTTTCGAGTTGCTCCGGGCCCGAGCCTTCCGAGTCAGGGTCCGAAACTTGAAATCCGAAATCCGAAATCTCGAACACTCAATAGTCGCTCGTCATGATGAAGACGGGCGCGCCTTCGAAGCGAGTGTAGCTGGGGCGGAGGCGCTCGGTGTTGTAGAACTTCTCCACGTCCACGACTTTTTTGCGGCTGGTCACGACGTCGATCGGCACGTCGTCGTAGCGGCCGTTGCGGATGTTGACCAGCCGGCCCGATTTGCCCTCCTGGATCAGATCCATGGCGAGATTGCCGAAGGCCATGGGAACCACCGAGTCGAGGGCGTCCGGGTCGCCCGACCGCACGAGGTAGCCGAGGCGCTGGTTGATGACGTTGACGCGGTGGCCGTTGTTGTACTTCGGCGACAGCTCGCGCAACGCCCGCGCCACCCGGTCGCCGATGCCGCCGAGCTTCTTGTGGCCGAACATGTCCTTCTCTTCGTCCTCGAAGACCATGTCGCCCTGACCGGTGAAGGTCGCCCCCTCGGAGACCAGCACCACGCTGTAGTTGGAGGGGTTTTCCCGGCGGTCCTTGGACAGCCTCTCGCACAGGTTGCCGATGTCGAAGGTGTGCTCCGGGATCACGCAGCGGTGGGCGGCGCCGGCCATGGTCGGCAGCAGCGCCGTGAAGCCCGCGTAACGACCGAACACCTCGATCACGAGAAAGCGCTCGTGGCTGCCGGCCGAGGTCCGCAGGGCGTGGGTCATCGCGATCGTGCGGGTGACGCAGGTCGAAAAACCGATGCAGTAGTCGGTCCCCGGGACGTCGTTGTCCATGGTCTTCGGGATCGCGATCACTGGGATCCCGAGCTTGTGGAGGTGGACGCCGTAGGACAGGGTGTCGTCGCCGCCGATCGGGATCATGGTGTCGATCCCGAGGTACTCGAGATTGGCGAGCACCTCTTTGGTCAGGTCGTTGACGTCATCGGTGTAGGTTTCGCGCAGGTGGTCCGGCAGCACCGTCTTGGGAACGTGGGACGGCCGGGTGCGCGAACTGTGAAGAAAGGTGCCGCCGGTCCGCCCGACCTTGTTGACGACCTCTTCGGTGAGGTTGATCACGTAGTCGGAGCCGTTCTTCTGATCGCGGTCGATCTCGATCAGACCCGCCCATCCGCGGCGGATTCCCAACACCCGGTAGCCTTCGCGGATGGCGCGAACCGTCACCGCGCGGATCGCCGGGTTGAGCCCCGGCACGTCGCCGCCGCCGGTGAGGATGCCGATGGTGCCCTTGATCGTGTTGATGTTGGCCATTTATTCTTCCCTCTCCCGATCGCGCCACGCCGGGTTGAACAGCACGCGGCGTGCGGTGCATCTCGAAAGAAAAATCTACTCCGAAACGGTTTTCGCCGCCACCCGCCAGCGCAGGGTTTCCCCGGCCTTGAGCGGCACCACCTCGTGGTCCCCGAACGCATAGGCGTCGGGCACCACCCACTCCTTGCGGACCAGCGCCAGGGTGCCGCGGTTGCGCGGCAGACCGTAGAAATCCGAGCCGTGGTGGGAAGCGAAGGCCTGGAGGCGGTCGAGGGCGCCCGCGTTCTCGAAGACCTCGGCGTAGATCTCGATTGCTGCATGGGCCGAGAAGATCCCGGCGCAGCCGCGCGGCGCCTCCTTGGTGTGGCGGGCGTGGGGCGCGCTGTCGGTGCCGAGAAAGAATCGCGGGCTGCCGCTGGTGGCGGCCCACACCAGGGCCTGGCGGTGATGATCGCGTTTGAGCACGGGCAGACAGTAGAAATGAGGGCCGATGCCACCCGCGAAAATCGCGTTGCGGTCGAACATGAGGTGGTGCGGGGTGATTGTCGCAGCGACCGTCGCCGGGGCGCGAAGGACCCACTCGACGGCCTCGGCGGTGGTGATGTGCTCGAACACCACCTTGAGTCCCGGCCACCGGCGGACCAACGGATCGAGCACTCTTTCGATGAAGACCTTTTCGCGGTCGAAGATATCGACGCCGGGGTCGACCACCTCGCCGTGGACCAGCAGCGGCATCCCGAGACGGGTCATGGTCTCGAGGACCTGCTCGATCCGCACGATGTCCGTGACACCGGCATCGGAATTGGTGGTCGCACCCGCGGGATAGAGCTTGGCCGCCACCACCGCACCGCTCGCAACCGCGGTTTCGATGTCTTCCGGTGACGTCCGATCGGTCAGATAGAGGGTCATCAGCGGCTGGAAAACCACCCCCCCCGGCAGCGACCCGGCGATCCGATCGCGATAGGCGACGGCCTGCCCGGCGGTCGTCACCGGCGGCGCCAGGTTGGGCATGACCACCGCCCGGGCGAAGACCCGCGCCGAGTGAGAGACCACGTCCGCCATCGCCCGCCCGTCACGCAGGTGGAGGTGAAAGTCGTCGGGGAGTGTGATGTTCAGCTGCATGGCTTCGGCCCGATGCATCTTCGCACATTCAGCCACCGGGTGCGCGGTGGCGGTATTTCAGCTAGAATATCGCTCCATAGGACTGTTGGGTGGCTCGATGAACGAAAAGATCACCGTCGAAGAACTCGAAAAGGCCTCTCACAACGTGCAGCGGCTGGCGGAATTCATTGGCGAACGCCGCGACTGGATTCTCGCCACCGACGCGGAGGACGCGGCCCGTTCGCTGGAAGAGGCTGCGCGGTCGTTGACCGTGGTCATCGCCAAGCTGTCGACCCCGAACAATTCCGAAAATACCAGCGCCCGCCAGCCGGCCAGGCTCAAGCCGGCGGGCAGGGTCACCGGCCCACGGCTGATCAAGTTCGCTGAATTCATCAACCAGCTGCGACAGTGGTTTTCCGCGCATGACGGCGCGGCCCTCCCCGAGGGGGCGGACCGGGCCATCCGTTCCATTCAGGTCGCGCTGGCCGGCGCGATCGCCGCCGTCGAACAACTCCGCGGACCGTCCAACGCGGCGGAACCGGAACAGAGTCCGCTGGTCAGCGGCGATCTCGGGCCGGTGGCCGAAGTCGACATGACCGCTCGGCTCGAACTCGACAACATCGCCTCCCGGCCCCTCCTCCAGATCTTCCGCGGCGTCACCGAACTCACCCCCGAGGCCATCTCGATGATCGACCGATTCTTCGAAAAGCAGGGCATCGTGCTCGAGGGTGCCGAGAAGCGCCGTTTCCATGACAAGGCCTTGAAATGGATCAAGGGAACGCCCGAAGGTCAGATGCTGGTCGTCCGGTTGAGCGGCCTGTCCGGAAAGGTCGAAGCCTATTCCAGCTACAAACCGAGAGGAACGTGACCTGTTTGACCCGCTGCCTGCCTGCAGCCACGCGATGAGTCCTGTCGGCACGTCCGGCGGGAACACATTTCATTTCACACCGTATTGAGGGATACCATGGGCACTCCGACACATTCGCCTCTCACCGCCCTCATCCAGCGCTTCCTGCCGCGGCTGCGCTACCCCTACCTGTTTCTCATCCTCGGCGGGTTGTTCCTGGTCGATCTGGTGATTCCCGACCCCATTCCGTTGATCGACGAGCTGATGCTGGCCATGCTCACGTTTCTGGCGGCGACCCTGACCACCAAAAAGGACCCCGTCCCACCGCCCCGCGATATCACTCCGCCCGACCCCTAGCCTGCATCAGTCCGGGCGATCGTCCCCCGAAACCGAACGGCCCCCTTCGGTGACCAGCTCCACCGACCGGATGTCGAGCAGGGACTGATCGGCCCACGGTTCGGCGCGCAGGCGGAAGACGAACTCCCCGCGACGGCCGTGCAGCGGCACGCGAATCCGTTCGACGCTCTCTTCCGACGGAACCAGCGCGTGCCGAACGGGCGCGTCGAGCCCTTTGCCTCCACCCTGCGGCCGCGCCACCGTCATCTCGCCCGAGCCTCCCGGGCTGCGAAACCGGTACCTCACCCGCAGGGCGTCAACCCGGTCGTCGACCGTGAAACGGGCCTCGAACACCCCGGCCGTCCGCATCACCACACGCTGTCGTTCGAAATCGATGTCCGGCGTCGCCGAACCCGATCGATCCGCGCCACCCGCTTCATCCAACCGGAGTTCGACCCGACGCAGCTGCAGGGCCCGTCGGGGCTGGCGAACCGGTTCGCGGTCGGGAAGGTGAAAGACCACGCGGTTGGCTCCCTTTCGCAAGGCGCCGGCCGGAACGGTGACGCTCCAACGCTGCCAGCCCCGGCGCAGCTCCGAGCTGCCGCAGTCGACGCCGTTGACCGAGACCCCGACACTGCGCACCGGGCGTTTGCCGGCCGCCGGCCGGCCTTCGAGGATCAGGGCCCGCTGTCCGCCCCGGCCGAGATCGAGGTCCATCTCGCCACCGTTGCCGAGCAGCCAGACCCCGGACGGGTTCGCCGGAGCCCACAGCGGCCCGGTCAGTATCGGGACGGGCAAGAGCTTCACGGCGGCTTCCGGCCCGCCTGCGCGGAGGTCGATCACGGGTTCCCACGGTTCGAATTGAACCGAACCCGGATCGAGAACGACCGGAGGCGGCGGTTCCTCCTCGCGCAGGGTTTGCACGAGATCGACGGCAGCGACTGCCACGAATGTGAAAATGATCAGAAGCGGCAGCGGCCGCAGGAGCTGACGCCGATCCATCAGATCGTCCGCTCGGGCCGATCCGCCTCGGGCTCCGCGCCCGACCCCTCTCGAAATTCCTCAACTCGAAAGTCGGAGGCCTCTGCGGCCGCCACCAGGAGCCGCGCCGCATCGCAAACACCGGCCACCCCCTCGACGGCGGCCGCCGGGTTCGCCGTCACCGATCGGACGGCGGCCGCAGCAGCCAGCGCGCCGACCAACTCGGCAAACCGTTCGCGGTTGAACCACTGCACTTCCTGATACGTGTTGACAGCCAGAAAACGGCGACCGACCGGATCGTCGAAGACACCGGCAAGGTCGCGCGGAGACGTCGGCAGGGTGGCGTTGCGCCTCTCGGCGACAATCATCAACTCGACCATGTCCGCGAGCGCGCGGGCCGCATCCTCCGCCACGCCGAGTTTCTGCGCCACTTCGACCACCACCGACCCGAGGTGCCAGTCGATGTATCTCGCGCGGGCCCGGATGCGGCCGCGATCCGGTCCCTCCAGGCGGCCCAGGTGGCGGGTCACGATCCAGGTCAACACCGCGGCCCAGTGTTCGGGACGCGCGAGAGCACCTGCGAGCGGCGCCAAAGTCGTTTCGTCGATCCCGTCGCCACCACCCTGCGGCTGCCCGACCAGGGAGGCCAGGGCGAGGACCGCCTCGATGTCGGTGAGCATCGCGGCCTCGACAGCGGCAAGCGATCCGCGGTAACTCGCGCGATCCGCGGCCGCCGCGACGATCGCCGCGACCTCCCCGGCTGCGACCTCCCGCAACCGGGTGCCGGCGTCGGCCGAAGTGTCCGGAGTCACCAGATCGCGCAGGGTGGTGATTTCCAGCAGACGCCGGAAGGGATCGAGAACAGGGGCCATGACCCGCACGCCCAGGGCCTCGTCCACGCTGCGCACGCCGCCGCCGCCCAGCTCTTCGGCAAGGTCTGTCCACGGATGGGCATCGTCGGACACCACCTCACGAAGAGCGACGAAGCAGTGCAGCCCATAGGCCCGGAGGTCGAGACGCATCCCGTCCTCTCGAAGCTGCCGGCAGGACCTCAGGAACTCGAGACCTGTCACCGCATCTCTCAGGACCAGGTAGGCGTCCGGGCCGTCGGGGAGGCGGAGACCGTCGCCGAGGGAGGTGCGCATCAGCGGCCGTTCAGGATTTCCGGGTTCTTCCGCCACCCCGGTGGAGAGGCGGATCCATCCCTGGGTGTCGGCGTACCGGTTGTGGAAGATCACCAGGCTCCGCTCACCGTCAACCTCGTTGGAGTAGGCGATAACGTTCTCGTCCACCGACCCGTCATCGCCGGTGAAGTCGTACAGCCGGAAGCGGTCGACCTCGGCGAAGAGGCGGCGCCGGCGCAACAGGGGAAAGAGCTGCCGGTGGTGGCGCGCCACCAGACCCTCGTCGGCGGCCTCGTCCCACCGCGGCCGCCGGAACTCCATCCCGTACTTCTCGGCCAGACCCTCGATCTGGCCGTGGCCGAACATCGGGAGCCCCGGCATGGTGGCCATCATGGTCGCCACCCCGAAATATTTGTCGCCGGTGCCGAACTGGTCGATGGCAGTCCGTTCATCGGGGTTCGACATGAAGTTGACGTAGCGTTTGAGGATCTGCGGATCGAACTCGAGGGTGGTGCGGATCAGCTGGCGGTACTCCGCGTTGCGCTCGTCCCGGAGCATGTTCATGAAGGCCGAGTTGTAGACGCGGTGCATCCCGAGGGTTCGAACGAAGTACCCCTCGAGGAGCCAGAACGCCTCGGCGAGCAACAGGGTGTCCGGCGCCTCGGCGGCGACCCGGTCCACCACCTCACGCCAGAACTCGTGCGGCATCAGCGCGTCGAACTGAGCGCGCGACATTCCGTACTCAGCCCGCGAAGGGACAGCTCCGGCGGCGCCGGGTTCCGGAAACCACAGGCGGTGGTAGTTCTGACGGGTCAGGGTCATGGCGGCGTCGAAACGGATCACCGGCGACCTCCGGGCGACCGCAAGGATGGTCTGGATGACCGCTTCCCTGACCTCGGCCTTCGTGTAGTCGAGTTGCGCGGTGTCGTTCCACGGCATCGAGGTGCCGTCGTTGCCGTGGTAGATGTACCGCTCGCTCCCGGTGTGGCGGTCGAGCCGTTTGAAGACCACCGCGGCGTCCGTCTTCGACCAGTACTTGTCCTCGATGAAGACGCCCACCCGGTCGTCATCGCTGAGGTCGGGACCGTTGAAGGTGTACGAGGGGTAGGGCGACCGGTCGAGAGAGACGAACCAGTCCGGGTGGTTGACGACCCAGTGCGAGTCGATGCCCATGTGGTTGGGCACCATGTCCGTCGACAGCCGGATGCCGTGCCGCCAGGCACGGGTCCGGAGGTCTTCGTAGGCGCCCTCCCCGCCGAGAGCGGCCGCAATCCGATAGTCCTCCAGGGAGTACGCCGACGCCACCGCGTCCTCGTCGCCCATCCTCCGTTTGATGCGTTCCGACGCGCGGCTGCGCTCCCAGACGCCGATCAGCCACAGACCGGTGAAGCCCGACGATGCGAGCTCCGCAAGCTCCGCGTCGGGAATCCCGTCGAGGGTCGTGATTTCGCGGGCGTATTTCCGGCTCAGCTGGGCGAGCCAGACGTGGGCGTTTTTGGCGAGCAACACCAGCCGCGGCATCCAGTCGAGATCGGCGGAGTAGTTCTCGACCTCGTTGTAGAGGGCGACGAAGTCCCGAAGATCGAGCGGTCCCGGTCCCGGCCCCGGACCCGGTCCGGGAGGAAAGAAGACCCGCTGCTCTTCGGCGATGAAGTCGAGGCTGCCGAGAACCCGGCGCAGATCGGGGCCGAGAAGCTCCGCCCACGCCGACCGGATGAACGCCAGCTGGCCCTCGAGCGAGGTCGGTGCGGCCCGCATCGGAGCGTACAGGCGATCGAGCAGGGTCTCGCCGCCCTCGCCGCCGGTAGCCGACCCGCCGAGAATGGTCTCGACGTGATTCAAGGCCTCCTCGTAATCCGTCTCGCGGCGCAGCATCGCGTCGTCGAACAGCTCGCGGAAGTCGGAAAAGGCCGGGTTGCGGTTGGCCAGCCACAGCAGCACCAACTCTTCGATCACGACTTCCCGATGCGGTACCCCGTCGGTGGCGCCGGTCAGATACTCCTCCGCTCCGGATTCTCCGCGATAGACCGCCGCGGGAGGGAACTCGTCGACAAAGGTCCCGAGGAGATGATTCAGTTTTTCCACACCGAGGTCTCTGGAGAGCAGCGACAGGACCTGGGTCCACAGACGCGGCGCCCGCACCTGCCGGTGGCGCGCCACCACCAGGTGCAGGACCTCGTCGATCAGCCCCACGGCGTAGAGGCGGCTCGCCCGCACCGCACGCTCGGGGTGGTGGTGGACGTCGCGCCGTTCGTTGAGTCGGTGGGCGAGCTCGCGGGCCGCGAAGAAATCGGCAAACACCACGTTGCCCGTCACCGAAAACAGGGTGTCGGACAGACCGTAGGCGTCACGGACCTTCCGCGAAATGTGGAACTCGCGCACAGCACGGTCGACGGTATGGTGTCCCTGCGTCGTCATTTCAGTGGCCGGGGCCATCATAGAATGATTTCGGATTTCGGATTTCGGATTTCGGATTTCCCGTCCGCCGTCCCCCACTGACAAGGCACTCTTGGGTGGCTTTCGGAATCTCGTTTTCGGACATGACGGGCGTCATCCAGCGAAAATGACTCGGGGTGGGTTGGGTGGAAAATCCGAAATTCGAAATCCGAAATCCGAAATTGTCAATCTGCGGTGCCGCCATCAGATAATTCGAAGGTCAGCGGGCAGTGATCGGAGACATCCCAGAACGTCCCGTCCTCGGCTCCCGGTTGAGACACCAGATCGGCGCATTGAAATCTCGCGCAGTGGAGCCACGCCTGGACCGGCGCCGCCAGGTCGCCCTCGTCCAGACCGCGCAGGAAGACGTGGTCGATCAGGGAGGATTCCTGAATGCCGTCCCGATCGCCACCGCCTTCCCAGTACTCTGAGCACCCCGTGGTGTTGGGCAGCCGTTCGAGCCCGGCGGCGCCCAGGAGTGCGTCGATCGACTGCAGTTCACCATCGGGCCCTCCGCGCGGGGAACCGGTGGTGTTGAAATCTCCGACCGCGATGACGTCGGGATCTCGGATCTCCTCCACCCAGCGGTCGATCCACGCGGCGAGGGCGCGATTCTGCCTTCGGCGATCTTCAAAACCTCCGCGGCCCGACTCCCAGTGGACGACGATGAAGGTGAAATCCAGTCCGGGATCCCTCCGGCTGCGGAAGCGAGCCGCGAACGCCGGCCGCATCCCGGCCTCGAAGACGACGTCGTCGATGTCGAAGGGCTCGTCCACGAGTTGCAGCACGTTCGTGTCCCAGGCGATGGCCAGGTGCTGGCCGAACCTGCCGCCGCCGGCTGAAAAACGTACGCCCATCTGCCGACCCTCGACGGCGCGGCGGAGGATGGGGGGAAAGCGGCGGGTGTCGTTGACCTCCTGGAGCCCCAGGAGATCGCCGTCGAGCCCGGACAGAACCGTCTCGAGATCACAGATGTTGGTGCGCCGCGAATAGCCGAGGTCGGCGGCCTGCGGGCGCTCGTCGAGGGGAAAATTGCGGACGTTCCAGGTCACCACCCGCAACGCGCCGTCGGCCGCGGCGAGCGGAAGCTCCGCGCGGGTGACCTCCGGCCCGGCAAAGCCGCTGCACCGCAGCCGTGCCCGCAGCACGAGGGACAGGGCGCTGACCAGGAGGATCAAGGCGGCAACCGAGACGACCAGGACCTGGGATTTCCGTACCACGAGGGTCAGTGTCTCCCGCCGCCCGCCGCGGCGCAAGTCGCACGGGATTCGACCGCCGCGGCGATTGATCGGATTGCCATGCCCAGGTTCGGAAATCCGGGCTGACGGTCGCAAAATCACACGTCAATTGCGATTCACTCTCGGCACGATTTCGAGCCATGCTCGACAAAATCTCGAAGGTCCCGCCACCCGTGGAGAGGTCTCCGATTCCCCATCTGAGCACTTCAACATTTGAGTTGACAATCAAACGAGACTCGTGCATTCTTCGATAGTCATGGGATTGTCACGGAATCTTCTGACGAGGTCGACGCCTCCACCACCGACACCTTCCGCAATCCCCGTCGGCCTCCATTTTGAGATCCCGTTTCGATCCGCCGAAAATCTCAACTGTGCACTCGGGGCTGCCGGCGACGGCGGCCCACAACAACCCAGCGAGAGTCACTCCATATTGGAGAAGGAGGCAGAGCGATGATATCGATCACGAGGAGCTTACTGGTGCTTGCGACCGCGGGCGCCGCGGCCGTTCCCATGGTGGTGCGCACCCCGGCCAACCGGGTCACTCCGACTGGAGAGATCGACCCGCGGAACGTCTACACCAAGAGCCAGGCCGAGCACTATCTCACCAAGGAGCAGTACGCCTTCATCCGGCCGGGGCTCCACGTCACGGTCGAGGACATCCAGATTCCGGCCGACCGCCATCCGGTGGTGGAGATCAGCTTCACCGACGACCAGGGCCAGCCGCTCGATCGCGCCGGCATCCAGACCCCCGGCCCGGTGAGCTTCAGCTACATCCTGTCGTGGTACGACGCCGAACGCCGCGACTATGTCGCCTACACGGTCCGCACCCAGACCAGCCCGATCACCGGTGAGAGTGCCATCCAGGCGTCCAGCGACTCACGCGGGACAATCGAGGATCTCGAAATCGGACGGCTCCGCTACACCTTCGGCACCCAGCTGCCGGCTGGCTACGACATGTCGGTGACCCACACGCTGGGCATCTACGCCACCCGCAACCTCAACGACACCCCGCTCGAGACCTCGCAGTACGACAACGTCGAGTACGACTTCGTACCCGACGGCAGCGAGGTTGTCGACCAGTGGCAGGGCTTGCTGGATTCGACCTGCAACAGCTGCCACGAGCAGCTCGCACTGCACGGCGGCAGCCGGCGCGACGTCAAGTTGTGCGTGCTGTGCCACAACAAACAGACCTCGGACCCCGACACGGGCAACACGGTCGACATGAAGCAGATGATCCACAAGATCCACAACGGCGCCAACCTGCCCAGCGTCCAGGCCGGCACGCCCTACATCATCATCGGCAACCGGCAGTCGGTGCACGACTACTCCGAGGTGATCTTCACCCAGGACATCCGCAACTGCGACACCTGCCACACCGCCGACACCCCCGAGGGCGACGTCTGGTTCACGCGGCCCAACCGCGACGCCTGCGGCTCGTGCCATGACAACATCAACTGGGAGGTCGCCGGTGAGGGCCACCCGGTGGCGCAGTTCGACGACAGCCTGTGCGCGGCGTGCCACATTCCTCAGGGCGAGCACGAGTTCGACATCTCGATCATGGGCGCGCATACCATCCCGCTCAAATCGAGCCAGCTCGCGGGGCTCAACATGGAGATCACCGACGTCACCGGCGCCATGCCCGGCGGCACCCCGACCGTGTACTTCTCTCTGACCAACAGCGACGGCTCGGTCGTCTCCCCGATCTCGGGACTCCGCACCCTGACCCTGCGCGCGGCCGGTCCGATCGGCGACACCATCGACCACATGATCGACATCTCGCAGGACGCCCGTGCGGCCACCATGGTCGGCGACGAGTACATGATCACCTTCGAGACCCCGATCCCCGAGGACGCGACCGGTAGCTGGGGCTTCTCGGCCGATGTCCGCCGTAACTCCACCATCGACAACGGCACCGTCGAAGGCCTCACGGTCACCGAGGGCGCCTTCAACCCGGTCTACTACGCGGCCGTCACCGACTCCGAAGCGGTGCCGCGGCGCGAAGTGGTCTCGATCGACAAGTGCAACGTCTGCCACGACGTGCTGTCGCTGCACGGCGGCCAGCGCTTCAACACCCAGGAGTGCGTCTTCTGCCACCGGCCCAACAACAGCGACGTCAGCCGCCGGCCGGCGGACCAGTCGCCGCCGGAATCCATCGACATGCGGTGGATGATCCATCGCATCCACGCCGGCGCCGAGCTGACCGACGACTTCACCGTCTACGGGTTCGGGAATACGGCGCACAACTACAACGGCGTCCACTTCCCCGGCGACCTGCGGTCGTGCGACACCTGCCACATCGACGGTTCCTATAACGTGCCGGCGCCCGAGGGCTCGCTCGAGGTCACGACCGAGCGCAGCTTCTACTCGCCGACCCAGCCGGCCGGCGCAGCCTGCCTGGCGTGCCACAGCACGGTCGACGCGGCGGCCCACGCCTACGTCAACACGGCGCCCTTCGGCGAGTCCTGCGCCTCGTGTCACGGTGCCGACCGCGACTTCTCGGTCGATTCCGTCCACGCCCACTAGCAAACCCGTGATCATGCGCCCCGCCGCGTCGGCGGCGGGGCGCGTGTGACCTGGAAAGGAAGATCGGGTATGAAAAAGCTCATGTACACGCTGGCACTCGGCGCCGTGGTGGTCGGGCTCGGTCTCGGCATTGCCGCTCCCGCCGCAGCCGGCGACCCCGCTGAAGATTGCGCCACCTGTCACGAGGACATCGCGGCCAACTTCGCCCACACCGTGCATGCCGCGAAGGACCGGGGCGGGCCGACCTGCGCCACCTGCCACGGCAACGGCGACCGGCACATGGAGGAGGGCGGCGAGGTGGCCCTGATCGGCAGACCCGAGGGACAGGACCTCGAGAACGCTCTGCCTGACCTGCCACCGCGACACCCGGACCATGTTCTCGAGCCGCTCGGTGCACTCGGGGGCGGACGTGACCTGCGTCTCGTGCCACAACATCCACACCGCGGATCCGCTGCAGCCGGAGATGCTGCAGAAGGCCGCCAACCAGCTCTGCGCCAGCTGCCACTCGTCGGCCGCCGGCTCGTTCAACCAGCCCTTCGGCCACCAGCTCGACCGCGGCGGGATGCAGTGCGTTTCGTGCCACAACCCGCACGGCGGCGCCGGTGAGGCCAGCCTCAAGGTCGACCGCTCGGGCGACGTCGCGTGCGTCAGCTGCCACGCCGAAAAACGCGGGCCCTTCGTGTTCCCGCACGTTTCGGGCTCGACCGGCAACTGCCTCAGCTGCCACGTCCCGCACGGCGCATCGAACCCGATGGCGCTGACCCGCTCGCGGGTCGACCAGCTGTGCCTCGAGTGCCACAGCCCGATGGGCGACACCCTCGGCTCGCAGCCGCCGTCGTTCCACAACATCAACACACCGCGATACCAGAACTGCACCACCTGCCACGTGATGGTCCACGGGTCCAACACGTCGCCGATGCTGCTGAAGTAGGGGGTGGATCGATGAACACATATCGCCTGTCGATCACCGCCTGCGCCGTCCTTCTCCTCGCCTTCGGAGCGTCCTTCGCGGCCGCGCAGTCGACCTCGCTCGACATCGAGGTCGGGTATCAGGAGGTCGACGTCACCGGCAACGAGGACATGTTCCGCACGCAGATCAACCAGGACGACGGGTTCGTCCTGCGCGACTTCTCCCTCAACTTCGTCGACCCGTCGGGCGACGCCGGCTTCGTGGACCGGTTGCGGGTGGACGCCTCCGGCTTCGGCGGCAACCCCGCCGGCCGCTTCCGTCTGCAGATGGGGCTCGGCGACATCTACCGCGTCAACCTTTTCTACCAGCAGTTCGATAGCTTCAGCGCGCTGCCGGCCTACGCCAACCCCCTCGTCGACGACGGGGTGTACCCCGGCCAGCACACATGGGAACGCAACCGCGACATTCTGGATTTCCAACTCGAGATCCTTCCCGGCCGCGCCATCACTCCGATCGTCGGTTTCCGCTGGAACAGCTATGACGGACCGGGCGGATCGACCTACTCCGTCGGCGCCGACGACTTCCGGATCGACTCCCAGCTCGACGAGACCGAAGAGGAGTTCTATCTCGGCGTGAATTTCGCCACCAAGGGGATCCAGGGAACCCTGCTGCAGGGCTGGCGGAGCTTCGAGGGAACGTACACCGACACCCTCGCACCCGGCGCGGGTGGAGGCAACAGCTCCGGCACGGTGATCGGTCAGGATGTCGAGCTCGACACGTTCAACCGGACCACTTCGACCGAGGCGGACACGCCGGTGACGACATTCCACATGACCGGCCGCGTCACCGAGACCAGCCGCTTCGTGGCGTCCTACACCCGAGCCGACTACGAGGGCGACACCACCATGGACGAGATGCTGACCGGCAGCCTCGTCAGCTTCCAGCTCTCCCGGTTCTTCGAGGGCCTCGACCAGTCGGTGCAGAGCCGGACCGAGAACCCATACTGGCGCGGCGAGGCCCGCTTCGAGTGGGACATCAGCCACAAGGTCGGGATGCGCGTCGGCTACGAGGCGCGCGACCGCCAGCTCGAGGGCTGGGCGCTGATCTCGAGCCTCTACATGGACACCATGACCTTTAACGGGTTCGACCCGAAGGACATCGAGACCCTGGTCGACGCCGAGACCGGTTACGAGCGTGAAGAGGGCACCGCCAACATCAGGTTCGACTTCCGCAATCTCGGCGCCTTTTCACTGTGGGCCGAGTACGCGGTCACGGACCAGGATGTCGACCTCTCGGCCGATGTCGCCGAGATCGTCCTGCCGGGCGGCCAGGAGGGCGAGTACGACCGTCAGATCTCGACCTTCGATCTCGGCGCGATGGTCACGGTCGGCGACTTCAAGTTCCTGATCGACGCCGTCGGCCAGGACTCCGACGAGGTCATCGTCCGCACCGACTTCAACGACCGGTTGCGGCTGCGCGGCCGGGTCGACTGGTCGATCAGCCGGATGTTCCGGCTCCTGCTCACCGCCGAGTCGATCGACGCCGACAACGACGCCTCCGGGATCGGTTATCAGTACGACACGGATCGCTACGCCGTCGACTTCAACTTCACCCCGACCGACAACTTCCTGCTGCGGGCGGCCTGGGACACCTACCAGACCGACACCGAGATGCCGATCCGGGTGCCGCAGACCTTCCAGATCATCCCTTCGATGTACGCAGAGGAGGGCGACCTCCTTGAAGGCAACATGCGCTGGAAGATCGCGCTGTTCACCATCGAGGCGGCCTACTCGACGTTCGAAAACGTCGGCAGCTTCCCGTTCGAGATGGACCGCGCCTTTGCCAGGCTCGCCATCGATCTCAGCAAGAAGATCGCCATCGCGGGCGAGTACGAGAACTGGGATTACAGCGAGGATCTGTTCCCGGTGGCCGACTACGACGCCAACCGCTGGGGCTTCTTCGTGCGCTGGCGGCAGTAGGACTCTTCAGATCATCATGCAGAGGGGCCCTCCGGGCCCCTTTTTTTGATTTCGGATTTGCGGATTTCGGATTTCGGATTTTTTCCCGCCCACCCAGCGCCAATTTGAAGGGGGAGGGTGGGAAATCCGAAATTCGAAATCCGAAATCCGAAATCGAGGTGCTATTCTCCCCCGCCGATGACCGAAGCAGATCTCACCCAGGGCCGCATCTTCCGCTTCTGGCTGCCGTTGGCGGCGACGTGGCTGATGATGGCGGTGGAAGGGCCTTTCCTGGCGGCGGTGATCGCGCGTCTCGGCGATCCCGTCTACAACCTGGCGGCCTACGGCGTCGCCTACTCGCTGGCGCTGGTGTTCGAGGCGCCGGTGATCATGTTGCTGAGCGCCGCCACCGCTCTCGCCCGCAACCGGGCGTCGTATCTCAGGTTGCGAAATTTCACCAACACCATCAACGCGTCGGTGACGCTGGCGATGGTCGTCACCCTCCTGCCGCCGGTGTTCGACCGGCTGGCCATCGGTCTCATCGGGCTCCCGCCCGAAGTCGCATCCCGCACCCACCTGGCCCTGCTCATTCTCCTGCCGTGGCCGAGTGTCATCGGCATTCGCCGCGTCTACCAGGGGGTTCTCATTCGCAACGGCCTCACCCGGCGGGTGGCCTACGGGACCATCGCACGGCTCGCAGCGATGTTCGGCACCGCAGGTGTTCTCGCCCGGTTCACCGACGTCGAAGGCGCGTTGGTCGGCGCTGCGGCTCTGACCATGGGAGTCTGCTGTGAAGCCGCGATCAGCCGCCTGATGGCCGCCGGTTCCATACGTTCCCTCCTTGAAAAGCCGGGAGAGGCCACCGGCGCCGCTTCCAGCTACGGGTCCCTGTCGCGGTTCTACTACCCGCTCGCGCTGACGACGGTGCTCAGCCTCGGGATTCACCCGATGGTGACGTTCTTCGTCGGCAACAGCCGCGCCTCGCTGGAGTCGCTCGCCGTGCTGCCGGTCGTCAACGCTTTAGTCTTCGTCTTCCGCAGCCTCGGCCTCGCCTACCAGGAAGTCGTGATCGCCCTGATGGGCGACAACGGTGAAGGCTACCGGTCCCTGCGTCGCTTCGGTGTGGCGCTGAGCCTGGCGGTGGTCTGCGGGCTGTCGGTGATCGCCTGGACGCCGCTTTCGCACATCTGGTTTCAGACCGTCTCCGGCCTCACCGATGAGCTCGCCGTGTTCGCGCTGGTTCCCACCCGCATTCAGACGCTCCTCCCCGGACTCGCCGCCCTCCTGTCCTTTCAGCGCGCCATTCTCGTGGTCCGCGGGACGACCAACGCCATCACCATGGCCACCTCGATCGAGGTGGTCGGAGTGGTCATCGTGTTGTGGGTGGCCATCTCCCGACTCGATGCCGTCGGCGCCGTTGCCGCCGCCGCCGCCCTCCTGATCGGACGGATCGGCGCGAACCTGTACCTCGTCCCAGCTTTGAGGACTTGAGGGACAGGGGAGAGAGGGGAAAGGGAAAAAGGGTCGTGTGCGGCGGAGGTGCCATTTTGAATATTGTCGGACACTCGGACGTTCCCGTCGAAGGGATGATCCGGGCAGACAATGTTCAAGGTGGCTCCTCGCGGGAAAGAAGCCTGGAAAGGCATGGCCCGTGGGCGCCAACAGGTTTCGGTATGATCGATGGCCTCGAAAGGAGCGTGCGATGGAATACCGCCACCTTGGAAACTCCGGCCTCAAGGTCTCGGCCCTGAGCTTCGGCGCGTGGGTCACCTTCGGTCCGCAGATGGACGTGGACAAAGCGGCTCAGTGCATGCAGGCGGCGTGGGAGGCGGGGGTCAACTTCTTCGACAACGCCGAGGTCTATGCCGACGGGGTCGCCGAGGAGATCATGGGCGCGGTGCTCAAGACGAAGGGCTGGAAACGCTCCGACTACGTGGTCTCCACCAAGATCTTCTGGGCCGGCGAAGGCCCCAACGACCGCGGGCTGTCGCGCAAGCACATCGTCGAGGGCACCGATGCGGCCCTGCGGCGGCTTCAGCTCGACTACGTCGACCTCATCTTCTGCCACCGCGCCGACCTCCACACCCCGGTCGAGGAGACGGTGCGCGCCATGAACCACGTCATCAACCAGGGCAAGGCGCTTTACTGGGGCACCAGCGAGTGGCCGGCGGAGCGGATTCTGGAGGCCTGGCACATGGCCCGCCGCGAACGCCTGATCCCGCCTTTGATGGAGCAGCCGCAGTACAACCTCTTCCATCGCGACCGCGTCGAGCGTGAGTATGCCCCCCTCTTCGAGCGCATCGGTCTCGGCACCACCATCTGGAGCCCGCTGGCCGGCGGTCTCCTCACCGGCAAGTACAACGACGGCATCCCCGCAGGCACCCGGAGCACGGTCGCGGGCTACGAGTGGCTGCGGTCCCGGCTCGAAGGCTCCGCGGTCGAGGACAAGATCGCCAGGGTGCGCCGCCTCACGACCATTGCCGACGAGCTGGGCTGCACCATGGCCCAGCTCGCCATCGCGTGGTGCCTGACAAACCCCAACGTCAGCACCGCCATCACCGGCGCGTCGCGGCCCGAGCAGGTCGAGGAGAACATGAAGGCCATCGCGGTTCTCGAGCGTCTCTCACCCGAGATCCTCAACCGCCTCGAAGAGATCGTCGCCAACAAACCGCAGCCGGAGACGGACTGGCGCTAGCCCGCTCATCTCACAGGGTGTCGGCTGCGGACAGCGAATCGCTACGTCCCGCGGTGTTTGTCGCACATCGTGCTCCTTGACGTAGCGCAACTACGACGACGTCGCCCGATTCACGCCAAACCCAGCGGATACTTGCGCTTCGCCGCCCTCGCTTCGAAACCCTGTGAGATAAGCGGGCTCGTCGTGTTGACGCCGCGGACCCGCCGCCGTAGCATGAGGCGTCTTTTAGATGAGAATGAGGTTGCCAGCTGGAGAAGGAGGTTCGATGTGATCACGTTGAATCGCAGACGAAATCTTGTGGCGGCAGCGGTGCTGATCGCCGTGCCGTCTCTCACCTGGGGTTCCGGCTTTGCCCTGTTCGAGGTCGGCGGCCGACAGGGCGGCATGGCCGGCACCATGGTCGCCGTCGGCGACGACCTCTCGACCCTGTTCTGGAACCCCGCCGGTATGGCCTTCCAGACCGACGAGGGCACCCAGGTGATGGTCGGCACCGACCCTCATCTGGCCGCAACAGACCTTTGCGGGTTCGTCTCCCTACCCCGGCGACGGCTACACCGCAGACCAGGTGGAACAGCTGTTCTTTCCGGTGCACCTCTTTCTGGGGATCCCGATCAACGACCGGCTCGAGGTGAGCTTCGCCCTCCACAACCCGTTCGGCCTCGGCACCGAGTGGGAGGACGACTTCCTCGGCAACTACATCTCGCAGAAGGCCGATCTCATGGTCTTCGATCTCGGCGCCAGCATGGCCTACCAACTGAGCGAGCACTTCGCCTTCGGGATCGGCGTCGACTACATGACGACGACCATCGAGCTGACCCGCGATGTCGGCCTGATCAACCCCTTCAACCAGCAGCTCTCAACTGTCGCGGAAACCAATCTCAAGAGTGACGGCATCAACTCGGCCTGGGCGTGGAACGCCGGCATCCTGTGGAAGATGGGCGCGGGCTTCAGCTTCGGCGCCTCCTACCGCTCGGAGTTCACTATCAACGGCGACGGCAACGCATCCTTCACCCAGGTCCCGACCGGTTATCCCGAGTTCGACGGTCTGCTCGGTACCATCCTCCCGTTCGAAGGGACGGTGCCCATCGAGGCGACCATCAGCTTCCCGGATTTCTGGAACGTCGGTCTCGCGTGGCAGAACGAGAAGGTGACCTTTTCCGGCCAGTACGGGGTGATGGGGTGGAGCGCCTACCAGGAGCTCCCCATCATCTTCCCGGAGAATCCGGAGTTCAGCTCGGTGCGTGAAGAGAACTGGGACGACGCCTGGCAATGGCGGGTCGGCTTCGAGTGGCGCGCCACCGAACACTGGGACTTCAGGCTCGGCTACCTGGAAGACGAAACCCCGCAGCCAGCGGCCGGCATGTCCCCCTTGCTCGGCGATGCCACCCGGGTGTCGTACATGGGCGGCCTCAGCTACCACACCGACCGGTTCCGCTTCGATATCGCCTACGAGTACGTCGATGCCGAAGAGCGATCGACCGGCGGCCAGTCGACCGATGCATTCGACGGCACCTACGACGCTGAATCACCCCTGCTCCACATGAGCCTCACGTTCAAGTTCTGAAAAGGAGGACGCCGATGAAAAAGACGATCTTCGCAGCCTGTCTGGTGGTTCTCCTCGCGACGGTTCCCGCAACGGCGCAGGTGGACCTTTCGAACTATGCGGCCCTCGGCGACAGCTTGACCGCGGGCTTCGTCTCCGGCTCGCTCATGAACTGGTACCAGGATCGTTCGTTCCCGGCGGTGTTGGCTCAACAGGCCGGTGCGCCGGTCTTCGAGCAGGCCTACGTGTCCGAACCGGGGATCGGCCCGATCCTCGAGTTGGTGTCGCTCGCGCCGGCTCCGGTCATCGCCCCGGTCGGTCTGATCCCCGGTCTGCCGACCAATGCCGAGTACCCCTACCCCTACAACAACCTCGGCATCCCGGGGGCCGACCTCTACGACATGATCTTTCAGACCGGCGACATCACCAACCTCATCCAGGGCGACTTCGACAACGTCATGTTCGACATCGTCCTGCGCAACGGCGTCAACACCGCCATCGAGCAGGCCATCGGTCTGCAGCCGACCTTCATGACGGTGTGGATCGGCAACTTCGACGAGCTCGGCGCGGTCCTCGCAGGCACCGCCATCGACGGCGTCACCATGACTCCGGTCGAGATCTTCGCGGGGCTCTACGCCAATGCCATCGGCGCCCTCGCCACCACCACCACCGCAGACATCGTGCTCATCAATCTCCCGTACTCCACCGAGTTTCCGTTCGCCACCACTCTGGATCCCTTCGTGGACATCCCGGGGGTCGGACGGTGGTACCTGGTGGCCGACACCGGAGTGCTGACCGACGCCGACCTGGTGACGCTGGGAGGAGGTGCGCTGATCGCCCAGGGCTACGGTCTTCCCGGAGGCCCCCCGTTGCCGGACAACTTCAACTTCTTCACCGGCGAGGCCGGTGTCGTGCTGAGGCCGGCCGAGGTTGAGGCCATCAACGACCGGGTCGACGCCTACAACGCCGTCATCGCCCAGGCGGGCGCCACCTTCGGCTACCCGGTGTTCGACGCCAACGCACTGTTTTCAGGAATCGTCAGCGGCCAGAGTCTGCCCACATACGGCGGTGTCAGCCTGACCGCCGACTTCCTGCTCGGTGGGATCTTCTCTTACGACGGCATCCATCCGCAGCGCATCGGCTACGCCGTATTCGCCGACAACCTGATCCAGTTCATCAACGCCGAATACGGCTCCGCCATCCCGCGGGTCAACATGGCGGACGTGCTCTTCGAGGGCGACTGGCAGACGCCAGGCGTCTCACCGGCCAAGGCACGGGAGACCGTGATGTCGAGGGAGGCCTTCGAGCAGCTGCTCAAGCTCGCGCCGCCAAAAGTCGACCAGGCGCCGCGAATCCGCAGACCGAAACCCGCCCTTCCGGACGACATCAATCGCGATCCGCGAAGAAAGCCTGATCTGCTTCCCTGAACGCCTGCCGGCCGAATTTCAAAGCCCGGGCCCGGCCCGGGCTTTTCTATGATTCACGCACCCGGTGCGTGAATCATCAATGAATGTAGTCGTCCTTGTCGCCGTCGATGACCTCGAACCGCCGCTTCTTCTTCAGCCGCTCGAGCCGGCGCTGGAGGATGAACACTTCGGCTCGTTTCCGCCACCTATGAAGGATCGTCCCCGCTCCACCGCGCTGAAGCCCGCTGTAGGTCAGGAAGACCGCGGCGCAGATTCCGCAGAACCCGGCGAAATCCTTGCTGTCGAGAAAGCCGATAAAGGCGAAGAGGATCTCGAGCCACAAGAACCAGCGGGCCTTGATCGGCAGGACGAAGAAAAGCAGGATCGTCGCCTCGCCCCACAAGGTGGCAAAGGCGGCGATGACGATGGCCATCAGGATCCGCTGGCCTTGCATGAGCTGGAAGGCGGCAAAACCGGTCGCACCGGCACCCGTCATTTCCTGGACGAACTGCACCGCGACGGCGAGGAGGGCGGCGCCAAGGGCCGCCCGGCCCGTCAGCAACCAGAACCGCTGCCTTCCCAGCCGCCAGAACACGTCCCGCCCGAACCAGAACAGGATCAGCAACTCGAGCAGGAACCACAGCCCCGTCACGCCCCAACCGACGAACGGATAGGTGGCGATCTGCCAGATGAACCCTCTGAAGACCGCGGGCGTCAACCGGAGAACGGCGGGGATGACGGCGACGGAGTCGAAGAACTGGAGCGAAAAGGTGGTAAAGAGCGCGGCCAGGATGAAGGTGAGATCGCGGGGCACCGGAGTCCCGGAAAAGGAACCGAAACCGCCGGAACGGGTTTGAAAAGGACTTTGGGGCACGATCCCTCCAGAAGGGATGGTAGCAGGGGCAGAGGAGAAAGGGAGAACGGGGGAAGGCCAGAAAATCGGTGATTGCGGGAATATGATAACGATCTACTCAGGTTTGTTTTTCTGCAGGTGCTCGGGGCGTTGACATCCGTCGTCCCGGAGCATCAATTAGACTCGATACGGCGGTGAAGACCTCACCGCAGGAGGCACACATGAGCGAACTCATCACCCTGCCGGTGATCCCCCTCCGCGAGGCCGTCCTCTTTCCCGAAGTGACCTCGCCCATCGCGGCCGGCCGTGCGGGCACCCTGCGCGCCATCGAGGCCGCGTTGCGCAACGAGACCAAGCAAATCTTCGTGGTGTCGCAGCGGGAAAACCGCGAGGACGTCACGTCGGACATTCTCTACACCATGGGTTGTGTGGCCACGATCGGACCGGTGCAGCGGGGACCGTCGGGTATGCGTCTGCTGCTCAACGGCAACTACCGCGCGGTCGCCGTCCGTTACGAGGAACAGGACGAGTACATGGTCGCCTCCATCCATGAGGCGGAGGAGATGCTCCCCATCGATCCCGACGACCCGACCTTCACCGCGCTGTATCGGGAGACGCGCGAACGGGCGGCCGAACTCGGCCGCCGTGCGGGCATGCCGAAGGAGGCGGTCCAGCAGTTCCTGGCCGAAACCAAGGAGCCCGGGCGGTTTGCGGACCTGGTGGCCGGCCACCTCGATCTCAAACCCGGCGATGCACAGCGGCTCCTCGAGGCGCTGTCCGTCGAACAGCGGCTGCGCGACGTCCTGCTCCACACCCAACGGCAGATCGCGGTCCTCGACGCCCAGGAGGACATCAAGAGCCAGGTCCAGGAGGAGCTCGGCGACCGCCAGCGGGAGATGTTCCTGCGCCAGCAGCTGAAGGCCATCCAGAAAGAGCTCGGCGACGACGGCGGTCGTGAGGACCTCGAAGAGCTGCGCGAGAAGCTCGAGGCTTTGGAACTCCCGCAGGCGGCACGCAAGGAGGTCGACCGCGAGCTCGGCCGCCTCGAACGGATGGGGCCGGAAGGCATGGAGGCCCAGGTCATTCGGACCTATCTCGAGACGATCTGCGAACTGCCGTGGTCCGAGCGTACCGAAGAGCGGCTCGATGTGCAGCGGGCGTCTGAGATTCTCGAGGAGGACCACTACGCCCTCGGCGACGTCAAGGACCGGATCCTCGAGTTCCTGGCGGTCCAGATCCTGAGAAAGAGGACCGAAGCCGCCGAGGCCGCGGAAGCTGCCGAGTCCGAATCCGACGCCACGGACGAGTCCACTACCGAGCCGTCGATCCACGACGCCACAGGCCGCAACCCGATCCTGCTCTTCGCCGGCCCCCCCGGGGTCGGCAAGACCTCGGTGGCCAAGTCCATCGCCCGCGCCATGGGGCGCGAGTACGTCCGCATCTCCCTGGGCGGGGTTCGCGACGAGGCCGACATCCGCGGTCACCGGCGGACCTACGTCGGCGCCATGCCCGGGCGGATCATCCAGGGCATGAAGCAGGCCGGGTCGAAGAACCCCGTCTTTCTCCTCGACGAGGTCGACAAGCTCGGCGCGTCCTACCAGGGAGACCCCGGCGCGGCCCTCCTCGAGGTTCTCGATCCGGCCCAGAACGACAGCTTCACCGACCACTACCTCGGGGTGCCGTTCGATCTTCACGACGTTCAGTTCATCTGCACCGCCAACTATCTGCAGAACATCCCCGGTCCGCTTCAGGACCGCATGGAAGTGGTGGAGTTCGCAGGCTACACCGAGGCCGAAAAGCTCGAGATCGCCAAGCGTTACCTGACGCCGCGCCAGATCCAGCAGACCGGTCTCACCGACGAACAGATCACCGTCACCGACGACGCGGTGCGCACGGTCATCACCGGCTACACGCGCGAGTCCGGCGTCCGCCAGCTGGAGCGGGAGATCGGGCGGCTGGCGCGCAAGGTGGCGCGCAAGGTCGCAGCCGAGGAACTCGAGTCGGCGGAGGTCGGGAGCCAGGAGGTCAAGGAGCTCCTGGGCAGACCGAAGGTCCACCCGGAACGGGCCAACGAGATCGACCAGGTGGGCGTCGCCACCGGAATGTACTACACGCCAGTCGGCGGCGACATCATGTTCGTCGAGGTCACTCCCATGCCCGGCAAGGGGGAGTTGGTTCTCACCGGCCAGCTCGGCGACGTCATGAAGGAGTCGGCGCGCGCGGCCTGGACCTACGCCAAGGCCCACGCCGAAGAGCTGTTCATCCCCAAGGACGCCTTCAAACAGGACGTCCATATCCACGTGCCCGCCGGGGCGATTCCCAAGGACGGGCCGTCAGCCGGCGTCACCATGGCCACCGCCCTGGTGTCCGCGCTTTCCGGCCGGCCGGCCCGCAACGACGTCGCCATGACCGGCGAGATCACCCTCTCCGGACGGGTGCTGCCGATCGGCGGGGTCAAGGAGAAGGTCCTCGGCGCGGAACGCGCCGGCATCACCTCGGTGGTGTTGCCGAAGGTCAACGAGGTCGATCTCGAAGACCTGCCCGAGGAGGTCCGCTCGAAGTTGACCTTCCACCTCGTGGAGGAGCTCGGCGAGGCGCTCGCCCACACCCTGCGCGGCGGCGAGTTCCGCGAGGGACGGCTGCAGTTTTCAACCGCCGCACCGAAGAAGCGCTCGGCCAGCAACCTGCAGCACTGACGCGTGCGGCGGAGGTGCCACTTTCAACATTGTTGGACACAAGATTCTCCACGTCGGTGGGTTTTTTCGGGCCACCAATGTTGAAGGTGGCTCCTCTCGGGAAGCGCGCCCTGAAAGGCAAGCTGGGCCAGACATCGGTCAACGAGAGAACCTCTCGTTGACTCCTCACGGGAAGGGCGATCAACCCGCGGGACGGCAACGCAACCTCACGCCGGCGTGAACTCAGCGGGCTAACAGGAGTGACCCAGGAGGACGTCAGCCCGGGCGTTGCGGTTCCTCTTCCCCGGCGCACGGGAAGCCGGATCGCGCCGTCCGCCGTGGGCCAATTCCTGCTCCTGCACGAACAGGTGGTAGGGGCTGCCCTCCCGCACCATGATTGCGCCGCACGCCGGGCAGTTCCTTTCGATGCAGGTGACCCAACTCCGGTGGGGAAGCCTGGTTTTGCACTCGAGACAGATGCAATAACCTGTGTCGGCCGCGGACTGCGATTCGTTGCGGTTCATGGCGACCTCCTCTCGATCGGCGGGCCCGGCAAACTGGAATCCGATCCGGTTGCCAACCCGTTGCCGCCGGAGCCGGCCGGTCTTTTCACCAGAGGAATTAGCAATCTCCGTGCCAACACCATCAGGATCGGCCGTGACGTCGATGGGCGCCGTTTCGCGGCCGACTTCGCAATCGTTGCAGCGGGAATCCACGGAGTCCTGGCCGGGCCTTTCCGACCTTGGCTGTTATGTGGGCCCAGATCGTGTTCATCCGTCAAGGTGTCGTGGCTATTGCAGTCTTGAACTTCGGGGCTTTCAGATCTGCACCGGTGATTTCATAGTGAAACAGCTCTCAGACCGGCAGCCCCGGGTTGGCATGGGTGCCGTGCGGCTTTCTTGGCGGGTCGCCGGCCGGCTCCAGGTCGGGGAACCGGGCGCCCGCCGCACACCAGAATCGTTTCCCGAACCTCTCGATCTCCATGATCTTGCCGCAGGCGGCGAGAGTCGCGAGGGTCCCCATCACCCTCGTCGGCACCCATCGCGCCAGAATTCTGACCAGTTCGCTCTCCTGCATGGGGTGGCGGCGAACGATCGATAGGACGGCATCCGCGAGTTCTCCATCGATACCAGACTCCACATCCACATCGATCGGCTGCAGCACTCTGGCGACACTGCCGAGGGTGGAGGCCGCTCGCTCCCGGCTTTCCGGGCTTGGCAACTCCACCCACGGTTCCGCTGGAGGCCGGGTCGGCATTGAGATGTGGATCTCCTCGGGTCCGACACGTTCCAGGATCTTCGAGATGTCCCGGAGATCCGCGGGAGCATCGTTCACACCGCCCAGGAGCATGACCTCCACCCACAAGCGGCCCTTGAATTCCCTGCGGAACTCGATCAGCCCTGCAACGTGCCGATCGAAACTGAGGTCTCCATGGGGACGATTGACCCTTTTGAACAGTCCCTCAGATCCGGCATCGAGGCTCGGAAGCACGGCGTCTGCGGCGCACAGCTCGTTCCGGACTTCCGGGAGGCAGAGAAGTGACCCGTTCGTGATCACCGCCACCGGCAACGTCGACAGCGACTTGACATATCGAATCAACGACCCGAGGCGCGAGAACAACGTGGTTTCGCCGGATCCGACGAAGGTGATCCAGTCGATCGAATCCGCGCCTTGACGTTCCAGCGCGGAGGCGATCTCGGCCACCATGTCGGTGACGTTGAAGAAGGCCCGCCTCCTCCTCTGCAAAGGACTCGTTCGACCCAACTGGCAATAGACGCAATTGAAATTGCAGGTCTTGTGCGGAACCGGGTCAATCCCAAGGGATCGCCCGAGACGGCGGGACGGCACCGGTCCGAAAACGTGCTTCATCTCTCCTCCTCAGCCTCGGGTTTGAGATCGAGGTTCGGATTGCAGCAGTGGCGACATCGGTGCAACACCTCAGGTGGTGCACCGATCAGCCCGTCGTGGAGCCGTGCAACGTGCTTTCGAAGCGTATGGTCCACGGACCACCTTCCGATGAGACGTGGAACAGCAATCCGCGTGCCATCTCCGCCGACCGGGCACACCCCATTTCCGGAGGCGCTTCCGACGTCGAGAGGAATTGTGCATACTGTTGGGAGGTTTCATATTGAAAGGTGATTGATTTCGATTTGAAAGGATAGGAACCATGAAAGCAGACGATCTCCGGCTCGAGGAACTCGTCAGCTTCGAGGACGGGGTCCTCAGCTTTCAGGGTCGTCGACTGGTCCTTCACGACATGCACGCCATGGCCCAGTTCCGGCGGGACCTTGTCAACAGCCTCGGCGAGGAAGAGGCCCGCAGGATCCTCACCCGCTTCGGCTACTGCTGGGGGCAGAACGACGCCGCCGCGATGAAACGGGTCTTCGAGTGGGACAGCATCAACGAGCTGCTCCTCGCGGGACCCCGCCTCCACGCCATGCAGGGAGTGGCGAAGGTCGTCGTGGAGTCGCTCGAAATCGACGACGCCGGCGACTTCGCGATGGCGGTGGAATGGCACGACTCCGACGAGGCGACGGAACACCTCAAGGAGCTCGGCGCGGCGAATTCCCCGGCCTGCTGGATGCTGTGCGGCTACGCCAGCGGTTACGTTTCGATGTGTCTCGACCGCAAGGTCTACTTCATCGAACAGACCTGCAGGGCTTCGGGAGATCATCTGTGCCTTGCCACCGGCCGCGACCTGGAATCCTGGGGCTCGGAGATCGAGCCCTACCTGGGGTACTTCCAGATCGAAGACATCCACGCCAAGGTCCTGATGTTGACCGACGAGCTGCAGCGAACCGCCGCCAAGCTCGAGCGCCGGGACCGACGCGTTCGCGAGCTCGAACACCCCGCTTCTCTGGGCCTCGCCGAGGTCAGGAGCAAGGCCTACAACGAGATCCTCAGTGTCGCCAGGAAAGTGGCCCGTTTCGACTCGTCGGTGCTCCTGGCCGGCGAGACCGGAGTCGGCAAGGAGGTGCTCGCCCGTTACATCCACGATCACTCGGAGCGCGCCAGAAAGCCGTTCGTGGCCGTCGACTGCGGGGCGATGCCCGAGACGCTGCTCGAAAGCGAACTCTTCGGGCACAAGGCCGGGTCGTTCACCGGTGCCATACGCGACCGCAAAGGTCTGCTCGAGGAGGCCGAAGGCGGAACCATCCTCCTCGACGAGATCGGTGAGGTGGCGTCGTCGGTGCAGGTGAAGCTCCTGCGCGTCCTCCAGGAACGGGAAATCCGCCGGGTCGGCGAAAACAGGGAGCGGCCCATCGATGTCCGCGTTCTCGCCGCGTCCAACAAGGACCTCGGTGCGGCGGTCACGAAAGGGACCTTCCGGGATGACCTCTACTACCGGCTCCGGGTGGTCGAGCTCGTCATTCCACCGCTCCGCGAGCGTCCGGAGGACATCCTCCCTCTCGCCCGGTTCTTTGTCGGCCGGCTGGCCGGCAAGCTGGGCCTGCCGGATCTTCAACTCGACGCGAGCTGTCTCGACCTCCTCCAGCAGTACCGGTGGCCCGGCAACGTCAGGGAGCTGGAGAACGCGCTCGAGAGGGCAGCAGTTCTCTCGGAGGGAGGGCGGATCCTGCCGCGCGGCCTCCCCCCTTCGGTGCGAGGCCTCGGACCCTCCGCGGAGGACGGCGCCTCCGGCCCCCTCCGCACCCTCGGCGAGATCGAACTGGATCACATCCGGACGGTTCTCCTCCACACCGGGGGTAACCGCGCCGAGGCCGCGAGAATCCTCGGCATCAGCACCACCACCCTGTGGCGACGGCTGAAAGAGCTCGAGGCCTGAACCCGGCGCGCAGGGCGCCCGGGTCCGTGACAGAATCCATGGCCCCTTTTCAAATTGAAATAGCTCGGTGCAGAACGGGAGGGGGTCGTCGCCGTTCCTGACCGGGTCACGGCAGTGAGTTCGTCCAAGTAATTCAAAAAGAACGGGTTCCAGGATCCCCGGCGGTGCGGAGCCCCGGCCCTCGACCTGGCGCACATATTGCAGAAGTCGGATGGCTGAAGCGGTGCCGCGCCGCCGGCCCCGGACCGGCAGGCGGGAAACGGACATACCTGATGGTGACGCTGGTTTTCGTCGCGGTCCTCCTCGCCGCCGTTCTCCTCGACGCCGTCGTCATCCGGCCGTGGGAGGCGCGGCACCTGCCGCAACCCGCCCACGATGCGGACGCCGCGCTCGAGTTCGCGCTGCCGCGTGCGGTTTTCCTCCACCCCGGCCACACCTGGGCGCGGGTCGACAGCGACGGGCGGGTGGCGGTCGGGATCGACGACCTCGCCCGCACCGTGATCGGCGATCTGTCGACGGTCGACCTGCCGGCGGTCGGCGATCGCGTGACCGCCGGCCGGTCGGCGGCGGTCGTCCGCCAGGGCGAACGGCGCCTGCGGCTGGCCTCTCCGTTGAGCGGCACCGTCGTCGAACGGAACGACGACCTCGGCCGCGATTCCAACCGCTTGCGGTGGCGGCCCTACAAGGAGGGGTGGATGTACCGGCTCGAACCCGAGGGGAGCTTCGCCCGCGAGCTCGCTTCGCTCAGGATCGGCAAGGACGCCGCCGCCTGGATGGGCGAAGAGATCGAGCGCCTGCGGCGGTGGTTTGACGACGGACGATTGACCGCCCCGGTCGAGGGGGCCCTCGCACGTGGCAACGACGAGGCCTGGTCTGCCTTCAAACGCGATTTTCTCGAGTTCCCAGGGGAATCGGGGGGGGTGCCGGCATGAGCGGGGCGAAGAGCCTGCTGATCGACATTACGCGCTGCATCGGCTGCGGAGCGTGCTCCGAAGCCTGCAAGACCGCCAACGGGCTTTCCGGAGACATCGAACCGGCACTGACCTCAGAGACGTGGACCACCGTCACCGGGCGGGGGGACGGCCATTTCGTCCGCGACCTGTGCCGCCACTGCATCGAACCGTCCTGCGTGTCGGTGTGTCCGGTCGGCGCGCTGGTCAAGCGCGATGACGGGCCCGTCGTCTACGACAAGGACATCTGCCTCGGCTGCCGTTACTGCATGATCGGGTGCCCGTTCCGGATCCCGAAGTTCGAGTGGCACTCGGCGGCGCCGCGGATCCGCAAGTGCGTTCTGTGCGCGCCGCGGCTCGACCAGGGTCTGCCGACCGCCTGCGCCGAGGCCTGTCCTACCGAGGCGACCGTTTTCGGTGACCGCGAAACGCTGGTTGCGGTCGCCCGCGCGCGCCTGGCCGCCGATCCGGAGCGCTATCACCCCCACATCTACGGGCTCGACGAGGTCGGCGGAACGTCGGTCTTATTCCTGTCGCCGGTACCATTCGAAGAGCTCGACTTCGACACCGCGGTGGCGTCGTTCCCCCTCCCCGACCTCACCTGGCGCCTCCTCATGCACGTGCCCAACGTGGTCATGCTCGGCGCCGGTTTCCTCGGCATGTCGTACTGGCTCTTCCGTCGTCGCGAGGAGGTCGCGGCCGCTGAAAGCGACCAAAAAACGGATCCCCGAAATGCGGCGGCAGGAGGCGGCCATGATTGAGCGGATTCGATCACTGCTGACTCCGTGGAGGGTGCTGGTGGGGCTGTTGCTGACGGCGGCCGCCGTCATCGTCACCGTACGCTTCACCTTCGGCCTCGGCTCGGTGACCAACCTCAGCGACGAGACGCCGTGGGGCATCTGGGTCGGGTTCGACATCCTGGCCGGGATCGGGCTGGCGGCGGGCGGCTTCATCATGGCCGTGGTGGTGTACGTCTTCGGCGTCGAACGGTATCGCCCGCTGGTTCGCATGTCCATCCTCACGGCCCTGATCGGTTATCTCCTGTTCATCACCGGTCTGATCCTGGAGATCGGCCGGCCCTGGAACATCTGGCGCTGCATCGTCAACCACAACTTCCACTCGCCGCTGTTCGAGATCGCATGGTGCGTGATGCTCTACACGACGGTGCTGCTGCTCGAGTTCTCACAGTCGGTGTGGGAGCGGTTGGGTTGGCACCGCGTTGAAAAAGTGTTGCACCGGTTCCTGATTCCTCTGGTCATCATCGGCGCGTTGCTCTCCACCCTCCACCAGTCCACCCTCGGCACCCTGTTCACCATCGTCCCCCACAAGCTGCACGCCCTCTGGTACTCGCCGATCCTGCCGGTGCACTTCTTCCTCTCCTGTCTCGCCGCCGGGCTCGCCATGATCTGCTTCGAGGCCTTCCTGAGCTGGCGTTTCCTCGGCCACCCGCCGAGGATGGACCTGCTGCCGAACCTGGCCCGCATGATGGCGCTGATCCTGGTGGTCTACTTCGTCTTCCGCCTCGAAGACCTGGCGCTCCGCCACGCCCTTCCCGAGGCCTTCCGGCCCGGGATGCCGGCGCTGCTGTTCTGGCTCGAAAACCTCCTGTTCGTGATCATCCCGGTGGTGGTTGTGCTTCGCGCCGCCCGCCGGATGACCACCCGCCACCTCTTCTGGGCGTCGTTCTGCGCGGTCTTCGGTTTCATCATGCACCGTTTCAACGTCGCGGTCTCGGGCATGCAGCTGATCCACCCGACCGGGTACTTTCCGACCTGGCAGGAGCTCGTCATCAGCCTGGCATTGATCGCGCTCGGCTTCGTCGCCGCCGGGCTCGCGGTCCATTACCTTCCTATTACCCGCCTCGGCGGCGCCGACGCCTCGGCCGGCGACAGAGGCACCTACCGTCTGCCCTGGCGGCGACCCGTCGGCGAGATTCCGGAGAGCACGGTTGAAGTGGAGGGCTCATGAGGATCTCGGTTGGAGTCCGGTCGCTCGCCCTGGTTTCGCTGTTGGCGCTGGCGGCGGCGGCCGAGTACCCGGTCCCGGACCGGGTGGAGATCGGGACGCTGGCAAACCTGTACCGCCCCGTCGAATTCGACCACTCGCTGCACGTCGAGGCCACGGGCGACTGCACCAGCTGCCACCACAAGCCCTTCGGCAAACCCGAACCGTGCACCGCCTGTCACGAGGACGCCGTGTCGCCATCGGCCTTCGTCCACGAGCTGCACTGGGAGGTGGAGGACTGCACCGGTTGCCACCACAAGCAGGCGACCGGCGACCTCCGCTGCCTTTCCTGCCACCCCGTGCAACCGGCGCCCGATCGACTCGACATGATCGGCCTGAAAGGGGCTTATCACGGTCTCTGCTTCCGGTGCCACGGTGAGACCGGTTCCGATGCCTCGTGCGGACTCTGCCACACCGACCGGGTGGGCCGCGAGCCCGCGGAAGGCGACTGAAAACCTGACGCCCGCCGCTCGGGCGGGAGGGAGAGGCCACCCGACGGTTCGAGGTCACGGGGCCGTCGGAAGGCCCGGTCGATCGAGAACATCGTGACCCCTCAGCGACGAATGGAGACCTGCCATGCACCCGAGAAAGGCTCCACTCAAACAGGATCGTCAGCCGTCATTTTCTGTGGAACGGACTCCGCGGCAGACGGTGCTTCGGTTTCGACAGCGGGAGTCCCTCGCCGGAGCGGACCTCCGTCTGCTCCACGGAGTGTGGGATTTTTTCGAGAACGAGCGGCGGGCGCCGAGCCGCGTGCTCGTCGTCCTGGCACCACCCGATCTTCTCAGCCCACGAAGCCTCGAACGCCTTCTCGGCGGTCCTGATGCCGGGAGCAGCCTGACCGCCACGGAAATCAGCGACCGGATCCTCCGTGAGGAGAACGTGATCCAGCGGTTCATCGAGCATGTGCGGGGGCTGAACTCGTTTGTCGTCGGGGTCGTCGGCGGGGAGATCGCCTTTCAGCTGGCGGGTCCGCTGCTCGCGTGCGACTACCGCATCACGAGTTCGGACTCTGTCTTCGTGAACGCCACCCAGACCCTGCCGCGGGCGCCGCTCGCCTGTATCCCGTGGTTGCTGACGAAGATGGTCGGTGCGGCGAAGGCATCGCAGATCTTGCTCGATGTCCCGAGGCTGTCCGCCGAAGACGCCCACGAACTCGGGCTGGTCAACCATGTCACCGCACCCGGCGAGCTCGAGGCGGGTGCCCTCGAGGTCGCAGAGCGGCTCGGTTCCCTGCCCCGAGCGACCCTCGTCAGCCTGAAGCGCGCGATCATCGCCTCCAGCGAGGACTTTCAGGCCTATCAACAGCACGAACTGATGCTGACCCATCAACTGGCGTCGGCATTCTTGAAGGAATAACAGGGAGGCCATCATGAGAATCGCCGTTCCCGTTTCCGGAGACTGGATCGCCCCGGTGTTCGACGAGGCCACCCGCCTGTTGATCGTCGACATCGGCCCCGGCCGGCGCCCGGAGCAGAGCGAACTGCCGACGTTCGTTCGCCCGCCGGACCAGCGCGCTGCCGAACTCGCGTCTCTGGGTGTCGACATGCTGGTCTGCGACCGGATTTCGGACAGGCTGGCGGGGTTCCTCAGGGAGCGCGGGATCGAAATCAGGGTGTCTCTCAACAGGGCGGTCGACGATCTGATGTGGTTCCTGTCGGACCAACCACATCTGAAGGCCTGGCAGCCTGCACCGATCAGGTGACGTACGTCGTCGTTGATTTCCCGGCGTGCGGCGCGCGAGTGTAGTCTTCTTCCATGATCGGCGTATTGACATGGGCCCCCCTGGGGCTGTGGGTGGTGACTGCCGCTGGGCTGCGGGCCACGCTCTCCTCAATAAACGCGATCCCAGGGCGGCGTTGGGTTGGATCACCGTTTCCGTGGCCGTCCCGCTGATCGGGGCCCTGCTCTATTTCTTTTTCGGGATCAACCGCATCCGCATGAGGGCGCGAGCCCTGCCCGGACTGGAAACCCCCCGCCTTCGAAGCCAATCGACAGATCCGTCGAATACCGGTCTCCCAACCGAGTTCTCGGAACTCGCCGGTATCTCCAACGCCGTATCCACATTCGATCTGGTCGGCGGCAACAGTGTCGAGATCCTGCACAACGGCGAACAGGCCTACCCGGCCATGCTGCGCGAGATCGACGCCGCACGCCACAGTGTCTTTCTGTCAACCTATATCTTCGAGACCAACCCCACAGGTCGTGAGTTCATCGAAGCGCTCGCGCGCGCGGCGGGGCGCGGCGTCGATACCCGGGTCCTCGTCGACGGTATCGGCGAGCTCTACTCCCGACCTCGCGCGAGCAAACTCCTGGCCTCACGAGGCGTCACAGTCGCCCGTTTCCTCCCTCCCAGGACCATCCTCCCAGAAGTGCACGTCAACCTCCGAAACCACCGAAAGATCCTTCTCGCCGACGGGCGGGTGGCGTTCACCGGCGGGATGAACATCGGTGACCGGCACCTCGCCGACCGTCCCGACAACCCCGACCGGGTGGTCGACGCAAACTTCCGCATCAGCGGCCCGATCATCCGGCAGCTCCAGCAGGTATTTCTCGACGATTGGTCGTTCGTAACCGGGCACGAAGCTGAGCACTTTCCCAGCGCCGAGCAGGTGACGGGGGAAGCCCGCTGCAGGACCATCGTCGAGGGCCCCAACGAGGATGTCGACAAGTTGCTTGCCGTGCTTGTCGGCGCCGTGTCCGCCGCCCGGCGGCAGGTGGCAATCATGACGCCCTACTTCATCCCGCCGCGCGAGCTCGTGGCGCCCTCCAGACCGCAGCTCTCCGAGGGGTGGATGTGGCGGTCTTCCTGCCCGCGAAAAACAACCTGCCCCTGGTTCACTGGGCCAGCCGCAACATGCTCTGGGAGGTCCTGCAGCGGGGGGTGCGCGTGTACGAGCAGCCACCGCCCTTTGTCCACACCAAGCTCTTTCTCGTCGATGGATACTATGTCCAGGTGGGATCGGCAAATATGGACCCGCGCAGTCTCCGGCTCAATTTCGAGATGGTCGTCGAGGTCTATGACCACGATTTCGCCTCGATCATTGACCGACACTTCGATGCCGTCCGCGAACGATCGCGGGAGATCACCCTCGAGGAGGTCGACGGCCGCCCCCTCCCGGTGCGCTTCCGCGACGGGATGGCGTGGTTGCTGACACCATATCTTTGACTTCATCCCCCACTGTGGCTCGGCTATCGCGGTTGATGCGCCAATCGTCGAAGCGGTCATGATCGGCGTCGACGCGGGCCAGGGAATTTCTTTTGTCTGCCCGGCGCGCGAGATCACCGAGTAGTCCTTGCCGTACAGATCCTACTCGGTCGCGGGAACCGCCATTTCCTGGAATGCTCTCCGTGCCTCGTCCGTGCCGATGATCGCGACCAGATCACCCCGCTGAAACCGCAGATCCGCGTCCGGGTTGGCCCTCAGATCATCGCTACGGAGAACGCCCACGACCGACGCGCCGGTAACTTTGCGGATCTCCGCCTCGCCGATCGATCTCGCCACCAACGGGCTGTCCTCGCCGAGCACCACCCATTGAAGATCGAAACCCAGTTCCGCGGTTCTGAGCCGGCCGAGGGTCCTGTAGCGGTCATCGGGGCTGAAGAACGGCGCGAACAGGTCGTGGCGAATGGACTCGGTATGGCGCTGGATGTCGGGAGCCGGAACCCGAAGATGGAGTAGCGCCTGGCGGGTCATCTCGAGGCTCGCCTCGAACTCCGGAAGCACGACATCGGTCACGTCCAGTCTCTTGAAAACGGGCAGGAAGGTCGGGTCCGACGTCCTGGCGACGACGTCGAGGCCGCTGTTGCGCTTCCTCGCGTTGGTCACGATCGCCTGTGTCACCACCATCTCCGGCGTGGTGACGATGAGCATGCGCGCAGATGTGATCGCAGCCGCGTCGAGCACGACCTCGTGACTCGCGTCGCCGTAGATGACCGGCAGGCCCGCCGCCCTGGCCTGTTCCACCCGCCGGTGGTCGAGTTCGATGATCACCGATGAGAAACCGAGGCGATGGAGGACCCGGGCTATCTGGAGACCGACGCGCCCGCCGCCGGCAATGACGACATGGCTGTGCAGGCCCTCCCCGGGAATGTTCGACTTTTCGAGCGGCTCCCGCCGGAACATCCGTCTCTTGAGAGAGTAGAGCCGCGCGGTCTGTCCCGAAACGAGAGGGGTCAGGGCCATCGTCAGGATGGCCACGGTCAGGACGAGCGAGTACAGCTCTTGATCGATGGAGCCGGTCGAAAGTCCGAGCCCGGCAAGAACGAAGGAGAACTCGCCGACCTGAAACAGCCCCAACCCGACAGCCAGGGGGATCACGTTGCCGTACCTGAAGATCCTCGTGATCAACGCGAAGATGAGCCCTTTGCCGAGGCTCACCACCACCACCAGAGTGATCACCTGCACCAGGTGGTCCATCAGGAAGACCGGATCGAGCAGCATTCCGACGGACGCGAAGAACAACAGCCCGAAGAGATCGCGCAGCGGAATGATGTCGCTCAGCGCCTGGTGTCCATAGTCCGATTCGCTGAGCACCATTCCGGCGACAAATGCGCCGAAGGCGAAGGAAAGACCCGTCAGATGCGTGACGTAGCCGATGCCGAGACCGATGGCGGTGATCGCCAGCAGGAAGAGTTCCCTCGATCCGAGCCTCGCAATATGCGTCATCAAGCGTGGCAGCAATCTGGTTCCGAGCAGGACCATGCCGGCGATGAAGCCCGCCGCTTTCAGCGCCGCGAAGCCGAGGGCCGGCAGCCCCACGGCCGGGTTGTTCAGCTGAGGGAGGATGACCATCATCGGGATCACCGCCAGATCCTGGACGACGAGCATGCCGATCATGACCTTGCTCGAAAGCGTGCCGAGCCGGCCCTGGTTCATCAGGGTCTTGAGAATCACCATCGTGCTCGAAAGCGAGATGAGGGCGCCGAGCCACAGCGATTGTCTCCACTCCCAGCCCATGAAATAACCAATGCCGAGGCCGAGGCCGATGGTGGCGATGATCTGGAGTGGTGTGCCGATGAGGGCTATCTTCTTCACCGGCTTGAGGTCTTTGAGCGAGAACTCGAGCCCGAGCGCGAACAACAGAAGGGCGACGCCGATTTCAGCCAGGCGTTCGATCTCGTGGATGTTCGACACGGTGAGGCCGCCGGTGTGCGGCCCGAGGATGACCCCGGCCACGATGTAGCCGAGGATCAACGGCTGGCCGAGCCTCTGGAACAACAATCCGCAGCCGAATGCGGCAACAACCAGGAGGATGATGTCGGACGTTATGCCCATCATGCCTCGCCGCTGAACACATCGACCCGATCAATTGCGACGAACTGTTCGATCGGATCCACGATCGAGGGTGGCGGGTTTTCGACATCGAGCTCGTAGGTGCGGTCGTCGGCGGTGCGAACGGGCTCGCCGGAGGGGTCGAAGACGTGGTTGCCGGCGCCGGCAAAGTCCTCGTCCGGCCACGCCGACCCGGCGATGCAGCAACCCAGGACCCACACCTGATTCTCGGCCGCCCTCGCCTGGAGGAGCGTGCTCCAGATGTGGTCGCGCCGCCACGGCCACCAGGCCGGCACCACCAACACGTCGCACCTGGCCTCGAGCCTGAGCGCGCGCGCCTGTTCGGGGAAACGCACGTCGTTGCAGTTCATCAGCCCGACCCGCAGACCCCGCCAGTCGAAGGCGACATAACGGTCGCCCGGCCGCCACATCTCGAACTCGCCGTTGGGGGCGAAGAGGTGGACCTTGTCATAGGCAGCCACCTCGCGGCCGCCGAGCCAGACGGTGACGCGGTTGCGACGGTCCTCGCTGATCGAGCCGAACACGAAGAGCGTTTCCGGGGCTCTGTCCGAGACCTCGGAGAACACGCTTCGCGCCCGGTCAGGCTCCACGACCCGCGAATAGCCGGTGAGAAAGAGCTCCGGGAACGCCACCAGCTCCGCGCCGCCGGCGACCGCCCGAGCGGCCTCGTCCCGCAGCCGTTCGAGATTGTCATCGACTCCGAGGCACACCCAACGTGAGAGATGGATCTTCATGGCGCATTTCACCACAGTTCGAAGTCAGCGAGGAGTTTCGGCAGCTCCGAAGATGGGCGAAGCCCACCCTACCGATCCCTCGATGTGGGTCAGGCTTCGGGTGGGCCTTCGCCCACCTGTCAGAAATGCGCCCGGCGACACAATGCATGACTCTGAGGTGGGCGCAGCCGACCCTACCGATCGATCTCCTCTGTGGGCCGACGACGCCCATTCTCCGGGAAATCGACAATAATCTGGAATTTCATTTCATGTATTGTTGTTGACTGGCTCGAAGGGGGTCGAGGGTGCGCATTTCCAAAGCACGAAGAGTTCGGTCTGCGGCTGGTCACCAGCATCGCCCGCTCGGGCGGTCAGCTCAACATCCGCGAACTCGCGGAGCACGAGGGGCTGCCCGAGGCCACCATCGCCAAGGTCGTGGCCAGATTGCGGCGCGCCGGATTGCTGGCGGCCGAAAGGGGCCGCAACGGCGGGTACTCGCTGACCCGCGCCGCCGACTCGATCACCCTCGCCCAGGTGGTGGGGGCGTTCGGGAACGAGATCTACGACGCCGGCTTCTGCGGCCGCATGAACGCGGGCGAGGACTGCGCCCACGACGCCACCTGCGGGCTGCGTCCGGTGTGGAACGGACTCGGAGAGGTCATCGGCAATTTTTTGGACGGCTACACGGTTGGCGACATCGTTCGCAGCACCCGGCCGAAGCGCACCGGAACCACCGGTGGACAGGCCCTCCCAGTCGTCAACGGGTGCTCCGGTTGAAGAAATATCCCCGCGGCCGTGCCGCGGGTGGGGACACGAGGAAACAATGACAACCCAGACCAAGATCATCGAGGAATTCGCGAACCGCGAATACGAACACGGTTTCGTCACCGACGTCGAGCAGGACACCCTGCCGCCCGGGCTCGACGAGGACGTGATCCGGCACATCTCGGCGAAGAAGAACGAACCGGAGTGGTTGCTCGAGTGGCGGCTCAAGGCCTATCGCCACTGGCAGACGATGACCGAACCGCGGTGGCCCAACGTCACCTACGAGGCGATCGACTACCAGGCCATCTCCTACTTCTCGGCGCCGAAGAAGAAGGAACTCGCAAGCCTCGACGAGGTCGACCCCGAGATCCTCGCCACGTACGAGAAGCTCGGGATTCCGATCGACGAGCAGAAGATCCTCGCCGGGGTCGCGGTCGACGCGGTCTTCGACAGCGTTTCGGTGGCCACGACCTACAAGGGCAAGCTCGCCGAGCTCGGAATCATCTTCTGCTCGTTCTCGGAAGCCGTGCAGGAACACCCCGAGCTGGTCAAGAAGCACCTCGGGTCGGTCGTTCCCACCACCGACAACTTCTTCGCCGCACTCAACTCGGCGGTGTTCACCGACGGGTCCTTCGTCTACATCCCCGAGGGCGTCCGCTGCCCGATGGAGCTCTCCACCTACTTCCGCATCAACGCCGCCAACACCGGCCAGTTCGAACGCACCCTGATCGTCGCCGACAAGGGCGCCTACGTGAGCTACCTCGAAGGCTGCACCGCGCCGATGCGCGACGAAAACCAGCTCCACGCCGCGGTCGTCGAGCTGGTGGCGCTCGAGGACGCGCAGATCAAGTACTCGACGGTCCAGAACTGGTACCCCGGCGACAAGGAGACCGGCGCCGGCGGCATCTTCAACTTCGTCACCAAGCGCGGCATCTGCAAGGGCGACCGCGCCAAGATCTCGTGGACCCAGGTCGAGACCGGCTCGGCCATCACCTGGAAGTACCCGAGCGTGATCCTCAAGGGCGACGACACGGTCGGCGAGTTCTACTCGGTGGCGCTCACCGCCGGTCGCCAGCAGGCCGACACCGGAACCAAGATGATCCACCTCGGCAGGAACACCTCCTCGACCATCGTCTCCAAGGGCATCTCGGCCGGCCGCGGCCAGAACACCTACCGCGGTCTGGTCAAGGTGGCGAAGAAGGCCGAGAACGCGCGCAACTACTCGCAGTGCGACTCGATGCTGATCGGCGACCGCTGCGGCGCCCACACCTTCCCCTACATCGAGATCGCCAACCCGACCGCCCAGATGGAGCACGAGGCCACGACCTCGAAGATCGGCGAGGACCAGATCTTCTACTGCAACCAGCGCGGCATCGAGACCGAGGACGCGGTGTCGATGATCGTCAACGGCTTCTGCAAGGAGGTCTTCCGCGAGCTGCCGATGGAGTTCGCAGTCGAAGCCCAGAAACTCCTCGGCGTTTCACTCGAAGGCAGCGTCGGATGAACACGAGTTTTTAGTTCTGAGTTTGAGTTCTCAGTTCCCACCCACTCACGGTGCCTGGCTCCCACATTGCCGTTGTCCTCAACGGCAATGTGGCGTGCCTGGCACCGCCACGGATCTACCAGAGAACAGACAACTCAAAACTCAGAACTCAAAACTGAGAACTCGAACTCTTCGGAGCTGAAATGTTGCAACTGAAAAACCTCCACGTCGCCATCGACGGCAAAGAGATCCTCAAGGGCATCGACCTCAAGGTCAACGCGGGCGAGGTGCACGCCATCATGGGGCCCAACGGCTCCGGCAAGAGCACCCTCGCGAGCGTGCTCGCAGGGCGCGACGAGTACGAGGTCACCGAGGGCGAGATCGTCTACGCGGGCCGGGACCTGCTCGAGCTCGACGCCGAGGAGCGCGCCCGTGAAGGCCTGTTCCTCGCCTTCCAGTACCCGGTCGAGATCCCCGGCGTCAGCAACACCTACTTTCTGCGCACCGCCTTGAACGCGATCCGCACTCACCGCGGCGAGGAACCCATCGACGCCATGGATTTCCTGGCGCTGGTCCGCGACAAGGCGAAAATGCTCAAGCTCGACGAGTCGCTGCTCAAGCGGCCGGTCAACCACGGTTTCTCGGGCGGTGAGAAGAAGCGCAACGAGATCTTCCACATGGCCGTCCTCGAGCCCAAGCTCGCGATCCTCGACGAGACCGATTCGGGGCTCGACATCGACGCACTCAAGATCGTCGCCGACGGCGTCAACTCGCTCCGCAGCCCCAATCGCGCATTCGTCGTCATCACCCACTACCAGCGCCTGCTCAACTACATCGAGCCCGACTTCGTCCACGTCCTGATGGACGGCAGGATCGTCCGTTCGGGCGGCCGCGAGCTCGCGCTCCAGCTCGAAGACCAGGGCTACGAGTGGCTGGAGACCGCACCGGTGGCGGCGAGCGCCTGACGGAGACCACGATGTCCAACGGATCCCTCACCAACGTCCTGGATACGGCCGCCGCCGCACCGTTGCCGGCGCTGCTGCGGACCCTGCGCGACCGCGGCCGCTCCCGGTTCGAGGCCCTCGGCCTGCCCGACCGCCGGCAGGAGGCGTGGCGCTTCACCCGCCTCAAGGACATTGAAGAAACCGAATTCTCCGCACTGCCTCCGGTGCCGTCGCGCATCGACGTCTCCCCCTGGCGGCGCGTCGGCGCCCACGTCGTGGTGTTCGTCGACGGTCTCTACTCGCCGGACCACTCCCGGATCGGCGACCTGCCCGACGGCGTTGTCATCTCCAACCTGCGGCTCGCCGCGGCTGCGGATTCCCAGGTCGTGAAGAACCACCTCGGCAGCCTGGCAGCACTCGACGACCACCCCTTTGCCGCTCTCAACACCGCGGTCCTCGCCGACGGTGCGGTGATCCACGTGCCGGCGGGCGTCGAGATCGAGCACCCGATCCAGCTGCTCTTCGTCGCGGGGCCGAACGAACGACCAACCGTGAGCGCGCCGCGAATTCTGATCGTCGCCGGTGACGGCAGCAGCGTGACCGTCGAAGAGCGTCACGTCGGCGCCGACGGCTGGACGCTCTCCTGCCCGGTGACGGAAATCGTGATCGAAACGGGCGCCGTCGTCCGCCACGTGATCGTCCAGGACGAATCGCTCGTGACCCAGCATCTCGCATCGCGGCACGTCGTTCTGGGGTCGCGGAGCCGCTACGCCGCCCAGGCGGTGTCGCTCGGCGGCGCCCTCGCCCGGACCGACGTCCACGTGACTCTCGACGGCGAAGACGCGGAGGCCTCTCTCGACGGACTCTATCTGACCGCATCGAGCCAGCAGGCCGATTCCCATCTGACCGTGCGCCACCGCTCGCCCCGCTGCCGCAGCCACCAGCTGTACAAGGGCATTCTGGCGGGCTCGTCGCGGACGGTCTTCACCGGGCGCATCGTGGTCGAGCAGGACGCCCAGAAAACCGACGCGACCCAGTCCAACCGCAACCTCATCCTGTCCGACGACGCGGTGGCCCACTCCAACCCGCAGCTCGAGATCCTCGCCGACGACGTCCGCTGCACCCACGGCTCCACCGTCGGCCGCCTCGACGATGATGCGGTGTTCTACCTGCGGTCGCGTGGGATCGGCGGCGATGAGGCGAGGCGGCTGCTCACTCTCGCCTTTGCCGGCGAGGTTCTCGACCGCATCCCGCTCGAAGACCTGCGCGACGAGCTCCGGCAGCGGGTGGCCGAACAGCTCACCACCTCCGAGTCCTCCGGGAAAGGCGCATGAACAAAACGTCCGCCGTTGCGGAGGCCGTGACCGCCCTCGACGTCGAGCTCGCGCGAGGGGATTTTCCGGCCCTCCACCAGGAGGTCCACGGCAAGCCGTTGGTCTACCTCGACAACGCCGCCACCACCCAGAAGCCCCGCGCAGTCATCGACGCCGTCCGCACCTTCTACGAACGGGACTGCTCCAACGTCCACCGCGGCGTCCACCTGTTGTCGCAGCGCGCGACCGTGGCCTACGAACAGGCCCGAACCACCGTCCGCAAGCACCTCGGCGCCGCCGACAGCCGCGAGATCGTCTTCACCCGCGGCACCACCGAAGGCATCAACCTGGTCGCTTCTCGCTTTGTCCGCCCGCGTCTCGGCGCGGGTGACGAGGTCCTGATCTCGGCCATGGAGCACCACTCCAACATCGTTCCCTGGCAGCTCCTGTGCGAGGAGCGCGGCGCCCACCTCAAGGTCATCCCGATCGACGACGACGGCGACATCATTCTCGAGGAGTACGAGAGGCTGCTCAGCGATCGCACGAAGATCGTCGGCATCGTCCACGTCTCGAACGCCCTCGGCACCGTCAACCCGGTGCGCGAGATGATCGCCACTGCCCACGCTCGCGGCGTGCCGGTGCTGGTCGACGGCGCTCAGGCCGTGCCTCACGGCACAGTCGATGTGCGCGATCTCGACTGCGACTTCTACGTCTTCTCCGGCCACAAGATCTATGGACCGACCGGCATCGGCGTCCTCTACGGCAAGCGGAAGCACCTGTTGGAAATGGCGCCCTACCAGGGCGGCGGCGACATGATCCTGTCGGTGACCTTCGAGCGCACCACCTTCAACGAGCCGCCGCACCGCTTCGAGGCGGGCACACCCAACATCGAAGGGGCGATCGGGCTCGCGGCGGCCCTCGACTACGTCAACGGTATCGGCCTTCCTGCGATCGCGGCCCACGAAAGCCGGCTGCTCGCCGAGGCCACCGCTGCGGTCCTCGAGATCCCCGGCATTCGACTGATCGGGGCGGCGAAAAACCGCGCCTCGGCTCTGTCCTTCGTCATGAAGGGGGTCCACCCGCACGACATCGGCACCATCCTCGACTCCGAGGGCGTCGCGGTCCGCGCCGGCCACCACTGCGCCCAACCGGTGATGAAACGCTTCGGCATTTCCGCCACGGTGCGGGCGTCCTTCGCTCTCTACAACACCGACTCCGAGATCGACGCGCTGGCGGCCGGTCTGCTCAAAGTCCGGGAGGTATTCGGCTGATGTCCGACATGCGCGAGCTCTACCAGGAGATCATCCTCGACCACAACAAGCGTCCCAGGAACTGCTACGTCATGGACTGCGCCACCCGCTCGGCCGACGGCCACAACCCCCTGTGCGGCGACATCGTCAAGGTCTATCTGCGGATCGAGGACGGCATCATCGAAGAGATCAGCTTCCAGGGCGAAGGCTGCGCGATCTGCACCGCCTCGACCTCGCTCATGACCGAATCGGTCAAGGGCAAGACCGTCACCCAGGCCAAGGAGATCTTCGAGGGCTTCCACGACATGCTGACCGGCGTCGCCGCCGAGCAGGGCGTCGAGCTGGGCAAATTGCAGGTCTTCGAGGGCGTGCGCGAATACCCCGTCAGGGTCAAGTGCGCCACCCTCGCCTGGCACACCCTCAACGCCGCCCTCAAAGGCGACGAGAAGGTGACAACGGAATGATTTCGGATTTCGGATTTCGGATTTCGAATTTCCGCCCGCCCGCCCATCGAGATACCGGGTGGGTGGGCGGAAAATTCGAAATCCGAAATCCGAAATCCGAAATCGGGTTCTGGAGGCTCACCGATGAGCTGCCCTTCGCGATCGAGTGATCGACGTCCTCCGGACCGTGTACGACCCCGAGATCCCGGTCAACATCCACGAAATGGGTCTGGTGTACGAGGTCACCGTCGACGACGACGCCAACGTCCACATCCTCATGACCCTGACCTCGCCGATGTGTCCGGTGGCCGAGAGCCTGCCGCCCGAGGTCGAGGAAAAGGTCTCGGCCATCGAGGGCGTCGCGTCCGCCACCGTCGAGATCACCTGGGACCCGCCGTGGGACCCGGAGATGATGTCCGAGGCCGCCAGGCTCGAGCTCGGAATGTTCTGAAGTTTTGAGTTCTCAGTTTTGAGTTTTGAGTTTCGCACCCGACGCTGACGTTGGAGTTACCTGAGCGAGTGAAACACACACAAACCCCGTTATTTCGACCGGGCGAAGAATGAGCGAGCGGAGAAACCTCGGCAAGCCGAAACCGCCGTCTCGATCCTCTGAGTACCGGGATCGCTATCGTGCACAACTCAAAACTCAGAACTCAAAACTCAAAACTGGCCCTCGCCTCCTGCTAACCTGTCGTGGTCGAAGGGGGGCGCGAATGAAGGCAGGTTTCGATCGCAGACGGTTCATGGCATTCCTCGGTGGGTTCGGTGTCGCCGGCGTGGCTGCCAACCGTTTATGGGCGGCTGCGGAAGAGAACGGCGCCGTCACGGCGGCCGATCTGGCCCATGCCGAGAGCCTGGCCGGGCTCGAGTTCACCGACGCCGAGCGTGAGCTCATGCTCGAGGGCGTCAACGACCTCAAGGCGGACTACGTTGCACTGCGTGAGGTGCCGCTGCCCAACTCGGTGTCGCCGGCGCTGCATTTCGACCCACGACCCTCAGGCTTCGTCTACGACCCCGGCCCGCGGCGTTTTCGGCCCAGCCGACTCGGGCCAGTCGAAGTCACCGACGATCTCGAAGACGCTCGCCTTTCTCCCCGTCACTCAACTCGCACAGCTGGTGCGGACCCGCCAGGTATCGTCGGTCGCCCTGACCGGGATGTACCTCGGGCGTCTGCGACGCATGGATCCGACCCTCCACTGCGTCATCACCCTGACCGAAGAGCTGGCCATGACTCAGGCCGAGCGCGCCGACCGGGAGCTCGCCGAAGGGATCTACCGCGGCCCGCTGCACGGCATCCCGTGGGGCGCCAAGGACTTGTTGGCCGTCCGAGGCTACCCCACCACGTGGGGCGCGACCCCGTTCAAGGACCAGTATTTCGACGAGAACGCCACCGTCGTCGAGAGGCTCGAGGAGGCGGGCGCGGTGCTGGTGGCCAAGCTGACTTTGGGCGCTCTCGCCAACGGGGACGTCTGGTTCGGCGGCACGACCCGCAACCCGTGGGACACTGAAGACGGTTCCAGCGGTTCCTCGGCCGGCCCCGCGTCGGCGGTGGCGGCCGGTCTGGTCGGTTTCGCCATCGGCTCGGAGACCCGCGGCTCGATCCTGTCGCCGTGCACCCGCTGCGGTGCGACCGGGCTCCGCCCCACGTTCGGCCGGGTCAGCCGCCACGGCGCGATGGCCCTGTCGTGGTCGATGGACAAGATCGGCCCCATCTGCCGCTCGGTGGAGGACTGCGCGCTGGTCCTCGACGCCATCCAGGGCCCCGACGGTCACGACGAGACCGTCATCGACGTGCCCTTCAGCTGGGTCGCGGACCGCGACCCGAAGGACCTGCGCGTCGCCTACCTGCGTTCGGAATTCGAAACCAGACCCGAGCAGGAGGACCGGCAGGAATGGCATGAGCTCAACCTCGCCACCCTCGAAAGCGTGCGTTCGATGGGCATCGATCTTCTTCCGATAGAGCTTCCCGATCTCCCGATCGAGGCGATGGGATTCATCCTCGTCGCCGAGGCGGCGGCCGCGTTCGATGACCTCACCCGCTCGAATGTCGACGACACCCTGGTTCGCCAGGATGAAACGGCGTGGCCCAACCGCTTCCGCACTCACCGGGCGGTGCCGGCGGTGGAGTACATCCAGGCCAACCGGGTCCGGCGGATCGCAATGCGCGAGATGGCACGCATCCTCGACGGCATCGACGTCTATCTGTCACCGACCTTCGGCGACAATCTGCGGCTGACAAACCTCACCGGCCACCCCGCGGTGGTGGTGCCCAATGGATTCCGCGCCGACGGCACACCGACCAGCGTCACCTTCTGCGGCAATCTGTTCAGGGACTCGGAGGCGATGCTGCTGGCCAGGGCCTATCAGGAGGCGACGGGGTTCCACAAGCGCCACCCGGTGCTCTGATCAGCGTTCGCGATCAATCGGGCGGGGATGAACCCCGTCCCCAACGGTGTTCATAGGGGCGGTTGGGTTGGGTAACGGGTGACGGCCGCCGTTCCTCAAAGCCGTAGGGGAGGGGATCATCGTCCCTCTCGTTTGCGGCTGCTACCGGACCTCAGCCCTTCTTCTTCTTCTTTTTTTGCTGGGGGCTCTTCTTGCCGTTCTGGGCCTTCTCCAGCGCCTCGCTGACGGTCCGTAGAACCTTGAGCCTGGCGTAGCTCTTGCTGTTGCCCTCGATCAGGGTCCACGGCGCATCGAACGTAGAGGTCCGCTCCACCATTTCCTGCACCGCGCTCTCGTAAAGCTCCCACCTCTCCCGGTTGCGCCAGTCCTCGTCGGTCAACTTCCACTTCTTGTACTCGATTGCCTGGCGCTCCTCGAACCGCCGCAGCTGCTCCTCGGGCGTGATATGGAGCCAGAACTTGACCAGCACGATGCCGAACTCGGTGAGCTGGCGCTCGAACTCGTTGATCTCCGAGTACGCTCGGCGCCATTCGAGGGCTGACGCAAAACCCTCGACCCGTTCCACCAGCACCCGGCCGTACCACGAACGGTCGAAAATCGTCACCCTTCCCGCTCGTCGCACCTGCCGCCAGAACCGCCACAGATAGTGGTGGGCGGCTTCCTCGTCGTTGGGCGAAGCGATGGGTATCACCCGATAGTCACGGGCGTCGAGGGCGCGGGTCAGACGGCGAATCGCACCGCCCTTACCACCGGCGTCCCAGCCCTCGAATACGCAGATGAGGGAGGTTCCGTGATTCTTGGCCTCACGGAAGAGGCTGTTGACGCGGCCCTGCAGCCGCGGCAGTTCCTTGCGGTACTCGTTCTTACCGACCGTGAGATCCATGTCGAGGTCGGTCAGGACGGTGTGATGCAACGGTTCCTCGAGAGTCGCCGCCGCCTCGTCGTCGGCTCGCTCAACCGCCCTCAGACCGTTGGGGTCGGTACGCCGCCTCATCGACGGTCCGCTGGGAGCCCTGGCGCCGAGGCGCGCGCCGATGGCGTCGCGGATGGTCGTTGCCACTGTCAAGGCGCGGTAGCGGGAATCCATGCCCTCGACGATCTTCCACGGCGCCTGCGGAATCGACGTCGCGCGGATGGTGTGCTCGGCCACCTCCACGAAGCGGTCGTACATCTGCCAGTGCTTCCAGTCGACCTCGGTGATGCGCCACCGTTGCAGGGGGTCCTTTTCGAGAGCCCTGAGGCGCCTCTTCTGCTGCGATCGGCCGAGGTGCATCCAGAACTTGAGGATCAACGCGCCGTCGTCCGCCAGCACCCGCTCGAAGGCCGCACACTCGTTGAGCTGCGCATCGTACTCGGAAACCGTGCTCTCGCCGTAGACGTGGTCCAGGAAGGGCCGCGAGTACCATGCGCTGAGGAACAGACCGAGCCGGCCCTTGGCCGGCACGTCGCGCCAGTACCTCCAGAATCTCGGTCGTTCACGCTCCTCGTCCGAGGGCGGCTGATAGGCCGAGGATTCGATCCAGCGCGGGTCCATCCACTCGTTGAGAAGGTTGATGGTCTCACCCTTGCCGGCGCCGTTGACGCCGGAGAACAGGACCAGCACCGGGAAGTCGGCCGCCCTCAGCCGCTGCTGCAGGTCCACAAGCTCCACCCGCAACACCGGAACAGCCTTCTCAAAGGCCTCCTTTGGTACCGTGCGCCCGAGTTCCGCGGTTTCGAACATGGTGCTCCCGAGTTGTGGACCGGCCCCAGGATAACTCAACGAGGTCTCATGGGTGATGTCGAGGCGTCCCGGGTTACCATGAACGGGCATGTCGACACGCTCGACCACGATCTCCGTCTCTACGCCCACCGCGGGGCTTCGGCCCTGCTGCCGGAGAACACCCTCGGAGCATTCGAGCGGGCTCTCGCCGACGGCGCCACAGCGCTCGAACTCGACATTCACCGTACCAGCGACGGCCACTTCGTGGTTGCCCACGACCCCCACGGTCTGCGACTGGCGGGGGTACCCGACCGCATCTGCACGCTCTGCCTCGACGACGTGAAGAGGTGGGATGTTTCGACCACCGATCCCAGGAATCTCGCCCACCACGCGGTGCCGACCCTCGAGGAGGTCCTCGAGGCCTTTCCGAACGTGCCGATGAGCATCGACCACAAACCCCGCGACCCCGGAGCGGTACCGGAACTGCTCGAACTGCTGGCGCGTCACGGGGCCGAGGACCGGGTGACGCTGGCGAGCTTCAGCCGCAAGGTCATGGGGAGGGTCCGCAGTCTCGGCTATCGCGGCAGAACGGCTCTCACGAGGCCCGAGATCGTCTGGCTGCGCTTCCTGCCGACCGCTCTCGCTCGGCAGCTCGTCGCTGGGGATGCCGCCCAGATCCCCACCCACTCCGGGCCCATCCGCCTCGACGGACGGAGGTTTCTGCAGAAGTGCCGTGCTCTCGGGATCCGAACCGACTTTTGGGTCGTCAACGACGCCGAGGAGGCACGATCACTGCTGAGCAAGGGCGCCACCGGGGTCATGACCGACGACCCGGCGCGGATCGCGCCGGTGTTTCAGGAATGGGAGGGACAGCAACCGCCATCGCAGGCCGGCTTTCCTTGCGCCTTTCCCGTGCGGAGCCAGGCACGCGGCCCGTCGGACGGGCCGGATGCCAGGCACCGCCGCTGAACGCGGGTATGATGCGGGCATGAACAAACGCCCGACTCCTCCGGGCGAGACCGATCCCGACGCGGGCATCTGGCAGGGACGTTCGGTGGCGCGGGTCGCCGAGAGTCCCGGACGGTATGATCGTGCTGGTCGGCCGTACCGCCCGCGACAACGACATCCTGTCGCTCAGGCTCGCCGCGCCGCGCGATTTCTGGTTCCACGTCGCCGGCGAGTCCGGCTCGCACGTGGTGGTCCGCAACCCGGACAATCTCGACGCACTCCCGCGGGAGACCAAGAAGTTCGCAGCCGGGCTCGCCGCCGGCTACTCCAAGGCGCGGCGCGGCGGCAAGGTCGCCGTCCACATGGCGCGGGCGGGCGACGTGTCAAAGCCTCGTGGTCTCGCGGCGGGCAAGGTCCACCTGCGCCGCTTCACCACCGTGCACTCGGGACCGCTGCGGCTCGACGACGAAGGGACGCCCGAATGAAGAGCTTACGGATCACAGAGCATGGTCGAGCCCCTGAAACGGGTTCTCGTTCGCCGTCCCGGATGAGGCCTTCGGCAACGCCGATCCCGCGCGCTGGCACTACGTCTCGCAGCCGGATCTCGAAGAGGCGCAGGCGGAGCACGACGCCCTCGCCGCCACCCTTCGCGATGCAGGTTGCGAGGTGCTGTACCACGAGGCCCCGCTCCCCGACCACGCGGATGCCATCTTCACCCACGACCCGGTGATCGTCACCGACGAGGGCGCCGTCGTGCTGCGGATGGGCAAGGCCGAGCGCCGCGGCGAGGAGGCGGCCATCGCGGCGACGCTGGAGTCGCTGGGCGTGCCGATCCTCGCCACCCTCGAGGGCGAGGCCACCGCCGAGGGCGGCGACCTCGTGTGGCTCGACCACCAGACGCTGGCGGTGGGGCGCGGCTACCGCACCAACGCCGAGGGATTCCGCCAGCTCACCGCCGCCTTGCGGCCGCTCGGGGTGGAAACGGTCGAAGTGCAACTCCCCCACGGCGACGGCCCGGCCTCCTGCCTCCACCTGATGTCGTTCATCTCGATGCTCGACCACGACCTGGCGGTGGTCTACCCACCGCTGGTACCGGTGCCCTTCATGGAGCTGCTGGCCGAGCGCGGCATCGCCCTCGTCGAGGTCCCCGCAGAGGAGTACCCCACCATGGGACCCAACGTCCTCGCGCTCGCGCCGCGCCGGTGTCTGGCCATCGAGGGCAACCCGGTCACCAGAAAACGCATGGAGGCCGCCGGCTGCGAGGTCCTCACCTACCGCGGCCGCGAGCTCTCGCTCAAGGCCGAAGGCGGCGCCACGTGTCTGACCCGCCCGATCCTGCGCTCGGCGTGACAGGGCGGGACATGTGCAGGGCCGCAGGGGTGCCGCCCCTCAAGTGGTGCACCGTTTTGCCACCGCCCGCACCGGTGCCGCCCGAACCGGTAAGGGCGGGGTCAACTCCGCCCTGCGCTTTCACTCCCACACATCGGCACTGACCTCGGTGGAGGTGCCGAGAACCTGGCGCAGCAATGGAACGCCCAGGTCGCAGCGCCGCATCCGCCCCAGGCCTCCTCGTGATACCCTGCGCGGGAATCGGCGCGCCGGGGCCGGGGTTCCACACTGGGCGCTGCGTTCGTCCGGGTATTCGACAGGACTCGCACCGCGGATCGAGGTCTCGCCGCTTCGGTATGATCAACGCGATTCGGCACAAGGAGAGTGAACGGACATGGCTTCCCACAACATGAACCAGGTCAGGGTAGGGCTCAAGATCATGATGGACGGCGCTCCCTGCGTGGTCGTCGACACCGACGTCGTCAAACCGGGCAAGGGCCAGGCCTTCACCCGTGTCAGATACAAGAACTACAGGACCGGCCGGGTCAACGAGATCACCCTGAAGGCCTCCGACTCGGTCGAGGGCGCCGACGTGGTGGACAAGGACATGCAGTACCTCTACGCCGACGGCGACATGTGGTACTTCATGGACCAGGAGACCTACGAGCAGGTCGGCACCCACAAGGAGGAGGTCGGCGACGCCGCGCAATGGCTCAAGGAAGAGGACATCTGCTCGGTCACCCTCTTCGAGGGCAACCCGATCGTCGTGACGCCGCCCAACTTCGTCATCCTCGAAATCGTCGAGACCGACCCCGGCGTCAAGGGCGACACCTCGGGAGGCGGCAACAAACCGGCCACCACCGACACCGGCGCCGTCGTCCGGGTTCCCCTCTTCGTCCAGATCGGCGAGAAGATCAAGGTCGACACGCGCACCGGGGAGTATGTTTCGAGGGCATAGGATTGTGCCTGCTGTGATTTCGGATTTCGGATTTCGGATTTCGAATTTTTCGGGCGCCACGTCATCGACCGGAAATTCTCAAATAATCGGAACGAGTGGAATCGCGTGCGGCGGCCGTGGCTCGCGTGCGGTGGCGGTGCCTGGCAGCCGGCACGTCCGACGGGCCGCGTGCCTGGCATCCGCGCGGGAATGTCGTTCAGAAAGTCACGTCGCCGCGGAAGTCGCAGCCCCCGTCAAATCAAACCGCAATAGTCGTCTTCAGCGAGCAAGATCGTGACAGCCCGCGATAATTGGCGGCCCACGGCCTCGATCGAGGCGTTGCGAAGACGTGCCAGAATCCTGGCGAAGATCCGCGCGTTCTTCGCCGAGCGGGAGGTACTCGAGGTCGAGACGCCCCTGCTCGCGTCGGCGCCGGTCACCGACCTCCACCTGCAGGCCCTGAGCTGCCGCTACCGCGGGCCCGCAGCGGACGACGGCCGGACACTCTGGCTCCAGACCTCGCCCGAGTTCGCCATGAAGCGTCTGCTCGCCGCCGGCAGCGGGCCGATCTTTCAACTGTGCAAGGCGGTGCGCGACGGCGAGGCGGGGCGGCGCCACAACCCCGAGTTCACGATTCTCGAGTGGTACCGTCCGGGGTGGGATCACCACCGGCTGATGGACGAGGTGGATGATCTGCTGACCGGTGTCCTCGGCACGGAGACGGGCGAACGACTGACCTACGGTGAGGTCTATGCGCGGTATGCGGGAGTCGACCCTCATGGCGAGCCTAACGACGGTCTGCGCGCTCGGGTCGAGGCTCTCGGCGTGCCCTCGGCCGGTGAGCTCGGACGCGACGATCTGTTGGACCTGCTCCTGACCCACGTCATCGAGCCGAAGCTCGGCCACTGCCAGCCCACGTTCATCCACGACTACCCCGCCTCACAGGCCGCTCTGGCCAGGGTGCGACCCGGAGAGCCGCCGCTCGCGGAGCGGTTCGAGGTCTTTGTCGAAGGTCTCGAGCTCGCCAACGGCTACCACGAACTTACCGACCCGCGCGTCCAAAGGCGGCGCTTCGAGACCGATCTCGAGGCACGGCGGCGCGAGGGCCTCCCGGTGGTGCCGATCGACGAACGGCTGCTGGCCGCGCTGGAGCACGGTCTGCCGGAGTGTGCGGGGGTGGCGCTGGGGTTCGACCGCCTGGTGATGCTGGCGTTGGGAACCCGGGAGATCTCGGACGTGCTGGCCTTTCCGGTCGATCGGGCGTAACCCGATTCTCTGAACGGCATTCCCGGGAGGAGCCAGAGTTTCGCGAGGGGCCCGGCGTTCTGAATGACATTCCCGGGAGGAGCCACTCTTCGCATTGTCTGCCCCAAGGTTCAACCGGTCTGAAAGCCTCTGATTCAGACAATGCGAAAAATGGCACCTCCGCCGCACACTGACTTTCCGACCCCACTGGCAGGCACCATCGCACGAACTTCCGTCAATCCTGTGCACGTCGAGGCTCCCAGTCGCCAGGACGTTGCGATGAAATTCCGAATTCCGAATTCCTGAATTCCGAATTCGTCAGCGTTATACTCCATCGATGACGACCGCCGCAGCCATCATCATCGGCGACGAAATTCTGTCCGGAAAAGTGCGGGACGCCAACTCGGCACCGTTGATCGACCTCTTCGCCGAGATCGGAGTGGACCTCGAGAGGATCGCCTACATCGGCGATGCCGAGGAAGACATCATCGCCGAAGTCCGGACCTGCGCCGAGAGGTACGACGCGGTGATCACATCCGGCGGGGTGGGGCCCACCCACGACGACCGCACCGTCGCCGCCATCGCCAGGGCCTTCGGGGTCGGCGTCGAACGCCACCCCGATCTGGTCAGGATGATCCACGCATGGTGGGGCGAGCGCCTCACCGAAGCCGCGCTGCGGATGGCCGACATCCCCGCCGGCAGCCGGTTGGTCTACTCGAACGACGGTTTGATCCCGATGGTGGTTTTCAAAACCGTCTATATCTTTCCCGGCATCCCCCGCCTCTTTGCCGCCAAGGTCAAAGCCCTCCGCGGCGAGCTCGCGGGTTCACGCAAACACGTTGCCAGCGTCTATCTGAACTCCGATGAAAGCGCCATCGCCGACCGCCTGACCGCGGTGGACAGCGCCAGTCCGGAGGTCAAGATCGGCAGCTATCCGCGATCCGAGGGCGAGGACCACCGGGTATGGATCACCTTCGAGTCCGCGAGCCCCGAAGCGGCCAACGCGGCCGTCGATCGGTTGCTCGCAGTGCTCGACGAAGCCGAGGTGGTCCGCGTTGAACGGACGTGAGCCAAAAGAGCCTCCTGGAAGAGCCTTCTGAAAGGCTGTCATTCCGAGGGAGCGAAGCGAGTCGAGGAATCTGGGGGGCGGCTGCAGATTGTGACGAGCCAATAGCCGCCCCCCAGATCCCTCCGCTCGGTCGCTTTGCTCCCTCGGTCGGGATGACAGGGGATTGAAGTGGTTTCGCTCCCTCGGTCGGGATGACAGGGGACTGAAGTGGCTTCGCTCCCTCGGTCGGGATGACAGGAGGGTGTCAGTGCTTCGCTCCATTGACCGGGATGACACTGGGGCCCTCTCGCGTTGGACAATGGTGAAATGATGAGTGATCGACAAGCCGACGCATGGCAACAGTATGTCAGGGACTGCCGTGGCCGGCCGGAGCGTCCCTTCGCCGAACAGTGGGCCCGCTTCAACGAGATCTTCGCCGATCGCGATCCATCGCTGGCGCCTCCGCCCGCGTGGCAGCCGGATCCCCAACGGATCGCCGAGTCCAACCTGCGGGGGCTGATGGACGATCTCGGCTTCGACACCTACGACGACCTCCACCGCTGGTCCATCAGCCACCGCGCCGGGTTCTGGCAACGGGTGGTCGACGATCTCGGCGTCGTATTCAAACGTCCACCCACCGAGACCCTCGATCTCGCGAACGGGCCCGCCCGCCCGCGATGGCTGCCGGGCGCCTTTCTCAACATCACCGACAGCTGCTTCCAGCCCGCCGGTTGCACCCTCGCGGTGGTGGTGGGGCGCGAGGGCACCGACGAGTTGGTGACCCACACCTACGGTGAGCTCGAAGCTCTCGTCGACCGGGTGGCCAACGGCCTCGCCACCCATGGCTTTGCGCCCGGCGATGCGGTCGCCCTCTACATGCCGATGACCTTCGAGTGCGTGGCGGCCTACCTCGGCATCATCCGAGCCGGGTGCGCGGTGGTGTCCGTCGCCGACAGCTTCGCCCCGCCCGAGGTCCGGCGCCGACTCGAGATCGCCCGCGCCTCGGCCGTCGTCACGGTCGCGAGCTTCAGCCGTGGCGGCCGGTCGATCCCGCTCTACGCCAAGGTCCGGGAGGCCGGCGCCCCACGGACGATCGTCATCCCCGAACCCGGCGGCACCGCGCCCGACCTTCGCGACGGTGACCTGTTGTGGGACGCCTTCATCGACGACTCCACGAGCTTCGATGCGATCGCCACCGACCCCGCAGCCCCCACGAACATTCTCTTTTCCTCCGGCACCACCGGCGACCCCAAGGCCATCCCGTGGACCCACATGACCCCGCTGAAGTGCGGCATGGACGGCCGCTACCACCAGGACATCCACCCCGGCGACGTGGTCGCCTGGCCCACCAACATCGGCTGGATGATGGGGCCGTGGCTGATCTACGCCACGCTGCTCAACCGCGCCTGTATCGCGCTCTACGAAGGCCTCCCCGCGGGGCCGGGGTTCGCCCGATTCGTCCGCCACGCCGGGGTGACCATGCTCGGAGTGGTGCCGTCGCTGGTGCGGGCGTGGCGGGACTCGGGAGCCTGCGATGGTGTCGACTGGACGGGGGTGCGGACGTTCTCCTCCACCGGCGAACCCGCCAACCGCCGCGATTCGCTGTGGCTCATGAGCCGGACCGGCTACCGGGCGCCGGTCATCGAGTACTGCGGCGGCACCGAGATCGGCGGCGGATACCTGACAGGCACCGTCGTCCAGCCCGCCTCCCCCGCCACCTTCTCGACCCCGGCGCTGGGTCTCGACCTGGTGGTGCTCGACGATTCGGGGCGCCCGGTGCCGGAAAACGCCGAAGGCGAGGTCTTTCTGGTGCCCCCCTCCATCGGGCTTTCCCAGACCCTCCTCAACCGCGACCACGACGCCGTGTACTACCGGGACTGTCCGGCGGGTCCCGGCGGCGAGACCCTGCGTCGCCACGGCGACCAGGTGGCGCGGCTGCCGGGCGGCTATAACCGGGCGCAAGGGCGGGCCGACGACACCATGAACCTCGGCGGCATCAAGGTCTCGTCGCTCGAGCTCGAACGGGTGGTCGAGCGCCACCCGGCGGTCTTCGAGGCCGCAGCTGTGGCCGTCCAACCCGGAGGTGAGGGCGCCGAGTCCCTGGTGGTCTTCGCGGTGTTGTCGGGCGACGCCGATGGTGAGGAGCTGCGCCGCGAGCTCGGCGCGATGCTGGCCACCCAGCTCAATCCCCTCTTCAAGATCCACGACCTCGTGGTGGTCGACAGGCTCCCTCGCACCGCCTCCAACAAGCTCATGCGGCGCGAACTCAGGCGACGGTACCAGGATGACTCGGGCTCGGTCACTCCGTCAGCCTGAGCGTTCAGAATCGAAACGTTCAAACGTTCAAACGTTGAACGTTGTAACGTTGAGCCGTTCTGCTACTCTCCCCCCGTGCAGCTGCCCGATCTTCCGACGCCCGCCGCTCTGGTGGATCTCGACCAGCTCGAACGCAACGCCGCCCGCATGTCCGACCGGGCGCGCCGACTCGGCGTCCGTCTGCGGCCCCACGTCAAGACCCACAAGTGCATCGAGATCGCCCGCATCCAGACCGACCTCCACTTCGGCGGGGTCACGGTTTCCACCCTGGCGGAAGCCCACGCGTTTGCCGGCGGCGGCTTCACCGATATCACCTATGCCGTGCCCGTCGCCCCGCAGAAACTGGCCGAGGCCGCCGATCTCAACCGGGAAATCGACGCTCTCAACATCCTGATCGACCACCCGGAAACGCTGCGCGCGGTGGAGGAGCTCGCCGCCTCCCGGGGCATCGTTCTTCCGGTCTACCTGGAAATCGACTGCGGACACCACCGATCGGGGCTCGACCCCGACGACGACGACGCGGAACACCTCGCGCACCGTCTCGCCGAGTCGGAGGCGGTGGATTTTCGCGGCCTGCTCACCCATGCCGGCCACGCCTACCGCGCCCTCAACCGGGCGCAGGCCTACCAGGTGGCGTGCGAGGAGCGCAACGTCATCACCGCGTTCGCCGCCCAGTTGCGCGACCTCGGGATCGCGATCCCCGAGATCAGCGTGGGGTCCACCCCCACCGCACGCGCGATCGACGACCTCACCGGTGTCACCGAAATCCGACCCGGCAACTACGTCTTCTACGACGCATTCCAGGCCGCGATCGGCAGCTGCGAGCTCGACGAGGCGGCGTTTTCGGTCCTCGCCACGGTCGTGAGTGTCCATCCCGAAAACCGGCGGGCGGTGGTGGACGCCGGGGCCCTCGCCCTCAGCACGGACCGCGGGCCGACCCACGTCGACCCCGAGTGCGGTTTCGGGGTCGTCGCCGCCACTGACGATCTCCACCCGCTTCCCGGCCTCCGGATCACCGGTCTCAGCCAGGAGCACGGGCAGCTCGCGGGTCCGGGAGTCCAGGCCCTGCGCCCCGGCACCCGCATCCGCATCGTGCCCAACCACTCCTGTCTGGCGGCGGCCTGCTTCGACCGCTACCACGTCATGCGCGGCACCGAAGTGGTGGACGAGTGGCACCCCGTGCGGGGGTGGTAGGTGCCGCCCGGCCCGCCGGACGGCCGGATCCAGGATTCAAGGCCAGTGCTGTACAAGACTGATCCCCATCTGACCTTGCTACATTGAAAACACTGGAGTTGAGGATCGGTCAATGCCATTTTCAGAACGAGGTCCTCAACGACAAAAAACGGCTGTCCAGGTCTCGTACTGAGACACGGGTGAACCGAGATGCTGGAAACATCTCTGAGGGTGGGCCAAGGCCCACCCTACGAACCCGCTCGAAACTTCGGTCTGAAGTAGGGTGGGCCTTGGCCCACCTTCAGACCCGCCGCGGTCGGGGTGGAGCCTGAATGTGATTTCGAGCAGTCCACGACGCCGTCTTGGACACGAGTGATTCAAGGTTCTGAATGCAGAATGCAGAGCTCGAACATCGAGCCGCAGGGAATGATCCTCGCGGGTCTTTCGATAACCGAGGAAAGTGAATCTGGAGAGTCCCTGCCATGCATCTGAAGCGCTCGATTCAATCCACCGCGATCGTCACATTTGTCATCATCGCAGCTCTGGCCGTTCCACCCACGATCGCGGCTGACGAGAGCAACGGGAGCTGGCAGCCGCCGCCACCCATGCCTGACGATTTCGACTGGGTCCAGATGAACTCCGGCGAGTGGCTCAAGGGTGAAATCATCGCCATGTACCACGACACTCTCGAGTTTGACTCGGACGAGTTCGATTTGCAGAAGCTCGATCTGGAGGACATTCAGGAGATCCGGTCTGCCCGGATCGTTCAGGTCGCCTTCGAAAACGGCGTCATCGCGGTCGGCAAATTGCTCGTCGAAGGCGACACCGTCCGCGTGATGGGTGAGGAGGATTACGAGTCCACCCGTTCCGTCGTTCTGTCCATCACCGCTGGTGCACCCAAAGAGCGCAATTACTGGTCGGGCAAGTTCGGCGCCGGGCTCAATATCCGGACCGGCAACACCGAACAGACCGAGTACAACGCCAACGCCAATTTCATGCGCCGCACTCCGAAGAACCGGGTCAATTTCGACTATCTGGGCAGCTTCAGCGAAAGTAACGGCGCCACCATCGCCGACAATCAACGCGCCAGCGTAGGTTGGAACAGGTTTATTTCGAAGCGGTTCTACATCTCCCCTTTCGGCGGGGAGTACTACCGCGATCCCTTCCAGAACGTCGCCAGCAGGTGGACCCTCGGCGTCGGCGCCGGTTACCAAATCATCGACACCTCGAAAATCGGGTGGGACGTGAACGCCAGCATCGCCTACCAGCAGACCACATTCGATGACGTTTTGGAGGGTGAGGACTCCACGGCCACGACGCCCGCGTTGGTGATCGCGACCGGTTACGACAACGAAGTGACCGGCTGGATGGACTTTTTCTTCGATTTCACATTTTTTGTGGTCAACGAAGAGTCGGGCACCTACACCCACCACCTCCAGACCGGTTTCGAGTTCGAATTTTTCGGTGATTTCGATTTCGACGTGGCCATCGTCTGGGACCGCATCCAGGACCCGCGGCAAAACTCGGATGGCACCTTCCCCGAGCAGAACGACTTCAGGACGATGTTCGGCGTGAGCTATAACTTCTAGTCCGCCGCAGGCGGAGCCGGGCTCCGTCGTGGATGAGCCCTCCACGGTGCGTTATGATTGGAACCGCGCACCGGGTGCGCGGTCTTTTTCTACCCTGGATGCAACACGAAATTCGGTGCAGGCGGTGGTATTCTAGGCCCTCGAGAGGGGTGTAACTGAAGCGAACATGGCGGAACAGAAAAAACCGGTTGTCTACGACGAGAAAACCATCCAGACCCTGGACGCGCTCGAGCACATCCGGCTGCGGACCGGCATGTATATCGGCCGCATCGGCGACGGATCCAATCCCGCCGACGGCATCTACGTGATGCTCAAGGAAGTCATCGACAACGCGATCGATGAGTACATCATGGGTCACGGCCGCCGGGTCGAGATCAAGCGCAACGGCCTCGAGATGACGGTCCGCGACTACGGCCGCGGGATCCCCCTCGGCAAGGTCATCGACTGCGTGTCGAAGATCAACACCGGCGGCAAGTACAACGACGACGTCTTCCAGTTTTCCGTGGGCCTCAACGGCGTCGGCAACAAGGCGGTCAACGCCCTGTCGTCGGAGTTCGAGGTCATCAGCTACCGCGAGAACAAGTTCAAGCGGGGCCTGTTCTGCCGCGGCAAGATGATCGAGGAGAAGGGGGGCAAGGAAGGCGGGGCCCGCAACGGCACCTTCATCCGCTTCGTGCCCGACCCCGAGATCTTCGGCGACTACGGGTGGCAGGATGAGTACCTCGAGCACCGTCTTCGCTACTACGCCTTCCTCAACAGCGGTCTGACCCTGGATTACAACGGGGAGAAGTACAGTTCGAAGAACGGCCTCGCCGACCTGCTCGCCTACGAGCTCGGCGGCGAACCGGCGGTGTACGACGCCCTGCACTGCAAGCTCGACCGGCTCGAGTTCGCCTTCACCCACACCCACGCCTACGGCGAGACCTACTACAGCTTCGTCAACGGCCAGTACACCAACGACGGCGGCACCCATCAGAGCGCCTTCCGCGAGGGCATCCTCAAGGGGGTCAACGAGTACGCCAAGAACGGCTTCGCCGGCGAGGACGTTCGCGACGGACTGGTCGGAGTGGTTGCGGTCAAGGTCCAGGACCCGGTCTTCGAGTCGCAGACCAAGAACAAGCTCGGCTCGACCGAGGTCCGGTCGTGGATCGTCAACGGGGTCAAGGAGCAGGTGATCCTGTGGTTGCACAAGAACCCTGAAGAAGCCGGCCGGCTCCTCGACAAGGTCAAGAACAACCAGCGGGTCCGCAAGGAGCTCTCGGCCATCAAAAAGGAAGCCCGAGAGCGCGCCAAGAAGGTCGCCATCCGCATCCCGAAGCTGATCGACTGCAAGGTGCACCTGTCCGACCCCAAGGGCAAGCACCGCGACGAGACCACCATCTTTCTCACCGAGGGCGACTCCGCCGGCGGCGCCATGATCCAGGCCCGCGATGTCCAGACCCAGGCCATCTACTCCCTCAAGGGCAAGCCGCTCAACACCCACGGTCTCGGCCGCGAGGCGGTCTACAAGAACGAAGAACTCTACAACATCATGCGCGCCCTCGGCATCGAGGAGGATCTCGAAGGGCTGCGATACAACAAGGTGGTGATCGCCACCGACGCCGATGTCGACGGCATGCACATCCGCAACCTGCTCCTGACCTACTTCCTGCGCTTTTTCGAGGAGCTCGTGGTCACCGGCCACATCTACATCCTCGAAACCCCGATCTTCCGGGTGAGAAACAAGAAGGAAACGGTCTACTGTTACTCCGAGGCCGAACGCGACGCGGCCGTCGCGCGGCTGAAAAACAACGAGGTCACCCGCTTCAAGGGCCTCGGCGAGATCTCGCCGAGGGAGTTCAAACAGTTCATCGTCGACGACGAGCACATGAACCGCGTCACCCCCGGCTCCATGGGCGACGTCAAGCGGGCGCTCGAGTTCTTCATGGGCAAGAACACCCCCGCCCGCAAGGAGTACATCATCGAAAATCTCATTGCTGATATTGCATGAGCAGAAACGGTTTTTGTTTTTGAGATTTTCAAGTGTTGAGTTTTGAGTTATGAGTTTTGAGTTGGTCGATCCCGAGATAAGCCAAAGAAAAAGGCTGGCCCGAAGTTCAAAACTAATAACTAAGAACTCAAAACTAAGATGCATGGAAACGGCAGCTTGGCAGTCGGAGCCTCCGACAACAGATACCGCGATGCCTTTACCGGAGAAGAGATGACGCGAATCGAGCCCCTGATGGGGCAGAACTTCATCGAGTACGCGAGTTACGTGATCGTCGATCGTGCGATCCCGGATCTCCGCGACGGTTTGAAGCCCGTACAGCGGCGCATCCTCGCCACGCTTTCGAAGATGGACGACGGCAAGTTCCACAAGGTGGCCAACGTCATCGGCGACACCATGAAGCTCCACCCCCACGGCGACGCCTCGATCGGCGACGCGCTGGTGGTGCTGGCCAACAAGGACTACTTCATCGAGAAGCAGGGGAACTTCGGCAATCCCGTCACCGGTCATGCCCCCGCGGCGGCCCGCTACATCGAGTGCCGCCTGACCGACCTCGCCAAGGAGACCCTGTTCCGCAAGGCGCTGACCGAGTACCGTCCGAGCTACGACGGCCGCAACGAAGAGCCGGTGGTCCTGCCCGCCAAGTTGCCGGTGCTGCTGATGCTCGGCGCCGAGGGCATCGCGGTGGGCATGTCGACGCGCATCCTGCCCTACAACCTGCCGGAGCTGCTCGAGGCGCAGATCAAGATTCTCAGAAACGAGGCGTTCGAGATCTTCCCCGACTTTCCGACCGGCGGCATCGTCGATGTCAGCGAGTACGAGGACGGCCTCGGCAAGGTCAAGGTGCGGGCGCGACTGGACAAGAAGGACGAAAAGACCATCGTCATCCGCGAGATCGCCTTCGGCACCACCACCGAGAGCCTGATCGCCTCGATCGAGTCGGCGGCGCAGAAGGGCAAGGTCAAGATCGGCGCCATCAACGACTACACCACCGACACGGTGGAGATCGAGATCGAGCTGCCGCGCGGCATCTACTCCGACGAGGTCCTCCCCCAGCTGTATGCCCACACCGACTGCGAGATCTCGCTGTCGTCCAACATGGTGATGATCAAGGACCGGCGGCCGGTCGAAATGGGGGTGTCGGAGGTCCTGTGTTTCCTCACCGACCAGCTGCGCGAGATCATCAAGGCCGAGCTCCAGTACGAACTCGGTGAGCTCGCCGACCGCAAACACTGGCTCGACCTCGAGCGGATCTTCATCGAAAACCGGATCTACAAACGGATCGAGGAGGCGACCACCGCCGAGCAGGTGGTCAAAGAGGTGCGGACAGGTCTCAAGCCTTTTCTCAAGGAGCTCGAGCGCGAGGTCACCGACGACGATATCGAGCGCCTGCTCAAGATCCCGATCCGGCGCATTTCGCAGTACGACATCGACAAGAACCGGTCCGAGATCGAACTCGCGATCCAGGGCATCAAGAAGATCAAGGGCAAGCTGCGAAAGCTCACCGAAACCACCATCGACTATCTCGAGCACGTCATCGCCACTTACGGGCACCAGTATCCCCGACGGTCGGAGATCGGGACGTTCGAGGCCGTCGACGTGCGCGCGGTGGCGCGGCAGAACATCAAGGTTGCCTACGACCCCGACACCGGCTTTTTCGGGTCCGAGGTCAAGGGCACGAAGTACCAGTTCACGGTCAGCGAGTACGACAAGATCCTGCTGATCAGTCGCGACGGGTCCTTCCGGATCATTGCCCCCGAGGACAAGGTCCTGATCCCGGCGCCGGTGATCCACGCCGAGGTCTTCGACCCGGAGAAGGGCTCGGCCTTCACCGTGGTCTACCGCGACAAAGCGAAGATCGCCTGGGCCAAGAAGGTCCACATCAAGGCCTTCATCCGCGACCGCGAGTACGAGCTGGTCAAGGACAAGGAAGGGCGGGTCGACTGCCTGATCCCCGGCGACTGCAACGACACCATCCACGTGGATTTCGTGCCCATGAAACGCCAGCGGGTCCACGAGGCCGAGTTCGACCTCTCGGTGCTCGAGGTCACCGGCGTCACGGCCCGCGGCCGCCGGGTGGCGCCCAAACCGGTTTCGAAAGTGCGCCGGATCCGCACCGGCGACGACTCCGGGGTGGACGATGAACCGGCGCCGGAAAAAGAACCCGACGATCAGGAACTCCCGTTTGAGTAGGAGCCTGTAGCCGAACATCGCAACCACAAAGACACAAAGTCTCGAAGGAACTCACCAAGAAAATTCTTTGTGTTTTTCTTTGTGTCTTCGTGCCTTCGTGGTTGCGGCTGTCCCCCGTCGAGGCAGGTTACGGTTCTACTTGGGCGAGCAGCCCGAGAAAGTCGTCGTACGGCAGCGCCTGCCAGCTTTCGGCTGACACCGCGCCCTCGGCGCGGGTGATGAGCGAGACCTTGTGAGCGGCCTCCACCGAGGGTGCGTCGTAGATGTCCATGAAGTCGTAGGGCCCGAGGATGGCGTAGTGGCCAACCCATTCCACCTCCGGGCAGGCCGCCTGCACCTTTTTCAACCAGGCCCTCCCCATGGCCCGGCGGACATCGGCATCCTTGAGGCTCTCCGGGGCGAGGCGGGTCATGAGGACGAATCGCGGCATGGGCACCTCCCATCTGGGCGTTTCCTACAAGATATGTTCTTCGGTGCAGTGACGCACCCCCGACCCGGAGGCACAGTGCCAGATTTCGGATTTCGGATTTCGGATTTCGGATTTCGGAAAAGGAACGACGATTCGTGGTAAGGGCAGAATCTCCCCTGCTCCCCTGCTCCCCTGCTCCCCTGCTCCCCTGCTCCTCTGCCTCCTGCTACGATGGCCCGATGCAACCGAAACCACGCCGCAAAACCAAGATCGTCTGCACTCTGGGACCCGCCACCGACTCGCCGGAGGGCATCGCGGCACTGCTCGAGGCGGGGATGGATGTCGTTCGTCTCAACTTTTCCCACGGCGACCGCGAGAGCCACCGCCGGACCATCCGCCGCATCCGCGAGGTCGGACGGGCGGCGGGCCACGACGTCGGCATCCTCCAGGACCTCGGCGGACCGAAGATCCGTCTCGGCGAGCTCCCGGCGGGCGGCGTCGTGCTCGAGGCGGGAACGACCGTGAATCTCGGGGTTGAGGGCCACACGGCCGCGGGAGTCCTCCCGGTCAGCTATCCCCACATCGTCGAGGATGTCGGCGTGGGCGAGCAGATCCTGCTCGCGGACGGTCTGATCGAGCTCGAGGTGCGGCGGGTCGCGGGCGACCGCCTCGTCTGCCAGGTCGTCAACGGCGGCACGGTGACCTCGCGCAAGGGTGTCAACCTCCCCCACGCCAACCTGCGGGTAGCGTCCTTCACCGACAAGGACCGCGCCGACCTCGAGGTCGGGATCGAGGAGGGTGTGGACTTCATCGCCCTGTCGTTCGTGCGCCACGAGGATGATCTGGCGCCGGTGCGCAGGATCCTCAACGAGCTCGAACACCCGCCGATGCTGATCGCCAAGATCGAGAAGCCCCAGGCCGTCGACCGCCTCGACCCCATTCTCGAGGCGGTCGACGGGGTGATGGTCGCGCGCGGGGACCTCGGCGTGGAGATGCCTCCCGAGAAGGTCCCGATGATCCAGAAGACCATCATCGCCGCGGCCCGCCGCGCCGGACGCCCGGTCATCACCGCCACCCAGATGCTGCGTTCGATGGTGGACAGCCCCCGGCCGCTGCGCGCCGAGGCTTCGGACGTGGCCAACGCCGTGCTCGACGGGACCGATGCGGTCATGCTTTCAGAGGAGACCGCCATCGGCCGTTACCCGAATGAGGCCGTGGGCGTTCTCGACCGGGTCGCCCTCGAGGCCGAGCCCCACCTCGACTCCGAGAAGATGAAGAACGATTCGGCTTCCCCGCAGGTCCCCGAGGTCACCGGTGCCGTGAGCCGCGCCGCATGTGAGCTCGCGGCCTCGATCGGCGCCGCCGCCATCGTCACCACGACGGCCTCCGGCGCCACCGCGCGACTCATCGCCCGGCTGCGACCGGGGGCACCCATCCTCGGCGTCACCACCTCCCCGGAGGTAGCCCGGCAGCTCGACCTTTCGTGGGGCGTCATCCCGGCCGTCACGCCCGCGACCGACGACATCTTCGTCCTCGGTCAGGCCCTCCTCCGCGAACTCACCCGGCGCGGCCTGGCGAAGCGCGGCGACTCCGTGGTCGTGACCGCGGGTCTCCCCCTCGGCTTTTCGGACTCGTCGAACCTGTTGCGGATCCACAGGCTCGAGTAGGATTCCCGATTTCGGATTTCGGATTTCGGCGGCGAACCTTTTCCCTTCCCGTCACGTTGTTCTGGGCAGTGGGAAGGGAGTTCCCGATGCGGATACGAACCCGGTTGATGCTGGTCGCGGTGATGGCGACGGTGGCGACGCTCGCGGGCTGCGCGAGCTCCGAACCGAAATCCGACCTCGACATCGAGATCAACGACAACGACATCTCGGTGGCGGTCTCCGAGGCGGTTGCCCGCGGCGTGATGGAGAGCCTGATCGGATCGGATCTGAATTGTCGATCCGACATCGACGGGAGTCTGAAAGAGCTGCTCCTCACGCTCGATCGCAACGGCCCGAGGTCGCACGCGACCGTTCGGGATGGTGAAACCACCCTCGCCGCGCACCGCCGCGGCGGGACACTCGATCTCGACATCTCGGGCGCCGGCTCGGGCAGGATCGAAGCGACCATGCCGTGGGCCTTGGCCGAGTGCCTGCTCGGGAACACCACCACGATCGACCGCACGGTGACCTCCGCGATCAAGGTCAAGGTCACGAACCCGGAGGGCCGGAATTTTTCATTCAAGCTGGACTGACGACAACCAATCCATGTTCCTTTCGTAGTCTATTGGTATGAGAACAAGGAGGATCGCGTCATGCGCGCTCGCACGGCTTTCGCCGCAACACTGCTCTGTCTCGGATTCGCCGCCGGCGCCGCCGCCGATATCGAGATACACCAGAAACACCGCTTCGACGCCCGCCCCGGCGCCACCGTCGTCGTCGATGTCTCCTTCCACAACGTCGACATCACGGCGGTACCGGGAGACTCGGTTGACGTCACGGTCGATATCACGGTCGAGGGCGACGGAGGCTCGGCGAAGACCGTGGCCAACGAGCTCCAGCCGAAGTTTCTGACCGAGGGGGACAAGCTGATCATCCGATCCAGCGTCAAGAAGGGCTGGAGCTGGAAGTCCATCTCCGCCAAAGGCATGGTCACCATCTCAATGCCGCCGGGCATGAACATTTCAGTCGATTCATCATCGGGCGGAACGCGGATCTCGGGCGACTTCGGCGACGCGGTTGTCGACTTGGACGCGTCGTCGGGCAGTCTGACGATTGACGGCGCCATGCGCGAGGTCAACGCGGACATCTCGTCGGGTTCGGTGCAGGTCGCGGTCATGCGCCCTTTGACCACATTCTCGGTCGACGCCTCCTCCGGCAACGTTCGCCTCTCTGGCGGGGCCCACGAGGCGCGCGTCGACACCTCGTCCGGCAGCATCCATCTGGCGGGGTTGCTCGGAGACGGCTCCTTCGACACCTCGTCGGGGGGCATCACCGCGCAATGGGGCGCCATCCCCGCCGGGGCGTCGGTGCGGGCCGGGGCGAGCTCGGGGAGCGTCAACCTGACGTTTCCCGCCGGCACCCGGCTCGAGGGCTCGGTCGACGTCAGCTCGGGCGGTATCCGCTCGGACTTTCCGGGCACCATGAGCAAAAGGCATCTCGAACTCAACGGCGGACCGGGTGCCGTCAAGGTCGTCGTCGACACCTCGTCGGGTGGCGTCAAGCTGATGGCGAACTGAGAAGTCGGATTTCGAATTTCGGATTTCGAATTTCGGATTTTTCGCACATCCATCCGAAGATTCGCCTGGGTGACGGAGGATGTTCTCAGTTCTTGACTATTTCGTGGAGCTGCTGCGGGGTGACGACGCTGATCGGCCGGCCGGCGATGTAGTCGGCAAGCGCGGGGGAGGCGCCGGCCGTGGTGACGATCGCCGCCCCCGCCGCTCGATGGTCGGCCACGGCGGCCACCAACTCGCGTCCCACTGCGGCCGCAATCGGCCGTGAGCCCGGCTCGCACCGGACGAGAACCGGGCCGGCTGTCCCGCACACTTCGAAATCGATGCCGGTGGCGTCGCGGTCGAAGGCGGTGACCGAGCCGTGTGCGGTGTTCTCGAGGAGCCGTGCCACCTCGGTGCGGAGCAGAGCGGGTGAGAGAACGGACCAGTCCTGCGCGGTGGAGGGATGCAGTCTCGATGGTCGCGCTGACCGCCGCCTGTGCTCGGCCACCGCCTGTCGATAGGCGAGGCAGGCCCGCAGCACCGGCACCCGTTTGCAGAGCCATCGTTCTTCAGCCCTTTCGCCGACGCACAGGGCCGCGAGGAGGATCGGGAGGAGCAGTACCGAGCCCGCCGCGAGCAGGATGATCGTGAAAAAGGCCGCCGCTGTCCACGAGCTGCCCGTCTGCAGGATCCCGAGGAAGAGCGCCACCGCGACGATGATGTAGATCAGCAGGAAGATCCACGGCCGATGGCTCGCGACAAACAGCCGCGGCACCCGGACAAGGTCCGCCTCGGTGATTCCGAAATCCTCGATCCTGGGTCCGTCAGACGTTGCCCACACGACCGCCCCTGACTCACAAGATAGTCCGGGGGCCCGGTTCTCGCCACAGCCGCTTGCGCAATCGATCACGCATCTGCCACGGCTGGTGGTGTTGGTTCACCGGCACGAGCATTCCGCAGGGAACCCGGAAAGCCGCTACTCTTTCGAATCCGGCTCCGTGGGCATGGGTTTGCGGGGCAGCCGCTGGTCGCGGTTGGCGGCCTGCCAGATCACCGTGGCGACGATCACCGCCGACTGCATCATGTCCTCGCGACTGAGGTGGTCGTAGGTGTCCACGTTCGAGTGGTGGGTGCGGCTGTAGTCCATGTCGTCCTGGATGAACTGGAAGCCGGGGAGACCGACGCGGTCGAAGCTCAGGTGGTCGGTGCCGCCGGCGGTCTCCATGGTCACGTGGTCCGCGCCGAGATCGGCGAACGGCGCGAGCCACGCCTCGAAGATCGGCACCACTGCGGCATTCTCCTGGGTGTAGAGACCGCGGATCCTGCCCGCGCCGTAGTCGGTGTTGAAATAGGCCGAAAGCTGGGAGAAACCGGGCAGCGGTTGGATCGGCCAGGTCGTCTCCCGCGCCCAGGTCGGCAGGGCGAGCTGCTCGGGATCGGTGGGTTCGGGACGGGTGGCGAAGTGTCGGGAGATGTAGTCCCGCGAACCCAGGAAGCCCTGTTCCTCGCCGCTCCACAAGGCGGCCACGATGCTCCGCCGGGGCTTCAACCCGGCCGCGTGCAGGATCCGCATCGCCTCCATGACGACGGCGCAGCTGCCGCCGTTGTCGGTGGCGCCGGTCCCGGCGTGCCACGAGTCGAGGTGCCCGCCGACCATCACGACCTCGCCCGCGAGGTCGGTGCCCCGGATCTCGCCCAGGGTGTTGATGCCCTTGCCACCCTCGAAGAATTGCACCTCGACATCGATCTCGAGTTCGGTTTCGACATCGTTGTCGAGCAGGCGGACGAGGCGGTTGTACTGCTCGGTGGCCATCACCAGGGAGGGCACGCCGAGCGGGACGGCCGGATCGCGTTTTGACGAGCTGCCGGAGAGCCGGACCACGCCGTTGTCGCGAGAGCTCGGCTCGATGGTCGCCACCACCCCTTCCGCCTCGTAGAAGGCGGCCAGCCGCGGCCAGAACTCGAAGCGCTCGAGCATCCGCTCACGCCAGCCGTCACGCCGCTCGGAGGGGATGTCGTACATCTCGAGGTCCTGCAGGCGCTCGCCGTCCCAGCGCTCGAAGAGATTGGCATCGATCTGCTCCGGCTTTTTTTCGCCTTCGAGCAACACGATCGCGCCATCGAGTTTGCCGGTCCACTCCTCGAGGTCCCCCTCGGACTCGAGCGTGGCGCGCACGACCCGGCCCCGGACCGGTCCCTCGGTACCCGGCGACCACGCTTCCGGCAGCGCCTCGAGCGGCTGGACGTAGGGCACGACCATGCGCACCTGGACACGATCCATCGCCCAGCTGCGGCCGAAGTCATACTCCTCGAGCCAGGCTTTCAGACCCCACTCCTCGAAGGTCGATTGCGCCCACTGGTGGGCCGCGACCGACTGCGGCGACCCGGTCAGCCGCGGTCCGACCCCTTCCGTCAGGTGCCACGCGAGGTCCATGACCTCGGAATGATGGAAGCCCTCGGAGCGGATCTTCGTCACGGCGTCGAGGTCGACCTCCTCCTCGGCGGCAACCGGTAATGCAGTCGCAAGGAATGCGGCGGCAACGGAGACCTGTCGCAAACTGAACATGCGGACCTCCATCCTGCAAACAGAGGGGAGTCTAGCGTATCGCGGAGGACCTGGTCACGATGCTGCTTCCGCGGTACCCCGGCTTTCTTAGCGCCATTCCCGAGAGGAGCCACCCGTCACATTGTCTGCCCAAAAGCCCTCGGGTTCCCGAAGGACTCATTCTCAGACAATGTGACAAATGGCACCTCCGCCGCACGCGGCACGTATCAGCGCGCGTTTGCTGGCGGCCTACGGCCGCCGCGACCCACCCTGGCCAGCGAGTGGCCGATGGCCGACCACCATCCACCCTACCTTCTCGGCCGTCGGCCACGAATCGCTGCCTCGGGCGGGTTCCCGGGAGGCGCCAGGCTGAAGCCTGGCACGCTCCGCCGCACGCGGTCCCACCCACCCTGAGCACTCGGACGTATCCAGTCGGTGGGGGCGGCGGGCGGGAATTCCGAATTCCGAAATTCCGAATTCCGAATTCAGAATTGGGTGGGTGGGCGGTGGTCAGGAATGCCCGTTCATGACCGCGATCTTGCGCCCGATGAGGAGCGCCATTTCCAGCGCCTGCTCGTAGTTGAGGCGCGGGTCGACCTTGGATTCGTAGGCCCGGTCGAGGTCGACCTCGGTCAGACCGCGGGCGCCGCCGATGCATTCGGTGACGTTGTCCCCCGAAAGCTCGAAGTGGACACCGCCCTGATACGAGCCGAGCTCGGCGTGGATGTCGAAGCTCTGCTCGAGCTCGGAGAGGATGTTCTCGAAGCGCCGGGTCTTGCGGCCGCCGCCGACGGTCTCGGTGTTGCCGTGCATCGGGTCGCAGCACCAGAGGACGGTCCGACCGGCGCCGCGGACGGCGTCAATCAAGACCGGAAGCGCCTGGGCGACCTTCTCGTGCCCCATCCGGTGGATCACCGTGATCCGCCCCGGTTCCATCTCGGGATCGAGGATGTCGAGCAGCTCGAGCAGCCACTCCCCGGTCATCCTGGGGCCCACCTTGATGCCGATGGGGTTGCGAATGCCGCGGAAGTACTCGACGTGGGCGCCGTCGGCGGCGGCGGTGCGCATCCCGATCCACGGGAAGTGGGTGCCGAGGTTGTACCACCCGTCGCGCCGCGGCACCTGCCGGGTCTCGGCCTCTTCGTAGGGCAGCAGCAGGGCCTCGTGGCTGGTGAAGAAATCGACCCGGCTGATCTCCGAAGCCTGGATGCCGGCCAGGGTCTCCATGAACTGCAGCGAGTCGGAGATGCCCTCCACCACCCGCTGGTACTCCTGGGCGCGGGGCGAGTGGTGGACGAAATCGAGGTCCCAGTACTCGGGGTGGTGGAGATCGGCGAACCCGCCGTCGACCAGCGACCGGATGAAGTTGAGGGTCAGGGCCGAGTGCTCGTGGCCGCGCAGCATCCGCACCGGGTCCGGAACCCGGGCCTCCGGCGTGAAGTCCGAGCCGTTGACCAGCTCTCCGCGGTAGCTGGGCAGCGAGACGCCGTCACGTTCTTCCATGTCGGCGCTGCGGGGTTTGGCGTACTGACCTGCAAATCGGCCGACCCGGATGATCTTCCGCTTGAGCCCGTACGTCAGCACCAGGCTCATCTGGAGGAGGATCTTGAGCTTGTTGGTGATGATCTTGGCGGAGCACTGGTCGAATCGCTCGGCGCAGGCCCCGCCCTGGAGCAGAAAGCGCTTTCCTTCCGCCGCTTCGGCCAGCTGCACCCGCAATCTCTCCACCTCCCACGAGGTCACCAGCGGGGGCAGCGACGACAGCTGAACGACCGTCTCGGCCAGTCGATCCCGGTCCGGGTAGGTCGGCTGTTGCGACGCCGGCCGGCTCTGCCACGAGGTGGGGGTCCATTCCGCCATAAGGCTGGGATTCTACACGAATGCCTGGCAGGAAGGCGTTTCCAAGGAGATTGAAAGGGGGAAAGGGGAAAGGGAGCCGCGGGGTCGACGACGGGTTCCCCTCGCGAGGCCGCTTTCCTCCTGTCATCCCGACCGAAGGCCCAGAGGGCCGGAGCGGAGGGATCTATTCGCCCCGTTTCTGCCTTCGCCCGCTACTGCGCCATGCCAGGTTGCTCTCGTACCCGGTCGCTCCAGGACGGGAGCAGCGGGCCTCGCGTGGCCAGAGATCCCTCCGCTCGCTCTCTCCATTCGCTCGGTCGGAATGACAGGAAAAGGCAGAGGAGTAGCACCACAGCAGGCGGCCAGCTGGTACGTCACCGGAAATGTGGAGGACAGGGTTGACAATTTGAAACTTGTAACATACAAGTATATTGATGAACGAACCGATTGCCATCGACAGCCGGGCCGACCACCAGGCCCGCCAACTCCAGCAGGGCATCCGGGCGCTGGTGCGACGATTTTCGCTCGCCGAACGATCGGACGTGAGCTGTTGCGGGATGACGGTCGCCCAGGCTGCCACCCTACAGGCGCTGGCCGGAGAGGCGCTGCGGCTCGGCGAGCTCTCGCGCCGGTTGGGCATTGCCGCCAGCACGTTGACCCGGAACATCGCGCGCCTCGAGGAACGTGGGTTCCTGTGCCGGGTCGACGACCCCGAGGACGGCCGCGCCCAGCGGGTGGCGTTGACAGATACCGGCCGTCAGGCCGCCGCCGAGGTCGAGCGCCAGGAGATCGAGTTCGCCCGGTCGGTCCTCGAGTGCCTGCCATCGGGCTCGGTAACCTCGTGCCTGGATGGATTCAATCACCTGTTGTCGGCGGTCCGCAGAGCCACCGAGCGCTGCTGCCCCGGCGCCTACGACCACCTCATGTCCGACATGCCTGGGTGCACCACAGGAGGATGCCATGAGTGAGACCGAAACCACGATGAAGATCGACCCCAAGGACGCCGAGTCGGTGGTCAACAAAGTCCGCGAAAGGTATGCGACGTTCGCCGTCGCCGGCACCTCGTGCTGCGGCCCCGCCCCGACCTCGTGTTGCGGCTCGACCCAGACGGTGGCACAGAGCCTCGGCTACGCCTCGATCGATCTCGATCTCCTGCCCGAGGGCGCGAACCTCGGCCTCGGCTGCGGGGCGCCCCTGCAGCACCTCGACCTCGCCGCAGGTGAGACCGTCGTCGACCTCGGGTCCGGGGCCGGCATCGACGCGCTCATCGCCGCCCGGGCGGTCGGTCCTCAGGGCCGCGTCATCGGTGTCGACATGACCCCCGAGATGTTGGCGGCCGCGCGCGCGAACGCCCAGAAGGCCGGGGTCGACCAGGTGGAGTTCCGCGAAGGCCGGCTGGAACGCCTTCCGGTCGACGACGCCACGGTCGACGCCGTCACCAGCAACTGCGTCATCAATCTGGTGCCCGACAAGCGTGCGGTGTTCGCCGAGATCGCCCGCATTCTCCGCCCCGGCGGCCGGCTGGTGGTCTCCGACATCGTGCTCGACGGCGAGCTGCCGGCGATCGTCCGAGACAACGTCATCGCCTACGTCGGCTGCGTCGCGGGCGCCGAGCTCCGGCAGGACTATTTCGAGATGCTCGCCGAAGCCGGCCTCGCTGACGTGGAGATCCTCAAGGATGTCGATTTCCTCGCGATAACCGAAAAGGCCTCACCGGCCGAGATCATCTCTCTCTTCGAAGCGGCGAAGATCGACCGCGCCGATGTCGCCGGAATCGTGCGCTCTGTGACCTATCGCGCTACGAAACGTTAAAACGTTCAACGTTCGAACGTTGAGACGGTCAGGTCTCTGAGCACCGAGATTCAAGTACACTCCCCCGGTGAACCTGGAGTTCGAGCTCGCGTTGCGATTCCTGCGCCGCCGGACCGGGCTGCTGCTCCGCGGAACGGCGCTGGCGGCGTTTGCGGGCATCGCCCTCGCTGTGACCGCCCTGGTGGTCACCGTCGCCCTCATGGAGGGTTATTCGCAGGCCATCGCGGCCGCCCTGCAGCGCGGCAACGCCCACATGGTGGGATTCGCCCTCGGCAGGATGACGCAGGAAGAGGCCGACCGGTTGGCGCTCCGCGTGGCCGGTGTGGACGGCGTGCGGCGGGCCACTCCCGTGACCTACCTCTCCGGACTGCTCGACGACCCTTCGGAGCCGACCAGTCCGTTGCCGGTGACGCTCAAAGCGGTCGCGGACCCGCCGCCGTACACGGGTCTCGCGGCGTGGCCCGCGGACACCGGTTTGGCGGCTGTCCTGGGGGGACGGCTCTCGGAGCGGGTGGGCATCAAAGCCGGAGACCGCGCCGTCGTCCGCCTCCCGCCCGAGAGCGGGTCGTGGATCCTCCCGGCGCTCACCATGGAGGTCGTCGGCACCTTCAGCCTGTCCTTCGCCGAGTTCGACGAACAGTGGATCACCGTCCCCCTCGCCGAGGTCCTGCGCGTGATGCCTGAAACCGGCGTCGCCGGGATCGAAATCGAGCTCGACGATCCGATGGCGGTGGACGACGCACGCACGGCGCTCGACGCGCTCGACTCCCAACTCTTCTTCACCGACTGGCGGGAGATGAACCGGTCGTTGTTCGCAGCCCTGCGCTGGCAGACCCTGTCGCTCTTCGTCGTGCTGTCGCTGGTCGTTGCAGTGGCGTCGTTCCAGGTCAGCTCGGCGCTGGTGGTGCTCGCCATCGACAAGAGACGCTCGACCGGCATGCTGCAGGCCCTCGGCGCGACACCGGCCAGCATCCGCAGGATTCTGGTGCTGGCAGGAGGGCTGCTCGGCGGGTGCGGGGTCGCAGCCGGCATCGTCATCGGGTGCGTCGCCAGCTGGATCATGACCGCCACCCGGGCCATCCGGTTCCCCCCCGGGCTGGCGCGGGTCTACATGGTGGATTCCATTCCACTGGTGCCGACGCCGCTCCTGGTGGCCGCCATTGCAGTGATCTGCATGGCACTGGTTTTTTTCGCCTCACTGTGGCCGGCCTGGAAGACATCGCAGCAGGATCCGGTTATGGCTCTACGGGCCACCTGAGAATAGACGTTCTCAAAATCAGGCGTGCTACGCTGAACGGAGATTCCCACTAAAAAACCGGAATACGGCACCGCCGTCGGCCGGTTTCGGGCGGGGAGACCACTGGAACCAGGGCATGTACGAGATCCAATACCATCCGGCGGATATCCGCAAACAGGTCCGGTACTACTTTCTCAGCCGGAAAGGGTTCCGCCTCCTGGTTTCGGGTGCCTCTGTCATCGTGGTGTTGCTCGCCGCCGGGGCCGTTCTGGCGCCCTTCGGCATCCGCTCGCTGCTTCTGACCGGGCGTCTGCACGCCCTCACGCAACAGCACGACATGCACCTCGAGGTCCTCGCCGAACGCTCGCGGGTCCTCGACCGGCTGGATCGGGAGGTCGCCGCCGCGCGGGCGCTGCAGCGCCAGATGAGCCTGATCCTCGGATCGCCCCAGGATGCCCAGGGACTGGGCGGTTTCCCGGAACAGCCCGAGCGGGAACTGCGGCTCGCAGCGGCGCGGCTCGCCAATGAACGCGCGCTCAAGCTCGACTCCGACACCCGCGCCCTGCTTACGCTGGCCGACGAGCTGGCGAGCTTCTCCCGATCCAACGAAGACCTCGCCGAAACCGTGCCGTCGATCTCTCCCGTGCCGGTGGGAACCTTCGTCCTGACCTCACCCTTCGGGAACCGTACGTCCCCCTTTACCAACACCGTCGACTTCCACTCCGGGCTCGACCTCGCAGCCATCGAAGGCACTCCGGTGATGGCCTCGGGCGGCGGCCGCGTGGTCTTCGCCGACCGTTACCCCCTGCGGCGAAACGTCCGCTGGTGGCGCTACGGCAACGTGGTCGTGGTGGCACACGGTGCCCGCTACCTCACGATCTACGCCCACCTGCACGAGATCTCCGTGCGCCGCGGGACCACCGTGCGCCGCGGCGAACAGATCGGCACCGTCGGCAACACCGGCTGGAGCACGTCGCCGCACCTGCACTACGAGGTCCGGGTGAGAAACGAGATCGACGACGAACCGGAGCCGGTTGATCCACGGATCTACATCCTCAACTATCAGTGGACCGGACACGAGGACCTTCTGATCCAGGGCCGCAACGCACCGATTCCGGCCTTCGATCCGTTGCCGTCACCGATGAGGGGAAAATGACGCATGGAAGAAATCAAGAACTTCCCGACCATGATCATCCCGAAAGGCACCGACATCTCGGTCAACGAACACGGCCAGCTGTCCATCCGGACCCCGGGGAATCTGGTGATCCAGAACTCGGGGGTGTACTCCGTGATCGAATCCGGCAACGGTTCGGTCAGGATCGACCCGGAGGTCAAGGTGGAGGCGGTTTCGGTGCAGGCCGCCGATTCCTGTTTCGTGGCCGGCCAGCTGACGGCGTGGCGGGTTCGCGCCCGCACCATCACCCTCGAACGAGGCGCACAGGCCAACATCATGTTGCAGGAGTCCGAAAGCCTGGACCTCGACCGCAACGCCCGCCTGGTGGGCAACTTCGCCTCGGAGAAAGAGCTCTACCTGATGCTCGGCCGCTTCAGCCGCGAGCTCCGCGACCTGCCCACCGGGATGTTTGCGAGCGACGACGCGGCGGCGAGAATCGCGCCCGGCGGCGAGGCGGCTGCACTGGACGCCGCCGGCGAGCGCCCGGTCGCGGCGGCGGACCGTGACGGCGAGGCGTCCCCGACCCGACGGCAGGAGGAGAGCGAGGTGATGTCGTTGGTGCGGGTCATCCTCGAGCGCGAGATCGCCCGGGTCGGACCCGAAGGGGCCGGCAGGGAACCCCTGGAGAACCTCCTCGAACTGATCCGCGCCAAGGATCGCGCCCGCCTCCGCGAAAAATACCGTTATCTGATCTCGCAGGTGGAAAACCCCACGGAAGAACTCGAGCGGGCGCGGGAGATCCTCGCGAGGATGCTCGCGGCCGACTGATATTCGGGCTGTGGTGGTGGTACCCTGCAGCGTGTCGCTGAGGGGGAGGACCACGGCGCAATGACCACGCCTCTACAGGTTCAAAGGACGTCGCTTTTCGAGGAGCACAAGGCCGCCGGTGGGCGGATGGTGGAGTTCGCGGGTTTCGAGCTTCCCGTGCAGTACACCAGCCTGGCCGAGGAGCACGAGGCGGTGCGGACCCGGGCCGGTCTGTTCGATGTCTCGCACATGGGAGAGATCGCGATCCGGGGGCCCGCCGCCCTCGACTTCGTGCAACTGGTGAGCTGCAACGATCACGCCAAGATGGTCCCGGGACGAGCGCAGTACACGGGGTTGATGCTGCCCGAAGCCACCTTTGTCGACGACGTGCTGGTCCACAAGATGGCGGACGACGACTTCCTGCTGGTGGTCAACGCCGCCAACCGCCACAAGGACTTTGCGTACCTCGCCGACCTGGCGGCGGATCGCGATGGCGTCGAGGTCCTGGATCTATCGGACGAGTACGCCCAGATGGCGCTGCAGGGACCGCTCGCCCAGGAGGTACTGCAGCCGCTCACACCCCAGGATCTCGGAGCGATCAAGTACTACCGTTTCGTCGACGGCGAGGTGGCAGGGGTTCGCGCCCTCATCGCCCGCACCGGCTATACCGGCGAGGACGGGTTCGAGGTCTATGTGGCTCCGGCCGCCGCGCCCGCCGTGTGGCGCGCGATCCTCGCCGAAGGCCGTCCACGGGGCGTGCAGCCGGCGGGACTCGGCGCCAGGGACACGCTCCGGTTCGAGGCGGGAATGTGTCTCTACGGACACGAAATCGACAGCGCCACGACCCCTCTGGAGGCCGGTCTCGGCTGGATCGTCAAGCTCGACAAAGGGGATTTCATCGGGCGGGACATCCTCCAGCGCCAGGAGGAGGAAGGGGTCGATCGACGGCTGGTGGGGCTCGAAATGGTGGAGCGCGGCATCGCCCGTCACGGCTATCCGGTGCTGCTCGACGAAGGAGCGGAGGAGGCCGCCGGCGTCGTGACCTCGGGAACCCAGTCGCCGACCCTTGGCAAAGCGCTCGCGATGGCTTACCTTCCCTCCGAGGCGGCCGATATCGGCCGCGAGGTGTTCGTCACCGTCCGTAATCGCACCGTGCGCGCGCGGGTGGTGGGTCTTCCGTTCTACTCACGGAAGAAAAAGTAGGAAATACAGTATTGTGCACATCCCAAGGAGGAGCGTGAGATGACCATACCTGCTGATCTGCTGTATGCCCGCTCGCACGAGTGGATTCGTGTCGAGGAGGACGGGGTCTTGATTGGCATCACCGAGTACGCCCAGGATCAACTCGGAGAAGTGGTGTACGTCGAACTGCCGGAGGTCGGCACCGCGGTCGATGCGGGCGAGGAACTCGGCACTCTCGAATCGGTCAAGGCGGTTTCAGAGTTCCTTTCTCCGGTTGCGGGCGAGGTGGTCGAGATCAACGAGAGGCTTCAGGACGAACCGAACCTCGTCAACGAGGATCCGTACGGTGACGGCTGGCTGGTTCGAATCAGCGGTTCCGCCGAGGGCGACGCGACCCTGGACGCCGAGGGGTACGCGGCATTCCTGGAGCAGGAGAACGGCTGATGCACCCATGGGTTGGCGCCGGTGATGACGACCGGCGGCATATTCTGCGGGAGTTGGGTCTCGATTCCATCGACCGGCTTTTCGATTCGATTCCGGCGGAAGTCTGCGTCGACCGGCTCGATTTACCCGCTGCGCGCGACGAGGAATCCGTCCGGCTGGCGCTGTCGCGGATGGCGACCGAAAACCTCTCGATGGCCTGCGTGCCGAGCTTTCTCGGCGCCGGCGTCTACCGCCACGTCCAGCCCTCGGTCGTCGACGCGGTGCTGTCGCGGGCGGAGTTCTTCACCTCCTACACACCGTACCAACCCGAGATTTCGCAGGGCACCCTCCAGGTCATCTTCGAGTTCCAGACTCTGATGACCCGCCTCACCGAGCTCGAGGTGGCCAACGCCTCGCTGTACGACGGCGCCACGGCGCTGGTCGAAGCGGTGCTCTTCAGCCACCGCGTTCAGCGCGGAAAACGCAACACCGCCGTGGTGGCGGAGACGGTCCACCCCATGTACCGGCGGGTTCTGGAGACCTATGCCGGGTCCGCCGGCATCGACGTCGTCACCGTCCCCCCCGGACCCGACGGGCGACTCGATCCCGACCGGGTCCGCACAGCAGCCGCGGAACCGTGCTGCGTTGCAGTGCAGTCGCCCAACTTCCTCGGCATCGTCGAGGACCTTCCCGGGATCGCCGAGGCCGCCCGCACGAGCGGCGCCCTCGCGGTGCAGGTGGTGACGGAGGCGGCGTCGCTCGGACTGCTTGCCGGCGGCGGCCGTTTCGGTTTCGACGTGGTGTGCGGCGAAGCTCAGAGCTTCGGCGTCGCCCCCGGGTTCGGCGGACCGCACCTCGGCTTCTTCGCCTGTTCGGAAAAACACATCCGCCAGATGCCGGGCCGTCTCGCCGGCGAGTCGGTGGACGAAAACGGCGACCGGGCCTTCTGCCTGACCCTCTCGACCCGCGAACAGCACATCCGCCGCGCCAAGGCGACCTCGAACATCTGCACCAACCAGGGGCTGATGGCGCTGGCGGCGACGGTGTGGCTCGAGACCATCGGCGGCAGCGGGCTGCGCCAGCTCGCCACGTCCTGCCTGGCCCGCGCGGAGGAACTCAAACGGCGGATCACGGACCTCGGAGGACCGTGGAAGCTCGCCTATCCCGCCAGCCCGACCTTCAACGAATTCCTGCTCGTCGGGCCGGGAAGCGGCCCGGATCTGGTGGCAAAGTTGGCGCACCACGGGGTGCTGGCCGGAGTGCCGGCGAGCCTGTGGGGCGGTTCGTGGCCGGACGGGATCCTGACCGCGGTCACCGAGTGCAACTCCGGCGAGACGACCTGGACGCGTTCGTGGCGCGCTGGAGAGCGTGTCATGAAACGCCGCGCCCTCCGCTCCGAACCGCTCTTCTTCGAACGCAACCGCGACCGGGTCCGGCGTCAGGGATTTCTCCTGCCGGCTCTCGACGTGCCGGCCGTCGACCCGACCGAGGTCCTGCCGGCGGGGCTCGTCCGCGAGCCCGACCCGCACTTCCCCGACCTGGGCGAGATGGAGGTGGTCCAGCACTTCCACCGCCTCAGCCAGCTCAACTACGCGGTCGACGAGGGACTCTACCCCCTCGGGTCGTGCACGATGAAGTACAACCCCCGGCTCAACGAGGTCACCGCCAGGTATCCGGGGCTGGCCGGCATCCACCCCCTGCAACCCGTGAACCAGGTCCAGGGCGCACTGCGGCTGATCTGGGAGCTCGAGGAGGCGCTCAAGAGCGATCACCGGCATGCCGGGGGTGACCCTGCAGCCGGCCGCCGGCGCCCACGGCGAGCTCACCGGAATTCTCATGATCCGCAAGGCTCTCGAGGCGCGCGGCGATGTCCGCCAGGTGGTGCTCGTGCCCGACTCGGCGCACGGCACCAACCCGGCCACGGCGGCCTTCGCAGGCTACGAAGCGGTGGAGATCGCCTCGGCCGACGACGGGACCGTGGATCTCGAAGCCCTCGACCGGATGATGGACGACACGGTGGCGGCCGTCATGCTGACGGTGCCCAACACCCTCGGCGTCTTCGAGCACCGCATCACCGAGATCTCGCGACTGGTCCACGACCGCGGCGGTTTCGTCTACGTCGACGGCGCCAACTTCAACGCCTTCGTCGGCCGTGCCCTGCCGGGCCTGATGGGCGCCGACGCGATGCACATCAACCTCCACAAGACCTTCTCGACGCCGCACGGCGGCGGCGGACCCGGCGCCGGACCGGTCGCGGTCTCCAAGGCCCTCGTCCCCCACCTGCCGGTGCCGCGGGTGGTCCGCGACGGCGAGAGCTTCAGCCTGCTGTGGGACGACCCCGCGTCGATCGGGCCGATGCGCGGGTTCTACGGCAACTTCCTGATCCTGGTGCGCGCGCTGACCTACATCCAGAGCCTCGGCGCCGAGGGGCTGCGGTCGATGTCCGATGTCGCGGTGCTGTACGCCAACCTGATCCGCCACCGCCTCAAGGGCGCCTACCACCTCAAGTACGACTCACCGTCGATGCACGAGGTGGTGTTCGACGACAGCGTGCAGACCCGGCACGAGGTCCACAACACCGACATCGCCAAGCGCCTGCTCGACTACGGCTTCCACCCACCGACCATGTCCTTTCCGTTGATCGTTCACGGCGCGCTGATGATCGAGCCCACCGAGAGCGTCGCGCCGGAAGAGGTCGAGGCCTTCTGCGACGCCATGCTGGCGATCGCGAAGGAGTGCGAGACCGAACCGGAGCTCGTCAAGACCGCGCCGCACGACACTCCGGTGCGGAGGGTGGACGAGGTCCGGGCGGCGAGGAACCTCAAGGTGAGGTGGACGCCGGAGGACTCTCAGAGTTCTTAGTTTTGAGTTTTGAGTTTTGAATTCCCCTCCGCCCACCTACCTGTTCCGGGTGGTTGGGCGGGAATTCAAAATTGAGAATCCCAAATTGAGAATTGATGATCACTTCGTGATTTGCACCGGTGATCTGTTGACGACAGGTCCGGCTCAAGGCTCGTGGTGAGCGTTCTCGGCGAGCCACCGGTGGATCGGGACGTCGTCGATGTACAAATCTTCAATGACGCCCACCCCGTTGCGGACGCGGACGGTCACAGAAGCCTCGCGTTCGCCGCGGGGGCCGCTCCACACGGCGCGCTCGGCCTCGGGGGCCAGATCCTCGTCCATGTAGTAGCGGTCTGAACGGCATCGAAAGCCAGACCCGGCCGATGCCGTCCTCGTCGGGGTAGATCCCTCCCGAGGTCAGCCGCAGGTAGGCGCCCGAGGCCGGTCGGTCGAGGGTCGCCGCCGCGAAGGCGGCGAATCCGTCGCTGCCCCGCTGCACCGGAACGAACACCCGTTGCCGCCGGCCCAGCTCGAGCCCGTCCGGCGCGGGCGCCCGGTCGAGGGCGAAACGGATCGCGACGTAGCGGCCGCGAAAGGCATCCACCGGGTCGACCGGCTGGATGCGGAAACGGAAGACCTCGCCGGTTCTGAGGGCTAGCTCCGACCTGATGATGGCGCCGCCGGCCACCGCCAGCTGCGCCACGGCGACAAGCACGAACAACAGAAACCGTATTCGGCGCCCGGTCATGGGCCCGCCCCGCGCGGCCGCATCCGCCGCGACAGCACGACGTTGGCGAGGAGGAAGCCGACCCCGACGCCGATGAACGCCGAGCCCGCGCGCCACGAAACCGAGCTCGGAATCGAAGAAGCGAACGACCACCAGCAGGGCCACCGCCAACATGCCGAGGTTGACGATGCCGAGGCGTTCGCGGCGAACACCGGTCGCGATCGTCCCCACCCCGGTGGCAGAAAAGCACCAGGTTGAAGGCCAACGCGCCGAGCCACGTCGCCTCGGTCGCGGCGATCACGGGCCACACGACGGCGGCCACCGGAACCGCCGCGACCCACAGGATCTGCAGACCGTCGCGACGGCGATCCAGGAGGACCGCACGCGGCGGCCACCGCGGCCAGCGGCAGCCCTACCGCCAGCAGCACGTCAAACCACATCGAGGCGCCCGTGGAGGTGCTCGTTGGAGCGGAGGTGGTGCCAACCGATGTTGTCCCACGGTTCGACAAACGACAGGATCAGCCACAGACCGATACTCCCGAGGACGCCCACCGCCTCGAACGGCCGCCGCCACATGCCGTCCTCATCGCGCGCGCACGGCCGTCCCGACGACGATCATCAGCGCGAACAGCCCGCAGTAGATCGGGATCCACAAACCCGGCACGCCGCGCTCCAGGCTGAGGGCCGCAGCCACACAGAGAAAGATCGACGATGGCCCATTGGAGGTTTGCAGCGCGCAGACCGCGGCGGCCGCTCGCGAAGCACCTGCACGGCGTGCGGGACGACTCCCGCCGCGGCCAGCGGCCACAGCAGCAGCACCTGCTCGCCGCCGACCACGGCGGCCCCGGCCCACCAGGTCAGAGCGCCGAGAAACAGCATCGCGACCCCCGTCGAGTTGAGCAGCCAGGGCAGGGGCGCCAACAGCAGCGACCACCGCCACAGAAAGCTCTCGAGATCGCCGCCTGTGTGATAGGTCTGATCGACCAGCGCAACCGCCGTCGCCACCATCAGCGCGAGCAGGATCGCAGATCCCTCGCGCCAGGCTGTCGAGGCTTCCCTGCGCAGCAGCACCCACCCCGCCAGCACCTGGGCGGCAACCAGAGGCGACAGTGCAATCAGGGCGCGTTCCCCCCGGCTGAGCTGCTCCCAGTTGTGGGCCAGCAGCAGGATGACGCCGCCGCCGATCAGGAGGGCGCCGAAGACCGCGCACACAGCCAGGACCACCCGACGGCCGCCTCCCTCGATGCAGCCGCCGTAATGGGTGCGCAATCGGCTCGCCGTCGCCGCATCGACAACACCCGAAGCCTCGAGCCCGGGAAGCTCGGCGAGCAACCAGCGGATCGCATTTCGCCCCATGACTGCCGACAATTGTAACGTTTAACGTTCAAACGTCTTCATGTTGCAGGTTCCTAGAATCACAGAAATTCTGAAGGTGGGCCAAGGCCCACCCTACTTCGGACCCCACATACCGGGCGGGTTCGTAGGGTGGGCTTCAGCCCACCTTCAGAGCTGAAACACCCGTCTCACCTGATTCCGGATGAACCACACGTTCTAACGTTAAACGTTTGAACGTTCAAACGTTATGGCGCTACCGTACCGGATACGGCGGACGCTTCGGGCGCAGCGGCGGATGCACCTCGAGCGCTTTCATGACCTCGTCGATCGCGCGCTCCAGCTGCGGGTCGCCGCCGTCGACCATCAGCGACGGGTCGTCGACGACCTCGATGTCCGGATCGACCCCGTGTCCCTCGACGTCCCAGACGCCGTCGAGGTTGTAGAACGAAAAGGTCGGCACGGTCAGCCGCCCGCCGTCAATCAGCGCCGGGCAGCCGGAGTAGCCGATCAACCCTCCCCAGGTCCTGGTGCCGATCAGGGGTCCGAGCCCCGCCGCGCGGAAGTAGTAGGGGAAAGCGTCGCCCCCCGAACCGCTCCACGCGTTGATCAGCATGACCTTGGGTCCGGCCTGGGCGATCGCCGGCGTCTGCCAGTCGATGCCGGACCTGACCGCCCAGTAGTTGTAGAGCGGCCGGTTGAGGAGCTCGACAAAGCGATCCGGAATCTGGCCGCCGTCGTTGAACCGTTCGTCGACGATCAGCCCGTCCTTTTCGTACTGGGCGCGGAACATCCGGTAGAGCTCGGTCTGCCCGTCGATCCCGGTGGAGGGCACGTAGATGTACCCCACGCGGCCGTCGGTGGCCTCCTCGACCGTTTTGCCGGTTGCTCTCGATCCAGGCCAGGTTGCGCAGCCGCGCCTCGCTCGACAGGGTCTCGATCAGGACCTCGCGCGCGCCCTCCATGGTCGGTTTGTCGTTGACCGTCAACATGACGGTCGTGTCGGCCAGTCCCTCGAACGCGGCCCAGGGGTCCTTGGCCACGTCGATGGGAATGCCGTTGACCGCCAGCACCCAGTCGCCCTCGGCGACCGCGACTCCGGGTTCGGCGAGGGGCGACCGGGTCTCGGTGTCCCACGGCGCCGCGGTGATGATGCGCTGGATCCGATAGGCCCCGTCGGCCAGCTCCCAGTCAACGCCGAGCAGGCCGACGCCGCGGCTGGCCGCCTTCTCCGTGTCGCCGCCGCCACGATACGAGTGCGAGGTGTTGAGCTCGCCGATCAGCTCGCCGATGATGAAGTTGAGGTCCCACCGGCTGACGACGTCGTCGAGCAGCGCACCGTAGCGGTCCCGCATCATCGGCCAGTCCACCCCGTGCATGTTGGGGTCGTAGAAATAGTCGCGTTCGAGCCGCCAGGCTTCGGTGAAGATCTGGCGCCACTCTTCGGGCGGCACCAGCATCATCTCCATCGAACCCGTGGCGAGTGCCTTATCCAGCTTCTGACCTGGGGCAACGTCGACGATGGCGAACGTGCCGCCGGCCGCGACCAGGATCTTGGAGCCGTTGGCCGACACCTCGAAGCTGTCGGCGTCGTCGAGGATGGTCTTCTCCTCGCGATCCTCGAGGTCCCAGAAGAGGAGGGGCGACGATTCACCGTCGGAGCCGGTGCGCGGGTGGCGGCTGTAGAGCAGCTTGCCCTCGACCGCGGCCAGATCGGAGTAGTTGCCGGCATCGGGCGGCAGTACGACCGCCCGCGCCTCGAACCCCTCGAGATCGATCTTCACGGGTTCCTTCTTCTTCGCCGCGTCACTCCCCTTCTCGGTTTTGGAGTCGGTCTCGCCGCCTTCTTTTCCCTCCTTCTTCTCGTCATCACCGGCGTCTGTGCCCTCGACGTCGTTGCGCGGCGCCAGCGGCGAGGCGACGTCCTTGCGCAGTGGAACCGCCACGAGGTTTGTTGGGTTGGCATAGATCCAGGTCGGTTCAAAGGCCGAGTAGCTGGCGTCGAACGATCGGTCGGAGAGGTAGTACAGGTACTTCCCCTCCGGGTCGAAGACCGGGCCTGAACAGTCCACGAACCCGGAGGTGACCTGGTGCCGCTCATCCGACTGCGTGTCGTAGAGGAAGACCGCCGACTGCCGGTTGTCGAGCCCTCGCGAGTAGGCGATCCAGCGGCTGTCGGTCGACCAGCTGACCGAGAAATTTTCGAGGGGAGGATGGGTCATCCACCGCCCGCGGTCGATCTCCGTGACGTTTCTCGTCACCACGTCGAGGAGGTGGATCACCTGCAGGTTGTCGATAAAGACGATCTTCGTGCTGTCGGGCGACCACCAGGGCGTGTAGCGGTAACCGGCGCCGAGCGAGGTCAGGGTCTCCTCCCCGCCCGAACCGTCGGCGGGACGGACGACGAGCTCGTACTCGCCGCTGCGGTCGGAGAAGTAGGCGATCCTCTTGCCGTCCGGCGACCACTCGGGGTGGCGCTCGGCGATCCCCGAGGTGCGGGTCAGGTTGCGCACCACGCCGTGCTCGGCCGGCAGGCTGAAGACCTCGCCGCGCGCCTCGAGCACCGCCTGTTTGCCCGAAGGCGAGATGGTGCCGCCCGCGATGTTCTTGCCCACGTTGACCGGACGCGGGCGCAGGGAGGCGCGATCGGTGATGACCTTGACCTCGACGGCCTTGCGAGGTCTCGGTGGCGAGGTCCATGACGAAAAGCCTGCCGCCGTTTTCGAACACCATGTCGTCGGGGCCGATGGCGGGGAAGTGGACGTCGAAGTCCTCGAAGAACGTCACCTGTCGCTCCTCGCCGGTGTCGACGTCGAGGGCCCAGATGTTGGCGCGCAGGTTGCCGTCGCGATCGGAGAGGAAGTAGAGCGTCGACCCGTGCCACATGGGCTGGCTGTCGTTGGCGTCGTTACGGGTGATATTTCTCGCCTGGAAGTCGGTGAGATCGAAGAGCCAGATGTCGGGCGCCGTGCCGCCGCGGTAGCGCTTCCAGGTCCGGAAGTCACGCGACAACGGCATGTAGGCGAGGGTCTCGCCGTCGGGCGACAGGGCGCCGAACTCGCCGTACGGCACCGGCAGCATCTCGGGCAGCCCGCCGTTGCGCGGAACCCGGTAGAGCTTGCTGAAGCGCTGTTTCTCGCTGCTCATCGCGGTCGCGAACAGGATCGATTCGCCGTCGGGGTACCAGCCGAGCATCCGGTCGTCATCGGGGTGGTGGGTCACGCGAACCGGCACGCCGCCGCCGACCGGAAGGACGAAGATGTCCTCGTTGCCGTCGTAGTTGCCGCTGAACCCGATCAGGGTCCCGTCGGGCGAGAACCTGGGAAAGCTCTCCTCGCCCGCCGGCGTGCTCAGCCGTACGGCGACCCCGCCCTCCTTGGCGACAATCCAGATGTCGCCGCCATAGACGAACGTGATCTGGGTGGCGGACACATCCGGTTGCCGGAGCAGCCTGGCATCGATCTGAGCCTCCGCGGCCCCGGCCGCAAACAACAGTATTCCTACGGTCAGCACGACACGAACATATCGGTGCATGAAATGCCCCCTCCGACGAAATGAACCGGCGGTTTGGAGCCGCCGCAACTCCCGGGATTGTACGGTATCCGCCCATCTCTGTTCTGCCGGTGCTATCGTCGGACGAACGCACCCGGTGGGAGGGCCGATGCCACGATCCGATCTCGACCTCGACGGGCTCCAACGTCTCCTGTGGGGCTTCGCAAGCCACCGCGTCATCACCGTCGCCGGACGCACCGGCATGCTGCGGTTGCTGGCCGAACGGCCCGTGACCCCCGAAGCCGCCGCCGCCGATCTCGGTCTCGACCCGCTCGCCACCGGCAAGGTGGTGCGAGCCCTGGCCGCTCTCGGGATCGCCGACGCGGACGGCGATCACTACCGCGCAGCACGGCGTCTGGCTCCGCATTTCCTCTCCGGAGACCACGACATCGTGCCCTTTCTCGAGCACTCCCACGCCATGTACGAACGTTGGGGAGAGACCCTCGAGCCGTGGCTGCGCGGCGAGGAATGGCCAGTCGCCCAGCGCACACCCGAGGAGACGGCGCGTTTCGGCGCCGCGATGCGCGCGATGGGCGCCCAGATGGCCCGCCGGGTCGCGTCCACGCTCGACCTCGACGGAGCCTCCACGATGTTGGACGTCGGTGGCGGCTGGGGCCACTTCGCGAAGGCGCTGTGCGCCGCGAATGCGCAGCTTTCCGCCGTCGTCCTCGACACTCCCGCCGTCGTCGAACGGGCGGCAGCCGAACTGGAGGGGAGCGGCTTCGAGGACCGCATCGCCTTTTTAGCCGGCGACTACCTCGAAACCGACTACGGTGCGGGCTTCGACCTGGTGTTGCTGGCCAACATCCTCCACCAGGAGACCGCCGACCGCGCCGGTGAACTGGTGCGGAGAGCGGCTGACGCGGTGGCGCCCGGCGGCCGCGTCGTCGTCGTCGACTTCGCCATCGACGACGATCGGTGCCGCCACCTCCTCGGCGCGCTGTTCGCCATCAACATGCGGTCATTCGGCGACACCTGGACCGAAGCGAGAATCAGGGGCTGGATGGCGGATGCAGGTCTCGAGTCCTTCGAGCGCACCGATCTCGGACCCGATCGATGGATCCTGACCGGCACCCGGCCCGGGGGCGATTGATCGGTCCGGCGGGACAACGAGCCTCGGCAACGGCGGCGTTTCAGCTGCCGAAAACCGGCCGAAGAGTGGCGACAGTGAGGAAAAATATACAAGGTCGGATATGCTTGAGAGAGAGTTCTCGGGGGCCGGAGGTTCGGCGCAGCCGACCGGTTCAGCGCCGCCGCAGCCCGGTCCCCCGGCAGGAGTGGTGAGAAGAGGCATGACTCAGAAAACTCTTTCCCTTGGTGATCAGTGGCGGATCTACCGCGAGGAGGGCATGCCGTCCCTCCAGAACCGGAACAAGGCAGCCGCCGAAGAGCAGAAGCGGGTCCGTAAGCTCGCCACGATGAGCGAACGCGACGGCCGAATCGAGTTCGCGGCGGGCAACCCTCTGGTTCTCAACGTGACGTTTCTGCCGCCTCCTTTCGAGCGCCTCGGCAACCACAATCAGCTTCTGGACCGCCTCGAAGAGGAAAGGACGTTCCGCACCGTCGCCCTGGTCTACCCGAACGGCGAAGGCTGGTCGCTCGAGCTCCGGTCCAAGGGCGCCGCCGGCATCCTGGACCTCGGAGAAGGCACCAACCCGGTCGAGGCCATCGTCCAGGCGGCGCGGCTGGTGCGGGCCCGGATCATCCACATCGAGGGCCTCAAGGGCCTGCCGCTCCACCTCGTTCAGAGCCTCGACGATCGGGATTTCGAGGTCATCCTGTCGGTCCACGATTTCACCCCGTTCTGCGCCAGACCCCACCTGATCGAGCAACCGGGCGGTCGTTTCTGCGAGTTCTGCACCAACATGCCGCGCTGCGATTCATGTCTGAAGGGGGCGGATCTCGGGGTGCAGAAAAATCAGACCGCCTACCGGCAGGTCGGCGCAGAGGCGATCCGACGGGCGCGGGTCCTGATCTACCCTTCAGCCTTCATGCAACGCCAGCTGCAGACCCTCTACCCGCGGCGGCAGGCCGGCCAGAACGAGGTCGTGCTCGCCCCCGCCACTCGATCCTCCGGGCTCGAACCCTGGAAATCCGATCGCGTCAACATCGCCTTTGTCGGCGGAGCCCAACCGCACAGCGGCGCGAAACTCATCGCCCCGACCATGGAACAGATCCTCAGGCGGGACAAAAGGGCCAAGGGATTCGTCTACGGTTCCGGCGACAGCACCCTCCTCAAAGAGCTGCGCAAGACCAAGGGTCTGACGGTGGGGGGGTATTACCAACCCGGAACGCTGGCCTCTCTCCTCGCCAGGGACAAGATCGCCGTCGCCGTTTTCCCGTCGATCTGGCCGGACCCCTACGGCCTCGTTGTCGACGAATGCCTGGCGGTCGGAATCCCGGTGATCGCCTTCGACATCGGCGCGGTGGCGGACCGCCTCAACTTCTGGGAGGTCGGGCGGGTGGTCCGCCGGCAGCACGGCGCCCCCGGTCTCGCGACCGCCGTCTTCGACAGCTTCGGAACCGGCAACAAGGTGCCCAACGACATCATCAAGGCGGTCCCGTCGATCTCGCGCGTGGCGCGCCGCCACTGGGAGCTCTACAAGAGCCTTCGGGTCCGGATCCGCTGACCTGTCTACGCGGCCGCCGGCAGGACCTTTCTGGTTTCGATGACTTCGCTGTCGCCGAGGTAGACCGCGGTAAAGGTGCCGTCCTCGATCACCAGCGCCGAAGGCTGACCGTCTTCGTAGACGCTCGACAGCATCCCGGTGTCGATCAGAAAGATCCTCCCGTCGAATCGGGTCTGGATGCGGCGCGGCCGCTGCGGAGTGTGGCCCCCGACCTGGTAGGTGACCCCGAGGCCCGCGAGCAGCGCGCTCATTTCCGCGCCGCGCTCGTCCTCATCCCATTTGGCCGAACCCCGGAACCACAGCGGTCCTTCACCGGACCGGATCAACCACGAATCGGCGTCCGTGATGCCGGCCAGACCGGGGTCAGGCGGGTCCTTCTTCAGAGCGACAACGCTCATCGCGTCGAGCCCGAGCGTCGACGGCATCAGGTTGTGGTTGACCATGTACTCGCGCGTCCTGTCGTACATCTCGAGCTCTTCGGCCGCCCGCAGGTTGATTTCCTCGACCGTCATCCCGGCGAGCTCGGGGCCGATGCCGCCGTGGATGAACAGCACGTCGTCGATCACCGCCGCGATCGGCAGCGTCCGCAGCCACTTGCCGTACGCGCCGTCCGGGCCGATCGCGTCGGTGTACTCGATGCGGCCGGGCGGATGGGCGTCCATCCACTGCTGTTTGATTTCACCGGTCATCGGCGGCGGCGCATATCCCGCCGCCTCCGCGGAGTCGCGCCAATACTTCTGGTACCGGGCGAAAGCCGCCTTGCGCCGTTTCTCGGATTTCTCATCGGCGAAGGTCGCGTAGACCTCGGGATTGACGTCTCGATAAAACCCGGTGAGGTTCATGCCTTCGTGGTTCCCGAGCAGGACGATGACCTGACCGCCCGCCGCGGCGGCCTCCTGCTGCAGCCGCATCAGGAGGTCCAGGACCTTGCGGACCTCGACCCCGCGATCGAAGAGGTCCCCGGTCTGGACCAACGTCGCCTCGCCACCGATCCAGTGCGTTTCAGCGTCGATCAGCTGAGTCCGCTGCAGAATCGCCACCAGTTGCTCGTACGCGCCGTGCACATCTCCGATGGCAACAACCCGGTCCGCTGACGACGCCGGCACCGCCGTGAGGCCGACCACCACCAGGGCGACCGCTCCAACCAGGTTGTACGCGCTGAAACGTCGCATTGCATCCCCCACGACTATAACCGGCCGGCGGGCTCTCCTGTTCCATCGTACCTCCTGCTCATCAAGGAGCCGACCCACATGACGGCGGTGCTCGCGGCCAGCGCGAAGGTCGCCGGGACCGCCGGGTTGTTGTGGTACACCGTGATGCCGCCGTAATACATGCCGAAATGCACCGCCAGGGCCGTGGCCGCAGCGGTCGCCACGAGCGGGGCCGTCGCCCGCCTGGAAAAGATGCCGAACAACACCGGTGCAAAGGTCGCCGCGAACAGTCCGTAGACCCCGTTTTGAGCGAAGATCGCCACCGACAGGGACGGTGCGACGATCTGGCGCCACGCCAGCACCAGGGTGATCGGCGCCAGGGCGACCAGGAAGATCCTGCCCACCCGCAGCAGCTGTTGTTTCAGCAGCGCAGGGTCCACCCCGCGGGCCCGGGCCAGGGTGCCGTAGAAGTCATTGCCGAAGATGGTCGACAGCGCCAGGATCACGCCTTCGAGGGTCGAAAAACCGGCTGCCAGCACGCCCAGCATGATGAATGCGCGCATCCCCGGCGCAAAGGCCGAGGTGATGTACGTGGCCACCACCCGGTCCGGCGGCAACGCACCGCCGAGTTCCAGCCTTGCGTACAGGCCGACCAGGAGCACCGCGGTGAAGACCGTTCCGGCCGCCATCGCCGTCACCAGATAGGTATTGACGTCGCGCTCTGACCGCAGGTAGAGCGATTTGGAGATGATGTGGGGCTGCATGATGATCGCGAGTCCGATCACGAAGTTGGCAACCACCACCTCGAAGACGTCGCGAAAGAGCAGACTGTCCGGGTTGGTCACGCTGCCGTAGAACGGGGCCACGGCGTCCAGTCGGCTGAAGAACCCTCCGAGGCCGTCCGCGAAAAGCGCCGCGCCGGAGGCCACGAGGATCACCGCCACCGCGAGCATCGTGATGGCCTGCACGCTGTTGGACCACACGTGCAGGCTGGCGCCGCCGAACAGGATGTAGCCGAAGGTGAAGATCACGACCATCAGCAGGGCGGACCACATCCCGATCTGCAACACGCTCATCAGCACCAGCGCCAGCGCGGTCACGATCAGCACCAGAAACGTGATCTGGAGCATGCTCGCGATGGCAAAAAAAACCGTCAAACCGCGGTGCCGGTAGCGTTCCCCGAGCCACTGCGGCACCGTCAGGACGGTGAATTTGTCGCCGACCTGGCGAAACCGTTTGCTGGTCACCACCAGACCGATGAAGATCCCGAGCGGCGCCGCCAGCCCGTAACCCACCACCCCCGCCCACCCATAGGCGTGGATCAACCCCGGGTTGATGACAAAGGTGGCCACCGACGTCATGTTGGCCGCCAGCGACAGACCGACGAAGAAGGGCGGCACCCGTCGGCTGCCGACCGAGAAGGACGCGATGTCCGAAGCGGAGCGGCGGTTGCGCCAGGCGAGGAAAACGATCACCGCCGCATAGGCGATGAGGAGAACCCACGGCAAAAACGTCTCACTCATTGATTGGACTCCTACCAGCCTGTGCAGCCATCCTCAAAAGAGGCTCCCACAGTTCAATTTTGAATTTTGAATTTTGAATTTTGAATTGAGCGCCACCCGATTTGTGGCGCAATGCAAAGGGTGGGCGGGAACTCAGAACTCATAACTCAAAACTCAACACTTAAGCAAGCTCCCGATACCACCGCATCAGGGCGGAAACCATCTGCCCCTTGGCGTTGAGGTTGAGCGCACCCGTTCGCCGTTCGGTGGCCAGGAGGTCGGTCGCCAACCGCACCATGTCCTCACCTCTGGACGGGTCGCCGGGGTCGCAGGCCATCTCCAGGGCCACCGAGGCGACGGCGGAAAACGGCGGCAGGCCGTCCGGGATGCGGTACGGAAGCCGCACCAGCGGGCCGGTCTCGCCCGCGAGGCCCGTCGCCAACGCCTTGCGGATTTCGCCAATCGCAGCGTTCACTTCCGCCGCTGCGAGGGGCGATGCCGCCAATTCGGGTACCTCGGCGTCGGCCATCAATTCCCGCGCCAGTGCCACGACGCCGGGAAGGGCGAGCTGCTGGCAGCGGGAGCGGATGGTGGGCAACACCGCCGTCGGGTTGGCGGCGAGGAGAATGAACATCGCGTGCTCGGGCGGTTCCTCGAGCGTCTTGAGCAGGGCGTTTGCAGATGCCCTCGGCAGGTGCTCCTCCTCGACGCCGTCGAAGATCCACACCCGGTGCAGACCTTCGTAGGGGCGTGAACCCACCACGTCGACGACCTGTTCCCGCAGCGGCTTGATCTTGATGACCCCGGCCTTGCCTTCGGGCATCAGCGCCACGACGTCCGGGTGGACGCCGCGGCGCACCCTGTCCGCACAGGGGCTGTCGTTCCACGGCGCCGTGTGCCCCTCGCACACGAGCATGACCGCAATCTCGACCGCCGCCACCTCGCGTCCGAGCCCGGGAGGCCCGACCAGCAACAGGGCGTGCGGCATCCGATCGCGGTCCAGCGCCAGGATGATGCGCTCGAGCACCGGCTGAACGACCGCGCGCCACCGCCCCCGATCGAGATATTCGTCACCCCACCAGCGGAATTCGGCTTCGCTCACCGGAAGTCCTCGGGGAGGACCGGGCCGATCCTGGCGAAGACCTTCTCCGGCCGGCCGGAGGCATCGATCACCCGCACCCGGTCCGGTTCGCGCCGTGCGAGTTCGAGGAAGCCCTCCCTCACCTGCCGGTGAAAGGCGGCAGGCTCATCGTCGAGACGGGTCCCACGGGCCGAGCCGTTGGTGTTGCGCGAACGGGCGCGGGCGAGCGCCTGCTCCGGGTCCATGTCGAAGACCAGTGTCAGATCGGGTTCGAGACCGCCGGTGGCGATCCGGTTGAGCTCCGCCACCCGGTCCCAACCGAGCCCGCGGACCACCCCCTGGTAGACCGAAGAAGAGTCGGTAAACCGGTCGCACAGCACTACCGCGCCGTCGGCGAGCGCTGGGCGGATCACCCGTTCGACATGATCGCGGCGCGAGGCCTCGAGGAGGAAGATCTCGCTGACGCCGTCCGGTTCGAGATCGGGGTCGAGCAGCAGGGCCCGCACCGCCTCGCCCAGCGCTGTGCCGCCGGGCTCGCGGGTCACCACAGTGGTACGGCCGAGGGTGCGCAGCCACTCGTCGAGCAGGGCGAGCTGGGTGCTCTTGCCGGTGCCCTCGCCGCCCTCGAACGTGATGAACCAACCGCGTGGCATGGTCGCGAGTATAGCCGGGCCGCCCACCCGGACAAACCACAGAGACACAGAGCCGCACACCCTCCCCCATCATTCATTTCCCGGGTAGGGTGGGCCTCGGCCCACCTTCAGGGTCGCAACTGATCCATTGGGTGTATTCCATCCGTGCGCGACTCTGATGGTGGGCTGAAGCCCACCCTACGGATCCGTACGCCGCAGGCGGAACCGAGGTGCCACAGGCACGTCGGGCGGGGAGCGGTACGGCGCCGACGGACGCCCGCGTCCGGAGGGGGTGGACCGCTCCCCGGCGGCCGGCGATCCCTGATCGCCGGCCTGTTCCGCCGGACACTTCAGGCAACCGTCTTCACGCTGAGAACCGCGCCTTTGCGTCTTTGCGCGGGCGGGTGGATGGGCGGCTCTGCGTCTTTGCGTTGTCGGGCGGGTGGGCGGCTCCGTGCCCTCTGTGCCTCTGTGGTTTTCCTGCCGTCTCGGGATCAACCCTGGCCGATGACCTTGAGGTAGGCCTCCTCGGCGCGGTAGGAGGAGCGGACGAAGGGCCCGGCGAAGACCTCGAGCCCGAGGTCGGTGCCCGCCTTCTCGAGATCGGCGAACTCTTCGGGGCTCCAGTAGCGCACCACCTCGGCCTGCTGCGGCGTCGGCCGCAGGTACTGGCCGATGGTGACCGCCTGGCAGCCCGAGTCTTTGAGGTCCTCAAGCACCGCAACGACCTCGTCGCGGGTCTCGCCGAGACCGACCATCAGGCCCGACTTGCGCAGCATCCCCGGCGCGCGACCGGCCACCCGCCGGAGAACATCCATGGCCCACTCGTAGCGCCCCGAGCGCCGCACCTCGCGGTAAAGCCGAGGCACGGTCTCGACGTTGTGGTTGTAGACGTCCGGACCGGCGTCGACGATGCGGTCCACCTGGACCATGTCGCCGCGGAAGTCGGGGGTCAGAACCTCGATCGTCGGTGTTTTTTCGAGCCCGCGCAGACGTTCGATGCACTCGACAAAGCCGCTCGCACCGCCGTCGGCGAGGTCGTCGCGGTCGACCGCGGTGATGACGACGTGCTCGAGACCCATCGCGACGACCGCCTCGGCCAGCTGTCGCGGCTCATCGGGATCGACGGCCCGGGGCCGGCCGTGGGCGATCGAACAGTAGGAGCAGTTGCGGGTGCAGACGCGGCCGTTGATGAGGAAGGTCGCGGTGCCGCGGGAAAAACACTCCGAACGGTTCGGGCAGCGGGCCTCTTCGCAGACGGTGTGGAGCCCTCCCGAGCGCATGCGTTTCTTGATATCGTGCAGCTCGCCGAGCTGCAGCTTGCGCGTACGAATCCACGCCGGCAGGGCCGGCCCGGGAACCCGTCCGCCGAAAGTCACGGCGCCACGACCCAGGAGTCGGGGAAGCCCGCCGCGCTCATGCGGTGCGAAACCCGGTCGGCGGAGGCGCGATCCAGGAACGGACCGATCCGCAGCTTGTACAGGGTTCCCGCCCCGGGGTTCTGGGTCGTGATCAGGAGCTGGTGGTCGCGGGGAAAGCCGAGACCTTCGAGCTTGGTCTGCGCCTCTTCGACCGTGGGTTTCTTCGACGACGCCAGGACCTGGACGAAAAAGTCCTTGACCGCCTCGGTCGGCGCCGGTCGCGGGGTCGGAGGGGCTGTGGGCTCCGGCTCGGGGGTGGCGGTCGGTGCGGGTTCCGGGGTCGGCTCCACCTCTTCCTCCGGCGCGGAGAGAGGTGTCGGAATCACGACCTCGGGAATCGGCGTCGGGGTCGCGGCCGCCCTCAGGGCGGTGAGCCCTGGCTCGTCGGCACGCTCGCCCGACAGCACCGACCAGGCGGCGCCGTAGCCGAGCCCGAAGGCGAGCACCATGACCAAAGCCAGGGCGACCAACAGCGCGGTCAACCAGCGTGCGCTCAGTTCGATCACGTAGTAGCTTCGACTCATGCCCTGATCCCGATTCCCTCGCAGCGGTTCAACACCAGGAGGCCGCCGCTTATTCTTTCTTGTCCGCCAGCATGCCTGTCAGAGCTTCCATCATCCTGATCGGCACCGGGAAGATGATGGTCGAGGCATTCTCGGTGGAGATCTCGGTCAACGTCTGCAGGTAGCGGAGCTGAATGGTGATCGGGTTGGACCGCATGACATCGGCCGCCTGGGCGAGCTTCTGCGACGCCTCGAACTCTCCCGACGCGTGGATGATCTTGGCCCGCTTCTCGCGCTCGGCCTCGGCCTGTTTGGCGATGGCGCGCTGCATGTCCGGCGGCAGATCCACGTGCTTGACCTCGACCATCGAGACCTTGACGCCCCACGGATCGGAGTGCTGGTCGATGATCTCCTGCAGACGGACGTTGAGCTCCTCGCGCTTGCTCAGGAGGTCGTCGAGATCAACCTCTCCGAGCACCGCACGCAAGGTGGTCTGGGCGAGCTGCGAGGTGGCGTAGATGTAATTTTCCACATCCACCACGGCCTTGATCGGGTTCATGACCCGGAAGTAGACCACTGCGTTGACCTTGACCGAGACGTTGTCACGGGTGATCACGTCCTGCGGCGGGATGTCGTGAACCACCGTCCGCAGACTCATCTTGACCATGCGGTCGATCGGCCAGAAGACGAAAACGAACCCGGGCCCCTTGGGTTCCTTGAGCACCCTCCCGAGACGGAAGATCACGCCGCGTTCGTACTCGTTGAGAATGTTGATCCATTTGAAGACGATGAAGACGGCGAAAAAAATCGCCAGACCGAGACCGGACCCGAGGATACCCATCATGAACTCCCTTCGACGCTGCCATCCACCGCAGCCACATCGAGGCTGCGATCGTGGACCGCAACGACCCGTACGTTGTTGCCGACCGCTACGGTACCACCGACGGAACGCGCATCCCAGTACTCGCCGTGGACCACGACCTTGCCCACGGGTGCGAGATCGCCGATCACCCGCCCGATCTCACCCACGAGACCCTCTCTGCCGGTCATCGGCTGTTGTCTGTAGGCCTTGAGGACCCTCGTGAGGAGGAAGACCGTCGCCGAGGCCACCACCACCGCGGTCGGCAGAACCACCCCCGCGCTCACCCTGAGGGCGGGGATCGGCCCGTCGAAGAGCATCAGTGAACCGAGCACGAACGAGATCAACCCGCCGACCGTCAGGAGGCCGTAACTGGTCACCTTCACCTCCAGGATGAAGAGCATCAGCGCCACGAAGATGAGGGCCACCCCGGCCCAGCTCACCGGCAGCACCGAAACCGAATACAGACCGAGCAGGAGAAACACCACACCGACCACGCCGGGGAGGATCCCTCCGGGGTGGGTGATCTCCACATACAGGCCGAGAGCGCCGAGCGCCATCAGCAGATAGGCGATGTTGGGGTTGGCGAGCACCGAGAACAGCCGTTCGGCGAAGCTCGACTCGATTTCGAACACGGTCCGGTCCCCGAGATCCAGGACCTCGGCGGTGCCGTCGGGGCGGGTCACCTCGTACCCGTCCAGCTGATCGAGCAGATCGTTGAAGTCCTTGGCGATGAAGTCGATCAGCCCTTCTTCCAGGGCCTCGTCCGCGGTCACCGAGATGCTCTCACGAACCGCCTTTTCGGCCGTCTCGACGTTGCGGCCGCGCTGCCCGGCCAGCGAACGGACCATCGCCGCGACGTCGTTGGTCGCCTTGTCGCGCACATCCTCCGGCAGGTTCTCGCCCTGTCCGCCCACCGGGTGCGCGGCACCGGTGTTGGTCCCCGGCGCCATCACCGCCACATCGGCCGAGAGCAGAATGAAAAAGCCCGCTGAGGCCGCGCGCGCGCCCGAGGGGCTGACAAACACCACCACCGGCACCGGCGAGGTCATGATCGCACTGGTGATGTCGCGGGTGGTGTCCACCAGACCGCCCGGGGTGTCGAGCTCCATCACCACCACCGACGCCCCCCGTTCGGAGGCATCGAGCAGCACCCTCTCGATGAACTGCTGCGAGGCCGGCTGGATCGTGTCATCCACCCGCATCCGCACGACTTCGCCCGACCAGGCGGGCAACGCCGCCGACATCGCCATGAGAGACGCCACGAAGACAAATATCCGTCGCATACCCAAGATGATAGGGCGGCGGGCGGCAGGCGACAAGGGAGCGCGCCTGCGGCGCGAGTTTTGAGTTGTGAGTTTTGAGTTTTGAGTGCCCCCATCCACCCCCTGCGAACGGGGTTGCGCCTGGGTGAGCAACTGACGAGGCACATGGTTCACGGCGGGCAGCTTCATGGATCCCGACCTTTCACAAGGAAATACGAATTCCAAGCCTCTTCGATTCCCGGAAAAGCGGTCGACGCCGGACGGCGCGGCACGCGGCCTAACCGCCCTGAGCACCCGAACCTTCCCGCAGGGGGAGGACGGGTGGGAACTCAAAACTCACAACTCACAACTCACAACTACTTCATCGCCCGCCGCGCCTGCTCCCACAGCTTCCGCACGACCGCGCGGTCGGCCGGGCGCGGCGCAGCCGCGGCGTAGAGCTCGCGTTCGGCGAGCCACATGAGATCGCCGATCGCAGCGCCGATCGCGGGCCAGCGCGCGCGGGCGCGGTTGGCGATCCAACGCACCGTGGCACGCGGCGGCACCTCGATGCCGGCGCGACCGAGACGGCCCGCAACCCGGGCCATGGCTGTGGCAGCCGGGGTCCCAGCGCCGCGCGCCCGGCGCAGTCGCGTCCGTCGCCGAAGCAGTCGGCGCCGAAGGAAAGCCACGCCCGCAACTCCCGCAGCTGCGATCCAGACCATCCACCACGACAGCGATCGCACGACGCTCGCTACCATTGACGTCAGCGCCGACAGCACCTGCATCTGTTCGCCGAAACCGAAGGTGAGCAGGTAGCGGTCCCACGACGACTGCATCCACTGCAGCGCCCATTGAATTCTTTCGCGCCGGGTCGCGCGGCTCAGCGCCGGGACCTCCCCGACCGGGGTCGGGTCGAAGGTGCTCCACTGGGACCCGGGCCCGACCTGCGCCTCGACCCAGGTGTGGGCGTTGGCCTCCCGGACCACCGCGGATGCTCCGCCAGCGGCCAGACTGCCGCCGCTGTAGCCGGCCACGATGCGCGCGGGAATCCCGAGATCCGCGAGGATCGCCACCATGGCGCCCGCAAAGTACTCACAGTGGCCCGCCTTCTCGGTCAGCAGGAACCACGCCACGGGATCGGACCGCATCTGGGTCATCCCGCTCAGCGAGTAGGAGAAGTTCTCCTGGAGGTAACTCTCGACCGCCTCCGCCCTGGCCCGGGGGGACTGGCGGCCGGCGATCATCTCGATGGCCAGCTGCCGGACCTCCGGATCGAGATCGAACGCCCGCAGCGAGCTCGGCGGCAGATCGGACGGGCGCGGACCTTCGTCCCGGGCCACCCAGACCGAGTACGTCAGAGGACCGCGGGGTCGCGATTCGAGTACCACCCCCCCAGACGGATCGAGGAGCACCGGCACCGGCGTCGACACCGCCACCGTGCCCTCGGGCAAGAACAGATAACGACGGGGTTCCAGGATCTCGATCTTCAGTTCGACTGTGCCTTCCAGAGACCGCCGGCGACCGTAAGGCCACACCAGCCCGCCGCTTTCGGGGACCAGGTTCGCCCCCCTCGGCGCCCACGAGTCAAGGGTGACGCGCTCGAGCGCGGTGCCGCGCAGGCGCATCCACCGCGACTCGAGGGTGTCGCCGGACGCCGACCGCACGATCATCGCGACCTCGGGCGAGGTGCGGATCGTCCCGACACCGCCGAGCTCCACGTGGCTCGTGAAACCGGTGACGCTGCTCATCCCGCCTCGCCCGGCGACCCACGGGACGCGCAGTCTCGGCATGACCACGAAGATCGGGCCCGCCACCACCAGGGCCGCCAACGCGGCGGCGACCGCGTGGCGGGGACGCGGGAGCGAAACCGCCGACCGCCGCGGGTCGACCTCCATCCCGGCCAGCAGGATGCTCATCCCGGCCCACCACCACACCCCGGCCGACACGACGAAATACGCGATGATCGTGATGTGGGTCGAGGAGGTGACGGAAACCACCCACACCAGGAACACCGGCAGCAGCCCGCTCAGGAACGACCGCCTGTCCGTTACTGCCAGCGCCCGGACGGCGGTCAGCAGCAGGAGCAGGTGGCCGAGCGGCCGCAGAGGGCCCACCCGGAGACCGCCGACGGCCAGCACGATCACGATGATGACGACACCCAGGGTGTTGAGCACGCCGGCCGAGAGCCGGACCTTGATCGTCGGCCGCACGGCCAGCAGGAGACCGACCGCACCGGTCACGAGCCAGAAGGGCGGCAGGATGATGTAGAGGAACGGCAGGGGCACTACCGACCATGCCACCAGCGCACCGAGAAGCTGACGATACTGCGCCACCGTCATGTCGATCTTCCGGACATCGCGAAGAGAACCTGGCGCCCGACGTTGATGTGCGCGGGCGGCGGGTCCGTCATCCGTTGCGGCTCCACCTCGGCCAGCGGCCGCAGCAGCACCGGCGCCCGGCGTGACGAGCGAACAGGTCGGATGACCTGACCGCCGACGACCAGACCCACCGGAACCCCCTCCCGCAGCCGGCGGACCGCTCCGGTCGCCGCCTCCGAGATCAGCCTTTCGAAGTTTTCGCGCTGTATCGGGTCTTCGGGTTCTTCGAGGCGGGGGTCGACCACGTAGTACACCGCTTTTTCGGCCGCCCGTTGACGTTCCACCACCACCAGCGTCTGCTGCCGCGCGGTCTGCTTCCAGTGCAGGGCGCGGATCTCGTCACCCTCCCGGAAGCCGCGCAGCTGGGTGACGTCCCCCTCGCGCCCCCTCGACTCGAGGGCGTCCGGCGCCCGCCGACCGCCGCCGCGCCGCACCGCCGGACTGGCGCGGGCCAGCAGACGCGGGTACACCAGAACCTGGACATCGAAAACCAGGGTCTTCGACTTGAGGAAGAAACCGAGGGGCAGGCCGACCTCGAGCCGCCACGGGCCGAGCTCGTGCCAGCCTCGTTCAGGAAAGACCACCTCGACCGGATAGCGTGCGGTGCCGCCGCTCGCGAGCAGCGGTTCGCCCACGACCACGTTTCCGGCGCCGTCGCGAACCACCAGGCCGTACGCGGGAAACAGCCGAGAGGCGTTGCTGAGCTCGACCTCGACCACGGCCGGCCGACCCGCGAACACCTCCTTCGGCAGCATGACCCGGGCCCCGACGCTGCCGAGAACCTGGCGCGACCACAGACCGGAGATGACGTAGCTGCCCAGCGCCAGCCCGAGAATGGCCATCAGGGCGTTGTTGCCCGTGTTGACCGCCGCCAGACCGAGCACCACGCACGCGGCCAGATAGCCGAGGCCCCAACGGGTCACTCGCAACCTGAACCCTGGGAAGGCGTTGACGAAGCTCACGCTTCGAATTCGGAATTAGGAATTCGGAATTAGGAATTCCGGCCCACACTCCCCCATTTCCGATGGGTTGTCGGGTGGGAGGGGTGGCATTCCTAATTCCTCATTCCTCATTCCAAACTCCATGGTCATCATCGTGGTACGGGAATGGTCTCGAGGATTGACCGAATCACGGCGCGCTCGGCGCGGCTCCGGTCCCACCCTTCACCCACCAGAGGGTCCGCGTGCAGGAGCCGGTGCGCGAGCACCGTCTCGGCGGTGTCCTGGAGGTCGTCGGGCAGCACGAACGCGCGGCCGCGGACCAGGGCCAGCGCCTGCGCCGACCGCTGCCACGCCAGACACCCGCGGGTCGACACCCCGAGGGCAAGCGACCCGTGGGAGCGCGTCGCTTCGACGACCGCCAACAGGTAGTCGAGCAGGAGCCCGGAGACGTGGACCTCCGGCACGAGGTTCTGCATCTCGATGACCTCGCGCGCGTCCAGCACCGGTTTGAGCTGCTCGAGCTGCGGTTCGGCGCCGCTCGACCGCAGCAGCTCCCGCTCCTCGTCGTGCCCCGGGTAGCCCATCGACAGCCGCATCAGAAAGCGGTCGAGCTGCGACTCGGGCAGTGGATAGGTCCCGGTGGATTCGACGGGGTTCTGGGTGGCGATCACGAAGAAGGGCTCGGCCAGCCGGTGGCGCGTCTTCTCCACCGTCACCGCGTGCTCGCTCAGGGCCTCGAGCAGCGCCGACTGGGTCCGCGGCGCGGCGCGGTTGATCTCGTCCGCGAGCACCACGTTGGCAAACAACGGACCCTCGATGAACTCGAACTCGCCGCGGTCCTGGCGGTAGACCGAGATGCCGATGATGTCCGACGGCAGGGTGTCCGAGGTGAACTGAATGCGGTGGAAGTCGAGATCGAGCGATCGCGCGAGAGCCTGCGCCAGCGTGGTCTTGCCGACCCCCGGCACGTCCTCGAGCAGGACGTGGCCGCGGGCGAGCAGCGCCGCGATCAGGGCGTCGACGATCTCCGCCTTGCCGCGGATCACCCGCACCACCGACTCGTGCAGCCTTTTCAAACGGTCGAGAACTGTGTCGGAAACGGGGTTCACTGGAACTCCATGACAGAGAACGGCCTTTGCGCCGTTCCAACCAGTATACGGAAGCGGTCTCTTTCCGTTGCTGCGAAGGCTTTCATTGGCGATTTCGAATTTCGAGTTTCGGATTTGTCATCGCGACGTGCGAATAGGAGCCGCGTGCGGCGGAGGTGCCAGAGACACATGAATGACTCTGATGGTGGGCTGAAGCCCACCCTACGACTTTCCCGACGTTCGGGCCCGACGTAGGGTGGGCCTTGGCCCACCTTCAGCGGCGCTTCTCGTGAGTGGATCGTGAAGGGCGGAGTACGATACTGGCATGGTGTCCACGACCGAACACCAGATTCACGAGTTCCTCGCCCACCTGGCGGTGGAGCGCAACCTGAGCCCGCGCACGGTCGAGTCCTACGCCCGCGACCTGCGGCAGTTCTCTGCCTGGCTCGAGGCACAGAGCCTCGAGCTCGGAGCGGTCGAGCGGTCCGCTCTGCGCAACTACCTCGGGTCGCGCCGCGACGGCGGGCTGTCGGCGCGGTCGGCGGCGCGGGCGCTGTCCGCCCTGCGGTCGTTCTTCCGCTTCCTGTTGCAGACCGAGGTCCTGACGGCCGACCCCACCGCGAACCTCAAGTCGCCGAGCTTGTGGCAGACCGTGCCGCACGCCCTCACGACGGAGGAGATCGACGCCCTGCTGGCGGCGCCGGACACCGCCACGACTCTCGGGCTGCGCGACCGCGCGATGATCGAAACCCTCTACGCCACCGGGTTGCGGGTGTCCGAACTTGTGGGTCTCACCAAAGACCGGGTGCGTCTCGATCCGGGCTATGTCCGCGTCCTCGGCAAGGGGCGCAAGGAGCGTCTGGTGCCCCTCGGAGACGGCGCCGTGCGCTGGCTCGACGACTACTTCGGGCGGGCGCGGCCCGAACTCAACCGCAGCCACCGCCCCGAGGTCTTTCTCAACCACCGCGGCGGCCGGCTCACCCGACAGGGGTTCTGGAAGATCCTGCGCGGCCACGCGGTCGCGGCCGGTCTGACCTCGCCGATCAGCCCGCACGTCGTGCGCCACTCCTTCGCCACCCACCTGGTGGAAAACGGCGCCGACCTGAGGGCCGTACAGATGATGTTGGGCCACACCTCGCTCACCACCACCGAGATCTACACCCACGTCGCCCGTGAGCGCCTGCGGCGGCTGTATGACGAGAAACACCCGAGGGCCTGAACTTGCGGATTTCGGATTTCGGATTTCGGATTTTTCGTCGCACTCCTTTCCGGGGGTGCCTGGGTGGGAAATCCGAAATCCGAAATCCGAAATCCGAAATTGCTCTCGCGATGACAATCGTCGTGGCCGCGATGATCTGCAATGCGCCTGCGGAGGCCAAACTGGTGGTGTTTGTCGACGGCCGCGTGCTCAAGGTGGAGGATGCCCGGCTCGAGGGCGACCGGATCGTCCTCGATCTGAAGGGCGGGGGCACCTTGCGGGTGTCGGCCCTCCGGGTCGATCGCGTCATCGCCGACGAAGTCGAAGGCCCGGCGCCATCGGAGTTTCCCGACGACAGCGCGTGCCCTGCAGCGTGGGTGGACGAGGACCTCCCGGAGGAAACGCCCTACCGCAGCGCGATCGCCGAAGCCGCCCGCGCCGCCGACCTCCACCCGTGGCTGGTGGCGGCGGTGGTTCAGACCGAGTCGGCGTTTGACCCCAACGCGGTGTCGCGCGCCGGGGCCGCCGGGCTGATGCAACTGATGCCTTCCGCCGCAGCGGACCGCGCGGTGGGCGATGTTCTCGACCCTGTGGAAAACCTCCACGGCGGGTCCGCCCACCTGCGGATCCTGCTCGATCGCTTCGAATCGTTGACTCTGGCGTTGGCCGCCTACAACGCCGGCGCCAGCACCGTCGACCGCTACTCGGGCGTCCCGCCGTACCGCGAGACGCGGAGCTACGTGAGGAAGGTGCTGGAGCTCTTCTGCCCGGGGGAGTGAGCGAGGCGGTAATGAGATCCGGGCAGATTGCCTTTCAGGGCGTCGTTCCCGTGAGGAGCCACCTTCAACATTGTTGGCCCGCATCATCCTGCCGGCGTGAATGCTCGTGCTTCCAACAATGCTGAAAATGGCACCTCCACCGCACGGAAGATTCTGACGGTTTTGTGGTGCGGGCGTCCCGCCCGCACTGTGCGGCCGGGACGGCCGCACCATAATGCCTCCGAGTGGCAACGGCCGTACGTTCATCCGACGTGGCCTGCGGTCGCTCCTCCGGTGGGTGGTAGACTCCGCGAGAGGGGAGCGATCATGAGACTGCAGAAGGTGCTCGTGCTTTCGATCGTCGTGCTCACCGCCATCGGGCTCGTCGGCTGCGGCAAAGAGGTGCCGCCCGAGCAGCGGCTCGCCGGCATCCGTTACAACCACGAGATCTTCCCGGTGGCGGCCAAGACCCTGTACGACGGCGAGGGCAACCCGACCCTGCTCGTCGACCTGCAGGTGGCCAATCAGGGGGGCGTGCCGCTTTCGATGCTGACGGTGTTGGTGAGGGTCCTCGGCCCGGACGGAGCGGTCAAGAACTCCGAGCGGGTGACCCTCGACCTCGAGGGCGTGCAGCCCGGCATCGGGGCGAGGGTCTCGGCGTCGCTGCCGGGGGTCGAGCTGCTCGACGAGGACGAGGTGACGGTGGAGCTCGAGAGCAACCTGTCGCCGGAAGAGATCCGCCAGCTGCCCGAGTTCGCGGTGATGACGGCCGCTAATTGAGCGGACCGGCAGGCAGTTCTGAAACTCCGAACCTCTCCATGAGGATGCCGCGGAGGCGCGGCAGTTCGGCCGCTTCGAATGCGGCCACGACGTCGGGCGCGAGACGGGCGATGGCCTTGTGGGTGGCGTCGATCAAGCGCAGACCCTCACACAGCTTGAGATCGGGGTCCTCCTCGAGGGTGCGGCTGGTCACGTCGAGCATCAGCCCGCACCGCGCATCGACCATTGAACGAAAATCGTCTGATGTCATCCCACCGGTATCCACTTCACTCAACGAAGGACACGACCGTGCTATTTCAGGACCCTGAGGCCTTTCTCGGCGAGGTCGAGGCCGTCGCCCGGCTCGGCGGCGCGCAACTGATGGCGTACTGGCGGTCCCTCGCAGCCGATCAGATCAACGAAAAGTCGCGAAACGACCTGGTGACGGCCGCCGACGTGGCCTCGGAGAACGCGATTCTCGAGGCGGTGACTCGCCGTTTTCCCTCGCACCGTGTGCTGGCCGAGGAATCGGGCTCGTCGCGCGACGAGGATGCCGCTCCCACCTGGATCGTCGATCCGCTCGACGGCACCACCAACTTCGTCCACGGCATACCGCAGTTTGCCGTGTCGATCGGGGTCGCGGTGCAGGGTCGGGTCGATTTCGGGGTGATCTTCGACCCCTGCAAGAACGACATGTTCACCGCGGCGCGCGGCCGCGGCGCCCGCTGGAACGGCGTTCCTTGCCGGGTCAGCGGCCGCGGCGGACTCAAAGGGTCGCTGATCGCGACCGGATTTCCGTTCAAGGCCCACCGTCTTCTCGACCCCTACCTGGCGATCTTCAAGGACGTCTTCCTCCGTTGCAAAGCCATCCGCCGCCCGGGCGCCGCCGCCCTCGATCTCGCCTACACCGCCTGCGGCTTGTTCGACGGCTTCTTCGAGTTCCAGTTGTCACCGTGGGACGTGGCCGCGGGATCGGTCCTGGTGGAGGAAGCCGGCGGGGTCATCACCGACATGAACGGAGCCGCGGGCTTCCTGGAAAACGGCAACGTCGTGTGCGGGCCCCCGGGCGTTCACGACGAACTCCTCGCCGTGGTGACGACGCACGGCGATGCGTGGCGCGCCGCTCTCGATCGATAGCCGATCAGGCCCGAAACCGCCGTTCGAGGTGTCGGATATCACTGTCAAACTCTTGTGAAACACTCCGGCCCCGCTATACTCCACTCTGTGACTGATCACCAGTTGACGCACGGGGCGATGCGCGAAAAGGTCCAGGAAGCGGTCTCCTGGACGCGCAGTGAACGCTATGACGACGCGATCGAGGTCTTCGAGAAGTATCTCCCGAAGCTGTTCTCGGACGGCGACATCCAGGACAAGCGGTTTGCGGCCGCCGCCTTTTCCTTTTACGGCCTGTGCGTGGCCATGGTCAAACACAAGTACGCCGACGCCTTGAAGTACTGCAACGTGTCGATCAAGGCCAACTTCATGGACCCCGAGCACCGGATCAACCTCGCGATGGTGTATCTGGAGCGCAACGACCGCAAGAACGCGGTGCGCAACCTCGAGGCGGGTCTCCGTCTGCAGCCGTCGAACAAGCGCATCCAGCAGATTTTTTCCGAGATCGGCCGCCGCAAACCGGTGACGTTTTCGTTTCTTTCGAGGCGAAACCCCATCAACGTCTGGCTCGGCCGTCTCCGCGAACCGTAGCCGGAAAAACCGTGGCAGGCGAAATCTGGATCCTCCCTTGCCACCAGCCCGTGAGGGGTTTATCCTACGGGTTGTGAATTTGTTCACGTGGCCCACCGACCGCGTGCAGTGATCCACCAACACATCCGGGTCGCCGACGAGGTCTGACCCGCGGAGGTTTTCAATGGCCCAGAGACCGACCGTGATGATTGACGGCAATGAGGCGACCGCCTCGGTCGCCCACCGCATCAACGACGTGTGCGCCATCTACCCGATCACGCCCTCATCCAACATGGGCGAGTTCGCGGACGAGTGGTCGGCGCGCGGCAAGACCAACATCTGGGGCGTCGTCCCCGACGTCATCGAAATGCAGTCCGAGGGCGGGGCGTCGGCCGCCGTCCACGGTTCGCTCCAGGCGGGCGCGCTGACCACCACCTTCACCGCCTCCCAGGGCCTGCTGCTCATGATCCCGAGCATGTACAAGATCGCAGGCGAACTCACATCGGCGGTCTTCCACGTGTCGGCCCGCACCATCGCCACCCACGCGCTGTCGATCTTCGGCGACCACTCGGACATCAACGCCGTCCGCCAGACCGGTTGGGGGCTTGCTGGCTTCCGGTTCGGTCCAGGAAGCTCACGACATGGCCTGCATCGCGCAGATGGCCACGCTGGCCAGCCGCATCCCGTTCGTCCACTTCTTCGACGGCTTCCGCACCTCGCACGAGGTCTCGAAGATCGAGCTTCTCGAGGACGACGACCTCCGCCATTTGATCGATAACGACCTCGTGCAGGCCCACCGCGATCGCGCCCTTTCGCCGGACCACCCGGTCATCCGCGGCACTTCGCAGAACCCCGACACCTTCTTCCAGGCGCGCGAGGCCATCAACCCCTTCTACGACGCCTGTGCCGGCCACGTGGTCGACGCGATGGAGGCCTTCGGCAAACGCATCGGCCGCGAATACAACCTCTTCGACTACGTCGGCGACCCCAAGGCGGACCGCGTCGTCGTCATCATGGGTTCGGGCGCCGAAGCTGTCCACGAGATGGTGGACTGGCTCAACTCCAAAGGCGAGAAGGTCGGGGTGCTCAAGGTCCGGCTCTACCGCCCGTTCTCGGCGAGCCACTTCCTGAAGGCCCTGCCGGCCACCACCACCAGGATCGCGGTCATGGACCGCACCAAGGAGCCGGGCTCGATCGGCGACCCGCTCTACCTCGACGTCATCACCGCCCTCCACGAATCGAGAACGGCCGGCACCAGCCCCTTCAAGACCGAACCGGTGGTGGTCGGCGGACGCTACGGACTGTCGTCGAAGGAATTCAACGACACCATGGTGAAGTCGATCTTCGACAACCTGGCGGCCGCCACACCCAAGAACCACTTCACCGTGGGTATCGTCGACGACATCAGCCACACCTCGCTGCCGATGGACGACGACTTCACCATCGCCAGCGACGACGTTTTTCGCGGTCTCTTCTACGGCCTCGGCTCGGACGGCACGGTCGGCGCCAACAAGAACTCCATCAAGATCATCGGCGAGGAGACCGACAACTTCGCCCAGGGCTACTTCGTCTACGACTCGAAGAAGGCCGGCGCGGTCACCGTCTCCCACCTCCGTTTCGGCCCCAGACCGATCCGGGCCTCGTACCTGATCCGCAAGGCGAAGTTTGTCGCCTGCCACCAGTGGGTGTTCGTCGAAAAGCTCGACATGCTCGCCTACGCCCAGCCCGGCGCCACCTTCCTGGTCAACTCACCGTTCGGGCCCGACGAGATCTGGGACAACTTCCCGCGCGAGGTCCAGCAGGCCATCATCGATCTCAAGCTCAAGGTCTACTGCATCGACGCCACCGAGGTCGCGCGTGAGACCGGCATGGGCCGCCGCACCAACACCATCATGCAGACCTGCTTCTTCGCCATCTCCGGCATCCTGCCCCGCGAAGAGGCGATCGCCAAGATCAAAGGTGCGATCAAGAAGACCTACGGCAACAAGGGCGACGAGATCGTGCGCCTCAACTTCGAAGCGGTCGACGGCACCCTGGCCAACCTCCACGAGGTGAAGCTCCCGGGGAAGATCACCGCCACCACCACCCGCCCGCCGACGGTCTCCGACCAGGCGCCGGATCTGGTCAAGAGAGTCACCGCCGTGATGCTCGAGGGCAAGGGCGATCTGCTCCCGGTTTCGGCCTTCCCGCCCGACGGCACCTGGCCGACCGCCACCACCCGGTGGGAGAAGCGCAACATCGCCATCGACATCCCGGTGTGGGACTCCGAACTCTGCATCCAGTGCAACAAGTGCGCGATGGTGTGCCCGCACGCCGCCATCCGCGCCAAGGTCTACGATCCGGCGGCCCTCAAAGGCGCTCCCTCGACCTTCAAGGCCGTCGACTACAAGGCCAAGGACTTCCCGGACTCCAGCTACACCATCCAGGTGGCGCCGGAGGACTGCACCGGGTGTGAGCTCTGCGTCCGGGTCTGCCCCGCCAAGGACAAGTCGAACCCCAAGCACAAGGCCCTCGACATGGCGCCGCAGATGCCTCTGCGCGAATCCGAACGCGCCAACTACGCGTTCTTCCTCGACCTGCCTGAGGTCGACCGCACCAAGGTCAAGCTCGACGTCAAGGGTGCTCAGTTCCTGCAGCCCCTCTTCGAGTACTCGGGCGCCTGCGAGGGCTGCGGCGAGACTCCCTACGTCAAGCTGCTGACCCAGCTCTTCGGCGACCGGCTCCTGGTCGGCAACGCCACCGGCTGCTCGTCGATTTACGGCGGCAACCTGCCGACCACACCGTACGCGGTCAACGCCGACGGGCGCGGCCCCGCGTGGAACAACTCGCTCTTTGAGGATGCCGCTGAGTTCTCGCTCGGCTTCCGGCTCGCCATCGACCAGACCGAGGCGGCGGCGCGGCGGATGCTCAAGGACCTCGCCTCGAATGTCGGGGACGAGCTGGTCGACGAAATCCTGCTGGCCGACCAGAAGAGCGAGGAGGGCATCGCCGCCCAGCGCGCCCGGGTCGAGGCCCTGCGCAAGAAGCTCGCCGGCATCAAGAAGCCGGAAGCCGCCACGCTCGCCCATCTCGCCGACTACCTGGTGCGCAAGAGCGTGTGGGCGGTCGGAGGCGACGGCTGGGCCTACGACATCGGCTACGGCGGTCTCGATCACACCCTCGGCATCGGCCGCAACGTCAACCTGCTGGTGCTCGACACCGGCGTCTACTCGAACACCGGCGGCCAGGCTTCCAAAGCGACGCCGCTCGGCGCCGTCGCCAAGTTCGCCATGGGCGGTAAGGGGATCCCCGCCAAGGACCTCGGCATGATGGCCATGGCCTACGGCCACGTCTACGTGGCGTCGGTGGCCTTCGGCGCCAAGGACTCGCAAACCGTCCGCGCCTTCCTCGAGGCCGAGTCCTACGACGGGCCGTCCCTCATCATCGCCTACTCGCACTGCATCGCCCACGGCTACCCGATGGCCGACTCGCTCGATCACCAGGTGGCTGCCGTGGAGAGCGGGGCGTGGCCGATGTACCGCTTCGACCCGCGCCGCACGGCGATGGGTGAGAACCCGCTCAAGCTCGACTCGAAGTCGCCCAAGATCTCCTTCGAGGAGTATGCGCTGTCCGAGACCAGGTTCAAGATGCTGGCCAAGGTCAACCCCGAGCGGTCGAAGAGGCTGCTGGCGGACGCCCAGCGCAACGTGCAGGCGAAGTACGTCATGTACCAACAGCTCGCGAATCTGCATTACGGCGCTGACGCCGACAGCGAAACCAACTGAGGGAGTCGTCATGAACCTGAAGACCACCTATCTCGGGCTCGAACTCAAAAACCCGATCGTCTGCGGATCCTGTCCACTCGGCACCAACATCGACACCATCCGCCAACTCGAGACGGCCGGCGCCGCCGCGATCGTGCTGCCGTCGCTCTTCGAGGAGGAGATCGTCGGCGAAGCCCAGGCGCAGATGGCCATGGAGTCGGTCGGGGCCGGTTTCGGTGAAGCCTCGTCCTACCTCCCCGATCCGGAGGGCTACCACGTCGGACCCGACCGCTACCTCGACCACATCAAATCCGCCAAGGATGCGGCCTCGATCCCGATCATCGGCTCGTTGAACGGCGCCACCCCCGGCGGATGGACCCGGTACGCCGAGAAAATCGAGAAGGCGGGCGCCGACGCCATCGAGCTCAACGCCTACTATCTGGCCACCGACCCCGAGGCAACCGGGGCGTCCGTCGAGGAGCGCGTTCTCGCCGTGGTCAAGGCGGTGAAGGAGGCGGTGTCGATCCCGATCGCTATCAAGCTGTCGCCGTTCTACTCCTCGCTCTCGAACTTCGCGCGCGAGCTCGAGAAGGCGGGCGCCGACGGTCTGGTCCTCTTCAACCGCTTCTACCAACCCGACATCGACATCGAAGAGCTCGACGTCATCCCCAACCTTCGACTCTCCACCGCCGACGAGCTGCGGTTGCGGCTGCGCTGGCTGTCGATCCTCTCGAGCCAGGTGAAGATGTCGCTCGCAGCCACCGGCGGCGCCCATAACGCGGTCGACGTCATCAAGGCGGTGATGACCGGCGCCCACTCGGTGCAGATGGTTTCGGCCCTGCTGATCCACGGACCGGATCACATCCAGCGCACCCTCGAGGCGATCGAGTTCTGGCTCAACGAGCACGACTACGAGTCGCTTGCCCAGATGCAGGGCTCGATGAACATGTCCAAGGTTCCGGTCCCCGCCAAGCTGACCCGCGCCAACTACATGAAGATGCTGGACAGCTGGCAGCAGTAACGTTTGAACGTTGAAACGTTAGAACGTTCGAGGGCGGGGCGACCCGCCCTATTTTTTTTGGATGCTGGATGCTGGATCACTCTTGTCCAAGACGGCATCGTGGACCGCTCGAAATCACATTCACGCTCCACCCCGACCGCGGCGGATCTGAAGGTGGGCCAAGGCCCACCCTACTTCGGACCCAGGTTTCGAGCAGGTTCGTAGGGTGGGCCTTGGCCCACCTTCAGAGATGTTCCCTGCATCTCGGATCACCCGTGTCTCGGTACGAGACCTGGACAGCCGTTTTCTGTTGTTGAGGACCTCGCTCTGAAAATGGCATTGACCGATCCTCAACTCCAGTGTTTTCAATGTGGCAAGTTCAAATGGGGATCTGTCTTGGACAGCAGATTTTTCTCGTTCACCGGACGTGCGTCTCTGACAATGTCGGGAACTCGAAAGCGTGTTGCGAGCCCGCATCAAGGGCCCGATCATCGTCAGAGGAGGGGGCACTCACGGGCAACAGCTCCGTCAGCATCGGGATGATCACGTCGGAACGCAGCCGGTGAAAGCACAGTCCGCGAAGTGCCACCCGGGCGCCCGGATCCGATTCGACTCGCGAATTTGACAATCTGAACCTGAATCCCCATATTTCCAGCAAGAGACCCGCGACCGAGAGTCACAAGCACAAGGCCGATCCAGGCAGTCCGAGGAGGCTGCCGGTCTCGCTCGGAACGGTCCCGATGGTCGGCTCACCGCTCGAACCCTCGCGCCGGGGGCCTCGAGGAGCGTCGGGTGTCGGACTTTCACCAATGCGGTCCAATCACCACGCTGCCTCGTCTCGAGGCAGCGGGTGCCGAACGACGCGAGCGCGAGCTGGTCGACCTCGTTCGGACCAATCCCCTCTTCCTGATCATCCCGTGTCTCATCGATGAACTGAAAAAACCCGCGCTGGCGGGGATGGTGCTTGAAATCCGCGATGCGCCTTACATCGACACCATCGTGATCTCTCTGGACCGTGCGGACGAGGATGGCTACCGTCAGGCCCTCGAGTACTTCCATGACATCGGTCACCGAACGGTCGTGCTCTGGAACAACGCGCCACCGCTGCTCCAGTTGCGCACCGAGATGGAAAAGCGCTTTGCAGGCGTGTCCGAACCCGGCAAGGGCCGCGCCGTCTGGATGGCCATCGGCTACGTGCTCGCCGGAGAGCGGGCCAGGGTGGTCGCCTTTCACGACGCCGACGTCGTGAACTACAGCCGGTCACAGCTCACCAACCTCGTCTATCCGGTGCTCAACCCGCTGCTTTCCTTCGACTTCTGTAAAGCCTACTACTCCCGATACACGGACCGTCTGCACGGACGGGCGACGCGACTCCTGATCCGTCCACTGTTGCAGGCCGTCGAAACCATGGTGGGACGGACGTCCTTTATCTCGTACCTCGGGGCTTTCCGCTACGCGCTTGCCGGCGAACTGGCGTTCTCCTCGGACCTCCTGCGGAGGATCCGCATTCCCGGCGACTGGGGACTCGAGGTGGGCCTCCTGTTCGAGGTCCTCCGGCAGCGGTCGCCGCGCCGCATCTGCCAGGTGGACATCACCGATCAGTTCGAGCACAAGCACCAGCCCCTGTCGCCGGACGACCCCACCACCGGGCTGCACCGGATGGCGGTCGATATCGTCAAACATCTCCTCCGCACCCTTTCGGCAGCCGGCATCGTGCTTCCAGGAGGGTGTTTTCAAAGCATGCGCGTCGCATACCAGCGTTTTGCGGAGGACGCCGTCAGCGATTACCTGGCGGTGGCGGCGTTTAACGGTCTCTCCTTCGACAAAAACGCCGAGGAGGACGCGGTCGACACCTTCTCCAAGGCGCTGCAGGAGGCTTGCGAACAGTTCATGATCGACCCTCTCGGCGCGCCGCCACTGCCCAACTGGTCGCGGGTGGACTCGGCGATTCCGGATGCAGGCGCACGACTGGTGGCGGCGGTGGCTGACCTCGGGGGAGTCATCAACGCATGAAGGTTCGCGCCATCTTCACCGATCTCGACGGCACGCTCCTCGAGCCCGACGGATCGCTGCGCTGGGAGGCCGCGGCTGAAATCAAACGCCTCACCGCCGCCGCCATCCCGGTTTTTCTGGTGACCAGCAAGACGGTGGTGGAGGTTGTCAGGCTGTTGGCGCGGCTCGAATTGGCGACCCCAGCAGGATTCGAAAACGGCGCCGGAATCGTCGATGCCGGAGGTTCGATGGTGTTCGACCCATCCGCGCTCCCGGTGACCGAGCTGCGACGGGCGGCCGCGAGGCTGCGGGCCCAATGCGGCGCACCGCTGCGGACGATGGACGAGCTCGACGACTCGGAGCTTTCAGGTCTCACCGGGCTGCCAACTTCGGAGCTCGCCGCGGCCCGCGATCGGCGGGCGACGTTACCGCTCGTTGTGCGGCCGGAGTGGGACTTCTTCCTGCGCATGGCGCTGCCGTCACTCCCTCGGATGCGGTTGGTCCGCGGCAACCGTTTCCTGCATCTCCAGGGCAACCACGACAAAACCAGCGTCGTCAAGCTGTTGCTGTCCCGATTCCCGACCAGCGAGGGTGTCGTCGTCTCGTGCGGTGACAGCCCCAACGATCTCGAGCTGCTGGCCGGCGCCCACGTCGCGGTGATCGTCCCGTCGACCGACGGCCCGAGCCCGGAGCTGGTGCAACAGATCCCGGACGCACGGGTCGCCCCTCATCCTCACGGCAGGGGTTGGGCGACGGCCGTTCGGGAGATCGTCGAGAGGACAACGCCATGGAGTTGAACCATGAAACCTCGCTGCGCGACCTCACACGGGAGCTTCTCGGCCAGATCGCACCGGCCGATCTGCTGATAGGGATCCCCTGTTTCAACAACGGTGACACGGTGGCTTCGGTGGTTGAAACAGCCGTCACCGGGCTCCGCCAGTACTTTCCGGAAATGAGCAGCTGTATCGTCGTCGCCGACGGCGGCTCCACGGTCGACGATTCCAGGGAGAAAGCGCTGGCGGCACTTCAGCAGCTGCAGGCCCACGGCGTCGTCGGTATCTATCGCGGACTCTCCGGAAAGGGGTCGGCGGTCCGCATGATCTTCGAGGCGGCGCGCGCGACCGGCGCGCGGGCGCTGGCTCTCCTCGATGCCGATCTTCGCTCGACGACTCCGATGTGGATCGAGCGGTTGCTGTGCCCGGTCGTCCACGAGGGTTTCGAGTTCGTGGCGCCGCTGTACAACCGGTTCAAGTACGACGGCACCATCACCAACAACGTCACCTACAACATGTTGCGCTGTCTTTTCGGCAAAAGGATTCGACAGCCCATCGGCGGTGAGTTCGCGCTGGCCGGCGATCTCGCAGCCACCCTGCTGCCAGCAACCGGTGTGGGAGTCGGACGTCGCGCGTTTCGGTATCGACATCTGGCTCACCATCCAGGCACTGACGCGCGATGCGCGAATCTGCCAATCGCGGCTCGGGGTCAAGGTCCACGACGCGCGCGACCCAGCCTCGAGCCTGGAGCCGATGTTCCGCCAGGTCGTGGGTACGTTGTTTGCCCTCATGGAGGAGACCGATGAATCGTGGAAAACGGTTCGCGGCAGCGAGCCGGTCCCGACCTTCGGCGAACCCGTCGACGACGAGCCCGAGGCGTTTCCGATCGACTTCGAGAGCCTGGTGGAGAACTTCTTCGTTTCCTGGGCGACCCTCAAAGGTGCGTGGCACGACATCCTCTCCGCAGAAACCTACGCCGAGCTGGAGATCCACGCGGACACCGGACCCACCGCCTTCGACCTGCCGACCGATCTCTGGGTTCGTATCCTGTTCGAGTTCGCGGCGACGTTCCACCATCGCCGCACCGCCCGCCGACAGGTGATCGAGGTCCTCTCGCCCCTCTACTTCGCGAGGGTTGCATCCTTCATGAACCGAACCCGTCACCTCAGCAACGCAGATGCCGAAGCGGTGGTCGAGGAACAGGCCAAGGTGTTCGAGCTCCGCAAGCCCTACCTCCTGTCCAGGTGGAACCACCAACAATAACGTTTACACGGTCGTGTGTTTCAACGGTCCGGGCGGGCGGCTACCCCGAGACGAAGGGATTCGACGCCCGCTCGCGGCCGATGGTGGTGTCGGGGCCGTGGCCGCAGACGACGCGGGTGGGGTCGGGCAGGGTGTAGAGCTGCTCGCGAATCGAGCGCTCGAGGACCGGGAAGGAACCGCCCATGAGGTCGGTGCGGCCGATGGAACCGTTAAACAGCACGTCGCCGACGATCACCAGCGGCTCACCTGCGCCCTCGACGACGAAGGCGACGCCTCCGGGCGAGTGGCCGGGAGTGTGGCGCACCTCGAGGTCGAGACCGCCGACCGACAGCTGCTGCCCGTGCGCGAGCCACAGGGTCGGTTCCGGTGGGGCTTCGACCTCGAGCCCGAACATCTGCCCCTGCACGGGTGCGTGGCGGTAGAGGGCGCTCTCGTCGCGGTGGAGGCCGATGGGCACCGAGCCTCCGAGCAATCGGGCGAGCTCGGCGGTGCCGCCGACGTGGTCGAGGTGGCCGTGGGTGTGGAGGATCATGGTCGGGCGGAGACCGCTCGCCCTCAACTTCTCCGCGATCCACTCACCCTCGTCGCCGGGGTCGATCACCACCACCTCCCCGGCCTCGGCGTCGCCGAGCAGGACGCAGTTCGCTTGAATCGGACCGACCGCAAACACGTCGAGAAAGAGTCGAGCCGTCATGGGCGATTCCTCGCGACGTGTTTGCGAGTTTTGAATTTTGAATTTTGAGTTTTGAGTATTCCCGTCGAGCATACCGCCAGCTGACGGGGTGCGACGAAATTCCGAAATCCTAATTCCTAAATCCGAATTCACCCAAACACCCTCCCCACCAGCAACCCCATCATCTTCGCCAGCTTCGGCTTCGCGCGCTCGCCCTCCTCGAGCACCTCGGTGTGGGTCAGGGGGCGGTCGACGAGACCGGCCGCCGGATTGGCGGCGAAGGACAGGACCAGCACCTTCATCCCCATGTGGCGGGCGGCGATGACCTCGGGCACGGTCGACATCCCGACCACGGCGCCGCCGAGGGTCTGCAGCATCCGGATCTCGGCCGGGGTCTCGAAGGACGGCCCGAGGAGGGCGGCGTACACACCCTCGTGGACCGCGAACCCGGCCTCCCGTGCGGCGCCGCGGGCGAGCGCCCGCAGCTCGGGATCGTAGGTTTCGCTCATGTCGGGGAACTGCGGACCGAACTCGCGCCCCCACTCCCCCACCAGAGGGTTCGAGCCCTGGAGGTTGAGATGGTCGCTGACGACCACGATGGAGCCCGGTTCGATGGCAGGGTCGAGCGACCCGGTGGCGTTGGTGGCGATCATGACCTCGGCGCCGAGCAGAGCGGCCAGCCGCACCGGCGCCACCACCTCCTCGGGGCGATAGCCCTGGTAGAGGTGGAACCGGCCGTTGAGCACCATCAGGGTGTCGTCGCCCCGCCGCCAAAGGGTGACGGTCTGGCGGTGGCCCATCAAGGAGTGGAGGGCAAACGGCAGAACGTCCGCGAGGTCGATCTCGTCCGCCGCATCCCACCCCGGAACCGCCAGCTCGAGACCCGAACCCGCCACCAGCAGACCGCGGACCCGGCCCGGCCGGTGGCGTTCGCGAAAGGCCTCGACCACGCGCCTCAGACCGTCCGGAGTCATCTTCTCGACCATGTCAGCGAGGTTAACACAGGGTCGCGGATCAGCTCCGCAGAAGACCTTCCAGCCGCTGGCGAACCCGCCGCGAGGCGACGGCGTCCGCCACCGCAACGAAGATCGTGTCGTCGCCGGCGATCGTGCCCACGACCCCGGCGACGTCGAGACGATCGAGAGCGAGCGCAACTCCCTGCGCCTCACCCGGCGGCGTGCGGAGCACCAGCAGGTTGGCGCCGGCCGGCGCCACCGACAGGGTGAAGGCCGCGATGCGTTGCTCGAGCGGGTCCCTCGAGGCGCCGCCGGCCGCGGGAGGCGCCCACCGCCCGCCGACCTTGACCAACCCGAGGATGGCGATATCGCGGGAAACCGACGCCTGGCTGGCCTCGATTCCGATGTCGCCGAGGGCGGCCACCAGATCGTCCTGGGTCGCGAGCCGGCGGCTCGATACCAGCGAGAGGATCGCTTCCCGACGGCGCACCACGCTCACGGGCCTGCTCCTCCGCGAGTCAGCGACGCCACGGCCGCCTCGAGTCCGGAACGGCGGCGATCCACCCGCTCCCGCCAGGCCTCGGCCGCCCCGTCGATTGCCTGGAGGAGGTTCGGATCCCCCGCCGCTCCGGCGTAGTCCCTGGCCGCCACCAGCTCGCGGGGCGAGACAGCCGGCATCTTCAGCCCGGCCGCCACCTCTGCGGCAACCGCCCGGTAGGCGGTCCGGAACGGCTGACCCCCGCGGACCCGCCGGCAGGTCTCGTCGGTGGCCAGAATCTCGCCGCTCACGGCCCCTTCGCACGCTTCCCGGTCCACCTCGAGCCGGGCCACCGCGTGCGTTCCCATGACCAGCATGCCCTTGACCGTTTCCAGACCTTCCATCAGCGGGCCTTTGACCAGTTGAAGATCGCGATGATATCCGCCCGGGAGGCCGCCCGCAACCGCCATCGCCTGCGTGGCGAGCCCGCACAAAACCCCGGCACGGCCGCGCATGAGCTCGAAGACGTCGGGGTTGCGCTTCTGCGGCATGATGCTCGAACCGGTCGCGAGATCCTGCGGGAGGCGGAAGAAGCCGAACTCGTCGGAGGCAAAGAGCACCACGTCCCAGGCCAACGCCCCGAGGTCGCGGGCGACCGTCCACAGCGAGGAGAGCACCACCGCCTCGAGCTTCCCTCTCCCGAGCTGGGCCGCCGTGACGCAGCGGCGGGCGCGGTCGAAACCGAGCTTCCCGGCCACGAGCTCGGGTTGCAGGGGCAGCGGCACTCCGTATCCCGCGGCGCTCCCGAGCGGCGACACATCGGCGAGATCGGCCGCGGCGGCGACGACACCGAGGTCGTCGAGCAGCGACTCGGCGTAGCCTCCGGCCCACAGGGCCACCGTCGACGGCATGGCCCTCCTCAGGTGGGTGTAGCCCGGCATCACGACATCGTGGTGTCGGCGCCCGAACTCCGTAAGTACCGCCACCATCTCGAGGACGCCGCCGGCGATCTCCGACATTTCGTGTTTCGCATAGAGCGAGAGCGCGGCCACCACCTGGTCGTTGCGCGAGCGCCCGGTGTGGACCTTTTCGCCCACCTCGCCGAGGGCGCCCACCAGCCTCGTTTCGAGCGCCGTGTGGGCATCCTCATCGGCGTTGGTCACCGTCAGCCGGCCCGCCGCGACGTCGGCGAAGGCCCGCCGCAGCTCTGCCACGAGTTGCCCACACTCGACCGCGGTGAGAAGACCCGCGGCCTCCAGCCCCTCGACGTGGGCGATCGTCCCCACCACGTCCCAGGCCAGGAGCCGCTGGTCCCACCGCCGGTCATCGCCAGCCGTGAAGTCGGCGATCGCAGCGTCGAGCCCCTGGCCCGAGCCCCACAGCGTCCGCGTCATTTCAACACCTCCGTCGCCAGCTCCAGGTAGAGCGCCGCCGCGCGCTCCACCTCGTCGAGTTCGATCCATTCATCGGGGGTGTGCGACCGTCTCGAGTCGCCCGGGCCCAGCTTGACCGCATCGAGGTGGCGCAGGAAGACCCAGTCGGAGCAGGTGGGAGAGGCGAACGGACGCGCGTCGGGGCGAACGCGGCGCACCGCGGCGAGCAGGGCCGAGCCCTCCGGCGTCGCCGCCGGCACCAGGCGGTCGGAGATCACCTCGATCCGACCCGAGATCACCTTCTCCACCATCGCGACAATCTCCGCGTGGATGTACGACGGCGTGGTCCGGATGTCGAGGACCGCCTCGCAGCGCGGCGGCGTCACGTTGCGCGCCACGCCCGCCTCGAGCAGGGTCGGCGTCACCACCACCTCACCCAGGACCGGGTGCTGACGATCAAAGCGCAGATCCGCGAGTGCCACCAGATCGCGGGCCGCGGCGTGAATGGCGTTCTGCGGCCGCGGCGACCGATCTGCCGCCCAGCCCGCGTGCAACTGCTCGCCTTCCCAGATCAGCCGCAGCAACAACTGACCGCGCTGCGCGATGCAGGGTTCGAGGGACGTCGGTTCGCCGACCACGGCCGCATCGGGCATCACACCGAGCCTCGCGAGCGCCGCCGGCATGGTGGTGTCGCGGGTCTCCTCCGAGTAGGTGGCCAGCACCACGAGCCGGCCGCGAACCGGACCCCCCTCGCCCGCAAGCCGCGCCGCCGCCGCCGTCATCGCCGCCACCGATGCCTTGGCATCCACCGCGCCGCGCGCCGTCAATCTGCCTTCCTTCACGATCCCCGCGTAGGGGTCGACGGTCCAACCAGCGCCCGGCGGAACCGTATCGAGGTGTGAGGCCAACAAAAGGGTCGGGCCGTCGGATGGCCCCTCGACCACGATGCGGACACACGAACCGTCGATCTCAGGGTGAAGTCCGTGGGCGGCGGCCCAGCCGGCCAGCACAGCCGCCGCTCGATCCTCCTGCCCGGACGGGCTCGGCGTCCGAACCAGATCGACCAGGAATCCGGCGGCATCCACCCTCACCGTCGCTCCTCGATGTACTCCGTCCGTTCGACCTCGGCGACGATCATGGTGCCGCTGCCGCTGCCGGTGAAGACCTCGACCAGCAGTGCGTCCGGCACCCGACCGTCGATGATGTGGGTGCGGCGGACGCCGCCGGCCACCGCTCGCAGACAGGCCTCCACCTTGGGGCGCATACCACCGCGCACCGTGCCCGCGGCCAACATGGCTTCGAGATCCTCGGGGCCGGCGAAGGCGACCAGCGACGAGGGATCGTCCGGGTCCCGCAGCAGACCCGGCGCACCCGTCAGGTAGATCAGCTTCTTGGCTGCAAGCGCCCGCGCGAGCGCTTCGGCCAGGGTGTCGGCGTTGATGTTGAGCGGTTTCCCTTCGCCGTCGGCGGCGAGCGACGCCACCACCGGCACGTAGCCGCGCGGCAGCAGCAGCTCGATCAGCGACGGGTCGACCGCCACCACGTCTCCGACCTCACCGAAATCGACCAGCCGCTCACTGCCATCGTCGTCGCGGACCGGGACCGGCGGCCGGCGGCGCGTCGTGACCAGCCCGGCGTCGATCCCCGAAAGCCCGACCGCCGGCACGCCGTGGGCGCGCAGTGCGGCCAGGATGTCGACGTTGATGCTGCCGCCGTACACCATCTTGGCGACCTCGAGCACCTCAGGGCTTGTCACCCTGCGGCCGGCCACGATCTCGGGTTCGAGACCGAGCCGCCGCGACAACGCGGAGGCCTGGGGCCCGCCGCCGTGAACCACGACGACGCGGATCGACAGCGACTCCAGAAGGGCGATCTGGATCGCCACCTCGTCGAGGGCCTCGGGCGAGGCCACCACCTCGCCGCCGAGCTTGATGACGAAAACCTGGTCGCGGTACAACCGGGTGTAGTCGAGGGCCTCCTTGAGACCGGCCACGTGCTCGTTCACGATGTCCCTCCGTCGAGCAGGTTTTCCAGCAGCGCCTGCTGCGCCCACAGTCGGTTTTCGGCCTGATCCACCACCGCCGAGGAAGGCCCGTCGAGCACGCCGTCGGTCACCACCACGTTGCGCCGTACCGGCAGACAGTGGAGGAAGATCCCGTCACCGCCCCTGGTGGTCTTCATCCGCGCCTCGTCGATCCGCCACCCGCGGTGGGGCGACCGCAGCCGGGCCTCGGCCTGGGGGTCGCCGAAACAGCTCAGGGCGCCCCAGCTCTTGGCGTACACGGCATCGGCGCCGCGGAGCGCCTCGTCAAGATCCGCGCTCACCCGGACCGAGCCACCGGCTCGCGCCGCCACCGCGCGCACCACGTCCATGTCGTCGGGGTCGAGATCGAATGCGTCGGGCCGGGCCACCACGACCTCCATCCCGAGACGAGCCGCCGCCAATGCCGCCGAGGCCGGTACTGCAGTCGGCAACGCCTTGGGGTGCCACGCCCAGGACAGCACGAACTTGCGGCCGCGAAGGTCGCTGCCGAACCGCTCGCGCAGGGTGAGAGCGTCGGCGAGGCCCTGGCAGGGGTGGCGGCGGGCCGACTCGAGGTTGATCACGGGCACCCCGGCGTGGGCCGCGAACCCACGCACGACGCCGTCCTCGCGCGCCTCCCGCCAGCTCGCCGCCTTCGGGAAGGCGCGCACGGCCAGCGCGTCGCCGTAGCGGCCGAGCACGCCTGCCGCCTCGATGAGGTGCTCGACGGTTTCACCGTCCATCACCACCCCGGGCCGGGTCTCGATGGCCCACGATCCGCGGCCCGGTTCGAGGACCACCATGTGTCCCCCGTGCCGGACCATGGCGACCTCGAACGAGGTCCTGGTCCGCAGGGAGGGATCGAAGAACACCCCCACCAACACGCGCCCGGTCAGCGACCGGGGCGCCGACCCGCTCTTGAGCTCGAGCCCTCGATCGAGAAGGGCCAGGATGTCGGAATCGGGCCAGTCATCGGTGGCCAGAAAATGCCGGGACGTCATTGCAGCACCTCTCTCAGCGTGATCACGAATCGATCGACCTCGTCGTCGCGAAGAACCAGCGGCGGCAGCAGCCGCACGACGGCGGGGTCGACAGCGCTGCCGACCAGGATGCCGCGTTCGAACAGACTCACCTGCACGCCCCGCGCCGGGCGGTCGAGGTGGAGACCGAGCAGCAAGCCCTTGCCGGTGATGCGACGAACCGGCCCCACGTCGGCCAGGGCCCGCCTCAGACGCAGCTCGAGAGCGGCCGCACGCTCCGCCAGTCCCTCATCCCGCAGGGTTTCGAGAGTGGCCACGGCCGCCGCCGCCACCACCGGTCCGCCCCCGAAGGTCGAACCCAGGTCACCATCGCCCACGGTGATCGCCACCTTGCCGGACACCACCACCGCCCCCATCGGCAGACCCGACGCGATGCCCTTGGCGAGGGTCAGGATATCCGGTGTCACCCGGTAGGCTTCAGCCGCCGTGAAGGCCCCGGTGCGGCCGCACCCGCACTGGACCTCGTCGAAGATCAGCAGCGCTCCCGCGGCATCACAGGCGCGCCGGGCCGCGGCCAGGGTCTCCCGCCGCATGTCGCGCGCTCCGGCCAGACCCTGAACGGGCTCCACGAGGACCGCGGCCACCTGGTCGTTGACCAGGGAGGCAAGGGCTTCCCGGTCGTCGAACGGCGCCACCGCCGTCAGATCGACGAGATTCTGACCGCCGCTCTTCTCCGCCAACTGGCGGTAGCGCGGCAGCCCGCTCGCGGCCAGCGTGGCCAGCGTGCGGCCGTGGAACCCCCCCTCCATGACGACAACCCGGCGACGGCCGGTGACCCGCCGCGCCAACTGCAGTGCGACGTCGTTGGCTTCCGCTCCCGAGTTGACGAGGAAGCTCTGCTCGAGACCGGGTGGGGTGAGCTCGGCCAGCAGCTCGTGAACCCGGTCGCGAACGGCCAACGGCACCACGTTCGAATAAAAGAGCAGCTCTCCGGCCTGTTCGCGAACGGCCGCCACCACCTTCGGGTGGCAGTGGCCCGTGACCGCCACCGCGTGACCGCCGTACATGTCGAGATACTCACGCCCGTCGGCCGCCACCAGGGTCGACCCCGAGCCGCGTTGCGGTTCCAGCCGCAGGCGAGGGTAGACCTGGAGTTCCGCGGGACGCGCTGCGGTCAGCATGGCGCCAACCCGGGAAAATCGAGGCCGGACGCCTCGCCGAGACCGAGCGCCAGGTTCATGCACTGGACCGCCTGTCCGGCGGCCCCCTTGACCAGATTGTCGATGGCGACCAGCACCAGTACCTCCTGACCGTCGCCGGGCGCCGCCACGTGGAGGTGGGCGTGGTTGGTGCCGACGACGGAGCTGACTTCGGGCGGGGTTTCGAGCACGTGCACGAAGGGCCGTCCGGCGTACGCCTCATGTGCCCTCGCCACGAGATCCTCAGGGCTCGCCTCGACCCGCGCCCGCAGGGTGAGGTGGATCCCCCGCACCATGGGCGCCGAGTGGGTCAGAAGCCGGCACGCCGGCGCTGCGTCACCGCACCAGGCGCGCAGCCGTTGGTCGAGCTCGGCCTGGTGGCGGTGCCCCTGCAAGGCGTAGGCGAAGAAATTGTGGGCGCGTCTGGGGTGGTGGGTCGTGGCCTTGGGCTCGTTGCCTGAACCCGACGACCCGGTGACCGCCCAGCACACCGGATCCGAGTTCTTGTCGAGGGCGGGGGCCACCGCCCACAGCGCGAGCATGGACGCGGTGGCGAAGCACCCAGGCACCGCCACCCGCCGGGCGCCGGCCAACGCGTCGCCTTCCACGTCCGCCAGACCGCAGGCAAAGGCGGCGAGCGCGTCCGGGCGGCTGTGGGGCCCGTACACCTTTTCGCTGACCCCGGGGTCCGCCAGGCGAAAATCGGCGGCCGTGTCCACCACGAGTCGGGGTTCGCCGTCTTCGATCTCCCGCAGGAATTGCTGCGAGCTGCCGTGCGGCAGCGCCATGAAAACCACGTCCGCCCACTCGCCGGCGGCCTGCGGATCACTCTCTTCGAAGACCCGACGCCCCGATCCGAGGTTCACGAGTGATGGGTGGACCTCGCCCCACCGCGCACCGGCCCGGCTGTGCGACATGGCGCGCACCTCGGCGACCGACGGGTGGCCGGCGAGCAGCCTCACGAGCTCTCCGCCCACATAACCCGTCCCTCCCAGGACTGCGACGCGAAGATCAGCCATGGCTGCGAACCGCCTCGAGCACCACCCGGATGAGCTCGCCATCACCGCGCCGCGCGTTGGCCGCGGGCAGCTTCAGGTGTTCGCGGATGAAACGGCAGCCGACCTCGTTGTCGGTCGCCGGACCCGACACAACCGTCGGCACGAGCTCGAATCTCTCCTCGAGCAGCCGCGCCGCGCCCCAGCTTCCCACCTGATCCGGCGCGCAACACACGAGGGCCGCGAAACGGCGGGTCAAGGCGCGGTCGGAGAGCAGCTCCGCGACCCCGTAGTCGCCGAGGATGCCGTCGCCCAGCTCGGCCACGACCACCTGCGGCCGGCACCGCCGCCCGAGATCGTTGAGGAGGCCATAGGCGGTCGCCAGCGCCGCACGGGCGTCGGTCGAGACCACCCCCGCGTCGTTGAAGGTCAGAGCCTCGACGGCTCCGGCGTCGAGCATCGACAGCGCGTCCCTGCGCAGCGAGACCCCGGTCAGCTTGACTCCCGCGACGCGCAGCCCGGCGCGGGTCAGCCCCCGGACGACCTCGCTCGCGGCCACCGTCTTGCCGGAGTCCATGCAGGTGCCGGCCACCGCAACCAACGGGGCTCCGGGCTCCAGCGTCGCCGCCTGCGGCACCGCATCGTCGCGGATGGTCGCCGGCCGGCCGACCCGGTCGCCGGTCTTCGGAAACGTCAGGACCGCCCCGAGCACCTCGGCGTCGAACGGCGGGCCGAGGTCCGGGTTGATCGCCGTGCACTTCCCGAGCACGCCGCCGAGGTTCAGGATCTGGACGACGTCGCCCTGCGTGAGCTTCTCCGGCACCTCCCCGGCGTAGCCCCGCAGGGCGCGGCGCGAACCGAGGACGCCCGCCACCACATCCCCGCTGCGCAGGCGGATCATGCGGCCTGAAGGGTCCTCGACCTGGTTGTAGACCGGCTTGTCGGTCAGCACCCTGACTGCGAGCACGAAACCCTCGTCGGCGACGATCTCCGGGCCCACCAGGACGTCGGGTCCGAGCCGGGCGTTGCGGGTCGACGAGGCGATGCGGTCGAGGCGGAGCTTGGACGTCACCACGGCGGGACCTCACCCGCCGCCGCGGCGAGCCGCGACGGGAGACCCGATATGGCGGCAAAGGCCCGGGCCTCGTCGCCGGTCCACATGGAGTGAGATTCGCCGTATCTGGCCACCGCGGAGTTCATCAATCCATAGGGGCTCTTGACGCCCGTGACCAGAAACCTCCCCTCCTCGAGCCGCACCCTGGTGGTGCCGCTGACCCTGCGTTGGGAACTCGTGATCAGTGCTTCGATGTCGCGCATCGCCGGGTCGAAGGCCTGGCCCTCGTGCAGCCGGTCCCCCCAGAACTGTGCGAGGTGGTCCTTCCAGAAACTCTGCCACCGCGTCAATACCAGCTTTTCGAGCTCGCGGTGAGCGGCCACCAGCACGACCGCCGCACCCGCCTCGAACCCGATCCGCCCCTTGATTCCGAGCACGGTCTCTCCGAGGTGGATGCCGCGCCCGATCCGGAATTCGCGCAGCTTCGACTCGAGCGCCTCCACGAGCGCGGGGCCGTCCATCGGCTCGCCGTCGAGCGCCACCGGCAGCCCCTCGATCCACTCCACCTCGATCTCCAGCGGCGCCGGCACCGGTCCGGCGGCGCCCGTCCACGCATCGTCGGGGGGGCCCTGCCACGGGTCGTGGGTCCAACCGCCGCCGAGAGTGGTTCCCCACAATCCGCTGTTGACCGAGTAGCGCCCCGAACCCGAAGGCACCGGGACCCCCCACGCCTCGAGCTGCGCGATGGCGCGATCCCGTTCGAGCCCGAGCTCGCGAACCGGCGCCACGATCGGCAGGTCGGGCACGAGGACGGCGAGCGCGATGTCGAATCGGACCTGGTCGTTGCCGGCGCCCGTCGAGCCGTGGGCCACCGCGTCGGCACCGACCTCGCGCGCCACCCGCGCCACCTCCACCGCCTGCTGGGTTCGCTCGGCCGCCACCGACACCGGGTACACCGCGCCGCGGAGGACGTTGCCGCGCACCAGGTAGGTGATGAAGTTCCGCCACACCAGGTGTCGCGCATCGATCTCGCGGTGCTCCACCGCGCCGGCGGCCCGCGACTGCGCGGCAACGGCATCGAGTGTCGAGCGGTCCATCCCGCCGGTATCGACCGTGACGGTGACGACCTCGTCCCCCCGCTCGCGCCGCAACCACGCCGCGCAGAAGCTGGTGTCGAGCCCGCCCGAAAACGCCAAGACGACCTTCATGCAACCTCCACAGTCCGGTTCCGCCCGGACAGAAAATGAATAATCATCCAAGTATTCACAAATGTCAAGAAAAACCGCTCCCATGCGATTCCACGGAAAACTCAATGAAAAACTGAAATGAAAGCCCCACCCGCCGATCCCACCACTGATCAATATTTGAATAGAAATCCGGCTCCATTCACACCACCTTCCACCTCCATCGATGATCTGCTACCGTTGCGCACCCGATGGCGCAGATCCGCCTGAATTCGCTGAAGGTCTCCGGCTTCAAGTCATTCCCGGACGAGGTGGAACTCACCTTTCCGGGGAAGGTGTCGGCGATCATCGGGCCCAACGGCTGCGGCAAGTCGAACGTCGTCGACGCCATCCTCTGGGTGCTCGGCGAGCAGAGCCCGACCCTGATGCGCCTCAAACAGATGGGCGACGTCGTGTTCAACGGCGCCGCCTCGCGGCCTGCGGCGGGGGTGGCCCAGGTGACCCTCGTCCTCGAGTCCGGGGACGGCCACTGGAAGGAAACCGACGGCCGGCTCGAGGTGCAGCGACGGGTCTTCCGGTCGGGTCCTTCCGAGTACCGGCTGAACGGGCGCACGGCCCGCCTCAAGGATGTCTTCAACGAGCTCGCGGACGTCGGTCTCGCGACCCGCTCCTACTCCATCATCGAGCAGGGCCGGGTCGGACAGGTGCTGTCCGCGCGCCCCATCGACCGCCGCATCCTCCTCGAGGAGGCAGCGGGGATCACCCGCTACAAGGCCCGCAAGCACGAGGCCGAGCTCAAGCTCGAGCACACCCGGCAGAACCTCCTGCGGCTCGACGACGTCATCGGCGAGGTCAATCGCAGTCTCCGCCAGATCAAACGCCAGGCCAAACAGGCCGAGGTCCACCAGAAGCTCGAGACCGACCTCAAGGACCGCCTGCGGCGGCTCCACACCCTCGAGGCCCACACTCTCAACGTCCTGCGATCGGACATCACCCGCCGACGGGCGCAGACCCAGAACGAGGTCGCCGCCGCCGCCGCGGCCCTCGGCGGCAGCGACGCCGATCTCGGGCGGGCGCGGGAAGAGCTCGAGGGCGGGCGCCGCGAGACCGACGCCGCCCGTGACGAGGTGGGCGCGCTGCTCGCCTCCCGCGAACGGCTCGAGGCATTTCTCGAACGCTCGGCCGATCTCCTGGACAACCTCCGCGCGACCCTCGACCGCACGCGGGCCGAGAACTCGTCGGTGGCCTCGAGCCGCCGCGGTCTCGACGACAGCATCGCCGCCGCCGCGCTCCGTCTGAAGGAGCTGGAGGGGATCCTCGAACAGACCCGCTCCCAGGTCGCCGCCGCCGAGGAGGCGCACCGAGCCGCGGACAGCGTGCGCGCCGAAGCCGAAACCGCCAGCGGGCAGTCCCGGCAGGATCTCCTGCGTTCGATCTCGACCCTCACCGACGGCCGCAATCGCCTCGGCGACCTGGAGCGCGGGCGCGACCGGCTCGCCTTCGCCCTCGACCAGCTCGGCCACGAAAAACAGCGGCTCACCGACCGCCGTGCAGGGCTCGAAACCAGCCTGCGCGAGGCCACCGAACGCAGCCGTACCGCCGCCCACTCGGCCGACGAGCTGGCGACCCGGCGCCGCGACCTGGCCGACGAACGGACCCGGCTGCGCGAGGAGGCGACGGCGGCGAAGCACGAGAGCGAGTCGCTGGGCCACACCCTGTGGGAGCTCAAACACCGTCTCCAGGGGGTCGAGCGTGAGCTCGCCCGCCACGCGGCCACCGCGGAACAGCTCGCCCACCTGGTGCCGAGCGACGCCGTGGCCGGCCAGCTCGGTGACTATCTCCACCCCTCTCCCGAACTGGCGCCGCTCCTCGACCGCGCCTGGCGTGAGTGGCTCGAGCTGCCGGTGGTGCGGACCCGCGGATTGTCAACCGCCGAGCTCGAGGCGGTGTCCGATCTCGAGGGCAGGATCCGGCTGGTCGCGGCCGGCGACCCGCCACCGCTTGCCGCCCGCCGCATCCCCGAGGGCGTGGAAAACCTCCTCGAACGCGCCGGCATCGCGGCTGAAAATGCAGCCTGGGTTGCGCTCGCCCTGCCCCTGACGCTGCGCTGCAACGACCCGGAGCGGGCCCAGAAGATCGCAGACGAATATCCCGACGCAGTGATCCTCTCGTCGGACGGCGTCCTGCGCCGCGGGCGGGTCCTCGAACCGACGACCGCCGGCGCCCGCCACCCCGGCGCCCTCGCGCTGCGCGGCCAGAAGGACGAGCTGCAGGCCCAGATCGCGGACACCGCGGCGCGCACCGAGACCTCTTCGGGGCGGCACCGTGATGTCGCCGAACGGCTGGATCACCAGTCCGGCGAGCTTGCCACCCTCGACGCCGATCTGGTTCTCGCCGAGCAGGTGAGGGCGCGCGCGGTCGCCGTCGAAGAGTCGCTGGCGCAGGACCTGGGCCGGGTGGAGCGTGAGCTCGAAGCCCTCGGTGAGGAGGAGGAGCGCAGCCGCCAGCAGGCCAAGGAGATGGCGGACCGCCACACCCGGCTGGTCGAAGAGGTGGGCGCGTTCGAGGCCAGGGGCCACGAGCTCGAGCAGGCGGTGGAGGATGCCGCGGTGCGTCTCGCCCAGCGCCGCGAGGAGGCGTCCGAGGCCCTGCGCGAGCTCGATCGACGGCGCTCGGAACAGCGGCTGGCTGAAGAGCGCGTGGAAGCCGCCCGCGCCGAGGCTGCCCGGCTCGCCGGTGAAGCGCGCACTCTGGAGGAGAGGATCGGGGCGCTGGACAGCGACTCGCAACGGATGCTGGCAGAGCTCGCTACCACCGAGGACGAGGTCGTCCGCTCGCGAACCCGGCTCGCCGAGGAGCAGGGGCTGCTGGCCGCTGCCAGGGAGCGCGAGCGGCGGTTGGCCGAAAAGATGGAGACGATCACTGCACGGGTCGCCGCGCTCGAGCGTGAGGTCCGCGAGCGCCGGGAGGCGCACGAGGCCCAGCGCGACGTGCTGCACGCCATCGAGGTCGAGCAGACCCGCGCCCAGGCGGACTGGGAGCGCCTCCGCGAACACGCCGCCGAGGAGCTCGGTCTCGCCGTTGAAGAGCTTCTGCAGAGCGAGCCCGACCCCGAGGACCAACCCGAGGCTTTGCGCGAGACCATCGAGGCCCTGCGCGCCAAGATCGAGCGTCTCGGCCCGGTCAACCTGCTCGCCCTGCGCGAGCTCGACGAGCTCGAGGAGCGCTCGACGTTCCTCACCGCCCAGCGCAAGGACCTGGTCGAGGCCCTGCGCGCCCTCGACACCACCATCCGTGAGATCGACGCCACCTGCACCGAGCGCTTCGTGGAGACCTTTCAACAGGTCAACGCGGTCTTCACCGAGACCTTCTCGAACCTCTTCGGCGGCGGCACCGCCCGTCTCGACCTGGTGGACGAGGACGACCCCCTGGAGTCGGGCATCGACATCACGGCCCAGCCCCCCGGCAAGAAGAACCAGTCGGTGCAGCTGCTGTCGGGCGGAGAGAAAGCCCTGACCGCGCTGTCGCTGCTGCTCGCCCTCTTCCGCATCAAGCCATCGCCGTTCTGCATCCTCGACGAGGTCGACGCCCCCCTCGACGACGCCAACGTCGAACGCCTCGCAGGACTGGTGCAGGCGATGACCGAGCACACCCAGTTCGTCCTGGTGACCCACAACCGCCGCACCATGGCCCGCGCCGACCTCCTCTACGGCGTCACCATGGAAGAGCCCGGGGTGTCGAAGGTGGTGTCGGTGAGGATGGAAGACTGACAGGGAGAGTTTTGAGTTCTTAGTTTTGAGTTTTGAGTTTCCGCCCGACCCCCCACCGACAATCAAAGAAACAAGAATTCAGAAGCGAGCGCGGAAACGAACCGCGTGCGGCGGAGGTGCCCTGCATGAGGTTTGGAACTTAACGGCGAGACTCGACGCACCTGGATCGAATTGTGGTGCGGCCGTCCCGGCCGCACTGTGCAGGCGGGACGCCTGCACCACAAAATGCCCGTGCGGCGGAGGTGCCTGGCCTGAGGCGAGAATCACCGCCACGGGATCGCATTGTGGTGCGGCCGTCCCGGCCGCACTGTGCAGGCGGGACGCCTGCACCACAAAATGCCCGTGTGGCGGAGGCTCCACCAGGCGGCGAGAAGCGGCTCAATGGCGTACGCGGGTCGTTTACGGCCCGCCCGCGTGAGGCTGCAACAGATGTCATTGGGGGCTCCTTCAACTCTGCATGGGCGTGCCGTGCATCTCGAATGAGGAACGCACCCATCAGGAGTAGAATCGGCAGCATGATCCCCTGCTGATCAGTGCGGGTTGCCCCTCGGCCGAGGAGGTTCCCATGCGGCGGTTGTCACTCGCAGTCGTTGCCTTGATGGTGCTGATCGGGCCGGCGGTCTGGGCGGGCGATCACGATGGCGCACGACGCTTCGCGATCAGCGTCGGTATCGGCACGTTCGACGAGCAGGGCAGCGACATCATGCTGCGGAAGGACGGTGAACCGGGAAATCCCATCGTCGGATGGATGGGATCCGACCAGGTCGCCGCCGCATTCGCGTACGATCTCCGCCCCGGGTTGACGGTGGACCTGAGTTACGCCCGGCTCGACTACGATTTCGGCACGGACCTGATCACGACGGGATCGTACCTCGAGCCCTCGAGTACGCAGATCGCGACAGGAAACATGGACGAGTATCGCCTCACCGTCATGTTCGACATGGACATGCTCGGTGAGAACCCTACGTACTTCGTCTCGCCCCAGCGGACGTCGAAGTGGCGATTCGCGATGTTCCTCGCGGTCTCGATGACGACCGCCGGCGACGTCGATATGGCCGAAACCGGTCGCGAGCTGCTCGGCATCGAGAGCATCGACACCGGAAGTCAGAGTGCGGCCGGCTTCGGCGCACAGTTCGACTATCGGCTGGGTCGATCGGGTTTCACCATCGGGGCCGACGTGGGCTGGATGTGGAAGGTTACCGGCGACCTGTTTGCGGTGAACACCACGCCCGACTCGCCTTACCAGGGAACCACCCTCGCGCACGAAGGCCTCAATTTTCTGGTCGATCTCGCCTTCCACTTTTGACCCCGGGGCAACGACCGATGCCGAGGGGCCCACGACCCCATGGGCGTGTTGACTTCGAGGCGGGTGAAAGGAAATTCTCGTCCGTGAAAAACGCCATGAGCACCGCGCATTGCCTTCGATTCCTCCTGGTACTCGGTGCAATGGGCTGCGCCTCCAACCCTCACATCATGACGCCTCGGATCGCCCCTGTCCTCGCTGGAGCCGGCCTCGAACTTCCCATTGAAGACTTCAGAGCATCCGCCACCTGGGTCCCGTCATACGGGCACGGGCTCACGGTTGAGATATGGGCCACGCGAATCCCGGAAGACTACAGGCGGGACCTGGATCTCGAGTTATCGGGGGCGGCCGAGGTCTGCGCGGCCCTGGGTCCGAGCGAGGTTGTGCTGGAGTGGGATTTTCTCGAGGTGGTCTTCACCAACCGATATGGGCCAATGCCTCCCCGGTCACGCCAGGTCGCAGGCGTTGCCCGGGTGATCATCAAACGCGAGACTCTTCTCACGCTTCGAGAGAGCGCAGCCCCGGCTTCGGAGTTCCCACGGCATTGGGATTTCATCAATGGGTTCAAGGATCAACCGGATTCCAGGGACGTGCTGAAGTGGTGAGTTGATCCCACCGGTGCCAGAATTGGTGCCACAAGAAACCTTTTAATCTCTGTTGAGTCCGCCTATCCTGCCCTCGCAGATCCATCGCAGTTGGCCGCTGGGCTAACGAAAGTTGACGACGTTGCTCCTGGCACCGGTTCATCGGGATTGCTTTGGGGGGCAGCCGTCCCGGCTGCCGGGTGGGCGGGATCGGGTGCGGAGATTCAGCCCTGCTGTTTGGCTTTCTCGGATTCCTGTTTCAAGAAGGCCTCGTACCCCTTTTTGAGGTCCTCCGAGTTCTTCCTGAAGTCCTTTCTCTCGTCCTTGGTCATGATCCTGAACGGCACCTGGACCTGACTGCCGGCAAAATCGACGGCGAGCCCGTACTGTCCCGGCACGGTCGTCTTTCCCTCGGGAAGCTTGAAAAAGAGGTAGCCGGCGCAGGCATGACGGGAGCTGATGTTGAACTCGTCATCGGGGAGCGTCCGCAGCGTCGTCGTCGTCATGGGGCCGGAGAAGAAACGGAAGACGCAGGATTGGTCCGCTTCCGCCGGGAAGTAGTCGATGTCGTAGCGCGTCGGGTTCTCGATCCGGAGGACGCCACTTGGCCGCCGGGTGGTGGATGACATATCGGCCGACGGCGGCAAGAACGCCAGCTCCCCCGCTTGCCAGGCCTCGAGGAACTCCTCCTGGGTCGGCAGCGGCACGGTCGACCCGTCGGGCAATGTGAGAGTGAAGCTGCTTCGCCTCAGGGTCCGGTCCTCGGCCGGACTGCGGAGCGTCAACCCCACCTCGAGCATCACCCAGTTCCCGCCTTGCCGGTCGTTGGCCGTGCGATAGTCCATCGTGACCCATCCTTCGGCTGTTGTAAGCGATGATCGTGTACAGCCCCTGGATGGTGGAGACACCCGGCACGGTCGCCACCGGCGCCGCGACATCGACCTCCTGGGCCGTGACCGCAGGTGTCCCGATCACGGTCAAAACCACCGCGAAGACGCAGACGCCCAAATTCTTCATCGGATTCATCGGGGGCCTCCAGCTCGAGCAGATGTTGCTCCACCGGTCATGAGACGACAGCACACGCTCCGTGCCGTCATTTGCGGATGACCGTACCGAGAATAGTAACACCTGTTCGGACCACCTGGCAGCCGGGACGGCTGCCCCACAAAGCTCCGACGTGCTGTGGGCCGATTGTGGGGCGGCCGTCCCGGCCGCACTGTGCAGGCGGGACGCCTGCACCACAAAGGCCCGCGTGCGGCGGAGGTGCCACTTTCAACATTGTTGGACACACGAACATCCCCGTCGGCATAGCAACGCGGGCCAACAATGTTGAGGGTGGCTCCTCCCGGGAAGCGAGTGCGGAAAGTCAACCTGCCACGGATCTCCCCAACCGCTCCCCTTGACAACGGGAATGCCCCTTCGGCTAGCCTGCGTTGGTGCTTTGCATGAGCGTTTGCCGCCATCACCATCACGGCCACATCCCCGTTGGGGCCAGGTGATGGTGTAGACCGATTCGAGATCGACACCACAACGCCGGCCCCGCCGGCGTTTTTCTTTTCCAGAAAACGTCGGCGCGGGCGGCACGGAGGACAGATGACCCGAGAAGCCGACGAACCGACCCTGCGACTGGCCATCCCGAAAGGCCGCATGTATGACGGCGTGACCCGACTGCTGGGGGATGCCGGCATCCACCTCACCCAGACGGTGCGCAGCTACCGCCCCCACATCAGCCTCTCGGGTTGCGAGGTCAAGGTCCTCAAACCGCAGACCATCGTCGAGATGCTGCACGCCGGTTCGCGGGACCTCGGCTTCGCCGGCGCGGACTGGGTGGCCGAGCTCGACGGGTCGCTGGTCGAGCTGGCGGACACCGGGCTCGACCCGGTGCGGGTGGTGGCGGCCGCGCCGGTCGACCTTGTGCCGGACGGGAAGCTGCCCCCGGGCCCGCTGGTGGTCGCCTCGGAGTACGAAAACCTCACCCGGCGCTGGATCGCCGAGCGCTGCCCCGGAGCCACCTTCGTGCGGTCGTACGGGGCCACCGAGGTCTTTCCACCGGAGGACGCCGACCTCATCGTCGACAACACCGCGACCGGCTCCACCCTCGAGGCCAACAATTTGCGCATCATCGACGAGCTCATGACCTCGTCGACCCGGCTCTACGCCAACCCGCGTGCCCTCGAGCACCCCGAGCGGCGCGTGCTCATCGACGACATCGTCCTGTTGGTGCGGTCGGTGCTGGAGGCGCGGCTGCGGGTGATGGTCGAGGTCAACGTTTCCCCCGACCGGCTCGAGGCCCTGCTCGAGGTCCTGCCGTGCATGCGCCAACCCACGGTCTCGCAGCTCGCCGGCGGTGAGGGCTTCGCAGTCAAGGCGGCGGTCCCGCGCAAGGACGTCCCGGCGGTGATCCCGCGGCTCAAGGCGGCGGGGGGCGAGGACATCGTGGTGACCCGCCTCGCCCAGATCATCCCGTGAACGAAGGAGGCATGATGAGCAACCGACCACTCCTCGTGAAACCCGCGCCCGTCCTCTCCGAGCTCACGACCTACACCACCGGCCGTCCCGGCGGCGGCATCGACCTGGTGCTCGACTTCAACGAACGGCTGGCTCCGCCGGATGTGCTGGCCGGCGCACCCGGTCTCGACGCGTGGCACATCAACCGTTACCCGGTGCTGGGCGCGCTGGAACCCCTCATCGCCGGGCGCCTCGGCGTCCCGGAAGCCTCCGTCCTGGTCACCGGCGGCGCCGACGACGCCCTCGAACGCACCGTGCGCTCGGTCTGCGTTCCCGGCCGCTCGGCGATCATGACGACGCCCAGCTACGGCATGATCCGCCGCTTCATCAAGATCTCCGGCGCCGCGCTGGTCGAGCTCCCCTGGTGGCGCGGTGATTTCCCGGTCGAGACCGTTCTCGAGCGGGCGGACGCCAACACCGCGCTCGTCTGTGTCGTCAGCCCCAACAACCCCACCGGCGCGGTCGCCTCGCGCGACGCCTTCCGCCGTCTGCTCGAGGCCCTGCCCCGCACCCTCGTCCTCCTCGACCAGGCCTACGTGGATTTCTGCGATCCCGAGTACGACCTCATGCCCGTGGCTCTCGAGTATCCGAACGCCGTCATCGTCCGCACCCTCTCCAAGGCGTGGGGGGCCGCCGGTCTCCGGGTCGGCTACGCCCTCGGCGATCCCCGGGTGGTGGACTGGCTGCGCCGGATCGGTCTCCCCTTTCCGGTGTCGGCGCCCTCGCTGGCCATGGCGGCGACCATGCTCGCCGGTGGCGACGGTCCCGGGTCGCGCCGGATCGCTGTCATTCGCCGACAACGGGACGAGCTCACCGCTCTTTTGACCGGTCTCGGCGCCGAGGTCCTGCCGTCGCAGGGCAGCTTCATCTTTGCGCGTTTTCCCAGTGCGCGGAGGGTCTGGACCGCGCTCCACGCCCTCGGCATCGCCATCCGCGCCTTCCCCGGCCGGCCCGACGTCAAGGGCTGGCTGCGGATCACCCTGCCCGGGGACGACGTCAACTTCACCCGCCTCACCCACGCCCTGCGAACGGTGCTCTCCCCGGAGGCGTTGATCTTCGACATGGACGGGGTGCTGGCCGACGTCTCCGGCTCCTACCGCGAGGCCACCCTGCGGACGGCGGCCGCCTTCGGCGTCGAGATCACGATCCGGGACATCGAGACGGCGACGGCCGAGGGCAACGCCAACGACTGTTGGGTGCTGACCCGCCGTCTGATGGCCGAGCGCGGGGTCGACCGCCCGCTCGCCGAGGTGAAGATGCGTTTCGAGGAGATCTACCAGGGCACCGAGGCCGAGCCCGGTCTCCGCCGCACCGAACGGCTGCTCCTCGATCGCACCGAGCTGCTCGCCCTCGGCAAACGCCTGCCGCTGGCGGTGGTGACCGGCCGACCGCGCGCCGACGCCGATCGCTTTCTCAGCGAGCGGCAAATCGCCGACTGTTTCCGGACCGTCATCACGATGGAGGACGGGCCGATCAAGCCCGACCCGACGCCGGTGCGGCTCGCCCTCGAGCGCCTCGGGGTCGCGACCGCGTGGATGGTCGGCGACACGCCCGACGACCTGCGCGCTGCGCGCGGCGCGGGAGTGCTCCCGATCGGGGTCGTCGCACCCGGCGATGACCCCGAACCGACCACCGCCTCCCTCCGCCGTGCCGGCGCCGCCACCGTGTTGTCCGACACCCGAAAGATCCTGGAGGTCCTGCCATGACCACGACACCCCGCACCGCCGCCGTCGAACGCACCACCCGCGAAACCCGCATCTCCTGCCGCCTGGATCTCGACGGCGCCGGCGAGGTCACCGTCGCCACCGGCATCGGCTTTCTCGACCACATGCTGACCGCCCTCGCCTTCCACGCCGGTTGGGACCTGGAGCTGCGATGCTCCGGCGACCTCGAGGTCGACGACCACCACACCGCCGAGGACTGCGCCCTGGCCCTCGGCGAGGCCCTCGACAAAGCCCTCGGCGACCGCGCCGGGATCGTTCGTTTCGGCAGCGCCTACGCACCGTTGGACGAGGCCCTGGCGCGGACCGTGGTCGATCTCTCGGGCCGCCCGTGGCCGCAGGTCGACCTCGGTTTGAAGCGCGAGAGGCTGGGGGCCCTCTCGACCGAGAACGTGGGCCACGTCCTGCAATCGCTCGCGATCGCGGCGCGCTGCGCCCTCCACGTCGACGTCCTCCGCGGCGACAACGACCACCACCGCGCCGAGGCCGCCTTCAAGGCGACCGCCCTCGCCTTCCGCCAGGCCACGGCCTCGGCTGCTGGCGGCATTCGCAGCACCAAGGGCACATTGGGCGGTGGCTCGTGACCGAGGTGGTGGTGATCCGCACCGGCACCGCCAACCTGGCGTCGGTAGCGGCCGCGTTGGAACGCGCAGGACGTTCGGTGAGGTTCTGCGAAGACCCCGCCGACGCGGAGGGCGCGGACCTCGTCGTGCTGCCGGGGGTCGGGGCCTTCGGACCGGTGGCCGGCCGTCTCGACGAACTGCGGCTGCGCGAGCCTCTGACCCGGCGGATCGCATCCGGCCGGCCCACCCTCGCGATCTGCCTCGGGCTGCAACTGCTGGCAGCCGCGAGCGAGGAGAACCCCGGGGCCCGCGGTCTGGGCGTGGTGCCCGCCACCGCCACCGCCTTTCGCGACGGACTGCGAGTGCCCCACCTCGGGTGGAACAGGGTCACCGCCGGCGACGGCTGCTCGCTGCTCGAAGACGGCGATGCCTACTTCGCCAACTCCTACAAGCTCGACGAGGTGCCGGCCGGGTGGACCGGCGCCACCACCGATCACGGCGGAGATTTCGTGGCCGCCCTCGAGCGCGGAGCGGTGCTGGCGTGCCAGTTCCACCCCGAGCTCTCCGGAGCCTGGGGCCAGGCGCTCATCGAACGCTGGCTCGCCGCCGCGGCGGGGGTGGCGTGATGCTGCTGCCGCGGGTCATTCCGTGTCTCGACGTCAAGGGGGGCCGGGTCGTCAAGGGCATTCGTTTCCAGGGACTCCGCGATGCCGGCGACCCGGTGGAGACGGGCCGAGGCCTACGCGGCGCAGGGCGCCGACGAGCTGGTCCTGCTCGACGTCTCCGCCACCCCGGAGGACCGCGGCAACGCCCTCGAGGTGGTGCGGGCGGTGCGCCGGGTGCTGCCCCTGCCCCTCACCGTCGGCGGCGGCGTTCGCACGGCGGATGATGCCGAGATCCTGCTCGAGGCCGGTGCCGACAAGGTGGCGGTCAACACCGCCGCCGTGACGCGGCCCGAACTGCTCGATGAGATGGCGCGGATCTTCGGCCGCCAGTGCACCATCCTCGCCCTCGACGCCGCCCGGTTCGAGGGCGGGTGGGAGACGGTCATCCGCTCCGGCCGCGAGCGCACCGGGCTCGACGCGACGACGTGGGCCCGGGAGGCGGTCGCTCGGGGCGCGGGGGAGATTCTGCTCACCTCATGGGACCGCGACGGCACCGGCGACGGCTACGACCTCGAGCTGATCGCCGCCGTCCGCGGGGTCGTGCCGGTGCCGATCATCGCTTCCGGCGGCGCCTCCGGCCCCGCGCACATGGCCGAGGCCCTGGCCGCCGGCGCCGATGCGGTGCTCGCCGCATCGATCCTGCACGACGGCCACACCACGGTCGGCGATCTCAAAGAAGAACTCACGGCTCGCGGAGTGGAGGTGCGGCGATGATCGTTCCCTCGATCGATCTCATGGACGGCCAGGCGGTGCAGCTGGTGGGCGGCCGCGACAAGGCGCTCGACGCCGGCGATCCCCTGGCGGTGGCCGAGCGCTTCGCCGTGGTCGGCGAGCTCGCCGTCATCGATCTCGATGCGGCCCTCGGCCGCGGCTCCAACCGCGACGTCATGCTCGAGCTGGTGCGGCGCCACCCGTGCCGGGTCGGCGGCGGCATCCGCACGGTGGACCAGGCCCTCGAGTGGCTCGACGCCGGCGCCCGCAAGGTCATTCTCGGCACCGCCGCCACGCCGGAGGTTCTCACCCAGCTGCCGCGCGACCGGGTGATCGCGGCCCTCGACGGGGTCGACGGCGAGGTGGTGGTGCGCGGATGGACCGAACGCACCGGCGCCTCGGTGCTCGACCGGTTGGCCGAGCTCAACCGGCTGGTCGGCGGGTTTCTGGTCACCTTCGTCGAGCGCGAGGGACGGCTCGGCGGGATCGATCTCGAGGCCGCGAGACGGGTCGTCGAGGCCGCCGCGGGCACCCGGGTCACCATCGCGGGCGGGGTCACCACCGACCGACGAGGTGGCCGCCCTCGACCGCCTGGGCGCCGACGCCCAGATCGGGATGGCGATCTACACCGGCCGGCTCGATCTCGCCGACGCCTTCGCCGCACCGCTGGTCTCCGACCGCCCCGACGGTCTCTGGCCGACCGTGGTCTGCGACGAGCACGGGACGGCGCTCGGGCTGGTCTACTCGTCCGCCGACAGCCTGCGCGCGGCGGTCGCCGAGCGGCGCGGCGTCTACTGGTCGCGCTCGCGCTCCGAGCTGTGGCGCAAGGGCGAGACTTCGGGCGCCGTCCAGGAGCTGGTGCGGGTGGAGGCCGACTGCGACCGCGACGCGCTGCGCTTCACCGTGCGTCAACGGGGCGGGTTCTGTCACCTCGACACCCGCTCCTGCTGGGGCGCTGATCGGGGTCTCGGCGGAGCTCGAACGGCGGTTGATCGACCTCGCGGCCCACGCCGAACCGGGGTCCTACACCGCCCGGCTGGCCGGAGACCCTTCTCTGCTGGCGGCCAAGCTGGTCGAGGAGGCGCACGAGCTCGCCGAGGCCGGCAGCGACGACGAGGTGGTGTGGGAGGCGGCCGACGTGATGTACTTCACCCTGGTCAAACTGGCGGCCAACGGAACGCGGCTCGAGGACGTGGCGCGGGAGCTCGACCGCCGTGCGCTCTCGGTGCGGCGGCGCGACGGCTCGCGGACCTTTGCGACCGGGGAGAGTGGGACATGATGCTGCGGAGGCTCGAGACCCACCAGATCCAGGATCTTCGACGCGAGGCGGTCGACGAGAAAACCCTCCACGAGGCTGCCGCGATCGTCGCCGAGGTGCGCCGAGGCGGCGAGGCGGCGCTGCGCCGGTACGCCGAGTCGTTCGGCGAGCGAGGTCCGGACCAGCCCCTCGTCCTCGATCGGGACCAGCTCCATGCCGCTCTGCTCTCGCTGCCCGGGGACCAGCGGGCTCTGCTCGAACGGACCGCCGCCCGCATCGAGGACTTCGCCCTGGCGCAGAGGGCCGCGTTGGCCGATCTGGCCGTCCCGGTGCCGGGTGGCGAGGCGGGGCATTCGGTCACACCCGTTGACAGGGCCGGCTGTTACGCGCCAGGAGGCCGCTACCCCCTGCCGTCGTCGGTGCTGATGACCGCCGTGACCGCCCGCGCCGCGGGCGTCAGCGAGGTCTGGGTGGCGTCACCGAATCCCGCGCCGATCACCCTCGCCGCCGCCGCGGTGGCCGGGGCCGACGGGCTGCTCGCCGCCGGCGGCGCTCACGCCATCGCGGCCCTGGCCTACGGCGTCGGCGGCCCGCCAGCCTGCGACGTGGTGGTAGGGCCCGGCAATCGCTGGGTCACCGCGGCCAAGAAGGTGGTGGCGGGCGACGTCGGCATCGACATGCTGGCGGGCCCGTCCGAGCTCGTGATTCTCGCCGACTGCGACCGCCGACCCCGAGGTCGTGGCGGCGGATCTCCTGGCCCAGGCCGAGCACGACCCCGAGGCCCTCCCGGTGCTGGTGACCACCGATCCGGCGCTGGCCGACGCCGTCGACCGCGAGCTCGCCCGCCAGCTCGCCGGCCTGCCGACCCGCGACATCGCCGCCGCGGCCCTCGCCAACGGCTTCGCGGTGGTGGTCGACAGCCTCGACGAGGCTGTGGCCGCTCTGCGACCGCCTCGCCCCCGAGCACCTGCAGGTCCTCACGAAGGACGCCGAAGAGGTGGCCCGGCGCGCACGGCACTACGGTGGCCTTTTCATCGGCAGCGCCAGCGCCGAGGTCTTCGGCGACTACGGCATCGGCCCCAACCACACCCTGCCGACCGGCGGCGTCGCCCGCTTCAAGGGGGGCTTGAGCGTTTTCGACTTCCTCCGCATCCGCACCTGGTTGCGGATGGACCGCGGCGGAGACGCGTCGACGGCCGCCCGGGATGCCGCGGCCCTCGCCCGCCTCGAGGGGCTCGAGGCCCACGCCCGCGCCGCCGAGCGGCGCCTCACGGTGCTACCCTCCGAGCGATGAATGACTCTCCGGTCTGGCGGCTGGTGGCCGATGGCGATCTCCCCGGCGCCCACAACATGGCCCGGGATGTCGCCATTCTCGAGGCGGTGTCTGCCGGCGAGGCCCCTCCGACGCTGCGGCTGTACGGCTGGAGCCCGCCCTGTCTGACCCTCGGCCGTCACCAGGGGGTCGAGGCGGCCGATCTCGAGTTCTGCGCCCGCGAGGGCATCGACGTGGTGCGCCGCCCGACCGGCGGCAGAGCCCTTCTCCACCACCTCGAGCTGACCTACGCCGTGGTGGCGCCTCTCGGCACCGGCCCTCTGCCGCGCCCCCTGCAGGACGCCTACCGGACGATCTGCGGCGCCCTCGTTCAGGCCATGCGGTCGCTCGGAGTCGAGGCTGAGCTCACCGGCGGCGAGGTCAACCTCGAGCTGCCCGGACCACGAACCACCGTCCCCTGTTTCGAGGCGCCGGCCGGCGGCGAGGTGGTGGTGGGCGGCCGCAAGCTGATCGGCTCCGCCATGCGCGCCCACAAAGGGACCATCCTCCAACACGGCGCCATCGTCCTCGACTGGGACGGCCGCCTGCAGGCGGGGTCGATGGGGCTCGCCGACGACAGCGGTCTGCGGCCCCACATCACGACCCTCCGCCACGAGCTCGGGCGGTTGCCCGGTCGACGCGAGGTTCACGACGCGGTGGTCGCCGCCGGTTCCGAAATCCTCGATGTTGCAGTCGAACCAGGAACACTCACCGACGTTGAAGAGGCCCGGCAGCGGGCCCTCGCTCCGTCATTCCTCGTCGGCAGCTGAAGAACCGCGTTCTGGCGGATTTCGCCGCGGTTGATCACCGGCAGCAGGGCGAGGGCGGCGCAGCGCGAACGCGGTGGTGAGCGCGACGAACACGACGTAGCCGAGGCTTTCGACCGCCGGTCGCGGTCATGTCGACTGCGACTTCACGGATGAGGCGCGAGCCTCGAGGCCGACGGCTGCTCGTATTGGATGGCGGATCGTGAAACTCCTTGGCGCCGTTCGTCGAGTATTCGGCACCAAGGCCGACGGTCCCCGGCCCTGGATGCAAGCGTCTCGATCATCGCGGCTTGGATTCGTAGACGCTACAATCGCGCGGTTGCCGGTGCAGTGGTCTTCATGCTTTTGGCCACCATCGCCGCGACCCACGACATTGCAATTGACGGCTATTACCTCGAAGCTCTCGATCGCACTCAAGAGGCCCGCTTCGTCGGTCTCCAGTCCGCCGGCCTAGGGCCCCGATGATCACCGGCGGAGGCGTCATCGCATTCATTGCGGAAGATGGACGCCGGCTGGCCGGCTACTGTGGCGGCGGTCGATCGAAGGGCTGCCGTGCGGTCCGCAGCGTCACGTCGCCGATCTTGAGACAGCAGCACGAAGCGCAGTTCACGGCAACTCGGCCGTTATGCCCAGGCCCCGGCACCGGGCGATCGCGTATCCATCGCGGCCGCCGTGTCGGCGTGGGTCGCGCGGGCTTGCCGGCCAGTCGCGGCAGCCCGAAGAGGCCGCTCGCGCAAGATCTCCGCGCAGTGGGTCGTTATCGCCCTCGCAATCGTCCGGGGCATGAGGCAGCCGCGCCCCCGCATCAAGCGCCGGCGGCACGACTCGGACTCGCAATACTGCCGTCGCATTCTCGACATCTGACCGGCCACGGCATCGGCATCGTACTGGCTTTCATCTCACCTACAGGGTCGGGGAGGCGCTGGTGCAGAGCATGGCATACCCGTTCCTCTAGACATCGGCATCACGCACGAGGAGTATGGTCTCGCGCACAACACCTTCGGCCTCATTGCAACGAAGTCGGCAGATGCGGGCGGGGCGCTGATAGCACGCTTCGGTCTGGCGGTGCATGTGGCCCTTCGTGCTCGCTCAACAGCCCCAACGTCCTGTACCTGGGGCTGCTCTGAACACCGCTTTATCCTCGAGGTCCGGACGCTGGAGTCGCGAGTTTCGGACCGTGGCGACGCTCATCAGGTCGAACAGCTCGGTGCCGGATCGGCAACGCCGCCTCGCAGTGTTCATCATGCGCACCACGAAGGCGGGATTCAAGGCGGCGCACTTCGCGATCGGCACGGGTCTGATGAACATCGCGGGCACCATGGCGGGGGTGTTTTCCGGGTTTCTCGCCTCCGCTGTAGGCTTCCCCGTCTTCTTCGGGCTCACAATCCTGCTGACTCTCCCCAATATGGCCCTGATTCCCTGGCTGCCGGTCGCCAGGGATAATCAAACCCGTTACGAGGCCCACGCACGCAGTCGGAGTTTTCAGTTGTTCAGTGTTGAGTTTTGAGTCTCCCACCCGCCCTGCCCCAGGAGCAGGGGTGGGCGGACTCGAACAACTCAAAACTGAGAACTCAACACTGATTCCAACTGTCGAGGGCGTCAGCCCTCGACAGGAATCGTGGCGATGTCGTTCCGGCGCAGGAAGATCGCCATGAAGATGCCGATCACGATCAATATCGTCCCGATCCACACCAGCGAGATCAGGGGTTTGGTGGAGACGTCGAGGACCAGGCTGGCCCCAGTCGGCGCCTCCGGCGCCAGCAGCGGGTCGTAGACCTGGAGCTGCACCGTGCCGCCCTCGGCGTCGATCCGGCCCGGGGTCAGGGCGATGCCGCCGGTGCCCGGGACCGTGGCAGACGTCACCTGCGGCTCGCCGCCCATCCCGCCGCGGAAGGTCGGGACGACCTCATAGCTCTGGCCGCCGTGCTCGACCGAGAACACCACACCGAAGTTGATCTTGCCCGCCTCGGGGTCGAAGTCCGAAAGGTCGAAGTCGTCGAAGGTGATCGCGAGCTCCTTGTATTCCATGGTCTCGCCCTTGGCGAGCACCGCAGTGCGGCCGATGCCGCCGCCGAGACCGACCAGCTCGACCCGGACGACTCCCTGATCGACGCTCATCCCGGTGGCGCGGATCTTGCCGCCGCCCACGCCGGGGATCTCCACGGCCACCGGCTGCACGCCCTCTTCCGTGGACACCATCGAGGGCTCGAGGCTCACCGGCTCTTCGCCCGGGCGCTGGATCTCGACCACAACGCCGACCGTGAGCGCGCCCGGGACCGCATTCTGTTTGGTCAGGTCGAAGCCCTTGAAGGTCAGGGTCCAGTCGCGGAAGGTCGCAGGTTCGTCCTTTTTCAGCATCATACGGCTGGAAACCGGGGCGTCCTTGCCCGGCTCGAACTCCACCGGCGCTGCGTAGAGGTCCTTGGTGAGAAAGGACTTGATGTCGGGGTTGGCGATCATCTGGTTGGTCTTCTGGTTGACCCACATCTTCGGTTTGAGCACGAAGTTCTGACCGCGCGGCGAGGTCACCTCCACCACCATGGCGTCGCGCGCCTGGGGGGTCGGCTTCTCGACGCCGCGGAAGGTGAGGGTGTAGCCCAGGACTTCTTTGGGTTGGTCCTCCGCGAGCCGGACCTTCTGTTCGCGGTCCAGCCAGCCAGTGGTGAGAAAGGCCAGCATCATCAGACCGAGCCCGACGTGGGCAACCGGCCCGCCGGCCATCCGCCAGCGGCTGTTCTTTCCGTAGTCGACCACGGCCCACAGGTTGGTCACCACGCAGAAGACCGCCGCACCGACGTAGACGATCGCCGGCACGCCTCGCAGGCCGACAACCACGGCCACCGCCATCACGGCCGCGGTGATCGCCAGAGTCAGACCCAGAATCCGGGCCCAGCCCGCGCGCGCGCGGCTCCAGCCGAGGAAGGGGGTTCCCGCGAGAAACAGCGTGAAGACCACCGCCAGCCAGAAGCCCATGCGGTTGTAGAAATCAGGGCCGACCTGTGCCGGTGCGCCCCAGATGCGTGAAATCAACGGCGCCGAGGTGCCGAAGAGCACCACCACTCCGATCAGGATCGTGAGCAAAATGCCGACCACGAAGAAGATCGTCCGCGACATGAAGGGCTCGTCGCCCACCTCGGCCGGAATCTCGCGACCAGCGGTAGGCCAGGAGACCGATCGACACGACCAGGAAGAAGCCCATGTTGAAGACCAACAGACCGGTGATGCCGAGATCGACGAAGGAGTGGACCGAAAAGTCGGCCAGCACTCCTGACCGGGTGAGGAAGGTCGCGTACACTACGAGCAGGAAGGCCGCCACCGCCAGCACCAGATTGAGCCGCCGGAAGCGCCCGCGGCCGCGTTGCAACAGCATCCCGTGGGTCAGGGCGAGGGTCGCCAACCACGGCACCAACGAGGCGTTCTCGACCGGGTCCCAGCCCCAATAGCCGCCCCAACCGAGGGTCTCGTAGGCCCAGTAACCGCCGAGCATGATCGCCGTGCCCAGCGATGCGAGCGACAGGAGGACCCACGGCATGGAGACCTTGGTCCACTCGTCGTACTTCTTCATCCACAACGCCGCGATCGCGAAGGAGAATGGAATCCCGAGCGAGGCGTAGCCGATGAACATGATCGGCGGGTGGATGACCATCCAGTAGTTCTGCAGCAGCGGGTTCAGGCCCTGGCCGTCCATCGGAATCAGGGCCGCGGTCAGGCCTTCGTGGAAGCGGAAGGGGTCCTGCTTGACCAGCAGGAGTATCAGCGACAGCAGGGTGAGGTTGTAAATCACCATGACCCGGGGCTCGTACGAGCGGGCGAACCGCATCAGCGGCAGACCCAATAGGACACCCCAGAAGATCCACAGCAAGAAGCTGCCCTCCTGCCCTCCCCAGAAGGTGGAAATCAGGTAGTGCAGCGGCAGCAGGTTGTCCGAGTACGCCCACACGTAGTGCAGCCGGTAATCGTGGGTGACCAGCAGGTACATCAGCAATGCCGAACCGGCGACGATCGCAACCGTCATCAGGACATAGCTCTGCCGGGCCGCGGAGCGCCACCGCTCGGGGTCCTTGATCGACAACCAGTAGGTCACAGTGGAAGCAATGCCGGCGAGAAACGCCAGCCACATCAGGATGGTTCCCGGGATGTACATGGACTCTCCTATCCGATCGCGAGAGAGAAAAGACAGGGCCCCGTGAGGCCCCGGATCAGGTCTCGGAACTGTAGCTCTTGACGTCGTCCTCGAGGCCCTGGTACTTCGACGGGCATTTCACCAGCAGCTGCTCCGCCTCGAAGACGCCGCCTTCATAGCTGCCGATGGCGACGATCTGGATCGCCTCCTCGAAGTTGCCGGGCTTGACGCCCTTGTAGTGCACTTCCATGGTGTTGCCGTCGTCGTCGATCATCGCGAACTGCAGTTCGTTCTCCGCATCGACGTACGAGGTCGAATTCTCCACCAGACCACCGGCCACCTGCACCTTGCGGGCGGTCGCGGCCGCCTCGTCAAAGCTGACGTACGGGGTCAGATTCGATTTGAACGAGGTCGTCCCATAGGCCAGAAAGGCCACTACCAACACTCCGCCTACCGCGTACCAGATCCGTCGCTGGCGTCGTGAATCAGTCATCTAGTCCTCCAGTCGGCTCACCTTCCGGTCGAGCCGGTACACATATCCGAAAAGTCCCACCCAGATCATCAGGGTGACCACTGCGATGCCCATGAGGTCAGACATCGAGAACCTCCTGTCGGCGCCGCTGCCGGACGGCCTCGATCCGGCAGCCGATAGTATATAACCATACGTACAATCCCGTAAATCCTAATACAGAAGCCAGGAGCACTTGCGTGTAGCGGGAGTCGAACTCGTTGGCTCCACGGGTGTTGATGATGGTGTCCGGGTGGAGCGACCAGTAGATCCGCGGCACCACGAAGACCAGAAAAGGCACCGTCACGAAGGCGAGGATGGCATACACCGCCGACAGACTCGCCCGCCGTTCGGGGTCGTCAACGGCGCCGCGCAGCGCCAGATAGGCCGCGTAGATCAACAGCAGGATGGTGATCGAGGTCTGGCGGGGATCCCAGTTCCAGTACGCGCCCCACATGATCTTGGCGAAGACCGCGCCCGTGGTCGTGGCCAGGACCGCGAAGAGCAGCCCGAGCCCGGCGCTGACCGAGGCCCGGATGTCGTCTTTCGGGTCGCGGCGTCTGAGGTACATCACCGATGCGATGCAGGAAACCAGAAAGGCGAGCACCGAGATCCACGCCATCGGCACGTGGAAAAAGACGATCCTCGACGACTCGCCGATGAAGCCTTCAGCCGCATGCACGTAAAAGAAGGCCGCCACGATGACCACGGCAAGCCACACCAACAATGCCAATTTCGAAATATCCGCGATTCTCATCCGTCGGCCGACTCCACAGCGTTCTCGGGGTGTAACCGCCGCACAGCATACCTTATTGCCGTCGTCATCAATCGTTCCACACAACGGGGAAGAGCACCGCCGACACGATCGTCATGATGCCGCCCATCGAGAACACCGCCCGGATGGTGTTGGTCACCGTCTCGGCGGTCCCCTCGGAAGCTCCGGTGGTGCCCTGGATCAGAAAGATCATCAGGGGTAGCAGCAGCGGCAGCGACAATACCGAAAAGAGGGCGCCGCGGGTCATCGCGCGGGCGATGATCGCCGCGATAATGGTCGTCACCACCGCCAGGGTGTAGCCCCCGAGTACCAAAATGATCACAAATGACTGGAGAAGAACGATCTTGTAGCCCATCAGGATGCAATACAACGGCACCAGGATGGCCATCAGGGCGTAGATCAGACAGAGGTTGTAGATCAACTTGCCGAACCACACCGCGTGCGGCGAAGCCGCCAGACGCAGGAGGGGGGCGGTGTGGCTCTCCTCCTCCTTGACGAACGAGCGGTCCAGCCCGGCCAACGCGGCGAAGAAAACGATGATCCACAGCAGCACCGCCAGCAGAAAGGGGCGGTCTTCGACGGAGATCCGGTACGGCCCCACCGTGTACGACACGGCCGCCAACACCGTGAGGGCGAAGAGCCCGAGCGAGTTCAACGCGACCCGGGTGCGGAACTCGGTCCGCAGGTCCTTTGCGGCCACCGCCAGCGCTTCAGACAGCCAGCGCCACATGGCGGCTCCCCCACCCCATCTCGCGCGGGTCGTTGGTGGCCAGGAGCACCGTCTTGCCGGCGGCGGCGAGACCGCGAACGTGCTCCTCGAGCCAGTTCTTGCCCGCCGGGTCGAGATTCGACCCCGGTTCGTCGAGCACCAGGACCGCCGGGTCGTGCAACAGGGCCTGGGCGATCTTCAGCCGCTGCGCCATGCCGGTGGAAAAGCCTCTCACGAGGGTCCTCCGGTCAGGGTCGAGGCCGACCGCCAACAGACCGTTACGGCACCTCTCCTCGGACGGGCCCAGCCCGCGGACCCGGGCAAAGAAACCGAGGTTCTCCATGGCGTCGAGCTCCTCGTAGACCGCCATCGACGGCGCCACCACCCCGAGGTGCTGCCGCCAGGCGTCACGCGCGACCTCGGCCTCCCCCCGCAGGTGGCGGACCTCGCCGCGGGTCGGCCGCAGGAGACCGCAGAGGATCGACAGCAGGGTCGACTTGCCAGAACCGTTGGGGCCGGTGATGACCAGCACCTCGCCCGGAACCGCCTCACCTGAGACCGCCTTGAAAATGACGCGCAGGTCGTAGCGCTTGGCCACGTCGGAGAATGAGATTCGGATGCCGTCCGCCATCGCACGGAACGATACCACGCCCGGCCGCGCCGCCGGCCGGGCGTGATGCTGGAAACATCTCTGAAGGTGGGCCAAGGCCCACCCTACGAACCCGCTCGAAACTTGGGTCCGAAGTAGGGTGGGCCTTGGCCCACCTTCAGACCCGCCGCGGTCGGGGTGGAGCCTGAATGTGATTTCGAGCAGTCCACGATGCCGTCTTGGACACGAGTGATCCTGGATTCTGCATCCTGCATCTTGCATCAGGCTCGCGCGTGGCGCGCGAGCCGGGAATAGCTATAATCCCCCCCGGCGTTCGGCCAGCATGCACATGGAGGCACGCATGATCCTATCGAACCCGATCCTCGTTTTCAGCTTCACCCTCGTCACCGGATTTCTTCTCGGCTCCTTCATCGAATATGCCGTCCACCGGCTCATGCACCAGGGCAAATTCATGGGCAAACGCCATGCCCTCCACCACCGGAATTTCTCGGCCCAGGGCTGGTGGGGCGAGTTCACCGATTACTCCCTCCCCGGTCTGCTCATCGCGTGGGCCGGCTTTCTGGTGTCGGTGCCGGCCGGGTTGGGTTTCGCGGCCGGAATCCTCGGTTATGCGGCCTTTGCCGCCTACGCCCACCAGGTCCAGCACGAGAAACCCGACCTCGCCTTCTGGCTCGGCGCCCCGATTCACTTCCTCCACCACCGCGAGAATATGTGGCACCACAATTTCGGGATCGGCGTCAGCCTCTGGGACCGCCTTCTGGGAACCTACAAAAAGGCCGACTGGACACCCGAGAGACCACTCCGGCAGTACCCCATCCGCGAGTTCGTCGCCATCCGCTGGCGTTGAGACGACCGCCGGGCGGACAGTGCCGAAGTGGTGGCGCATCAGCTATAGTTGCGGCCGCAGGAGGTGTCGATGCGAGCCGTGATCACCGGAACCGGAATGTACATCCCCGAAGCCACGGTCGACAACCACGCTCTGGCCAAAGTCATGGACACCTCGGACGAGTGGATCCAGGTGCGGACCGGGATCGCGAAACGACAGTACGCGGCACCCGACCAGGCGACCTCCGACCTCGCCGTGCCGGCAGCCCGGCAGGCGATCGAGAACGCCGGACTCGAGCCGTCCGACATCGACTATCTCGTGGTCGCCACCATGACCCCGGACTATTTCTTCCCCGGGTCGGCGCCGTTTCTCCAGCGCAAGCTGGGTCTCGAGCACGTGCCGTGCCTCGACATCCGGCAGCAGTGTGCCGGCTTCGTCTACGCCCTGCAGCTCGCCGACGCGCTGATCCGCTCCGGCCAACACCGGCGGGTCCTGGTGGTCGGTGCCGAGGCCCACGCGTCGCTGCTCCCGTGGAGCGACCACACGTGGAACGTCGCTCTGGGCAACGATGAAGGTCCGGTCTCGAAGGAGGACTACGAAAGCAACACCGTCACCCGCGATCGCGTCGTGCTGTTCGGCGACGGCGCCGGCGCCGTGGTCGTGGAGGCTCGAGAGGACACCGATCGCGGCGTGATCGATTGCCTTCTCCACACCAACGGCGACGAGGCCGAGCGCCTGTGGACCAAAGCGAGCGGCAGCGCCTTCCGCCCTTACATCCGGCACGACATGATCGACTCCGGCGACGTCGTGCCGATCGTCGAGGGGCGCAAGGTCTACGCGCTCGCCGTGACCTTCATGCCGCAGGTGACTCTGGAGATTCTCGAGCGCAACGGTCTGACCCTCGCCGACCTCGACCTCATGATCATGCACCAGGCCAACCTGCGGATCAACGAAGGGGTCCAGAAGCGGCTCGATCTGCCGGACGAAAAGGTCTTCAACAACATCCAGAACTACGGCAACACCACCGCGGGGACCATCCCGATCGCCTTCCACGAGGCCCTCGAGCAGGGCCGCGCCAAACCCGGCGACCTGGTGTGTTTCGTGGGTCTCGGCAGCGGCCTCAACTGGGGAGCGATCCTCTATCGCTGCTGACAGCCTGACGGCCGAATTTTCAATTCTCAATTTTGAATTTTGAATTTTCCGCCACCCACCCGGGTTTGCTCGCAGACCAGGCAAGTTGACGCAGATTGTTGATCTTGGATATCGGATGATTGAATTCTCACCCGAACGGGTACGGAATCAAACCTCCAAGGACGTCTTGCATCCGGCTGCGCAGGCACGTACCCACGGGCTGCTACTGCGCGAGCGCGACTGACGCCTGCACGTCCACGAAACGGCTATGCGGGCATTCGGGTGCCTGACTGGGCCGAAACCCATCAATAATCGCAACTTATGTTACGCTGTGCCGGTGAGCGGGAAGATCGCACGTTCGTCGTGCGCCCCGCGGATACTTCGCTACGAACTGGAGACGTCGTGACACGACGCATGCTCATCAACGCCCAGCGCCCCGAAGAGGTGCGCATCGCCATCATCACCAACGGCACCCTCGACCACTTCGAGGTGGCCGCCACCGAGTCCGGACTCCTCCGCGGCAACATCTACCGCGGCACCGTGGCCAACGTGCAACCGTCGCTCGACGCGGCCTTTGTCAACTTCGGCGCCGACAAGGACGGGCTCCTGCGCGCCGACGACGTGGTCCCGCAGGCCTACAGCAAGAAGGGGGAGGGCGCCGGCAAACACCCCCGCGTCGACCGCATCCTGGAGCGGGGCCAACCGGTTCTGGTGCAGGTCGTTCGCGACGGTGTCGGCCACAAAGGCGCCCTCGTGACCACCAACGTCAGCATCGCGGGCCGGTACCTGGTGCTGATGCCGTACGACGACGTCCGCGGCGTTTCGCGCAAGGCCGAAGACGAGGAACGGCAGGCAGTCAAGGACCGGGTCGCCAAGCTCGAACTGCCGGAAGGTTTCGGCGTCATCCTGCGCACCAACGCCCTCGACCAGCCGCAGAAGACCCTCAACCGCGATCTCGGCGCGCTGTTACGGCTGTGGAAGAAGATCCGGGCCGAGGCCAACGCCGGCAAGGGGCCGCGTCTCCTCTACAGCGACCAGGACCTCATCGTCCAGGCGCTGCGGGACTCGGTCGACAATACCGTCACCGAGGTCCTGGTCGACGACGACGGCGCCTTCGAAAAGGCGCAGAGCTATATGCGGACCTTCATGCCGCGCTCGGGCAGCCTCCTCATCCACTACTCGGAGCGGATGCCGCTGTTCAGCAAATACGAGCTCGAGGAACAGATCGACCGCATCTACCAGCGCAAGATCGGGCTGCCATCGGGCGGCTCCATCGTCATCGACGGCACCGAGGCCCTGACCGCCATCGACGTCAACTCGGGCCGCGCCACCCGCGGCGGGAGCCAGGAGGAAACCGCCTACAAGACCAACCTCGAGGCGGCGGTCGAGGTCGCGCGCCAGTTGAGGCTCCGGGACATCGGCGGCCTCGTGGTCGTCGATTTCATCGACATGCGTCTCGCGAAACACCGCAGCGCGGTCGAAAAGACCATGCGCGACGCCATGAAGGACGACAAGGCCCGTACCTCGGCCTCGCGGCTTTCAGACAACGGGCTGCTCGAAATCAACCGCCAGCGGCTGAAAAAGGCGCTCCAGCTGCGAACCTACCGCCCCTGCCCCACCTGCACCGGCACCGGCACCATCGCCAGCTCCGAGCTGGTGAGTCTGAACATCCTGCGCCGCATCGAGACCAGGGCCGTCACGGGCCAGCTCGGCGGCGCCCGGGTGGAGCTCCACCCCGAGCTCGCCGACGCCCTGCAGAACGACTGCCGGCAGGAGCTCGCCGCCCTCGAACGCGAGTTCGACATCCAAATTCAGATCGTCGCCGCCTCGGGTCTCCACCGCGCCGAGGAACGGATCGAGTGGCGGCCGCGCACGAAGCAGGAGGACAAGGTCCTCACGGCGGCGGTCAGCGCCGCTGACCTCGCAGATGGCGTCGGCGGTCAACCCAAACACAAGGCGGCGGCCGAGGATCGTGAGACGGTCGTGAAAGAAGGGCCGCTGAAGACCGTTGAGGACGGCGACAAGCCCAAACCCCGGCGCCGGCGGCGCGGCGGAAGACGCCGCAAGAAGACCGCCGCGATTGAAAACGGAGCGGACGCCAACGGCGCCGAACCGGGAAACGGCGCCGAGCCCCCCGACGAGCCCGAGGCCGCCCCGCCGGCCGGGGAAGACGACGCTCCGGCCCCTGCGAAGAAAAGCCGACGACGACGCCCACGACGGTCCCGCAAGAAGGCCGCGCACCCCTCACAGTCGGAAGATGCGGCCCCAGAAGACTCTCGTGCAGTTGAGCCGGCTCCGTTCGATCCCCAATCGACAGACCCCGACCCGTTCGCCTACTGACTGAAGAGTTTTGAGTTTTCAGTTCTGAGTTTTGAGTTTTGAGCTCCAACACGGCCATGCCGTGAAGCACGATTCTGAAAGGGAACTAAGAATTCAAAACTAAGAACTGAGAACTGAGTTATTTCTCGTCGACGTGGGGAAAGACCTTGGCCTCGACCCCGAGCTCGTCGGCGATGAACGCGAGAGCCTCCCGGAGATCCGCGATCTCGAGCTGCGGGGGCACCCGGACCACCGATGACATGGTGAACAGCGGCGTTCCGCTCATCGGGGCCGCCACGACCTCGGTGGTCATGGTCTCCATGTTGATCCCCTGCTCGGAGAGATAGCGCGCGATCTGGTGGATGATGCCCATGTGGTCGGCCCCGAGCACGGTGATGGCGCACGGGATCGCCGCCGACTCCTCGACCGCCTCGACCTCGCTCAACCGCGTGTGGACGTCATACTTGGCGTAGTGCACCTCGGCGAGCGCCGCTCGCAGCCCGTCGATCGTGTCCTCGGGCGCGGTCACGAACATGAGCATGGCGAAATCGCCCCCGAGCCGGACCATCCGGCTCGACTCGACGTTGCCTTCCCACTGCAGGATGAGCTCGGTCATCTCGTCCACGATGCCGACGCGGTCGCGGCCCGAGGCGGTGAGAACCAGTTGTTTTCGCATCGAACAGCCCCTCCCGGCAGACGATCAAGGCACCCTTCCATGGTAACCCAGGGAGAAATCGGGGAAGAGGGCTGGGGATTTCGGATTTCGGATTTCGGATTTTCCACCCGCCCACCCCCGTACCGCGACGTTCCGGTGCTCAGAGTGGGTGGGGCCGCGTGCGGCGGAGGTGCCTGGCTCCCGGCCCGTCCGACGGGCCGGCGTGCATGGCATCCTCTCGGGAAGCGCGTGCGGAAACGAGCCGCGTGCGGCGGAGGATCCGCGAACACAAAAAGGCGCGGCCGGGCCGCGCCTTCAGGGTCTGGGGCACGCTCGATCAGCGGGTCAGGAGCTTGATCGTCCCGCTGAAGCTGTTGAGGGAGATGTTCGGGCCTCCAGTTCCGGTGTTGAAGCGGAGTTCCTTCTCCGGCGTGTATTTGCTGATCTTCTTCGGCTCCGGACCGATCTGGTTGGTGATGGTTCCGGAGAAGGTCTCGAGGTCGTAGGACGCCACCGCGCCCGCATCGACGACCAGCGTGATGGACCCGCTCATGGTCTCCATGTCGATGTCGCCCGCCGGGCCAGGGACCGCCTTGCAGGTGATGTCCCCCGAAACCGTCTCGAAGTCCGCGCCAGCAAGGGTCCCGCCTTCGATGACGATCGCGCCGCTCACGTTCTCGGCGTCGACCGAACCCATCGCCGTGCCGACGCGGATCGACCCGCTGACCGAGGCGAGATCGGTGTCGTCGGGCGCGCTGTCGATCGAAATGGCGCCGCTGACGTTTTCGACGTCGAGGCTCTCGGGCGTACCCGAGACCTCGATCTTGCCGCTCACCGATTCGAGATCGAGCGCCCCGCGCACCCCGCTCACGGTGATCGAGGAGCTGACGGTCTCGACGCTCACGGGCGAGGTCGACGGGAGACGGATGGTGAGATCGGTTGGTGTGGACTGCCGGCCGTGGTAGTGCTCGTCGTACTCGACCTCGATGCTGACACCGTCCTCGTCGATCTCGACATCGAGCCCCTCGACGCCGTCACCGAGGGTTCCCTCCACCTGAACCTCGGCGGCGTCCCAGCCGAGGATGGTCAGGCTGCCGGCGATGTTTTCGATTGCAATTTCGGCCCCCCCGGCCACCGGGTGGCGTTCATTGACCGGCTGCGCGCTCCACGCGAGACCCGCCGCCGCCACCATCAAAATCAGAGTGACGAGTGTCTTGTTCATGTTCATGGTTCCTCCATCCGGTTGGTTTCAGATTTCACGCGGCAGGATCGCCGCTCGTTCGAGAAGATTGACCTGTTGGCGATACGTCGACACCAGCTGCCGCATCAGGAGTTCGTTCCCGGGGTCTTCTCCCAGGGCGTTTGCGATCTCGTCCATCGCCTCGTCGATGAGGCGGAGGTTCGAGAGGACGACATCCAGGGTCGCCGGCGACAGCTCGTCCCGGCGGCGCTCGAGCACGTCGAGAAGCTGCTGCCGGACCGCGTGGTAATCGTGCACACCGATCTCGGCAAACGAGGCCGCGAGAATCCCTGACGCGGCGGGAGGCGGAACCGGCGACACGTTCACCGCGGAGATTGCCTGCCGGCGTCCGACCAGATACGCCGCACCTACCAGAGAGACCACCAACACCGCAGCCGCTGCTGCCATCAACGCACGGCGACCGAACCGCACCCTCACGACCCGCTGCGCGGCGATCTGCGCCTCGATCTCCGGCCACAGATCGCGCGGCGGCTCGAGGGACCGGGGAAGTTCCGCCACCCGTTCCCGGAGGACGACCTGCGCGTCATGTTCCCGGGAACACGAGGCACAGCCTTCGAGGTGAGCGCGAAGCGCCGCCTCCACGTTGCCGTCGAGCAGCCGGTCCGAGTCATCCTCCAACAGAGATCTCACGTCGTCGCATTTCATGGCAGTAACGCCTTTCTCAGGAGCTTCCGGGCGCGGTGGAGCTGGGCCTTCGAGGTGCCGACCGCGATACCCGCCAATCCCGAAATCTCTTCGTGGTGGAAACCCTCGATGTCGTGCAGGATGAACACCGTTCTCGCACCCTCGGGGAGCCCGCTGATCGCCCGTTCGAGGTCGATGGTCTGGCCCGGATGGACCGCCGGCGCCAGCCGATCCGGCGCCTCGTCCTCGACCTGCCCCGAGAGGTGGACTCCACGCCGATCGGCGCTCCGCCGGTGGCCGAGGACGACGTTGACCGTCACCCGGTGAAGCCAGGTCGAGAACGCGCTGGCGCCCCGGAATGAGCCGAGCTTCCGCCAGGCGCGGACAAAGGTCTCCTGAACCAGCTCTTCCGAGAGGCTCGGGTCGCCCGACATCCGCAGACACAGGGCGTAGACCCTGCCGACGTTCAGCCGGTACAGCTCCTCGAACGCCGAGACGTCGCCGCGTGCGGCCAGAGCCGCCAGCCGTGTCTGATCGGGGCGCGAAGAACTGCCCGGGGCCTTCACCATCGGGGGGCCGATCGGCAGTGCGGGTGCGGTCGCCACTGTTTCCACATCAGATGAGATACCGATTTCCCGCCAATGGTTGCATATCTGCGGGAATCTCTGCATTCCGCCCGCGGTTTGCGGCAGGTGGGAGGGCTTGAATGTACGACTCTGAGGCAACGACCCGGGGCGTGGCGGTCGCGGTGCAGGCGAGCTACGTGGCCGAGCGATCCCAACCCGTCGAGGGCCGGTGGTTCTTCGCCTACCGCATCCGCATCCACAACCGCGGCCAGGCTCCGGTTCAGCTCCTCAGCCGTCATTGGGTCATCACCGACGCCCATGGGAACGTCGAGGAGGTTCGGGGGCCCGGCGTGGTCGGCGAACAGCCCCATCTGGCGCCGGGTGAGTCCTTCGAATACACCTCGTTCTGTCCCCTGCCGACACCGTTCGGCACCATGGAGGGCAGCTACGAGATGGTGACCGACTCGGGCGAGCGGTTCTGGGCCAAGATCGGCCGCTTCACCCTCAGCGAACCGCTGGCCGTGAACTGAGACCGAGATGATCAGCTGATAAGACCGCGCAGCTCGAGAGCGCGGCAGATGAGATCGGCCGATCCTTCCAGACCGAAGGTCCCCGAATTCACCACCATGTCGAAGCTCGTCACATCGGCGGGGTCGTTGTGAAAGTGGCGGCGCACGAATTCCGTGCGGCTGTGATCGATGGCGTCCAAACGGTGACCTGCGGTCCGCTCGTCCAGACCCTCCCGTTTGGCCAGAGCCTGCACACGAAGGCTGCGGTTCGCCACCACCCGCACCCGCAGTCCGGCGCCTGGCGGCAACACCAGGTGCGCACCTCGACCGACGATAATGACCGGGCCGTCGTAGGCGGCAAGCGCAATCCCGCGGCTGAGCAGTGAGACGAAGGAGTCCTGGAGGACCAGGCGCGACTCAAACAGGTTCAAAAGAGTCTCAGAAAACCAGTTGACCCTCGTCTCATCCATCAGTTCGAGCAGGCGCGGTTCGAGCTCGAGGCTCTTGGCGAGGTTCTGGACGAGCTCGCGGTCGAGCACCTGCCAGCCGACACGCCGGGACACCTCTCGCGCGACCTCGGCGCCGCCCGACTCCGCCTCGCGGGAAATCGTGAGGTAGGGCCCGAGAACCGGCTCCTCACCGGATTTCCCGGGAGATGCGACGCGCTCCAGAAGCCCTTGCAGCCGCATTCGGACCTCGGCAGGCTCGGCCGCCACCGCAGCGAGGTTTGTTTGCATGGCGTGACCCTCCCTGAGAGACAAGATATTGCCCCTCAGTCAATGCCGCCACCCTCGCCGACAATGGCATCAACGTCATCGGTGGCAATCCACCGCACAGGGACACCGCGCCGTTCCATGCCGCGAAACCACGTCTGCTGCCGTTTCGCGAACCGGCCGATCGCCGACTCCAGATCGCAGGTCATCCGCTCCAAGCTCTTCTCTCCACTGAGAAACGCCGCCACCTCGCGGTACTCGAGCCCGAGCTCTTCGAGCCGCGGCCGCGAAACCCCGCGGTCGAGGAGCCCGCGGACCTCGTCGATCATGCCTTCCTCGAGGCGCTGGCGGAGTCGCAGGCCGATGCGCCTCCGCAGCTCGGAGCGCTCGACTTCCACCCCGAAGACCGTGAACCGCAGCGGGACTCCGGGCCCGGTGCTGAACCGCACCGGCGACGATTTCGAAAACTGGGCGATCTCGAGGCCCCGGATCACGCGACGGGCGCTCGAGAGATCGGTTTCGCAGGCCACCCCGGGCCCTTCACGCCGGAGACGGTCGACCAGCTCCGCGAGCGGGAGACCCTCGAGGCGGGACCGGAGTCCGGCGTCCACCGGCACATCGGCCAGCCGGTAACCGCGGACCACCGCTTCGACGTACAACCCGCTGCCGCCCACCATGAGCACGGGCGCCTCACCGGCCGCAAACGGCGGTCTGGCCGCGAGGCCTTCCAGTACCCGGTAGCAATCTCCCTGAAACCGAAAGAGCGTGTAGACCTCTTCCGGATCGGCGATGTCGATCAGATGGTACGGCACCGGTGGCGCGACCCGGGTGTACTCCCCGAGATCCTTGCCGGTGCCGATGTCGAGGCCCCGGTAGACCTGCCTCGAATCAGCGGAGACGATCTCCGACCCGAGGCGGTGCGCCGCCTCGACCCCGAGGCGGGTCTTGCCGCACGCCGTCGGCCCCACGATGACCAGAACGTCAAGCGTCATCTTTCGAACCGTCCCCGGAACCGCCGATCCAGGGCGTCGACCGACCCCCGGTCGCGACCCGCCAGCAGCACGCCCAACCGCCGCGGGAGACGGCCCGCAACCCTCATCGGCGAGGTGATCAGGACCCCACACCGCGTTTCCGGGTCGAAGGCGTCGTCGTCCAGGGTCTTTTCGAGGTCGCCGATCGCCGCCGGCAGGTCGAGCCTGCGGGTGGAAAAAAGCCGCCAGTAGACGACCCGATCACGACCCCAGAACCGCCACAGGCGTTCGGCAGCCGCCGCCACGAACAGGCGGGCGTTGAGGTCCACGACCGGCCGCAGCCGCTCGACGCCGCCATCGTTCCACACGAAGGAGTCGACACACGCAGCTCCGGAGTAGCCCGCACCCGCCAGCTCCCGCGCCACGACCGCCGCCATCGAGCGGAGTTCCGGCCCCCACCGTTCCATCGCTTCCGAGTGGAGGTCGAAGATGTCGCCGATGAACGCGCCGTCCGCGGTGTTGACGACCTCGTAGGCGAGGAAGCCGTCCGGCTCACCCCCCTCCTCGACCTCGAAACGGCAGGCGAGATCGAGCACTCTCTCGCGCCACGGTTCGACCACCAGACACTCGTCCTCGTTCAGCAGACGCGCCACCGATGCGCGATCGGCGGCGTCGAGAACGCGTGACCGCAACCGCCGGTTGCCGAACGCGCCGTTGCCGTGTTCGGACTTCACCACCCACCCGTGCTCGCCGGGAGGCCTGTCCGCGAGCGCCGCCGCGAGCTCGTCGGCAGAGCGAACGACACCGGCGACGTGCTCGCCGCCCCAGTGCTCGCGTTCGATCCCGGCCGAAAAGGTGCGGCCGTTGACCCGGCGCACGACGTTCAGGGGCGGGTGTGGCGACGGGTGGTCGTAGCGCCTGTTGAACATCTCGGCGTCGCGGTTCCAACCAAACGGCGTGAATCGCGCGTGCCCCGTGATGGAGGGCGGGACGCGGACGTGCGGAACCGGGACCTGCAGGCGATCGAGGTACTCGAGAAAGTCCTCATCCGGCGCCGCCGGCGCCAGAATCGAGTCGCCTTCGACCCCCAGGAGGAGCGCGTGCATCGGCAGCTCACTCGCCTGCCGCGCCCGCGCGTCGTCGGTCCCCGCCGCCCGATTGCGACGCAGCGAGAGGTCGAAATCGGCGTTGATCAGGTACTCGCGCATCCGCGACAGGGTACACGGCACGTCTTCCGGCTGTCCCACGGGCCGCGGGTTGTGTACAATTCCCTCAGCTCGTCTCGGACAAGAGGAAAGACCCGGATCGTGGCTGCGGTCGGACGGAGGGTCGCCCTCGCTCTTTCCCCGCGGAACCCCCCGGTCGGGCCCCGGACCACTTTCCCGGCGGCGGGCGGACGGAGGCGCATGATCGGTCGTACGGTTTCCCACTACCGGATCGTCGAACGGCTCGGCGGCGGCGGGATGGGTCTGGTCTACAAGGCCCGCGACACGCGACTCGACCGCGACGTGGCGCTGAAGTTCCTGCCCAAGGAGTGGAGCCACGAACCCCTCCTGCGTGAGCGGTTCTCCCGCGAAGCCCGCGCAGCCTCCGCCCTCGACCACCCCAACATCTGCACCGTCTTCGACATCGGCGAGACCGACGACGGGCAGCTCTTCATCGCCATGGCGTACTGCACCGGCCCCACGCTCAAACACCGCATCCACGAGGGCCCCATGGCGCTGGACCAGGCGGTGGACCTGGCAATCCAGATCGCTTCGGCGCTCGAGAGCGCCCACGAGGCGGGGATCGTTCACCGCGACATCAAACCCGCCAACATCCTCCTCACCGACCGCGACCAGGTCAAGGTCGTGGATTTCGGTCTCGCCAAACTGGCCGGGGAAGCCGCCGTCACCCGGGAAGGTTCGGTCATCGGCACCCCGGCCTACATGTCCCCCGAGCAGGCCACCGGCGAAGAGGTCGACGGCCGCAGCGATCTATGGGCCCTCGGCGCGGTGCTCTACGAAATGCTGACCGGCCGCCGCGCCTTTGCCGCGGACCACGAACAGGCCATCCTCCACTCGATCCTGTCCAGCGACCCCACCCCCATCGCCAGCATGAGGCCGGATGCGCCGCCCGAGCTGCTGCGCATCGTCCGGCGCCTGCTGCAACGGGACCCGAAGCTCCGATACCAGACCGCCGGAGAGCTCCTCTCCGACCTCCGGCATTTCCGCGGCGACCCGACACCGGCCGAGATCCTCACCCAGAGCATGCCGTCGATGCCGCGGTACCGCCGGCGGTTTCTGACCCACCGGTTCTTGCCCGCGACGGCGGCAGTCCTCGCGGTCGCGGCCGCCGCCGTGCTGTACCCGACCATCTCCCGTGGGGTCACGCGGCACGTGCTGGTCCTGCCTTTCACCTGTCACGGCGAAAGCGATCAGGAGCAGCTGGTCTGTGAGGGGCTTTTCGAAACCGTCACCGCCAGGCTGGCCGGGGTGCGCCAATTCAGCGCCTCGTTGTCGGTGGTACCCACCTCCGAGGTCCGCGGCCAGCACATCTCCAGCGCCGGCGAGGCGCACCGCGTGTTCGGCGTCGATCTCGTCATCGACGGCGGCGTGCAGTGGGACGGCGGCAGTCTGCGGATCCCGCTGCAACTGGTGGATGCGGAACGGCTGCGCCAGGTCCGGTCCCAGCTCCTCACGGTCGAACGGACATCGAACTTCGTGCTCCAGGACCGGGTGGTGGCGGCGGTTCTCGAGATGCTCGAGCTCGAGCTCGATCCCAGGGCCGAACGCGCTGTCGCCGTCGGCGGCACGACCAACGTCGAGGCCGCACAGCTCTACCTCGAGGCGCGCGGCACGATCGGTGAGACTGCCACCCAGGACCAGCTGGCCCGCGCCATGGACCTCTACCGCCGGGCCGTCGACCTCGACCCGTCGTACGCAGACGCCCTGGTGCAGCTGGCGGACGCCTGTCACCGACGGTACGAGCTCGCCGTGGACCCGATCTGGCTGGACCACGGCCTCTCCTACGCCCGCCGGGCGGTGGATCTGGGCCCCGACCTGCCGGGCGCCCAACTGGTGGCCGGACGCTGCGAGCTCGCCCGCCACGACTATTCCGAGGCCGTCGATCGCCTGCAGAGGGCGATCGAGCTCGACCCCCTCGACCTCAAGGCCTACACCTCGCTGTGGGTGGCCTACGAGGAGCTCGGCAGGCCCGAGCTGGCGCAGCAAACCATCGATCGGGCGGTCCGCACCCGGCCCGACGACTGGGTCACCCATTACGACATCGGCCGCTTCTTCTACTACGAGCGCCACGACCCGGCACGGGCGATCCCATATTTCCAGAGGGTGGTGGAGCTGCTGCCGGACTCGAGCATCGGTTACAGCGCCCTCGGAGGGTGCCAGTTCTACACGGGTGACACGGTCGAGGCCCGCACCAATCTCGAACGGGCGGTGGCCATCGGCTCCCGGTACGACGCCTTCGCGAATCTCGCCACCCTCGAGTTCTACGAGGGACGGTATGCCGAGGCCGCCGAGCTCTATACGCAGGCCCTCGCGATGGACGACTCCGACTACCAGGCCTGGAACTCTCTGGGAGAGGCCTTGCGATTCTCCGGCGCCGGAGTCGAGCGGACGCGATCCGCCTACACGGAAGCGGCCGACAAGGTGCAGCCGCGGCTCGACGCCGACCCCGGCAACCAGTCGCTGCTCATCGACATGGCCTCGTTCCGCGTCCAGCTCGGCAACCCGGCGGAAGCGCGCGACCTGATCGCCCGGGCGACGGCCGGGAAGATCGACGACCCCAACCTGATGTTCTCCCTGGCTGCGGTTCACGAAGAACTGGGTGATCGCGAAGAAGCTCTTCGGTGGATCGACCGCGCGGTCGAGGCCGGCTTTCCGCTCCAGGTCATCGAAGACTACCCGGGATTCAAGGACCTGGTGGCAGACCCGAGATTCGAACAACTGGGACGGACCGGCACCGCCGATGGCGTCCGCACCCGACAGCTCACAAGGAGGAGAATGACGATGGACAAGAAAATTCACGTGCGGAGAGTCAAGGTCGACACGAAGACCAGGGACACGAGGATCAAGAGGCTCGAGGTCCATCGCGGCGATGAGATCGAGTTCGTGGCGGAGGACGGCGGCATCTGGGTGATCATCCCCGACACCGGTCTTTACCTTCGCCCGGAACCGCCCGTCGCCGAGTCGATCGTGACCGATCTCTGGTTTGCCTTCCGGCTCGATGCGGGACGATCCGCGATCATCGGGGTTCCGCTGGATTATCCACGCTATGTGCCGGACCCGGTCGGCGAGCCCGATACCATCGGCACCAAGGAGGTCTACTACTTCGTCATCTGCGGAAGCCCCGGCGACGCCTACCCGGCGACCGGCAACTCGCCGCCGCGGATGATCATCCCGCCGAGCCCCCCGGTATGACAAAGGCCCGCACGGCGCCTCGAGGGCGCACCGGCCGGCTCTGACCCCGATCCACCGCCCGACCGGAGGAACCACCACGGCCGGCAGGGACTCTGTGGTAGCGTGGCAGCGGGCAGAGAACCGTGAAACTCATCATCCAGATCCCGGCGTGGAACGAGGAGCAGGACCTTGCCGACGCCATCGCCGCCCTGCCGCGACAGGTGGCGGGCTTCGACGAGGTCGAGGTGGTGGTGGTTGACGACGGCTCGTCGGATCGCACCGCCGAGGTTGCGGCATCGTCCGGCGCCGAGGTGGTCCGCCTCCCGGTCCACCGCGGTCTGGCGGTGGCCTTCAGCACCGGGATCCGGCGCTGCCTCGAACGCGGCGCCGACGTCATCGTCAACACCGACGCGGACAACCAATATGACGCGCGCGACATCCCGGCGCTGGTGGGGCCGATCCTCGACGGCACGGCGCAAATGGTCATCGGCGACCGGCAGGTGGCCACGTTGCGGCACTTCTCGGCCACCAAACGGCTCCTGCAGAAGCTCGGTTCGTGGGTCGTCCGCCGCCTGTCGGGAACCGCGGTGCGGGACGCCACCTCGGGTTTCCGCGCCATCTCGCGGGCCGCGGCGTTGCGCCTGCACGTGTTCACCCGTTTCACCTACACCCTCGAGACCATCCTGCAGGCGGGCGAAGCGGGTTTCAAGATCGCCTCCGTGCCGATCCGCGTCAACCCGGGCGCCACCCGGCCGTCGCGTCTCTTCAGCTCCAACCTCAACTACGTCGTGCGCTCGCTGGCGAGCATGGCGCGGATCGTGGTCCTCTACAACCCGCTCCGCATTTTTCTGATGCTCGGGTCGCTCCCGATCGGGCTCGGCGGCGCGCTCCTCCTTCGATTCCTGTGGTTCTACGCCACCGGAAACTCGCCGGCCGGCCACGTCCAGTCGCTCATTCTCGCGGTCATACTCGTCGTCATCGGCGCGCTGATCTGGCTTGCGGGCATCGTCGCCGATCTCACCGCGGTCAACCGGCGCCTCCTCGAGGAAGTGGTCGAGCGGCAGCGGGCTGATGGCCCCGCCCGCCGCTGAGGCCGTGGATCGAGGTTCTACCGGCCGCCTCGCCCGGCGGGCCGCGGGCGCCGCGGTCGCGGTCCTCCTGTTGGCGGCGGTTCTCAAGGTCGCCGGCCCCGCCGTGGTGTGGCGACTCCTCCGATCGACCGACCCAGGCCTGCTGGCGGCGGCCGTGGCGGCGTCGGCGGCCTTTCTGGCGCTGCGCGGCCTGCGGCTGCGGCTCCTGCTCGAACGCGGCAGCCTGGGCCCGTTGCAGGCGATCCTGGTGGCCGCAGCCGCTCAGGCCGCCGCTCTCTTCGCCCCGGCGCGCACCGGCGAGCTCGCCCTGCCGTGGCTCCTGACCCGCGCCACCGGACGCCCCTTTACGTCAAATGTCGGCACCCTGCTGGCCGCCCGGGTCCTCGATCTCGCGACCCTCGGCGTCTGGTGCGGGGCGGCGATCCTCGTCATCCGGGGACTCGGGGAGCCCCTCGCGCTGGTGCTGGCGATGCTCCTGGTCGCACCGACTCTCCTTCTGCCGACGGCGATGCGCGCTGCCGACCGCCTGACCGTCCGGTGGGTGGCTTCACGAGGCATGGTCGGCCGCCGATGGGCGCGCCGGCTGCGGCGCGTGCGCCGGGAGATCGACATCTTACGAGCCCGTCCGGCCAGATTGTGGGGCGCCATCGTCACCTCGTTTCTGATGTGGGGTCTGCAGTGGAGCGTGGCGTGGCTGCTGCTGGCGGCGATGGGCTATCGCTGGCCCTTGATCACGGTCACGGCCGGCGCGTCGGCCGCGGCGGTCGCCAACCTGCTGCCGTTCAACCTGATCGGCAACCTCGGCACCCTCGAGGCGGGCTGGACCGCCGCCTTTGCCGCTCTCGGCATTCCCGTCCGGACGGCCGCCGCCTCGGGTCTGGCGGCTCACCTCTGGGGACTGATTTTCGCCGCCTGCTTCGGCATCATCGGGTGGGCGGCGTTGTCCGTCACGGGGAGGCGATAGCCGTCAGTCGGTGTCGATCGCCCGCCGTTCGTCGGCCTTGACCTCGTCCCACAGCGCGTCCTGCTCGGCGAGGTCCATCTGGCGGAAATCGCGGCCGTTCCGGCGCGCCCGCTCCTCCATCGCCTGGAAACGCCGGCTGAAGGTCGCGTTGGTCCCCTGCAGGGCGGTCTCGGGTTCGACCCCGAGGTGGCGCGCGAGATTGGCCATGACAAACAGGATGTCACCCAGCTCCGCCCGCACCCGTGCGTCGACAACCTCGTCGCCCGCCGCGAGCTCGACCTCGAGCTCCGCCATTTCCTCGCGCATCTTGTCCATGACGTCGATCGGCTTGCGCCAGTCGAAACCGACCGCCGCCGCCTTCTCGGTCATCCGATAGGCCTTGAGCAGGGCCGGCAACGACTGCGGCACGCCATCGAGCACCGAGGCTGCGGGCTCGCTCGACCGTTCTTCCCGCTTGATGTCCTCCCAGTTGCGCATGACCTCGGCCGAATCCTCGACCCGGCGGTCGCCGAAGACGTGCGGATGGCGGCGGACCATCTTTTCGGAGATGCGGTCGCTCACGCCATCGATGTCGAACCAGCCCTCTTCCCTGGCGATCCGCGACACGAAGACGATCTGCAGCAGGAGGTCGCCGAGCTCCTCACAGAGCTTGTCGGGGTCTCCGGAGGCGACGGCGTCGACGACCTCGTAGGCCTCTTCGAGAAAGTAGGGCGCCAGGGTGTGGATGGTCTGCTCGCGGTCCCAGGGACAGCCCCCCGGGTCCCGCAGGCGGTCCATGATGGTGACGAGGCGGTCGAAGTTCTCGGACATGGGCAGAGATTCTACATGGGCAGGGGGAAAGGGGGAAAGGGAGCCATGGCAGATTTCGGATTTCGGATTTCGGATTTCGGATTTGGCCCCTGATTCACGGAACCGGGGGTGGGAAACCAGTGACGGAATTGACGGCGGTGTCAGGGGCGGGTACGGTCTCGGTCCATGAATGGCACCGAGGACATCAGCGTCGTGGCGGCGGTCATCCGCGATCCTGCGGGCCGGGTCCTGCTGACACGGCGGCCGGACCACAAACACATGGGCGGGTTGTGGGAGTTTCCCGGCGGCAAGATCCGCGCCGGCGAAGACCCGCGGGCCGCCCTTGCGCGGGAGCTGCGCGAGGAGCTCGGGGTCGAAGCTGCGATCGGCGAGCCCCTCACCTCCGCCGTCCACGAAGAGCCGCGGCTGAGGATTCTGCTCCTGTTTTTTGCCGCCCGGCTGCTCGCCGGTGAACCGGTCGGGCGCGAAGGTCAGGAGGTGCGGTGGGTCCACGTATCCGAGCTGTCGGACTACCCGACTCCACCCGCCGACGCCGGGTTGGTCGCCCTGCTGGCCGCCGGCCCCCTCCCTTGACCGTAGGGGCCTCTCCGGCCTACCTTGAGAGGAACATTTCCTGGAAGGGAGGCGCTGTGGACATCGATCTTCGGGAGCCGGTCGTCGCAGGCACCTTCTATCCCCGCGGCGCGGCCGCGCTGGAGGAGGACCTCCGGCGCTGGATCGACCTGCAACCCGTACGCCACCAGTTGCTCGCCTGTATCGCGCCTCACGCCGGTTATATCTACTCCGGAGGGGTGGCCGGAAAGCTCTACGGTCACCTCGACCTCCCGCGGACCGTGATTCTCCTCGGCCCCAACCACACGGGCTCCGGCGCAGCCGTCGCGGTCGCACCGCACGAACGCTGGCGCACCCCTCTCGGCGACCTGCCGATCGCCACGGGACTCGGCCGACGCCTCGTCGACCGTGCACCACTGGCGACCTTCGACCCCAAGGCTCACTCACGAGAACACTCGCTCGAGGTCCAGCTGCCGTTCCTGCTCGCCCGCCGTCCCGACCTCGAGATGCTCCCCGTGTGCCTCGCCCACCTGCGCCTCGACGACTGTCTGGACCTCGGACGCATCCTGGCGAGGATCGTCGGCGATCTCGCCGAGCCGGTCGGGATCATCGCCTCGTCCGACATGAGCCACTACCTCCCCGAGGAGGAAGCCAACCGGCTCGATCACCTGGCCATCGAGGCGGCGCTCACCCGCGATCCGGCGAGGTTGTACGAGACGGTTCACCGCCACGGCATCACGATGTGCGGGGTCGTCCCGGCCACCGTCGCCCTCGCCGCCGCCAACGAGCTCGGCGCCGTCGGCGCCCACCTGGTTGCCTATCAGACCTCGGGCGCGGCCAGCGGGGACCACTCCGCAGTCGTCGGCTACGCGGGAATCTGCTTTCACCGGTGACCGGCGCGGCGTCCCGTGATTGCCACATGAAGGCCATCATTCTGCGCCCGTGATGCGTCTATAATCCGCACCGATGAACAGGAACCTCCGCGTCTATGACTGCATCTCCGAGGCGGTCGGCTGGACGCCCCTGGTGCGGTTGGGGCCGACCGTCGACGACCTCGATTGCGAGGTCTTCGCCAAGATCGAGTTCCTCAACCCCATGGGCAGCGTCAAGGACCGCATCGCCCGCCACATGGTGGAAAAGGCGATCGCCGAGGACCGGCTGCACGGCGGCGACATCGTGGTCGAAAGCTCCTCCGGCAACACCGCCATGGGTCTGGCGATGATGTCGGTCCTGCACGATCTCCGGTGCACCATGGTGGTCCGGAAGCAGACCTCGAAGGAGAAGCTCGACTGTCTGCGGGCGATGGGCGTCGACCTCGTGCTGGTGGACGGCGACCTGCCGCCGGAAGACCCCGAAAGCTACAACCGCAAGGCGCGGGAAATCGTCGCCCGAAACCCGGACGCCTTCTTTCCCGACCAGCACAACAACCGGGAAAACTCGGACGCCCACTACGCCACCACCGGCCCCGAGATCTGGCAGCAGATGGAGGGCCGGATCGACTACCTGGTGGCCGGGATGGGCACCGGTGGGACCATCTGCGGCGTCGCGCGCTACCTCAAGGAGCAGGACCCGGCGATCCGGGCGATAGCCGTCGATCCCGCGGGTTCGGTGTTCCACGACTGGTTTCACCACCGCCGGCTCGATCGCCCGGCGCCCTATCTGGTCGAAGGGCTCGGCGACGAGGAGATCATCGGCTGCCCCGATTTTTCGCTGCTCGACGACGTCTACCGCGTCAGCGACCGCGAAGCCTTTCGGGCGACCCGGGCGCTCGCCCGGCGTGAGGCCATTCTCGGCGGAGGCTCGTCCGGCGCGGCCCTGTGGGCGGTCCGCAAGCTCGGGCGCACCCTCGACCGCCCGGCGCGGATCGTCACCGTCTTCCCGGACTCCGGCAGCCGCTACATGAGCACCATCTTCAACGACGAGTGGATGAAACAGCGCGGGTTCTTGTGACCCTTCGGGTCAGCAATAAGCTGTTAGCTGTCAGCATTTAGCTATCAGCTAACGGCTAAGGGCTCAAAACTGACGGCTACCAGCTATGGAATCGAGCTCTGCTGGGTGATCGCGGCGCGGTAGACCGAATCGCCGGTGACGTTGTCGATCACCGTCGCGTACGCGTACCAGATCGCGGTCGGGTCCGAACAGCGGATCTGGACCCACCCGTCGAGGAGGGCGTCGTCGACCCCGAAAAAGTCCAGGTTCTTCTGTTTGAGGCCGGCCTCGTCGAAGGTCAGAGATCCCGAGGCCACCTCCACCCCGTCGGCGCCGAAGACGGTCACGACAAACACCAGGGACTGTCCGGCCGGCGGATCGAGCGGGGTGAACACTCCGATGTTCGTGCGGAAGAAGCCGTCATGCTCGACGTTGGCGATCCATGCCGTGTCGGCCACCAGGACGCCGTAGACGTTGAGTCCGAAGCTGCCGCCGGCGGGGCCCGGCGTGTAGGTTCGCGACGCCAGCACCACAGGAGACCCGTCGGTGGAAAAGACGGACAGCGACCCGTTCTTCCCGCGCTCGTCGAACAGGCTCGTCACCACGTTGGCGATGGTGAGCTGACTGTTGCCGTCGATGGGGATCGCATCGGACTGCTGCACGTCAAAGACCGGCCCGTTGGTCCTGATCTCGGGGAACAGGACGAAAACCACCGAGGTCGCCGACGAGCTCAGGTTGAGCACGCTGACATCCGAACGCCAGACCGTGCCGTTTTCACCGTTGACGCTGCCCGACACCGCCGGAATCGTGCCGCCGGGAGCCACGAACTGCGCCGCCGCGGGCGGGACCGAGACCGTCAGCACCAGCGCCGGCAAAAGCGATCTTCCGCATCAACACCTCCGGGATTCAGTGTACCTGAAAGGGTGTGAGGCACCTCCGCCGTATCCCGGCTTTCAGCACAGTGCTGTCCAAGACTGATCCCCATCTGACCTTGCCACACTGAAAACCCTGGAGTTGAGGATCGGTCAATGCCATTTTCAGAACGAGGCCCTCATCGACAGAAAACGGCTGTCCAGGTCTCGTCCTGAGACACGGGTGAACCGAGGTGCTGGAAACATCTCTGAAGGTGGGCCAAGGCCCACCCTACGAACCCGCTCGAAACGTGGGTCCGAAGTAGGGTGGGCCTCGGCCCACCTTCAGACCCGCCGCGGTCGGGGTGGAGCCTGAATATGATTTCGAGCAGTCCACGATGCCTTCGTGGACAAGCGGCCACTGTCTGCCGGCCCTGCACCTGCAACTGAACTTCGGATTTCTGATACCGCACGCCCATCTCACCAAATCCCGGATGAGCCGAACGTTCTAACGTTCAACGTTCGAGGCGCCTCCGCCGCACGTGGTCCCACCCGCCCAGAGCACGCGAGTGCTGATTGTCGGTGGGGGGACGGGTGGAAAATCCGAAATCCGAAATTCGAAATCCGAAATCCGCAGTCGCCGCTGTACTAGAATGAACGCACCATGTCTCGATCGAACCCCGACTCGGAGAAGCCGCCGGGCGCTCTTTTCCCCCCGTTACTCGAGGCCGCGGTCCGGCTCGCCGCCCGCGGCCACCACAACCAGTACCGAAAGAACGTCGAGGATCCCGAAGGGGACAGACCCAGCGGCGCCTTTCTGCTCGATCGGGTCCCTTACGTCACCCATTTGATGGCCACCATGTGCATCCTCGCCCGTCTCGGGGCCCGTGACGAGGTCCTGGCGGCGGCCGTGTTGCACGACTACCTCGAGGACGTCCCCGATCCCGACGGCCGCGACAACATCCGGCAGATCCTGGGCGAGCAGGTCCTCTCGCTGGTTCTGGAAGTCACGGAAGACAAACGCCGCGGTCTCAGACAGGCGGACACCTGGGAGGTCCGCAAGCAGGAACAGATCGACCACCTGGTCCGCATGACCGAGGAGGCCGTTCTCATCAAGGCCGCGGACGTTCTCCACAACGTGCAGTCGCTGGCCCTCGACCTCGAAGCCGCCGGCGATGTGGACACGGTGTGGCAGCACTTCAACGCCGGCCCCGAACGGCAGCTGTGGTATTTCGCGAGCCTCGCCGAAGCCGTGAAAAACCGCCTCGGCGATCACCCGCTGGCGACCGAGCTCCGATCCGCGGTCGAGAAACTCCGGGCCGCCCTCACACCTTGATTTCGGGGCTCCGTCACATCCGGTCGAGACCGAGGTTCTTGAGACCCGAATCCTCGAATTCGGCCACCATCACCGGATTGACCGATCTGACGTTCGCAAGCAGTCCGTGCGCCTCGGCATCCTGGCTGTTGGCCAGCAGGACTTCGGCGAGGATCATGCGGTTGAAGAGCTTGTACATGCCGACCCCGGCCTCGACGTAGGTCAGACCCTCGTCGGCGGCCCGCAACTTCTCCTCGGCCTGCGCATAGTCGCCCTGGAGCGCCAGCCGTACACCCTGCATGTGGAGGAAGGCGCCGCGCAGGGTCATGAGATCCTTCTGGTTGCCGTGATCGCCGATCTTTTCGAGCAGGTTCGCGATCTCGAGTTCCACCTCCATCGCCTTCTCCCAATTACCCAGCTTACAGGCGGCGAAGTGGGTCGTGACCGTGGCGTAACCCTCGTGGAAGCCCTGGGCGCACTTGGAATCGGCCTCGTCCATGATCTCTCGCCACGCTCCGGCGTTGCGCATCACGGTGTAGTGATTGAGGCAGTCCATCGAGCTCGCCATTTCCTCGGGGCCGCCGGCCGCTCGCAGGCGATCGATGGTCTCCCGGGCGCCATCGGAATCGCCGCTGAAGGCCTGCATCAGGACGAGGTGCTGGTAGGCGGCCCAGAAGTCCGGTTTGATCGCGATGGCCGTCTCGAGGGACTCCTTCGCCTCGTCGTAGCGGCCCTGGGTGATGAAGAGCTCGCCCAGCGAGTCGTGGGGGTTGGCCTGATCCGGTGCGATGAAACGGTAGCTCTTGAAGGACTCTTCGGCCTCGGCAAAGCGGCCGTTCATCATCTTGATGTAGCCCAGCTGGTTGTAAGCGATCACCCAGTTCGGAGCGATTTCCACCAGGCGTTGATACAGACGCTCCGCCTCCTCGAGGTCATTCCGAAGCCAGGTCTCCATGGCCTTCTGGTTGAGGATGTAGGGATCGTCGGGGTACTTCGCGACGTACTCGTCGAGCAGGCGCTGGGCCTCCTCCGGCTGCTTGGCGTGGCGGGCCCTGGCGCGCTGGATGAAGAACCGCTCCCGCGTATTCAACAGCGTCAGGTCGGCTTTCTCGATCTTCGCCCACGCCGCCGCGGTCTTTTCCTCGTCATCGCGGTACTGATCGATGGTCATGAGGTTGGCGATCACGAAATCAGGGTCGAGCTCGACGGCACGCTGGAAGTTGCGCCTGGCGTCCTCGTAGTAGACCTTCATCTGGGCGTCCATCCCGGCCTGGAACGCGGCGACGGCTTCAGGCGACGTCGACGTCCAATCCGGCGCCTTCGGCAGCGCGACCAGTGTCACCGCAGCAGCCGCGACCACGACCGCCGCCAGACTCAACCACATCCAACGTTTCATGTCGCCTCCATCCCACTCGTGGCCCGGTCACCACGCAGCGTGCGGAAACACGTTCCACGCTTTATTGTACGCAAATATTGCGAATTGGTTTCAGCCGCGATAAGAACCGTCACCCCGATCCCTCCCCGCCGCTGTCGCGGAGGGCACGAACCCGGCCCAGCAGCAGCTGCGTCTTCCGCGTGGTCGGCCAGGTGAGAGCGATCATGAGGCCGCCGAGCACCACGATCCATACTCCGATCGCCGGACCCACACCCCACAGGGCGACCACGACCCCGGCGACCACGAGCATTTCAAGGCGCACCAGAATCGCCGTGTAAACCAGCCAGTGATCGCGGAGCAGCCGGGCCTCGTCGCCGTGCACCGCAGCGGCCCTTCGGATCCCCTCGAGCCGTTTCCGGGCGTCGGCGTTGGCCGTAAATCCGATCCACCCGACCGCCGCGACCGCGATCATCGTCAGGGTCAGCGGAGATACGGTGACCGTACCCCGGTGCGGCAGGGCGTAGCAGAGCACCACCGCGAACGGAACGGTTGCGAGAAACACCCCGGCCGTCACCCGCATCCGCAGCACGTGCCCGGCGATGTCCAGCGCCGCCTTCCTTTCAGAATTCACGCGGACCTTCCTCCGGCCCTGCCCCGGGCTCCGACGCGTCGTCCGTCTCGAGCGCCGCCGCCGTCTTCGGTCGGGACCGCCCATCCTCCACCCGGTTCCAGACTCCCCAGATCAGACCCACCCAGACCGCCGCCAGGTAGCGGTTGAGCGGCGTCTGCACCCCGAATCCAATGATCTCGTGCAGGCCTGTGGCAACCAGGGCGGCTGCCGCTCCCGCCAGCGGATACCGCAATTCGAACCGCAGCCGTCGGACCCGGTACGGCAGCAACCGCACCACCAACGTCCCGACGATCAGCACCAGGACGCCGGCTCCGATCAGACCGGTGGTGGAGAGCCACTCCAACCAGTCGTTGTGCGCCTGTTCGAGGACCGCGGTCCCGGTCGCCGGTTTGTCGAGGCCGATCACGAAGCGATAGGTGCCGATCCCGGAACCCACCAGGGGCGATCGGGCAAACGAGCGAACGGTCCCCTCCCACACGTCCCACCGCGAGTTGCCCTCGACCCCTTCGACGACCAGCAGCTGGCCGAAACCGTCCCGAAGTTCCGGGATACGGGTCCACGCGAGAGCCAGCGCCACCGCCAGCAGCCCCGCCATGACCGCGATCCACGGCCACCGCCGGGCCCGCCACGGCCGCATCCAGAGGGGCAAGGTCAGCACGATGCCGGCAGCGAGGAAGAGCACCCCGCCACGAGAACCGCACCGCAGCAGGGCGCCGATCGCCACTACCGCGGCCACGCCCGCCGCCAGGGTCATCACCGCAGCGCGTTGCCGGGCGGCCCCCGCCCGCACCAGGTTACGCACGGCAGCGGCGAAAAGGACCAGCGCCGCCGGCACGGTGAGCTCGACGGCAACGGCAAAGTGATTCGAGTTGACGAATGGCCCGTAGGCACCACCGCCACCCGTGTTGGGCCTCACCAGCAGCACGTTCTGCGGGGCGCCGCTCTCGCCCCCGAGACCGAGAACTCCGAGCAGACCGCAGATCACAGCCAGCAGGCCGAGCAGCACCGGCAGCCCGCTGCGGGTGCCCGCCAGGCGCACCGCCACCAGCGCGATGCCGGACGCCACCACGATCGACGCCGCGGTCTGCACGGTCGCCCACGGCGCCAGCGAGAGCGGCGCCCAACCGTGAGCAAAGACCTCCGCATACCCGGGTTGCACCAACCGCCGCACGAACTCCGGCAGGGGCACCAACTGGAACACCGCCAGGCCCGCACAACCCGCCGCCGCCCACAGCGCCGGTCCGGGCACGGCCGGAAGGGTCCGCTGGTCGACCATCAACACCACGACGATCACCGCGGTTGCCAGCCTGGTCAGGGGATCGACCCCGGCAAACACGAGGGTGTTGCCCACCAGCAGCACTGCGAGCAGGGCGCGGTGAAGGGTGGGCATCAAGGGCCGTCAGTCCGGGACCGTGAACCGGTAGCCGACCCCACGGACCGAGTGGATGTACTGAGGCGTCTTCGGGTCCGGCTCGAAGTACCGCCGGAGACGGACGATGAAATTGTCGATGGTGCGGGAGGAGGTGGAAAACCGGTATCCCCACACCCTCTCGAGAATCTCCTCGCGCGACACCACCTGGTTGCGCCGCTCCACCAGCAGCTTCATGAGCATGCATTCCTTTTCGGTCAGACGAACCGTGCGCCCGTCGTTACTCGCCTCGTAGGTCTGGAAGTTCACCTCGTTGGCGCCGAAGCGGAACACCTCCTGTTCGTCGGGCGCTGTGCTGTACCACTCCTGGCGGCGGAAGATGCCGGTGATGCGGAGGATCAGTTCCTCGAGAAGAAAGGGCTTGGCGACGTAGTCGTCGGCGCCGACCTTGAGCCCGAGCAGACGGTCCGCGTCGGCCGATTTGGCCGTCAGAAAGAGGATCGGCACCTTGCTTCCCGTCGCGCGGAGGCGCTTGCACACCTCGAGGCCGTCGAGCTTGGGCATCATGATGTCGAGGATCACCAGGTCGAACTGGATGGTGCGCGCGAGATGCAGCCCTTCCTCGCCGTCAAAGGCGACGGTGGTGGCATAGCCCTCGAACTGCAGGTTGTGGGCGAGCGCATCGGCGAGGTGTTCTTCATCATCGACAATCAGAATGTGTTTCTTCATATCAGCTCCCCGAACCAGCCTCCGTCACTTCTCACACCCTGGAAGGGTCACCCGAAAAACCGTACCCTCCGCACCGGTGGACCCGATTTTGACCGTTCCCCGGTGGCCGTTGACGATCTGTTGTACCAGATACAGGCCGAGACCCGTGCCGCGAGTGCTGCGGGTCATCTCATCTCCGCTGCGGAAAAAGCGATCGAACACCCGGGCGACGTCGTCCTCCGGAATGCCGTTCCCGTTGTCGCTCACCTCGAGGACCGCGTGGTGGCCGTCCAGGGAGAGGCTGACCCCGATTCGCGGCGGTTCACCGCCGTACTTGACGGCGTTCTCGAGCAGGTTCGAAATCGCGATCGAAAACGCCTCCTCGTCGAGGTCGCTGTAGATGTCCGGCTCGACGCCGACCTCGAGGTGCGCCCCGGCCGCGGCCGCCCGGCGTCTGAAGGCCGTGGTCACCTCTTCGACGACTCTGCTCAGGTGGACGTCGTTGCGAAGAACCACCGATCGCCCCTCGCTGAATCGGGTCGCCTCCAGGACTTTCTGGACCAGGTCCTCGAGTCGTTCCGCGTCCTCCAGTGCGTTGGTCAGAAAGCGGCCGGCGGCGTTGCCGGTGGCGCGGCCCGTGGTGACCGTCTCGAGGGCGAGGCGCATCGCCGCGAGCGGCGATTTGAGCTCGTGAGTCACCGCGGACAGGAAGTTCCGGTGCTGGCGCTCGAGCTCCACCTCCCTGCGGAAAGTCCGCCACAACAGCCACAGCAGCACCAGCAGCAGCACGGCGAAGAAGCTGCCCTCGGACACCAACATCACGATCCGCCGCCGGTAGGTGTCGAGCAACCCGTCCCAGACATCGGCCCGGGGGCGCACGGTCAGTTTCTCGCCGGGATATTTCAGCGCGACGCCGGGCGGGCCTTCGTCGGACGACGCCACGACCTCGAGGTCGCCACCGACATCGAGGACGCGCTGCCGCCACTCGCCGCCCAACACCCCCGTGACACAGGTTCGACCGGACAACACGCCGATCTCGACCACGCCTGACGAGTTGAGGCGGGCCGCCGGACAGCTATCAGCCAGACCCTGAGAACGCCACCCCGCAAAGGGCTGCGGTGCGGCGTCGCGGCCCGGCTGGTCTCCCATGAGAACCGCAGCCTCGAGGGCCGTGCGAGCGGTCGCGATCTCAGCCTCGACCCGCGCCGCCTCGACCCGGGCCGCACCGACCAACCACTGCCGCTCCAACGCCAGATAGTCCCGGTTGAGGCGGAGCACGAAGACGATCCACCACGTCAGCTGGGCGTTGATGACGACCACCACCAGCACCGCGACGATCATGTGACGCATGGTGATGGGGCCCTGTCGACGCATTGATGGCAGTATAGCCACACCACCGTTCAAACGTTAGAACGTTAAACGTTAGGACGTTTCCCTCCGACCACGTTTCCGACCGGCGGGAGGGTGGGCGGAGACGTTGAACGTTTCAACGTTTCAACGTGGAACGGCTAGAGCGTCGTCAACACCTTCGCGAGGCGCTCGACCGCCCAGTCGATCTCGTCGCGGCCGATGGTCAGAGGCGGCGCGACGCGGATGACGGTTGCGTGGGTCTCCTTGCACAGGAGCCCCTCTTCCTGCAGCGCCTCGCAGAAGCGGCGGGCGCCGCCGGCTTCGCGGTTGAGCTCGATGGCGATCCACAGTCCGCGGCCGCGGATCTCCTTGACGTGCGGCGACGAAACGGACTGCAGCTTCTCGAGGAAGTACGCCCCGTTGTCGGCCGACCTCTGCACCATGTCCTCGTCGACCAGGACCCGCATCGCCTCGCGGGCGACGGCGGCGCCGAGCGGATTGCCGCCGTAGGTCGAGCCGTGCTCGCCGGGGTGGAACACGCCCATCACCTCGTCGTCCGCGAGGATGGCCGACACCGGGTACATGCCGCCCGACAGCGCCTTGCCAATGATCACGATGTCGGGGCGGATTCCCTCGTGCTCGTAGGCGAAGAGCTTGCCGGTGCGCCCGAGGCCGGACTGGATCTCGTCCACCACCAGCAGCGCATTGTGCTCGTTCGTGATCTCGCGCAGCCCCTTGAGGAAGCCGTCCGGGGGGATCACGATTCCGGCTTCGCCCTGGATCGGCTCCACCAGGATGGCGGCGACCCTGTCGCTCATCGCCGCTTTCACGCTTGCGATGTCGCCGTACGGCAGGAGGCGGAACCCGGGCGTGAAGGGCCCGAACCCCGTGCGGTAATCCTCTTCGGAGGAAAAGCCGACGATGGTGGTCGTGCGGCCGTGGAAGTTGCCGGCAAAGACCAGGATCTCGGCCTTTTCCGCCGGAATTCCCTTGACGGTGTAGCCCCACTTGCGGGCCGCCTTGATCGCCGTCTCGACCGCTTCGGCGCCGGTGTTCATCGGCAGCACGCGGTGGAACCCCGTCATCCTGGTGATCTCTTCGCAGAACGGGCCGAGCTGGTCGTTGCGGAAGGCGCGCGAGGTCAAGGTCACCTTCGTGGCCTGCTCCTGCACCACCTTGACCAGCCGCGGGTGGCAGTGGCCCTGGTTGACCGCCGAGTAGGCGGCCAGGAAGTCCATGTACTTCTTGCCCTCGACGTCCCACACCCAGGCACCCTCGGCGCGGGCGATCACCACGTCGAGCGGGTGGTAGTTGTGGGCGCCGTAGCGCTCCTCGAGCTCGATATACCCCGCAGATCCAGTCAGCTCAGCCGTCTGCTTCATGACGTCGTCCTCCCCATGGATCGGTGTGCGGGAACTCCGAAACGCAGGGACCAGGTCGACCTGCCGCGGCCGTGCCGCCTCCCGCGAGGTGCACGGTACACCGAAGGACGCACCGGCGCAACACCCCACAACGCAGAGCGTTGTGAGTTGTGAGTTCTCAGTTTTGAGTTTTGAGTTTGTGTGCCTCACCTCCGATCAGGATGACCGGGGGCGGGAGGCCGGACAACTCAAAACTCAAAACTCAAAACTGAGAACTAGTGGTGTTGGGCGTCCCAGTGGAGGTAAGCCTCGATGAAGCCGTCGATGTCGCCGTCGAGCACCCGTTCGGTGTTGCCCACCTCGTGCGCGGTTCGCAGGTCCTTCACCATCTGGTATGGCTGGAGCACGTAGGAGCGGATCTGGTTGCCCCAGGAGATGTCCTTCTTGGGCCCCTTGATCTTGTCCAGCTCCTCTTCGCGTTTCTCCATCTCGAGCTCGTAGAGCCTGGCCTTGAGCACCTTCATGGCGCTGGCGAGGTTCTTGATCTGCGATCGCTCGTTCTGACAGGTGACGATGATGCCGGTGGGTTCGTGTACCAGCCGCACCGCTGAGTACGTCGTGTTCACCCCCTGCCCGCCCGGCCCCGACGAGCAGTAGCGGTCGACCCGAATGTCCTTCTCGGGGATCTCGAGATCGACGTCGTCATCGATCTCCGGGTAGACGTGAGCCGACGCGAACGAGGTGTGGCGCCGCTTCTGGGAATCAAACGGCGAGATCCGCACCAGCCGGTGCACGCCGTTCTCCGACCGCAGATTGCCATAGGCGTAGGGCCCCTTGATCAGCAGGGTCGCGCCCTTGATACCCGCCTCCTCACCAGGCTGCTCGTCCATGATCTCGACATCGAAACCGCGGCGTTCGGCCCATCGCAGGTAGAGTCGCTCGAGCATCTCCGCCCAGTCCTGCGACTCGGTGCCGCCGGCGCCGGCGTGGACTTCGAGGAAGGCGTTCGCAGCGTCGTGCTCGCCGGTCATCCTGGCGGTCAGTTCGAACCGGTCGAGGTTCGGCGTGATCCGTTTGAGGGCCGCGGCAAGTTCGGCGGCCGCGCCGTCTTCGCCCTCGCGGGCCATCTCGAGCAGAACTTCGAGCTCTTCGTGGGCTTCAACCAACGACTCCGCCGTGGAGACCTGCTCCTGGAGTTGAGCCCTCTGGCTCATGACCTGCCGGGCGTGATCCTGATCCGACCAGATGTTGGGGTCCTGGGCCGCGGCATCCGCCTCGGCCAGCTGCTCCCTCAACGATTCCTCGTCAAAGGTACCCCCGCAGGCGCTGGATTCGCTCCATTTCCTGTTCGCCGGTCTGCATCAGTTCTTCGAGCATGGTGTCCCCCACCGTCGCACCGCCTCCGAGGCGGGACGCACATTGTACCGAACAATTTCGTTTGACACTCTCTTCCGACGTTTGGACGTTTAACGTTGAACGTTTGAACGTTTCGGACGTCGACGATCGGCCGAACGCCGACTCCCCACGAGGGCAGCGACCGAGCCGACTGCACACAGCACCGCCCACCAGTCTCCCCACCGGGCGCGGGGCGTGAGACCGGACATCGGCTGCACCGATTCCACCAACACCCCGGACTGGCCGACCTCGCGGTGCGAGATCACCCGCCCGGTCGGGTCGACGAAGGCCGATATGCCCGTCAACGCCGCGCGCGCGAACCACCGCTGGTTTTCGGCGGCGCGCAGCCGTACCTGGGCGAAGTGCTGCAACGGCGCCCACGAGAACCCGTACCAGCCGTCGTTGGTCAGGGTCGCCAGCAGCTGCGCCCCGCCACGGACCTCGCGCGCCACCAGATCCGGGAAGACCACCTCGAAACAGATCGCGACCCCCAACGGAACCGCGGCCGGCAGCACCACCGGCGCCGGTCCGGGGGTGAAGGCGCCGACCTCGCGAACCAGGCTTTCGGTAAAGGCGATCCGGGCCCACGGCGGGACGTACTCGCCGAACGGCACCAGCTGGACCTTGTCGTAACGCACCGGAGACACCCCGTCAGGGGTCACGAGGTAGGCGGAGTTGGCATATCCGCCGCCGGCCAGGGGGCCGATCGAGTTGAGCACGATCTCGATGTCGAACTCCCGCGCAAACTGCTCCACCGTCTCCCGGTAGGAGGGGTCGTTCTCGAGGCTGTAGGGCACGGCGCTCTCGGGCCACAGGATGAGGTCGGCGCCGAGCAGGGCCGCCTCCGCCGTCATTTCCCACACCCGGTCGGCCACTTCGCGCCCCATCGAAGGGTCCCACTTTTCCTCGAGGGTCGTCCCGGGCTGGATCACCGCCACCGTCACACCCGGGCCGGCGGCGACCGGCCGCGGCGAGATGGCCACGGCGGCTGCAAGCAACACCGCTGCGGTGGCGATGGCCAGAGCCCCCGCGTTGCGGCTGCCGGACCGCGCGAGACCCCAGGCGCCAGCGCCCGCCGCCACCAGGCTCCAGCTGAGACCGGTGGCGCCCCACACCGGCAGCGACTGCATCAGCCACGGCCAATCGGTGAAGGCCGAGGCGACATCGTTCCAGGTGAAACCGTAGGGCTGGAAGCGTTGCAGCACAGTGATCGCAACCCAGGCCGGCGGCAGCAACCATATTCTCCATCGAGCGGGAACAACCGCCGTGACAGCAGCCGCCATCGCCCACAGAATTCCGAGATAGGCCCCCATCCCGAGCAGACACGCCACCGCCAGCACTTGCGGCAACCCACCGTAACTGTGCATGACGGCCACCACCCAATACGAGGAGACCGACCAGAAGACGGTACCGGCCAGCCACCCCACACACCACGGCCGCCATCCGCCCTTGACCCGATCGAGAGCTTCGAGGAGCAGGATCGGAAACAGGAAGGCGAGCGGGGCGAGCCCCGGGCCGGGCATGGCGAGGGCCAGTGCGAGACCGGAAAGCGCAGCGAGGATCCACGGCAGGGCGGTCTTCATGCCGAGGAGTATAGAGGGGCCGGTGGGCGAATCAGCCCCTCAATCTGTCATCCCGAGCGAGCACAGCGAGCCGAGGGATCTGGGTGGGGGCTCTAGCCCGCATTATTCATGAGGATTCGTCGCGAGAGGCGCGAGGTGCAAGCGGGGTGGCGATTTCGTTGTTGAGGGAGCGGAGGCGTACTTGCAGTACGTCGAGCGAGCGAATCGAGAAAGCGCCGCCACGCGCAGCGAATCGCGCCTCGCAGCAGAAGACTCGTGAATAATGCGGGCTAGGCAACGCCGTTCCAAAAGCCGTCCCCCAGATCCCTCCACTCGGTCGCAGAGCTCCCTCGGTCGGGATGACAGAATGGGAAGCACCGCCGCCGCACAGCGCGGCCGGGACGGCCGCACCGCATCCCGCCCCTGTGGGCGTGGCCTGATTGTGGGGCAGCCGTCCCGGCTGCCGGGCGGGCGGGCGGAACGTTCAAACGTTTGAACGTTGAACGTTCAACGTTTCAGGCCGAACTCCACTGAAACGGCGTTGTTGTGCTCACCGAGGTGTGGCGCCGGCCGGTCAGGCGTCTCACCCAGCCCGACATGCCACGGGCCGATGCCGGCGGCGGTCGCGCCTCCCGGCAGGGGCGTCCTTTCGGTCAGACCGGCGGCGGCGAAGGCCGGGTCCGACATCGCCTCGTCGAGACCGTGGACCGGACCCATGGGGAGCCCGCGCTGTTCGGCCTCCCGCAGCCAGTGGTCGCGGGGGTGGGCGGACAGAGCTTTCTCGACGGCGGACGCCGTCCTCGCGCCGTCTTCGCCAAGGGCAAAAGCCGAATCTCCCAGTTCCCCGGCGCCGATGAGCTCGACAAAGGCCGCCCAGAACTTGGGTTCGAGGGCCGCCAGGGAGACGCCCAAACCGTCACCGCAGCGATAGACGCGGTAGCAGGGGCAGACTCCACCGAGCAGGGTGTCGAGCACGCCGCCGCCGCCCGCTGCCCGCTCGAGCCAGCTCCAGGTCAGAAACGGCAAGGGCCCCGCCGCCAGCGGCTGCTCGATCCGCCGCCCAGATCCGCCGCGCGAGCGGGCCAGCAGTGCCGCCAGGATGGACGACGCGGCGAGGAGTCCCGAGGTCACATCGGCCAGCTGGAGCCGGGGCACCCGGCCGCCGACCAGATCGAGCACCCCGGCCATGGCGCTGAAGTTGAGGTCGTGGGCCACCCGGTCCCGGACCTCGGGCTCCGACCCGAAGGACGACAACGAGCACCACACCAGCCGCGGGTTCGCACGGCTCAGATCGTCCCAACCCAGCCCCCAGTTTTCGAGCGTCCCGGGTCGAAAGCTCTCCACCAGGACATCGGCGCGGGCGGCCAGGAGGCGAAGATGTGCGGCACCCTCCGCGCTCCGCAGGTCGATCGTGACCGACTCGGCGCCCCGCAGAAAGGCCGCGAACCCGATGCCGACGCCCTCCACCTGCGGCGGCACCTGGCGCATGGGGTCGCCGCCCTGAGGGTCCTCCACCTTGATCAGACGCGCCCCGAGGTCCAACAGCTGCCGCGCCAGCACCGCCCCCGGCAGCATGCGGCTCAGATCCAGCACCAGCATTCCTTCGAGTGGACCCGGTCTTCTTTTTGCCACCAGACGCCCTCGTCAGTTTTGAGTTGTGAGTTTTGAGTGTTGAGTTTTGAGTTGTTTTTTGCCCGAGCCCTGTTGAACGAGGTGTGAGGAACGAAGAAGTACCGCATGAGGTGGACGGGTGGTTGGGAGCTTAAAACTCATAACTCAAAACTCATAACTCAACACTCTATTTGTAGAACTTTCCACGGTTCTCGACGACCTCGGCGAGCAGAGCGGCGGGACGGAAACGCTCCCCGTGCGCCGCCGCGAGGGTCTCGAGCCGGGCCACTATTTTGCCCCGGCCCGCCGTGTCCACGTAGCGGAACGGTCCGCCGCGGAACGGCGGAAAACCGAGCCCCAGAATCGCGCCGAGATCGCCGTCGCGCGCGGAGCCGATGATGCCGTCCTGGAGACAGTGGACGGCCTCGTTGACCATCAGCAGCGCCAGCCGGTCCTGGATTTCGGCGGCGGCCACCCGCCGCCGCCCGCCACCGCCGAGCAGTTGGTAGACCCGCGAGTTGACAGGTTTCGGCCCCTTCTTCTTCCCGGCCGGGTAGAGATAGAAGCCGCGGCCGTTCTTGCGGCCCTCGAGACCGGCCTCGAAGAGACGCGGCATGGCGCCCGAGCCTTCGAGGCCGCGGTCGGCGAAGGCACGGCCGAGATCCCGCGCGACGTGCGCGCCGACGTCGATGCCCACCTCGTCGATCAGGGCCAACGGCCCGACCGGGTAGCCGAAGTCCTTCATCGCCCGGTCGACGTCCTCGACGGCGGCCCCCTCCTCGACCAGCAGCACCGCCTCGTTGAGGTAGGGTGCGAGAATTCTCGTGGTGTAGAAGCCGGGACCGTCCTTGACCACGATGCAGGTCTTGCCCTGGGCGGTGCCGAAGGCGCGGGCGGTGTCCACCGCCCACCGCGCGGTCTTTTCAGCCACCACGATCTCGAGCAGCGGCATCTTCGGCACCGGCGAGAAGTAGTGCATGCCGACCACCCGCTCGGGGTAGTGGGCGTGGGCGGCGATCTGCCCGATCGGCAGGGCCGAGGTGTTCGAGGCGAACACCGTCGTCGTCGCGACCCGTCCCTCGATCTCGGCCAGCACCCGTCTTTTGAGTTCGAGATCTTCGAAGACCGCCTCGATCACGAGGTCGGCGCCGTCGATGTCCACGAGATCGGTGGTCAGGAGCAGGCGCGACCGCCGACGGTCCGCCTCTGCCGAGCGGATGGCACCCGATCGCACCTGTTTCTTGAGGCCGTCGTCGACGGTCTTTGCCGCCCGGCCCAGCACCTCGTCCGACAGATCGCGCACCACCACCGGACACAGCCCGAGCGACACCGAAGCCACTCCGGCCCCCATGAAACCGCCGCCGAGGACCGCCAGTTTCTTCACGTCCCTCGCCCGCGTCCCGGCTGCGGGTTTCTTGGCCTCGTTCATGGCGTGGAACAGACGCACCAGGTTGCGGCTCTCCGGGGTCACGGCGAGCTTGCCGAAGTAGTCGCTCTCCTTCGCCAGACCGGCCACTCGTCCCTGTTTCAGCCCCGTCTCGACGCAGTCGAGGATTGCCGGCGGCGCCGGATACAAGCCGCGGGTCTGGCGGGCGACCTGTTTGCGCGCGGCCCTGAGGACCAGGGCGCGGCCGGGCGGCGTCGCCGCCAGGCGGTCCATCAGGGTCTTCGCGCGCGGTGTGCGTTTGAGGGTGCCGTCGGCCATGGCGAGAGCCGCCCGTGCTCCGGTCTCGGCGATGCCGCCGGGCGTCGTGATCGCATCCACAAGCCCGATCTTCCTGGCGCGCCGCGCACGGATCCGTTGACCGGTGAGCAGCATGGGCAGGGCCGCCACCAGACCGACCCGCTCCATCAGACGCTGGGTGCCGCCACCTGCCGGCAGCAGACCGAGCATGACCTCGGACTGGCCGAGGACCGTCCTGGGGTCGTCGCTCGCGAGGATGTAGTGGCAGGCCAGCGCGACCTCGAGCCCGCCGCCCAGGGCCGCTCCGTGGACCGCCGCTACCACCGGTTTTGAGGAGGTGAAGATGCGCTCGAGCAGCGCGTTGCCGCTGCGCGACATGGCGCTGATCTCGGCCTCGCCCAGCCCCTCGATGACTTCGAGATCGGCCCCTGCGATGAACGTGTCCTTCTTGGCCGACACCACGACCAGCGCCCGCACCCGGTCGTCGTCGAGGAGCGGCGCGACCGTGCTTTCGAATTCCTTCACCACCGCCGGTGACAGGGTGTTGACCGGTTTGGCGGGGTGGTCGAGGGTCACCACGACGACGCCGTCGGGCCGTTGCTCGATATGGATCATGCCCATCGCTCAGCCCCTCCCCTCGAACCGCTCGAAGACCAGACCGATGCCGATGGCGCCGGCGGCGCAGGCGGAGACCACGCCGTAGCGGGCCTTCTCGGCCGCGAGGCGCTGACAGCAGTTGGTGATGAGCCGCGCACCGGTGGCGCCGAAGGGGTGGCCCAACGACAGCGACCCACCCCACGCATTGAGGCGGTCGCGGTCCACCGCGCCGACCGCACGATCGCGACCCAGCCGGTCGCGGCAGAAGTTCTTGTCGTCGAGCAGCTGGAGCACCGCCAGCACCTGTGCAGCGAATGCCTCGTGCAGCTCCACGACCTCGACCGCATCGAGTTCGAGCCCGGCCGAGGCCAGAGCCCTCGGCAGGGTCAGCGCCGGACCGAGGAGGAGCTCCTCGAGGGGATCGAGCGCGGCCACCGCCGACGCCGCGAGCACCGCCAGCGGCTGCAGACCGAGCCTCTCGGCGGCCTCCTCCGATGCCAGCAGGACGGCGGCCCCGCCGTCGGACAGAAAGGAGGAGTTGCCCGCGGTGACGGTTCCGAAACGCCGGTCGAACACCGGTTTCAGGGTGCTCAGCTTCTCCAGGGTCGAGTCGCCGCGAACCCCGTTGTCGACAGCCACGCCCTGATAGCGGGGCGGCGGAAAGGCCGGCACGATCTGCCGTTTGAAGCGGCCCTCCGCCGTGGCCGCCGCAGCGCGGAGGTTCGACGCCATGGCGTACTCGTCCTGCGCTTCGCGGGTGATCCCGAGCCGTTTGGCCAACCTCTCGCAGTTCTCCCCCATGATCTCGCCGGTCGAAAACTCCGCCAGGGCCACCGGCTCCGGCAGCAGGTCCCTGGGGCCGAGCCCGCGCAGCAGCTTCAGATAGCCGCCCGGACCGCGCGCCTTCTGGGCGGCGATGAGGCGTTTGCGGACCGACCGCCGGTAGCGGATGGGAGCATCCGACAGGGTCTCGGCTCCCGCCGCAATCGCGACGTCGGCTTGCCCGGTCTGAATGGCGCGGGCGCATTCGAGAAAGGCCTGAAGCGACGACACGCACGCCACCGAGCAGGTGAATGCCGGACAGCTGTCCGGCAGCTGCGTGCCCAGCACCACCTCGCGGCCGAGGTTCGAGGTGGCGGGGTCGGCGATCACCGTGCCCATGACCAGCAGATCAACCAGGGAAGGGTCGACCCGGGTCCGGTGCAGGAGCCCCGCCACCGCCATGCGGCCGAGGTCGTAGGAGCGGAGGTCGGTAAAGGCCGTTCCCGAACGGCAGAAGGGCGTGCGGGCGCCGTCGATCACCACCACGCGGGTCGTTCCAGAGGCTGGTTCCATGGAGAAACTCCCTGCACGGTGATAGCAGAACCGGCGGACCTGCGCTACTGGCGCGCAGTTTTGAGTTCGCAGTTCTGAGTTTCCACCTTGCCTCCCGTACCACGGGGTGGGCGGTGGACAACTCAAAACTCATAACTCAAAACTCAAAACTCAACATGCTGCCGGCTCTGCCATTTGCTACCATTTACAACCACAGGCGCCTGTCGCCGTATGAGATTCCGGAAGGAGAACCATCATGCGTCACCGTTTCGCGGGAACAATGCTCATAACTCTCGTCGCAGCATCCGTCTGCGTCGCTGCCGAGGAAGACCCGTACCTCTGGCTCGAGGAGGTGGAGAACGAGAAGGCCCTCGAGTGGGCGAAGACCAAGAGCGTTGCCGACACCGCCGTCCTCGAGGCGGTGCCCGAGTACGCCGAGATCTATGCCAGGCTGGTGGAGATCTACAACTCGCGCGACCGGATTCCCGATCCCGGCATTCGCGGCGCGTGGGTCTACAACTTCTGGCAGGACGCCGACCACGTGCGCGGGATCTGGCGCCGGACCTTTCTCGATGAGTTCGTGAAGGAATCACCGGCCTGGGAAACGGTTCTCGATCTTGATGCGCTTGCCGCAGCCGAGGGTGAGAACTGGGTGTGGCAGGGTGCCAGCTGTCTCGCGCCCGAGTACCGTCACTGCATGATCAGCCTGTCGCGGGGCGGCGCAGATGCGGCGGTGGGGCGCGAGTTCGACGCAGTCGCCAAGCAGTTCGTGAGCGCAGGCTTCGAGCTTCCCGAGGCCAGGAACTGGATCGGTTGGATGGATGAGAACACCCTGTGGGTCGGCACGAATTTCGGAGAGGGCTCGCTCACCACATCGGGCTACCCGCGCATCTCCAAAATGTGGAAGCGCGGCACGCCCATCGCAGAGGCGACGACCATCTTCGAGGGCTCGGTGGACGACGTCGGTGTCGCCGCCTCGTCATTTCACACCCCTGAAGGCCGCTACGACATCGTCCAACAAATCCCCGAGTTTTTTCGCGGCACCTCCTTCATTTCGCTCGGGGGACGCCTGGTCAAGCTCGAGATTCCCGAGGACGCGAGCCTCCAGGGGATCTTCAAGGACCACGTGTTGTTGGGTCTTCGATCGGACTGGACCGTCGGCGGCACCACCTACCCGCAGGACGCCCTCCTGGCCATCGACCTCGACGACTTTTTGAAGGGCGACCGGTCCTTCGAAATCCTCTTCGAACCGTCGGAGAGGGTCTCGCTTGCCGAGGTGACCCACAGCCTCAACCATCTCCTGATCGCGACTCTCGACAACGTCCGCAGCCGGCTCTACCGGCTCACCCCGGGCGAGCAGGGGTGGAAGAAAGAGGAGATTGCACTGCCCGGACTCGGCTCGGTCTCCATCGGCAGCACCGGCGACGTCGATGACACCTTCTTCTTCACCTACACCGACTTCCTCACACCCTCGAGCCTGTACCTGGTGCGGCAGGGCGAGGAACCTGCCGCGGTGAAATCCTCTCCGGCCTGGTTCGACAGCGAGGGCATGGCGGTGGCCCAGTACGAGGCCACGTCGAAGGATGGGACCAGGATCCCGTACTTCGTCGTGACGCCGAAGGGCTTCGAGGCCGACGGCACCAACCCGACCATGCTCTACGCCTACGGTGGTTTCGAGCAGTCGATGGTGCCTCGGTACTCCGGAGACCTCGGCTACTCCTGGGTGGCGCGCGGCGGTGTCTACGTGCTCGCCAACATCCGCGGCGGCGGCGAATTCGGCCCCAAGTGGCACCAGGCCGCCGTCAAGGAAAAACACCAGAACAATTTCGATGATCTGATCGCGGTCGCCGAGGACCTGATCGAGCGCCGATTCACTTCTCCCGAGCACCTGGGCATCGTCGGAGGATCGCAGGGTGGTCTCCTCGTCAACGGCTGCTTCGTCCAGCGACCCGATCTTTTCAAGGCGGTCGTCTCCCAGGTTCCCCTGGCCGACATGAAGCGCTACAACAAGCTGCTCGCCGGCGCGAGCTGGATGGGCGAGTACGGTGATCCCGACACCACCGACTGGGACTCCATGAAGCTCTGGTCGCCCTACCAGAACCTCGATCCCGAGGCCGACTACCCCGAGGTCTTCTTCTGGACCAACACCCGTGACGACCGCGTCCACCCGGCCCACGCGCGCAAGATGGTGGCCAAGATGACCGATATGGGCAAGAAGGTCTACTACTACGAAAATACCGAGGGCGGGCACGCCTCCGGCGCCAACCTCAACCAACGCGCCTACACGGATGCGCTCGAGTATTCGTACCTGTGGATGATGCTGCGCTGATCGGCCGGTGGCCGATCAGCGAGTTTTGAGTTGTGAGGGTTGAGTTTTGAGTTGAACGCCGGGCCACTCAAAACTCAAAACTAAGAACTGAACACTAATGAGCCGGCCCAGACGATGCCGCCGAGGATGAGGAGCGGGATCAGGAGCAGCGCGCCGACCAGCAGCACGACCGGGCCGAGCACCGCCAGGGCGATCACGAACCCGACCACGAAGACCAGCGCCTTGAGGCCGAGCACGATCGGCAGCAGGGCGAGCTTGAGCACGATCTTCAGAATTCCCGCCACCAGCACGAGCACGCCGACGACGACAGCCCCGACGAAGAGTAGCGTGAGAATTGCGAGCGCCTCGAGCATTGTCCGATCCTCCTGATCGAGAATACGCAGACCACAGGGAAAAAGTTCCCCACCCGTAATTCCGACCGGCGGGTCGCCGTGCGACCCGCCGGTCGGAATTACCGACGCATGATCGAATCGAGGATCATCAGGAACGCCGCCTGCTGTTCGGGTTCCGTCTTTTCGATCACCGCCAGGCACCCTGAATCGTCAAACTCCTCGTGCAGGCGTTCGGCGGGATGGCCGGATGTGATGATGACCCGTTTGAGGTTGACGCCCACCTCGCGCGCGGCCTCCAGAACCTCCTTGCCGTCCATCTCCGGCATCTCCCAGTCGAGCAGGAGAAGATGGATGTCCGGCGCGAGCCCGGCGACGGCCTCTTCGGGGTCGGTGTAGGTCTCGACCGTGACCTTGTCGCCGTAGCGATCCTCCAGCAGCCGTCGCCAGACGGCGCACTGGACCTTGGAGTCGTCGATCACCAGCACGCGGCGCGATGCAGCCGTGGCCATCTGGAAAGACTACCTCCACCTCGACGCGAATGCCAGAGGTCGGAGGCCAACGTTAAACGTTGAAACGTTTGAACGTTCAACGTTTCGGGCGGGCGGCATCAACTCTCGGCGGAAAAGCCGAGAGCGGTGACGGCGGCGAGCAGGAGATCTGTCGAGAAACCGTTGCCCCGGACCCGCGCCCGGCCTTCATCGAGCCAGACTTCGGCCTCGGTCACGCCTGCGACCTCCGACAGCGCCCGTTGGACGCTCTGGACGCAGCCGTTGCAGTGCATCCCGCCGACCTTGAGCTCGACCGTCGTCAGGCTCTCGTCGTGCACGGCCACCTCTCCATCCGCCCGTCGTCGCGGCCGCAGCGCGTTGACCAGGACCGCCAGCAGCGCCACCGCGCAGATGGTTTCGAACCAGGGCATCGATCCCCCACCGTGATGACCGGCATGCGCTCCGCTCTCGCTCATCACCGTGGCAGCCGGGACCATCGCCGACTGCGGCAGCACGCCGGTACCGATCAACCCGTCGACCACCAGACCTGTAGCCAGCGAGGCCACCGCCACCGTCACCAGATAGAGGATCGCTGTGCGCCGGCCGAGGACCTTCCACAGGGTCGTCAGCGCAGCGCTGTTGGTCGCGGGCCCCGAGATCAGAAAGACCAGCGCCGCGCCGGGCGACAGACCGGCGTGGATGAGCCCGAGGGCGATCGGGGTGGAGGCCGTCGCGCACACGTAGAGCGGGATGCCCACCGCCATCGCCGCGAACATCGGCAACAAGCCTCCGCCGAGGTAGGACTCGAGCGCCTTCGGCGCGACCACCGTCGCAATCAGTCCCGAGATCAGAACCCCGACGACCAGCGCCCGCCCGATGTCTCGCGGCAGGATGACCAGACCGTAGTGGACTGCTTCCGAGATCTTCGAACGGGTCGGCGCCGGCTCGTCACACCCGCCGGTGGAACAACAGGCCTCGACCGCCGCCTTTGCGGGATTGACCGGCACCGGTTCGCTGTCGCGGTCGAAGGCCTGCACGAGGCTGCCGCCGAACACCCCGGTGATCAGGGCCGCCACCGGCCGCACCACGGCAAGGAAGGGGCCGAGCAACCCGTACGTCACCGCGATGCTGTCGACCCCGGTCTGCGGCGTCGACAACAGGAAGGCGGTGGTCGCGCCCTTGCTGGCGCCGTGTTGCCGCAGCGACGCCGCCACCGGGATCACGCCGCACGAGCACAGGGGCAGCGGGACCCCGAACAGGCTCGCCTTGAACACCTGGGCGAGGCCTTTGCCGCCGAGGTGGCGCTCCACCCACTCCGGCGAGATGACGACCGACAGGACGCCGGCGACGACGAAACCGAGCAGCAGGTAGGGCGCCATGGCGCCGAACACCGACCACGAGGCCGCGGCGAAGGTGAGGATCCAGTCCATCACTTGCTCAGCTTGTAGATCAGATCCAGGAGCTCGTCCTGATGCTGTTTCTTCTGGTCCGTCTGCAGACCTTCGGTCACGCAGGTTTCGATGTGGTGGCGCACCACCACCTTACCGACCCCGCGCAGGGCCTCGTGGATGGCCGAAATCTGGGTCAGGATCTCCACGCACCCGTTCGATTCCTCGACCATCCGCCGCAGACCGCGGATCTGCCCCTCGATGATGCTGAGGCGTCTGAGGGCGTTGTGCTGGACCTGTTCGTCGAGAGCAGTCGTGTCTTCAACCATGGCGTCGATAATACCATACCCCGGTAGGGTATTCATCCATCACATCCTGCAACCGGCCCTGTCTCCTTTTTCGGTGCGTCCGCCCGCAGGGCGCCCGCACCGAAAAAGGAACATACCCGGTACGGCCTGGCTTCCAATCGAGAACACTTCCCAACAAATAGACTGTGGGTTTATACTGCCCGTTGCCGAGAAAACACAGTGAAGGGAGCCCATAACATGAGTGACGGAATCACCGAAGTGAAGGTCGGCCAGCAGGTGCCGGACTTCGAGCTCACGGTCTACGAACCCGAAAACCACGGCTTCGGCAAGCGCAATCTTGCCAATCTGAAGAAGGAGGGGAAGTGGACAATCCTGTTCTTCTACCCCGCCGACTTCACCTTTGTCTGAGCGACCGAGTTCGCTGCTCTGGCAGAGCAGCAAGACCGGTTCCGCAAGATGGGCGCCGAGCTCATCACGGTTTCGACCGACACCGAATTCGTCCACCTCGCGTGGAAGCGTGACGAGAAGGAGCTCGCCGAGGTGAAGTACGCGATGGGCGCCGACCCGACGGGCAAACTGTCACGGCTCTTCGGGGTCTATGACCCGGCTTCGGGTCTCGCGCTGCGCGGCACCTTCATCATCAGCCCCGACGGCACCCTCTTCAACTCGGAAGTCAACTTCTACAACATGGGCCGCAACATCGACGAGCTCATGCGCAAGTTCAAGGCCAACCTCTACCTGGCGCGCAAGGCCAACGAGGGCTGCCCCTCGAAGTGGAAGGACGACGGCGACAAGACCCTCCGCCCCGGACCCGAGATGGTCGGAAGGGTGCACGAGGCGCTGAACGAGTAACGTCACCACACCATGTTCGTCTTCAGCCTCCTCCACACCGGGGGAGGTTTTTTGTTGGGGTATGAAAGAGGAAAACGGAGTTGGAGAATTCGGAATTCGGAATTCGGAATTCGGACTGCCGCCCACCAATCCGGTCCGCCCGAAGATCACGCCGAAGGACGCAGATGTTGGATGTTGGATCCACGAACGCGGCGGCCACGCCGGCACTGACAGGTCATGTTGTGGTGCGGCCGTCCCGGCCGCACTGTGCGGGCGGGACGCCCGCACCACAACGGGCCCCGGTGTCTTCAGAAAACGGGGGAAGTCTGACCACCCGCCCAACCGTGATCAGGGGGAGTCCCCTGCTCGTCAGCAACTTCCCTGCCCCTTTTTCCCCTTTCTCCCTTTCTCGAATCTCTGCAGATGCAGCTACACTCTCAGCAACACCACGCTCCGGAGGACACCGTGCGCCGAACCACACTCGCCCTGATGATTCTCGCGATTGCGCTCCCATTGGCGGCCAACGAGCCTCTCGTCCACACCTACTCCATCGTCGCCCGCGATGCGGTTACCGGAGAGATGGGAGTCGCCGTCCAGTCGCACTGGTTCTCGGTCGGCTCGATCGTCACCTGGGCCGAGGCCGGGGTCGGCGCCATCGCCACCCAGAGCTTTGTCGACCCCGCGTACGGTCCGCGCGGGCTCGAACTCATGAAGAGCGGGCTTTCGGCCGGGCAGGCCCTCGAGGCCCTGCTGCTGGTGGACAAGGGTCGCGACGTGCGGCAGGTCGCCTTTGTCGACACCGACGGCAACGTCGCCGCCCACACCGGCGCCAAGTGCATCGAGGCCGCCGGCCACCACGTCGGCGACGGCTACTCCGTCCAGGCCAACATGATGCTCAACGACCAGGTGGTGCCGGCGATGGCCGCAGCCTACGAGTCAGCCGAGGGCGATCTCGCCGACCGGCTGATGGCGGCGCTGGTGGCGGCCCAATCGGTCGGCGGCGACATCCGCGGCAAACAGTCGGCCGCGATGCTGATCGTCAAGCCCGAATCGACCGGCCGCTCGTGGGCCGACCGCGTGCTCGAGCTGCGCATCGAGGACCACCCCGAACCGATCGCCGAGCTCGAACGGCTGCTCACCGTCCACCGCGCCTACGAGCACATGAACGCGGGCGACGTGGCGGTGGAGCACGAGAACCTCGAGCTCGCCATGACCGAGTACGGCGCCGCCGCCGAATTGCTCCCCGGCAACGTCGAGGTGATGTACTGGGCGGCCGTCACCCTCGCAACGTCCGGCAGCTTCGATCAGGCCGCGCCGATGTTCCGCGATGTCTTCGCGGCCGACCCCAACTGGATCGAGCTGACCAGGCGGCTCCTCAAACCCGGCATCATCCCCGACACCCCCGAAGGACAGGCGCTCGTCGAGCGGATCGTCGCCCTCGGACCCTGAAGAATTTTGAATTCTGAATTTTGAATTTTGAATTGCCGTTCGCCAACCCTCTCGGGTGAGTGGGCGGCGTTCCGAACTCGGAATTCCGAATATCATCCAGGCCAGGCTCTGATCGGCGATGGCCCCGCCAGTCCTCCCGACCGTCACGGCTGCGCCGCGGCCTGAGCTTTCTGCAGCTTCCTGTTGGCCTTGCGCATGGCGACGCCGACGACGCTCAGCTGCTTCCTGCC